>CAVTYA010000034.1:0-466996 GCA_963738765.1 uncultured Alphaproteobacteria bacterium | reverse complement strand
GAACCTGCAACCAGACCGTTATGAGCGGCCGGCTCTAACCATTGAGCTACAGGCCCCGCAGCAGGCGGCTGCGAACGCGGCCGGCAACGGTGCCGGGATCGTTTACAGGGTGACCCGCGATCCCGCAATGCCGGCATCAATCCACCGAAACGCCGGCGAATTCGACCACTTTGCGCCATTTCTCGGTCTCCTCAGTGACCAGCTTGCCGAATTCGGCCGGGGTCATCGGCTTGGGGATGCCGCCGACTTCGGCCAGCCGCGCCACCAGTTTGGGGTCGTTCAGCGCCTCATTGATGGCCTTGTTGAGCAGGTCGACGATCTCAGGCGGCGTGCCCTTCGGCGCCGAGATGCCGTAGAAGCCGACCGATTCGAATCCCGGCACGGTCTCGGCGATCGCGGGAATTTCGGGCACCGTGGGCCAGCGTTTCGGAGAGGTGACGCCGAGCGCGCGCACGCTGCCGCCGCGCGATTGCTCCAGCGCCGAGGGCAGATTGTCGAAGATCAGCTGCACCTTGTTGGAGATGATGTCGGGGAAGGCGATCGCCGATCCGCGGTAGGGCACATGCACCATGTCGCATTTGGTCATCGCCTTGAATAGTTCGGCCGACATGTGCACCGAGGTGCCGTTGCCCGAGGAGGCGTACGAGATCTTGCCCGGATTGGCCTTGCAGTAGTCGATGAATTCCTGGACCGTCTTCACCGGCATCGCGTTCGACACCACGAGCATGTTGGTGAGCTGCATGATGCTGGCGACCGGCACCGTGTCGCGTTCGAAGTCGAACGGCAGCTTCTTGTAGAGCGAGGTCGAGATCGCGTTGTTGGGCCCGACGAACAATAGCGTATAGCCGTCCGGCGGCGAATTGACCGCAGCGGCAACGGCGATATTGCCGCCGGAGCCGGCGCGGTTTTCGACCACGAATTGCTGGCCGAAATGTTCCGACAGCCACTGGCTCATGATGCGCGCGACGATATCGACCGGGCCGCCGGCGGCAAAGCCGATCAGCCAGCGCACCGGACGGTTGGGATAATCGGCGGCGGAGGAGGGGGCGGTGCCGGCCGCGAGACTCAAAAGGCAAACCAGACCAAACAAGGTCTTACGCAAAAATTGCAGCATTATGCTTCCCGTCATTTTCTTGTTACCGTTGCCCGGATGCTTTCATAAAACATCGCGATTGCCTACAACTCCTCCCGCGCGTCGAATTAATCCCATCGCACGAGACGACGCTTGAGGTCGAAAATGAAACTCGCTCATATGGCGTGTGCCGCAGCGCTGCTGCTGGCGGGAAGCGCTGTGGCGCAAGACGGGGGCAAGACCATTACAAACAAGACCATTACAAAAACAACCATCAGCCTGGGAACGGCGACGCCGGGCGGCGGCTTCCCGCTCTATGGCAACAATTTCGCTGAAATCATGAACGCCGCCGATCCGGCGCTGTCGATCGAGCCGCGCAACACCAAGGGCTCCAACGAGAACATTCCGCTGCTGGAAGCAGGCAACCTCGATATCGCGCTGGTGGCGGGGGAGCCTTCCTACGAAGCCTTCATGGGCATCGAGAGGCCTGCGACCAAGCTCAAAATCCTGACCGCGATGTATTCCAGCCCGGGCATGTTCGTGGTGCGCGCCGACAGCCCGTACAAGACCATCCGCGATCTGGTCGGCCAGCCCGTCGCATTCGGTGCCAAGGGCTCGGGCCTGCCGATCCTGTCGCGCTACGTGCTCGACGGCATCGGGTTGAAGCAGGACGAGGATTTCAAGTCGATCTATCTCGACCGCGCCGGCGACGGCCCGGCCATGGTGCAGGACGGCCGCGCCGCGGCGCTGTGGGGCGCCGGCATCGGCTGGCCCGGTTTTGCGACGATGGCGCAAAGCCCCGGCGGCGCGCGATTCATCGCTCCCGATGCAGAGGAAATTGCACGCATCCGCGCAAAACACACTTACCTGAAGCCGCTGACGATTCCGGCGGGCAGCTATCCGAACCAGACCGAAGCGATCGCGTCGGTCGGCTCCTGGAGCTACATCCTCGTGCGCGAAACCCTGCCGGACGAGGTGGCCTATCGGCTGGCGAAGACGCTGCACGGGATCGAAGGCGAATTTTGCAAAAAGCTGCCGCAGGCCTGCGAGACCACGGCGGCGAACACCGTCGCGGCCGCGCCGAATGTCGACCTCATTCATCCCGGCGTCCTGAAATATTTCCGCGAGGTCGGCGTGGTGAAATAATTCCCGTCGCCCACAACTCGTCGTCCCGGCCTTGAGCCGGGACCCATAACCACCGATGCAGATCGTGTGAACCGCTGGAGCAACAGCCAGCCACAACAACGAACGCCTGTGGTTATGGGTCCCGGCGTTCGCCGGGACGACGAAGGTATTTTTCCTCATTTGATTTCCAAACATTCCTCCACTGTCGTCGCCCGGCTTGACCGGGCGATCCAGTATTCCAGGGACGCCTGAGTTCAGCCGATAAACCGCGGCGTACTGGATCGCCCGGTCAAGCCGGGCGATGACAACCATAAACATGCGCCCGCATTCTCGCGGCATGATCCGCCCGAGGCTTACCAAAACTTCCGCCCTCGCTAAAAGAAGAGGGCGCAGGGAAGACCGGGTGCACGCTGCACCCGCGGTCTCGTGTGCAAACATGCACAAAAACACGCACACGAGCATACAGGTTCAGCGGAGGCATCCGGCCTTCCCTGCGCAATGGTTTTACGGCTTATAACGCGCTCTTCCCGGTGACCGGCTTTCTTGCCACCGTCGCTGCGCAGACATTCCGCGCAACTTGACGCCAGCATCGGGGCGTCAGAACCACACGATTTCGCCGTACGCGATCGCCTGCGTTCGCCTTTCGCAAGCTCCGCGTCCACCGCATCCCACCGCGCGCTTCGTGACGTGCGCAACGCCCCTCTCATCGGGTGAGATGGGGCGAGCTGGTAGCGCTGATTTGCCCGACGGCGGAAGAGAAATATTTTTTGCGAGAGGGCTGGACAGGTTTTGGTGATTTGCCCGTCGTGCCAATTTGTCGCGGCTGAAAACGGGAGTTTTTCCTTGCGAGCGAACGAGTCTCTCTCAATTCGTCGTCCCGAACGTCAAGACTCCCGCATGATCTGGCACACCCGCTGACTTGAAACACCGATGATGCCGGCGACAAGTTTCGGTGTGGCGCCTAGATCCAGAGCCTTTCTGACCGCCACGTCCCGAGGCACGCCACGGGCCAGATCCTTCTTCAATTTACTCGAAGTTGCTTTTTCTTTGGCGGCTACTAGCCGGGCTCGCGCGTCATTCGCCCGGCGCCTCAGCTCAGACCTCGCCGTCTGCGAAGGGAATTTTTTTCCGGCAAGGCGCTGAGCGCGTCCAAGAACCGTGTTTCGAGATACCCCCATGCGCTCTGCCACCTCGGCAAAGGAAAGCCCCTCTCGCCTGAGCCTCAGCAATTTTGCGTCGAGTTGGTCATTCCACATGAGTTTCGTTCCGCGCAAGTCCATTCGCGGAACAAACCTGATTTGTCGCAATAATGCAAGCCGAAGTGTGGAGATAGATCGAGCCTTGAGGCAGCACGTGGGGCGGATTGCAGCCGAAGGCGTAATCCGCCGTTTCGAGATTGCGCCGACTGATTGAGTTCGCAGTCGATTACGCGGAGTTTATCATCGGGCGCGCATGCGCGCGACCCGTTGGCTAATCCTCCCTACGAGCTGAGGGATGTGACTCGCGGTCAGGCCGGGAATTTATCGCCGAACATCGGCAGACCGCTGCGCGATTGCTCGCGCGTGGCCTCGTCCTGGATGACGTCCCAGTGCTCCGCGAGCATGCCGTCTTCCATGCGCACGATGTCGGCGACGACCCATGCCGGCGTCGGCCCGAGACCGCTGAACCGTCCATGGAGAATGACGAAATCACCGGTCGCCGCCGCGACGTGGTTCTCGTAGCGCAACGTCGCGGGCAGGGCCTTGACCAGCTCGAAGAGCCCGTCACGGCCGGGCGGGATATGTGCGCTGTGCTGGATGTAACGCGGAGACCAGAATTGCTCGGCAGACGCGTAGTCGCGCTTGTTGAAAAGGGTGACAAACGCGTTGAGGACGGTTTGGACGTGCCGGTCTTCGCTGGAATTGATCATGGCTGAGAGCGCCTCGCTCGAAAGATCAGATCACTTCGCGAGTCCAGAATGACTTCCGGAGGCTACTTCCGGACCAGCGGGATCTGCAGATTGGTGGGGCGGTTCTGCTCGGTATCAAAGCCGCGGCCATCGATATTGCGCGCGCCCCAGAACAGCAGGTCGCCTCTGAGGTAGACGAGGTCGTACTCCATGAAATTCGTTCCTTCCTTGAGACCGAAGGGGACGAAAGCCTTTCCGAAGATGCTCTGGGGCGAGTTGACTGCCCAAGGCGCGTATCCGGCCGACGCGACCTTGTTGAGCACGTCGGCAAACCCTTGCGCGAGCGGAGTTACCTCGTAGCTCTCATCGGCAACGAAGTCGACCTTCTGCGCGCCCGGAGCGATCGGATGGGGGCCCTGCCACAGCATGTGGCCGCCGATCTTGATCCGCGCCAGCGGCACGGCACCGTAGGGGTCGGCCGAGTTGACGACCTCGAGCTCGAACCGATCGGATGGCTGATATTTGAAAGCGCGCTTGAGATAGAACGGCTTGAGCGAACCGTCCGGGTTCTTGCTCGGCCGTATCTCCGGAGCGATGCTCTCCCAGTTTCCGAGCATCGCCTCCTTGACCTTCGCTACGTCCGTTTCCATGCCGCTTGCCCTCGGTTGATTGCTGGGGGACTGCGCCGCGGCTCCGCCAAATCCTGTCATCGTCACCAGAAGGAACAACAGCGACGCTCTGATGCCTTTGCACATGCGCACGCTCCGGTAGGGTCACGCGCTGGCCTTCGTGCCGAGCCGGACGGTCGAGGCCGCGATACGCTCTGCCTGCCAGGCAGACCCCGCGTACAGTGCTTTTTGGTTTAGAGACCGCTGGTCGGCTTGAAAAAGACTTTGTAAGCTGGGCCCATGCTTGCGAGACATGGGAGGTTGTGATGGAGCTCCGGCATCTCCGCTACTTCATCGCCGTGGCTGATGCAGGCAGTTTGACCGTTGCCGCCGAGCAAAAGCTCCACACTTCCCAACCATCGCTCAGCCGGCAAATCCGCGATCTCGAACAGGAAGTCGGCGTTCAACTGATGAATCGCGGCGCTCAAGGCATTGAGCTGACGTCGGCCGGCAAGGCTTTTCTGGAACATGCGCGAATGGCGCTGCTGCAGGCGGACGCTGCAAAAGAGGCCGCGCTGCGCGCAGCTCAGCCGGCGCAGACCGACATTCGCCCTTGGCTTTTTGTCGGGGGCGGAAATCGGCTTGTTGCCCGAGGTGAACCGCGTCCTTCGCGACGAGTTTCCCGGCATCGAAATCCGCCTGTCGAGTGATTACTCCCCGGTGCTCGCCAAAGCCTTGATGAGGCGCAAGCTTGATGCGGCTTTCATGCGGCCGGAAGAGCACATGGGAGATTTGGCCTGCAGGCGCGTGCGGACGGACCCGCTGATTTTCGTGTTTCCGAGCGACCATCGCCTGGCGTCGCAAGCAGGCCGTCGCGCCGGAAGAGATCGTGAACGAAACTTTCTATCTTCCGTCCAAATCCGCCCCGGCGGTGCGCCGTGTCGTCCTGGAGTATTTCAACCGGGCCGGCATCGATCTCAAGCCGGAACATGAAGTGCACAATGTCGTCCATGCCATATCGATGATCACATCGACGCGCGGGGTCATGCTGTTGCCGGCTTACACAAAACGGTATCTGCCCGAGTCGATAACCACGCGTCCGGTGCAGGGAGAAGTGCCCACCCTGGACCTGATCCTCGCCTACCACAAGGCGAACAATTCGCCGATCCTGAAGCTGCTGCTTTCCAGAGTCGGCAAGCTTGTTGGGGCGCTATCCTAGGTATCCACGCGTCGGATGACGGCGACGGTGCACTAAATCGACTTGTCGTCTTGTCTCGCTTCTTCCGATTAAATGCACTGCCACGGTAACTCCGATTTGCACGGGAAGCGGCAAAGGCTGCGGCCGCGCGTGGCCGGCGGGAAAGCTCGATACGAGACTCGAAATCGAGCAAGACGTGAAGGATGTGAAGGAGTTCGGGGAGTGTTCTAACGCCGCGGAAACGGGTGATTTACCCGGAAGCAAGTGAAACGGGGAGTTCGCACCCCAAACTGTGAATAGTGGAAGGAAAGCGAACGAAACGAGACGGGAACTCACGCTCCGCGGTATCTTGCCCATGGCATCCCCACCGATTTGGATGCTCACGCGAAAACCGGGCCACACCTCCCCAGGCTGCCCGGCTTTCATGTTTCCACCACCTGAGGCCCTGCGGCCTTTTATAGTGTCACTGTCAGTAACAGTGCGGCTGCGATTCGAGAAGGTCAAGGGGTCCTACAGAAGGACTACCAAGTTGAAGAAAACATCGTTTACCGACGACGAAGCCGTCGATGTTTGGTTGCGTTCCTGGAGCGGGCAACATCAGCACGAGATCGCTGCGGACTACCGCATCAATGCGGGCCGCGTGAGCGAAATCCTGACTGAAAAGGCTCACCTCGGCAGCAAGCAAGCCGCTGCTTCGAAACGTTCTGCGTAAACTGAGTTGGCGGGCGACCTTCGGGTCGCCCGTTTTCATCACAAGCGCAAACAAAAAGTCGTTGAGTTCCCAAGATGGGCAAGCAGCGCGTAGGGGATTGGAGCCGAAGGCGTAATCCGCCGTTTCGAGATTGCGTCGACTGATTGGGTCACGGTGGATTACGCTTCGCTAATCCACCCTACGAGCTAGCGCTAAGCTGACTTATCGACTTGTTTCCCTTCTTCCGATTAAGTGCACCGTCAACGTAATTGCGTCTGCCACAACTAACCCGAGAGGGCGGAAGAAGGTATGCTCGTGGGTGATTTTCTCGCAAGGCTCGGGGAGTTTGGCTCAACCATCATCAGCTATTGGTACGTATGGATCACGGGAGCGCCATTCGTGATCGACCAGGGATTGAGCAGCAAATATCTACCCATTAATTTTATCCGATGGGTAGATGAAAAATGGCCAGAGACTAACCGCCATCGTTTTTTCAAATGGCTATGTCTTGTCGGATTCGTGATCGCGTCATTTCAGGCATTCGATCACGTCAATCAAGAGGTAAAACGCGTAAGCGCTGAGCTGCAGACAACCAAAACTGAACTTTCAACAAAGAAAATTGGATTGGAGATAGCACAGCAAGCGCTTGCTGATACCCGGCAAAAACTGGCAGAGGCTAACGCGAAAACGCAAATGCAAACTACTCCTAGCGCAGAGCAGCCCAAGGCCGCATTTGATCTTGACGATGATGCCGACGTGAAAGCGAAGATGATACAAACTTGTGGGGAAATTACCGTTGTCAAAGGTAGAGGCTCTAGCAAGCTGGACTTGCAGAATGGAAGTTTTGTCGCGCCGAACACCGTTTGTCAGTTCCCTCCGCCCACCGAGGAAATGAAGCGCCTTTCAAACAAAGAACTAAAGGAACGCGCGGCAAAACTATCCCGAGAACTGCAGGCATTCAAAACGAAGCTTGAGAATCAAATAGATTACAGAATGAAGGATAATGATCGTAGGGCATTAGAAGATAGATTTAGAGAGGAATTTAAATCGCTTTACCTCGAACGCGGTGCTGCGCTTGCTAGCGCCATTCTCGCCCGTATCGACGGCCCTGTCGAAATACACGAACCAGCAGATGGTAATATGCAAGGTATGAAATGGGCGTTCTCGACTAGACTAGGGCGATCGTCTTTGTATTTTCGCAAGCCAATCGGCATCGACTATGCAGGTAATGTTGATGGTTACCTGAAATTCATAGCAGAGAAACTGCCAGAATGAGCAGGAAGGGGAATTACGGTGCGCTAGATTGAATTCTGCTCGCGGTGGCGCAGCTCCTGACGTGATGCGAGCCAAAGCCCGACGGGTCAATTGAAGCACTTTCACCTAATTCTGTAATTCTACGGTTTCCGCAATCGCAATTTTTTGAATTGAGTGCGCTGGGTGCAGTCCAGCACTGTCACCGTAATTCCATCTTCGGCTTGGTGATGCCCTTCTTCTTCATCTCGCTGGCAAGCTGGCGCGCAATCACCGCCTTGATCGCGCCGGCCGTGACGCGCTCGCGGATTCCGGTTTCATCGAGCCAGCTTTCGAAGCTGGAACCTATGTGGGGTTTTTTCTTTGCCATGATTGCAACTCCTTGGATCGAAGGCGCGGGGTTCGTGGCTTGGGGCGCAGCTCCATGAGACGAGGCCAGCGATAGCGCTGGCTGGTCGGCTAGGTATGCTGTCATTGCAAGCGAAGCGAAGCAATCCATCCCGCCGCGCGGGAGAGATGGATTGCTTCGTCGCTTGCGCTCCTCGCAATGACGGGGAAGGTTTCGTTTCAATTGTCAAAGAGCCGAGGGAAGCAACCCGCCGTCTCGCGGCGCGATGCGTCCGAGATTTGCGTCAATCCCTGCCCTACTTCTTCACCAGCGAACATTCCGGATTCGGCGGCCCGAACGCGTCGTCACCCGAAATCTTCGCCAGGATCTTGTAATAGTCCCACGGATATTTCGATTCTTCCGGCGACTTGACCTGCACCAGCATCAAATCGTGGACCATCAGATTGTCCTCGCGCAGCTTGCCGTTGCGGGCGAAGAAATCCTCGATCGGCTTTTCGCGCATCTTGGCCGTCACCTTGAGCGGGTCGTCGGTGCCGGAATCCTTGATGGCATTGAGATAGCTGGTCACGGACGAATAGACGCCGGCCTGCCACATCGTCGGCATCCGGTTCATCTTGGCGAAATAGCGTTTCGACCATTCGCGGGTCTTGTCGTCCATGTCCCAGTAGAACGACGTCGTCAGCAGCAGCCCCTGCGCCGCCGGAAGCCCGAGCGAATGGATGTCGGTGATCAGCGCCAGCAGCCCGGCCATCTGCTGGCCGCCCTTCAAGACGCCGAATTCGCCGGCGGTCTTGATCTCGTTGGTGTTGTTGGGCGGGCCGCCGGCGATGCCGATGATCTTGGCCTTGGAGGCCTGGGCCTGCAGGATGAAGGACGACAGATCCGGCGTCGCGAACGGCGGCTTCACCGAGCCCAGCACCTTGCCGCCGTTCTTGAGGATGACGGTGGAGGCATCCTTCTCGAGCGAGTGCCCGAACGCATAGTCGTCGGTGATGAAGAACCAGCTGTCGCCGCCGCGCTTGACCACTTCCTGCGCGGTGCCGACGGCGAGCGCGCGGGTGTCGAACACCCACTGGATGGCGTAGGGCGAGCAGAACTTGCCGTGGAAATCCGCCGAGCCCGTCGAATGCGTGATGAACAGTTTCTTCTTTTCGTTGGCGACGGTCTGCACCGCGAGGCCGACCGCCGAGACCGGCACGTCGACGATCAGGTCGACCTGCTCGGTGTCGTACCAGCGCCGCGCCAGGCGGCGCCGATGTCGGCCTTCAATTGATGGTCGCCGACGATCACGCTGATCGGCTTGCCCAAAACCTTGCCGCCGAAATCGTCGACCGCCATTTGCGCCGCGGTCACCGAGCCCTGACCGGTCGGCGTCGACGCCGGCCCGTTCATGTCGGTGAGCACGCCGATCTTGACGATGTCGTCCGATACCTGCGCCAGCGCGGCCGTTGAGGCCAGCATCGCGGCTGCGAGTGCTCCAAGCGAAAATAGGTTTTTGCCGAACATCCTGTCTCCTCCCGTTACCGCCGGCACATTGGCCGCTATTGCTTTACCGCATTGCGCGGGACCTGGGGCCCGGCCGATTGGTTTCTTTTGCAACTATTTTTGGGTCCGCGTCAACGCGTCCTTACGGCGGCATCCGGCTGTTTATTTTCGGGCCGATTCAGTACATACGCGGGCGATGGTCATACCCCAACGCCTGCCGGCTTCGCTTACCCCGCTCGATGTCGCGCTCGCGGCGGTATTGCGCGGCGTTGAGCCGGTGGCGCCGGTCGAACTGCCGCTGGCGGAAGCGCTTGCGCTGCATCGCGGCCGAGATGCCGCCGCTTTCGGCGTATCCGCCGCACGACATCGCCGCCAGCCGACGGCTTTGCGTTGCGCTCCAGCGACCTCGTCGGCGCGTCGTCCTATTCGCCGCTGCCGCTGGCGGCAGCGCCGGGCTGGGTCGAGGCCGGCGACGCCATGCCCGGCGGCTGCGACTGCGTGCTCGATTCCGACTCCGTCGATCAATCCGGGTCCGATGGTGCAGGTGCTGGCGGAGGCGATCCCGGGGCAGGGCGTCCGCCGCGCCGGCGCCGATATCGCCGCGGGGAGTGTTGTCACCGAGGCCGGCCGGCGCGTGGTGGCCCGCGATCTCATGATCGCGCGGGCTGCCGGAATGGAACGCTTAAGGTGCGCCGTCCGCGCCTGCGCATCGTCAATATCCCGGGCGGAACGGTCACGGCGGATCTGATCGCGGAAAGCGCGCGGACCGCCGGCGCCGATGTCGTCTCGCGTCACGGCCGCGGCGCGCGATGCCGCATCGATTGCCGGAGCGTTCGATGTCCGCGCCTGCGATCTGCTGCTGACCGTCGGCGGCAGCGGCGTCGGCCGCACCGATGCGACCGTGACGGCACTGGCCGAACGCGGCGAGGTCTTCGCGCACGGCATCGCCCTGCAGCCCGGCCGCACCGCGGCCGTCGGCCGGATCGGCAACACGCCGGTGGTCGCGCTGCCGGGCGCGCCGGATCAGGCCTTCGCGGCGTGGTGGACGCTGGCGCTGCCCGTGCTCGATCGGCTGTCGGGACGCCGGCCGCGCAAGACGCTCAACCTGCCGCTGGCGCGCAAGATTGCATCTCTGTGTCGGCATCGCCGAGATCGTGCTGCTGGAACGCAAGCAGGGCGCCTGGGTCACGCTGGCGGCAGGCGAACTGTCGCTCGATGCGATCGCGCGCGCCGAAGCGTGGCTGGCGGTGCCGGGCGGCCGCGAAGGATTTGCTGCGGGCACGCCGGTCGATGCCTATATGTTGCGGGAATGATATGGGTTCCCGCATGACCACCACGCCGCAGCCGAAAAACCGCGACAGCCTCGATCAGGATCAGTTCCTGACCATCCTGTCGCGCGAGGACGCGCTGGCGCGGTTCGAGGCCGCGCTGTTTCCGCGCGCCAGTGCCCGAGCGAACAGCGATCGCTTGCCGACGCGCTCGGCTGCGCGCTGGCCGAGGATATTGTCGCGCCGATCGACGTGCCGCCGTTCGACCGCTCCAATGTCGACGGCTTTGCGGTGCGTTCCGCCGATCTCGCCTCGGCCGGCGAAGCCACGCCGGTGCGCCTGATGCTGAACGACGAGGTGATCGCCTGCGGCACCGCGCCGATGCGGCCGGTATTGTCGGGCACGGCGACGTCGATTGCGACCGGCGGTCCGGTGCCGCGCGGCGCCGACGCCATCGTGATGGTCGAGCATACCCAGCCCGCGGGTGCCCGCGCGATCGAGATCCGCCGCGCCGCCTCGCCCGGGCAATTCGTCGTCCTATGCCGGCTCCGACATCGCGCGCGGCGAGGCGCTGCTGCGCGCCGGCACCGTGATCGGCTCGCGCGAGATCGGCATGCTGGCGGCCTGCGGCATCGCGGAGGTTTCGGTCGCGCGCCGGCCGCGCGTCGCCGTCATCTCGACCGGCGACGAACTGGTGCAGCCGGGTGAGCCGCTGCGCGCCGCCGCGATCTACGACACCAATGGCGCGATCGTCACCGCGGCGATCACCGAGAACGGCGGCGAGGCGGTCTTTCTCGGCGCCATCCCCGACGACGAAGCAACAACTCGAAGCCGCGATGCGCAAGGCGCTCGAAACCTGCGACATGCTGGTGCTCTCGGGCGGCACCTCGAAAGGCGCGGGCGACGTCTCCCATCGCATCATCGCCCGGCTCGGCAAACCCGGCATCATCGCGCATGGCGTCGCGCTGAAGCCGGGCAAGCCGCTGTGTCTTGCGGTCTGCGACGGCAAGCCGGTGGTGATCCTGCCGGGATTTCCGACCTCGGCGATGTTCACCTTCCACGACATGATCGTGCCGGTGCTGCGGCGCATGGCCGGCCTGCCGCCGCGCTCCGACGCCAAGGTCACGGCGAAAATTCCGGTGCGGATCGCCTCCGAACTCGGCCGCACCGAATTCGTCATGGTGTCGCTGGTCGAGGGAGCTGACGGATTGATCGCCTATCCCACCGGCAAGGGCTCCGGCGCGATCACGTCGTTCGCGCAGGCCGACGGGTTTTTGCGGATCGATGCGCTGGCCGACCAGATGCCGGCGGGAACCGAAGCCGAGGTGACGCTGTTCACGCCGCATGTGCGGGTGCCGGATCTCGTCATCGTCGGCAGCCATTGCACCGGGCTCGATCTGGTCACCGCGCCGCTGGCGCATGCCGGTCTATCCGTGCGTTCGATCGCGGTCGGCAGCCTCGGCGGCCTCGCGGCGGCCAAGCGCGGCGAATGCGACTTTGCGCCGATCCATCTGTTCGACGAAAAGACCGAGAGCTACAACGCGCCTTATCTCAGCCGACGCGCTCGAACTGGTGCCGGGCTGGCGGCGGATGCAGGGCATCGTGTTCCGCAAGGGCGATGCGCGTTTCGAAGGTCTTGGTGCCGAGGCCGCGGTGCGCTCCGCACTGGCCGATCCCGCCTGCATCATGGTCAACCGCAACCAGGGCGCCGGCACGCGCATCCTGATCGACCGGCTGCTCGGCGAGGCCAGGCCCGACGGCTACTGGAATCAGCCGCGCTCGCACAACGCGGTCGCGGCCGCCGTGGCACAGCATCGCGCCGACTGGGGCATGACCATTGCGCCGGTCGCGCATGCGTCCGACCTGGGTTTCATTCCGTTCGCTGAAGAGCATTATGATTTCGCGCTGGTGACGGCGCGCAGAGCAGCGCCCGGCGGTGCAGGCGTTTCTGGAGGCGCTGGCGTCGGACGAAAGTCGCAACGCGCTGGAGCAGGCGGGATTTCGGCCGGCATAGCCGGTACTGATCGCGCCACGCGCCAAAAAAGAAGACTGGGGATGGGGAAACGATGGCAAGGCCTCTCACACTAGCGATTGTCGGCGCCGGCATGGGCGGGCTGGCGTCAGCGGCGGCGCTGCGGCGCGTCGGCATCGACGTCACGGTGTACGAGCAGGCCGCGCAATTCATAAGGCTGGGCGCCGGAATTCAGATCGGCTGCAACGCGATGAAGGTGTTGCGCGGGCTCGGGCTCGAATCCCGCTTGCGCGGCGGGTCGTTCTATCCGCGCTCCTGGAACAACCGGGACTGGCGCACCGGCGACGTCAAGTTCGACATGATTTTCGGCGAGACCGCTGAAGCGAAGTTCGGCGCGCCCTATCTGCTGGCCCATCGCGGCGACCTGCATGCGGCGCTCGCCAGCGCGGTGCCCGACGAATATATCAAGCTCGGCCACAAACTGGTCGGGCTGGACGAGACCGGCGACGGCGTCCGATTGACGTTCGCCAATGGCGAAACCGCGGTCGCCGATGCCGTCATCGGCGCCGACGGCATTCATTCCGTCGTGCGCGACACATTGTTCGGCACTTCGCCGGTGCATTTTACCGGCCGCATCGCCTACCGCACGACCTATCCCGCCGCGCTGCTGAACGGGCAAAAGATCGACGACTGCACCAAATGGTGGGGCGAGGACCGGCACATCGTCATCTATTACGTCAAGCCGGACCGCAGCGAGATCTACCTCGTCACCAGCCAGCCCGAGCCGGAGTTCCGGATCGAATCCTGGTCGGCCAAGGGCGACGTCCGGGAATTGCGCGCGGCCTTCTCAGGCTTCGATCGCCAGGTCGAAACCGTGTTGGCGGCGTGCCCGGATGTGCACAAATGGGCGATCGTCGATCGCAATTCGCTTCCGCATTGGTCGGACCGCAACGTCACGCTGCTGGGCGACGCCTGCCATCCGATGACGCCCTACATGGCGCAAGGCGCGGCGATGGCGATCGAGGATGCTGCGGTGCTGTCGCGCTGTCTCGACGGTGTCGAGCGTGACGGTGTCGCGGATGCGTTCCGCCGCTTCGAGGCGACCCGCAAGGAACGCACCGCACGAATCCAGAACACCTCGCGCGCCAACACCTGGCTCAGCGGAAAAACCGATGCCGACTGGGTCTACGGCTACGACGCCTGGACGGTGCCGCTGGCGGCGTAGCGGCGACGCGGGCCGTTCTCAGTCGCCATCCAGCGCCGCCAGCCGCTCGGCTTCCGCGATGTCGTCCATGGTGTTGGCGTTGAAGAACGGATCGAGCGGCGCGACCGGCCAGGTCACGGTGGCGAGCCTGTAGCGCGCGGTCCAGCGGTCGATCTTCCTTATGTCTTCGACCACCAGCGCATGGCGCAGCTCTTCGCGCAAGGCGACGCTCCATAGTCCGATCACCGGATGCGATTGGCCGTCGGATGCGGCGACCGCCAGCTGGGCGTTCTGTTCTGCCAGCGCCTGATACAGACGCGACACCAGATCCCGCGGCAGGAACGGGCAATCCGCGGCCGCGCTCAGCACCAGCGATACGTTCGGCCGGGTCGCCGCAGCCCAATCGAGTGCCGCCAAAATGCCGGCGAGCGGGCCGGGAAAGTCGGCGACGCCGTCCGGGATGACCGGCAGCCCGAACGCCGCAAACCGTGCGGGATCGCCGTTGGCGTTGAGGATCAGCCCGTCGCATTGCGGTGTTAAGTCGCGCGATCACGCGCTCCAGAATGGTGCGGCCGCCGATGGTGCGCATCGGCTTGTCGCCGCCGCCCATTCGTCGCGCCAGGCCGCCGGCGAGCAGTACGCCCGGGATTTCAATCTTCACGAGCTTCGCCCTTGCGCTTGTGCCGCGCGGATTCCTCTTCGACGTAATCGAGGTTCTGGTCGTAGATGATGCGGTCCTGTCCCGACAATGCGATGAAGCGTTTGCCGCGCGTGCGCCCGACCAGCGTCAGGCCGACCTGCCGCGCCAGCTCGACGCCCCAGGCGGTAAAGCCGGAACGCGAGACCAGAATCGGAATGCCCATCCGCACCGTCTTGATGATCATCTCCGAGGTCAGCCGGCCGGTGGTGTAGAGGATCTTGTCGGCGGGATCGACGCCGTGGCGATAGATCCAGCCCGCGATCTTGTCGACGGCGTTGTGGCGGCCGACATCCTCGGTGTAGCAGACCGGCGTGCCCTCCTTGCACAGCACGCAGCCATGGATCGCGCCGGCCTCCAGATACAGCGAGGGCATGGTGTTGATCGCATGCGTCATCTGGTAGAGCCAGGAGGTGCGCAACTCCGCCTTCGGCAGCGCCACGCTTTCGACGGCTTCGAGCAGATCGCCGAACGCCGTGCCCTGCGCGCAGCCGGAGGTTTGCGTGCGCTTCTTCAGCTTCGCCTCGAAATTGGTGTGGTGTTCGGTGCGCACCACCACCACCTGCAGGTCGTCGTCATATTCGACCTCGGTGACGATATCGTCGTATTTCAGCATGTTCTGGTTCAGGAGATAGCCGAGCGCCAGATATTCCGGATAGTCACCGATCGTCATCATGGTGACGATCTCCTGCGCGTTGAGATACAGCGTCAGCGGCCGTTCCACCGGCACCCTGATCTCGACCGTGGCGCCGGTCTGATCGGTCCCGGCGACGCGCTCGGTCAGCCGGACATCGTCCGGGTTCGGCACGATCAGGGGGACGGGGGCTTTGTCGATTTTCATCATATCGCGAGGTTAGCATGACATTGCGTCCCAGCCGATATAAAGCACCTCAGGAGAATGCCTAGCCCGGTTCCGGCTGGGGTGCGGAGAATATAAGATGAAAGTGATAGGCCTCGCGGGATGGAGCGGCGCCGGCAAGACCACCTTGCTGACGCGGGTGATCCCGTATTTCGCCGAACGGGGCCTGCGCGTTTCCGTCATCAAGCACGCCCATCACGCCTTCGATGTCGACGTGCCGGGCAAGGATTCCTGGCGGCACCGCGAGGCCGGTGCCGCGGAAGTGCTGGTGTCCTCCACCAGGCGATGGGCCCTGATGCATGAACTGCGCGGCGCCGATGAGCCGCGGCTGCCGGAGCTGCTGGCCAAGATGTCGCGGGTCGATCTCGTGGTCATCGAAGGTTTCAAGCGCGAGCCGCATCGCAAGATCGAGGTGCACCGCGCCGCCAACGGCAAGCCGTTGTTGTTCCCCGACGATCCTGGCGTGGTCGGTATCGCAACCGACACAGCGGTTGAAACCACGCTGCCCACGGCCCATCTCGATGATATCGCGGCCATTGCCGCCATGATGCAGCGATACGCGGTACCGCTCGAAGATTTGCTGGCGAAAAGTTTTAGCGAGGGCTGAAACGGATGGCGCAATTGTCCGACGATTGCTTTGCCTTCGGCGGTCCGATGATGTCGGTCGACGAAGCCGTCGGCATCATCGCCGCGCGGGTGGCGAAGATTGCAGACGTCGAAACCGTCGGGCTCGCCGCCGCCGATGGCCGCGTGCTGGCGCGCGACATTGCCGCGCCGCTGCCGCTGCCGCCTTTCACCAATTCCGCCGTCGATGGTTATGCGGTGTCGGGCCGTGATCTGCCGCAAGGCGAGGCGCAGGCGTTTATCGTAAGCGGGCGGGTGCAGGCGGGCGGTTCGGCGGCAGCGCCGGTCAAGCCCGGCGAGGCCATGCGCATCTTTACCGGCGCGCCGATGCCTGAAGGCGCCGACACGGTGTTCATGCAGGAGGATGTTCGCATCGACGGCGGCAAGGTGGTGCTTCCGGCGGGCCTCAAACCCGGCGCCAACGTCCGTCCCGCCGGCGAGGATATTCCGTCGGGCCATGCGGCGCTCAGGGCCGGCCAGCGGCTGCGGCCGCAGGATGTCGCGCTGGCCGCAGCCTTCGGCCTGACGCAGCTCGGCGTCGTCAGGCGGATTCGCGTCGCCGTGTTCTCCACCGGCGACGAACTGGTTTCGCCGGGGGAGGCGCGTGCGGCGGCGCAACTGTTCGATTCCAACCGTTTCATGCTGATGGCGATGCTGGCCCGGCTCGGCTGCGAGGTCAGCGATCTCGGCATTTTGAGGGACGAGCGCGTGTCGCTCGCCGGCGCGTTGCAGAAGGCCGCCGGCGCACACGATCTGATCCTCACCACCGGCGGCGTTTCGACCGGCGAGGAGGATCACGTCAAGGCGGCGGTCGAGAGTGCCGGCAAGCTGGTGCTGTGGCGGATGGCGATCAAGCCCGGACGCCCGGTGGCGATGGGTGTTATCGGCGGCACACCGTTCATCGGCCTGCCGGGAAACCCGGTCGCGAGTTTTGTCACCTTTGTCCATGTGGTGCGGCCGACCATCCTGGCACTGTCAGGCGCAAGGCTCCAGCCGCTGGTTCCGATGCCGGTCCACGCTGCCTTCACCTACAAGAAGAAGATCGCCCGCCGCGAATATGTCCGCGTCACCTTGCGCAAGGTGTCCGACGGCGGGCTGGAGGCGGTCAAATTTCCGCGCGAGGGCGCCGGCCTGTTGTCGTCACTGGTCGACACCGACGGACTGGTGGAGCTCGGCGAACAAATGACGCACGTCGAGCCGGGGCAGGTCGTCGGGTTTTTGTCCTACACGAGCCTGCTCTGATTGCGTGCGGCTCGTTTTCTTGATCAAAAAGCGGATAAATGAAATGACGGGTGCGCGGGTCCGCCCGCTCGCGGCTTCTCGCTCCGGCGCTGCTGGCCCCGGAATTGCTAGGGTTCGTATGATTGCGGCAGATATCAATCCGGAGCGATGAACATGGCGATTCGGTTCGAGCCAAAACGACCTGGATGTTCCCACCGATGGTAAGCGCGCTGATTTCCGTTGTGCTTGGCAGTGCGCTGGGAGGTACTGCGCGCTATTTCCTTTCGGGAGTCATCGCCAGGCGCGTCGGCGAGACGTTTCCGTGGGGTACGCTCACGATCAACGTCAGCGGCGCTTTCCTGATCGGGGTCTTTGGCGCGCTGGCGCGCGACAACGCCTCGCTGTTTGCCTCGCCGAATCCGTGGCTGTTCGCGGTGACCGGTTTTCTGGGCTGCTATACCACCGTGTCTTCGTTCAGTTTGCAGACGCTGGCGCTGGCAAGAGACGGCGAGGGCGGCCGCGCCATCGGCTACGTCGCGATCTCGGTGGCGCTGTCGATTGGCGGCGTCGCCGTGGGTTTTGCGCTTGTCGATCTGTTGAGATGAACAGGAATCCTGGACCATGACCAGCGGCACTCCGGCGAAGACAAACTGGAACACCGCGATCCTCTACGGATGCGTCGCCGCCGGCAGCGTCATCGGCGGCGTGGCACGCTATCTTGCCTCGCTTTTGATCCAGTTGGGCCCGGGATTTCCGTGGGCGACCCTGTTCGTCAACGTCACCGGTTCGTTCATCATCGGATTTTACAGCACCCTAAGCGGTCCCGACGGACGGTTGTTCGCGAGCGCCCGGCAACGGCAGTTGGTCATGACCGGATTTTGCGGGGGCTACACCACGTTTTCAACCTTCAGCCTGGAAACATTCAAGCTGCTGCAAGCCGGTATGACACGCACGGCGTTTACTAATATCGCGGTCTCGACCGTGACCTGGCTCGTGGCCGTGTGGCTGGGATATGCCCTGGCAAGCCGCCTCAACCGTTTGAAAGGAAGCTAACGATGCAAATCCCGAAACAGGCGCTGCTGCTCCGCATTTTCATTGGCGAGGATGACAGGTTCGCCGGATCGCCGCTGTACGAGGCGATCGTGCTCAAGGCGCGTGAGCTGCATCTGGCCGGCGCGACCGTTCTGCGCGGGGCGATGGGGTTCGGCGCATCCAGCCGGCTTCACACCACGAAGATCCTGCGCCTTTCGGAAGACCTGCCCCTGCTGATCGAGATCGTCGACAGCGAAGACAAGATCAACAGCTTCTTGCCGACGCTTGATCAAATGATGACCAGCGGTCTCATCACGCTCGAAAAGGTGCAGGTTCTTCAATATGGGGCGAAAGCCACCGCCTGATCGCGCAGGCTGAGGTTCCGATCGAAACCATTTCGGCCTTGCCAATGGCCGATACCGGGGTAGGATTGCGTACCGATCAAGGGGATGGAGTCCCCAAAACCGCCATTCCGGCTGATGACTCCTGCAACGCGTTTGCGTGAGCAGGAGAATATCATGCGCGGTCATCGCCGAGCGGCTCTTATTGAGTCCCCACCCAGCACAAAAATGCCTGCCAAGAAAATGGCCAGGTCCTTTCCGCGCGGGAGGGCATCATGACTGGTGTCTGGGCGTTGGCGGCGTTGTGGCTCGGCCTCGCATTGATCGCGAGCCTGTTATCGATCTGGTTTCGGATATCGACGGCGCTTTCGGAGATCGTCGTCGGAACCATTGCACAGCTCATCATCGGCGCGGTGATCGGCCAGGCCATGCTTGGCACCGACGAATCCTGGGTCAAGTTCCTGTCGGGTATTGGCGCCATCGTATTGACGTTCCTTGCGGGCGCGGAACTCGATCCCGTCGTGTTCAGGCTGAAGTGGAAGGAAGCCGCGGCGGTCGGTCTCGCAAGCTTTTTCTTTCCGTTCCTGGGATGCGCCGCGGCAGCCTACTATTTGCTGGGTTGGGAGCCGATGCCGAGCTGGCTCGCAGGCATTGCCATGTCGACGACCTCGGTCGCGGTCGTTTACGCGGTGATGCTGGAATTCGGCTTCAACAGAACCGAGTATGGCAAGACAGTTCTCGCCGCATGTTTCGTCACCGACCTCGGGACGGTCGTGGCGCTCGGTCTGATCTTCGCTCCGTTCACGTTGAAGACCCTGGTGTTTCTCGGCGTCGGCGCGGTCGTGTTCTTTATTTTGCCCTGGCTGACGCCGCGCTTTTTCAGACTGTATGGAAACCGGCCCTCGGAACTCGAAACCAAGTTCCTGCTGTTGTGCCTGCTCGGAATGGGCGCGCTTGCGAACTGGGCCGACAGCGAGGCCGTGCTTCCGGCCTATCTGATCGGCATGGTGCTGGCGGGAACGGTTGGAAAGGACCACGCGCTCGTTCGACGCCTGCGTACGCTGACGTTCGGATTGCTGACGCCATTTTACTTCATTCGCGCCGGATCGTTCGTTTCGATACCGGCGCTGGTGGCGGCGCCTGCGGCATTCCTGCTGTTTCTGACGGTCAAGATCGGATCGAAAATCGCCGGCGTGTATCCCGTGACCAAGCTGTTCGCCGCGCCGGACAGGGAGGCGATGTATACGACCCTGTTGATGTCGACCGGGCTGACCTTCGGAACCATTTCGGCGCTGTTCGGCCTTTCGCATGGGATTATCAGCCAGGCCCAATATTCGTCGCTGGTTGCGACGGTGATCGCAAGCGCGGTGATTCCGACAGTGATTGCAAATGCGTTCTATCTGCCGCGGCATCTGCTGCCGTTGTCCCGTTCGGAAGCAGCACCGATCGAAACGCCCGAACGCCCCGGCGCTCTGGTCGCGTCGGACCAGGCCGAATAGCCCGGGAAAGTTGTGCGATGTTCAAGATCATCCTGCATGCGAATGACGGCTCGGCACCGGCGTTCAAGGCGCTCGATCTGGCGATCGCCCTGGCCAAACAGAACGCGGCGGTGCTTCACCTGGTTTGCGTGGAGGAAATCCCGCCAATGCCGGAGTACATCGAGGAAGTGCGGGAAGCCAAGGGGATCGCCGCGCGCCGTTTTCATCCGGTCGTCGAGTGCGTGCGCTTTCAGGCCGGGCAAAACAACATCAGGCTGCAGATCCACGTCGTCAGCGGTCATCCGGTTCGGATGATCGTGGACCTCGTCGACGAGATTGGCGCCGATCTTCTCGTCATCGGTGCGACCGGACATTCGGCATTGTACGAGCGCATGGTCGGCAGCCGCGCCGACCGCATCATTCAGCTGGCGGCTTGTCCGGTGTTGGTCGTGAAATAGGCAAGAACCATCGCGCGGTTCCAGCGGTTAGAGGCTCGAGATTCGCTCCAGGCGACGTCCGTTGACGAGGGCAGTTCCTTTCGCCAAGTATGGGCGCATGACCACGACAAAGCTCGATCTCACCGGCCTCAAATGCCCGCTGCCGGCCTTGAAGACGCGCAAGGCGCTGAAGAGCGTCGCACCCGGCGAATTGCTGGAAGTGCACTGCACCGATCCGCTGTCGGTCATCGATATCCCGAACCTGATCCGGGAAACCGGCGACAAGGTCGAGATTACCGAGCGGAACGAAAGCCGCATCGTGTTCCTGATCGAAAAAGCAAATGGCCCGATTGAAAAATCGAATGGCTTGTCGCCTGCAGTGCGGTAGTCGCTCTGGTTGATACCTACCATTTGCCTATCGACACCCGTCCCACCTTCTGTCCCAATTATCATTCTCCGCGGGGGCTGCGGAGGTCGAGTCGCGTCCATGGCAGGGCATGACGTGCGGTTGGGGCAGGCCACATTTTCGGATCTAGGCCGGCACCGGCATCGGGCATATCCTGTCGCGTCGGGGGTTGGAATTCTCGAATGCGCTTATCGATCCCGGCGCATCCTGGAATTGTGCGGAGCAGCAAAGTGGCAGCTGGTTCGCGGTGTTGAGCGAAACGGGATCGCAGGCGGCAGATTTGCTCATCAAGGGCGGCTGCAGGGGGAGGATTGAATGGGCATGCTATCGTTTCTTGATCGCGATCATACGATCGCGGAACCGGGCTATAGCCGCTGGATGGTCCCTCCGGCTGCGCTTTGTATCCATCTGTGCATCGGTCAGGCTTACGCGTTGAGCGTGTTCAATCTGCCGATGACGAAGCTGATTGGAATTACCAAGTCGGCGCCCGATGACTGGAAGCTTACCGATCTCGGCTGGATATTTTCCATCGGCATCGTCTTCCTTGGCCTTTCAGCCGCGATTTTCGGGCGTTGGGTCGAGGAAGGGGGCCCGCGACGGGCGATGTTCACCGCGGGCCTTTGCTGGGCGGGCGGCTTTCTGGTTTCGGCGCTCGGTGTCTATGCTCATAATCTCTGGCTGATCTATTTCGGCTACGGCGTGCTGGGTGGATGCGGTCTCGGACTGGGCTACATTTCGCCTGTCTCGACGCTGATCAAGTGGTTTCCTGATCGTCCCGGCATGGCGACCGGCATGGCCATCATGGGCTTCGGCGGCGGTGCCTTCATCGCGTCGCCGCTGTCAGTTTGGTTGATGTCGAAGTTCTCGACGCCGACGCATGTCGGCGTCGCAGAGGCTTTCATCGTGATGGGGCTAATCTATCTTGTGTTCATGTGGGTCGGCGCGGCGATCGTGCGCGTACCGGCCCCGGGGTGGAAGCCGGAAGGCTACACCGCGCCAGTAGTGGCGCAGAAGCTGATCACGAAGAACGACGTCTTCGTCTACGACGCGATCAAGACCCCGCAGTTCTGGCTGATCTGGTGGGTGCTCTGTCTCAACGTGACTGCCGGCATCGGCGTGCTCGGACAGGCCTCTGCGATGAGCCAGGAAATGTTCCCGGGTCATGTCTCAGCGGTTGCCGCCGCAGGTTTCGTCGGACTGCTGAGCCTGTTCAACATGCTCGGCCGTTTCTTCTGGGCATCGACTTCGGACCTCATCGGACGCAAGAACACCTATTTCTGCTTCTTCGCGCTCGGAACGGTGCTGTACATTCTTGTGCCGTGGACGGGTTCAATCGGCAGCGTGGCGCTGTTCGTGCTGTGCTTCGTCGTAATCATGAGCATGTATGGCGGCGGGTTTGCCACCGTGCCAGCTTATCTCAAGGACATGTTCGGCACCCGCTATGTCGGGGCCATCCACGGCGTGCTCCTCACGGCGTGGTCGGCGGCGGGCGTATTCGGTCCCGTGCTGGTGAACTACATCCGCCAGTATCAGATCGACAGCGGCGTGCCGAAGGCGCAGGCCTACAACACCACCATGTACATCATGGCAGGCCTGCTCGTGATCGGCTTTATCTGCAACTTCATGATCAAAGCCGTGAACGCGCGTTATCACATGAAGGAAAACGATCCGCGTGCCCACGACGCCGCCGCCGCTGCCCCTCAGTCCCGGCCGTCCGCGGCGCGAGCCTAAAGGAAAACGAAAATGGCGACACCAACCGACACCTCAATGACGCTGAAGCTTGTTCTTGCCTGGGGATTTGTCGGAATCCCCTTGGCTTGGGGCGTGATTCAGACCCTCAGCAACGCGATGAAATTGTTTCAGTAGCGCAAACCGGCTCGGTTCCGTATTCCACCGGGGAACTCAGGACGATTTGCTGCACAAATTGGGGCAGGATGGCGAAAGCCGTTCTGCCCCATTGTGTTCCGAAGGGCCAAGTACAAGGCCTGCCGCGCCGAGGTGAAGAAGCAGGGACTGACCGGCGACGACCGCTGGTTCTACATCTCGGACTGCATGGACAAGACCTGAGGCGCAGGGGGCGCCGTCAGTCCGAAGCGATCGTCGACCAGGCGCCGTTTTGGAATTGCACCGACGCGGTGTCCGCGTCGGTCAGGTCGACTTCGATGGCGGCCGAGGCGGTGGTGATGACGACGGAGCGTATCGTGAAATCCGGACTCAACATCGCGCCGACGGCTTTCTATGGAAATCGCGTGCGCCGCGTGCGACCAAAGGACAGGGGTCATTCAGCCCATCAGGCTATTGGCATCTGGCATACCAGCGTTTAGAATGGCTGCCAAATTAAGCAGGGTCGAATTCTCAATGGTCCATGACGTGCAGAAGGTCCGCCCGTTCGAGCATCCCGGCGAGGGACGCAAGCGGGCCAAATCGACCCCCAAGGGCCGCCAGGTCGATCCGACCGCCGCGCACGAGATCGAGCTCTTGCTCGGCGACCGGCCGCGGCGGCGCGATCTGCTGATCGAGCATCTGCACCTGATCCAGGACAAGTATCATCAGATTTCCGCCGCGCATCTCGCGGCGCTCGCCGACGAGATGAAGCTGGCGTTTGCCGAAGTGTTCGAGACCGCGACCTTCTACGCGCATTTCGACATCGTGAAGGAAGGCGAGCCGGACGTCGCGCCGCTGACCATCCGCGTCTGCGACTCCCTGACCTGCGCGATGCTCGGCGCGGAAAAGCTGCTGCAGGAAGTTGCAGAGCGAGCGCCGGGCCCGCGGCATTCGCGTGGTGCGCGCGCCCTGCGTCGGGCCGCTGCGACACCGCGCCGGCGGCCGAGGTCGGCCATCACTTCGTCGATCACGCCACGCGTCGCGAACGTGCTGGCGACCGCGGCAGGGCGGCGACACCCACGCGCATCTGCCCGACTATGTCGACTACGACGCCTATGTCGCCGGCGGCGGCTACAAGCTGCTGGAGCGCCTGCGCTCCGGCGAGTTGGCCAAGGAAGATCTGCTGAAGGCGCTCGACGACGCGAGCCTGCGCGGACTCGGCGGCGCCGGGTTTCCGACCGGGCGCAAATGGCGCGCGGTGCTCGGCGAGCCCGGGCCGCGGCTGATGGCGGTCAATGGCGACGAGGGCGAGCCCGGCACCTTCAAGGACCGCTATTATCTCGAAACCGATCCGCATCGCTTTCATCGAGGGCACGCTGATCGGCGCCCACGTGGTCGAAGCGACCGACGTCTACATCTACCTGCGCGACGAATATCCGGCCTCGCGCGAAATCCTCGAGCGCGAGATCGCCAAGCTGCCGCCGGGCGGTCCCGCGCTGCACATGCGCCGCGGCGCCGGCGCCTATATCTGCGGCGAGGAATCCTCGCTGCTGGAAAGCATCGAGGGCAAGCGCGGCCTGCCGCGGCACAAGCCGCCGTATCCGTTCCAGGTCGGGCTGTTCGGCCTGCCGACGCTGATCAACAACATCGAGACGCTGTGGTGGGTGCGCGACATCGTCGAGAAGGGCGCCGACTGGTGGAAGAGCCATGGCCGCAACGACCGCCACGGCCTGCGCAGCTATTCGGTGTCGGGCCGCGTCA
Organism: uncultured Alphaproteobacteria bacterium; assembly: GCA_963738765.1. Taxonomy (GTDB): domain Bacteria; phylum Pseudomonadota; class Alphaproteobacteria; order Rhizobiales; family Xanthobacteraceae; genus Bradyrhizobium. The sequence continues at coordinate 442,205 of CAVTYA010000034.1, read as the reverse complement.
AGAATCCCGGCATGAAGCTCGCGCCGGCCGGCATCACCGTGCGCGAACTGATCGACGAGTTCTGCGGCGGCATGGCCGACGGCCACACCTTCCACGCCTATCTGCCGGGCGGCGCCTCCGGCGGCATCCTGCCGGCGTCGATGGACGATATCCCGCTCGATTTCGGCACGCTGGAGAAATACGGCTGCTTCATCGGCTCGGCCGCGGTCATCATCCTGTCCGATCAGGACAGCGTGAAGGGCGCGGCGCTGAACCTGATGCGCTTCTTCGAGGACGAGAGCTGCGGCCAGTGCACGCCGTGCCGCGTCGGCACCCAGAAGGCGGCGATCCTGATGGAACGGCCGGTCTGGAACCGGGAATTGCTCGACGAATTGAGCCAGGCGATGCGCGATGCGTCGATCTGCGGGCTCGGCCAGGCGGCCTCGAATCCGCTGACGACGGTGATTAAATACTTCCCGGACGAGTTCAAGGACGCTGCGGAATGACCAAAATCCAGTTCGAGCTCGACGGCAAGCAGGTCGAAGCCAGCGCCGGCGAAACCATCTGGCAGGTGGCGAAGCGCCAGGGCCGCGAAATCCCGCATCTGTGCTATTCGCCCGAGCCCGACTATCGGCCCGACGGCAATTGCCGCGCCTGCATGGTCGAGATCGAGGGCGAGCGCGTGCTGGCGGCCTCCTGCAAGCGCACGCCGAGCGTCGGCATGAAGGTGAAGACCGAAAGCGCCCGCGCGGTCGCGGCGCAGAAGATGGTGATGGAACTGCTGGTCGCCGATCAGCCGGCGCGCGAGACCTCGCACGATCCGGATTCGAAATTCTGGCACTGGGCCGAGAAGGTCGAGGTCACCGAGAGCCGTTTCCCGGCCGCCGAGCGCTGGCAGGGCGATGCCAGCCATCCGGCGATGCGCGTCAATCTCGATGCCTGCATCCAGTGCGGCCTGTGCGTGCGCGCCTGCCGCGAGGTCCAGGTCAACGACGTCATCGGCATGGCCTATCGCAGTCACGAGTCCAAGATCGTGTTCGACTTCGACGATCCGATGGGCGAATCGACCTGCGTGGCCTGCGGCGAATGCGTGCAGGCCTGCCCGACCGGCGCGCTGATGCCGGCGGTGATGCTCGACGAGAACCAGACCCGCGTCACCTATGCCGACCGGAAGGTCGACTCGCTGTGCCCGTTCTGCGGCGTCGGCTGCCAGGTCACCTATCAGGTCAAGGACGAGAAGATCATCTACGCCGAGGGCCGCGACGGCCCGGCCAATCACAACCGGCTCTGCGTCAAGGGCCGTTTCGGCTTCGACTACATCCATCATCCGCATCGCCTGACCAAGCCGCTGGTGCGGCTGCCGAATGCGAAAAAGGATGCCAACGACCAGGTCGATCCGGCCAATCCGTTCACGCATTTCCGCGAAGCCTCCTGGGAAGAGGCGCTCGACATCGCCGCCAAGGGCCTCGTCAAGATCCGCGACGAAAAGGGCGTCAAGGCGCTGGCCGGCTTCGGCTCGGCCAAGGGCTCGAACGAAGAGGCCTATCTGTTCCAGAAGCTGGTGCGCACCGGCTTCGGCTCCAACAACGTCGATCACTGCACGCGGCTGTGCCACGCCTCGTCGGTCGCGGCGCTGATGGAAGGCCTGAACTCGGGCGCGGTGTCGGCGCCGTTCGCGGCGGCGATGGATGCCGAAGTCATCATCGTGATCGGCGCCAATCCGACCGTGAACCATCCGGTCGCGGCGACCTTCATCAAGAACGCGGCCAAGAGCGGCGCCAAGCTGATCGTGATCGACCCGCGCCGGCAGTCGCTGTCGCGCCATGCCTATAAGCATCTGGCGTTCAAGCCCGGCAGCGACGTCGCGATGCTGAACGCGATGATCAACACCATCATCACCGAAGGGCCTGACCGACGAGCAATATATCGCCGGCTATACCGAGGGCTATCGACGAGCTCAAGGAGCGCATCAAGGAATTCACGCCGGAGAAGATGGAGCCGATCTGCGGCATCCCGGCCGAGACCCTGCGCGAGGTGGCGCGGCTCTATGCGCGCTCGCGCGCGTCGATCATCTTCTGGGGCATGGGCATCAGCCAGCACGTCCACGGCACCGACAATGCGCGCTGCCTGATCGCGCTGGCGCTGATCACCGGCCAGGTCGGCCGTCCCGGCACCGGGCTGCATCCGCTGCGCGGCCAGAACAACGTGCAGGGCGCCTCCGACGCCGGCCTGATCCCGATGTTCCTGCCGGACTACCAGCCGGTCGGCCGCACCGATCTGCGCGAGCCGTTCGAGAAGCTCTGGCACCAGGAGCTCGATCCGGTGCGCGGTCTGACCGTGGTCGAGATCATGAACGCGATCCACGCCGGCGAGATCACCGGCATGTACATCGAGGGCGAGAACCCGGCGATGTCGGATCCCGACCTGCAGCACGCGCGCGAGGCGCTGGCCAAGCTCGAGCATCTGGTGGTGCAGGATCTGTTCGTCACCGAGACCGCGTTCCACGCCGACGTGATCCTGCCGGCCTCGGCGTTCGCGGAAAAGTCCGGCACCTTCACCAACACCGACCGCCGCGTGCAGCTGGCGCGCGAGGTCATCAAGCCGCCGGGCGATGCGCGGCAGGATCTCGTGGATCATCCAGGAGATCGCCAAGCGCATGGGCCTGCCCTGGAACTATGCCGGACCGGCCGATGTCTTCACCGAGATGGCGCAGGTGATGCCGTCGCTGAAGAACATCACCTGGGAGCGGCTGGTGCGCGAGGGCGCGGTGACCTATCCGGTCGACGACCCCGACCAGCCCGGCAACGAGATCATCTTCACCACGGGTTTCCCGACCGAAAGCGGCCGCGGCAAGATCGTGCCGGCGCACGTGATCGCGCCGGACGAAGTGCCCGACGACGAATATCCGATGGTGCTGTCGACCGGCCGCGTGCTCGAGCACTGGCACACCGGCTCGATGACGCGCCGCTCCAGCGTGCTCGACCAGATCGAGCCGGAGGCGGTGGCGTTCATGTCGCCCAAGGACATGCGGCGGCTGAGCGTCTGGCCCGGCGATTTCATCCGGCTGGAGACGCGGCGCGGCGCGGTCGAGGTCAAGGTCCGCTCCGACCGCGACGTGCCGGAGAACATGGTGTTCATGCCGTTCTGCTACGCCGAGGCGGCGGCGAATCTGCTGACCAATCCGGCGCTCGATCCGTTCGGCAAGATCCCGGAATTCAAGTTCTGCGCCGTGCGCGCCGCCAAGGCCGAGATCCGTTCGGCGGCGGAATAGCCGCGAGCGGCGGGCGTCAAATATTCAGGTGCGGAACGAAGATTGCGACCCTGAGCGCGATGATACCGGCGAGGGCGCCGCCAACCAACAGGACTGCGAGCGCGAACTTGCCGGCGCGCTTGATCGCCGGCAGATGCGCGGCAGCGGCTCCGGTCCGCTCGCTCGATGAAAAGTGAGCCCGGTCGAACGGGCCGCGTTCATGCATCAACATCGTCATGTCTCAATCCCTCATGGCGGCCTTCTGGCCTGTCTGAAAGCATGGATGTGCCGACCCGCGCATAGGAAAACCAGAAGGCCCGGCGTGACATCTCATAGGAGAGATGTAGGAACGCTTCGCGACTTGATGACGCGGCCGATCCGCTCCAGCCTTTATGCGGCGCTTATGAGACAGCGGGCGGGACCGCCTCGATTTCCTATGCTCGTTCTCACATCTTCCAGCCGGTCCGGCGGTTGCGCCGGAGATGGGAAGATCGATCATGACCCTGTTCCATTCACGTCACGAACCGCTGCATGGACCCGTTGGCGCCATCCGTTTACCGATCGCGCGCGCGATCAAACGGGTTGCTCACGCCTTCAAGATGATTCATCGGGCGATTGCCGCCGCCAAGATCCATCGGCTCCGCAACGAGCTGATGCTTCACGCCGACAGTTATGAGAATTGGGAGCGTACGCGTGGCCACGATGGCAGTGTGGGAACCGACGGCGCCAAATTCCCGCGACGCCCGCTGATCCTCGGCGACAAGTGGGATTTCTGACATGCGGTTTCTTTCATCGGGCGCTTCCGCCGTCGTCCCCGTGTTGCGCGCCGTGGGTGGTGCGCTGCTGGCATTTCTTACCAGGCTCGGGAACGAGCCCATCAGGGCCTATCGTCCGGAAGCGCATTACATGCGCGGCCTCGGACCGAAATGGCGGGAGAAACATCGCCTCGATCGCGCTTCAGCCGGCGGCGCGTGAGCCGTCCGATACTTCGACCGGGCAAGCGATATCCTCATCGCCAATCTCCGCGATCGCGTCCGCGACTTCTGCCTTTGCGGCATCGTCCAGTCCGACGATGGGCAGGCGGGTAGCCGGGGACGTAAAGCCGAGCAGGCAGAGCGCGTACTTCAAGGCGGCCGGGCTTTCCTTGGCCAGCGCGGCTGTCAGCGGTGCCAGCCGGTTCTGCAAATATCTCGCGGTCTGCAACCGCCCCAGCCGGCAGTTCGTAAAAATAGCCTGGCAGAGCGCCGGCGCCACGTTCGATACGAGGGATATGCAACCGTCGCCGCCATTGGCGGCAAAAGCCAGCGCCGTTGCGTCGTCGCCTGACAACAGTCGAAATCCCGCCGGCAGCCGCGACCGCAAGCGCAGCAGACGGGCGATATCGCCGGCGCCATCCTTCAATCCGATGAAGTGTCTCAATTCGGCCAGCCGCAACAACGTGTCGTCGGACAATTCGCGCATGGTCCGGGATGGAACGTCGTGCAGAATGATCGGCAGCTCGGTCGAGATCGCGATCGCCCGGAAATGCGCGTGAATTCCGGCCTGCATCGGCTTGTTGTAGTACGGCACGACCGAAAGCACCGCATCGGCACCGGCCGCTTCGGCGCGCTGCGTCAGCTCGATCGCCTGACTGGTTGAATTGGATCCGGCTCCGGCGATGACGCGGACGCGGCCGCGCGCCGCTCTCGACGGCGGCGCGGATGACGCTGTTCCTGTTCGGCCGGCGTCAGCGTGGAGCTTTCGCCGCTGGTTTCGCCGACGCAGGATGGCGGTGACGCCGGCCTCGATCTGCCGCTCGCAAAGCCTGGCCAACGCCGCCAGATCGACCGCGCCGTTTCATCGAACGGTGTCGGAATGTCCGGGATGTAGCCGGCCAGCCAGCTTGCCGGGTTTGCCAATGACGCCATTGGAGCTAGGCGACCCGGCTCGAAGAAAGTGCGGGCGGGCGATTCGAGGAAGAAGTACTGCCGCCCATGTCGAGCTCGATCTCGCGCGACAACTCGACGATGGTTTCGGGATGATGGCCATTCTCGAACAGCGCGTATTTGACGGCTTGCGCGCGGTTGACGAACAGCCCGCCATAGAGGCCGTTCTGTTCCTGGGCGACCCAGTTGCCGCGGCGGTTCTTGCCAATAAAGACGATGGGCAGATGCGGAGACTGACACGATGGAGGTTCGACGAGCTTCACGTTGGTATTTCCTTCTGATGATGAGCGATGCGTGCGCGCGTCGGTATGCTTCCGTGCGCGCGGATATGAATTCGAGAGCCGCGCCGGGAGACTGCCTGCTATCTCCAATATCTTCCCGGCCGGATATGAATTCGAGAGCGGCGGCGGCGATCGCATAGGAGCCATAAATCGCGCGACGTGGCTTCATCGAGGCCGCTGATCGAAGCTGCTCACCAGGCCGCGTAGGCCACCGTTTCATCCCAATGATTGAGAACGGCATCGAACGGAGCTTCGCGCCGGATGACGGCCATGACGGCGCTGAGGATGGTGGACATCCACAACAGCGCGGCAAGGCTTCGGCCGAAGCCGATGCCGCCGAACGTCGGCGAAGATGACCAGAATGATCATGCGCAGGCAGAAGCGAACGAGCACCTGGGTCGATCGCAGTTTCGCGGGAGTTCGACGCCGAATCTCGCGCAAGCTCCAGATGCCGCAGAAGCGATGGCGATGCGGCTTACGCGAAATTGTCGCAGCAGACCGGCTCGTAGAGCGCGTCGGCGTCGCGCGGCACGGTGGGAACGCTGGTGCGGGTTGCCGGCGCACCGATGCGCTGGACCTCGACGAACGCGCTCAGGATCGCGAGCGGCAAATCGGTGTGACGGGCTTCGATCGACTGATCGAGCCAGTCCGGCAGCTCGCGCTCGCGCGACAGCGCGCAATACCATTCGCCCTCGTCATAGGCGATGCGGCGAACCTGCCATTGCGGCAGTTCCAGATCGATCAGCGCCAGCGCCGCATCGGTCCAGGCGCCGGACTGCGATCAGCCGTTCGATCCGCGCGGTCTTTTCGGTCTGCCCCGTCGGAGGGAAAGCGCCGGCACGCCTCGCCGATGACTTCGGACATCAGTTCCGGCCGTCACGGCATGCGGCGTCGCGAAGCCGGTCGACGAGTTCGGCGGGGTCATGATGTTCTGAAAGGCAGCGGCATGGCGTTATCTCGCATCATGGCGCGGCCGCGATCGGCAGCCGCGTCCGCAAGATGGTCAAAACGCCATTTGAAAACGAGATGGAGCGGGGGGCCAAGATATAGGGATTTCATAAAGATTTGAGGTCTCTCCGCGTCGTCCCGGCCTTGAGCCAGGACCCATACCGCGTTGCTCCATCGAGGAAGCAAAGGCGGCTGACGTACTGCTCGAACGATAGGCCGCGGAGTATGGGTCCCGGCTCAAGGCCGGGACGACGAGATGAAGCCGACTGGGTCTTTATGGGATTCCTATAACATTGCCGTTGCGCCCGCCTCGAAAACCTATGCGCGCGAGTGGCACTTCACGCCACTGATACGGGCAAGGCCGGGATCGCGATCCGTCCGGATTGATCCAGCGCAATCCGCCTTCCCGGAAACGCGCAGAGTTGCGCACAGAACACGCGCAGCAAGGAGCATTCTCATGTTGGACATTGTCATGCTGGCCCTCGGCCTCGGCTTCTTCGCGGCGGGCATCGGCTACGCCTACGCCTGCGAACGGCTTTGAGGAGAGCGGCCATGATCTTCGATTATTCGCTCGCCGGCCTCGTCTCCGCTGGGCCTGCTGTTCTACCTGACCTACGCGCTGCTGCGGCCCGAGCGGTTCTGACCGCCGCATCCAGCCGCGCAATTCCTCAAAAGGCACACCCCATGACCGTCATCGGCTGGATTCAAATCATTCTGTACTGCGCGATCATCGTCGCGCTGGTCAAGCCGCTCGGCGGGTACATGACGCGCGTCTTCAACGGCGAGCGCACGTTCCTGTCGCCGGTGCTGCGGCCGGTCGAGGCCGGCGCTCTACTGGATCGGCGGCGTCGACGAGAAGCGCGAGCAGCATTGGCTGACCTATACGGTCGCGATGCTGCTGTTCCATGTCGGCGGCTTCCTCATCCTCTATGCGCTGATGCGGCTGCAGGCGCGTGCTGCCGTTCAATCCGGCGGAGCAGTCCGCGGTCGCCGAGGATCTGTCCTTCAACACCGCGATCAGCTTCATCACCAACACCAACTGGCAGAACTACGGCGGCGAAAGCACGCTGTCCTATCTCGTGCAGATGCTCGGCCTGACGCACCAGAACTTCCTGTCGGCGGCGACCGGCATCGCGCTGGCGGTGGCGCTGATCCGCGGCTTCTCGCGCTCCTCGATGCGCACCGTCGGCAATTTCTGGGTCGATGTCACGCGCTGCACGCTCTACGTCCTGCTGCCGATCTGCATCGTCTACGCGCTGTTCCTGGTCTGGCAGGGCATGCCGCAGACGCTCGGCGCCTATGTCGACGCGACGACGCTGGAAGGCGCCAAGCAGACCATCGCGGTCGGCCCGGTCGCCTCGCAGGTCGCGATCAAGATGCTCGGCACCAATGGCGGCGGCTTCTTCAACGCCAATGCCGCGCATCCGTTCGAGAACCCGACGGCGCTGTCGAACTTCGTGCAGATGATCTCGATCTTCGCGCTCGGCGCCGCGCTGACCAACGTGTTCGGCCGCATGGTCGGCAACCAGCGCCAGGGCTGGGCGATCCTCGCCGTGATGGGCGTGCTGTTCATCGCCGGCGTCGCCGTCACCTATTGGGCGGAAGCCAACGGCACCACGGCGCTGCACGCGCTCGGGCCTGACCGGCGGCAACATGGAAGGCAAGGAAGTCCGCTTCGGCATCGTCGCCTCCGCGCTGTTCGCGGTCATCACCACGGCGGCCTCCTGCGGCGCCGTCAACGCCATGCATGACAGCTTCACCGCGCTCGGCGGCATGATCCCGCTGATCAACATCCAGCTCGGCGAGATCATCGTCGGCGGCGTCGGCGCCGGCCTCTACGGCATGCTGCTGTTCGTCGTCCTCGCGATCTTCGTCGCCGGCCTGATGGTCGGCCGCACGCCGGAATATGTCGGCAAGAAGATCGAGGCGCGCGAGGTCAAGATGGCGATGCTCGCCATCCTGGTCCTGCCGCTGATGTATCTCGGCTGGACCGCGGTCGCCGTGGTGCTGCCGTCGGCGGTGGCCTCGATGGCCAATGCCGGGCCGCACGGCTTCACCGAGGTGCTCTATGCCTACACCTCGCAGACCGGCAACAACGGCTCGGCCTTCGCCGGCCTCACCGGCAACACCCTCTTCTACAACGTCACCGGCGGCGTCGCGATGTTCGTCGGCCGCTTCTTCATGATCGTCCCGGCGATGGCGATCGCGGGCTCGCTGGCGGCGCAAGAAGTCGATCCCGCCGTCGGCCGGCACGTTGCCGACCACCGGCGGCCTGTTCGTCGGCCTCGTCGTCGGCGTGATCCTGATCATCGGCGGTCTCACCTTCTTCCCGGCGCTCGCGCTCGGGCCGATCGTCGAGCATCTCGCGATGAACGCCGACACCCTGTTCTGATCGAACTGCATTTCGGAGTTACGTCCATGGAAGCCATGAAACTGCAAAAGCGCGCGCCGGTCTCGGCGATGCTCGATCCGAAGATCGTGATGCCCGGCGATCGGCTCGGCCTTCGTCAAGCTCGATCCGCGGCTGATGATCAAGAACCCGGTGATGTTCGTGGTCGAGGTCGTGGCCGCGCTGACCACGGTGATCTTCCTGCGCGATCTCGTCACCGGCGGCGCGAGCCTCGGCTTCACCTTCCAGATCATCCTCTGGCTGTGGTTCACGGTGCTGTTCGCCAACTTCGCCGAAGCCGTCGCCGAAGGCCGCGGCAAGGCGCAGGCCGAAGTCGCTGCGCAAGACCCGCACCGAGAGCCAGGCCAAGCTGCTGACCGGCTCCGACAAGACCTATCGGCTGGTGCTCCGGCACCAGCCTCAAGGTCGGCGATGTCGTGCTGGTCGAGGCCGGCGACAACATTCCGTCCGACGGCGAGGTGATCGAGGGCGTCGCCTCGGTCAACGAGGCCGCGATCACCGGCGAATCCGCGCCCGTGATCCGCGAATCCGGCGGCGACCGCTCGGCGGTCACCGGCGGCACGCAGGTGCTGTCCGACTGGATCCGCGTCCGCATCACCGCGGCGCAGGGCTCGACCTTCATCGACCGCATGATCAAGCTGGTCGAGGGCGCCGAGCGGCAGAAGACGCCGAACGAGATCGCGCTCAACATCCTGCTCGCGGGCCTGACCATCATCTTCGTGTTCGCGACCGTGACCATCCCGAGCTACGCGGCCTATGCCGGCGGCTCGATCTCGGTCGTCGTGCTGGTGGCGCTGTTCGTGACGCTGATCCCGACCACCATCGGCGCGCTGCTGTCGGCGATCGGCATCGCCGGCATGGACCGGCTGGTGCGCTTCAACGTGCTGGCGATGTCGGGCCGCGCGGTCGAGGCCGCCGGCGACGTCGATACGCTGCTGCTCGACAAGACCGGCACCATCACGCTCGGCAACCGGCAGGCGACGGCGTTTCGCGCCGGTGCGCGGCGTGACCGAGCAGGAACTGGCGGACGCGGCGCAGCTGGCCTCGCTCGCCGACGAGACCCCGGAAGGCCGCTCGATCGTCGTGCTGGCCAAGGAGAAATACGGCATCCGCGGCCGCGACATGGCGGAGCTCGACGCCACCTTCATTCCGTTCACGGCGCAGACCCGCATGAGCGGCGTCGATGCCGGCGCGTCGTCGGTCCGCAAGGGCGCGGTCGATGCCATCCTGAACTACGTCGATGGCGGAGCGCCGCATCGTCGCGTCGGGCAACACCGTGCGCGCGATCCAGTCCGCCGCGGCTGTCGGAGGTCGCGCGCGAGATCCAGGCGATCTCGGACGAAATCGCCAAGGCCGGCGGCACGCCGCTGGCGGTCGCCAAGGACGGCCGCCTGCTCGGCGTCATCCAGCTCAAGGACATCGTCAAGGGCGGCATCCGCGAGCGCTTCGCCGAGCTGCGCCGCATGGGCATCCGCACCGTGATGATCACCGGCGACAACCCGATGACGGCGGCGGCGATCGCGGCCGAAGCCGGCGTCGACGATTTCCTCGCCCAGGCGACGCCCGAGGACAAGCTGAAGCTGATCCGCGACGAGCAGGCCAAGGGCAAGCTGGTCGCGATGTGCGGCGACGGCACCAACGACGCGCCGGCGCTGGCGCAGGCCGATGTCGGCGTCGCCATGAACACCGGCACGCAGGCGGCGCGCGAGGCCGGCAACATGGTCGACCTCGACTCCAACCCGACCAAGCTGATCGAGATCGTCGAGATCGGCAAGCAGCTGCTGATGACCCGCGGCGCGCTGACGACGTTCTCGATCGCCAACGACGTGGCGAAATATTTCGCCATCATCCCGGCGATGTTCCTGGCCTTCTACCCGCAGCTCGACGCGCTCAACGTCATGCATCTGGCGAGCCCGCAGAGCGCGATCCTGTCGGCGATCATCTTCAACGCGCTGATCATCATCGCGCTGATCCCGCTGGCGCTGAAGGGCGTGGCCTATCGCGCCATCGGCGCCGGCGCGCTGCTGCGCCGTAACCTGCTGATCTACGGCCTCGGCGGCATCATCATTCCGTTCATCGGCATCAAGGCCATCGACCTCGTCGTCGCCGCCCTGCACCTGGCCTGACCACACGCGTCATTGCGAGGAGCGAAGCGACGAAGCAATCCATTTCACGGTCGCGCCTCACGCTATGGATTGCTTCGCTTCGCTCGCAATGACGGTCACTTCAAGGAGATACATCATGTTGAAAGAAATTCGCCCCGCCATCGTTCTTCTGGTCCTGCTCACGCTGATCACCGGCCTCGCCTATCCGCTGGCCATGACCGCGTTGCCGGCGTGATCTTCCCGAAGCAGGCGCAAGGCAGCCTGATCGAGAAGGACGGCAAGGTGGTCGGCTCGGCCCTGATCGGGCAGGAGTTCAAGGACGACAAATATTTCCACGGCCGGCCTTCGGCGACCTCGGCGCCGGACCCGGCGGATTCGACCAAGACCGTGTCGGCGCCCTACAACGCCGCCAATTCCGGCGGCTCCAACCTCGGCCCGACCAGCAAGGCGCTGAACGACCGGGTCAAGGAAGACGTCGAGAAGCTGAAGGCCGAGAATCCGTCGGCGCCGGTCCCGATCGATCTGGTCACCACCTCCGGCAGCGGCCTCGATCCCGATATTTCGCCGGAGGCGCGCGCTGTTCCAGGTGCCGCGCGTCGCCAAGGCGCGGAACATGCCGGAAGATCGGGTCCGCCAGCTGTGGTCGCGCGAACACCCAGGGCCGCTTCGCCGGATTGCTCGGCGAACCCCGTGTCAACGTGCTGGCGCTCAATCTGGCGCTGGACGGTGCCGCACGAAATAGCAGGCGTCTAGGCTGGACCTGGGCTGAGGACTATACTGCCATAATGGCTCAGCAGCGCCGCGATCCCGAACAACGTCCCTCGCCGGAAGCGCTGCTGGAAGCCGCCCGGCGCGAGGAAAGCCGTGCCGGCAAGCTCAAGATCTTCGTCGGCGCCGCGCCCGGCGTCGGCAAGACCTACGAGATGCTGCAGAGCGCGCACGCCAAGCGGAAGGCGGGCATCGATGTCGTGGTCGGCGTGGTCGAGACCCACGGCCGGGCGGAGACGGAGGCGCTGCTGACGGGGCTCGAAGTCCTGCCGCGCAGGCGGCTCGACTACAAGGATCAGTTCCTCGAGGAGATGGATCTCGACGCGCTGATCGCGCGCCGTCCACAGATCGCGCTGGTCGACGAACTCGCGCATACCAACGCGCCCGGCAGCCGCCATCCGAAGCGCTATCTCGACGTCGAGGAACTGCTCTCGCACGGCATCGACGTCTATACCGCGGTCAACATCCAGCACATCGAAAGCCTCAACGACGTGGTCGCGCAGATCACCCATGTGCGGGTGCGCGAAACCGTGCCGGATTCGGTGTTCGACCGCGCCGACGCCATCGAGCTGATCGATCTCACGCCGGACGATCTGATCCAGCGGCTGAAAGAGGGCAAGGTCTACGTCCCGAAACAGGCCGAGCGGGCGCTGGAGCATTATTTCTCGCCGGGCAATCTGACCGCGCTGCGCGAGCTGGCCTTGCGCCGGACCGCCGAGCGCGTCGACGAGCAGCTGCTCACCCATATGCAGGCCAACGCGATCGCCGGCCCCTGGGCCGCGGGCGAGCGCATCCTGGTCTGCATCAGCGAGGATCCGCGCTCGGCGGGGCTGGTGCGCTACACCAAGCGACTGGCGGACCGCCTGCACGCGCCGTGGACCGCCATCAGCATCGAGACGCGGCGCAGCCTGCAATTGACCGACGAGCAGCGCGACCGGCTGGCCGACACGTTGCGGCTCGCGGAAGCGCTCGGAGGCGAGGCGCTCACCATTCCCGCTGTCGGGCGGCGCATCGCGGACGACGTGATCGGATTTGCGCAAGCCAACAACGTGACCCAGATCATCATCGGCAAGTCGACGCGCTCCTGGTGGTTCGAATTCAGGCGTGGCTCGGTGGTGCATGATCTGGTGCGGCGCGCCGGCAATATCAGCGTCAACGTGATCGCCGGCGAGGAACTCGAGGCGGAGTCCGTTCCAAAGAAGACGGTGCGCACGGCGGAACGACCCGAGCCGTTCAATCCCAAGCCGTATCTGATGGCGCTGTTGATCGTGGCCATCGGCCTTGGCGCCGCCGAACTGATCCAGCCGGCGTTCGGCATCGAGAACGTCGATCTGGTGTTTCTTACGGCGGTCGTCGGCGTCGCGGTTCGCTACGGCCTATGGCCGTCGCTGTTCGCCAGCGTCGCGGCGTCGCTGTGCTACAACTTCTTCTTCCTGCCGCCGGTCTATACCTTCACCATCACCGATCCGACCAACGTCGCGGCGTTCTTCTTCTTCATGCTGATCGCGATCCTGGTTTCCAATGTCGCGGCGCGGGTGCGCACGCAGGCGGACTCCGCGATCGGCAGGGTGCGCACCACGGAATCGCTCTACGCCTTCAGCCGCAAGCTCGCGGGCACGGCGACGCTCGACGACGTGCTGTGGGCGACCGCCTATCAGACCGCCCTGATGCTGAAGGTGCGCGTGGTGCTGCTGTTGCCCGAGGACGGCGTCCTGACCGTCAAGACCGGCTATCCGCCCGAGGACGAACTCGACAAGGCCGATCTCGCCGCCGCGAACTGGGCGTGGGGCAATGATCGCGCGGCCGGGCGCGGCTCGGATACGCTGCCGGGCGCCAAGCGGCTGTTTCTGCCGATGCGAACCGGACGCGGGCCGATCGGCGTGATCGGCATCGACGACGACAAGACCGGACCGCTGCTGACGCCGGACCAGCGCCGGCTGCTCGATGCGCTGATGGACCAGGGCGCGCTTGCGATCGAGCGCGTGCAACTGGTCGAGGATATGGACCGGGTCAAGCGTACCGTGGAATCCGATCGCTTGCGATCGGCGCTGCTGACATCGATCTCGCACGATCTGAAGACGCCGCTGGCTTCGGTGCTTGGCGCCGCCAGCACGATGCGCGATCTAGCCTCTGGCCTGAGCGATTCCGAAAAGCGCGACCTGCTGGCAACGGTGATCGACGAGTCCGAACGGCTCAACCGCTTCATCGCCAATCTGCTCGACATGACCAAGCTGGAATCCGGCGCCATCGTGCCGAATACGGCGCTGCACGACGTCGGCGAGATCGTCGGCAGCGTGTTGCGGCGCGCCAGCAAGATTCTCGCGGGCCACAAGGTTTCGCTGGAGATCGCCGCCGATTTGCCGATGCTGCAACTCGACGCCGTCCTGTTCGAGCAGGTGCTGTTCAACCTGCTCGACAATGCGGCGAAATATTCGCCCGCGGACACCACGATTTCGATCAGGAGTTTGCGGGAAAGGGATTTTGTCTGCCTGCAAATCATCGACGAGGGCGACGGGTTTCCGCCCGCGGAACTCGAGATCGTGTTTGACAAGTTCTATCGCGCGCAAAAGGGCGACCATGTCCGTCCCGGCACCGGGCTCGGTCTGGCGATTTCGCGCGGGTTCGTCGAGGCCATGCATGGCACGATCCTGGCCGCCAACCGCACTGACCGGAGCGGCGCCGTGCTGACTATTCGGCTGCCGATTCCGGCGACGTCAAATGCATTGGACACCGCCGCATGAGTGCCGCACCGATCAAGGTTCTCGTCATCGACGACGAGCCGCCGATCCGAAAATTGCTGCGGATGGGGTTGAGCACGCAGGGTTACGAGATCCTGGAAGCCTCCAACGGCAAGATCGGCCTCGAATTGCTGGCGCAGGATCCTGCTCTCATCATCCTCGATCTCGGCCTGCCGGACATCCAGGGCCATGACCTGCTGCGCATGATCCGCGGGCGCAACGACAGCGTCCCGGTCATCGTGCTGTCGAGCCGCGGCGACGAGGCCGGCAAGGTCCAGGCGCTCGATCTCGGCGCCGACGATTACCTGACAAAACCGTTCGGCATGGATGAACTGCTGGCGCGAATGCGCGCGGCGTTGCGCCATCAATTGCAGGTTCACGGCGAACGTCCGGTTTTTCGATCCGGCGATCTTTCGGTCGACCTGGTGCGCCGGATCGTCAAGGTCGGCGAGAAGGACGTCAAGCTATCGCCCAAGGAGTATGAGTTGTTGCGCGTGCTCGTGCAGCACGCCGGCAAGGTGCTGACCCACCGGTTTCTGCTCAAGGAGCTGTGGGATGAACTGACCGACGCGCAATATCTGCGCGTCTATGTGCGGCAGCTCCGGCAGAAGATCGAAGCCGATCCGGAACGGCCGCAATTCGTGCTGACCGAGACCGGCATCGGCTATCGGCTGCGCGCGCCGGACTAGGTCGCCAATCCACATTTCATCCGAGATCGGATCAATGCTAGAAACGATGCGTCCTCCTGGAGCGGCCATGAAAATTTCCGATCTGCTGTCGCCCGCGGACGTCGCGATCGACGTTCGGGCTTCGAACAAGGCGGGGCTGTTGCAGGAATTCGCAGCCCGGGCCGCGGCTGGTCTCGGTCTGCCCGCCGATCGGGTTGCGTCCTACCTGCTCAAGCGGGAAGATCTGGGATCGACCGGGATAGGCAAGGGCGTCGCCATCCCGCATGCCCGGCTGCCGGATCTGCAGCGGCCCCATGGGTTGTTTGCGCGGCTGAAGCAACCGATCGAATTCGACGCCATCGATGGGCAAGCGGTGGACATCCTGTTTGTTCTGTTGCTGCCCGCGGCTGCGGAGACCGAAGCGCTGGCGGCGCTCGCGCTGGTCGCCCGGACGCTGCGCCCGCCCGAAAACCTCGCGCGATTACGCGCCGCCAAAACCGCATCCGAGTTTTATTCGGCGATCGCTTGAGGGCGGACCCGGCGTGATCTGGAACTTTCATGCGCCACGCCGATTGTTTTTCCGCAACCGGGAGAAACATCATGGCACGAAAATATTCGAAGAAAGCTTCCGCCGACGTCGAGCGCGCGATGAAGAAGCGCAAGGCCGGCACGCTGAAGAGTGGCCGGTCCGGCAAGACGGTCAGGAGCCGCAAGCAGGCAATAGCGATCGGCCTGTCCGAGGCACGGGCGAAGGGAAAGAAAGTACCGAAGAAGGCGGCCAGCAAGCGCAAGACGGCCAAGGCGCGGAAGGCCGCTTGACGTCCCGAGCAAGTCTTTCCAAAAGACAACCGGAGCCGTTACGATCTCGAACGGGGCTTGGTTTCGGAACTCCAGCGGCTAGTATGGATTTTTGTTCGGGGCTGTTGCCGCCGCGCGGCAGCGCCTGACGGGTGTGAGGCCTGACCGTGTCGCTACGAAATCTGAGCACGTACCGGAAGAAACGCGATTTCGAAAAGACCGGCGAGCCTTCCGGCGAGGTCAAGGTCGCGCCGGCAAAACAGCGGCGTTTCGTGATCCAGAAGCATGATGCGACCCGGCTGCATTACGATCTCCGGCTGGAGTTCGACGGCGTCTTCAAATCCTGGGCGGTGACCCGCGGTCCCTCGCTCGACCCGCACGACAAGCGGCTGGCGGTCGAGGTCGAGGATCACCCGCTCGACTACGGCGATTTCGAAGGCACGATCCCCGAGAGCGAATATGGCGGCGGCACCGTTCAGCTCTGGGACCGCGGTACCTGGGAATCCGACGATCCCGACCGCGGCTTCAAGAAGGGCGATCTGAAATTCACCCTGCACGGCGAAAAGCTGCACGGCAGCTGGGTGCTGGTGCGGATGAAGGGCGACCGCTACGGCGGCAAGCGGACCAACTGGCTCTTGATCAAGCACCGCGACGAATTTGCCAAAGAAGGGGACGCCAACAAGTTCGTCCACGAGGATCGTTCGGTCGCCTCCGGCCGCACGTTGAAACAGATTGCCGAGGGCAAGGGCAAGGCGCCAAAGCCGTTCATGCTGGCCGGGGGCGGCAAGAGCAAGGCCGACGCGGTCTGGCATTCCAACCGCGGGGAGGCGGCGGAAGCGCGCGCCAAAACCAAGGCGCCGTCACCCAAGGCACGCGTGGCGGCGAAGGCACCGAAGGTCAAAAAAGCATCGTCGATCCCGGATTTCGTCTCGCCGCAGCTCTGCGCGTCGGTCGAGCGGCCGCCCAATTCGGAGGGCTGGTGCCATGAGATCAAATTCGACGGCTATCGCGTGCAATTGCGGGTCGAGGACGGCGGCGTCGCGCTCAAAACCCGCAAAGGCCTGGACTGGACTGAAAAATTTCCGGCCATCGCCAAGGCCGCAACATCGCTTCCCGACGCCTTGATCGATGGCGAGATCGTCGCGCTCGACCACCAGGGTGCACCGAATTTTTCGACGCTGCAGGCTGCGATTTCCGACGGCAAGACCGACGAGCTCATCTTCTTTGCGTTCGATCTGCTGTTTGCCGATGGCGAAGATCTCCGCCCGTTGCCGCTCGGCGAACGCAAGGCGCGCTTGAGAACAATTGCTGGAGGCGCGCAAGAGCAAGGACGGGCCGATCCGCTATGTCGAGCATTTCGAAGACCGGTGGCGACGCCGTCCTGCAATCGGCCCGCAAGCTGTCGCTGGAAGGCATCGTCTCCAAGAAGCTCGATGCGCCGTATCGTTCCGGCCGTTCCGAGAACTGGACCAAGGCCAAATGCCGCGACGGGCAGGAGGTCGTGCTCGGCGGCTGGAAGACCACCAACGGCAAATTCCGCTCGCTGATGGCCGGCGTCCATCGCGGCGATCATCTGGCCTTTGTCGGCATCGTCGGCACCGGGTTCGGGCAGGACACGGTCCGGCGCATCATGCCGGCGCTGAAGGCGGCGGCGTCGGACAAGAGCCCGTTCGGCGGCAAGGATGCGCCGCGCAAGACCCGCGACGTGCATTGGCTGAAGCCCGAGCTGGTCGCCGAGATCGAATTCGCCGGCTGGACCGACGACGGCAACATCCGGCAGGCCGCGTTCAAGGGACTGCGGCAGGACAAGCCGGCCGGCGAGGTGGAGGCGGAGAAGCCGTCGATGACCAAAATCGCCAAACCTGCGGCCAAGTCGCCGCCGGTCGAAAATTGCGCGACCTGCGGCGAATAAATCCGCCGAGGTGATGGGCGTCGTCATCTCGAAGCCCGACAAGGCGCTGTGGCCGGACGGCGGCGACGGCGAGGCGGTGACCAAGCTCGATCTCGCCCGATATTTCGAAGCGGTCGGCGACTGGATGATCGGCCATCTCAAGGGCCGGCCATGCTCGGTCGTCCGCGCGCCCGACGGCATCGGCGGCGAAAAATTCTTCCAGCGCCACGCCATGCCGGGCACGTCGAATCTGCTGGAACTGGTCAAGGTCTCCGGCGACCGCAAGCCGTATCTGCAGATCGACCGCGTCGAGGGTCTGGCCGCGGTGGCGCAGATCGGCGGGCTCGAACTGCATCCGTGGAATTGCGCGCCCGACGCACCAGACGTGCCGGGACGGCTGGTGTTCGATCTCGATCCGGCGCCGGATGTCGAGTTTGCCGAAGTGATCGAGGCCGCCAAGGAGATGCGGCAGCGGCTGACGGCGGTCGGCCTGGAGAGCTTTTGCAAGACCACCGGCGGCAAGGGCCTGCACGTGGTGACGCCGCTGCTTCACGGCGCCAGGGACAAGGTGACGTGGAAGGAAGCAAAGGCCTTCGCGCAAGGCGTCTGCCAGTGGATGGCCAATGAAGATCCCGAGCGCTATCTGCTCAACATGTCGAAGAAGCTGCGCAAGGGAAAGATCTTCCTCGATTATCTGCGCAACGACCGGATGGCGACCGCGGTCGCGGTGCTGTCGCCGCGGGCGCGCGAGGGCGCCACCGTCTCGATGCCGCTGACCTGGGCGCAGGTGCGCGGCGATCTCGATCCGAAGCGCTACACGGTGCGCACCGTGCCGGCGCTGCTGGCGAAGACCAAGGCGTGGGACGGCTACGACGATGCGGCGTCGTCGATCAAGGCGGCGATGAAGAAGCTGGCGGGGAAGTAGGGTGGGCAAAGCGAAGCGTGCCCACCATCTTTCGTTGCGCTACGCAAAGAAGTAAGGTGGGCACGGCGCAAGTGCGCCTTTGCCCACCCTACGATCCGCGACAACGATGCGAATCAGAGCTTCCCGAGCAACAGCAAGATCAGCAAGATCACGACCACCAGACCGAGGCCGCCGCCGCCGTAATAACCGGTGCCGTAGAACGGTCCGCCGCCGATGCCGCTAAAGCCGCCGAGCAGGGCGATGACGAGAATGATAAGGATGATCGTTCCGATTGACATTGAAATCTCTCCTCAGCCCGGCAGTGGCGCTGTTTGCGCTCTGCCTTCGCAAGGAAAACGGACGGGAACGATGAATGTTCCATTTGTGCGTCGCGAACAATGCGGGCAGGCCCTTCCTTTCGAACGATCCGGAATTACATGTTGGTGAGATCAAAGAGGATTTTGCCGATGTCCGCGCCGTTGGTCGTTTCGATTCCGCATCGCCTCGGCCGCGAAGAAGCGATGCGCCGCCTGAAGACGGGACTTGCGCGCGCGACGTCGAGCGTGCCGGTGTTGCAGGTCGATGAGGAGCGATGGGAGGACAATCGCATGATCTTTCGCGTTCGCGCGCTGGGGCAGGCAGCGTCAGGTCATGTCGATGTCGCCGACGATCACGTGCGGGTGGAAGTCGTGCTGCCGTGGCTGCTGCAGCGCTTTGCCGAAGTCGCGCAAGCCGCGATCCGCAATCGCGGCAATCTGCTGCTGACGAAACGAAATTGATGCACTGCACCTGATTGTGTGCGCTTCAGCAACAGGTTTGAAAAATCGGCGCGCGCCCGTAGTTTCATCAGCTTGCCGGTAACGAATTTTGTGGGACGATACAGGCCTGCGCGGGGGAGGGAACCGACCTTCGTCGTCGGCACGACAACCGCCAGGCCGCCCGGCCGTCGATCCCGGGCGGCCTTCGCATTTGCGAAGGCCGCTACGCGCGGTTTCGCTTTCGCCGCGGCTTCAAAATGCCGGTGAAGCTCGCCTTGCGCACGGCGACTGGCAAATGCTCGAACAGGGTCGAGAGCCTGAACTCCCTCTCGCCAGCTTCCGTCCTATATCCCTTGATGTCGATCGCGCCGTCGAAGGCATCGGCGCGCGGCCATGCCCGTCCGGCTTCCGTGAACGCCGCACATGATTTCGCGACCGCAACGATGGCCGCGTCGCGGCCGCGTCGTCGCGCAAAGGCAATGACATGGTCGCGATGCGGCCCGCTCACTTCCAGCGGCTGATAGTCGCCATCCGTGAACACATCGGCAAGTTCGGTCCGCAGCTTCAGCAGGTGCCGCGTCCATGCCAGCTTCAGATGGCCGCTGGTCCAATCCCCGGCGAGGTGCTGCCAATCCGGTGTTTCGACGGCGAGCAGCGCCGCAGCGCGCCCGGCAAAATCCACCGGCCGCCGGTTATCGGGATCGACCAGCGAAAGGTCCCAGAACTCGGTGCCCTGATAGAAGTCCGGCACGCCTGGCATGGTCGCCTTCAGCGTGAGCTGGCTCAGCGAATTCAATGCGCCCAACAGCGACACGCGCCGCGCCAATGTTTCCAGCGAGTCCAGGAAATCGGCCGAGAGCGTACGATCCAGAATCCGCGCGATGAAGGTTTCAATTCCCGCTTCATAGGCCTGGTGAGGATTGAGCCAGCTGGTTTCCTGCTTGCCCTCGCGCGCCGCCTTCAACGCATAGGCCTGCATCCGCTCCGGAAATGTTGTCGTCGCCCGGTTGCCAGGCGCCCAGCAGCGTCTGGTACAGCATATATTCGAACGTCGCCGAGGGCGCGCGCATCTCGCCGTCGATGACCAGATGCGGCGCGTTGAGGATTTTCCAGCGCGCCACGGCGCTGGTCCATTCGCCCGGGATTTCGGCCAGCGCCATGATCCGCGCCCGCGCGTCCTCGCCGCGCTTGGTGTCATGGGTTGCGGTCGCGGTCATGCCGTGCGGCCATTCCCTGGCGCGGATTTGCATCGCGCCATGAAAGGCATCGACTGCGAGCGCTTTCGCTGCGGGATCGCCGCCGACTTCGTTCAGCGCCAGCAGCCGATGGTAGCGATAGAACGTGGTGTCCTCGAGCGACTTGGCCATCAATGGCCCGGTGAACTGCTGCACCTTCAAGGCGAAGCGCCGCACCCGCGGCGCGCTGTGCGCGGCGCGGCCCGGCTTGATCAAATCCATGGTCAGGGTATCGCGCAGAAAATCGAAGATGCCTTCGTCGGCGGCAAACCAGTCGGCCCGCGCGCGTTCGATGGTCTCGGCGATCAGTGCGCGGTCATGCGCGGTCGGACCGGAAGCCGTCAGATAGGTGCGGTAAACCGGGAAATGCAGCACATACAGTTCGAGCGCCTGCCGCAGGCTGTCGGCGGCATAGTCGCGGGTGGAGTAATGTCCGCCGGCGATCCGCGCCAGCAGCCGCGTCAGCACCGTGAATTCGCTGGTCAGCAGGGTTTCCAGCACCCGGCGCTTGGCATCCTTCAAGATCGGTTCGAGTTTCGGCGATTGGTTGCTGATCTGTCGCCAGATCTCGTCGAGCGGCTCGAGGCCGTTGCCGTCGACCAGAACTTGCGTGATCGCATTCATCCACTCATAGCCGGTGGTGCCGTGAACGCCGTTGAACGCGTACAGCCTTTCGTGCTCGCCGAGAATTTTCTCGACCACCATGTAGAACGGCCTGGATGCGACCCCTTGCGCGCCCCGGATCAGGCGGCGCAGACGCTGAAAGTATTGCGCGGGATCGCGCAGGCCGTCGATATGGTCGAGACGCAGGCCCTGCAGCTTGTCCCTCCGCGATCAGCTTTCTTGACCAGCGCGTGGATGGCATCGAAGGTGCCGGCATCCTCGACCCGCAATCCCGCCAGCGTGTTGACGTCGAAGAAGCGGCGGTAATTGATGTCGCTGGAGGCGAGCCGCCAATGCCCGAGCTTGTAGTGCTGGCGCTCGAGCAGATGATGCAGCGCCAGCGTCGGCGCGGCGCGATCCGGTCCGGCGCGATAGGCGGCAAGTCCGCGCTCGATGATCGCGGCCGCTTCCGGCGATGCGCTTTCAACTCCGCCTTGAAGGCGGGCGCTTCCTTGCGGTTGGGATGACGCAATCCGGTGTAGCGCGAGGCGAGTGCGAGAATGGTCTTGCCGCCCGGGCTGTCCTCGGCGTCCGGCGTCCTTGACGACAGCCCGCAAAATCTCGCTGTAACGTTCCGGCGCGATCGGCAGCCGATGCTCGAAAGTACCAGGCCGAAAAACTGCCTTCGTCGGCATCGTAGCGTAGCTCGATCTCGCCGCTTTCCAGCGCCTGCCCATAGGACGAGCCGATGATCGGCAACAGCACGCCGCCGCGGGCGCGATACGGCAACAGCTCCCAGTCGATGTCGAACGAGACCGCGTGCGGCGAGGCCGGACCCCATTCCAGCACGTCGAGCCACCATGGATTGTCGGCGAAGTGCACGCCGACATGGTTGGGGACGAAATCGAGGATCAGGCCGAGGTCGTGCCGTTTCAGCGCCGCGCTCAGCCGCTCGAAGCCTTGCTCGCCGCCGAGCTCGGGATTGAATTGGGTGTGATCGACGATGTCGTAGCCATGCGTGCTGCCCTTGCGCGCTTTCATGAACGGCGAGGCGTAGACATGCGTGATGCCGAGCGCCTTCAGATAGGGCACGACGGCTGCGGCGTCGTCGAAGTCGAAATCCGCCGTCAGTTGCAGGCGGTAGGTCGCGATCGGGATCGCCGGGGGCATGTTGCTATCCGATGTGCCAGAGCACCGACCAGGCGGGCATGCTCTCGCTCAACGCACTGCCCCAGATCGGAGTTCCCCGGATTTGAGGGGATGCAGGGATGTCGCGTTCCGACAGGTTGGCGATAAGCGAGAGCGTGGTGGCATCGCTCATACGCCAGTTCGCGGTCAGCAAGCCGCTGTCAGCCGCATGCGCCTCGCCAAAGCGCGGCGCCCGCAAGCCGCGGCACGATTTCGCGGCGGCGGATGGCGAGCAATTCCCGCACCAGCGCCAGCCGTGTCCGCCCGGGCGCGTGGTCGCGCGCGGTCCAGTCGAGGACCGCGGACGCTGCACGTGGAATGATCGAGCGGATCGGGGATCTCGTCGCCATATTTGGCATAAGCGCATGCGAACTCCTTGCGACGGCCCCTGCGCACGGCATCCGCAAGGTCGCCGTGAAAATCGCAGAAGAACGGAAACGGCGCTTTCGAGCCCCATTCCTCGCCCATGAACAGCATCGGCACCATCGGCGCCAGCAGCGTGATCGCAAGCGCGGCTTCGATCGCTTCGGCGCTCGCCGTGCTTTCGAGCCGGTCGCCGAGCGCGCGGTTGCCGATCTGGTCGTGGTTCTGCAGGAAATTGACGAAGGCCGTGGGCGACAGGCTGCCGCTCGGCTCGCCGCGCAGCCGTCCGTCGCGATGCGCGGAGGGCTCGCCCTGATAGACAAAGCCGGAGCCGAGCGAGCGGGCGATAGCGCCAAGCGGAGAACGTTGATAGTCGCGGTAGTAGGCGTGGCTCTCGCCGGTCAGCAGCACATGCCAGGCGTGGTGATAATCGTCGTTCCACTGCGCGCGGTATTTTCCGCCGTGGCGGTTCCTTCGCGGGGCGCCAGCAGGCTCGTGGCATTGTCGTCGTTTTCGAGCACCAGATGGATGTGGCGGCCGGTCTCGGTAGCGAGCTGTCCGACGGCAATGCTGAGATCATGCAGCATCGAGCTTTCGCCGAGCTCGGAGATCGCATGCACGGCGTCCAGCCGCAGCCCGTCGAAGCGGTATTCCCTGAGCCAATACAGCGCGTTCTCGATCGCAAAAGCGCGCACCTGCGCCACGCGGTAATCGATCGCGCTGCCCCACGGCGTCTGCGCGTCCGTGAAGAAGCGCGGCGCATAGCGGCCGAGGTAATTGCCCTCGGGGCCGAAATGATTATAGACCACGTCGAGCAGCACCATCAGCCCGCGCGCGTGCGCCGCGTCGATCAGCGCCTTGAGATCTTCGGGGCGGCCATAGGCGCTGTCGGGCGCGTACCACAGCACGCCGTCGTAACCCCAGTTGCGCCTTCCGGCAAAATCCGCCAGCGGCATCAGCTCGAGTGCGGTGATGCCGGTTGTCACGAGATGATCGAGCCTGTCGATCATGGCGCGATAGCTGCCTTCGCGCGTGAAGGTGCCGACATGGGCTTCGAGAACGACGGCCTCATGCCACGGGCGTCCGCGCCAATCGGCGGCGCGCCATGGATAGGCGGCGTGATCGATCACCTCGCTCGGGCCCGAGACATCCTCGGGCTGGAAGGCGGAGGCCGGATCGGGGACGTCGATCTCGTCGTCGATGCGGAATTTGTAGCGCGTACCGGCTTTGACGCCGGCGACCTCCACCGAGAACCAGCCATCTTCAGCTCGCGTCAGCGCGTGAGGCTTGTCCAACACCAGATCGACCCGCTTGGCCGCCGGCGCCCACAGCCGAAACAGTGCGCCGGCCTTCGTCAGCTGTGGGCCGAATTGCCGCGCATTCATACCGAGCCCGCAAAGGCGAGCACGGCGCGCGGCGGCGCCTTGCTGTCGGCCCCCGCGGCGAAATCGACGGGGACCTGCTTGTTGACGGCGGTGTTGAGAACCTGCCGCCAGCTCCTGTACTCGTTCATCCTGGGCAATTGGAACGCAATCTCTTCAGGGGCGGCATTCAAAACGATAAAGATCGGTGCATGACCTTGTTCCATCGGCCCGAGCACATACGCAAGGAAGCGGCCTTCCGGAAAATTCCAGTCGGATTCCTTCATCTCTTCGGCGGCCGGTGTCAGCCACAACACGCCGTAGGAGCCGTCCGCGCGCCGGCCATCGAGCCAGCGCTGGCAGCGAATCTGCCGGAAGTAGCGCCGCAACGCGGTCAGTTGGCGCGACGAAATCGGTAAGATCCTCGCCGTCCTTGCCGAGTTTGTCCCAGCCGACCCAGCCGATCTCGTTGTCCTGGCAATAGGCGTTGTTGTTGCCGGACTGCGTATTGCCGACCTCGTCGCCGGCCAGCAGCAGCGGCGTGCCCTGTGCCAGCAGCAGGCAGGCGAGCTGGTTCTTGCGCAGCTGGCGGCGCAGCGCGATGATATTTGGGTCGTCGGTCGGGCCTTCATGGCCGCAATTGTTGCTGTGATTGTCGTTGGAGCCGTCGCGATTGTCCTCGCCGTTGGCCTCGTTGTGCTTCTCGTTATAGCTGAACAGATCCGCCAGCGTGAAACCGTCATGGACGGTGATGTGATTGATGCCGGCGCGCGGCGCGCGGTTGTCGTGGTGAAACAGGTCGGAGGAGGCCGTCATACGCCGCGACACCTCGCCGATCAGGCTGCCTTCGCCGCTCCAGTAGCGTCGCATCGCGCTGCGATAGCGGTCGTTCCATTCCGACCATTGCGACGGGAAGGCGCCGACCTGATAGCCGCCCATGCCGAGATCCCAGGGCTCGGCGACCATCTTTACGGTCGACAGCACCGGATCCTGCCGGATGGCGGTGAGGAAAGCGGCATTGCGGTCAAAACCGTTCGGCCCGCGCGCCAGTGTGGTGGCGAGATCGAAACGAAAACCGTCGACATGGCAGACCTCGACCCAGTAGCGCAGCGAATCCATCACCATCTGCAGCACGCGCGGATGGGCGAGATTGACCGAACTGCCGCAGCCGGTGAAGTCGTCATAGAACCGCGGGTTTTCCCGGTTCAGCCAGTAATAGGACGCATTGTCGATGCCGCGGAACGACAGCGTCGGGCCCAGGTGGTTGCCCTCGGCGGTGTGGTTATAGACGACGTCGAGCATCACCTCGATGCCGGCATCGTGCAGCCGCGCCACCGTGGTGCGAAAGGCATCCAGCGCATTGTCCTGCGCGTAGCGCGGCTCCGGCGCGAAGAATGCCAGCGTGTTGTAGCCCCAATAGTTCGACAGCTTCTTCTCGACCAGCACACGATCGTCGATCAGCCCGTGGATCGGCAGCAATTCGATCGTGGTGACGCCGAGACGCCTCAGATGATCGATCATCGCGGGCGAGGACAGGCCGCCAAAGGTGCCGCGCAGGTTCGGCGGCACGTCGTCGCGTTTCTGGGTCAGGCCCTTGACGTGGGCCTCATAGATGATGGTGTCTTCCCAGGGAATGTTGGGGCGGATTTCGCGGCGGCCCCAGTTGAAGGTCTCGTCGACCACGACGGCCTTAGGCATGCCGCGGGCATTGTCGCGGCGGTCGAACGACAGATCCTCGCGCGGGCTTCCGGTGCGATAAGCGAAATGCGCATCGCTCCAGACCAGCCTTCCTGCAAGCCGCTTGGCATAGGGATCGAGCAGCAGCTTGTTGGCGTTGAAACGGTGGCCGTGTTCGGGCGCATAGGGCCCGTAGACGCGATAGCCATAGAGCTGTCCGGGCGAAACGTCGTTGAGATAGCCGTGCCAGACGTCCTCGGTCCGCTCGGGCAGTTCGATGCGCTCGAGCTCGCGGCGGCCCTGGCCGTCGAACAGGCAGAGCTCGACCTTCTCCGCATTGGCCGAAAACAGCGCAAAATTGGTGCCTCGTCCGTCCCAGCTTGCGCCGAGGCGAGCAGCCGTTCCCGCGGTCAATCGCATGCGTCAGCTCTCCGGTACGAGAAAGATCGCGGCCAGCGGCGGGATTGTCAAATTGAGCTCGGGGACCGGGCCTTCGCGGGTCCGGACTTCGCCGATATTGCCGACATTGCTGCCGCCATAATGCGCGGAGTCCGAATTGAACACCTCGTGCCATTTGCCGGCAAACGGCACGCGGACGCGATAATTGTAATAGACGTTCGGCGAGAAATTCACGACCACGAGGCATCGCGCCCGCGCATCGTTGCCCTTGCGGATCCAGGCAAAGACGTTGCCGCCGGCATCATCCGTGATCACCCATTCGAAGCCGGCCTGGTCGCAGTCGAGCTCATGCAGCGCCGGCAGCGTGCGATACAGCCGGTTGAGATCGCGGACCAGCGCGTGGATGCCGGCATATTTCTTCTGCTCGAGCAGATGCCAGTCCAGCGAACGATCGTGATTCCACTCGCGCTCCTGGCCGAACTCGCAGCCCATGAACATCAGCTTCTTGCCGGGATGGCCGAACATGAAGCTGTAATAGGCGCGCAAATTCGCAAAGCGCTGCCACTCGTCGCCGGGCATGCGGCCGATGATCGAGCGTTTGCCGTGCACGACCTCGTCATGGGACAGCGGCAGGATGAAATTTTCCGAGAACGCATAATGCAGGCCGAACAGGATGTCGCCGTGATGGTGTTTGCGGTGGATCGGATCCTTGCCGATATACTTCAGCGTGTCGTGCATCCAGCCCATGTTCCATTTGTAGCCGAAGCCGAGCCCGCCGAATTCGACCGGACGCGACACCTGTGGCCACGAGGTCGATTCTTCCGCCGCGGTGGTCGCCTGCGGGAAACGCGCGAACACCTCTGTGTTGAAGCGGCGCAGGAAGTCGATCGCCTCGAGATTTTCCCGGCCGCCATATTTGTTCGGAATCCAGCCGCCCTCCGGCCGGCTGTAGTCGAGATACAGCATCGAAGCGACCGCATCGACGCGCAGGCCGTCGATGGCGTAACGCTCCAGCCAGAACAGCGCGTTCGACACCAGGAAATTCACCACTTCGGTGCGGCCGTAATTGTAGATCAGCGTGCCCCAGTCGAGATGGCGTCCCTGCAGCGGATTGGCATGTTCATACAACGCCGTACCGTCGAACTGGCCGAGGCCATGCGGATCGTCGGGGAAATGCCCGGGCACCCAGTCCAGCAGCACCGCGATGCCCTCGCGATGACAGGCATCGACCAGTGCTGAAAAATCCTCAGGGCCGCCAAAGCGGCTGGTCGGCGCATACATGCCTGTCGGCTGGTAGCCCCAGGAGCCGTCGAACGGGTGCTCGCTGACCGGCAGGAATTCGACATGGGTGAAGCCGAGATCGCGCACGTAAGCGGGGAGCTGTTCGGCGAGCTCGCGATAGCTCAGCCATTCATTGTTGCCCTTGCGCCGCCACGAGCCAAGATGAATCTCGTAGATCGAGACCGGCGCGCCGAGCGCATTGACGTTCTGCGGCGACGGGCGCGGATGCGGAATTTTGGTTTCGTCGAATACGATCGATGCCGTCTTGGGGCGGACCTCCGCGGCAAACGCCAGCGGATCGGATTTCAGCGCCAGGTGCTGACCGTTGCGGCCGACGATGTCGAACTTGTAGTGATCGCCGGGCCGGGCGTGCGGAATGAAGAGCTCCCAGTAGCCGACGCCGCGCACGCGCATCGGATGCCGCCGCGCATTCCAGAAATTGAAATCGCCGACCACGCTGACCCGGCGCGCATTCGGCGCCAGCACCACGAACGCCACGCCGTCGACGCCGTCGAGCGTCATCGGATGCGCGCCCAGCTTGTCGTAGATGCGCTGATGGGTGCCTTCGCCGAGCAGATAGAGGTCGAAGTCGCTGAGGACGGGCGGAAAGCGGTAGGGATCGTCGAGATCGACGACGTGGTCGCCGAACCGGGCGCGCAGCTGGTAGCGCGTTGATCCGTTCGGCAGCGCCCCGGCAAACAGCCCGGAATCGTGGATCCGCGTCAGTGGCGCCATCTCGCCGTGCTCGCCGATGGCGTCGACGTTGGAAGCTTCCGGCAGGAAGGCGCGCACGACGCTCTGGTCGCCTTCGACGTGCAGGCCGAGATAATGGAAGGGGTCGGCGTGGCGGCCTTCGATGATCGCATAGGCCTCGGCAGGTAGCTTGGTCATGCGGCCTCAAAGGGCTGTGGCGACAAAATTCGGAGCAATCCGGTCAGCGCGACACGCAGCCATTCGGGCCGGTGCGATAACTCATATTCGATCTCATAGAACGCTTTCTCAAGCAGGAAGAACTTCAGTATCTGTTCGGCGGCATGCCGATCGGCGGGCCACAAACGCGGGTTGACCATGGCCTCGCGATAGGCGGCCAGAAACGCGGCCGTCGCCCGGTCGCGCCAGCCCGCCAGTGCCAGGCCAAGCTTGCCGTGCTCGTCGGGCGCGACCCTGAGCGCGCGTTCCATTGCCGCCGTCGTCGAATAGTCGATCGAGCGGACCAGGCCCGCGACGTCACGCGCCGCCGGCGCCTTGCGCCGGCGCTCGGCGATGCTGCGCCGCGGGTCGCCTTCGAAGTCGATGATGAAGATATCGTCCTTGGCGATCAGCATCTGGCTGAGCTCGAAGTCGCCGTGCAGGCGGATATTGAGCCCATCGATCTGGCGCGGCAGCAGCGACTTCAGGCGATCCGGCACGCTGGCCTGCTGCGCCAGCAGTTGATCGACCAGCGGATGCTCTGCTTCCTTCAGCGTATCGCGCCGCTGCTTCAACGTATCGAAGACGCGTTCGGCGCGGGCCATGACGTCGCCGATCCAGCGCTGCACGTCCTCGGGCCGGGTCGGCTCGGGCGCGAATTCGGCCAGCTCCCGGTTGTTCCCCAATGCCACATGCATCTCGGCGACACGCCGTCCGGTTTGCGCCATGTAGTGCAGATAGGAGGCCGGCTCGTCGTTTTCGGCGGGATAGTCGGTCGTCGTCAGCAGACGGTGCTCGTCGACGAAGCGGTCGAGATAAGCGGCGGTCACGGTCCAGGCGTCACCCTGATTGGTGACGAAGGCATGGACGCTGGCGATGGCGCTTCTGCGCTCGCCTTCGATCAGCTCAACGCTGCCGAGCAGCGCCGGCGCGTTGGCGAAGCCCGCGACCTCGGTCAGGAAACGTCCCATCTCGATCTCGGGCGAGATGCCGGTTTCCAGCTTGCGATAGACCTTGACGACATAGTCGCTGTCGACCAGCGAGGTGCTGTTGGACTGGCCGGTGTCGACGACGCGGACCCGCTCGGGCTGCTTGATCGGCTTGTCCGAGAAACGGCTGGTCGGCCTGAATTCAAGGCGCAAGCCGTGTTCGTTTTCCTCGACGGTCAGCGACTCCCGCAAATTGCGCAGCAACAGCGCGATGAAGATCTGGTCGGTGGCGACGTCGAGCAGGGTGCCTTCGCGGGCGCCCTGACGGACCGCGGCCAGCGCACGCGGGTTATAGCGTTCGCGGTCGAAGCGGACCCACTCGATCTGCAACGGCAGGACGGAGCGCGTGGTGACGCCACGTTGGGTCGTCTCGAAGAAGGTGAGGTAGGGCCGGTTGTCGCCAATGTCGCAGAACGGGACCGCGGAGGTCAGCGTCGGCTGGATCATGTTGGCCGATCGTTCCGGATACCAGCGCGTTCGCGCCAGATGGAACGGCAGCACGTCGCGCTCGAACACGCCGCGGGCGCGCGCCAGCGACACCCAGGTTGCGCCGAGGGGAACGACGAGTGTTTCGAACTCGGGAACCGCCCTCGGGATCACCGGCTCGGACTTGTCGCGCTCCTGCAGCTGGAACCAGTAGAAGCCGTATGGCGCCAGCGTGATCATGTAGGGCAATTCGCCGATCGCCGGAAAACGCGTGCGGCCGAGCATCTCCAGCGGGATGCGGTCCTTGAACGCGGACAGATCGAGTTCGGTCGCCTGCGCCGAACGCGACAGATTGGCGACGCACAAAATGACTTCGTCCTGATATTTGCGGACATAACACAGCACCGAACGGTTTTCCGGTCGGACGAAGGTCATGGTGCCGCGGCCGAAGGCCTGCGTCGATTTTCGGACCGCGATCAGCCGTTTGGTGGCGCTGAGCAACGAGGACAGGCTGTGCGACTGGGCCTCGACATTGACCGATTCATAGCCGTAGACCGGATCCATAATGGTCGGGGCATACAGCCGTGCCGGATCGGCGCGGGAAAAGCCGCCGTTGCGGTCCGGCGTCCACTGCATCGGCGTGCGCACGCCGTTGCGGTCGCCGAGATAGATGTTGTCACCCATGCCGATCTCGTCGCCGTAATAGATGATCGGTGTGCCCGGGAAAGACAGCAGCAGCGAGTTCATCAGCTCGATCTTGCGGCGGTCATTGTCCATCAGCGGCGCCAGCCTGCGGCGGATGCCGACATTGATGCGGGCGCGCGGGTCGTGGGCGTAGGTCGACCACAGATAGTCGCGCTCGACGTCGGTGACCATTTCCAGCGTCAGCTCATCATGGTTGCGCAGGAACAGCGCCCACTGGCAATTGGCCGGGATATCCGGGGTCTGGCGCAGGATGTCGGTGATCGGAAAGCGGTCTTCCTGCGCGATCGCCATGTAGATCCGCGGCATCAGCGGAAAATGATAAGCCATGTGGCATTCGTCGCCGCGGCCGAAATATTCCTGCACGTCCTCCGGCCATTGGTTGGCCTCGGCCAGCAGCACCTTGCCCTTGGCGTAGGAATCGAGTTCGTGGCGCAGCCGCTTGATGATGGCGTGGGTCTCGGGCAGGTTCTCGTTGTTGGTGCCGTCGCGCTCGCACAGATAGGGGATGGCGTCGAGACGGAAACCGTCGACGCCGGTATCGAGCCAGCGCTTCATCACCTGCACCAACGCGCTCACCACCCGCGGATTGTCGAAATTGAGGTCCGGCTGGTGCGAGAAGAAGCGGTGCCAGTAGAACTGGCCGGCTTCGGGGTCCCAGGTCCAGTTCGACTTTTCGGTATCGGTGAAGATGATCCGCGTGCCCTGGTATTTCTGGTCGGTGTCGCTCCAGACATACCAGTTCCGCGCACTCGATTTTGGATCCGAGCGGCGGGCGCGCTTGAACCAGTCGTGCTGGTCGGAGGTGTGATTGACGACGAGTTCGGTGATGACGCGCAGGCCGCGTTTCTTGGCTTCCTGGATGAAGCGCCGGAAATCCTTCATGGTCCCGAAATCGGGATTGATATCGCCGTAATCGGCGATGTCGTAGCCGTCGTCGCGGCCGGGCGAGGGATAGAACGGCAGCAGCCACAGCACGGTGACGCCGAGCTCCTCCAGATAACCGAGCTTCTCCGTCAGCCCCGCAAAGTCGCCGATGCCGTCATTGTTGCTGTCGGCAAAGGCCTTGACGTGAAGCTGATAGATGATGGCGTCCTTGTACCAGAGTTCGTCGCCGGTCTCGGTGGCGGTCAGCTCTTTTGCGTCGATGGACGGCAATATGTTCATGATGCCGCCTCTCACGCCAGGCAGCGCAGGAACAACGAGGGATCGCGTTGCGGATCCAGTCGTACGCGGATGCCGCCCCATTCGACGGGGGAGCGTTCGCCGGTAATCAGGTCTTCAACCGCTGCGACGGGACAGCGCTCGCCGTCCACGTCGAGCCTGATGTCACCGAGCGGCAGCCAGACTTCGTGGGCGTCGCCCGTCAGCGCGATGGCGCCGGCGACGATGTTGGTGTGATCGATGGATTCCTTGATGAAGCCGATGACGTTATCGTCCTCCAGTCCGAGAAAGCGCAGATGGTTGGTCTGCTGCAAGGCCGCGTTGGCGCGCCGCGCGCGGTTGAGATCGGTTATATAGCGCTTGATATTGCCCGGTATTTTCCAGTTCCGCACCTTGATCTGGTATCTTTCGGAAGCCAGATACTCCTCCGTGCCCAGCATAGCCTCGTGCTCGAGCAGCTCAAAGCCGTTATAGACGCCGTAACTGCTCGACAGCATCGCCGCCAGTGCGACGCGGGACTTGAACATCCATGGCTCGCCATTGTGCAGATGATAGGGCAGCACGTCGGGCGTGCTGACGAAAAAGTTCGGGCGATAGAAATCGCGCTCCGGATGGCCCGCGAGTTCGTTCAGATATTGCTCCAGCTCCGATCGCTGCGTTCGCCAGGTGAAATAGCTGTAGGATTGGGTGAAGCCGAGCTTGGCGAGGCCTTTCATCAGCTTCGGCCGCGTAATGCCTCCGGCGAGGAAGATGACGTCGGGATGGCGACGCTGGATGTCGCGGATCATCCATTCCCAGAACTGAAATGGCTTGGTGTGGGCATTATCGATCCTGAAGATCCGCACGCCCTGC
This sequence comes from uncultured Alphaproteobacteria bacterium, assembly GCA_963738765.1. Lineage (GTDB taxonomy): Bacteria > Pseudomonadota > Alphaproteobacteria > Rhizobiales > Xanthobacteraceae > Bradyrhizobium. The sequence continues at coordinate 409,633 of CAVTYA010000034.1, read as the reverse complement.
TCGATCCAGAACAGGACCGCATCGCGCAAGCCATTCCATAGCGCGCCGGTATCTTCGGAAGTGAAGTCCGGATTGACGATGTCATCATATTTCTGGGCCGGGGTTTCCGCATAGCGCATCGACCCGTCCGGCCGGCGCTTGAACCATTGCGGGTGCTGCTTGAGCCAGGGATGATCGGGGGAGCACTGCGCGGCGAAGTCGAGCGCGATTTCCATGTCGAGCGATTTGCACGCGGCCACGAGCTCGCGAAAGTCCTCCAGCGTGCCCAACTGCGGATGCACGGCATCGTGGCCGCCGCCGGCCGCGCCGATGGCATAGTAATTACCGGGATCGTCTGCGCTCGCGGCCACGGCACCGTTGCGGCCCTTGCGATTGGTCGTGCCGATCGGGTGGATCGGCGTGAGCAGGACGACGTCAAAACCCATCGCCGCGATATCCGCTAGCCGCGCGATGCAATCCCTGAACGTGCCGTGCTGGCCGGGGATCTGGCCCTGGCTCCGCGGCACCATCTCGTACCATGCGCCGCAGCGCGCCCGCGGCCGGTCGGCGACCAGCGGAAACGTTTGCGACCGCGTGAGGTCGCGGCGCGGCTGGCTTACGGCCATCGCGTCCTTCAATTCGGTGGTCAACAGCGGCGCGGCATCGCCGGTCTGCAGATAATCCTCGCACTGCTTCTGGATCACCGCGGCGGCGACGTGTCCCTCGGGCTGGGCCTTGGTGAGCATGCCGGCGCCTTCGATGGCGTCGAGCGTGAGCTCGGCGCCGGCCTTGTGCTTGAACTCAAAGCCATGCCGCCAGGTCCCGAATTCATCGGTCCAGGCTTCGATCGCATAGACATAGTATCCCGGTGCGTCCGGCAGGAAGGTGCCGCCCCAGCGGTCGTTGCTGTGAAGGGTCATGGGCTCGCGCCGCCATTCCCGGTCGTTTTCAGCCCGCCAGACCAGCGCGGCGGCGACCACGGCATGGCCGTCGCGATAGATGTCGGCCCAAACCTCGACACGCTCGCCGGCGATCCGCTTCACCGGAAAACGGCCGCCGTCGATTGCCGGAAAAACGTCCTCGATATGGAAAGTGCCGCTGGCACTCTCGACAGTTTGAGCTGTTTTGTTCACGGTGATGCCGCCATTGATATGGACATGGCGTCTCGCTTGCGTGAAGGAGACGCCAAGGACCTATATACAAAGCCGCTCGCCGGGCGTTGGTTCCCGGGGAACCCCGGGCGGGGTAGAACGTTAAACACCTTCTATCCCCTTCCTGAACTTGGACAATTTCGCGACGCCACCCCCGTGTCGCGTGCAAACCGCGTGCCGAATGGACCTTTTCGATCAAGCCAAAAACCTGGGAATCCAGACCGAATTTATCGACGGCCAGGGTCACCGCCGTGTGACGGACGCCGCCGCCCTCAAGGTCATCCTCGATGCCCTGCCGCCGCAGACGCCGCGTCGCCTGCTCGCCGACCCCGTGGTGATCAGATCCGGCCAGCTCGCGCGCAGCGAATTGTCGCAGGCTGCCACATTGCCCCTGCAATGGAAAATCATGGCCGGCCTTAAGGTTATTGCCGAGGGCAAGACCTCCAATCGGGTCATCGCCTGGCCGCAGGACTTGCCGGCGGGCGTCCACCGGCTGAATCTGACCGATGCGTCGCCGTTCACCGAAGAGCTGCCGCTGATCGTGGCGCCGGCAAAGGCCTTTGGCGGCGATTTCGACCGCTGCTGGCTGCTTGCGGTCCAGCTCTACGGCGTCCGCTCCGCGCGCAACTGGGGGATGGGCGACTTCACCGATCTCCAGGGCCTGATCGAGCTGGCACATCATCTGGGCGCCGACGGCGTCGGCCTCAACCCGCTGCACGCGCTGTTCGACGACCGGCCCGGCGATTGCAGCCCCTATTCGCCGAACAGCCGCCTGTTTCTCAACGCGCTCTATATCGATGTCGAAAAACTTCCCGAATTCCGCGCCGATCCCGAGGCCAGGGAGTTGCTCGCGCATCTGCGGGCCAACGACGTCGTCGATTATGTCGCGGTAGCCGGGCTGAAATGGCGGGCGCTGCGGGCGGCGTTCGATGCCTTCAAGGTCAATCCAAAGCCCGAGCGGAAGCAGGACTTTGAACAATTCCGCGCCGAACGCGGCGCATTGCTGTCGCACTTCGCCTGCTTCGAGGTGCTGCGGCACAAGTTCAACAAGGCCTGGTGGGAATGGCCGGAGGAATGGCGACAGCCCGACGAGGCCAAATGCGCCAGCCTGCGCAACGGCGCCGACGCCCTGAAATCGAATTCGTCGAATTCGTGCAATGGACCGCCGATCGGCAATTGAGGGCATGCAAGGATCTGGCGCACCGGCTCGGCATGAAGGTCGGGCTCTATCTCGACGTCGCCGTCGGCGTGCAATCCGACGGTTTCGATGCCTGGAACGAGCAGGTCGCGATCTCGCGCCATCTCGGCGTCGGCGCGCCGCCGGATCCGCTCAACACCGCCGGGCAGGACTGGGGCCTTGCCGGCTTCAATGCCGCCGGACTGGAATCGCAGTCGTTTGCGCCGTATCGCGAGATGCTGCGCGCCTCGATGCGGCACGCCGGCGCGATCCGGCTCGACCACGTGCTGGGCTTGAAGCGGCTCTACCTCGTGCCGCACGGCTTCGGCCCGGCCGACGGCGTCTATGTGCAGATGCCGTTCGAGGCGCTGCTGGCGGTGACCGCGCAGGAGAGCGTCGCGCAACCGCTGCGTCGTGATCGGCGAAGATCTCGGCACCGTGCCGGAGGGTTTTCGCGCGCAGATGGCCGATTGGGGCATCTGGTCGTATCTGGTGATGATGTTCGAGCGCGACGACCACGGCCCTTTCACGGCCGTCGACCGCTACGCGGCCAATGCGCTGGTCACCTTCAACACCCACGATCTCTCGACCTATGCCGGCTGGCGCGCGTTCAGCGATCTGAAGCTGAAGCGCTCGCTCGGGATCGATCCCGGCGAGAGCGACGATGCGCGCTGGCACGCGCTGGCGATGCTGGACGACGTGCTGCGCCATCACGCCATCGACAGCCACGATCTCTATTCGGTGCTGCAGTTCCTGGCGCGAACCGCATCCCGGCTGCTGGCGGTCTCGCTGGAGGATCTGCTCGGCGTGATCGACCAGCCCAACATTCCCGGCACCGTCGACGAACATCCGAACTGGCGGCAGCGGCTGCCGGTCTCGATCGAGCATATCATTTCCGCCATCGACGTTGACGCGCTCAAGGCGCGCGACGCGCGAGCGCGCACGCTCGACTTGATTCAAAACGGTATCGAAAATTGTCGTGCCGAATTGAAGATTATGGGCTGATCGGCGATTGCGAGACCGCTGCACTGGTCGGCCGCGACGGATCGATCGACTGGCTGTGCTGGCCGGCGTTCGATTCCGACGCCTGTTTTGCGGCACTGCTCGGCACGCCTAAGAACGGCCGCTGGCAGATCGCGCCAGCCGAAGAAATCATAAAGACCTCGCGCCGCTACCGGGACAACACGCTGATCCTGGAAACGCGGTTTGAGACCGCCAGATGGCGTGGTCGCCCTGATCGATTTCATGCCGCCGCGCGGCAACGCCTCCGATGTGGTCCGGCTGGTGCGCGGTGTCAGCGGACGGGTCAAGCTGCGGATGGAGCTCGTGATCCGCTTCGGCTTCGGCGCGGACATTCCCTGGGTCAAGAAGAACCGCGGACGGGCCGGGACTGCTGGCGATTTGCGGGCAGGACATGACGGTGCTGCGAACGCCGGTCGAGACCCGCGGCGAAGATCTGACCACGGTCGCCGATTTCGAGGTGGGCGAGGGCGAGACCGTGCCCTTTGTCCTCACCTACGGGCCTTCGCATCTGCCGGTGCCCGAGCCGATCGATCCGGCGCAGGCGTTGCAGGATACCGAAGACTTCTGGACCGAATGGTGCCGCCGCTGCACCTATCGAGGGCTGACACCGCGATCTCGTGATGCGTTCGCTGATCACGCTGAAGGCGCTGACCTATGCGCCGACCGGCGGCATCGTCGCCGCGCCGACGACCTCGCTGCCGGAAAAGCTCGGCGGCGCGCGCAACTGGGATTATCGCTTCTGCTGGCTGCGCGACGCCACCTTCACGCTGCTGGCGCTGATGAACTCGCGGCTATACCGAGGAAGCCTCCGCCTGGCACAACTGGCTGTTGCGCGCGGTGGCGGGTGCGCCGGCCAATATGCAGATCATGTACGGCATCATGGGCCAGCGGCGCCTGCTGGAATGGGAAGCCGGCTGGCTGCCGCGGTTACGAAGGCGCGCAGCCGGTCCGGGTCGGCAACGCCGCGCATGCGCAGCTGCAGCTCGACGTCTACGGCGAACTGATCGACGCCTTTCATCAGTCGCGAATGGCCAAGCTGCGAGCTCGACGAAGGAAGCTGGGCGCTGGAATGCGTCGTGCTCGAGCATCTCGCGGAGGTATGGGATCAGCCGGACCACGGCATCTGGGAGCGGCGCGGCGACGGCAGGCATTACGTCTCGTCGAAAGTGATGACCTGGGTCGCGTTCGACCGCGGCATCAAGAGCGCGGAACAATTCGGCTTCAAGGCGCCGCTGGAGAAATGGCGGGCGTTGCGCGACACCATCCATCGCGACGTCTGCGAAAAAGGTTTTGATCGCGAACTGAATTCGTTCGTTGAATCCTACGGCTCGAAATTGCTCGACGCCAGCATCCTGATGCTGCCGTCGGTCGGCTTCCTGCCGCCATCGGACCCGCGCGTCCGCGGCACGCTGGCCGCGATCGAAAAATATCTGATGCGCGACGGCTTTGTGCTGCGGCACGATCCGCGCGAAATCTCCGACGAAAAGCAGCCGATCGAGGGCGCGTTCCTGGCCTGCAGCCTCTGGCTCGCCGACGCCTATGTGCTGGCGGGCGAGATCGCAAAGGCGCAAGAGCTGTTCGACCGCGTGGTCGCGGTCGCCAACGATCTTGGCCTGCTGGCCGAGGAATTTGATTCCGGCGCGGGGCGCCAGACCGGCAATTTCCCGCAGGCGCTGACGCATATCGCGCTGATCAACACCGCGCATAATCTCAGCGATGCCAGTAAATCGACGGAGAAGCCGGCGATGCAGCGGTCGAAGTAGACCGTGAATCGATCGACGTCGTCCCGGCCTGAGCCGGGACCCATAACCACCGATGGTAGCGTTAGCTAATGGCGTTTCCAACAGTGCCAACATGAGAGTTCACGGCGTGGGTCCCGGCTCGAGGCCGGGACGACGGCTGCCGAGCCTCTAATCGCGCTTCATTGCCCTTCAAAATCATTCCATCGCGCCTGGCAAAACCGTCGTTCTCGTTCGACGTCCGTCACGTGCGTCGCGCGCTTCTTGACGTCGTCGGTGGCGTTGCCCATGGCGAACGAGAGGCCGCTTTTGGCGAACATCGCCAGATCGTTCTGCATGTCGCCGATGGTGGCGATCGCATCGGTCGAAATTCCGAGCCGCCTCGCCATCGCTTCGACGAAGGTGCCCTTGTCGTGGCCGGGCGGCGTGACGTCGAGATAATAGGTCTGCGAGCGGACCGCGGTGGCCTGTCGTGCCGACCGCCTGTTGCATCGCCGCCTCGCAGCGTTGCAGCAACGCCGCGTCCGAACTGGCGCCGACGATCTTGCAGGCGCTGCCGACGATAGGGCGTGAAATCCGCGACGATGGTCGGATCATGCTTGATCGTGCGCTTTTCGTGCGGAACGTATTCGCCGTCCGGATTGCGCGTGCAGCCATTGGTCGTTGGTGAACAGCCAGATATCGACGCCGAATTCGGTGAGCAGGTCGAGGCTGCGCTGCGCGGTCGCGGGCGGGATCAGATGCTGCTCGATCGGGTTTAATTGCGGATCGACGATCGAGCTGCCGTTGAAGGCGCCGATCGGAAGCGTGATCGCGAGCGGCTCGATCAGAAATCGCATCCCGATCGTCGGCCGGCTGGAGATGATGGTGAAGCCGATGCCGGCTGCGTGCAGTCCGCCGCACCGCAGCCCGGGCGGCGTCGGTCAGCACCTTGTCCTTGGTCAGACAGCGTGCCGTCGACGTCGGAGACGACAAGGGCGATGCGGGTCATGAGTGTTCCAATTTCAATTGACGGACGAATGTCGTCGACGATGGCTTCGACCGATGCGTCGATCGATACCGTCACGGGGTGTTCGCTGGCTTCCGGCGGCTCCAGGGTCTTGAACTGGCTCGTCAGCAATCCCGGCGGCATGAAATGACCCTTGCGCGTCGCGAGCCGGTCCGCGATCAGATCCTGTGTTCCCTCGAGAAAGACGATGCGGACGTCGTTGCGCCCGTGCACGAGGATGTCGCGATAGGCGTGCTTCAGCGCCGAGCAGGCGATGACGGCATGCTCGCCGGCCTTGCAGACGCGGTCGATCTCGTCGGCGATCGCCTGCAGCCAGGGCCAGCGGTCCTCGTCGGTGAGCGGATGACCTGCGCTCATCTTGGCGACGTTGCTTGGCGGATGAAACCTGTCGCCGTCCTCGTAGCGCCAGCCGAGGCGTTCGGCCAGGCGGTCGGCGATGGTGCTCTTGCCCGAGCCGGAAACGCCCATCACGACCAGCGCGCATGGGTCGCTCGCATCACCCACGAAAGTTCTCCGGCAGCGCCGCCTGATCCACCAGCCAGATCGTCTCGCCCTGGGATTGCGCGCGGTTCGCCGGCAGGTTCTCGCCGGCGAGTACGCGCGTCAAGATCGCGCGCTTTTCGGCGCCTGCGACCTCAAACAGCATTTCGCGGCAGGAGGCGAAGGCGGGCAAGGTAAGTGTCACCCGCGGCACGAAAGGCTCGACATGCGCCTTGGGCACGCCGACCACCCAGCGTTTGGCTTCGTCCAATGCCGGGTAGCCCGGAAACAGCGAGGCGGTATGGCCGTCGGGACCGACGCCCATCAGCACGAGATCGAACAAGGGGCGGGCAGGGTCGAATTCGTCCGCGCCATAGAACGATTTCAGCTCGCGTTCGTAAAGTTCGGCGCTTTTGTCGGGATTGTCAGGGAAGCGGTATCGGTCGGGATCGGATGGATGTTCGCTTCGGCGCGCATTGATCCAGAAACGCGGCACGCGCCATGTTCATATTGTTGAGCGGATCGCCAGCCGGCACAAAGCGCTCGTCGCCGATGAACCAGTGCACGCGATCCCACGGGATCTTGCCGCGATACGTTTCGGTCGCGAGCAGCTGGTAGAGTTGCTTCGGGCTCGATCCGCCGGTCAGGCAGATCGCGACGCGACCGCTGTTTGCGGCAATCCTCGCCAGCACGCGCTCGGCCGCAGCTTTCGCCAGCGCCGCAGGATCTGCGACCGCGATGACGTTGCGATGATTGCCCGTAGCCATCGTCAGGTCAGCTTCCGCCAGCTTCGGCCGTCGCGCTCCAGGAGATCGTCGGCCTCTTCAGGGCCCTCGCTGCCGGGTTCGTAGATCTTCAGCCCCTTGGCGCCGGCGTTCTTCCAGGCGTCCAGAAACGGCTGCACCGCCCGCCAGCCGGCCTCGACGCTGTCGGCGCGCTGAAACAGGATGTTGTCGCCGATCATGCAGTCGTAGATCAGCGTCTCGTAGCCGGTCGACGGTTCGGCCTGGAAGTAATCCTTGTAGCGGAACTTCATCTCGACGCCGTCGATGTTGATCGCCGGCCCCGGCACCTTGGTGTTGAACTGCAGCGTGATGCCTTCGGTCGGCTCGATCCAGATGATCAAGATAGTTCTGCGACAGCCGGTCCACCGGCGTGTCGCGGAACATCGCGAACGGCGCCTGCTTGAACTTGATCGCGATCTCGGTGCGCTTGACGCCGAGCGCCTTGCCGGTGCGCAGATAAAACGGCACGCCGGCCCAGCGCCAGTTGTCGATGGTCAGTTTCAGCGCGGCGTAGGTTTCGGTGGTGCTGTCGGGCTTGACGTCCTCGGTCTTGCGATAGTCCTCGATCTCGGTGTCGCCGACCTTGCCGGCCCGATATTGTCCGCGCACCGAATTGTGCAGCGCCTCGGCCTCGCTCTGGGTCTGGATCGCCGCCAGCACCTCGGCCTTTTCCGAGCGCACGGCACGCGCGTCGAATTTCGCCGGCGGCTCCATCGCGACCAGCGACAGCAGCTGGAACAGATGGTTCGGCACCATGTCGCGCAACGCGCCGGTCGCGTCGTAGAAGCTGCCGCGATGGCCGACGCCGAGCTTTTCGTCGACGGTGATCTGGATATGGTCGATGTGATTGCGATTCCAGATCGGCTCGAACATGCCGTTGGCGAAGCGCAGCACCAGGATGTTCTGGACGGTTTCCTTGCCGAGATAATGATCGATCCGGTAGATCTGGTGCTCGTCGACGAGTTTCAGCAATTCGCTGTTCAGCGCCTTCGCCGACGCGAGATCGGTGCCGAACGGCTTTTCGACCATCAGCCGCCGCCACGAGCCGTTTTCCTTCAGCATGCCGGTGCGGCCGAGCTCGCGGCTGATCGGCAAAAAGCCGCTCGGGGGCGTCGCCAGATAGAACAGCCGATTGCCGCCGGTCTTGCGCGCGGCCTCGAGCTTGTCGAGCTGCTCGCGCATCGCATCGAACGACGCCGGATCCTTCGGATCGGCCTCGATGCAGGTGACGCAGGCGAGCAGCCTCCTGGCGATCGCGTCGTCGACCTTGCGGGTGGCAAACTGGTGCAGGCCCTTCATCAGGCTCTCGGTCAATTCGCTCACTCGACATGCCCTTGCGGGCGATGCCGACGATGCAGAAATTATCCGGCAACAGGTCGTTGGCGGCGAGATTATAGAGCGCCGGGATCACCAGCCGGTGGGCGAGATCGCCGGTCACGCCGAAGATCACGAAGGAGCAGGGATCGGGCTTCTTTTGTGAGACGTGATTGACGGTCATCACTCTCAGGCCTTTGAACCCGGCTTCTTCGGCGGTTCCTTGTGGCCGCCGAAGCCGGCGCGCATCGCGGAGAGAATTTTTTCGGCGAAGGTGTGCTCCTTGCGCGAGCGGAAGCGCGCGAACAGCGCCGCCGTCAGCACCTCGGCCGGCACGGCCTCGTCGATCGCGGCGTTGACGGTCCAGCGGCCTTCGCCGGAATCCTCGACGAACGCCGGAATAATTCTCCAGCGTCTGGTTCTCCGCGAGCGCGGACGAGGTGAGGTCGAGCAGCCATGACGGGATCACGCTGCCGCGCCGCCAGACTTCGGCGATATCGGCGATATCGAGATCGAAGCGATGCTGCTCCGGGCAGCGCCGTCGATATTGGCGTTCTTGAGAATGTCGAAGCCTTCGGCATAGGCCTGCATCAGGCCGTATTCGATGCCGTTGTGGACCATCTTGACGAAATGGCCGGCGCCGACGGGACCGGCATGGATGTAGCCCTGCTCGATGCGTGGGTCGCGACCGTCGCGGCCCTCGGTGCGCGGGATGTCGCCGATCCCCGGCGCCAGCGTCTTGAAGATCGGATCGAGCCGGTCGACCACGGACTTGTCGCCGCCGATCATCATGCAATAGCCGCGCTCGATGCCCCAGACGCCGCCGGAGGTGCCGACGTCGACATAATGCAGGCCGCGCTCTTTCAGCGCCTTGCCGCGGCGGACGTCGTCCTGCCAGAACGTATTGCCGCCATCGATGATGACGTCGCCCGGCTGCATCAGCTTTGCCAGCGCATCGATGGTCGCCTCGGTGATCTTGCCGGCCGGCAGCATCACCCAGGCGGTGCGCGGCGTCTCCAGCTTGGCCACGAAATCTTCCAGCGAAGTGGACCCGGCGGCGCCGTCGGCTGCAAGTGCGGCGACCGCCTTCGGGTCCTTGTCGTACACCACGGCCGTGTGTCCGTGATTTCATCAGCCGCCGGACGATATTGCCGCCCATCCGGCCGAGGCCGATCATGCCGAGTTGCATGCTGCAATTTCCTTAAACAAGCGCTTCAGTAATGGCGGCATCAAGCGCTGCAAGCGCCGGGCCAAGGCTGCCCTTCAGATGCACACGCAATGCACGCCGGCCGCGCTCGGTGAGCACGTCGAAATCGCCGCGCGCCTGCGCCGCCTTGATGACGCCGAAGCTGGCCTTCTGGCCCGGCACCGGCAAATCCGCGGCGTCGTCGGCGGTGATCTGCAGGAACACGCCGCTGTCGGGTCCGCCCTTGTAGGCCTGGCCGGTCGAATGCAGGAAGCGCGGCCCGAATTCGGCGCAGGTCGCGACATGGCGCTTGTCGCGGACCGCCAGCCGCATCTTCTGCAAGGCGTCGATGAAGGTTTTGTCGCGCTCGATATAGGCCAGCAGCGCGACATAGTCGCCGCTGCCCGAGCGCGAGAGATGTGCCTTGATCCAGGAGCCGAGATCGCCGTTGGCGCCGGCCTTGCGTAGCGCCGCTGCGTTGGCGTCGTCGGTATAGATATCGGCCTCCGCCGTGGACATCACCGGCTGCTCCGCCGGCAACGCGCCTGATTTCTCGAACGCACTGGTCAACTCGCGCGTCTTGATCTTGGCGGCTTCGACGTCGGGCTGGTTGAACGGATTGATGCCGAGAACGGCGCCGGCGACCGCGGTTGCCATCTCGAACCGGAAAAATTCCTGGCCGATATGCTCGATCGACTTCATGACGATGCGGACGACGGGATGACCGGCCGCTTCCAGCGCGGCAAGTCTTTCGTCATGGCCTGTGTCGTCTTCGCCTTCGGTGCGCAGGTCGATGAAGAAGCGGTCGTTGCCGTAGAGGGAGGGATCACCCAGCGTCTCGCCGTCGATCGGGATCAGGCCCTTGCCGTCCTTGCCGGTGGATTCGGCGATCAGCTGCTCGGCCCAGGCGCCGAAATCGGCGATCTTCTTCGACGAGAAGATCGTGACCTTGTCGCGGCCGTCGAGACCGGCGAGGCCGATCGCCAGCCCGAGCTGCACGCCGGGATTTTCATGCGGCGGCACGTCGGCGCCGCAGGAGCGCACCATCGCCAGCGTGTGCCTGATCAGGCTTTTGGTATCGATGCCCGCGGCCGCGGCCGGCACCAGGCCGAACGGCGACAGCACGGAGTAACGTCCGCCGATGGTGGGATCGCCGTGGAAGATGCGCGCAAATCCCTGCTTGGTCGCGACCTTCTCCAGCGAGGAGCCGGGATCGGTCACCGCGATGAAGCGATGTCCGGCCTTGTCGGCGCCGATCGCTTTGGAGACGCGATCGAAGAAATAATCCTTCATCGCGTTCGGCTCGGTGGTGCCGCCGGATTTGCTGGAAACGATGAACAGGGTGTTGGAGATATCGATCGCACGCTCCATCGCGCGGACCTGCGCCGGGTCGGTGGAATCGAGCACATGCAGCTTCGGAAAGCCGGATTTCTTGGCAAAGGTTTCCGCCAGCACTTCGGGGCCGAGGCTCGATCCGCCCATGCCGAGCACCACGGCGTCGGTGAAATTCTGTCCCTTCACGCGCTGCGCAAAATCCTCGTAGTCGGCGACGTCGGCTGTGGCCGCGCTGTTGAGCCAGCCCAGCCATTTGTTCTCGTCGTCGTTGGTCCAGACCGATTTGTCCTTGTGCCAGAGTCTTCGGATTTTTGCCGAGGCGCGCCAGTCCTCGGTGCTCTTCTCGACCGCCTTGGCGATACCGGGATCGAGCGCCAGCTTCTGGTGATCGATGCCGCCGCCGAGCGACGCCGCGCGCTTGTGCGCGACCGCGCCATAGAGCTTGTCGGCGGCGTCGGCGAACTGCTTGACGCCGTCCTTGACCAGTTCGGCCGTGATCGCGTCGAGCGAGACGCCGGATTTTTCCAGCTCTTCGAGCACGTGCCGCGCGTCCTCGATATTTTCCTCGAGGCTGTCGCGCGGCGTGCCGTGATCGCGGAACGCGTCGAGCGTCGCCGGCGGCACGGTGTTGACGGTGTTGGGACCGATCAGCTCCTCGACATAGAGCACGTCGCTGTAGTCCTTGTTCTTGGTGCCGGTCGAAGCCCACAGCAGCCGCTGCGGCTTTGCGCCCTTGGCCGCGAGCTTGTCCCAGCGCGGGCCCGGAAAACAGCCGCTTGTAGTCCTGATAGGCGAGTCTTGGCATTGGCGATCGCGACCTTGCCCTTCAGCGCGGCCAGCCGTTCCTTCTCGCTGGGGTCGTTGGCCTTGGCGATCTTCTCGTCGAGCTGCTTGTCGACGGCACTGTCGATGCGGCTGACGAAGAAGCTGGCGACGCTGGCGACATGCGAGGGATCGCCGCCGCTTGGCGACGTATTTTTCCAGGCCCTCGAGATAGGCCTCGGCGACCTCGAGATAGACCTTCTGCGAGAACAGCAGCGTGATGTTGATGCTGATGCCTTCGCCGATCAGATGTTCGATCGCGGGCAGGCCTTCCGGCGTCGCCGGCACCTTCACCATCAAATTCTTGCGCTTGACGTCCTTCCAGAGCCGCTCGGCTTCCGCGATCGTGCCCTTGGTGTCCATCGCGAGATAGGGCGACACTTCGAGGCTGACGAAACCGTCGTCGCCCTTCAACCGGTCATAGACCGGGCGCAGCACATCGGCGGCGTGCTGGATGTCCTCGACCGCGAGATGCTCGAACAGGTCGGCGACGGGGCGATCGCCCTTTTTCAAGGCATTGCCGATCGCGCCGTCATATTCGTCCGAACTGCCGATCGCCTTTTCGAAGATCGACGGGTTCGAGGTGACGCCCTTGACGCCATCGGTGTCGATCAACTGCTTGAGGTCGCCCTTGGCGACGAAGCCGCGGGCCAGGAAATCCAGCCAGACCGCCTGGCCGTGGTTTTCGAGTGCTTTGACGGGATTCATGATGCCTGTTCTGTTCGAGCTGTTCGTCTCGGGTTCCGCACCTTCGGGCGGGAAGCCAAATCTTGTCAACAAATCCTTAGGCCGCGCTGACGAGGGAAATATGTCGTTCTCCGGCGAAATAACGCCGTTCTCGCCAGTTCGATCCCCTCAGCCATCGGTTGTTTGGTGTTGATCCCGGAGCGGTTTTTGATTTCTGCCAGGACGGGGCAAGTGAACCGGTTTGCCGGGCGGGGACACCAACGGCTCAGACGGCACGGCCGACAATTCGACCAACGGCCAGCTACCGAAGTGAGGCTCAGACTGGTTGGATCGCGTTCTCCAGCGCGCGAAATCCGAGGTCTGCGCTACGCCCGGAGGCGGTGACCGGCCGACAGTCAAGGCCGGCGCCGCCTCATGGCCTCTTTACCGCAGGCTGGCGTTGATCTTGTCCAGCGCGGCGGAGCCGGGGCACAGTGCCGCCTCATCGAGCGTGTTGAGCGGCGTCTCCACGGTGTTGAGATGGGCGTGCAGGTCTTCCGCGTCCGGATCGACATAGAGCAGGCCGGTGACGATCTGGCCCTTGGCGGCGTGCTTCTGCAGGAAGGTCATCGCCGCGAGGCGATCATGCGGCGTCGTAATCGGCGTCGATCTTGCGCAGCGCCAGTTTGGTGCCGTCGTGCTGCTCGACCACCTGCACCGTGCCCGGCGCGTAGTCGACCGTGATCGGCTCGCGGCCGGTGATGACGTCGAGGCGGTTCACCGCGTCGTTGTGCTCGCGCACATAGTCGAAGCTCTTGGTCGAGCCGGCGTGGTTGTTGAAGGCGACGCAGGGGCTGATCACGTCGATGAAGGCCGCGCCCTTGTGCTGGATCGCGGCCGCGATCAGCGGCACCAGCTGGGTCTTGTCGCCGGAGAAGCTGCGCGCCACGAAGCTCGCGCCGAGCTGCAGCGCGATCGCCACCAGGTCGATGGCGTTGTCGGTGTTGATCACGCCCTTCTTGGACTTCGAGCCGCGGTCGGCGGTGGCCGAGAACTGGCCCTTGGTCAGGCCGTAGACGCCGTTGTTCTCGACGATATAGGTCATGTTGACGCCGCGCCGGATCGAATGCGCGAACTGGCCGAAGCCGATCGAGGCGGAGTCGCCGTCGCCGGAGACGCCGAGATAGATCAGGTCGCGGTTGGCGAGGTTGGCGCCGGTCAGCACCGACGGCATGCGGCCATGCACCGAATTGAAGCCGTGCGAATTGCCGAGGAAATAGTCCGGCGTCTTCGACGAGCAGCCGATGCCGGAAATCTTGGCGACGCGATGCGGCTCGATCGACAGCTCGTAGCAGGCCTCGATGATCGAGGCGGTGATCGAAGTCGTGGCCGCAGCCGGCGCACAGCGTCGAGATCTTGCCCTCGTAGTCGCGGTGGGTGAAGCCGAGATCGTTCTTCGGCAGGCCGGGATGATGGAATTTCGGCTTGGCGATGTAGGTCATGACTTCACCTTGCGGAGCGGGGTCACCTTGAGCTGGTCCTGATGGTCGCCGATGGCGCCGGCGATGAAGCGCGCGGTGATCGGCGTGCCGTCATAGTGCAGGATCGGCACCAGCCGGACCGGATCGATGCCGTTCTCGTTGACGATCAGCGAGCGCAGCTGGGCGTCGCGGTTCTGCTCGACCACGTAGACGAAGTCGTGGTCGGCGATGAAGCTCGCCACGCTGGAATGGAACGGGAAGGCGCGGATGCGCAGGCGGTCGAGCTGATGCCCGCGCGCTTCCAGCAGCCCGATCGCCTCGTCCATCGCCGGCGCGGTCGAGCCGAAATAGATCACGCCGTATTTGGTCGGCTTGGCGGCATTGGCCTGCAGCGGCCGCGGCACCATGTCCTGCGCGGTCTCGAACTTGCGCACCAGCCGCTGCATGTTGTCGGCATAGACCGCGCCTTCCTCGGAATAGCGCGCATAGCGGTCGCGCGAGGTGCCGCGGGTGAAGAACGAGCCCTTGGTCGGATGGGTGCCGGGATAGGTGCGGTACGGGATGCCGTCGCCGTCGACGTCGAGATAGCGGCCGAAGTCGCGGCCGTCGTCGAGCATCTCCGCGGTCATCACCTTGCCGCGGTCGTATTGCCGGGCGTCGTCCCACTTCAGCGGGCGGCAGAGCCGGTGGTTCATGCCGATGTCGAGATCGAGCATCACGAAGATCGTGGTCTGCAGCCGCTCGGCGAGATCGAAGCGACTGCGCCGCGAATTCGAAGGCTTCGGCCGGGTCTTCCGGAAACAGCAGCACATGCTTGGTGTCGCCGTGCGAGGCATAGGCGCAGGCGATGATGTCGCATTGCTGGGTGCGCGTCGGCATGCCGGTCGAGGGGCCGGCGCGCTGCACGTTCATGATCACGGCCGGAATTTCGGCGAAATAGGACAGGCCGATGAATTCCGTCATCAGCGAGATGCCGGGGCCGGAGGTCGCGGTGAAGGCGCGCGCGCCGTTCCAGGAGGCGCCGATCACGATGCCGATCGAGGCGAGTTCGTCCTCGCCCTGGACGATGGCGTATTTCGCCTTGCCGGTCTCGGGATCGTGGCGCAGCTTCTTGCAGTGGCTGGTGAAGGCGTCGGCCAGCGACGACGACGGCGTGATCGGATACCAGGCGCAGACGGTGGCGCCGCCATAGACCGCGCCGAGCGCCGCCGCGCTGTTGCCTTCGATGAAGATGCGGTCGCCGACCTTGTCGGCCTTCTTGACGCGCAGCCCGATCGGGCATTTCAGGTTCTGCAGCGCCCAGTCGCGGCCGAGATGCAGCGCGTGGACGTTGGAGGACAGCAGCTTTTCCTTGCCCTTGTACTGCTCGCCGATCAGCTGCTCGACCAGCTTCGGGTCCATGTCGAGCAGCGCGCACAGCGCGCCGAGATAGATGATGTTCTTGAACAGCTGGCGCTGGCGCGGATCGGTATAGGTCGAGTTGGTGATCGCGGTCAGCGGCACGCCGATCACGGTGATGTCGGCGCGGAATTTCGACGTCGGCATCGGCTTGGTCGAATCGTAGAACAGATAGCCGCCGGGCTCGATCGAGGCGACGTCCTTGTCCCAGGTCTGCGGGTTCATCGCCACCATCATGTCGACGCCGCCGCGGGCGCCGAGATGGCCGTCCTCGGTCACGCGCACCTCGTACCAGGTCGGCAGGCCCTGGATGTTGGAGGGGAAGATGTTGCGCGGGCGAGACCGGCACGCCATGGCGCAGGATCGAGCGCGCGAACAGTTCGTTGGCGCTGGCCGAACCCGAGCCGTTGACGTTGGCGAAGCGGACGACGAAGTCGTTTACGCTGCTGATCGGGCTTTGGACTGGACATGATGTTCCTGCGTGAGTCATATCGATGAGATATTTCTGCATGTCCCAGGCGCCGGTGGGACAGCGCTCGGCGCACAGGCCGCAATGCAGGCAGACGTCTTCGTCCTTGACCATCACGCGCCCGGTCTTGAGGCCGTCGGCGACGTAGAGGTCCTGGTCGGGATGCGGCGAGGGCGCCTTCAGCCGCGCCCGCAGATCGGCTTCCTCGCCGTTCTCCGTGAAGGTGATGCAGTCCATCGGGCAGATGTCGACGCAGGCGTCGCATTCGATGCAGAGCGGGCGCGGAGAACACGGTCTGGACGTCGCAGTTCAGGCAGCGCTGCGCCTCGCCGAGCGCGAGCTTGACGTCATAGCCGAGTTCGACCTCGGCGCGGATGTCCTTCAGCGCGATCACCTTGTCGCGATGCGGCACCTTGTAGCGCTTGTCGCTGGAGATGTCGTTGTCGTAGCTCCACTCGTGGATGCCCATCTTCTGCGACGAGACATGCACCTCGGGCAGCGGACGCTCGGTGATGTCCTCGCCGGACAGCAGCTTGTGGATCGACAGCGCGGCGTCGTGGCCGTGCGCCACCGCCCAGATGATGTTCTTCGGGCCGAACGCGGCGTCGCCGCCGAAGAACACCTTCGGATTGGTCGAGCCCATGGTCTTGGGATCGACCTTGGGCATGTTCCATTTGTCGAATTCGATGCCGCAGTCGCGCTCGATCCAGGGGAAGGCGTTCTCCTGGCCGACCGCGACCAGCACGTCGTCGCAGGCGATGGTCTGGTCCGGCTCGCCCGACGGCACCAGGTTGCGCCGGCCCTTGGCGTCGTACTCGGCCTTCACCTTCTGGAAGGTGACGCCGGTGAGCTTGCCGTTGTCGTGGGTGAAGGCGATCGGCACCATGAAATTGAGGATCGGAATGTCCTCGTGCAGGGCGTCTTCCTTCTCCCAGGGCGAGGCCTTCATCTCCTCGAAGCCGGAACGCACGATCACCTTGACGTCCTCGCCGCCGAGGCGGCGCGCGGTGCGGCAGCAATCCATCGCGGTGTTGCCGCCGCCGAGCACGATGACGCGCTTGCCGATCTTGTCGATGTGGCCGAACGACACGACGGAGAGCCAGTCGATGCCGATGTGGATGTTGGCGGCGGCTTCCTTGCGGCCGGGAATGTCGAGCTCGCGGCCGCGCGGCGCGCCGGAGCCGACGAAGATCGCGTCGTAGTTCTCGGTCGAGCAGCTTCTTCAGGCTGTCGATGCGGTGGCCGCCCTTGAACTCGATGCCGAGGTTGAGGATGTAATCGGTTTCCTCGTCGATCACCGAATCCGGCAGCCGGAATTTCGGAATCTGCGTCCGCATCATGCCGCCGGCCTTGGGGTCGGAATCGAACACGGTGCAGTGATAGCCGAGCGGCGCGAGATCGCGCGCCACCGTGAGCGAGGCGGGACCGCCGCCGACGAGCGCGATGCGCTTGCCGTTCTTCGGCCAACGGCTTCGGCATGCGGTGCTTGATGTCGTCCTTGAAGTCGGCGGCGACGCGCTTCAGCCGGCAGATCGCGACCGGGGTTTCCTCGACGCGGCCGCGGCGGCACGCCGGCTCGCACGGACGATCGCAGGTGCGTCCGAGAATTCCCGGAAACACGTTCGACTTCCAATTGATCATGTAGGCGTCGCTGTAGCGGCCCTCGGCGATCAATCGGATGTATTCGGGAACGGGCGTGTGCGCGGGACAGGCCCATTGGCAATCGACCACTTTGTGAAAGTAGTCAGGCGCCGAAATATCAGTCGGTTTCATTCCTACCTTGTCCGCGCGGTCAATGAGAACAGCGCGGCCTTATTTTGCCTGCGAACGCTTACGCGGCGTTCTTGTGGTTTTTGAATTGGATCATAGGGTTATCTTATTAGAGCCATTCAAGATGCGGCACAAAGGCAATTTTGCGCGATCTCCAGCTTTCGCACTGCAGGTAAGCGTTGGCGTTAATGCTGATGAACGTTTTGCGGCGCTGCAACACGTGCAGTGCAACTTTGCTGTCGCGCCTCACACGCCCTGGGTTTTGCGCAGTTCGTCGACGAGAACGCCGATTTTGGTCAGCGTCGCGCGATGATGCGGCCAGGAAGCAAATACGCTGATGCGCGGCAACGACGCTTCCGGCAGGATTTCGACGAGAGTTCCTGCCGCGAGATCGTCGACGGCGAGGTAGGACGGCAGCACCGTGATTCCGGCGCCGGCCAGTGCCAGCAATCTTACCGCCGACATGTCGCTTGCGATGATCTTTGGCGCGATATCGATCTCGATCAGATCGCCCGACCATTCGAAGCGCCATTTGTTGCGCGGTGCGTAGGTACGCTGCACGATGCAATCATGCTTGGCGAGATCCTGCGGTTGCTCGATCGGCGCGCTCTTCGCCAGATATTCCGGCGCGGCGCAGATGTGCAGTCCGAAATGGTCGATCCGTTCGGTGATCAGGCCCGACTGCGCCGGTTCGGCGATCCGGATCGCGACGTCATATCCCTCTTCGAGGATGTCGACATACCGGTCCGACAGATCGAGTTCGAAGCGAAGGCGGGAATAATGCCTGGCGATCCGGGCTAGCCGTGGAATGACGCAGGTACGGCCGTACGCCGTCGGCATGGTCACGCGCAGCAAACCCTCGGGCTCGGCGCCTTGCGATTGGATGCGCCCCTCGGCGTCGGCAAGCCGTGCCAGCACATCGCGCAGGTCGGTCGCGAACGCCGTTCCGGCCTCCGTCAGGGCGACTCGGCGGGTGGTTCGCTCGACAAGGCGTTTGCCGACCCGGGATTCGAGCGCAGCGATGCGCCGGCTGATGGTCGATTGCGTCACGCCCAGTTCGCGCGCAGCCGCGCCGAACCCGCCGCGATCCACGATCGCCAGGAAGGCTTCGGCTTCCGAGAAGTTGGCTCTATTCATGCGGTAAACGGATTTTTGATATCGAAGATGTCCCATATTAATCCAATATTTGATGAAATAATAGTCTGGCATCGCCCTCTTTCAAAGGCTGCCATCATGACCACCGTAACGCAGGCCATTCTGGAGCGCCGTTCGGCGCGGGCGTTCGTCAGCCGCCCCGTTTCCGCCGATCTGGTCCGGGACATCATCACGGTCGCGGGCCGCACCGCGTCGAGCAGCAACATGCAACCATGGCGGCTCAGCGTCATGACGGGCGCCGATCTGGGTCAGCTCAGGGCTGCGGTCCGGCAAAGCCTTGCGGCCAACCCGGCGGCCGAAGGCTCGGAATACAAGATCTACGCGCCCAATCTGAAGGATCCCTACAACCGCCGCCGCATCAAATGCGCCGAAGATCTTTATGCGACCATCGGCATCGCTCGCGAGAACAAGATGGCGCGGCTGATGCAATTCGCGCGCAACTTCGATTTCTACGGCGCGCCGGTCGGCATGATCCTGTCGATCGACCGCACCATGGAGCAGGGGCAGTGGGCCGATGTCGGCATGTTCCTGCAATCGATCCTGCTGCTCGCCCATGAGCGCGGCCTCGCGGCCTGTCCGCAGGCAGCGTGGGCGGCGATGCACAAGACGGTTCGCGCCCATCTCGGACTGCCCGACGAGCTGATCGTGTTTTGCGGAATTTCGCTCGGCTATGCCGACCCGGCGCAGCCGATCAACGGCCTCATCACCGATCGCGCACCATTCGAGGATGTCGGGGACCTCCGTGGATTTGCGCCAACCGAGGTGCCGCAGGCCGCAACGACCGCGTGATCTGGGCCCGACCGTTAATGGCCCCTTCACCGGCGGCGGCTAGCATGGCCGCTTGTGCAGTTCCTGTCGGAACGTCCAGGTCCATGCCGCCAAACGCCTCCCAAACGCCGCGCGTTGAAGCGCTCGATCTATTGCGCCTGGTCGCGGTGCTGGGTGTGGTTCTGTACCATTTCGGTTTCTGGGGCCCAGGCGCTGACGGGATGCCGGCGATTCCCTGGCTGGCGCCGGTTGCGAAATACGGCTTTCTCGGGGTGCCTGCCTTCTTCGTGATCAGCGGTTTCGTGATTGCCTATTCGGCGGAGGGACGGACGGCGGTCGGCTTCGCCATCGCGCGCTTCAGCCGCATCTATCCGACCTTCGTCTTCTGCATGACGCTGACGTTCCTGGCGATCCTGATCTGGGGAGCGCCGCACTTCAAGGCGAGCCCGGCGCAGTGGTTCGCCAATCTGTTCATCGCAGCACCTGCGCTTGGCCAGCCCTATATGGATGCGGCCTACTGGTCGCTGGTGATCGAGGTCGTGTTCTATGCCTGGGTTGCGGTCTTGATCGCGGCCGGCCTGTTCCCGCGCCGGATCGATACCATTATCCTGATATGGCTCAGCATCAGCTTCGCCAATGAGCTGACCATCGACGTGCCGCTGGCCGAGAAATTGTTCATTGCCGACGACAGCGGTTTCTTTGCCGTGGGATTGCTGATCTATCAATTCTACCGCGGGCGCCGCGACGCCGTGCTCTACGGCATCATGGTGCTATCGATTGGTACCGCGGTATTTCAGGCCGTCCACAAGGCGGCGCGGCTTGCACCGCACACCGGCGGCACGTTCGACCAATGGACCGTGGTGGCGATCTGCCTGGTGTCGATCGCCGTGATATTTCTGGCGACGCGGATCCGTCACGTGCCGCTCCCGGCCGGGGTCGTGCTCGCGGTCGGCGGTATAACCTACCCGCTCTATCTGCTGCATATGCAACTCGGCTATGTGCTGTTCGAGCGCCAGGCGCCGGCCGACGCGGTGCCCTGGGTCGTGGCGATCGTCCTGGCAATGATGTTGCTGGCCTGGATCGTATGGCGCTTTGTCGAACGGCCGGCGCAACGTCGGACCAGGGAATTTTTGACGGGCCGTGCCGCCAGGTTTGGATGGTCTTCCAGGCTGAGCGCGCCGGTCAGGTCCTGACGGTCGAAGAGGCTTCAGGAATTCGCCACACCGGCGTCGGATTTGGTCCGCGTGGCGAGGTAAATAGCCGCGACGACTGCCGCGAGAATTCCGGACGCGGCGCCGACGCCGAGCGCCCAGCGCGGTCCGAAGGTGTCCGCAACCCACCCCACGATCGGTGCGCCCACCGGCGTCCCACCCAATGCGATGGCAAGCAGGATCGAAATCACGCGCCCGCGCATGCCCGGCTCCGTTGATGTCTGCGCGAGGCTGTTGGTCGATGTCGTAAAAGTTTGCGCCGCGATACCGATCACCACCAATGCGATCCCGAACAGGAGGTAGCTCGGCATCATGGCTGCCACCGCGCAACCAATGCCGAAGACGGCGGCGCCTGCGAGCAGCACCGGAATGCCTGGCGCCGGCCGCGCCGCCACCGTCAGCGCGCCAAGGACCGACCCGGCGGCCATCATCGATGTCAGCAGGCCGTATTCGGCGGCGCCGGCATGGAACACCGTGACCGACATGGTCGAGATGAAGATCGAAAAGTTCAATCCGAACGTGCCGATCAGGAACAGCATCAGCAGTACGATCCTGAGGTCGGGCCGCCGCCAGACGTAACGAAAGCCGTCGAGCAGATTGCCCCGCGCGCGGGTCGATCGCATCGTTCGGCCGAAGCCTGTCGGCGCGCAGGAACAGCAGCGAGCCGAGCACCGCGACAAAGGACAGCGCGTTGATGATGAACACCCAGCCCGAACCGACGCCGGCGATCAGCGCCCGGCGGCCGCCGGGCCGATCATCCGCGCGGCATTGAACGACGTCGAGTTAAGCCCCACCGCATTCGGCAAGAGATGCTCGTCGACGAGTTCGGCGACGAAAGTCTGGCGCGCCGGCGAGTCGAACGCCGCAGCACAGCCGAGCAGGAAGGCAAACACATAGACGTGCCAGAGCTGCACCAGACCGCTGACGACCAGAAGCCCGAGGCCGAGCGCCAGCAACCCCATGGCGCGCCTGCGTGCACAGCAGCACCTTGCGCCGGTCCATGTGATCGGCGCGAAGCCGGTGACACGGCAGCAGCAGGATCTGCGGGCCGAACTGCAGCCCCATCACGATGCCGACGGCGGTGGCGTTGTGGTCGGTCAATTCGCGTGAGAACGAGCCAGTCCTGCGCCGTGCGCTGCATCCACGTGCCGATGTTGGACACCAGCGCGCCCGCGGCCCAAATCCGGTAGTTCGGGCTTTGCAGTGATTTGAAGGTCCCTTTCAAGCGGCGCTCACCAGATCCGCGATCTCTCTCGTGGTGCCGGTCTCGCCCAATCGCGGAAAGATTTTCTGGATGCTGTAATCATGCGCCTCGGCGCTCAAATCGGTCATGGCGTCGACGGCAAGCGCGACATTGAAGCCAAGTTCATAGGCGTGGCGCGCCGTGGACTCGACGCCGGTGCCGGTGGCGACGCCCGCGATGACGACCTGCGTCACGCCGGCCTGCCGCAGCCGCTGTTCGAGATCGGTGTTGGTGAAGGCGCCCCAGGTTCGCTTGGTCACGAAATGATCGCCGGGTTGCCGGTCGAGTTCGGGCACGAGATCGGACCAGCCTGCAGGCATTTCGCCACGCATGCGCGATTGTTCGATGCGGCCCGGCGCGCCGCCGGCGACGTTGACCAGCACGACCGGCAGCCCGCGGCGGCGAAAGGCGTCGAGCAGTTTTACGGCGTTCGCCATCACATCCGCGATCGGATGCGCGGTCGGCAGGCCGACGATGCCTTTCTGCAGATCGACTACGAGCAAGGCGGTTTTCGCATCGAGCGTACTGATCGTCATACTCATGGTCTCCGTTGTCAGAATGCTGTTGCTGGTACTGAAGTGCCGGGACGTTCAGGTGTCGACGAGGCGGTTGAGGAGCTTCACAGCCGCCGCAAGCTGCTCCTGCTCCTGCGGCGTGAATTTTGTCTGGATGGTTTTCAGCAGCCAGTCGGTCCGGGCCGCGCGGCCGGTCCTGAACAGCGCCACGCAGGCCGGCGTCAGCGACAGGATGGTTTGCCTTCCGTCGTTGGAATCCGGTGATCCCTTGACCATGCCTGCGGCTTCCAGCGCCGCCACCGTTGCGCCCATGGATTGCGACCGGACGCCTTCCATCCGCGCCAGCGCCGTGACCGTGGTCGGGCCGTTGCGGTCGAGATGTCCGAGAACGGCGATCTGCGACTGCGTCAAATCGCCTGCCGATGCCTGCTCCCGCAGCCGCCGCTTGAGCTTGCCGCTGAAGGCATGGAGATCGAGGGCTAGGCCTTTTGCGGTCCCGGGATCGGCGTGCGTTTTGGTCATGGTGTCAGGTTAGTATATATGAAGGTAACCTACAAAGGAAACCTTCATATATTGCCATGGCCGTCCGCGCACAAAATCGTGTTCGTTGCCGCCGGATTGGCTTGGTGGCTGGCTAAGCGCCGGCCAGGTCGCTTTTCGCGATATCCCACATCAGATGATAGACGCCGCTCGAGACCGTCTCGGCCCTGAACGCGGCGAAACGCGCCGCGGCTGCCGGAACCGCGTTCACGGCCGTAGCATCGATCAGCACGAACCAGTCACCGGCGCCGGGATTGGGTGCTGACGGATCGTCGGTGATCGGCTTCGACAAGGCCGGATCGCCCTCAATCAGGTGCATGGAGATGACGCCGTCGAGTTTTGCCGGATCGAGCAGATCGCGGAGTGTGGCGCGCAGTTTCTCGGCGCCGCCCGCGGCCGGGCGAAGGCGGATGATGCCGAGAGCCGCGCCGCGGCCGGTGCCGCGGCTGATCGTAATGCGCGCGACCGAACGGATCATGTTCTTGAAACGGGCGATATTCGCCTTCGACCACGCGGTCTGGTTGGCAAGTGCCAAGCGATAGGCCGGGCTATCCAGCACCTCGAATGTCGCGGTCGAATACAGGCTGAGATATTTCGGCTTTCCGTCATGGGCGACATAGCGCCGCGCTTCGAGAAAACCGTCGATGGCGACGCGCTCTTCGAGATGTTCGCGGTCGTACCAGCGGTTGAACTCGGCCTCGTCGGCGGGGCCGATATCCATCGACGTCAGCAGCATGCCTTTTCCGGCCAGCGGCATTTTTGAAATATCCTTTGTTAGGCGAGTTATATCTCGAAAAAGCACTTCAGGCTGCGTAATGAAATTTTATCCGGCTCTCAAGTGGTGAAACAGCGCATTGGCCGGATCAGGCTCGAATTCCCAACCGACCGCAATGCACTCAAAGGTCTCATCTCGAAGATAAAATAGAAAGTGCCGGGAGGCCTTGGGTGCCTCATTGATTATTTGCCAGTCCTTCGGTTCGTCCAATCGAGTGTCCGCTCCAGATAACTCGTAGAACTCGCCCCAAGCTGGAGCGATTGAACTATAGCGACATTGGCCAAGATACCAGCCTTCGTCATTTGTCGCACCGAACCGATATCGCGAACAATCAGAAAAGCGAAGCGTGCCCCGATCGTCGGGACCAAATTGATGGAATCGAAATGGATTAAGAAAAAATTGGAGCAGGACATCTGTGCCTGACACCTTGACCATGGGATGCGGCGCATTGGGCTCAGCGTTCCAACCCTCGTTTAGCCTGATAAAGCTGGGGGCGGTCGTCATGCGGTAATCTTGGAGGCCAGATCCGCGATCGACTTCATCACGGCGTCGCGGACGCCGGGATCGTACAGCGTATGGCCGGCGCCCTCGACGATGCGAATCTCGGCGTCGCGCCATGCCGCGGCCAGCGCATGCGAGGTCGCCGGCGGGCACAGCAGATCGTAGCGGCCCTGCACGATGATGCCGGGAATGCCGGCGAGCTTGCCGGCATCGGCCATCAGCTGGTTCGGCTGCATGAAGCAGTCGTTGTGCGAAATAATGCGCTTCCATGAACGGCGTCGCGGGCAGGGCGCGCGACGAATGCAGCGATGCGAAGATCGAGCCGGCGCGATTGGGAGCGTGTTCCGACAGGATGCGTTCGGTGTCGTGCCAGGCGCGCGCGGCCGGGCCATGCACGGCAGGATCGGCATCGAGAATGCGGCGCCAATAGGCATCGAGCGGCTGTGCGCGCTCCTCCGGCGGCAGCAGCGCTGAGGAAATCGTCGTTGAGGCCGGGATAGAAGCGCGGCAGCGCGTCGAGGAACGCGTTGTCGAGCTCGGCGCGGGTGCCGAGAAAGGTGGCGCGCAGCACGATGCCGCGTGACGCGGTCGGGATGCGCCTGCGCATAGGCCAGCGCCAGCGTCGCGCCCCAGGAGCCGCCGACCACCATCCAGCGCTCGAAGCCGAATTTCTCGCGGATCATTTCCATGTCCGCGATCAGATGCGGCAGCGTGTTGTCCTCGCGGCAGCCCTTGGGGCGGCTGCGGCCGGCGCCGCGCTGATCGAACAGCACGGCGTGGAAACGTTCGGGATCGAACAGCCGGCGATGATCGGGCTGGCAGCCGCTGCCGGGCCCGCCATGCAGATAGACCGCGGGGATGCCGTCGTCGCGGCCGACGCTTTCGACATAGATCTCGTGGCCGTCGCCGACGGCGAGCTGCTCGCGAAGTCAGCGGCGCGAACGGATCGGCGCGGTGGCTGACTGGATTTGCCGGCGTCGGCGTCAGGCGCCATGGTCGCCTTCCGTCTCCAGCGTGCCGCCGGCGAAATTGCGATAGAGGAAACGGTCGCTGGTCGGCGGCGGCCTCGCGCTCGGCCTGCTTGAAAATCTGCTCGTGCATCGGCGACAGCGTGCAGGCCGGATCGGTATTGCCGGCATCGCCGGTCAGCGCAAAGGCCTGGCAGCGGCAGCCGCCGAAATCGATTTCCTTGAACTCGCAGCTCTGGCACGGCTCCGGCATCCAGCCGGTGCCGCGATAGCGGTTGAAGGCTTCCGAGTTCTGCCAGATCCAGGCGATCGAATGATTGGAGCGCACCGACTCGAATTCGAGCCCGGTGATGCTCTCGGCGGCGTGGCAGGGCAGGATCTTGCCGGCGGGCGAGATGTTGAAGAACTGCCGGCCCCAGCCGCCCATGCATTTCTTCGGCCGCAGCGCGTAATAATCCGGCACCACATAGTCGATCGCGAGCGATGCCCTTCAGCCGCGCTGCGGCTTCCTCGACGATGCGGCTGGTCTCCTCGATCTGCTCGATGCGTCGGCATCAGCGCGGCGCGGTTCTTCAGCGCCCAGCCGTAATACTGCACATTGGCGACCTCCAGCCGGTCGGCGTCGAGATCGACCGCCATCTGGATGATGTCGGACAGCTGATGCAGGTTCTGCCGATGCATCACGGCGTTGACGGTCAGCGGCAGATCGAGTTCGCGCGTCCATTTCGCGACTTCGATCTTCTTCGCATGCGCCTGCTTCAGGCCGGCGACGCGATCGGCGACGACAGGCTCGTTGCCCTGGAAACTGATCTGCACGTGGCACAGCCCGGCATCGGCCAGCGCGGCGAGTTTTTCCCGGGTCAGCAGCACCGCCGAGGTGATGAGATTGGAGTAGAGCCCGACATCGCTGGCGTGCTGCACCAGTTCGACCAGATCCTTGCGCGCGGTCGGCTCGCCGCCGGAGAAATGGATCTGCAGCACGCCGATCTCGGCGAGCTCGGTCAGAACCTTCTTCCATTCCTCGGTCGTCAGCTCGCTGCCGCCGCGATCGAGTTCGACCGGATTGGAGCAATAGGGGCATTGCAGCGGGCAGCGATGCGTCAGCTCGGCGAGCACCGCGAGCGGAATGCCAAAGGTCTCCGCGGTCGAGCGGCGCGGCTTCCAGCACCGCGAGCCCGTCGCTGGGATCGGTGGCGGCGTCGCTTGGCCGTCGGCTGACAATGTCGAGCTCATGACGTCTTCTCGCGCGCTTCGGTGAGAAAACCCTTGTCGGCGAGGTCCTGCAGCATGGCGATGACGTCGGTCGCGATCGCGCTCGCGGTCGGCGGCGTATTTGGCGGCGAGCTGGTCGACCATGTCGGCGACGCTGCGGACGCCGTCGCAGAGCTGCAGCACCTCGACCGCGATCTCGTCCGGCGCCAGCACCCGCTCCGGCGCCAGGATCACCCAGACCTGCCGCGTCTCATCGAATTTCAGCCTGGCATGCCGCGGCAATACCGGCCGGCTCGCCTCGCTGACGCTGATGTTGCGGCTGCGCGCCATCGGTCGCCTCTAGTCCGGCTTTCGGCACGAACGCGCCCGGCGGAATGTGGCCCTCGACATAGGCATGATACAGCGCGTCGAGCTGAACCCATAGCACATTGGTCTTGAAGATCAGCGCATTGCAGACCGCCTCGCGCTCCTCCGGCGTGGTCGCGTGCTGCCTTGACGTAGTCGAGCGCGAAGTCGGCATCGCGCGGCGCCTGGGTCAGGCGGCGGCTGAAATAGCTCATGATGTCGGGATTGACGAAATCGTAATGCTCCAGCATCCCCGAGATGCGCTCCTCGTGCAGGTTCGGCGCGAACAGTTCGGTCAGCGAGGAGGCGATCGCCTCCAGCGGGCTCTTGTCGCGGCAGAAATGCACATAGGCTTCGACCGCAAAGCGCGTCGCCGGCAGAATGCCTTCGGTCGATTCGACATAGGCGCTGTCGAGCCCGAGGCCCTCGGTCAGCTTCAGCCAGCGCTCGATGCCGCCTTCGCTGCCGACGTCGCCGTCATGGTCCTCGATCCGGTGCCGCCATTCGATCCGGGTGGCGCGGTCGCGGAAGCGCGAGATCACCACCGCGTCCTTGATCGGGATCGTGCTCTGGTAATAATAGCGGTTCAGCGCCCAGGCCTGCACCTGGCCCTTGTTCAGCTTGCCGCCGTGCAGCAGCCGGTGAAACGGATGCAGATTGTGATAGCGCGTCGCGCCGATGTGGCGCAGCGCGGCCTCCAGTTCGTCGGCGTTGTTGAGCGGCACGCTCTTGCCGATCGAGAGCGCCGTCGTTGTGTTGCGTTGGTCATCGACGTTCACAGCGTGATCTCCGTTCCATCGGCGGGAATTTGCCAGCCCGCGTGTTCGGCGGTCTTGCGCTCGGCGGAGCCGTGCAGCAGCGCCGGGTTGGAATTGTTGATATGCAGGAATATCTTTTCGGCCGATATCGAGGCCGGCGAGGCTTTCGATCGCGCCGTGATCGCCCGACATCGCGATATGTCCCATGCCCTGTCCGGTCTTGTTGCCGAGGCCGGCCGCGATCAATTCGTCGTCGCGCCACACCGTGCCGTCGAAGAAGACCAGCGGCGCGCCGGCAAGCCGGGATTTGAGATCGTCGGTCACCCCGGCGCAGGCGGCGAGGAAATAGAAATATTTGCCGCTCGCCTTGTCGCCGATCCGCAAGCCCAGCGTGTCGCCGGCGCCGTCGTCGCCGGCGGGATGCGCCTTGCCTTCCAGATACCAGGCGCCCTTGCCGGGAACCGCGAACGGCAGAATCTCGATGCCGGACGGCGAGCCGTCGGGCAGGGTCGGCTCGAACGCCTGGTCCACCTCGATCGGCTGCCGCCGCACGTTCTTCTCGTTCAGCACGTTGAAGATGCTGTTGGACTTCAGGATCGCAAGCACCCTTGCATGCGCATAGATCGTGAACGGCGAGCCCTCGCGCATCGACAACAGGCCGGCGACGGCGTCGATCTCGCCGTTGGTCAGGATCACGCCCGCGATCGGGCTGTGACGAAGTTTCCCGGCTTTGGGATGAAGCTGCGGCGTCGCGATCAGTTGCTGGCGCAGATCGGGAGAGGCGTTGACCAGGAACCAGTGAGCGCCGTCGGCGCTGACCGCGATCGAGGCCTGGGTGCTCTGAAGTTCGGGATGCTCGGTTCGCGCTGTCCGGCAGACCGGACATCCGCAATTCCACTGCGGAACGCCACCACCTGCCGCGGCGCCCAGGACGACGACGCGAAGCATGATCCGTCTCCTGGAGATTCAAACGCTCTGATAAAAACGCTGGCGATATTCGAAACGCTCACGAAGGTGGACACCGGCTTGAGCACATAGTTCCGCGATCGGGAACGTGTCACGCCCGGAGGTCCACCTGCGTTAGATGTGTAGCTGTCGCCGCCGCTTACTTGCGGGCGGCGCACGCATACATGTTGATTTCCATGCCGACCGGCACTTCGACGATCTTTCGGTGCTTTCCAGGCCATTTGGCTCTCCTTTTGATACCGGACGAACTCCGCCCTCGTGGGTTAAGGTAGTGCGGATCGAAAAGTTCGCCAGTGAAATCTTTTGTCGTTAGCCGTTGTCTGGTTATGCTGCAGCGCGAAAGAATTCACGGAGTTGTGCGGGCGATCGTGGTCAAAACGACGCGGGATCAAGGGTTTCACGGTTGTTTGCAGCGCCACCGGATACCGACTTCTGGTTCGACGGAGCGTTGACGGTTCCGGATAAAGAACTTGTGAGAGTCAGCCGGCTTCCCGATTGCGAGGCCACTAACCGAAGCAGGTTTCCACCGATGCCACGATATTTCTTCAACACCCGTATCGGCGACGAGCTGATTTCCGATCCCGAGGGCGAAGAGCTGCGCGATCCCGATCGCGCCTGGGAAATGGCGCGCGCCATGATCCGGGAACTGCTGAAGACCGAAGGCGCCGATGGCGCGCTGTTGAACGCGGTCATCGAGGTCACCGACGACGAAGGCGAGATCGTGCTGGAGTTTCCGTTTACCGAGGCGATCCTCGACATCCCCGACCGATCCGTCACGAAGCATTGACGCAGCGCGCGAAACCGTCTCGGCGGCCGCACCGTCCGGCCCGCGTCCATTCCGAAACGTGTTTCCGATTGCGCATCGACGGACAAATATCGGAGACTGCCGTCCAGGAAGCCACCGTCGCCGGCGATCGTGCTTGCCCGCGCGAGGAGATAAGGCCTTCCGTCAGGGGAGAACAATCATGACGATCTATTCGTCCGCCGCGCAGCCTGTTGCTGGCCGGTGCTTTCTTTGGTGCATTCACATTTGCTGCTGCCGCGCAGCAGCCCGCCGCTCCGGCCGCAGGTGCGGCGCCCGCCGCCGCAGCGCCGCTTCCGCCGGGTTCGCCCCTGATCGGGCGGCCGGACAACGAAGCCGCCGCCAAGCTCGCGCCGGTCGCGCCGCCGCCGCTTCCGGCCGCGCCCGACAAGCTGCCGCTGGCCAAGCTCAAGGTGCCGCCCGGCTTCAACCTCGAGGTCTACGCCGCCGGCATGGCCAACGCGCGCTCGCTGGCGCCGAGGCGACAAGGGCACGGTGTTCGTCGGCAGCCGCCTCGTCGACAAGGTCTACGGCATCGTCAACAA
Source organism: uncultured Alphaproteobacteria bacterium (assembly GCA_963738765.1). Lineage (GTDB taxonomy): Bacteria > Pseudomonadota > Alphaproteobacteria > Rhizobiales > Xanthobacteraceae > Bradyrhizobium. Next base: position 379,545 of record CAVTYA010000034.1, on the reverse strand, counting down.
GGACGGCAAGCGCTCGGTCAAGGTCGTCGCGTCCGGCCTCTATCGGCCGAACGGCGTCGCGTTCAAGAACGGCACGCTCTACATCGCCGAGCTCTCGAAGATCTCCAAGATCGACAAGATCGAGGACAATCTCGACAATCCGCCGAAGCCGACCGTGATCTACGACAATCTGCCGAAGGACGAAGCCCACGGCTGGAAGTTCATCGCGCATCGGCCCGGACAACAAGCTCTATGTTCCGGTCGGCCAGCCCGGCAACAACGTGCTGCATGACGACGCGCATGGCCAGATCCGCCGGATCAATCTCGACGGCACCGGCGCCGAAGTGGTACGCGCTCGGCGTCCGCAACTCGCGTCGGCTTCGACTGGAATCCCGAGAACAAGCAGATGTACTTCACCGACAACGGCCGCGACTGGCTGTCGGAAGACGTGCCGGAGGACGAACTCAATCGCGTCACCAAGGTCGGCGAGGATTTCGGCGCGCCCTACTGCTACCAGGGCAACATCTCGATCCCGAATTCGGCTGGGGCACATTCCTGCAGCGACTTCACCGCGCCGGTCGGCCTGATGGGCCCGCACGCGGCCTCGCTCGGCATGCGGTTCTATACCGGCAACATGTTCCCGAAGAGCTACAAGAACGCGATCATCGTCGCCCGGCACGGTTCGTGGAACAGGTCCCAGAAGCTCGGCGGCGACGTCGTCGTCGTCAAGCTGAACAAGGACGGCACCGTGAAATCGATGGAGCCGTTCATCACCGGCTTCCTGGAAGACAACAAATATGTCGGCCGCCCGGTCGACGTGATGCAGATGAAGGACGGCTCGCTGCTGGTCTCCGACGACTGGAACGGCGCGGTCTATCGCATCACCTACGGCAAGCCGAAGGTGGCTGCGCAGTAAGGAGTCAAAACCGCCAGACACCGTCATTGCGAGCGAAGCGAAGCAATCCATCGATGCCCGGCAAGTGCTGGATTGCTTCGTCGCTTCGCTCCTCGCAATGACCGAGCGAGTGTTGCGGATCGAATGCGTAGAATAATTGCCGCGCTGGCGTTTGCGTCCTGATCGCGCTTTTCGGCGAGCGCGGAGACCATCGAGGAGCGCGCCGCTCACCTGTTTCGCCTGTCATGGCGAGCACGGACAATCCGAGACCGAGAACACGCCGTCGCTCGGCGGCCAGCAGGCGCCTTATGCGCTGATCCAGCTCTTCATGTTTCGCGAAAAGCTGCGCGCGTTCGAGCCGATGAACGAGATGGCGAAGGCGCTCACCGACGACGATCTTCGCACCTTTTCCGATTTCATCGCCACATTGCCGAAGCCGGCGCCGCCGGCCGATGCCGGCGATCCGGCGCGGATGCAGCGCGGCGCAGGCGCTGGCGCAGCAGTACCGCTGCAATTCCTGCCACAACCCCGATTTTTCCGGCAAGGACAACGTCCCGCGCATCGCCAACCAGCGCGAGGATTATCTCGCCAAGACGCTTGCGGGAATACAAGGACAACAGCCGCCACGGCTATGACGGCACCATGGCCGAAGTGCTGGAGCCGGTGACGCACAGAGCAGATCGCCGATCTCGCCTATTATATCGCCCGCGTGCGCTGAGACTTTGCTCGGACCGCTGACGCTGGCCGTCTCGCGATGGCGCTGCCGTGTCGCGCGGCGCTACAAGACGGGCGATCAAACGGAGTTTTCCATGGAAGATCTCTGGCGTCTGTCGGCTGCCGACCTCGCCGCGCTGATCAAATCGAAGAAGGTCTCGGCCAAGGAGGCGGCGACCGCCGCGCTGGCCCGGCTCGACGCGGTCAATCCCAGCGATCAACGCCGTCGTCGACCACCGGCCGGACGAGGTGCTGGCGCAGGCCGCCGCGCATCGATGCGGCGATCGCGCGCGGCGAAGACGCCGGTCCGCTCGCCGGCGTGCCGGTCACCGTCAAGGTCAATATCGACCAGGAAGGCTTTGCCACCACCAACGGCCTGAAGCTGCAGCGCGACGTGATCGCGCAAGAGCAACAGTCCCGTGATCGACAATCTGCGCAAGGCCGGCGCCGTCATTCTCGGGCGCACCAATTGCCCGGCGTTTTCCTATCGCTGGTTCACCACCAATCTGATCCATGGCGACACCAAGAATCCGCGCGATCCCGCGCATCACGCCGGGCGGCTCGTCCGGCGGCGCGGGGGCGGCGGTCGCGGCCGGCATCGGCCATATCGCGCACGGCACCGATATCGCCGGATCGATCCGCTATCCCGCCTATGCCTGCGGCGTGCATGGCCTGCGGCCGACGCATGGGCCGCATCCCGGCCTTCAACGCCGCGCTGCCGGAGCGCCCGATCGGGCCGCAGATCATCGGCGGTATCCGGTCCGCTGGCGCGCACCATCGGCGATCTTCGGATTGCGCTGGCGGCGATGTCCGGCAGGGATGTCCGCGATCCCTGGTGGGTGCCGGCGCCGCTGGAGGGACCGGCGATGCCGAAGCGCGTCGCGATGTGCCTGCAATCCGGACGGACTTGAGACCGGTGCCGGAGGTGAAGGCCGCGGTCGCCGATGCCGGCAAGCGGCTGGAGCGCGCGGGCTGGATCGTCGAGGAAATCGCGAACACGCCGCCGCTGCGCGAGGCCGCCGAGCTGCAGACCAAGCTCTGGCTCGGCGACGGCTATGAGGCGCAGCTCGAAATGGCCGAGCGCGAGGGCGATCCCGGCGCGCTGGCCTGCCTGCGCGGCAACCGGGCCAAAGTGTTTCCGTTCGACGCGGCGTCTCTCCAAGGCGCTGACGCGGCGCGCGACGCTGACGCGGCGAATGGCTGCAGTTCTTCGAGACCTATGCCGGTGCTGCTGATGCCGGTGTCCGGCGAATTGCCGTTCCCCGATCAGCTCGACCGCAAGGACGACGCCTCGTTCGCGCGGGTGTGGCACGCGCAATTGCCGCAGATTGCCATTCCCTTCATGGGGCTGCCTGGGCTAACGGTCTCGACGGGATTGGTGGGACGCGATTCCGGTCGGCGTGCAAGTGGTGTCCGGCCGCTACCGCGAGGATCTGTGCCTCGCCGCGGGCGAGGCGATCGAGGCCGGCGGCACGCCGTCGGCGCCGATCGATCCCGCTCGAGCTAGAAGTGAAGATTTCCGAAAGGATCTGAAGAGAAGCACAGATGGCGGGCATTTACGATTTCACGGCGCAGTCGCTGGCCGGCGAGGACGTTCCGCTGAAGCGGTTCGAGGGTCAGGTGCTGCTGATCGTCAACACCGCGAGCGCCTGCGGGTTCACGCCGCAATACAAGGGCCTGCGAGGCGCTGCACGCAGGCGCTCGTCGCCGCGCGGCTTTGCGGTGCTCGGTTTTCCCTGCAACCAGTTCGGCGCGCAGGAGCCGGGCGACGCCAAACAGATCGAGCAGTTCTGCGAGACCAAATTACGCCGTCACCTTTCCGATGTTCGCCAAGATCGACGTCAATGGCGGCGGCGCGCATCCGTTGTATCAAGTACCTCAGAAATGAGAAATCCGGCCTGCTCGGTTCGTCGATCAAATGGAATTTCACCAAATTCCTGGTCGATCGCTCGGGCAAGGTGGTCGCGCGGCACGCGCCGACCGCGACCCCCGAAGGCCTGAGAAAAGAAATCGAGGCACTGCTGTGAACGAGAAGAGCGAAACCATGAGCGAGCAATTGCCCGACCGTCTGTCGAGCGATCCGAAAAGCCCCTACTACAATGAGGAGGTGCTGGCGCGCGACGTCGGCATTCGCTTCAAGGGCGTCGAGAAGACCAATGTCGAGGAATATTGCATCAGCGAGGGCTGGGTGCGCGTCACCGCCGGCAACGCCAAGGACCGTTACGGCAACCCGTTGACCATCAAGGTTCACGGCCCGGTCGAACCGTATTTTCGAGATAAGAATCCCGCCTGATCGTCATTGCGAGGAGCACTTGCGACGACCTGTCCGCCGTAGCTCGAAGAGCGAAGGCGGAAGCAATCCATCTCTCCGCAAGTGGCGACATGGATTGCTTCCGCTGAGCCTGTCATCGGGCGCGTATTCGCGCGACCCGGTGGCTCGCAATGACGTCGAGAGAACAGCGCGCGGGGACGACAGTGGGCCGGTCGAGGTCCTTACGACAGCCGCATATCCAGCAGTCTTCGCCCCTCGTTCTTCAAGAGCTTCTTCACCGCACTCGATGCCGCGATCTCGCCCTGATTGGCGTAGGCCTCGTGGTTCTTTTCGATGTCGTCGAGCCGGTAGAGGTAGTTGACCATGATGCCGGCGGATTCGCGAAGCCCCTTCGGCGAGAGATCGCCGAGCCAGTCGATCCGCTCCAGCCGCGCGCCGTTGCCGATGTGGAATCGCGCGACGGAATCGATCAGCCGGCCCTTCGAGGTGCGCGCTTTCAGGAAATAATACGCCGCCAGCGGCTCCAGCACGGCGCGCAGCTGCGCGGTCAGTTCGGCATCTTCAAACCAGTCGGGCTTGTCGAGGTTTTCCAGCAGCGCCCGTTCTTCGTCGGACACCGGAACGTCGCTTCCCTGTTTCAGCCATTGCACGAAACCCGGCACCGGCGACAGCGTCACGAAGGTGTCGAGCTTGGGCAATTCGCGCCGCAATTCCTCGACCACCTGCTTGATCAGGAAACTGCCGAACGAGATGCCGCCAAGCCCGCGCTGCGTATTCGAAATCGAATAGAACACGGCGGTGCGGGCGCGTTCGGCCGGCACCGGCTGCCGCTCTTCGGCGAGCAGCGGCGCGATCGCGGTCGGGATCGTCTCGGTCAGCGCGACCTCGACGAAGATCAAGGGTTCATCGGCGAGCTGCGGATGGAAGAAGGCGTAGCAGCGCCGGTCGACCGGATCGATGCGGCGGCGCAGATCGTCCCAGTCGCGGATTTCATGCACGGCCTCGTAGCGAATAATCTGTTCCAGAATATTCGCCGGCGTCGACCAGTCTATCTTGCGCAGCACGAGAAATCCCCTGTTGAACCACGAAGACAGCAGATGCACGACGTCGCGGTCGAGCGCGGCGAGATCCCTGTTGCCCTCCATCAGGGAAAGCAGGTCGGCCCGCATCGATACCAGCTCGCTGGTGCCGCCCGGCGCACGGTTGAGCCGGCGGATCAATTCCTGCCGCCGCGGCTCGGAAGCAAAATGGAGATCGCTCGCGTCGTCGTCGCTCGGCTGCGTGCGCCAGCTCTCGATCGCCTGCGAGAGCCTTTCGCGGTCCGGACCGTAGTCGCGGGCCAGTGCCTCGAAAAACGTCAGCCGGCCGGCGGCGTCGAGGTGGTGGTAGCGGTCAAGCACCTCGCGCGCCATCGCGGTGCCCGAAGCCTCGCCGCGGCCCGACAGCAACGCCTGGCACAATTCGAGCAGTTCGGAAGCGTCTTGCCGGTCGTCGGACGACCCGCCCCGCCGCAGCAGGGTGCGTCCGCGTTCGGAAATGGTCGAGAGCAGGTCGGAGAAAAAGGCGTTGGCCATTGGCTTTAAGTCGAATCCCGATGATGCCGAACCTTACATCGGATTTAGGCTCGAGCCGATCATAATCAAGCGCATGGATAGTACGGAAATATGTCATGCCTCGACGAAGGTATTATCGGTCCTTGCCGGGCCGTAGCCGTTCGAAAGACGGCTTCGCTGCCGCTCGCCTACGCGAACGACGGCGTCGCGCTTGCCTATGCCTTGTCGGCGAACTCGGTCGGCGTCTTGCCGGTGACCTGGCGGAAGGCGTGGGAAAACGCCGGGACGCTGGCATAACCGAGGTCGGAGGCGAGCTGCTTGACCGAGACATTGGCTTCCGTCGACAGCTTTTCGATCGCCGCCGCAATGCGGGCCCGCTGGCACCAGGTCTTGAAGCTCAGTTGCGTCTCCGACGAAAACAGCCGCGACAGCGTCCGCGCCGAGGTGCCGACGGTTCGCGCCAGCGTCTCGATCTCATGCGCCCCCGTGGGATCGCCGAGCACGATGTCGGCGGCGCGCCGGCAGCGCGGCTCATGCGGCAGCGGGATGAAGGTCGCGGAATCCTCGGCCTGGTGCAGCTCCAGCATCACGAGCTTGACCAGAAGGTCAGTGCGTTCGCGGCTATTGGTTACGTCGAACAGCGCGAGAATCGCCTGATGCAGCAGCGGCGACACCCGCACCACGAATTCCGCTGCCAGGCTCTTGCTGCGCTTTTCGCGGGCAAGCCAGGCCACATCGAAATACAGCGTCCGCATCTGGATATCGGCGAGCACGTCGATCGCGTGTTCGAACAAGGCAGGGACCCAGACGGCGCGGTCGGGCGGCACCAGCCAGCGGCCCTTCGGCGTCGTCACCTGCATGGTCCCTTTGGCTGCATAGACCAATTGGGCCTCGCGGTGCATGTGGGTGTCGAGCCGGACGCCCTTCTTGTAAGTGCGCGCGACCAGATGGAGGCCATCGCCGGTGGTGCGTTGGCCCCGCAAAAGGGCGGCGATTGGCGTTTCGGCGACAGTCATTGGCGACATCCCGTCAGGACAAGAATCTATAACCTATTTCAAGACCCAAGAGGATTCGACCAGGGAATTTGACCATGAACAGCCCCAGCCGGGTGATCGGCTTCGTCAACGCTGCCCATTTCATCGACCATTATGCGATGCTGATTTTTGCCGCCGCCGTCATCGTGATGGGCCCCGCGCTGGGCATGGCCTATTCCGAGCTGCTGCCCTACGCCACCCCGGGCTTCGTCGCCTTCGGCGCCGGCTCTCTGCTCACCGGCTGGCTCGGCGACCGCTGGAGCCGCCGCCATATGATGGTGATCTTTTTCGCCGGCATCGGCGCCTCGATGATCGCGGTCGGCTTCGTGCAGACGCCGCTGCAGCTCGGCGCCGCACTTCTCTCGATCGGGCTGTTCGCCTCGATCTATCATCCGGTCGGCACCGCCATGATCGTGTCCTATGCCGACCGGCTCGGCCGCGAGATGGGGCTGAACGGCGTCTGGGGTAATCTCGGCGTGGCGTCGTCGGCGCTGGTTACCGGCGTGATCGGGCAATATCTCGGCTGGCGCTGGGCTTTTATCGTGCCCGGGATCGTCACCATCCTGATCGGCATGGCCTTCGCCAAGCTGATCGTTCATGAAGATCGTTCCGGCTTCAAGCAAGCCGCGGCGCAGGCGCGGGTGGCAAAACAGGATATGTGGCGGGTGATCCTGGCGCTGTTCATCGTCGTGATCGCGATATCGACCACCTTCAACGCGGTGACGGTGGCGCTGCCAAAACTGTTCGCGGAGCGGCTGGCCGATCTGACCAAAAGCCCGGCGCTGCTAGGCGTAATCGCGGCCTGCGTCTACGTGTTCGGCGCAATGACGCAATACACCATCGGCAAGCTGATCGACCGCTATTCGCTCAAAGCCGTCAGCCTGCCGCTGTCGTTCCTGCTGGCGCCGTTCCTGTATCTCGCGGCCACGCTGTCGAACCTGCCGCTGATTCTGGTGTCGATCGGCATCGTGATGGGCGCGTTCGGTCAGGTCACGGTCAACGACGCCATGGTCGGCAAATACACCAGCGAGGAATGGCGCTCGCGGGCGTACTCGGTGCGCTATTTCATCGGCTTCACAGCGGCCGGCGCCTCCGTCGGCCTGGTGGCCTGGCTGTACGAGCAGGGCGGCTTCGTCATCATGCTGCACGCCTTCGGCGCGCTGTGCCTGCTGGTGATCGTGGCCGCGATCATCCTGCCGACCGAGATCAAGGTCCCGGTCGCGCAGGCGAATTGATCGCGGGTGGATTCAATTTGCCAGCGATCTGGCGATGATGTCGGAGCCCTTCTCGGCGACCATGATCGTCGCCGGGTGAATGTTCGGCGAGGGCATGGCGGGCATGACAGAGGCGTCGACGACCCGCAGGCCGTCGACACCGCGGACGCGAAGCTCGCTGTCGACCACCGCCCCTTCATCCTCGCCCATCCGGCAGGTGCCGCAGGGATGATAGACGGTCGAGCCGATTTTGCGGACGTAGTCGGCGATCTGTTCGTCGCTGGTGATGTCCGGACCGGGCCTGATCTGTTCGGTCACCAGCGACCGGAACGGTTCGGTCGCCGTGATTTGCCGGGCGATGCGAAAGCCCGCCAGCATGATGCGCATATCGTCGGGATCGGTCAGGTAATTGGCGCGGATGCGCGGCGGCGTGCGCCCCTCGGCGTCGCGCAGCGTGATTTCACCCCGGCTCTTCGGCCGGCAAACGCTGAAGATGAAGGAAAAACCCGGCCAGCGATGCAGACCGTTCTGCAATCCGTCCGACGAGAAATTGAGGCACTGGTACTGGATGTCGGGCACCGGCTCGGAGGGCTTCGATTTCGCAAACAATGTCGCTTCGGTCGCGCCGACCGCAAGCTGTCCCGATCCCCGGAGCAGCCATTCGAGCGCCAGCTTCACCGACTTGGCCGGGCTCATCACGGCCTCGTTCAACGTATCGGTCGCGTTGGTCTTGAACGTGAAACTCGACTGATAATGGTCCTGCAAATTCTTGCCGACTCCCGGGAGATCGCATGTCACGTCGATGCCGAACGCCGCCAGTTCCGCGGCCGGACCGATGCCCGAGGCGAGCAACAGCACCGGCGAATTGATCGCGCCACCCGAAAGAACCAGCTCGCGCCGCGCGCCGATGCGCTGGATCCGGCCGTCGCGCTCGATTTCGACGCCGATGGCGCGGCGTCCGTCGAACAGGATGCGGCGGACGGGGGTATTCGTCATCAGTTCGAGATTTTTCCGGCTGAGGTTGGGCTTGAGATAGCCGACGGCCGTCGAGCGGCGCCAGCCATTGTGGACGTTGAGCGGGGCGAAGCCGATGCCGTCGATGCGCTCGCCGTTGAAATCGGAGTTGCGCTGATATTGCAGGCGCACGCAGGCCTCGACGAAGGCCTTCGCCGCCGTCGACGGGCGCTTGATATTCGAGACGGTCATCGGGCCGCCGGTGCCGCGCCATTGGTCGGCGCCGTCGACGCAGTGCTCCATCCGCTTGAAATAGGGCAGCACGTCATTGTAGCTCCAGCCCTGCGCGCCGAGCCGCTGCCATTCGTCGTAATCGCTGGGGGCGCCGCGCAGAAAGACCATGCCATTGATGGAGCCGGAGCCGCCCAAAACCTTGCCGCGCGGCCAGTTCACCGTTCGGCCGCCGAGGCCGGGCTCGGGTTCGGTTTGGTAACCCCAGTTCATCTTCGGGTCCGGGACCAGCTTGCCAAAGCCCACCGGAATGTGAATCCAGGGATTGCGATCGCGCCCGCCAGCCTCGATGACGCACAGCGACACCTTTGGATTTTCCGTCAGCCGCGCCGACAGCACGCAGCCGGCAGAGCCCGCGCCGACCACGACGACGTCGAATTCCGCATCGAAACTGGACTTGTTCATGAAGATGTTTCCGCTGCCCGAATAACAGAGTTGGTTTACGTCGTCGATCCCGATCCCAATCGCAGGGCACGTGATGCGGCCTTGGATGGCTTCTCTATCGCGAGATAAAATAACCACGCCAGCCCGATCGATGCCGCGATCGAAATCACCCACATCAGCGGGGCGGGGTATTGGCCGTAAAACAGCAGCACGACGGCCATGATGGCGACCTGGTGCACGAGGTAGAGGCTGTAGGAGATGGTGCCGAGGAATCCGGGAACGCCGCGCCTCCTCGGGGCAGGCATGGAAATGGCCAGTGCAACAAAAAAAGCCGATGCGGCTGCGGTAAAATCTTCCGCGATATGCCGGACGGACTCAGACGTCCATTCCACCCAATCATAGCCAAAGCTGTACATGAAGACGAAGACTGCCAGGCCCGACAGCGCAACCACAACGGACGGGCGTCGGGTCGACATCCTGCGCACTATCTGTAGCCGGTATTTTGCAATGATGGCTCCGACAAAGAACATCAGCGAGAGATCCACGGTTCGCCGAACGGTGTAGGGAATAGGTCCTCCCTTGGGCAAAAAATCGAGATCGTGCGCGGCCGTGTAACAAATACCGGCAATCCAAACTCCGCTGAGCACCGCGAGCGTACGCCGGCCACCTTTTGCCACCGCGAGATAGATCAGCGGAAACAGTAACGACAGCCTGGCCTCGTGGACCAGCGTCCAGATCGGCGGATTGATCGCCTCGACGTCGAATTGGCCGATCATGAGGATGTGACCGATCAGCGTACCCGCCGTCAGGTGGCCATTGGCAATGACGGGCGCATTCGGCGGCTCAGCGATTCCGAACAGCGCAGGCGCCTTCAGAACCACCAGCGCCAGCAGCAGCGCCGCCAGATATGGCGGATAAAGGCGCAAGAACCTGACCGCGATGAATTTCAGCCAGCGTCCCCGCACTGCCGCCATCTGCTCGAACAGCAGATACAGCGCAAAGCCGCTGATGACGAAGAACAGGATCACGGCCTGATGACCAGCCCACAGCAGCCGCGTCGGCGGCCATTTCGCCAGAACGTGCTCGTAGCCGTAGAGACCGAACAGGCTGACGTGGGAAATCAGAACGATGATGGCAGCCATGCCCCGCAAGGCATCGATCCAGAAATAGTGCTCCCGATCGGGCGCTGAGGTGGGTTGGTGCATGTTGGGGGACCGGGCGGAGGAGGCCTGCAGCCTAGCAGGTCTTCGGCGTTGATGGGGCTCGTCGCTGTACGGCCGGATGGTCACGACATGTATTTTGCCCAGGTGAAGAAGCCGTCGGAGTCGGCCAAGCCCTGGGACTATTACAACATCCTTGGCGTGATCCCCGGCAACCAGGCATTCCGCGCGCTGGCCGACGGCGGCTGTCCATTGGTGGCGCACTGATTTTGGCAGAGCAGGGCTAGTTGCCGGCCGTCAGCACCGGGCGCACGCTGTCGATCTCCGCAATGATAAAATCGAAGAAGGCGCGGACCCGCGGCATATGCCTGAGATCGGGGTGCGTTAGCAGGTAGATCGGCGAATACAGTCCGGGTAACGGGCCCAGCACGGAGACCAGGTCGGTCTCGCGAGCCGCAAGCGGCACGGGTAGCGGTGCGAGGCCCGCGCCTGACTTCACCGTCATCAGCAACCCCGGCACGGTATTGCTTCGGGCAACCACCCTCGCTGCCGGAGCGACCGACCGAAGCCATTTGGCGGCGTGGTGATCCCTGATGTCGCCGTCGAATTCGATCACCGAATGCCCGGCGATGTCTTCGGCCCGCTCTATCCGGCCGCGGCGCGCGAGGTAGCTGCGGCTGCAATAGAGCGCCCACGGCACATCGGCAATCTTGCGCCCCACCAGCGTCTCCTCGTTCGGGACGCCGGCGCGTATCGCCACGTCGGCTTCGCCCTTGGCGATATCGAGGAAGTGGTCGCTCATGATCAGTTCGACCCGCAGGCCGGGATGGCGATTGTGAAAGGTCTCGAGCAGCGGCGACTGCATCAGTCGGTAGCCGATGGATTCCGAACAGGTCACCCGGACCGAGCCGGTCGGCGTATCGTCCGCCGCCAACAGATAGCGCTCGAGCGAGCCGATCGATTTCTCGACCTGCTCGGCCCAAGGCCGCAGCTCGGTGCCGAACTCGGTCAGCCGGTAACCCGTCGCATGCCGGATCACGACATTGCGCCCGATGCGCTTTTCCAGCTCGGCGAGCCGGCGGTGCACGGTCGACTGGCTGAGATTGAGCGCCTTTGCGGCCGCGATCGTGCTGCCATGGCGGGCTACCGCCAGAAAATGCCGAAGATCGTCCCAGTCAAACATGAGCTATTCACTCTTGACTTCGCGCGACGCAATCTTGCGGCTGCCGCATGTGAGAAAATACGCCTAAGCCTGATGTTTTCACAATCGATACTACGGGAGGCGTCACGTCATGCTCAGGAAATCTTTCCATTTATTTGCGGCGTCGGCCATGGTCGTCGCGTTGTTCGCCGGCGAAGTTGCAGCGCAAGAGACCATCAAGGTCGGGCTTGTCATGCCACTCACCGGGGTTTTGGGCCCGGTCGGAAAACAGGCGGTCGCCGGCGCCCGGCTCTACATGGCGCAGCACGGCGACATGGTCGCTGGCCGCAAGATCGAGCTGGTCGTCAGGGATGACGCCAGCGTTCCCGACAATTCAAAGCGGATTACCCAGGAGCTGATCGTCGCGGACAAGGTCGCCATCCTCGGCGGCGGCCTGACGCCGAACGTGCTGGCGATCGCGCCCCTGGTCAACGAGAGCAAGACTGCGACGGTGGTGATGGTGTCGGGGACCTCGATCGTCACCGAACGGTCGCCCTATTTTGTGCGCACGAGCTGGACCCACGCCCAGCAAGCGAGTGTGCTCGCCAAATGGGCGGCGAAGAACGGCTCGAAACGCGCTACGATCATCTCGTCGGACTGGGCGCCGGGGCATGAGGCCTCCGCGGTATTTTCCGCGACCTTCACCCAGGCCGGTGGCGCCATCGTGGAAGTGCTCAAGGTGCCGCTGGCGAATCCCGACTTCGCGCCGTTCCTGCAGCGCGCCCGCGACGGCAATCCCGATACGCTGTTCGTGTTCGTTCCCGCCAGCCAGGCCGCGATCCTGGCCAAGCAATTCGTCGAACGCGGGCTGGACAAGTCGGGCATCAAGCTGATCGGCCCCGGTGACATCGCCGACGACGAAGACCTGCCGGGCATGAGCGATGCCATGATCGGTACCGTAACTGCCGGCTTCTATTCCGCCCATCATCCCTCGGCGATGAACAAGGAATACGTCGCCGCCTTCCAGAAGGCCAACGCCAATGTGCGGCCGAACTTCATCAGCGTCAGCGCCTATGACGGTATGCACCTGATCTATCAGGCGCTGAAGAAGACCGAAGGCAAGACCGATGGCCCGGCGCTCGTGGAGGCGATGAAGGGGATGGCATGGGAAAGCCCGCGCGGCCCGATGTCGATCGATGCAAGAACCCGCGACGTGGTTCAGGACATCTACATTCGCCGGGTCGAGAAGGTCGATGGCGCGCTGTACAGCGTCGAATTCGAGACCTTCAAGGCGATCAACGATCCGACCAAGGTTGCAACCAAATAGTCCGGACCATCCCGACAACGAAGCCCCGCTTTGCGGGGCTTCGCCATTTTCCGGCCCCGGGGAGTTCGATAAATTTACCGGATCAATCAGGAATTTGGGTTTCAACGTTCCCCGCGATCGACCAAAATGGTCGATGAAGGCCCGCTGATCAACAAGGGCCAGTGGGTGGAGGAAACCAATGTCCAGTCAAATGCCGCTGATCGCGACCCTCGTGTTGGGAGCCATGATGATGGCCGGGTCTGCAAGCGCCGATGCGCTGAAAGACGAAATCGCGCCGACCGGCAAACTGCGGGTGGCGATCGCGATCAGCCCGGCCGGCGGCGCGTTCTGGTCGCACCAAGACCGAAGCCGGCGGCTATGCCGGCGTGCCGGTCGATCTCGGCAAGGCGATGGCGGCGCAGCTCGGCGTGCCCGTCGAATATGTCGTGCACCAGAATTCCGGGCAGATCACCGACGCCGCCTCGAAAGGCACCTGGGACGTCACCTTCCTGCCGAAGGATCCGGAGCGCGAAACCAAGATGTCGTTCGGGCCGATCTACGAGGTGGCGGATGCGACCTATATCGTCAAGGCGGGCTCGACGGTCGACGAATTTCCAGACGCTCGACCAGCCCGGCGTCAAGGTCGCCGCCGTCAACAACACCACGACCATGCGCGGCGCGATCGCGCATCTGAAGAACGCCAAAGTCACGGGCTATCAGACCTATGACGAGATCTTCGCCCTGCTCAAGAGCGGCGAGATCGACGCGTTCGCGCTGTCGCGCGACCAGCTCAACGCGCATGGCGAAGAAGATTCCGGGCACGCGGGTGCTGGACGAAACCTTCAAGCAGACCGTCACCGCGGTCGCGGTGCCGCTCAATCATCCGCTGGCGCTGGCTTTCGCTGACCAAGTTCATGACGGACGCCACGACCAACGGCACGCTGCGCAAGGCCTACGACAACAACGGGCTGAAGGACATCGCCGATCCGGACGCAGTAGCAGGTAGTCGCTGATCACCGTGTTCGCACAAGCGGAGAGGGCGCACCGCCGAGTGCGGCGTGCAGTTCGACGCTGCAGTCTGCATGCACGCCCTAATCAGTTCGTGCGCTACGCCGCCGCGATCGGCTCGAGGCCGCTCTTGACCAGCGCGTCGCGGGCGGCCGGCGAGGCGAGGAATTTGATCAGCGCCTTGCCGGCGTCGGGCTCCTTCGAGACGGTGGCGATCCCGGCCGAGAACACCGTGATCTTCTGCAGCTCGGCCGGCAGCGGGCCGACGATGTCGATGCCGGCACCGGCTTCAGTTCGCTGATCTGCTGGAAGCCGATCTCGGCGTCGCCGTGCGCCACGATTTCGCCGACCGGGGTGGCCGGAATCTTTCGGGCCTTGTCCTTCATCTGCGTCGGTGATGCCGAGCTTCGCGAACATCTCGGTCGAGACATAGACGCCGCTGGCGCTGTCGGAATAGGCGATCGATTTCGCCGCCAGCAGCGCGCGCTTGACCGCGTCGGCCGAGCTGATGTCCGGCTTCGGCGCGCCCGATTTCACCGCGATGCCGATCGGCGATTTGACCAGATCGACCCGGCTGTCGGCCGACGACCTTGCCCTGCTTGACGAGGTCGCCGAGCGCATAGCCGACCATGATCAGGACATCGGCGGGCTCGCCGCGCTCCAGCCGGACCGGGATCGCATTGATCGGTGGTCCCCATCGACGGCCCGTAGGCGGTCAGCACCTTGTTGCCGGTCGTGCGCTCGAATTCCGGCACCAGCGCGTTATAGGCCGCGGTCAAGTCCGCCCGAGATCATCACCCGGACCTCGGCGGCGCTGGCTGCGCCGGCCAGCAACAGGGCGGCGCGAAGCCGAGCGCGAGCGCGCGGAAATTTGCGGATATCGATCGCATGACTAGTTCCTCCCGGGACGGCTCTTGAGCGGTCGTCCTTGATGGCGGAGGATGGTAGCTGCAAAGCGAGTGGCCTAGGGCTGCGCCCGCAGTCGTCATTCCGGACGGCGACGCGGACCGATCCAGAATCCAAAGTGACGTGCGATTTCTCGTCGCGAATTCGGCGTTGCGCACATTGAGCGCGCCGCGGAATGATCAGCGCTCACGAATTGACGTGCACGAAATCGCGCAGCAGCGGATAGATCTCGTTGTTCCAGCGCCTGCCCGTGAACACGCCGTAATGGCCGACGCCGGCCTGCATGTGGTGCACCTTGCGATAGGCGCGCACGCCGGTGCAGAGGTCCTGCGCCGCCAGCGTCTGGCCGATCGAGCAGATGTCGTCCTTCTCGCCTTCGACCGTCATCAGGCCCATGCGCTTGATCGAGGCCGGGTTCACCGGCCGGCCGCGATAGGTCAGCTTGCCCTGCGGCAACAGATGCTCCTGAAACACGTCGCGGATGGTCTCGATGTAGAAGTCCGCCGGCAGGTCCATCACGGCGAAATATTCGTCGTAGAAGGTCTTGATGGTCTCGGCCTTTTCCTTCTCGCCCTTGGCGAGATGATCGGCGAGATCGATGTGCTGCTTGATGTGGCGCTCGAGGTTCATCGACACGAAGGCGGTGAGCTGCACGAAGCCGGGATAGACCTGGCGGAACGCGCCCTTGCACTGCAACGGCACGTAGTTGATCAGGTTCTCCTCGAACCATTTCAGCGGCTTGCTCTTGGCGAAGTCGTTGACCTTGGTCGGCTGGATGCGGGTGTCGATCGGGCCCGCCATCAGCGTCAGCGTCGCCGGGCGCGCCGGGTGATTGTCCTCCGACATGATCGGCGGCTGCGGCCAGCGCCGACACCGACGGCTGGCAGATCGCCACCATGTGCGAGCGCGGGCCCAGCTTGTCGAGAAAGGTGATCAGATGCTCGGTGTATTCGTCGAGGCCGAACTTGCCGGCGTCGAGCGGAATGTCGCGCGGATTGTGCCAGTCGGTGATGTAGACGTCGTGATCCTGCAGCAGCGTCTTGCACGGTGCCGCGCAACAGCGTCGCGAAATGGCCGGACATCGGCGCCACCAGCAACAGCCGCGGCTGCTCCGGCGCATTCTCCTTCTTGAAACGCAGCAGCGAGCCGAACGGCGTCGCGTAGACGACTTCCTCGGTCACCTCCAGTTCGCTGTTGCCCACCATCACCTTGTCGATGCCGTAGGCGCGGGCGCGTGTAGGTCAGCGAGGTGCGCGAGATCAGTTCGAGCGCGGCGGCGAGCCGCCCGAACAGCTTGTCGGAGACGCCCTGCGGCACGAGGTTGAGATATTTCAGGGCGGCGGCGGCCCCGGTCCGCCATGGCGCCGTCAGGTCCATGTGGTTCTGGTAGGCTTGGTACATCATTGACATCATTCGGATCCGTCCCTTCGCCGTGTTGCTATGCAATATCGAAGCCAAGGCGCGGTCCAACTGCCCCGGAAACTGGCACGTCGCTTGCTGCGGAAACTGGCCGGAAGCATCGAGCGTTGGGCACCGGCTGCGAGCCATCGGGGCGAGCGGCCGTGCCCGTTTGGCCGCGGAATAGGCGTTCAGGCGTGAGGGAAGGGCCATATGGCGAAAGCGACACTGACCATCAGCAGCAAGAACTATTCGTCGTGGTCGCTGCGCGGCTGGCTGCTGACCAGGTTCTCCGGGCTGGAATTCGAGGAGGTCGTTACCGCGCCCGACGATGCGTCGGCGCGGGCCGAAATCCTGCTGCTGTCGTCGTCGATCCTGGTGCCGTGCCTGCGCCACGACGGCGCCACCGTCTGGGACACGCTGGCGATCGCCGAGTATCTCAACGAGATCATGCCGGATGCGGGCCTGTTGCCGCCGGACCGCATCCAGCGGGCGCATTGCCGCTCGATTTGCGGTGAAATCCACTCCGGCTTCACGACGCTGCGGGCGTCGCTGCCGGTCAATCTGAAGGGCCATTTCCCGGGCTTCAAGATCTGGTCGCGCGCGCAGGCCGACATCGACCGGGTCTGCACCATCTGGCGCGAATGCCTGGCCGAATCCGGCGGGCCGTTTCTGTTCGGCGAACGCACCATGGCGGACGCCATGTATGCGCCCGTCGTGACCCGCTTCATGACCTATGACGTCAAGCTCGACCCGAAGCTTGCGGCCTATGCCAGAACGATCATGGCCATGCCGGAAATGCAGGAGTGGATCGAGGCGGCCAAGGCCGAGCCGGCCGACATCGAGGAACTCGAGGTCGAATATTAGGCAACGGTGCGGCGCGTTGCCCGTTTGAAGGGCTCAAGCATCGGGCAGGATTTGCTCAAACCCGGTGCTGCCGATGGCGTGAGCACCACCCGTGCCGCCGGATCGAAGGCAACGCACCGGGAAATCGCTCAATTCGAATTCCGGTATCTCACCAAGCGCTTCGCCGTCATTGCCGCGGTGATCGTCCAAATCGCCGCAGTGCAACGCGGCTGGCGTGATTTTCGCATAGCCCCATGCAGCCGTGAACGCGACGATGCGACGCTGCCGAAAATTTGGACGCCAAGCGTAGCCGCGATCTCGCCAATGAGAACCGTGGAGGCTTCAATGAATCAGCAGGCGGTCGTCAGCAAATCCTCCCACGTCAAACCCGGCACGTGACGCAATGTCATCTCCCGAGGAGTTAACCTTCGTCGTCGGCCGCTGGCTGTGGCCCTTTATCGTTATCCTGTATGTGGGGCGTCGCCTGGGGTTCTGGCCGATATCTAGCCGTGAACAACGGAGTACGGCGCTCAATCACTGATTCGGACGCGGTTCGTTCCGCGCGCGTTCCGAACCTTAAGACGACGCTGGTTTTCGTCGCATTCTGACACAGTGCCCGGCTCGGCTTCCGTTAAAGTTCTGATTTGAATCAGAACCGATGGCACCTAGCACGAAGATTGCGCGACGTGATCGGCGGTATCGCAGGCCTTGTCCTCACCGGCCGTGATGCGGCCGCCTGCGGATTTGCGCTTGGCCTTAAGCATCATCTCCGCGGCGCGACGCTCGGCGGTGCCATTGGCATGCGTGACCCTGCCGGCCACCGCCAGCCCATGCCGGTTCTCCATGGTGGCGTGGCCCATATAGCAAAGCTTGGCCTCCCGTCCGGCTGCCTTGCGATAAAGCCTGCTGTCCGGGTCGCTGGTACTGGCATGGGTGTCGTTCTTGCGCTTCTGGCCGTGGAAGTTGGCGCCATCATCGTCGTCACCGCTACCGTCCTTGGGCGAAAGCTCTTCTGTGAAGCCCAGGCTTCGATCAGCGTTCCGTCCACCGAAAAATGCTCGTCCGACAACAGTGGCTTGACCTGCGGATGGTTCAGAAGCCTGGTCATGAACTTCGTGAACACATCGCCGTTCTGCAGCCGTTCCCGGTTCTTGGTGAAGGTGGTCGGGTCCCAGACCGATCGTGCCGGTTTTAATTGCTTGATCCGCGGCATCCGCCAGCCGATCACCGCTGCCTCGACCGCGCCGCCGGTCTTCTCGTTGCGCCATTGCCCGTCGATAAAGCGGCAGGTGAACGGCAGCTGATACGTGCCGCTGTGATCCTCGCAAAGCACTTCCACCGGCTGGTCCGGGGTCGGTTCGCCGCTGCCATCAAATTGCGCCAGCCGCTTTTCGCGCGTTGCCATCTGAGCATTCTCCGCTGTCGAGGCTCTGGAAAACGGTTTCCCGTCCTGGGTTCCGCGAGCCCGCTTCCCCACAATAATGGAGAGCACAACGCCTGAATGAGGTATCAGTGTGGTATCTCCAGCGTTGTCCACCCGCTCCAAGCACATTGCCGTGATGAGCGCTTCCGGATGAGGACCTCGATGATCTTTCAAACCGCTTTCGCCGTTGCGGCGCTGTTGGTGCTTGTGCTGCCGGCGACGGCCCACGCGCAGGATGTTCCCGGCATTGAAATCTGCACCGTTGAAAAGACCATGGAGCGGCGCACCAGTTGCCTTCAGAGCAATGTCGACTTCCTGATGAGGACGATCAACAAGCTTGCCGCCGATCACCAGCAGAAGATCGACGCCGCCAATCGGCAGATCGAGGCGCTGAAGAGCGCGATGGTGGGTACGCAGAAGATCGTCGTCGATCTGCAAAAGGCGTCCGAGGATGCGAAGAAGGCCGCAGCTCCGCCGGCGAAAGACGCCGCGGCAACAAAAGAGGGCGCCAAGTAAAGAGGGCGCAAAGTCGCGCCAACATCCTGAGCGGGCGGCAGATCAGCCTCGCGGCAATCAACTGCGCGTTTCCTGGCAAGGCTTGCTGACAATTTACGCAAGTCACCTTTCCTTGGCGTTGCGAAGTTGACGATGAAGGGCAACGCAGCGTCCAGCGGTGGGTTGTCTAACATCCTGTACGCCTTGATTTTTTTCAGTCGCGCCGCCCCTAGGAGGGCCTCGGGAGTCGATGCGATTCTCCGTGCTTGAACTGGCCCGGAATTCGCATTGCAGCATTGGTCCGTCAGGATCGACCGGCGGCTCCGAGCGCTCTGCCAACGCCAAGCACCAAATTTGAACAGGCCTGAGGTCTCGCTGAAATTCAGGGATTGGAGGATGCCATGAATATGCATGCCGCGGTTGATCTCAAATGGCCTGGCCTTACTCGTCCGGACGGCGATGCGCTCCGCCTGAATAACAACGAATTTCGTTGCCATCGATCGCGATCGGGATGCTTCACACGAGGCGACCTATCGCCCGCAAGCCCTCTACAATCGCGCGAACGAAGGCTTTCATGCCAACAACGAAACCTTCCTGCTCCACGAGGTTTCGACAAATCTGCCGATTTATCGCTCCGATACAGGCCCCACCGATTTCCATCTTCACCTTCCACCCGGCGGTTACCAACTCGTGCTGGTCACATCCGGCGTGTTCACCTTCGATTACGATGGCCGATTTTACTACGTCGGTCCCGGTGCGGTGATGCTGCAGAGCGCGATCGTGCATCGCCAGCTGTTTTACACATGGTCGGGATTGTCCACCGAAGAAAACCTGAAAACGCCGCAGACGGTGGTGCCGGATCCGATGTCGATGGGCTATTCCGGCAAATTTCTCGAAGCCTTCATCACCGATCCCACGACCTTCCCCAACCCGACGGTGGTGGATCATGATCACATCAACGAAGAGGAAACGCCACGTGTAGCCTGGAGCCATCCGCTGCATGACCGTCCAGCCGATGCCTGTTTCTGGCTGCAGGATCCGCTGGAGCTGGAAGCACTCTACAAGCCGCTGGCCGGCAGGCTCGCCAATCAAATCCGCCGGGCCTGTTTACGTGCGCGATATCGGAATCGAGATTCCGAGCGGCCGCCTCACAACTGGACATATCATCGCGACCGACCCGCGTGGCCAGTCGCTGTTGCCGAAGAGCACCTTCGCAGCAGCGGAAACCGCCTTTCTCGGGAAAGGTGAGGTTGTCATCTATCGCGTCATTCGCGGCACAGCCCAATTCACCAATAGCGCGGGAGAGAATTTTGAACTTGCAACCGGCGATACGGTCACGGCGGGCAAGGACACGATTGATCTGGTGGGGCTAGGCGAAAATACCCAAATCCTCCGGCTGGGCTTGCTGAAAGGCATGGAGAATCTTCGCAGTTGGACGCCGACGCAGCGCGACGAAATTGACGGCCTGGCTGGTCAAATCATTACGCGGAAGGACGTTCGTCCGCTGCGTAACGAAGGCAAGCCGGTCGGGTATTTGTACGAGTAAACCAAAAACGCGTACGCCTTTTGCGGTACGGCTATCGATGGCGCCAAGTAAGAAGGCGGTCGACTTGTATCACCGTCATTGCGAGCCACCGGGTCGCGCGAACGCGCGCCCGATGACAGGCTCCGCGACCCGTCCGCCGTAGCTCATCGAGCGAAGGCGGAAGCAATCCAT
The DNA here is from genome assembly GCA_963738765.1 of uncultured Alphaproteobacteria bacterium. Lineage (GTDB taxonomy): Bacteria > Pseudomonadota > Alphaproteobacteria > Rhizobiales > Xanthobacteraceae > Bradyrhizobium. The sequence continues at coordinate 358,855 of CAVTYA010000034.1, read as the reverse complement.
CTTGCCGCAGAAAGAATGGATTGCTTCGTCGCCTCGCTCCCTAGCGCAAACGTTTCGCGTTTGTCGCAGGCAATGACGGCAGTGGCCATAGCCTCTACGAGCTCTTCTCGCCGCTCATCACCGGCCCGAACAGTTCCCAGCTCTCGCCCTTGAAGCGCATCATCTGAAGCTGTTCGAGCGGGGCGAAATCGGTCGGGCTGGTCTTGATCTTGGTGCCCGGCAGGATAGACGCCGATCTCGAAATTCAGGTTGGCCGCCTGCTTCATGACGTTCTCGCGGGTGAGGTCGTCACCGCACTGCCGCAGCACCTGCTCGATGCCCTTGGCAACGCCGTAGCCGAACACCGTCGACGGCATCGTCCTGGTCGCCTTCGGGATACCATTTGGTCATGAAGGCCCGCCACTCGTTCATGGCGCGGATCGTTCTTCCACTGCGGATCCTTGGGATCCTTCAGATAGGCGGCGCTGAGAATGCCCTGGCTCGTTTTCGTAGCCGGCCGGCTTCATCACGCCGCCGACCGAAGCCGACACGTTGGTGAGGAAATGGACCGGATGCCAGTCCAGTTCGCCGATCTTCTTGATCGCCTGCGCTGCGAATTTCGGCGTGGCGATGTTGACGAAGATGTCGGGATTGGCGCCCTTGATCTGCACCACCTGCGAATCCACCGTCGGCGACGCGGTCTCGTAGGAGGTCTCGACCACGATCAGCTTGTTGGCCTGGTCGCCGAGACCATCGCGCAGCCCGATCACATAGTCCTTGCCGAAATCGTCGTTCTGATAGAGCACGCCGATGGTCTTGCCGGGATAGTTCTTCAGGATGTAGGCGGCGTAGATGCGCGCTTCGGTCTGGTAGTTGGGCTGCCAGCCCATGGTCCACGGAAAATTCTTCGGATCGTTCCACTTGGCGGCGCCGGTCGAGACGAAGATCTGCGGCACCTTCTTGGCGTTCATGTATTTCTGGATCGCGGTGTTGCCGGGCGTGCCCAGCGGATTGAAGATCAGCAGCACCTCGTCGGCCTCGACCAGCTTGCGCGCCTGCTCGACCGTCTTCGGCGGGCTGTAGCCGTCGTCATAGGTGATGAAATTGATCTTGCGGCCGTTGATGCCGCCTTCGGAATTGATCTTGTTGAAATAGGCGGCTTCGGTCTTGCCGATCGTCGCATAGGCCGACGCCGGGCCCGAATAGGGCATGATGTTGCCGATCTTGATCTCGGTGTCGGTCGCGCCCGGATCGTATTTCTTCTGCGCGTTGGCGGCTGCCCGCGACCGCAACGGCGAGCTAGTCCCGCAAGTGCTGATGGATTTGGCATGGCTCAAGACACGGTAGTGCATCATCGTCCTCCCTGACGTGCTGGCCGAGGCTCATGCAGTCTTCTTGTGGGCAGCTTGGTGAGCCGTCGGATCAATGCAGGCTGCAGTATGCACGATTGGAATGATGTTGCCAGTGAGCGCTGGCCGATATTTCCGCATTGCGGAACACGCAGCGGTTCCGGCAGGCGCGAGGATCGGAGCAAGGACTGTCAAGTGAAGCGTGCCGTCATCGAGCATGATGCGGACGCTTCGAATGAAGGCCGTCATCCATGAATCCAGCCCAGAAGGCGCTCTGGTACATCGAAAGCCATCTGGCTCAGCCGTTGACGCTCGACGAGATCGCAGCCATCGGCGGCGTCTCGCGCTTTCACATGGTGCGGGCGTTCGCCGCCGCGACGGGATTTCCGGTCATGCGCTATGTGCGTGCCCGGCGTCTCAGCGAGGCGGCGCGCGCGCTCGCCAACGGCGCGCCCGACATTCTCAGCCTCGCGCTGGATGCGGACTACGGCTCTCACGAAGCATTCACCCGCGCGTTCCGCGACCACTTCGGCGTCACGCCCGAAGTGGTCCGCGCTGCAACGTGCCTCGATCACCTCAAGCTTCAGGAGCCGATCATGATGGACTCAACCGCACTCGACCATCTCAAGCCGCCGCGTTTTGAAACCAGCAAGCCGTTGCTCGTCGCCGGCCTCGGCGAACGCATTACCCACGACAACCAGGGCGCCGGCATTCCCAACCAGTGGCAGCGCTTTCACCAGTCGATCGACGACATTCCCGGCCGGATCGGCAAGCTGGCCTACGGCGTCTGCTGCAACGGCGACGATGCCGGAAATTTCGACTACATCGCCGGCGTCGAGGTGACCGATTTTTCCGACCTGCCGCGCGAATTCAGCCGGGTGCGGATTCCCGAACAGAAATACGCGGTGTTCACCCACTCCGAGCACATCTCGACCATCCGCCGCACCGTCAACACGATCTGGAATCACTGGCTGCCGATGTCGGGGATGAAGGTCGCCGACGCGCCGAACTTCGAGCGCTACGACGAAAAATTCGATTCGCTCACCGGCGATGGCGGGCTCGAAATCTGGATACCGGTGAAGGAGTAGGGGCGTTGGATGGGTTGAGCGTCTTCGCGAGACCCATCACCACTTTGCGCTGCAATTGATGGGTATCGCTGCGCTCCACGCATCCTACGTGCTATGGGTTGGGTAGGTGACAAATTCGATCGGGGATGCGTGCGCCAACTGCGTCGCCTCGCGCGCAAGCAGAATCCCGCAACCGGGCCGCGACAAAACAACGCGACGGGCAAATCACCCAAAATCTGTCCAGCCCCCTCGCGAAAAATATTTCTGTTTTTCCGAAATGCAAATCAGGCTATTGATTTGCCCGTCTCACCCGATGAGAGGGGCGGATCGCGATCGTCACGAACGCGCGGTGGGATGCGGTGGACGCGGAAGCTGCGACTGACGAGCGCGGCGGACGCGTACGGCGAAAGCGTGTGGTCCCGACGCCCCGACGCTGGCGTCAAGTTCGTGAGAGACAAGCTTCTCGCGGGCGATGGTGGCAAAAGAGCTGGGCTCACCAGGAAGAGCGCGCCATAAGCCGTAGAACCATTGCGCAGGGAAGGCCGGATGCTCTCCGCTGAACCTGTATGCTCGTGTGCGCATTCCTTTGTGCACATTGCGCACGAGACCGCGGGTGCAGCGCGCACCCGGCTTTCCCTGCGCCCTCTTCTTTCGAGGGACGACGTTCGTGCAAAGCTTCGGGCGTATCGCGCCGCGAGATCATGGAGCCGCGTTTGCAAACGAAGCCTTCACCGTCATCGCCCGTCCCGGTAATACCTGTTGCGCGTCCGGTCGGCTTGGCAAGCGATATCGACTTTGCCATAACATGCGCAGCAACGAAATGTTGCGCGTGCGGGATCGAGCCTGAAATCCGCCTGCAGCCACAAGCAAGCCGGGAGGATTTCATGTCCAATGTTCGCGTTCTCGCCACCGATCTGGAATTTCCGGAAGGGCCGGTGGTGATGCCGGACGGCTCGGTGGTGCTGGTCGAAATCCGCGGCAAGCGGCTGACGCGGGTCTGGCCGGACGGCCGCAAGGAGGTGGTCGCGGAAATTCCCGGCGGCCCCAATGGCGCGGCGCTCGGGCCCGACGGCAAGATGTACATCTGCAACAATGGCGGCTTCAGCTGGATTCCCACGCGGCAAGATGATCATGCCGGGGCCGCAGCCCGACGACTATCTCGGCGGCTCGATCCAGCGCGTCGATATGCAAAGCGGCAAGGTCGAGACCGTGGTCGACAAATGCGGCGAGCATCCGCTGCGGGGGCCGAACGATCTGGTGTTCGACAAGCACGGCGGGCTCTGGTTCTCCGATCTCGGCAAGCGCCGCGCCCGCGACATGGATGTCGGCGCGTTCTATTACCTCAAGCCCGGCATGAAGGAGATCGTCGAAGGCATGCTCGGCATGCTGCCGGCCAACGGCATCGGGCTGTCGCCGGACGAGAACACCGTCTACATCGCGGAGACGCCGACGGCGCGGCTGTGGGCCTATCGATCTCTCCGCGCCCGGCACGGTCAAGCCGCGCGACGTGATCTATCGCGGCGAGCGCGGCAAGCCGATCGCGGGCCTCGGCGGCTACCAGATGTTCGATTCGCTGGCGGTCGAAGCTTCCGGCAATGTCTGCGTCGCGACGCTGATCTCGGGCTGCATCTCCGTGATCGCGCCCGACGGCACCCTGGTCGAGCAGGTGCCGACCGGCGACCGCGTCACCACCAACATCGCCTTCGGCGGGCCCGAGCTGAAGACCGCCTACATCACGCTGTCCGGCAAGGGCGAACTGATCGCGATGGACTGGGCGCGGCCCGGCCTGCCGCTGAATTTTTTGAATAAGTGATTCGCGGTAGATGATAGACCACGTCATTGCGAGCGAAGCGAAGCAATCCATCGCCGCAGCGGCAAGAAAGACTGGATTGCTTCGCGTGCGCTCCTCGCAATGACGCGGAGAGAACGGAGTTTCTGAATGCCCTGGCTTGAACCGGTCTCCCTTCGCGGCGCGCACGCGCGGCTCGAGCCGCTGTCGCAGGATCATTGCGACGGGCTGACCGAAGCCGTGAAGGACGGCGAGCTGTGGAAGCTCTGGTACACCTCCGTTCCGACGCGCCGAGGACATGGCCAAGGAAATCGATCGCCGGCTCGGCCTGCAGGCGGCGGGCTCGATGCTGCCGTTCACGGTGTTCGATGCCGACGGCAAGATCGCGGGCATGACGACCTACATGAACGTCGATGCGCCGAACCGCCGCGTCGAGATCGGCTCGACCTGGTACGCCAAGCGCGTGCAGCGCAGCGCGCTCAACACCCAGTGCAAATTGCTGCTGCTGACGCACGCGTTCGAAAAGCTCGACTGCATCGCGGTCGAATTCCGCACCCATTTCTTCAATCACCAGAGCCGGCGCGGCATCGAGCGGCTCGGCGCCAAGCAGGACGGCATTCTGCGCAACCACTCAGATCGCGCCGAACGGCACGTTGCGCGACACCGTGGTCTACAGCATCATCGCCAGCGAATGGCCGACGGTGAAGGCGCATCTGAATTATCAACTCAACGAGAAGGCGCGGTAGTCTTCAGCCGCGCTAGAAACGATACGATGGAAACGTTCGATTACGTGATTATCGGCGCGGGCTCCGCCGGCAGCGTGCTGGCCAACCGGCTCAGCGAGGATGCCGGCACCAGCGTCTGCGTGCTCGAAGCGGGGCCGAGCGACTGGCATCCCTACATCCATCTGCCGGCCGGCTTCATCAAGACCTTTCACATGAAGAGCATCAACTGGGCCTACCAGCAGGAGCCGGGTCCGTGGACCGGCGGCCGCAGCATCTACGCGCCGCGCGGCAAGACGCTCGGCGGCTCGTCCTCGATCAACGGCCACATCTACAACCGCGGCCAGCGCCAGGATTTCGACACCTGGGCGCAGCTCGGCAATCGCGGCTGGGGCTATCCGGACGTGCTGCCCTATTTCAAGCGGCTGGAGCGGCGGGTCGGCGAGGGCGACGACACCTATCGCGGCCGCGACGGCAATCTCACCGTCACCACCATGGATTGGCAGGATCCGCTGTGCGAGGCGTTCATGGCCGGCGCCGATCAGCCTCGGCATTCCCCGCAACCCCGATTACAACGGCGCGATCCAGGAGGGCGTCTCCTACGCCCAGCGCACCATCAAGAACGGCCTGCGCGTCAGTGCGGCGACCGCGTTCCTGCATCCGGCGCGTGAAGCGGCCGAACGTCCATGTGCGCACCCATGCGCATGCCACCAACATCATCTTCGAAGGCAAGCGCGCGGTCGGCGTGCGCTACATCAAAGGCGGCAAGGGCGGCACGCCGGTCGAGGTGCGCGCCAACAAGGAAGTGATCCTGTCCGGCGGCACCTACAACTCGCCGCAACTGCTGCAATTGTCCGGCGTCGGCTCGCCGGACCTGCTGCGCTCGCTCGGCATCGAGGTGCGTCACGCGCTGCCCGGCGTCGGCGAGGGATTGCAGGACCACTACGCGCCGCGTTCGGTCGCGCGCGTCAAGAACATCAAGACCATCAACGAACGCCGGCACGGCCTCAGCCTGTGTGGTCGAGGCGCTGAAATGGGCGACGACGCGGCGCGGCCTGCTGTCGCTGTCGCCGACCATGGTCTATTGCTTCTGGCATTCCGGCGAGACCACCGAAAGCTCCGATCTGCAGCTGACCTTCACGCCGGCGAGCTACAAGGAAGGCGTGCAGGGCCAGCTCGAGGACGAGCCCGGCATGACGGTCGCGTCCTGGCAGCAGCGGCCGGAAAGCCGCGGCTATGTCCGCGCCCGCTCGGCCGATCCGTTCGCGCCGCCGATCATCCAGACCAACTATCTGGCCGAGGAGCTCGACCGCCGCGTCGTCGTCGCCGGCATGAAGCTGGCGCGGCGGCTGCTCGCATCGGCGCCGCTCGTCGCCCTATTACGCCTATGAGGATTTTCCCGGACCCAACGTGCAGAGCGACGACGAATTCCTCGCCGCGGCGACCGCAGCGCGGCACCACCACCTTCCATCCCGGCTGCACCTGCCGGATGGGACCGGCCGACAGCAAATGGGCGGTGGTCGACGACCAGTTGCGCGTGCACGGGCTGCAGGGCCTGCGCGTGATCGACGCCTCGATCATGCCGCGGATGATCTCGGCCAATCTCAATGCCTCGACCTTGATGATCGCCGACAAGGCCTCGGACCTGATCCGCGGCAAGAGCCGCGCCGGAGGCGGTGAAGTTCGCGCAGTAAAAGTCAGGCCGCTTCGGGCCGGTACAGCGTGTCGATGGTGACGGTGCCCACGGCGCGTGACACGCAGGGGCAGATCTTGCGATTATCGCGCTTCTGCTGCTCGCTGAAGAAAACGTCGCGATGGTCGATCTCGCCGTCGACCGCGACGACGTCGACGGCGCAGACGCCGCATTCGCCGCGCTGGCAGTCCGACATCACCTCGAAGCCGGCTTCGTTCAGCACGTCGAGCATCGAGCGGTTCTGCGGCACCACGAGCTCGGTGTCCGAATCCTTCAGCCGCACGCGGAATTCCGCGGTCGGCAGCAGCCCGCTGGAGCCGAAGGTCTCGTAGCGCAGATCGGACGGTGCGCGGCCGGCGTCGTTCCAGGCGCGGCGCGCCGCCTCCAGCATCCGCATCGGGCCGCACATGATGGCGATGGCGTCCGTCGGCAGCGCGAGGAAGGTGGCGTCGAGGTCGATCCGCGCGGCTTCATCGCCGGCGTGCACGGTCAGCCGGTCGCCCAGCATCGCCGACAGCTCGTCGAGATAGGCGGCGTCCGCCGCGCGACTTCACGGCATAGTGCAGGCGTGCGTCGATATTCCTGCGGCGCAAGGCGCTGGCGATGCCGACGATCGGCGTGATGCCGATGCCGCCCGCGATCAGGCAATAGCTTTTCCGGTTCCAGTCGATGTCGAGCAGCGAGGCCGGGCTCGAAATCTCGATCCGCGCGCCCGCTGTCAATTCCACATGCCGCGCGAGCCGCCGCGGCTGTCCGGTGCCAGCCGCACCGCGATGCGATAGGTGTCCGGATCGCGATCGCCGACCAGCGAATAGCAGCGCCGTCTGCGGCTGGCCGTCGATCAGCACGGCTGACGCCGATATGGCTGCCGACCGGGTAGGGCGCGACGTGGCCGCCATCGGGACGCAATCGGAATCTCGCGGATGCCGGCGTCACGTCGCGGGTCGCCTCGACGGTGCACCAGGTCCATTGCTCGGCAAAGCGCATCGCGATCCTCCCTCGCTAGTCGGCGGTCGCCGATTTGAGCAGCGCCAGCGCCGGCAGCAGGTCGAGATGACCGCGATGGCGCAGCGCCAGCCGCAGATTGCGCGCGGCGAGGCGGGAATGCTCGCGCATCACGGCCTCGGCGCGCCCGCCCTCGCGGTTCTCGATCGCGTCGAGCACGATGCGATGATGATCCTGCCCGATCAGCAGGATCTGGTGCGCCTCCGGCAGCGCCGACTGCGCCATCACAAAGCCGCTCGGCGAGGCAAACGGCAGCGCCGAGACCCGGTCGATCTCCCGGATCAGCGGCGCGCTGGCGGATAGCTCGTTCAGCAGCGCATGAAAGCGGGCGTTCAAGGTCACGTAGGCGGAAAAAGCCTCTTCCGAAATCGCGATCCTGCCGCACCAGCTGGTCGAGGTCGGCAAGGCATTCCTTCAGCGGTTCGAGGCTGCGCGCGCTGGCGCCGCGCTCGGCGGCGAAGCGGGCAGCGAGGCCCTCCAGCGTGCCGCGCAGCTCGATCGAATCCAGAATGTCGCGTTCGGTGAACGCCTTCACCATGAAGCCGCCGGAGGGAATCGCCTGCAGCAGGCCTTCGTCTTCGAGCCGGACCAGCGCCAGCCGCACGGGTGTTCGCGACACGCCGGTGATTTCGACCGCCTGCAGTTCGGAGATGCGTTCGCTCGGCCGCAGCCGTCCGGACAGGATCAGGTCGCGCAGCGCGAGCTGGGCGCGCACGGTCTGCGAGACCGATCGTTCGGAGTAGCTTTCGTTCATGGCTTTACTCCGCCGCTTGCGCGGTCGGCGGCGAGGTCTCTTTCGCCACCATCCGGTCGATCACGCGCCGCGCCCACATCGCGCCTGCGTCGATGTTGAGATTGTAGAAGGTGCGGTCCGGATTTTCGTCCATCGCGCGCTGCTGCGCTTCGAGGATGATTTCGTCCTCGTGAAAGATGCTGGCGACGCCTTCGCGGATCTCGGTGGTCAGCTTCTGCTCGGTGCGGCGGTGACTGCGGACGAAGGCCCAGAAGTAGTGACAGGTGGTGTCGGTCTCCGGCGTCATGGTGTTGAGCACGAAGCCGTTGACGCCCTGCGAGCGGTCGCCTTGCGGCGCGCCGCTGCCGGCGGGCGCGACGCCGACGTCGATGTTGACGGTGCCGGGCGCCTGAAAGTTGATGATCTGCCAGCGGTCGACCGGGTCGGGCTTTTGCAATTGCGCGGCCCAGAACGGCGGCGCCTCGATGCCGTGCATCCATCGCGTCACCGTCACAGTGCGTTCGCCATGGGTGACGTCGAACGGCGCTTCGGCGACATGCTCGTTGCCGATGCTGGAGCCGTGCACGAAGGTCTCGTGGGTCAGGTCCATCAGATTGTCGACCACGAGGCGATAATCGCATTTCACGTGAATGGTCTTGCCGTCGCCGGCCCACTCCGGATCGTCATTCCAGTGCATGTCGGGCACCAGCGCCGGATCGGCCAGCGCCGGATCGCCCATCCACAGCCAGATGAAGCGATGGCGTTCGACCACGGGGTAGGACCGTACGCAGGCCGACGGATTGATGGTTTCCTGCGAGGGCATGTAGGTGCAGCGGCCCTGCGCATTGTATTTCAGCCCGTGATAGCCGCAGACAACGGTGTCGCCATCGAGCCGTCCCTTCGACAGCGGCACCAGCCGATGCCAGCAGGCATCCTCCAGCGCGCTGACCTGCCCGTTGGACTGGCGATACATCACGACATGCTTGCCGCAGATCGTGCGCGGAAACAGCGCGTGCTTGAGATCGACATCCCATGCGGCCGCGTACCAGGCATTGAGCGGAAACGGTGCGGGCATTGGCTGAACTCCCGAAACTGCGGAGATGAGTTCAGTATGTATACACGGCGTCGTAAAATCGGTCAATTATCGAATATTTAAGGCCATATATTACCTCTATAGTATACAAATATTTGTCTCATTCCTCGCGGCATGAAAAAACCGCTCCCGGGGGCAGGGAGCGGTTCAAATCTGGCACCGCCTCAGCGCCGTGCCTGTCAGGCGGCCGACCTGGCTAGCCGTACACGAACACGTGGTCCTTCAGGTCGATGGCCGGAAATTCGTCCTTTTCGGCCCAGTAATCCTGGTTGTGCTGCCATTCCGGCTTGTCGCCGCGCTTCGGCAGCAGGTGCATGCCGCGCATCATGTAGCCGGGATTGAAATTCTCCGGATCGATCCAGGGCAGCAGCGGCATGTTGTGGTCTTCCGGCCGCAGCGCCGGCGTCACCTTCTTGGCGCCGGTCTCTTTCATGTGGTTGAGCAGCCGGCAGACGAAGTCGGCGACCAGATCGACGCGCAGCGTCCAGCTGGCGCGGAAATAGCCGAACACCCAGACCAGGTTGGGCACGCCGGTGAACATCATGCCGCGATAGGTCACGGTGTCGGCGAAATCCAGCGGCTTGCCGTCGACCGCGAATTCGATGTCGCCGTTGGCGCTGAGATTGAAGCCGGTCGCGGTGATGATGATGTCGGCCTCCAGCTCCTTGCCGGATTTCAGCAGAATGCCCTTCTCGGTGAAGCGGTCGATCTCGTCGGTGACGACCGAGGCCTTGCCGGACTTGATGCCCTGGAACAGGTCGCCGTCCGGGATGAAGGCGATGCGCTGCCGCCACGGCCGGTATTTCGGCGTGAAGTGGGTGGCGATGTCGTAGTCCGGGCCGAGATAGGCCTCGACCGCGGACAGCAGATCCTTCTTGGCCGCCTCGGGCTCCTCGAAGGTCTTGCGGGTGAAGGCGTCCTGATCGAACAGGATCTTGCGGCGCGTGATTTCGTGGATCCAGTGTCTCGTCGACCTGCAACTCGCGCAGTGTCTCGGCGATCTCGATCGCGTTGCGGCCGGTGCGGAAATAGGTCGGCGAGCGCTGCAGCATGGTGACATGCGCGCAGTCCTTGGCGATCGCCGGGATCAGCGTCGCGGCGGTGGCGCCCGAGCCGATCACGACGACGCGCTTGTTGTTGTAGTCGAGATCCTCGGGCCATTTCTGCGGATGGACGATCGGGCCCTTGAACTTGGCCATGTCCTTCCACTCCGGCGTGTAGCCTTCGGCGTGGCGGTAATAGCCCTGGCACATCCAGAAGAAATTGGTGGTGAAGCGAACCGTCTCGCCGGTGTCGGTCCGCGTCGGCCTCGATGGTCCAGAGATTCTCCGCGCTCGACCATTTCGCCGAGGTGATGGTGTGCTGGTAGCGGATGTGGCGGGCCAGATCGTTCTCCTCGATCACCTCGCCCATATATTTGAGGATCTCGGCGGCGGTTGCGATCGGCGCGCTGGTCCACGGCTTGAAGCGGTAGCCGAACGTATGCAGATCGCTGTCGGAGCGGATGCCGGGATAGCGGTGGGTGCTCCAGGTGCCGCCGAAGGTCTTCTGGGTTTCGAGCGCGACGAAGCTCGTGCCCGGGCACTGCGTGGTCAGATGATAGGCCGCGCCGACGCCGGAGATGCCGGCGCCTGCGATCACGACGTCGAAATGCTCCGTGGTGGCGGGCGCGCTGGCGCGAATTTGGCTTTGAACGTTCATCATTCCCTGATCTTTTGTTTGTTGTGTCCGCATAACTGAGGCGCCGGGACTTGAGGCCCCGGCGCCTTCAGTGGCGAATTACACTTCCCTGCGGCTGAGGAACGCCAGCCGTTCGAACAGATGCACGTCCTGCTCGTTCTTGAGCAGCGCGCCGTGCAGCGGCGGGATCAGCTTGCGCGGATCGCGCTCCCTGCAGCATTTCCGGCGTGATGTCCTCGTTCAGCAACAGCTTCAGCCAGTCGAGCAGTTCCGAGGTCGAGGGCTTCTTCTTCAGGCCCGGCACTTCGCGCACCTCGAAGAAGATCCGCAACGCTTCTTCGACCAGGCGCTTCTTGATGTCGGGGAAATGCACGTCGACGATCCGGTTCATGGTGTCGGCGTCGGGAAACTTGATGTAGTGGAAGAAGCAGCGGCGCAGGAACGCGTCCGGCAGTTCCTTTTCGTTGTTCGAGGTGATCATCACGATCGGGCGCAGGCTCGCCTTGATGTTCTCGCCGGTCTCGTAGACGAAGAACTCCATGCGATCGAGTTCGAGCAGGAGGTCGTTGGGGAATTCGATGTCGGCCTTGTCGATCTCGTCGATCAGCAGCACCGGACGCTTGTCGTGGGTGAAGGCTTCCCACAATTTGCCGCGCTTGATGTAGTTGCGAGATGTCCGAGACCCTGGCATCGCCGAGCTGGCTGTCGCGCAGCCGCGACACCGCGTCGTATTCGTAAAGACCCTGCTGCGCCTTGGTGGTGGACTTGATGTGCCAGGTCAGGAGCGGCGCGCCGAGCGCCTTGGCGACTTCCTCGGCCAGCACGGTCTTGCCGGTGCCGGGCTCGCCTTTGATCAGCAGCGGGCGCTCGAGCACGATCGAGGCGTTGACGGCGATCTTGAGATCGTCGGTGGCGACGTAGTCCTTGGTACCGGTAAATTTCATAATGCCCCGTATGGATAGGTTTCATTTTGATACTAGTGGAAAAAGCCGGCAGGTCTACCGCGGATTCCGCATAGGCCGTTTCAAACAATGTTGGAGGCAATTTCGCGCAAGCGCGCGCTGTTTCCGCCCTGCGGAATGCATCGCGTGCAGCAGGTCCTTGCGGATTGTTCGGCAGAACTGAATGGCTGCCAGCAGGCTTTACCGTGGCGGCAGCCCTTGACGGGGGCCCACCGGCGGGCAATCTGTATGCCATGTTCCTGCAATTCTTCACATCGCTGCGCGACGCCCAGGTCCCGGTGACCTTACGCGAATATCTGACGCTGATGGAGGCGCTCGACGCCGACCTCGCCGAGCAGACCGTGGAGAATTTCTATTACCTGTCGCGCGCCGCCCTGGTGAAGGACGAGCGCAATCTCGACAAGTTCGATCGCGTGTTCGGCACCGTGTTCAAGGGGCTGGAGAGCCTGCTCGACGCGATGGAGAAGGCGGACATTCCGGCCGAATGGCTGAAGAAGCTCGCGGAAAAATATCTCACCGAGGAAGAGAAGAAGCAGATCGAGGCGATGGGCTGGGACAAGCTCATGGAGACGCTTGCGCCAGCGCCTGAAGGAACAGAAGGGCCGCCACCAGGGCGGCAACAAATGGATCGGCACCGCCGGCACCTCGCCGTTCGGCGCCCATGGCTACAATCCCGAAGGCGTGCGCATCGGCCAGGAGAAGAACCGCAACAACCGCGCGGTGAAGGTGTGGGACAAGCGCGAGTTCAAGGATCTCGACGGCAATGTCGAACTCGGCATCCGCAACATCAAGATCGCGCTGCGCCGGTTGCGCAAATTCGCGCGCACCGGCGCGCCGGACGAACTCGATCTCGACACCACGATCAAGGAGACCGCCAACCACGGCTATCTCGACGTGCATCATGCGCCCCGAGCGGCGCAACGCGGTCAAGGTGCTGGTGTTCTTCGATATCGGCGGCTCGATGGATTCGCATATCGAGCAGGTCGAGGAACTGTTCTCGGCGGCCAAGACCGAATTCAAGCACATGGAATATTTCTACTTCCACAACTGCCTCTATGAAGGCGTCTGGAAGCAGAACAAGCGCCGCTTCACCGACCGCACGCCGACCTGGGACGTGCTGCATAAATATCCGCACGACTACAAGATCGTGTTCGTCGGCGACGCCTCGATGTCGCCTTACGAGATCATGGTCCCCGGCGGCTCGGTCGAGCACGTCAACGAAGAGGCCGGCTCGGTCTGGCTCGATCGCATCACCCGCACCTATCCGCATGCGGTGTGGCTCAATCCGGTGGCGCAGAAGCACTGGGACTATTCGGAATCCACCACCATCATCCGCCGCCTGTTCTCGGAGCGCATGTATCCGATCACGATCGAGGGACTGGAAGGCGCGATGAAGGAACTGGTGCGGTAACTGGATTACGTGCCCCGGACGCAGCGCAGCGCGCAAGCGGTGCGCTGCAGAGCCGGGGCCCATCAAACTGGCCGCGCCATGGGTCCCGGCTCTGCGGTGCATCGTGAAGAACGCTGCACCGCGTCCGGGACACGAGGGGAGGCGGTTGCACAACGAGGTAAGAAAATGCCCCAGACCATTCACCGCGGTATCAAATCCCTGATCGACGAAGCCAATGCCGAGATCGAGACCGTCAGCGCTGCGGATGCGATCAAGGCCGCGCAAAGCGCCGATGTCGTCATCGTCGACATCCGCGACCCCCGCGAGATCGAGCGTGACGGCAAGATCCCCGGCGCGTTCTCCTGCACCCGCGGCATGCTGGAATTCTGGATCGATCCGCAAAGCCCCTACGCCAAGCCGATCTTCCAGGAGGACAAGAAATTCATCTTCCACTGCGCCGGCGGCATGCGCTCGGCGCTGGCGGCCAAGACCGCCAAGGACATGGGCCTGAAGCCGGTCGCGCATATGGGCGGCGGCTTTGCCGCCTGGCGCGATGCCGGCGGGCCGATCGAAAAGTGGGAACCGAAGAAGAAGGGGTGAGGCTAGGTCAGTCATCCTTCGAGGCTCGCAAGTGCTCGCGCCTCAGGATGACGCCCTTCGCCGTTTCCATCACCCTGAGGTGCCGTAGCGCAGCGAAGGCCTCGAAGGGCGACGGAAACCAACCAAGGATCCAAACAAAGATGACCACCACCGACGATCCGCTTGTCTCCACCGATTGGCTCGCCGCACATCTCGACGATCCCGGCGTCAAAATCATCGATGCCACGTTTAAATTGCCGGGCGTGCTGCCGTTACCGAAGGATGATTATCTCGCCGCGCATATTCCGGGCGCGGTGTATTTCGATGTCGACGCGGTCTCCGATCATAATGACCCGCGGCCGCACATGTATCCCGACGCCGCGCAGTTCGCGCGCGATGTCGCCGCGCTCGGCATTTCCACCGGCGATACCGTGGTCGCCTACGATTCCGGCGGCTGGGTTGCGGCCCCGCGGGCGTGGTGGATGTTCCTGTCGTTCGGCTATCGCAATGTGAAGGTGCTGGATGGCGGTCTGAAGAAATGGACCAGCGAAGGCCGCGCGACGCAATCCGGCAAGGTCACGCCGAAGCCCGGACAGTTCGCAGCCAAACTCGATCCGAGCACCATCCGGAGCCAGCAGCAAATACTCGCCAATATCGAAACGCGCGCCGAACAATTGGTCGACGCGCGCCCGCGCGGGCGTTTCGAAGGTAGCGTTGCCGAGCCGCGGCCGGATTCCCGCTCCGGCCACATTCCCGGCAGCCGCAACGTGCCCTACGCGGAATTGTTCGACGCCAGGACCGGCGCGATGAAGCCGCTCGACGAGTTGCGCAAAGCCTTCACCGGCGCCGGCGTCGAACTGACAAGACCGATCGTGACCACCTGCGGCTCCGGCGTCTCGGCGCTGGTGCTGACGCTGGCGCTGTATCGCCTCGGCGTGCGCGGCATGGCGCTCTATGACGGCTCGTGGGCCGAATGGGGTTTGCCCGACGGGCCGCCGGTCGCGACCGGCCCCGCCTGAGCGACGCCCGCCGGCCGGCTCACGGAAAATTGCTGCGACCGTGCGTCGCGGGCGAGGCTCTCGGTGCAATTCCGGTATTACATGACAGATGCAGGGCAGCCGAACCTGTGCTGCCCAAGGTGTTGGATCATGCGGACAGGTCGTCGGTCCTTCTGGCTGCTGAGGGTGGCCGCGGTCGCGGCCATGACCACGGGTGTCAACGCAGTGGCGGCTGAACATTTTGAAACGTTGGCGACATCGGCCAGCGCGCCGGTCGAACTCGGCGCCGGGCCGGTGGCGGTGAAGCTGGTGCCGCCGGCTACAGGCAAGGCGCTCTCCGCGCGGGTCGCAACCGTCAGCGAAAACCGTAAAGTCTATCTCGTCGCCAGAGGGCTCGGCACCGACGAGCCGCCCGAGACCATCTATCAGATTTATCTCGGGCTGCCGCAGGGTGTCGCGCCAAGTCCCGACGCGATTTATTATGTCGGCTCGCTGAATTTCTTCAACTCCGTCGGAGCGGGGCGATCCGATCCGCGGTTTCTCAGTTTCGACGTGACGGCCCTTCTCAAGACGCTGCAGTCGCGCAATTCGCTCGGTGACAATACGACCGTGACGATCGTTCCGGCCAACACGCCCCGCGTCAGCGCCAAGCCTGTCATCGGCGAGGTCGCGCTCGTCGAGCAATAAGGGTCCTTGGCGCGGCGAAATGACGCCTCAACCGGACCCTTTGATCGGCAATTCAAGATTGTATTTTATTGTACCGGCACCCCTCTGTGCGGTAGCCTGCGCCTGATCGTGCGGATCATCACAACAGAGGGAGGTTGATATGGCGGAGCTGTCGCGTCGTCATCTCGTCGTCAGCGGGCTTGCCGGAGCAGGTGCGAGCCTGTTGCCCGGCTCCATCCGGGAAGCGAATGCCGCAACGTCCACCCGGTACAATCTGGCCTCGCCGAACGGCCAGGTGATGCTCAAGAAATATGCCGAGGCCGTGAAGCTCATGATGGCGCTGCCGCCAACCAATCCGTTGAGCTGGACCTTCCAGTGGTACACGCACGCGGTGCCGACCAATACCACCAAGGCGGCGGCGCTGACGCAGATCTTCGGGCCCAACCCGTCGCCCAACAAGACGCTGGCCACCGACATGTGGAACACCTGCCAGGGGCACTTCGGCTCCTCGGGCGAACCGTATTTTTGCCCGTGGCACCGGATGTATGTCTGCTATTTCGAGGAGATCATTCGCGCGATCCTGAAAGATCCCAAATTCACGCTGCCATACTGGAATTATACCGTGCCGGCCGGCTATGCCGTGCCGAAAGAATTCCGCATGCAGAACGATCCGTTGTGGGGTCCGCTGTATCGGCCGAACCGAAATCCCACGTCCAATGCCGGACAACCGATCTTCGCCGCCGGCGGCTCGGCGAGCGATATGAGTCCTGCGCCGGCGATGGCGGAAACCAGCTATCTGCCCGTCGGCGTGGTGTCGGGGTTCAACGAGACGCTCGACGCCGGCCTGCATGGCAACGTGCACGTCTTCACCGGCAACGCCCAGGGCATGGGCCAGATACCCTGGGCTGCGAACGATCCGATCTTCTGGATGCATCACTGCAACATCGACCGCATCTGGACGAGCTGGAACAATGCCGGTCATGCCAATCCCAACACTGCGGCTTGGCTGGGCAAGGCATTCGTCTTTGCCGGCCCTGACGGCAAGGGGGTCAAGGCGGTCGTCAGGGATTACACCACCACCAAGAAGTGCGATTACCAATATGACCAGCTGATCGGCACCACCAAGCTGATCGCTTCTGTCGCCGAAGCGGTTGCGCCTGCGGGGGCCGTGGCTCCGGTAACGGTGGCCAAGACGCAAAGTGGACCTGTGGCGCTCGGCGCCGCACCGGTTCGGGTCAGCCTGCAGGCCGCAGGACCTGCACCGTCCACGGCGACGTCGACCACTTCGCCGTTGTCCGCCAGGCTTTCAGCCCTGCCGGAGAACCATCGGGTTTACCTTGTCATCAACGACTTCGTGGCCGACGCACAACCGGAAACGCTGTTCCGGGTCTACCTGGATCTGCCCGACACTCCGCCATCCGATCCGGTCAACAGTCACTATGTCGGATCGTTCAATTTCTTCTCCGCGGTTCCGCACGGCGAAGGCCACAACCATGCGGACACGGCCCGCTCGATCAGTTTCGACATCACCGATATTGCTGCGGATCTCGATGCCAGGAGTTTGCTGAAGGCCGAGCACTCGGTGACGATCGTTCCGGCGAAGGCGCCTGCGGCGGACGCGAAAGCGGTTGTCGGCAACATTTCGTTCGTCGAGCAGTAGAGCCGGCGGAATGCAGCGGAGCGCGAGGCTCGCCCTCGCGCTTCACTAGTCTAGCGTGATCTCGGCGTGACGGTGGGTTGTGCAAACGGGCTGGCGGGTTGCTGAGCCACCACCGCCTGCCGCGCCGCGCGCGTGCGGCGTGCGATCCGCCGGCGCTCCCTGGCCCGCTTTGCCGCGGCCCTGCGATCCGGTGTCGCGTCGGCTTTCGTGGCAGCGGTTTGCTCGATCGTCACCGCGGGGCCGCCCAGCGTGGCAATCCTTGTCGACGCGATGCTGACTTCGGGGGCGAGCGCTTCGACCGCTGGTTCAGCCGCGATCGGCGCAGTTTCGATGATCGGCGGCGGAGCCTCCGCGATCGCTGCGAGCTTTGGCGTGTCGGTGGACGCAGCCGCATCCGCTTGAGCCGATGCGGATGGTATTGCAGATGTCGTTTCCGCCGCTTCCGGCTTCGAAGTCTCCGGGTTTGAAGGCTCGGGGTTTGAAGGCTCGGGGTTTGAAGGCTCGGGCTTCGCCGCCTCCGGCGGGGGTGCGTCTTCCACCTTCAGTGCCGCCAGCTTCTCGGGCTCCGCCAGCGGTGCGGCGTCCGCGGCCGGCTCGTCCGGCACCACGGCTGCGGGAACATATTCCGGCACCTTCTCCACAACCGGTGGATCGACACGCAGCAGGGCTAACGTCGGCGCCGGCGCTTCGCGCTGCTGCGCGAACACGGGTTCGGGTGTCGCGCGTCGCGACGGCATGCTGGCGAATTGCTCGTGTGCGGCCCGAAACAGCGCCGCCGCGCCCAGCCCGAAAACCAGGATCGACAGCGACAGGACGATCGCGGTGAACAGAAAACGAAATCCGGGGAGCATGGTCGCGGGTTCCGCCTTTGGCGGGGGCCGTGGATTGGGCCGTTGAGGCTTGAAGGGAACGCGGTGACCACAAGACCAACTTCGCACGCCGCGAATCAGGCCGATTCGAGAATATCGTAACGCTTCGACGCTGTTCGTTACAAAATATGCGGCAGCCGCTCGCGGCCGGGCGGTAAAGCCGTGTTTTTCCGGTGGTGAGCATCTTTGCCGCAGCGCTCACAGCCGATCACAAAATGACCGATTTGGGCCGAATTTCGCTGATTTGTCTTGAATGCGCCGCTATCTTCGGCCATCTGCCGTTAACGGTCCGGTGTGGCTTGGGGACTATACAAAAGCGATGATGATTAACCGCATTCTGACGATTTGTGCCGCCGCGGCTGCTTGCGCAGCGGGAACTTCCCTTGTCCAGGCGCAGCAGAGCTATCCGGTACCGCCCGGCGCGGTTTATGCGCCGGCTCCGGGTGCCTATCCGCCCGGTGGCTATGCGGTCGATGAACGCCGCGGCCCCGGCATGCCGGATTTCGATGCCCTGGAAGATGACGACGCGCCGAACGCGCAGAGTTCGACTGCGCTGCCGCCGCCCGGGCCGGTGCTGTCGCCCGACGATCCGCGCTATGGCCGCCCGATGGGCGCTCCGGTCTATTCCGATCGCGGCGCACCGGTCCCGACTGGTCCGGTGATGTCGCCGGATGATCCGCGTTACGGCCGCCCCGCCGGCCCGCCGCCGGTGATCTATTCCGACCGTCCGGACGGCCGCGTTCCCGCCGCCGGTTTCGTCTATCCGAATGAAGATCGTGGCCTGCGTCCGCCGGAAGCTGTTGGCGCAGCACCCGCCGCCACCGGATCGGTTCAGCCTCAGGAAGCCCCCGTGGGCGCTGACGGCAAGCCGATGGTGCTGTCCGCGCTGCCGCCGGATGAACAGCCCGAGACGCGGGCCTGCGCAGCTCGCGCCGAATCTGCGCCGCCAGGAAGTCGCTTTCGCGACCAAGGAGCCCGCGGGCACGCTGGTCGTCGATACCCCGAACACCTACCTCTATTACGTGCTGGGCGGCGGCCGCGCGATCCGCTACGGCGTCCGCGTCGGCCGCGACGGTTTCACCTGGACCGGCGTGCAGAAGATCACCCGCAAGGCCGAGTGGCCGGATTGGCATCCGCCGCCGGAGATGATCGATCGCCAGCCCTATCTGCCGCGCTTCATGGCCGGCGGCCCCGGCAATCCGCTCGGCGCGCGCGCGATGTATCTCGGCTCGACCGTCTATCGCATCCACGGCACCAACCAGCCCTCGACGATCGGCAAGTTCGTCTCGTCGGGCTGCATCGGCATGCTGAACGAGGACGTGTCCGATCTGTTCGATCGCGTCAAGGTCGGCACCCGCGTGGTGGTGCATGCCGGGCGGTCCGCCGCCGGGCGACCGCCACCGCTTCGGCCGCGCCGCCGCCTGGCGGACCTGCTGGAGCCGGGCCGGCGACCGCCCAGATGGCTCAGCCCGTTCCCGGCACGCAGCCGACCGTGGTGCCGCCGCTGCCCGCGCCGGTGACGGTGCGCTAGGCCGCTGATTCTCCGCGACGACATCCAAAGAGGCGCGCGATAGCGCGCCTTTTTCTTTGCGACCGCGAAGGAGGCTACGCCAGCCTCCGCAGCGGTTCGCCCTTGAACCAGGCGTCGATGCCTTCGACCATCTGGCTGTAGTGGTTGCGAAAGCTTTCCTCGGTGACGTAGCCGAGATGCGGCGTCAGCACGAGGTTGTCGAGCTTGCGGAAGGGATGATCGACCGGCAGCGGCTCGACCGAGAACACGTCGATCGCCGGCGCCCGCGATCTTCTTCTGCCTGCAGCGTCTCCAGCAGCGCGGCTTCATCGACGATCGGCCCGCGCGCGGTGTTGACGAGATAGGCGGTCGGCTTCATGCGCGCCAGATCCGCTGCTCCGACCAGTCCGCGCGAGCGCTGGCTCAGCACCACATGGATGGTGATGATGTCGGCGGTCGCGAACAGCTCTTCCTTGGTGGCGTAGCCGACGCCGACTTCCTTGCAGCGCTCCGGCGTCAGGTTCGGGCTCCAGGCGATCACGTTCATGCCGAAGGCCTTCGCGAGCTTCGAGACCTTGCTGCCGAGCTTGCCGAGGCCGATCACGCCGAGCGTCTGGCCCTCGATCTCGATGCCGACGAACTTTCTGCAATGGCTCGCCGGCATGCATGCGGGCGTTCTCGCGGCCGATATTGCGGGTCAGTTCCAGGATCAGGCCCATCGTCAGCGGCGCGGTGGGATCGCGGCCCCATTGCGTCCCGCACAGCACCACCTTGTGGTCCTTGGCGGCTTCCATGTCGATCGCGGCGTTGCGCATGCCCGAGGTGATCAGCAGCTTCAGTTTCGGCAGGGCCGCAAACAGGGTGCGCGGAAACGGCGTGCGCTCGCGCATCGCGCAGATGATCTCGAAATCCTTCAGCGCGCTGGCGGCGGCCTCCGGCGATGGCGAAGGGCTGGTTGAACACCGTGACATCGACGCGGTCGGAGACCTTCGACCAGTCCGCGACCGTCAGGGCCAGATTGAGATAGTCGTCGAGAATTGCACAGCGCAGCCGCGTCATCGGGAGGTCCGTTCATGGCGAGGATGACGGCCCGGAGCGCGCCGTCGGGGAGCGCCATGGTCGCGCGCAACGCCTGCAGCGCGCAAGCGCCGGCGGCTCAAAAAAGCCCGCGGCTATTGACGGGCCAACGGCCTCTGAGCCTTCGCGGCCCGGATTTCGACGACCATCGATCGGACGGCAGGCGACAAGGCCATGTGCTTGGCGCGCCAGGCCGGGCCGGGGCCGCGCATGTAATGCAGTTCCGGCCGGTAGGGATTGAACGCCCGGGCGAAGAACTGGCGCCAGAAGGCGCGGAGCTCGGCAAGGGGCTTTGCGATACCGTCGCGGCTGTTCGCCGGGGTGGAAAGGGTCGCCGAAGTGATCGTTGCCATGACGCGGCCTCTGTTTTTCCGCTCGCGGCTTTGCCGCGAAGAACGCCGTTTTGTGGCGCTGAAAACCAGTTTTGGCCTGATTTATTAAAAGAAGGTTTCAATTGTCGTGATCTGGCGCACACATGGTGTCGATCCCGTATTCATCCGTGGTGAACGGATGGAAAACGTGTTCCCGCGGTTGCCCTTTGGGGGCCGCGCCGCTACATCAGCGGCAGCAAATTTCCATAAATCCTCCGGTTTCAAGGGATCGCGATGGCTCGCCAGTTCGTCTATTTCATGCAGGGTCTGACCAAGAGCTACCCGACCCGCAAGGTGCTCGATAACGTCCATCTGTCGTTCTACCCGGACGCCAAGATCGGCGTGCTCGGCGTCAACGGCTCCGGCAAGTCGACGCTGCTGCGGATCATGGCCGGCCTCGACAAGGAATATAACGGCGAGGCCTGGGTCGCCGAGGGCGCCCGGGTCGGCTACCTCGAGCAGGAGCCGCAGCTCGACGCCAGCAAGACCGTGCGCGAGAACGTCATGCTGGGCGTCGCCAAGCAGAAGGCGATCCTCGATCGCTACAACGAACTGGCGATGAACTATTCCGACGAGACCGCCGACGAGATGACCAAGCTGCAGGACGAGATCGAGGCCGCAGGGCCTCTGGGATCTCGACAGCAAGGTCGATCAGGCGATGGACGCGCTGCGCTGCCCGCCCGACGATTCCGACGTCACCAAGCTCTCGGGCGGCGAGCGCCGCCGCGTCGCGCTGTGCAAGCTGCTGCTCGACCAGCCGGAGCTGCTGCTGCTGGACGAACCGACCAACCATCTCGACGCCGAGTTGGTGTCGTGGCTGGAAGGCCATTTGCGCAACTATCCCGGCGCGATCCTGATCGTGACCCATGACCGCTACTTCCTCGACAACGTCACGAGCTGGATCCTCGAACTCGATCGCGGCAAGGGCATTCCCTACGAGGGCAACTATTCGTCCTGGCTGGTGCAGAAGCAGAAGCGGCTCGCGCAGGAAGGCCGCGAGGACGTCGCGCATCAGAAGACGCTGACCCGCGAGCAGGAATGGATCGCGTCCTCGCCCAAGGCGCGTCAGGCCAAGTCCAAGGCGCGCTACCAGCGCTACGAGGACCTGTTGAAGCAGGCCAGCGAGAAGCAGACCCAGACCGCGCAGATCACCATTCCGGTGGCCGAGCGGCTCGGCCAGAACGTCGTCGACTTCGAAGGCCTCAGCAAAGGCTTTGGCGATCGCGTGCTGATCGACAATCTCACCTTCAAGCTGCCGCCCGGCGGCATCGTCGGCGTGATCGGTCCCAACGGCGCCGGCAAGACCACGCTGTTCCGGATGATCACCAAGCAGGAGACGCCGGACAAGGGCACCGATCACCGTCGGCGAGAGCGTGCATCTCGGCTATGTCGACCAGTCGCGCGACGATCTCGACGGCAACAAGAACGTGTGGGAGGAAATCTCCGGCGGCAACGAGCTGATCCTGCTCGGCAAGCGCGAGGTCAACTCGCGCGGCTACTGCTCGTCGTTCAACTTCAAGGGCGCCGACCAGCAGAAGAAGGTCGGCGCGCTGTCGGGCGGCGAGCGCAACCGCGTGCATCTGGCCAAGATGCTGAAGTCCGGCGCCAACGTGCTGCTGCTCGACGAACCGACCAACGATCTCGACGTCGACACGCTGCGCGCGCTCGAAGAGGCGCTGGAGGATTTCGCCGGCTGCGCCGTGATCATCAGCCATGACCGCTGGTTCCTCGACCGCATCGCCACCCACATCCTGGCCTTCGAGGGCGACAGCCATGTCGAATGGTTCGAAGGCAACTTCCAGGACTACGAAAAAGACAAGATGCGCCGGCTCGGCCAGGACAGCATCATCCCGCATCGCGTGAAGTACAAGAAGCTGACAAGGTGAGGGCGAGTTCGCCCGCGTCCTTCCTCTCGTCGATCTTTGGCTATCTTCTTTCGGTATGCGAATAGACAGAATTCTAGCTTCCGAACTTCTGAAATCTTCTCGTCTGATTTTTCCGAAAGCTTTTGCAGTCCGTTAGGCCAATCGATTTCTTCCCCCGCCAAACGGAGATGAATCGTTTCACAGTACTGAAGGTAAATATCGGGATCATTGATTCGATGGCTGACATCGAAAGCTAGAGCGATTTGCTGTCCCAGATCGGAAATATATCCGGTGCAACAAAGTGCAAGAATTTACTTGTGCCGACAGTCGATCCGTTGATGGATTGTAGAATGCCTTTTTGGGTTCCAAGGGCTGTTAAAGCATCCCTGCGCGGCTTATTTCCCTTCAAGCTTTGCACGAACTTGAGCAGCGGTAAAATGTCTGACTCTTCCCATTGTTTTAGAATCGTCGGCATCCATCCGTAAACCGCATATGCCCCTGCTCTTGCGTCAAGCGAGTTGGTAAGGTCGAGCCTTTTTTGTGAATAAATTCAGTAGCGCCTGATACCCGCCGATATAGTCATTTTCGTCTAGCGACGCACGTGACTCTCTGGCCCAATTCAAGGCGTCATCGATCCTTCGGATTTCTATTGCGCGTTTTGTTCTCACGTTGGTTACCAGTTAGTGATCCTATTGTGGTGTTACCCCACCTTCTCCGCCAGCCACATCTTGATCAGCGATTGATACGGGACGTCCCGTTTGTTGGCGGCGATTTTGATCTGCTCAAGCAAGCCCAGCGGCAGACGAATTGAAATCGCTGTCGTCGAGGGCTTCAGGTTCGGAAAGCGCACGCGCTCTGCCTTGCTCCAGTCGATGTAATCGATGGAGTCGTGCGTTTCCCAAAATTTGCGCTCCTCGGCTTCGGTCTTGAAGGCGGGAATGGGTTTAAGCTTGCTCATAGATATTCTTCTCCTTTCGGTGCATGTCTCGCGCCGATATCACCCGGATCAAGGTTCCATTCTGTCGGAGGGTGAAAGTGATATGCAACAGGCGGTTTTGCGCTGTTCTTCCCAACGCATTGAAACGCGGCTCTGTTTCACTATGCTTTGAATCCTCGACAACGATTAGCGGATCGTTGAAGAAAACGCCTTCCGCTTCTGCCTGACTGACGGCATGCTTATCCGCACTCTTGCGGCTGTTGCCGTCGTCCCGATCAAAACCCGTGATCTGGTCAAGGTCGATCATTCTGTATATGCTCAATATATACAAAGCGAGATGTTGATGCAATACCGCCCCTATTTCAGGCGTTGGAAAACCACGCTAACCGGGCTCGTGCTGGTGGCGGCCGCAATGCTGCCGCTTCCCGCCTGCGCCGCCGATGCCGCCTTCACCCAGTTCGTCGCCTCGCTGTGGCCGGAGGCGCAGGCGGCCGGCGTGTCGCGGGCGACGTTCGATGCCGAGACCCGCGGGCTCGAGCCGGACTACAAATTGCCCGACCTGATCCTGCCCGGGCGGCCCGCGACCGGCGCGCCGTCGCAGGCCGAGTTCGTGCAGGTGCCGGCGGACTACATCAAGGAAGCGTCCATTGCGCGGCTCGCGGCAGAGGGCCAACGATTGATGGCGAAGTATCGCCCAGCGCTGAGCCAAATCGAAACCCGCATCGGCGTGCCGGCGTCGGTCGTGCTCGCGATCTGGGGCCGTGAGACCGACTTTGGCCGTTACACGCTGCCCTACGACACGTTGCGCGTGGTCGCGACGCAGGCCTATGTCGGCCGCCGCAAGGATCAATACCGCACCGAATTCATCCTGGCGCTGAAGATCCTTGGCGAGGGCGCGGTGACGCGCAAGGAATTCCGCGCCTCCTGGGCCGGCGCCACCGGCTACACGCAATTCCTGCCGTCGGAATATTACAAGCACGGCGTCGATCTCGACGGCGACGGCCGGGTCGACATCTGGCATTCGGTGCCGGATGCGCTGGCCTCCGCCGCGCAACAGCTCGTCAACAAGGGTTGGCAGAAGGATGTGCGCTGGGCCTATGAAGTGCGCGCGCCTGGCAATGTCGACTGCACCATGGGTGTGCCGGAAGTCACAAAACCGATCGGCGAATGGCTGCGTGCGGGTTTTGTGCCGGTGCGCGGGCAAAAACTCAGTGCGGCCGAGCAGGCGCAGCCGGCGTCGCTGCTGCAGCCGGAGGGCATTTACGGGCCGGCCTTTCTCACCACGCCGAATTACTTCGTCATCAAGGAATATAATTTTTCCGATCTCTATGTGTTGTTCGTCGGCCATCTCGCGGACCGCATGACGAGCCCGCTGCCGTTCGCAACCCCGTGGTCGGCTTCGACGCAGATGCGCACCAAGGATGTCGAAACCATGCAGCGTCACCTGACGCGGATTGGTCTCTACAAGGACAAGCTCGACGGCAAGGCAGGCATGCAGACCCGCGCTGCGCTGGGTGCGTATCAGAAGTCCGCAGGGCTGAAGGTCGATTGCTGGCCGAGCGAGGCCGTGCTGCGCGCGATGAGCACGTCGCGCTAGGACTTCGCGTAATCCGGACCAAAGGAGGTGCCGATGGATGCTGTCCTTCCTTACCGTGCCATGGCCTACAACAATGGCTGGGCCAACCATCGTTTGCTCGCGGCCTGTGCCCGGCTTTCGCAGGCCGATTTCGTGGCGCCCAGAACCGGTTTCTTTCCAAGCCTGCGCGCGACGCTCAATCACGTCCTGATTGTCGATTGGTTTTACGTGGACGCCATGGAGGGCGGCACGCTTGGGCCGGCCGCCTGGGTGGACCCGGAACCCTGCGAAATCCGCGATCACGCTTGAAAATGCCCAGAGGGAAGTGGACCGGCGATTGATTGCGGTCGTCGAGCGCCTGGACACGGCCGGTCTTGATCGCGTCGTCGACCTCCACCGCGGTGATCGCATTCAACACGAGCGGATCGACCGGCTGCTGCTTCACTTGTTTCAGCACCAGATCCATCATCGGGGCCAGGCGCACGCGATGCTGAGCGCTACCGAAATCCGCCCGCCGCAGCTCGACGAGTTTTTCCCCGCCGGAGAGGCGCCGCTGCGCGCCGCGGAGTTTGCAGAGCTGGGGTGGACGGAGGATACGGTCTGGGCCGGTTGAGTGACGGCCGCCGTCGCAGCCGCGGCATAAAAAACCCGGCCGCGAGGGCCGGGTTTTGAAGATCACAACGCGAAAGCTTCGCGCCGGTCGGTCAGATCAGTTGCAATACTCGACGCGGCGGAAACGCCAGCCGTAACCGTCCCAATAGCGCTCGCGAACCATGCGGCAGGGCGGGGGAGCTTCTTCCACATACACCGGGCCGCCATAGGCCGGGCGGCTGGAGGCGATGGCGCCACCGACGATCGCGCCGCCGATCAGGCCGGCTGCCACGCCTGCGGCAACGCCACGCTGGGCGCTGGCGGGTGTCGCGGCGAGCGAAGCGGCAATCGTTGCGACCGCGACGAAGGCAGCAAATGTCTTCTTCATGTCTAGGGCTCTCCTGGAGATGGCGCCTTCAGCCGACGCCGGGTTAAGGTAACTCGCACGCTGGTCTCGAACTGCCGTCTCGCTACTAAAAAGCGCACAACGGTCAACCGAAAGTAAACGTGGTGGCCTGTTGGGCCGAAAAAACGGTTTTTTCAGGCCACAACAGGCATACGTCCCGGAAAACCACTGGTTTCCCGGGACGTTGCGCTCGATTTAATGAAGGTGAACAGGATCAGTCGCAAACCCTGACGTTGCGAACCCGCCAGCCATAGCCGTCCCAGAAGCGCTGGCGCTGCCAGACGCAGGGCGGACCGTAACCGGGATCGGCGACATAGGCCGGACCCCCGCCATAGTAACCGTAGCCGGGACCATAGTAGCCCGGGCCGTAGTAGCCGTTCTGGGATGCGATTGCGCCGCCGACGATGGCGCCGCCGATCAGGCCTGCTGCGACACCCGCGGCTACACCGCGTTGCGCATGGGCGGGGGCGGGGACCGCCACGGCCGAAACCGCCAGCGTGGCGACGGCAGCAAGTGCCACCAATGTCTTCTTCATGGCCTCACCTCTCTCTTGGGAGCAAAGGACAGCGGATAAGCAGTCTGTCGCAGCGAAAGTTCCACATTTCGTTTGAATGATCAATGAACGGCTGTGCCTCATTTGGCGACCAATGGCGGTGATTAACGGGCACTATTGCGGCGCAAAGCGGCGCTATTTCAACCGCGCCGAGAGGATGCAGATGAGCGGGCTGGCGCTATTCATGATCGCCGTGAGCGGCACCGCGGCGATTTGCTATTGGCAGATAAACCGGGTGGAGAACCGAAACGCCAGACGCCGCCCGGCTGGCGATGGCTCAGGCGACGGCGCCAGCTACGATTCAGGCGGTGACGGCTGGCACGTCGCCCGCTGGTTCGGCGGTGACAATTCCACTTCGGACAATTCAGGTCCATCGGGTGACGCCGGCGGCGGAGATAGCGGTAGTGGCGATAGCGGCGGCGGCGACGGCGGCGGTGGAGGCGGCGACTAACGCACCTGTAACGCAGCTTGGCCAGACCGGCAGGTCCACGATTGATGCCTGTAGCGCAAGGACTTTTAGACCCGTTCCAAACTGGTTTAGCCATCACTTTGGAATTGCTTGAAAGTGCGGTTTTTCCTTTTGCATCCGGTCCCGGCGTTCAATATCTGTGATTTCAGCATCACCGATGGGCCTGCCGTTTCTATGATTGTTTGTTCCTGTAACGTCATCAGCGACCACGATGTCCGCAATGCCGTGGTCGCCGCCGACGAACTGCCGCGCAATGCGAAGCAGATCTATGGTTGCCTCGGCTGCAGCGCCGAATGCGGCCGATGCGCGCGTACCATCAAGACCATTATCGACGAGGCGCTCGGTCCCTGCGCCAAGGCCTGCTGCTCCGGCTGTCCGCACAGCCATGCGAACGACGAACCCGCCCGCGATTTCGCGCTCGCGGCCTGCTGAAAATCATTGAATTTGCTGGATTTCGTTGCTTCCCCAAGCTTCTTCCGGCGGCGGTTGCTCTTGCTTCTGAACTGATTTAGAAGCGTTCTAAATAAAGTTTCAAGGCCGGTTTTGGCCTCAAAACCCGGAGAGCACCATGCAGGGCGACGCGAAAGTCATCGATTATCTCAACAAGGGTCTGCGCAGCGAGCTCACCGCCATCAGCCAGTATTGGCTGCACTACCGGCTCCTGAACAATTGGGGCCTGTTGGACATGGCCAAGGTCTGGCGCAAGGAATCCATCGAGGAGATGGAGCACGCCGACAAGTTCACCGACCGGATCCTTTTCCTCGACGGCTTCCCCAACCTGCAGGTGCTCGATCCCTTGCGGATCGGCCAGAACGTCAAGGAAATCATCCAGTGCGATCTGGACTCGGAGATCGCCGCGCGCGCGCTCTACCAGGAAGCCGCGACCTACTGCCACGGGGTCAAGGATTACGTCTCGCGCGATCTGTTCGAAAGCCTGATGAAGGACGAGGAGCACCACATCGACTTCCTCGAAACCCAGCTCGACCTGATCAAGCGCATCGGACTTGAGCTATACACCCAGAAGCACGTCGGCGGGCTCGAGAGCGAGAGCTGACAGGTCTTGCAACGCCGAAGGCTGTCATCGTCCGCGAAAGCGGGCAATCCAGTATTCCAGAAACGTCAGCGATTGAGCCGAAGAGCCGCGGCGTACTGGATACTCCGCTTTCGCGGGGTATGACGGCCAGCGTTGCAGCGGCGGGGAATTGCGCTCCTAAAGCTGCGTCCTGTAACGCGCCTCGACCACGGCCTGCTCTTCCGGTTCGCCGAGATGGGTCTGGTCGTGGATCACCTGGCTGATGCTGGGCATCACCGTGCGTTCGACCCGATCCGCCGACCAGAGCTTTGAGCGCATCAGCGCCTTGCCGCAGTGGAAATAAGCCTCGTGCACGTCGATGTGCAGCACCGCGCGCGGCAGCTTGCCGAACTCCACCATCGACGCCATCAGACCCGGATCCGCCGACACCTTGCCGCGGCCGCCGACGCGCAGTGTCTCGTCGATCCCCGGCACGAAGAAGATCAGCTGCACGAAGCCCGAGCCTTCGACGATATTGCGAAAACTGTCGATGCGGTTGTTGCCCGAACGATCCGGCATCAACAGCGCGTTCGGTCCGGCGACGTGGACGAAGCCGGGATTTCCGCCGCGCGGCGAGGCGTCGACGCTGCCGTCGGAACCCGACGTCGCCAGCACGCAGAAGGGCGACATCGCGATGAAGTTTTTGGCATGGACATCGATTTCCGGCCGCGCCTTCGCGATCACGCGCTCGGTGGGCTTTGGATAGATCGAGGCAAGGTCGCCAGGCGCAAGATCGGTCAAGGAAGTTCTCCGTCAGGTTCAGGCCAGACTAGCATCCTGCATCACCGGCGTCATCTCGACACCATCTAAACTGCGTCGGCGGGCACGAAGCAGCTGATGATGATGCTGCCGCGGTGGTGCACATACCTGACCACGGCTTCGCCGACCGGATTGCCGCGATCGCGGATGACGGCGCGCTCCGGCACCGCCATCCACTGGCCCTCGATCGAAACCCAATCGGCGCCCTGGCGAAACTCATGTTCGGTTTTATGGCCGTCCGAGATGTCGCAACAGGGCACGCCGTTCGGCGCCATCACGCCCTTGATGCGGTGCGAAAATCAGGGCGGTGTTCTTGGCGCCCCGCGTCGCGGACCCGCCCGCTCTCACATCGTCCGCTGCGGCGCCGTTTGCAGTAATTCCTGCAGTTGCCGGCTGTAGAATTTGGCGTTGCCGGTGGTGAGATGGCCGCGCGTCTCGGTGGATGCCGGGATCAGATAGATCTTGCCGTTCTTGATCCGCTTGATCGCGGCGTCGGTGACGCCGGTTTCCGGCGGATTGCGCTCGTCGTCGGCGGCATTGATCGCCAGCAGCGTGGCCTCGATCTTCTCAAGTCCCGCGGATGGATCGTAATCGTGCGAGGCTTCCCACTGATAGATGAAGTCGTTGGCATCGGCTGTGATCGCCGTGGCCAGCCGCTCGTCGACCATCTTGTCGGCTTGCGCAGAGGTCGGCGCCAGCGTCTGGTAGCCGAGCGTGCCGCCGCCGGTCGCGATGCCATAGGCGTTGATGGCGTATTTCATCATCCGCGGCTGCGCGGTGTACTGGCCGGCGTTGTAATCGGGATCGTTGCGGATGGTCTCGAGCATCATCCGCCGCAGCATCCAGTTGCGCGCCGCCATTGCGGTCGGCTGCGATGCCATCGGCACCAAGGCATCCATCATCTGCGGGTAGCGCACGCCCCAGATCCAGGTGTGCATGCCGCCCATCGAATTGCCGATCACGAGCCGCAGATGCTTGACGCCGAGGCCTTCGGTGACCAGCCGGTAATGCGCGTCGACCATGTCGTCATAATCGTATTTCGGAAACGCCGTCTTCATGCCGTCGGACGGCTTTGACGATTTGCCGTGGCCGATACCGTCCGGAATGATGATGTAATATTTCGATGCGTCGAGCGGCTGGCCGGGCCCGAACAACTGGCCGGCGAATTCCGCCGTCAGCATCCGCGACGCGTCGCCGCCCGAGCCGTGCAGCACCAGGACCGGCTGGCCGGTCGGCTCGCCCACGGTGGTGTAATGCAGCCGCAGCTCCGGCATGGTCTCGCCGGTATGGAACTTGAAATCCTTTGCGATCCAGTCGCCCTGCTTCGGTGCCGGATAATCGGCCGCAACCGCGGCGAGCGAGGTCATGGCAAACGCGGCTGCAAGCGCCGCACGCAGGAATTCCATGAGCGTTCTCCCAATGCACGGGCCGTCTTGACGAGGCCTCGTCGGGACAAGCCTATCATGTCGGAAAACGCGAGCCGAGAGCGAAGCATGCCTGGACCTGCTGGAAAATTTTTGGAACAGCGCTTTCGGAGCGGGGAATATTACGCCTGGTCCTCGACGTCGGTCTCCGGCCGGTCGTTGCCGGCGGCGGTCTCGGTGTGCCACTTGCCGTCCGCCGTCTCATATTCGATCGCCTCGGTGCGGCCGGGCACGCGCTGCTCGGCCGCGACGCGTCGGGCGGCCGCCAGTGCGGCTGCATGGTTCGGAAATGGTTCCGAAAACACGCCGTTGACGGTATAGGCCCAGCCGCCGTCATGCTCGACGATCTTGTAGGTGACGTGGCTCATCTGGAACTCGCTTCGTTGGCCGGCGGCAGGGGTGAACGTGCAGCCCATTCTATGACAGAATAATCCGATATGTCGGATTTTGCATGGCCCGGTCGTCCTGGGGCGAGCGTCCCCGACGGGCCGCAACCAGGGCAGACAGGAGACCAACGATGTGCCGCAACATCAAGACGCTGTTCAATTTCGAACCGCCGGCGACCCAGGCCGAAATCCATGCCTCGGCGCTGCAGTTCGTGCGCAAGCTCTCCGGATTCAATTCGCCGTCGCAGGCCAATGCCGAAGCGTTCAACCGCGCCGTTTCCGAGGTCTCCGACAGCGCGCGGCGTTTGCTCGCATCGCTTCAGACCAATGCGCCGGCGCGCGACCGCGAGATCGAGGCCGAGAAGGCGAGGGAACGCTCGCGGCTGCGGTTTGGATGAGGCGTCAGATGGATCCGCGCCCGGCGTGATGCACCCGGTTACTTCTTGTCCTTGCGCCGGTGCTTCTTCTTTTTCTTGTGATCGTCGTCGTCTTCCTCCGAATCCTCGGGGGAATCTTCAACAGGCTCGGCCGCAGCCAGCGCCTCGCGTTCAGCAGCTTCGCGCTCGGCGGCTTCCCGCTCGCGCATGCGACGGTGATCTTCCCAGGCATCGAACACCATTTGCAGCCACGGGATGATCTGTTCGATCGACGGCAATTGGCCGGGTGGACCGGCTTCGCCGCGCGGACCGGCCGGGCCCTGCGGCCCGGGCTTGCCCTCTAGGCCGGCTTCGCCGCGCGCGCCCTGAGCGCCAGCTTTGCCCTGCGGACCGGCTTCGCCGCGCTTGCCCTGCGGTCCTGGCTTGCCTTGCGGGCCAGCCTTGCCGCGTAGACCTTCGGGTCCGGGCCGTCCGGGGTGACCCTGCGGGCCGGGGCGTCCCGGCTCACCCGGCTTCCCGCGCAGGCCGGGCGGTCCCTGTCGTCCTTGCCGGGGTGATGTGTCGTCGGCCAATGGGGTGCTCCGCTGAAAAACTGAATCCGTCTTTATCAGACGTTGGATGACGGGTTCAATTACGCAAGCCGCGCTTATGCACTGGATCAACAGTCCGCGTCCCATTCCACCGGCAGATTGAGCAGCCCGCGAAACGCCCAGCCGCCGATCCGCACCGGCTCGCGTCATGTCGAGCCGCAAGCCCTTCAGCCGCGCGAAGATGCCGGGCAGCGCCACGTCGGCGACCATCGCGCGCGAGGCGAAGGCGCCGGCGCAATAATGCGGGCCGGCGCCGAAGGCGATGCTCTTCGCGGTATCGCGGGTGATGTCGAAACGATCGGGATCGGCAAAGCAGGCTTCGTCGCGATTGGCCGAGCCGAACATGAAGAACACGCGATCCTCCGGCTCGAAATCGACGCCGCCATAGGACCAAGGCTTGGCGACCCGGCGCGGCGACATCCCGATCGGCGCGATCCAGCGCGCATATTCCTCGAACACGTCGAGCCATTTGGCTTGGCCCGCGCGCACCAGCGCGAGCTGCTCGGGATGCGTCAGCAGCGCCCAGACCGTGCCGGAGATGGCGTCGCGCGGCTCGTTCTGGCCGCCCGAGATCGCGAGCTTGATGTTGGCGCGCACGCTTTCCATCGGCTGGCCCGCGGCCAGCAGCACGCTGAGGATCGAGGTGTTCGGATGCTTGGTCACCACCGGAATCATGTCGTCGATCGCGGCATCGATGCCGGCGGTGGCGGCGTGGCAGCGCGCCTCGACCTCCTTGTTGCCGGTGTAATTGGCGATGCCGTCGATCATCGCCTGCGACCACGCGTCCATGTCCTCAAAGCGCATGTTGGTCAGGCCGGTGATGTCCTTCAGGCACTCGGCCGACAGCGGCAGCGCGAACGCCTTGCAGAGATCGGCGCGGCCGGTCGGCGCGAGCTCGTCGAGGATGCGGTCGGCATGGGCCTGGAACTGCCGGCCCCAGGTGTCGCGCACCGTGCGCGGCGACACCGCGGGAAACATCGCCGCGCGCTCGGACATATGCGCCTCGCCGTCCTTGCGCATCATGTTGTGGCCCATCAGCGTGTTCATCAGCCCGGCCGGCTGATGCGAGGAGAACACGTCGATGCGCTTCTCCTGGCTGAAGATGTCGTCGCGCCGGGTGAACACGGTCGAGCCGAGCTGCGGCACGAACGCGATCGGCGCTTCTTTCCGCATCCGCGCCAGATCCGGATAGGGATCGGCCCAGAACGTCGGCACGTCGATCTCGTAATGCGGGGCGTTGGACATGAGGGTTTCGCTCCATCCGGGACTTGCTGCCCGGCTGGACAGCCACCCTAATCACAGATGCGCGGGCACGTCGAATTCCGTCGGCCGGCATACAGCCTGATCTTGTTGCGCAGCGTGCGCACCGACAGGCCGAGCACGCGCGCGGCGCGCGTGCGGTTGCCGTCGCAACGCGCCAGCGTTTGCAGCACCAGCTCGCGCTCGATCTCGTCGACGGTCGAGCCGATCAGCAGCGGGACGACTTCATTGAGGGCCAGTGAAGGCGCCGGCATGTCCGGCGCGGGCAGAGTGGACGCATGCGACATAAGCACCTCCCGATCAACGCCCGCTTCGGCGCTGAAGCGGAAACATCGAGAACCAACTACCCCCGGGCGACGGTGGGCGAACTTGGTTAACAAGTTCTTAACGCAGCGCTGAGGGGCCCGTAAAACCACGGGAATACCCGGAATCCGCCACGATTGCCGCGCGGAACCTCAGATCGTCCGGTAGCCGCCATCCACCATCACGATCGATGCCGCTGACATAGGCCGACAGATCGGAGGCGAGGAAGATCGCAGGCCCGACGATGTCCTCCGGCTTGCCGGCGCGGCCGAGCGGGGTGTGGTCGATGAAGATCTTGCACCAGCGTCCGGATTGTTGGCGCGCACCTTCTCGTTCAGCGGCGTCTCGATGAAGCCCGGGCCGATCGCATTGACGCGCACGCCGTCCTTGCCGAGTTCGGCGGCGAGCGCCTTGGTGAAGCCGAGCACGCCGTGCTTGGAGGCGGTGTAGGCCGGCGAACTCGGCGTGCGCAGATGCACGAACGACTGGATCGAGCCGATATTGACGATGCGCCCCTTGCTGGCGCGCAAGGGATCGAGGAACGCGTGCGTCACGTTGAAGACGCCGGTGAGGTTGATGGCGATGATGTCTTCCCAGTCCTTGATCACGGCCTCGGCCGCGCCGAGCATGCCGTTGCGGCGGGCGATGCCGGCATTGTTGACCAGGATCGAGACCTGCCCGACCTTGTCGGCGACCTGTTTCGCCATCGCGACGCAGTCGTCGCGCTTGGTGACGTCGAGCGCGAAGCTCTCCGCCTTGCCGCCGGCATCGCGGATTTCCTGCGCCGCCTCGGCGGCGGCCTTCTCGTTGATGTCGAGCAGCACCACTCGCGCGCCCTCGCGGGCATAGCCGAGCGCGATCGCGCGCCCGATGCCGGAGCCCGCGCCGGTGACGACCGCGATGTGGTTCTGGAGAAGCGCCATGGGAGTTTCCTCTGTTCTGGTTTTTTAGCGTTGCTTACAAGCTAATTCAAACCCGAGGGAACTGAAACGCCAAGCCATGCTGGCGCGTTGCTGTCATCCATTTTCGGTGATGCCATTTCTGGTGATGCCCAATCTGGTGATGTCATGGATCAGCAGCTCAAATTATGGAAATCGGCCATCGAGCGGTTCTGGTCGGCAGCTTTGCCCGACTATCGCGAGGTGGCGCGTCTGGCGGCGGAGATCGCGTCAGGCAGCCCGAGACGCGCTGCAGCAGGCGGCAGCCAGGCGCTGCCGAGCCTGCGCAATGCGGCCCTCACATCGGCGGACCGCCGCGCCAGGGAAGTCGCGCATCGGCGGCTCAGTGTCATCCGGGACGTCCTGCACACGCTGACCGGCCGCGGTTCGGCAAGCGCGGCACAGCGCCAAGGATGCCGACACCCGAAGAGCATTATCGGCAGATGCTCGGATTGCCGCTCGGCCGCCGGCTCGCACCAACGGAAATCCACCAGGCCTACAAGCACGCCGCCAAGACCATGCACCCGGATGGCGGCGGCAACGAGCGCGAGTTCCGCGAGCTGTCCGCAGCGCGGGATGCCTTGATGAAGGAGAGATGACAGTCAGCGCTCGCTGACCGCCGCATGAACGGCGCGGCAGTGCCGCACGATGTTGTCGTGCGCGCTCACGAATTGCTTGAGCGGGGTATCGATGTCGTAGAAGTAGATGTTGGCGATGAAACCGTAGATGCCGGCATCGATGCTGGTCGGCTTGTCGCCATGGACATAACCGTGCTCCGGGATCAGCGCGGCGATCGCGCCGAGGTCGGCGAGCCCGCGGGCCATCGCGGCATCGGGATCGTAGCGGCCGATGCCCTGATAGTGATAGCGCTGGGCATTGTAGGCCTGCGCCTTGGCGAGGCCTTCCTCGGTGAGGGCCGGATGCTCGCGCAACAGCGCATCGCGGAACGCATGCCAGTAGCGCTCGTCCTTCCAGCGCGAATAGGACATCACCCAATAGAGGTCGTCGAGCATGCGCGTGACCAGCAGGTTGGTGGTTCGCTGGGCGGCGGTGAGCGCGGCATCGATCGGCGGCCGGTATTTTGCGGTGACATAGGCGAGGATGCTCTCGCTGTCGCCGACGGTGTCATTGCCGTCGACGATATAAGGCAGCTGGCCGCGCGGCGCCTTCGACGCATCGAAAATGTGCTCGTGGCGGAACGGCACGCCGGCGAGCCGCAGGAAGGCGAAAACCTTCAGGCCGTAGCCGTTATTGTCAGCGACGCCGAACAGCGTCGGGTAGGCATAGAGTGTGAGCATCCGGTCAGAACGCGCAGGTGCCGTTGCGCAACAGGCCGTCCTTGAACAGCAGCGCATCGCCGAACGTCGGCACCTCGCTGCCGATGATGACGATGTAATTCGGCGGCCACGGGTTGGTCGGGATGCTCTCGTCCCAGATCTGGCAGAAGCCGGAATCCTGCCAGCGGATCAGGTGAAACGCGGCCTCGGCAGGGCTGGCGGCGGCAAACGCGCTGACCGCGATTCCGGCGGCGGCGGCGAGAAGGGAAAGACGATGCATGGATGGTCTCCTGATGAACAAAACGAAGGCACGATCCGCCCGGCAATTTGCGGAGGCGCGGGGCCTTGATGGGCCGAATATGGAATGAGTAGCGGCGAGGGCGAGAAGGTTCAAACGGGCGGCGTGTCCCCGTTAGCCCATCCGGGCCGCGCTTGCTAAAGTCGGGGCGCGATTCGCTCCATGTCGCAAAAACCCACAACAATCTCCGGGAGACCGAACCTATGAAGATGTCATCCGCCTTTCGCGCCGCGCTGCTCGCGCTGACGGCTTTCGCCGGCCTCTTATCGACCGCCAATGCCGACGAAGGCTTCGTGTCGCTGACGATCTACAAGGCCGGATGGATCATCGGCGGCTCCGGCGGCGGCGGCGTGCTGAATTTTCGCGGCCGCAGCTACGCGCTGTCCGCCGGCGGACTGGATTACGGCCTGGTGTTCGGCGGCTCCAAGACGGTGCTGCGCGGCCGGGTCAGCAATATCAGCCGTCCCTCTGATGTCGCCGGTGTCTATGGTGCTGCGGGCGCAGGCCTCGCGGTCGGCCGCGGCGCGCGCGCGATTGTTCTGACCAACCAGAAAGGCGCGGTGCTGGAACTGACGGGACAGCAGGTCGGCCTGATGGCGAATGCGGATCTCAGCGGGCTCGCGATCACGATGAAGTAGGCGGGCTGTCGCGACTCTCCGGCGCAATCATCTCTTCCGTCGTCCCTGCGAACGCAGGGACCCATGGCCACCGCCGTTAGCTATGCGAAGAGCGCGTCATCCATCTCGTTCGACCGAGGGCACAACGCGGTATGGGTCCCTGCGTTCGCAGGGACGACGTGAGGTGAGACTTCGGATTCAATTGTCAAACAGCGATGCGGATACACGTCCGCATTCCCGCGGCGCGATCCGCCCGAGCTTTGCTTCACTTTCGCGCCTCTTGAAACAGCAGAGGGCGCAGGGAAGACCGGGTGCGCGCTGCACCCGCGGTCTCGTGTGCAAACATATACACAAAAAAACGCACACGAGCATACAGGTTCAGCGGAAACACTCCGGCCTTCCCCGCGCAATGGTTTTACGGCTTACTTCGCGCTCTCCTCGGTGACCGGCTTGTTTGCCACCGTCGCCCGCAAGAAGCGTTTGCTTCTCACGAACTTGACGCCAGCATCGGGGCGCCGGAACCACACGACTTCGCCGTCCGCTCCGCACGCGCTCGTCTCTCGCGCGCCTCGCGTCCACCGCATCTCACCGCAACGTTCGTGACGATCGCGACCCGCCCCTCATTCGGATGAGATGGGCCAAGACAAGCCACTGATTTGGCCTATCGACAAAGCGGAATATTTTTCAGCTGGGGGCTGGACAGGCTTTGCTGATTTGCCCGTCGTGTTGATTTGTCGCATGCGGTAGAAGTAAATTTCGCTTGCGCGCACGGCGACGCAGCTTCGTAGGGTGGATTAGTCTTACTGCGTCATGATTGTTCTGCGCGTGCGTGATGCTGCGACGGCGCCGCAACAAGGGCATCGTATGATCGTTTTGCTGAGGGCCCGGCTCAGCCGCACGCGCATGGTTGCGATCGAGTTCGGGACGTGGCGTTCAGGCCGCAAGGGCAGATCCTCTGGGTCGATAATTGTCGGGTAAGGGAGGGACCTGGACTGGCGCGGCGGAACGAGGTCCTGAGGGGGGAATCGTCGCCTGTTCGGCGATGAGGAAGCCGTAGGCCGCGATGCACAGGGTTGCGTGATGATGGAAGCCACGCCAGCCGCGCCCTTCGTAATGACCGAGCCCGACCTCCTGCTTGAGTTCCTGATAGTCGCGCTCGATGCGCCAGCGCAGCTTGGCCAGATCGACGAGCTGCGTGAAGCTGACGTTCTCGGGCAGCGTGGACAGCCAGTATTTGGTTGGCTCTGCTTCGCCGTCCGGCCATTCGATCAACAGCCACTCAGGCGACAGCTTCTCGGGGATCAGTTTGTTGTACCCGACGCGGACACGCACACGCGCGAAGCGCGAGGATAGCTGGTCGGCCGAGCCTTCCCGCCACGTCACCGTGCGCCAAGCCTGCTTCGGTAGACCGAGTGCCACTTTTTTGGCCGAGACCAGTTCGGGCTCGTCGCGGCGGCCGGTGTTGTTCATCGGCTTGTCCATCCGCCGTGGGCCGCTGCCAGGGGCCCACATCAAGATGGTCGGCACGATGCCGACCGCGTAAGGCACGCCCAATTCCGTCATGCCTGCACGCAGCCGCGCGTCCCTGCCGTAGGCCGCATCCATCAACACGACGCCGCGTGGCAGACCGCTCTCGCAGGCCCAGCGGATTTGCTCCAGCGCGATCTGCGGCTTGGTCTTGAACTTGATCTGCTTCGGCACGCCTGCCTTCTTCCGCCGGGCACGATCCTTCGTCCAGGCTTCCGGCAGGTACAGCCGATAGGCCACCGGAAGGCTGGCGGCATGATTGGCAATCGACAGCGACACCGCCACCTGGCAATTGGCCTGCTTGCCGAGCTGACCGCAATATTGGTGGTGCACGCCGACCGAATGCTTGCCTTGCTTGGGGAACGAGGTGTCGTCGATGATCCACGCCTCGACTGGTCCGCTCTTCTCGATCGCCGGCAGCACCATCTCGCGCACCTTGGCCAGCACGTCCTCGTCCGACCAGGCCGCGTTGGCGACAAAATGCAGCAACGACTGGTGCTGTGCCGCCGTCCGCGCTGGAGCCGTCCGCGCCGCCATCGGCTCAACGCTCTTGCGTTCCCCAGGCAGCATCAGCCCCGTGCAATAGTCGCGCAGCGGTCTCGTCCGCTCCACGTGACCGATCACGCTTCCAAGACCGGCTACATACTCCGCAAACCGCGTTTCGCTATCTCCACCATGATCGAGATTCATCTGGCCCTCCGCGCGCCAAATATTGAATCTCCTCAATTACTTGATTCTCAGCCTTAATGACTGCGACCGTCTGACTCAGTACGATTAGGCGTAGCCGTAACCCACCATCTTTCGCGCGCGGACGGGGCGGGTTACGCTATCCGTCTCAAGCTACCGCGGACAGATCGCTAACCCCTGCGGATCGTGCGCCGCGGCCCACCGGCTGCTTCATCAGAGATGCAGAATGCCGTCTAAATTCGAATGGCCGGAACCGGAGGAAGAAGCCGACGGGATACTGCTTGGCAACATTCGCAAGCATGGCTGCCACATCATGGGGATCGGAGGTAACAAGTCCAATCCGGATTACGCGTTCTCGATCGGCTTGTTTGTCAACTACGGCCATGCCGAGATCATCCTGTTCGGCCTGGAGGGACGCCGTGCAGCTTCGATCATCAATGTTGTTCGTGATCACGTGTCCTCGGGAAAGAGATACGCAGCCGGCGATGTCGCCAACGACGTTCTCGTTGGCCAAAAGGTCTGTTTCGTTGAGGTGCCTTTGCAACTCTACGACAAATATCTGGGAACGGCGATCTGGTTCTACGCGAAATCACCACGCCCGTTTCCCTGCCTTCAACTCGTGTGGCCGGATCGGAACGGATGGTTTCCGTGGGAAACGGGATACGATGCCGGTCTGAAAGACTATCAGCCGCTCTTGAAGTCGCTTTCATAGCCGGTGTTGCCAGCGATGTGTTCCGGGATAGCATGCGCGCAACATTCCCGGGGGAGGACACCATGAAGTCGAGGACCATCGCCGCCGCCATGCTCGCGCTTGCCCTGTCGGCCGGCGCCGCTTCCGCGCAACCGGCGAACGTCCTTAGGGATCAGATCGTCGGCACCTGGAATTTCGTGGTCGCCGAGGTCACGGCGCCCGACGGCAAGAAATCGTTTCCGTTCGGTGAGACCCCCAAGGGCATTTTGATCTTCACCGCCGACGGCCATTTCGCCCAGATCCATGTCGCCGGCGACGTGCCCAAAATCGCGTCCAACAACCGCCTGACCGGCACGCCGGAGGAATATGCCGGGATCATGCGGCGCAGCCTGTCGGTGTTCGGCACTTACGCGGTCGACGAGGCGAAAAAGACGGTGACCTACAACATCGTGTCGTCATCATTCTCGAACTGGGAGGGCGAAGCGCAGACCCGCACCATCGACAAGCTCACCGCAGACGAATTCGTCAACACCAATCCGGGCGTCGCCGGCGGGCGGGGGATTGCGAGCAATTTTTACAGAAGGGTGAAGTAGGGAGAAGGCAGGGTCTGTAGGGTGGGTAGAGCGCAGCGAAACCCACCATTTTCCCTTTGCGAAGATGGTGGGTTACGCCTGCGGCTAACTCACCTTACGATTTCAGCGACGCCACGCCCTCGATCTCGATCAGCATTTTTGGATCGGGCAGCGCCTGCACCACGCAGGTGGTGCGGGCGGGATAGGGCGCGGGTCCGAACGCGCCGGCATACAGCGCATTCATCGCGGCGACGTCGGAGGCGCGCGTCAGCAGCACGTTGACCTTGACGAGATCGCGAAACGTAGCACCAGCCTCGTCGAGCACGCGCTTGAAGTTGGTGACGACGTTGGCGAACTGGGCTTCAAAACTGTCGGGCAGGGCGCGGTTCTCGTCAAAGCCGGGGATGCCGGAGATGAACAGCAGGTCGCCGGTGCGGGCGGCGAAGGAGAGTGGCGGGGCTTTGACGCCGGGCGGGGGGGGGAAGTGCTGGATGGGCATGGGGCATCCTCATGTGATCATCGGATAGATGAGAAACAGGATAGATCGATAATCCGCGCGAGCGAAGCGATATGCTGGAGAAGCGTCGGCCGAACAGGATGTTGGACGCTTGAGTTGCAAGGCTTGAGTGGGCAGGGATCGGTGCGGCGCAGTCAGCGCCTCAACGCAAGTTGCGTGATCGATCCGATGACCGCGCGTCGCTCACACGTCGCGGGCAGTTGCCTGCAGCGGCAAAAGGGTCTGTAATCGAGGCAATCAGACGCAAGAAGAAGATTCCGGAGCGGGAACATGACGGGAGCAGCCAAAACCCACCACAAGACCCATTACGAGGTGATCGTGATCGGCGCCGGCGTGGCCGGC
Organism: uncultured Alphaproteobacteria bacterium; assembly: GCA_963738765.1. Classification (GTDB taxonomy): domain Bacteria; phylum Pseudomonadota; class Alphaproteobacteria; order Rhizobiales; family Xanthobacteraceae; genus Bradyrhizobium. The sequence continues at coordinate 317,629 of CAVTYA010000034.1, read as the reverse complement.
ATCTACCAGATCAAGCGGCTGGCCGACCTCGGCGTCGACGCCACCGTGCTCGAAGCGGCGCCGCGATCTCGGCGGCACCTGGTACTGGAACCGCTATCCCGGCTGCCGCTTCGATTCCGAGAGCTACACCTACGGCTTCTCGTTTTCACGGAATTGCTCGACGAGTGGCACTGGAAGGAACGCTTTTCCGGTCAGCCCGAGAATTTGCGCTACCTCAACTACGTCGCGGACAAGTTCGATCTGCGCAAGTACATGCAGTTCAACTGCAAGGTCGAAGCGATGCGCATTCGACGAGACGCGCGATCTCTGGCGCTTGCAGGATCGGCGACGGCCGCGAGCTGACCTGCCGTTTCGTCATTCTCGCGATCGGCCTGCTCTCGGTGCCGACGATGCCGCGGCTCGAAGGCATCGACGACTTCAAGGGCCGCTCGTTCCATACCTATCTACTGGCCGCACGAGCCGGTCGATCTCGCCGGCAAGAAGAGTCGCCGTGATCGGCACCGGCGCCACCGGCATCCAGGTGATCGGCGAGATCGCCGACAAGGTCGGCGAGCTCACCGTGTTCCAGCGTCGGCCGAACTGGAGCGCGCCGCTCAACAACGGCGCGATCTCGGACGCGGAGATGGCCGACATCCGCGCGCGCTATGACGAGATCTTCGCCGCCTGCGCGCGCACGCCGGGCGGCTTTCGAGCATGAGCCGGACAGGCGCGGCTTCTACGAGGTCTCGCGTGAGGAGCGGCTGGCGCTGTGGGACAAGCTCTATGACGAGCCCGGCTTCGGCATCTGGCTGCGCAATTTTCGCGAGATATTCACGGACGAGGCAGCCAACGCCGAGTTGTCGGAGTATATCGCCGACCGCATTCGCCGCCGCGTCAAGGATCCGGGGTCGCCGAAAAACTGATCCCGAGGGATCACGGCTTCGGCGTGCAGCGCGTGCCGCTGGAGACCCGCTATTTCGAGGCCTACAACCGCGACAACGTGCATCTCGTCGACATCAGCGAGACGCCGATCGGTTCGCGTCACCGAGACCGGCCTGCGCACCACCGAGCGCGACTATGAATTCGACATCATCGTCTACGCCACCGGCTTCGACGCCATCACCGGCGCCTACGATCTGATCGACATCAGCGGCATCGGTGGCGAAAAGCTGGCGGACAAATGGAGCGACGGTCCGTCGACCTTCCTCGGCATGCTGGTTCACGGCTTTCCGAATTTGCTGATGCCGACCGGGCCGCAAAGCGCGTCCGCCTCGACCAATTTCCCGCGCGGCATCGAAAACGGCGTCAACTGGTGCACGAACCTGCTGCAGTACATGCGGGATCGCGGCTACGTCAGCGCCGAGGCCACGCTGCGACGCGCAAGAGCGCTGGACCGCGCATGTCGCCAAGATGTACGAGATCATGCTGATGCGAAAAGCCAAGTCATGGTTCACCGGCTACAACTCCAACGTCGCCGGCCACGAGGAGGGCACAGTCCGCTACTTCGTCTACAATGGCGGCACGCCGAAGTTCGTCGGCATCATCAACGACGTCGCGGCGAATGGGTATCAGGAGATCGCGTTCAGCACGGGGGCGCGTGGTGATGTGCAGGCGGCGGCCGCTGGCGCGTCGGCGTAGACGATGAGCTGCGGTCCGTAGCCCGCATGAGCGCAGCGACATGCGGGATTTTGGCCAACCCCGGATATCGCTCCTACGCTTGCTGGTATAGGTGGCGATATGGGCAAACGCTCTTCGAGTTGAAAAGGCCAGACTTTCGTCTGGCCTTTTGGCATTTGGGATTGGGAAAAGTGAGGAATAACAACCCCTCACAACACCCGGTTGCTCTCCTTCACCTTCTCCGCATCCAGATACACCTGCCCGCCCATCTCCTTGAACTTCTGCGACATCGTCGCCATGCCGTCCTCGATCACGCCCGACATCGACATCCCCATCCCCGCCGGATCGTTCAGCGTCGCCGCATAATCCCGCACGTCCTGCGTGATCTTCATCGAGCAGAATTTCGGCCCGCACATCGAGCAGAAATGCGCGACCTTGTGGGCTTCCTTCGGCAGCGTCTCGTCGTGGTAGAGCCGCGCGGTTTCGGGATCGAGGCCGAGGTTGAACTGGTCCTCCCAGCGGAAGTCGAAGCGGGCGCGGCACAGCGCGTCGTCGCGCAGTTGCGCGGCCGGGTGGCCCTTGCCGAGATCGGAGGCGTGGGCGGCGATCTTGTAGGTGATGACGCCGACCTTGACGTCGTCGCGGTTGGGCAGGCCGAGATGCTCCTTCGGCGTCACGTAGCAGAGCATGGCGCAGCCGAACCAGCCGATCATGGCAGCCCCGATGCCCGAGGTGATGTGGTCGTAGCCCGGCGCGATGTCGGTGGTCAGCGGGCCCAGCGTATAGAACGGCGCCTCGCCGCACTCCTTGAGCTGCTTGTCCATGTTGATCTTGATCTTGTGCAGCGGCACGTGGCCGGGGCCTTCGATCATGACCTGGCAGCCCTTCTTCCAGGCGATCTGCGTCAGCTCGCCGAGCGTCTCCAGTTCGGCGAACTGCGCGCGGTCGTTGGCGTCCGCGATCGAGCCCGGACGCAGGCCGTCGCCGAGCGAGAACGACACGTCGTATTTGCGCATCAGGTCGCAGATTTCCTCGAAGTGGGTGTAGAGGAAGCTTTCCTTGTGATGCGCCAGGCACCACTTCGCCATGATCGAGCCGCCGCGCGACACGATGCCGGTGACGCGGTTGGCGGTGAGGTGGATGTAGGGCAGGCGCACGCCGGCGTGGATGGTGAAGTAGTCGACGCCCTGTTCGCACTGCTCGATCAGCGTGTCCTTGTAGAGCTCCCAGGTCAGCTTGACCGGATCGCCGTCGCACTTCTCCAGCGCCTGATAGATCGGCACGGTGCCGATCGGGATCGGCGCGTTGCGCAGGATCCATTCGCGCGTGGTGTGGATGTTGCGGCCGGTGGAGAGGTCCATCACGGTGTCGGCGCCCCAGCGGATCGCCCACACCATCTTGTCGACTTCTTCCTCGACCGACGAGGTCACGGCGGAGTTGCCGATATTGGCGTTGATCTTGGTCAGGAAATTGCGGCCGATGATCATCGGCTCGAGTTCGCCATGGTTGATGTTGCAGGGGATGATGGCGCGGCCGCGCGCGATCTCGCTGCGGACGAATTCCGGCGTGACGAAGGCCGGCACCGACGCGCCAAAGCTGTCGCCGTCGGCGAGCGCGGCTTCGGCGCGTTCGAGCTGCACCTTGCGGCCGAGGTTTTCGCGGGTGGCGACGTAGATCATCTCCTTGGTGATGATGCCGGCGCGGGCGAATTCGAGCTGCGTGATCATGTGGTCGCCGATGCCGCGCAGCGGCTTGTGATGCGCGGTGAACGATTTTGCGGCATGCGAGGCGCCGACATTGCCGTTGTCTTCCGGCTTGATGTCGCGGCCTTCATATTCCTCGACGCCGCCGCGCTCCTTCACCCATTCGATGCGCGGGCGGGCGAGGCCGGCGTTGACGTCGATGGTGACGTCAGGATCGGTGTAGGGGCCGGAGGTGTCGTAGACCGGCAGGTTCGGCTCGCCGGCGCCTTCGCTCAGCATGATCTCGCGCAGCGGCACGCGCACATCGGGCGCCTCGTCGGGCGTGACCCAGATCTTGCGCGAAGCCGGCAGCGGGCCGGTGGTGACGGCGGGGAGCGTGGTGTCGGGGTTGGAGCGGATGTTCATGGGGTAGCCTCCTTTGAATTTCTATCTTTGCGTATCGTGCTGAACGTCATCGCTGAGGTGCGAGCCCTTGCGAGCCTCGAAGGATGACGGAGCCGGGCCGTCGCCCTTCGAGGGCCGCTGAAGAAGCGGCCACCTCAGGGTGACGGTCGATGGTTGGTTGCAGGATCATCTCACGCGGCCTCCGCGTTCTGTCCGAGCCAGGCGCGCACGCGCGCGTCGGGGTCGGCATTCTGGGTGACGTCGCTGACGACGGCGATCGAGTCGGCGCCGGCGGCGAAGATCTCCGCGGCCTGCTCGAACTTGATGCCGCCGATCGCGACCAGCGGGATGTCGCCGATGCGCTTCTTCCACTCGGTGATCTTCGGAATGCCCTGCGGCGCAAAGCGCATCGATTTCAGCGTGGTCGGAAAGATCGGCCCGAGCGCGATGTAATCGGGGTTGGCGCGCAGCGCGGTCTCCAGTTCCTCGTCGTCATGGGTGGAGATGCCGAGCGTCAGCCCGGCCTTGCGGATCTCGCCGAGGTCGGCGCCGACCAGATCTTCCTGGCCGAGATGCAGATGCTGCGCGCCGGCGACGATCGCCGCGCGCCAGTAGTCGTTGACGACGAGTTTTGTCGGCGTGCCCTTGGTGACCGCCAGCGCATCGCTGACGATCTGCAGCGCCTGCCCGTCGTCGAGGTCCTTGGCGCGCAACTGAATGGTGCCGACGCCAAGCTTGGTCAGGCGCGCGACCCAGGCGACGCTGTCGACGACGGGATAGAAACGATCAGGATACGGCATGCCAGAACGGTGTCCCGATGACAGGGGTTGAAGGGGAGGCGAAATCGCGGGCTTCCATCAGCCCGGCTTCATAAGCGGTGCGGCCGGCCTCGACGCCGAGGCGGAATGCGTTCGCCATCGCGACGGGGTCGGCGGCCTTTGCGATCGCGGTGTTGAGCAGCACGGCGTCGTAGCCGAGTTCGAGCGCGCGGCGCCGCATGCGAGGGCGCGCCGAGGCCGGCATCGACCACCAGCGTCACATCGGGCAGGCGGTCGCGCAGCAGTTTCAGCGCGTCGCGGTTGATGATGCCCTTGGCGCTGCCGATCGGCGCGGCCCACGGCATCACCACCTTGCAGCCGGCATCGACCAGCCGCATCGCGACGCTGAGATCTTCGGTGCAATAGGGGAACACCTCAAAGCCGTCCTTGATCAGAATGCCGGCGGCCTCGACCAGGCCGACCACGTCGGGCTGCAGCGTGTCGTTGTCGGCGATCACCTCGAGCTTGATCCAGGACGTGCCGAACAATTCGCGCGCCAGCTTTGCCGTGGTCACCGCCTCGCGCACGCTGCGGCAGCCGGCGGTGTTCGGCAGCACCGTGACATCGAGCTCGCGGATCAGCGACCAGAACGCATCGCCGGTCTTGCCGCCGGCGGCTTCCCGCCGCAGCGACACCGTGACGATCTTGGCGCCGGAGGCGCGGATCGCACCCTGCATGATCGCCGGCGACGGATACAGCGCGCTGCCGATCAGGAGGCGGGAAGAGAAGGTTTTGCCGTAGAAGTTCAGCATGGTGTCAGCGTCCTATCTCGTCGTCCCGGCGAACGCCGGGACCCATACCGCGTGATCTCTCGTGTTGGCGCAGTGGGAGAGACCTCTCGTAACCACGACGGCCGGTGGCTATGGGTCCCTGCGTTCGCAGGGACGACGGGTGGAGAGAGTTCGCGAACACCATCCTCACCCTCCCTGCCGCGGCGTGATGATCTCGATCTCGTCGCCGGTCTTCAGCGCCGTCTCGGCCCAGCGGCTCTTCGGCAGCACGTCGTAATTCACGCGCGATCGCAAAATGCGTGCCTTCGTATTCGAGCTCGCTGAGCAGCGCGTCGACGCGCGACGCGTTGATCTCGCGTTGCTCGCCGTTGACGATCACGCGCATTGCATCACCTCATTGTCGATCACGCCGCGCTCGACATACGCGAGCGTCAGTTCCGCCAGCGCCGGCGCCAGCAGGAAGCCGTGGCGATAGAGCCCGTTGACCGCGATCCTGTCCTTGTCGATCGCGATGCGCGGCAGATTGTCGGGAAAGGCCGGCCGCAGGCCGGAGCCGAATTCGACGATGCGCGCTTCGGCGAAGGCCGGATGCACCGCATAGGCCGCGCCCAGCAGTTCCAGCGCCGAGCGCACGCTGACGCCGCTGTCCTCGGCCTCGATCGAGGTCGCGCCGAGCATGAACCGGTTGTCGCCGCGCGGGATCACGTAGAGCGGCCAGCGCGGATGGATCAGCCGCACCGGGCGCGACAGCTCGACCTCGGAGGTCTCGACGATGATCATCTCGCCCTTGACGCCGCGCAGCTCCGGCTGGGTGTCGCGCGCGGCAAGGCCGCGGCAATCGATCACGATGCCGTCGAGGTCGTCGGCGTCGGCGTCGCTGTTGAATTCGATCGTGCCGCCGGCGGCGGCGATGCGCGCGTGCAGTTGCGGCAGCACGCGGCGCGGCTCGACATGGCCTTCGCCGGCATAAAACAGCCCGTCGCGAAAGCGGCCTTCCAGCGACGGTTCGAGATCGCTCAAAGCCCGCGCGTCGAGCCTGACGTGGCCGGTGGTGAGCTTGGCAAAGCGCTCGAAATCGGCGCGGTCGCGCGCATGCGCCACCACCAGCGAGCCGTTGAACGGGGTCTGCGGAAAATGCTCGCGCCAGAGATCGAGCGAGCGGACGCCGAGCCGGCTGATGACCGGCTCCGACGCCTCGGCCTCGCACCAGGGCGCCAGCATGCCGCCGGCCCAGTGGCTGGTGGACTGCGTCATCCCGGCGTCGCTGCGCTCGTGCAGCGTGACGGCGTGGCCGGCCTGCGCGAACAACAGCGCCTGCCAGGCGCCGGCAATGCCTGCGCCGATGATGGAAACGGGGGAATCCCCCCGCGGCTCAGAACTCTGGTACATCCCTGTCCCTTCGCCGGCATGACCCGGATCAGGTTCAAAGGGTCACCGCGGTCTCCAACCGGAACCGGCCAGAGCGTGCGGTATCTCAGCTCCTCCTCGGAGCTCCCCTCGGAACGGCGCTAATGTAGGCCGATAAGCGGACGTGTCAACGCGGCTTTGCGGCGTGTGCACCGCCGGGTATGCCGGCGGGCGGACGGAGATCCAGCGGTTTCGCGGCGGCGAGTTTCTTTGCGCGCTTTTTCGGCTTTGCGACCGCCTCCTTTGCGGGGGCTTCCGCCGGCTTGGCGGCATCGCTCGGCGCCCCATTCGGCCTCCGCTGGCGCCGACAGCAGCTTCGTTCCGCCTCCGCGGGCGCCTGCTTCTGCCGGCTTCGCTGCTTCCTTCGGCGGCGCACTCGCAACCACCGGCTCGGGATGCTTCAGCCGCTCCAGCCGTTGCCGCTTTGCGACCTGATAATAGCCGCTCGCATAATAATGCATGGCGCGGTCGTGATCGCCGTTGGCGGCGCGATAGGCGCCGGCGAGATATTTGACGCCGTAGGTGAGATTGGTGTCGGGATCGCGCAAGCCGTCGGCGTCGCCGGTGTAGCCGAGGCCGCGCGCGGTCGCGAGCTTGATCTGCATCAGCCCGATGGTGCCGCCGCGCCCGACCAGGTCCGGCTGATAGCGGCTCTCGCGCACGATCACGCGATGCACCAGCGCTTCCGGCACATTGTTGGCCTTGGCGTGGGTCGCGACCAGTTTTTCATATTGCGCGCGCTGCTGCGCCTGTGCGTTCGGCGAAAACAACAGCGCTGCCATGGCGGCGAGCCACGCCAAGGCGGGCAAACTCTTCATCAAAACACGATCTCCGGGCGCGCGCGATGCACGCCTGCTTTACGACTTTGTTGCGATCGCCGGGCGATGATGTGGCCAAAATCCGGCTTTTCAAGCCCGGTTCCCGTCCAACCGTCAGGGACGAACGTGACGAAACGACTCGAATACTTCTGCGCGCAACACGGTGATTGATTTGCCGTGCCAATGACGACGTCGCGTGCCGATTGAGCAACGACGGTGCTCGCAGCAACGATGTCTCAGATGTTCGGTGATCTGCGCGTCCGACAGCGAGATCAGTCGCAGTAAGTCTGCAAATCAAGAAAATCTCAGACAAAAAATACAAAGGGAGATGCGCCATGACCCGGATTCAGCATCTTCGGCTATTTGCCCCGGCAAAATCCCTGCGCCCAATGCGGCGAGCCGATCGCGCAGCCGGACTGGATCGAGCGCGGCGCGGGCCGCATCGTCCTATCTCTGGTACTGCCGGGCCTGCGACTACCGGTTCGAGGCGGTCGCGATCTTCGACGAAGCGCGATCCGAGCCGATCGCGGCCTGACGCGGCTTCTGCGCAGACGTTTCAACGCCGCCGACTGCGCGACTCTGCTGACGCACCGGCAGTTGAATGCGGACGATCAGTCCATGCGGCTGGCGGTCGTGCAGCGACAGCGTCGCCGCCATGCGCCAGCACGATGGCGCGCGCGATCGAAAGGCCGAGGCCGAAGCCCGTGGCCTCATCCATGTTGCGGGCGTCGTCGCCGCGCACGAACGGCTCCAGCATGTCGTCCTTGCGCGCATCGGAAATGCCGGGGCCGTCGTCCTCGACATCGATCGTCACGAGTGTCCGGCGACAGTCGAGGCGGATCGCGACCTCGGCGCCGAACCGCACCGCGTTCTCGACGAGATTGGTGACGCTGCGATGCAGGTCGTCGGGCCGCACGGTGGCCATCGCGTGCTCCGGGCCGTCATAGGCCACCTTGTGTCCCATGTCGGCGAACTGGTCGGTGATGAGCTGCAGCGTGCGTGGCGATATCGACCAGCGTCATGGCTTCGAGCTTGCGGTCGTTGCGCAGGAACGACAGCACCGATTCCAGCATCGAGCGCATCTGGTCGAGATCGCCCAGCATGCGGCTGCGATGGGTGTCGTCCTCGATGAATTCGGAGCGCAGCCGCATCCGCGTGATCGGCGTGCGCAGATCGTGGCTGATCGCGGCCAGCATCCTGGTGCGGTCGTCGATCAGGCCGGTGATGCGCTCGCGCATCCGGTTGAGCGCCTTGGCGACCGAGCGGATTTCCTCCGGGCCGCGTTCGGGCAGCGGCGCCGCGGCGCCGTTCGAGGCTGAAACTTTCGGCGGCCTTGGCGAAGGACGACAGCGGCGCGGTCAGGGCGCGGGCGGCCCACAGGCCGAGCAGCGTGACGCTGATGACGGCGAACAGCAGCGTCATCATCCACGGGTCCGCCCCAGAACGGCGGCGTGGCCGCTGGTCCGGCATGAGTCGGCGGACAATCATCGCGCCGTCCGGCAGCGCGATGCCGATCCTGCGGGTGTCGCCGTCCGGCGCCAGCGCGAAGATCCGGTAGCCGCTGCCGAGACGGCGATGCAGGCCGCGCAGGTCCGGGCCGTCCGGTTCGCCGGCCGCGGGCGCGGGCCCGGCGGCGAGGCTCTCGATGTCGAGTTGCGGAAAGGCGCGCGCGATGTCGGCGAACAGCCGCGGCCGCTCGGACGCCGGCGCCGCGCCGAGCAAGCTGCGACTGCCGCGGCGAGCTGGCCGTGGCCGCGGTCGACCGGACGGGTCCGGCTGGTCCGGCCGGTGGATCAGAAAGGCTCGCGGTGATGATCAGGTGCAGCGCGACGATCGAGGCGACCACCAGCGCCGCGATCTGTCCGCTGATGCCCCTCAGGTTGAGAAAGCCGAGCAGCTTCATGATCACGCTTCAGCTGACGGGCGGCGTCCGTCGACCGCGTTCAACCGTCGGGCGTGAACATATAGCCGCCGGAGCGCACCGTCTTGATCATGGTGGCATCCTGCGGATCGGGTTCGATCTTGCGCCGGATGCGGCTGACCAGCACGTCGATGCTGCGTTCGAACGAGCCGGCGTTGCGGCCCTGGGTGAGGTCGAGCAGGCTGTCGCGCGACAGCACGCGGCCGGGCCGCTCGCAGAAGGTCCGCAGCAGGTCGAATTCGGCGCTGGTCATCGCGACCCGCGCGCCGTCCGGATTGCGCAGCTCGCGCAGGCGGAAATCGATCCGCCAGCCGAGAAAGGTGAGCGCGGTCGCGCCTTCGATGGCGCTGGCGGTCTGGGCCGCGGCCTGGCGGCGCAGCACCGCGTTGATCCGGGCCAGCAATTCGCGCGGATTGAACGGCTTGGCCAGATAATCGTCGGCGCCCATCTCGAGGCCGAGGATGCGATCGACGTCCTCGCCGCGCGCGGTCAGCATGATGATCGGCATCTGCGATTCGGCGCGGACCTTGCGGCACAGGCTGAGGCCGTCCTCGCCCGGCAGCATCACGTCGAGGATGACGAGGTCGACGCGATGGTCGGTCATGGCGCGCGCCATTTCGCGGCCGTCGCTCGCGGTCGGTGACGTTGCAGGCGTTGTTGCGCAGATATTTCGCGATCAACGTCCGCGTCTCGCGGTCGTCCTCGACGACAAGGATGTTGGGCGACGGCCTGGGCCATGCCGACCTTTTGTCCGATGATTCGGGGCAACCGGCGAAGGATTTTTGTTTCCAGATATTTCTGAGCCTGCCCGCCGCAACACGGGGCAACAGCCGGGCGCGCGGTGAAAAGGTCTCGTTAAGGTCGTTAACCCTACGGTCGGCGCGTCCGAACAAGAACCTCTCGAACTCCACGGAGCCATCATGACCTCGATTTCGGCGGCCTCCGCCAGCACCTACCAGTCGCCGCTGCAGAAGCTGCAGGCCGAACTGCAGTCGGAAGTCACCTCCGGCGCGATCAGCTCGTCCGACCAGTCCGCGCTGTCGTCGGCGCTGACCGATATCGATTCGTCGCTGCAGAGCAGCCGGGCCAGCGGACCAGACAGCGGCACCAAGCCTTCGTCCAGCGATCTGAAATCGAAGATCGACGATCTCATCTCCAGCGAAGTCTCCAGCGGCAAGCTGACCAGCGACCAGGCCACCGAACTGCAGGGCGTGTTCAAGGCCGCCTTCGCCAACGGTCCCGGCGGGGCTGGTGGTCCCGGCGGCGCGGGCGGACCTCCTCCCGGTCCGCCCCCGGTCCGGCGACTTCATCATCGACGCGACGGCAGCCGCGCGCAGCAGCACCAGTTCGTCAAGCAGCACTTCGATCAACGACATCCTGCAAAGAGTTCCTGCAATCGCTGCAGGACTCGCTGTCGGCCTCGTCGTCGAGCATCTACAGCTCAACCGGCACGTCGGGCACATCGGGCAATAACAGCTCGTCCTTTTCGGCGTTGCTGATCGACTATCAGAGCTGACATCGCCGAAGCGGCGAGCCTAAGTCGCAGCCATCCTTCCCGGAAAGGGAAGGGTGGCTGTCGCATCTTTCGCAGTGCGGGAACCGGCCGCCAGTTGCGGCGTTATTTCCTTCATCGATTTGTGGAGGGTCCGATGGCATCCGACGTCATGACCAAGCCGCATCAGCTGATCGCGAGCGACCGCGTCGAAGGCACCGCGGTGCGGCGGCCGAACGGCGACATGATCGGCCACATCGAGCGGCTGATGATCGACAAGATCTCCGGCAAGGTTTCCTACGCAATCCTGAGTTTTGGCGGGTTTCTCGGCATCGGGACCAATCTGCTTCCGTTGCCTTGGGGCCGGCTGCGCTACAATCAACAGTTCGAAGCCTACGAACTCGACATCGACGACGAGGAGTTGAAGCGCGCGCCGTCGTTCCGTGTCGACAAGGAGTTCGACTGGGGCGATCGGTCGCAGGAAGTGGAACTGCATCGCTACTACGGCATACCGCCGTACTGGGGCGGCTTCTGATCGCGGGTTCCCAGCTGAATTGGCGGAACGCTTGCCGACGTGACGGGTTTTCTCCTTATCGTTTTCGAACTGAGGAGAACCGATATGTTAGCTAAATATACCATCGCCGGTTTGGCTGGTTCCGCGTTGCTGGCAAGTGTCGCGTTCGCGCAGACGCCGACCGCGACCACCGACAGCGCGAAGATGGCGCCCGCCGCCGCATCCGATACCTCTTCGTCGTACGAGGGTGACTGGCGCGCGTCGAAGCTCGCCGGCCTCAACGTCTACAACGACAAGAATGAAAGCGTCGGCTCGATCAACGACCTGCTGACCGACAAGAGCGGTAACATCAAGGCCGTCGTGATCGGCGTCGGCGGCTTCCTTGGCGTCGGCGAACATCTGGTCGCGGTATCGTTCGACAAGGTCAAGTTCGTCAACGAGCCGATCGTCTACACCGGCGCAGCCAGTGCCCCGAACGCTCCTGGCACCCGACCGATGTCGAACACGACCACGGGTGCGGCAACGACCAACACCGCGCCGACCTCGGCCAAGGCGACGAAGCCAAATCCCTGGTATCCGGACCACGCCGTGTATCAACGCGACCAAGGATGAGTTGAAGGCGATGCCGGAGTTCAAATATTCGACGAACTAAGGCGGCGATGAGTTGAGGGACCAACGGAAACGCGCCCGGGCAATCGGGCGCGTTTTTTCTATTCCCCCCGTCATTGCGAGGAGCACTTGCGACGAAGCAATCCATTCTTTCTTTATGCTGCGCGATGGATTGCTTCGCTTCGCTCGCAATGACGAAAGAATGCTGCACCGCATCCTATCAGCGCCGATACCTCGATGTTAGGCTGCGGCGCGGCAGGAGCACCTGCGTCCTGCCTGACAACAACGGGAGGACGACATGGCGGATAGCGTCTACAAGGTCATTGAGCTCATCGGCACCAGCAAGGACTCCTGGGAAAAGGCGGCCGCGGTAGCCGTCAGCCGGGCCGGAAAATCCTTGCGCGAGCTCCGTGTCGCCGAGGTGGTCCAGCTCGATCTGCAGTTGGACGCCAAGGGCAAGGTCGAAGCCTATCGCGCCAAGTTGAAAGTCTCGTTCAAGTTCGAGGGATCATAAACGTTCGCTGTCCGCTTACCTCGCCCCGCTTGCGGGGAGAGGTCGGATTGCGCAGCAATCCGGGTGAGGGGGACTCTCCGCGAGTCCGAGTGCGTGGAGAGTCCCCTCGCCCACAGCCGATGCTTCGCATCGGCGTTCTTCTAAAAAAGGACGGCGACCGCAGGCCGCCTACGCCTCTCCCCGCAAGCGGGGAGAGGGAGAGCTAAACCCTCAATTCGTCTTCACCAGCGGGCAGCCGCCCTTGTCGAGCGGACGGAAGGCTTCGTCGCCGGGCACGGTGGCGATCAGCTTGTAGAGGTCCCACTCGTTCTTGGACTCCGACGGTTTCTTGACCTCGAACAGATACATGTCGTGGACCATGCGGCCGTCGATGCGGATCTTGCCGTTCTTGGCGAAGAAGTCGTTGACCGGGGTCGCGCGCATCTGCGCCATCACCTTCGGCGCTTCGTCCGATCCGATCGCCTCGATCGCCTTCAGATAATGCATGGTCGCCGAATACAGCCCGGCCTGGATCATGGTCGGCATGTGGCCGACTTTTTCGTTGAAGCGTTTCGAGAACGCGCGGGTCTCGTCGTTCATGTCCCAGTAGAACGCGTCGGTGACGATCAGTCCCTGCGTTGCCTTGGCGCCGAGCGCATGCGCGTCGGTGATTTCCATCAGCAGTGCGATCATCTTCTGGCCGCCCTGGGTGATGCCGAATTCCGCCGCCTGCTTCAGCGCATTGGTGGTGTCGCCGCCGGCGTTGGCGAGACCGATCACCTTGGCTTTGGAGGCCTGCGCCTGCAGCAGGAAGGACGAGAAGTCCGACGAGTTGAGGGGATGGCGGACGTCGCCGAGCACCTTGCCGCCGCTTTCCTTGACGACGTTGGCCGCATCGCGCTCCAGCGCCATGCCGAAGGCGTAGTCGGCGGTGACGAAGAACCAGGTGTCCTCGCCGCGCTTGACCATCGCCTTGCCGGCGACGTTGGACAGCGCATAGGTGTCGTAGGTCCAGTGCACGGTGTTGGGCGAGCAGGCGACGCCGGTGATGTCGGAAGTGCCGCCGCCGGAATTGATGTTGATCTTGTTCTTCTCGCGTGTCAGCGCCGAGACCGGCAGCGCCACCGAGGACGTCGGCACGTCGAAGATCGCATCGACCTTGTCGTTGTCGTACCAGTTGCGGGCGATGCTGACGCCGACGTCCGGCTTGTTCTGATGGTCGGCGGCGACCACCTCGACCGGCTTGCCCTTCACCTTGCCGCCGTAATCGGCGACCGCCATCTGCACCGCGGCCAGCGAACCCTTGCCGGTCGCATCCGCATAGAGGCTGGACATGTCGGTGAGCACGCCGATCTTGACGACGTCGTCGGAAATCTGCGCGCTCGCGGTGCCGCCGGATACGGCGAGTGCAAAGCCGGCGGTGACCGCCGCCAAAAGTGATTTCATGGTTTTTTCTCCCAGGCTTCTTGTTGAGGGCTTCGTTTCAGGGGCCCCTTCTATCCGGCTTCGCAAGCGACCGCCAAGCCAAGTTTGAGCATGGCGCTGCGCAAATATCGATGGTCCGCCGCCCGGGACGGCGATCCGCCTGCTGGTTCTACTTGCGTTCGAGATGCCACGCCCCATCCCAGCCTTCACCGGGCGGAGCCGCCGTCAGCCTGTCGATGCGTTGGATGAACGTCATCGATGGTCCGTCGCCGGGAATTGCCCGCAGCGCCGCCTCGAAGGCGCTACGTGCCTCCTCCCAGCGTTGCGCGCGATAGGCGGCAAGCCCTTCGGAGAAGCGGCTGCGCAATTCGAGCTGCGCTGCCGTCAATTCGCCCTTTCGCCCCATGATCTCGAATACCGCCTCCGGATGGGTTTGACCGAGCGTCACCACCCGATCGATTTCGCGCGCCTCGATCGCGGCGGAGGCGCCGGCGATCGTGGCCCCGGACACCAGGATGCGGCCGCCATATTCCTTGTTGGCTCCCTCCAGGCGCGACGCAAGGTTCACGGTATCGCCCATCACGGTGTAGCTCATCATCAGCTCCGAGCCGATGCTGCCGACCAGCACCTCGCCGGTTGCGATACCGATACGGATGTCGAAGGTATTCGGCAGCGTGCGAACGCCGAGCAATTCGGGAAGCTCGGCCCGCAATTGCGGTACGAGCTGCAACATCTCCAGCGCCGCCAGGCTGGCGAGCCGCGTCTGCTCCGCATCGGCGGCAAACGGAGGTCCCCAATAGGCCATGATGGCATCGCCGATATATTTGTCGATGACCCCCTGGTGTTGGCGGATCGGCGCCGACATCGTCGAGAAGTAGCGGTTCATCACCTTGACCAGCCCCTGCGGGGTCATGCCTTCGCTGGTAGAGGTAAATCCTTTGACGTCGCAGAACAGCACAGTCATGACGCGTCGCTGACCTTCGGCCGCCAGTGCCGGTCCTGCGATCAACCCTTCGACGACTCGCGGATCGACATATTTGCCGAAAGTCTCGCGCAGACGTTCCTTGAGGCGCAACTGCTCGACCATCTGGTTGAACGCAGTGGTCAGATGGCCGATTTCGTCCCGCGAGGTGGCGACCAGGTTTCCCTCGAGATCGCCCGCCTCGACCGCCTTGGCGCCTTCCAACAACCGCCGGACCGGACGGGTTACGCCGGCACTGACCAAAGCTGCGAACACCAGACCGAGTACGGCAGCAAGCACGGTCAGGGCCACCGAGATCAGCATCAGCCGGTGCTGCTTTTCCACCGTCTTATTGGCGTCCATGCGCAGCAGTGCCAGCATGTCGGCTCGTACACTCTCCAGCTTCCGGTTGAGTTCGTCACGGAGTTCGTCGACCCGTTCCATTTCCTCGGCGAGCGCTTTCTTGTCGCCGCTGTCGAGCACCGCCAGCAGCCGGGTGATCTCTGCGCTGAGATGGCGACGGGAATCCTCGTTGATGGCGTCGATGCGGGTTTCGAGCTGACTGAGGGTCGATGTATCGCCGAACCCGGAACGCTTCTCGATCAGTGCATGGACCAACGCGCGCGAGGCCAGAATTTCCAGCTCGACCTGCCCGCCCAGCGCGTCGTAGCGGTTGCGCAGGGCGGTATACGCGCCGTTGTCGTCAGACGACTGCAGCTTCTCGATGATAATCCGGCGGATCTCAAGCGCCCGCTCCAGCGAGCGGATATCGGCGCGCGCCAGATCGCCATAGGCGGGCATGTAGCTGTAGGTCAGCTCTTCGATGCTCGCACCGACCTGCACCACCAGATTCACGGTCAAAGCCGCGGTCACGGCCATCAAGACGATCAACGCCACGGCGATCCCCATGATCTTTCGTCTGATCGACAGCTGGATCATCGTGAACCCCTCGTCCCCTGGCGTACCTGAAGCATATCCGAGATGCGGCCGCAGCGATATCGGCTAAGAACGCTCGTGCCGGGCGGGCACGGGGCGCCGTTGCAATGCTCGCGGCCGCCCTACAGCGCCGGCAACGCGCTGACGGTGGCGTTGATGACGCCCGCGGTCTCCACGATGACGCGCAGCGTCTTGGAGTTGAAGGCGATGCCGGCGAGCCGCACGCTGTCGATCTCGGCCGCGACCCGGATGCCGTCCTCGTTTCTCTGGAAGTCGGCGACTACGATTTTCTTCTGCGTATTGCTGGTGAACAGCGGGGTTCCCGTATACAAAGCTGAATAGACGACCCGAACCTGCTGTAACGGCGGAGGTCGCGATGGACGATTGGCTTCATGCATTGGTCTGGCCGAAACTCGCCCTGCTGAGAGGGCTGTTCGCGGGCGTTTCCCTGATGCTCGCGGCATCGTATCCTGCGGCAGCGCTTGATGCCGTATCGATCCAGCTCAAATGGAAGCACCAATTTCAGTTCGCTGGCTACTATGCGGCGCTGGAGCAGGGTTTTTACCGAGATGCCGGTCTCGACGTCACCATTCGCGAGGGCGGTCCCGATATCGACGTCGCCGAAGCGGTTGCCAGCGGCAAAGCGGATTTCGGCGTCTGCAGCTCCAGCGTCCTGCGCGAATGGGTGATGGGCCGCCACCTGGTCGTGCTGGCCGTCATCTTCCAGCAAACCCCGGCCATCATTCTGGTGCCGCGCCGGGCCGACATCAGAAGCGTCTCGGATTTGCGCGGCCGCACGCTGATGGACGCGCCGGGCAGCGATGAAATCGCTGCGATGCTGAAGCACGAAGGGGTGGATTATGCGGCGACTGCCGCGCGTCGACCACCGGGGCGACCCACGCGATCTCCTGGCCGGCAAGGCCGACGCAATGGTCGCCTACAGCACCAACGAGCCGTTCGTCCTTGAACAACTCGGCGCCGCGTTACCGCACCTTCTCGCCCGGCGCATTACGGAGTCGATTTCTACGGCGACAATCTGTGCACCTCCGAAGCAGAGGTGAAAGCCCATCCGGGACCGGGTGGCGGCGTTCCGGGCGGCAAGCCTGAAAGGCTGGGCCTATGCGCTGGCGCACAAGGAGGCGACGGTCGATCTGATCCTCAAGACCTATTCGGCAAAAAAGAGCCGCGAGGCCCTGCTGTTCGAAGCAGCCCGCACGGATCTGCTGGTCCGGCGAGGACCCGGCCATATCGGCCGAGCAGGATGCCGAGCACTGGCGAGAAATCGCCACGACCTATCGCAAGCTCGGGCTGCTCGCTGACGATACGCTGCCCGCGGGACTGATGTGGAACAGAGAAGACGAAATCGAAGGGCGCTGGCTGATCCCACTATTGCTTGTGCCAGTCAGGATTGGCGATTGCGGCGCTGGCTCGCGTACCGAAGCCGCCGTTCCCTGCAGGGGGCGTTGGCCCGGTTGGGAGCGCTTCCGCTGGCCGCCAGGATGGGGCGGCCAAGGCTGAGTTTGGTCATGTCGTTGCTGTTCATCGGCCTCAGCATTCCCATTCTCATTTTCATCCTGATCTACAACTACAACAAGAACTCGGCTGGCATGGTGTCGATCCTGAACGATGCGGTCGCGCAGACCAGCCGGGCCGGCGTCGAGCGCACCGAGAACTTGATCGACAGCACTGAAACCCCGCTGCGCTTTCTCGCCGAGGTGGCTGCCGCGGATCCCGGCTATTTCCGCACCGAGCAAAGCAATGATCTGTTGTACCGCGCGCTGACCTCGGCCGCGCATATCGACGCCGTCTATGTCAGCTTCGAGGATGGCTATCATAGGGTCGTCACCCGCATTGACGAGGACCGCAGACGTAGCGACCCTCGTATTCCGGCGGCCGCGAACTGGCACGCCAGCTACATCGATGCGATCACCTTTGCGCTCTCGCGGGTCCGGCATCGCAAATTTTTCGACGTCTGGCCGCATCTGATCGGCGGGTACGATGTTGCAACCGACCTCGACATCAGGACCTTACCCGGTTATCAGACGGCCAAGACAACGCGGACGCTCGCGGTGACCGAGCCCGCGATCAATCCCGACACCGGTTTCCCTATTCTCTCCTTGCGCGTTCCAATCTTCCATGGTGTCGATTTCATCGGCTGCGCATCGGTCAACATCACCATGGACGTGCTGTCGCGCTTTCTCGACAAGCACCGTGCCAGCGCGCGCAGCACGACCCTGATCGCCGACCGCAACACCGGCAAGATCATCGCCTTCCCGAACAAGCAGAAGGGCGTGCGCGTCGAGAATGGCAAGCTCAAGATCGCGACCCTGGCCGATATCGACGATCCGGATGTGCGCGAGGCCTACTCGCCAGCACGCTGGTGCCGATACCGACAATTTCGTCTTCCGGTCCCCGGCGAACGGAGAGGATCTGATCGCGGCCTTCGCCAATTTCCCGGATGGCTTCGGCCAGCCCTGGCAGGTGATCACGCTGACGCCGATCGACGATTTCGTGGGGACGCTGAAGGCGACCAATCGGTTGATCATGGTGGTCATCATCATCCTCACCGCGATCGAGCTGTTCTTCATCTATATCGCGTCCAGCCGGCTGTCGCGGCCGGTCGAAAACGTGTCGAAGCAATTGCAGGCGATCGAAAGCCTGCAATTCGACGTGCCGGCGTCGCGGCCATCCAACATCCGGGAGATCGCGAGGCTGGAACACGCGGCTTCACTGCTTCGCAACTCGCTGAAATCGTTCTCGTCGTTCGTGCCGCTGGATATCGTCCGGCAGCTCATCAAGTCGGGCATTCCGCTGACCCTGGGCGTCGAGCCGCGATTCCTCACCGTATTCTTTTCCGACCTGGAGAATTTTTCCACGCACTCCGAAACCCTGGCACCGGACGATCTGCTGGTGCAGATATCGACCTATCTCGAGCAGGTTTCCGGCGCGATCTCGGAAGAAGGCGGCACCGTCGACAAGTTCATCGGCGACGGCGTCATGGCGTTCTGGAATGCCCCGGTTCAGCGCCCCGACCATGTTCTGCGCGCCTGCGCCGGTGCGTTGCGGGCGGCACGACGCATGGAGCGCGTCAACGATACATGGGAAGCGGAAGGGCGGCCACGGATCCGCATCAGGATCGGGCTCAATTGCGCCAACGTCCTGGTCGGCAATGTCGGCTCTTCGGCCCGGCTGAACTACACCGCCTTGGGAGACGGCGTGAATGTCGCCGCCCGCCTTGAAGGCATCAACAAGCAGTTTGGCACCACCATCTGCATCAGCGACAGCATCTACGACCAAGTGCGGACCGAGATATTGGCGCGGCCGCTGAAGCGGGTTCAGGTCAAGGGCCGCAAGACCGAGTTCATGATCTATGAATTGCTTGCTTTGCGCGCCAGCGACGATCCGGAGCTGAGCGTCCGCGATCGGGACGAGCAGCTGAGCGCGATGACCTGGCATGCCTCGCAGAAGTTCGAGGCGGGCGATTTCGTGGCGGCGGAACAGGCCTATCGTGACATCCTGAAGGCATTTCCCCAGGATTCCCTGGCCAGGGTCATGATCGCGGAATGCACGGCAAAGCGGGGAGCCGATGCGGGTTCGAATGCGTTTGTTGGTTGAGCCAGTCCCGCTCTACAGCGCCGGCAATGCAGTGACGGTGGCGTTGATGATGCCCTCGGTCTCAACGATGACGCGCAGTGTCCTGGAGTCGAAGGCGATGCCGGCCAGCCGCAGGCTGTTGATTTCGGCATCCACGCGCACGCCGTCCTCGTTTTTCTGGAAGTCGGCGATCACGGCGGCGATCTTTTTCTGCGCGTTGCCGGCGAACGGCTTGAGGTCGACGATCAGCTTGTCCGCCAGCGCTTTCTGCAAATGCGGCATGGCCGCGCGGGCAGCTGTGCCGAGCAGGCCGAACGCGGCTTCCGACTCGACCGCCAGTTCGACATCGGTCAGCCGCAGCGTCTGCTGCGCCTGATCGAGCACGGGCCGGCCCCAGACATGCACGGTGGCCTCGCCGCCGAGGCCGAGGAAGCTCTTCTTCTCCTTGGCCTTGACCAGCAGCGAAATCAACAGGCGGTCGCCGGAAGCCGCGACGCTGGCATGTTTGACCGTGACGTCGACCGATCCCGAACCGTCCTCCGGAAACGTCTTGCCGACCAGCTGGGCTTCCACGAGCTGGCTGAGCTCGGTGAAGGGCATATCGACCGGCACGCCGATCGAGACCCGGCCCGGCGTCGGCGGCACGATGGCGATCGTCGCCGGGAACGGACAATCGGGCTTGGTCTCGAGTCCGGCGTGATGCGCGTTTCGGCCTCGATGCCGAGCGTCAGCGTCACCGCCGACGCATCGACGCGCGGTTGCGCCGCGATCGCCCGGGTCGGCCGCATTTCGAGCCACAAGCGCCGGCAGCGTCGAGCTCGGCGCCGGTGCCCTGCAGCGGGATCGAGCGGCAGGCCTTGGCCCATTGCGCCCGCGCGTTCTGTTCGAACGCGGGATCGTTGCGCATCCGCGCCTGCACCGCGGCGATCTGATCGGCGACCGGTCTTGTCGATCAGCGGCTTGACCTGCGCCGGCACGTTGACGCGCGCGCCGGCCACCGATCAGGCTGGTGTCGCCGAGATTAACCTGTGCGGCGAGGTTGGGCTCGATCCGCCAGGCGGCGGCGATCTTCGGCCGCGCGGTGATGGTGACATTGCCCTTGATCTCGGCGCTGGCATTGAGGTTCTTGATGTTGATGCCGCCGATCTGTTTGGCGACATTGCCGCCGAGCAGGCCGCCGAGCGCATCGCCGACCGCGCCCGTCGCCTTCGCCGACAGCGAGCCGGTGACGTTGAGCGTCCCCGTCATCGGCGTCGCCAGCGACAGCACGTCCTGTCGCGCCGGTCGCCGTGATCGGGCCGCGCGAGGCGGTCCAGCCGATATCGGCGTTCTGCAGGATCTGCGAGACCGGGTTCTCGGCCTTGCCGGTGAACGTCTTGCTGCGCGCCGCGATCGGCGGCGTCGCGGATCGCCGACAGCGCGACCGCGACCGGCGCCATCACGATCGAGCTGCGCGGGGCCGGCGGCAGCGGCGGCAATTCGACCAGCACCGGCGCGCGCTGACCGTGCCGCGCGGCGCCAGCCAGTCCATGACCTTCAGGCTGATCACGAACGAGACCGCGTTACCGCGACCCCGATCAGAATTGTCTTCGGATGCATCGGCAGACGCATCGTCCCCCCGAACCGATTGAGCCCAAACGAGTTCTACAGGGAACGGGAAAGGTGCGCCAGTGAGGGCAAATTGGTGTCCGCCGTGCGGCTCACATTTCCAGCCAGACACATTCAGGCGATCGCAAACGAAAACGGCCCCGGTGAAAGCCGGAGCCGTTTGCGTATTCGAACTGGGGGTCGGCTTAGCGGACGGCCGTGCCGAGGTCGGCGCGGCGGTCCGTCATCGGCAGCACGATCACCTTGGTGCCGACGTTGACCCGCGAATAGAGGTCGGTGACGTCTTCATTGGTGAGGCGCAGGCAGCCCGACGAAACGTGGGTGCCGATGGTCTCCGGCGCGTTGGTGCCGTGGATGCGATAGACCGTGCCGCCGAGATACATCGCGCGGGCGCCGAGCGGGTTGCCGGGGCCGCCGGCCATGTGGCGCGGCAGATAGGGCTGGCGCGCGATCATTTCCGGGGGCGGGGTCCAATCCGGCCATTCCGCCTTCCTGGTGATGGTCTGGGTGCCGGACCAGGTGAAGCCTTCGCGGCCGACGCCGATGCCGTAGCGGATCGCCTGGCCATTGCCGAGCACATAATAGAGATAGGTGTTGGGGGTATCGATGATGACCGTGCCGGGCGCTTCGCGGGTCGGCGTAGCTGACGACCTGGCGCTTCAGGCGCGCCGGCATCTCGACCACGGTGCGCTTCGTCCTGGAGGGCGCAGCCGCAACCGGCGGCGGCGCCGCTTCGGTCGGCGGCGCCAGGAAGAACGGAAACAGCGGCAGCGGCGCGGCGGTGGCGGAAGCGGAAAATGCGACGGTGCCGAAGCGCCAGCGCGCCGAAAGCGCAGGCAGCAAGGCGGGTATTCATTCTGAATGAATTGAACATTGGTCGTCCCCTGTTTTGCGCCCTGTCGCGCCGTTGTCCCCGGCGCGTCGTTGGCAGAAACCAGTACAGGTCAACCGTTTCAGGACGTTTGCACAAAACCGCCAAAATGGTTTCGTCGCGTTAGGGTTTTGTTTCATGACGGCTTCGTGGCCGGTTTGGCGCGCCGGCGCAGCCGCCGTTCCGCTGCATTATTCCGCCGGCAAATGATTGAGGAATTTGGGAAAAGGTGTCCGGCCCCGGCCTTTTTCGCGAGGGTCCGGCTGGCTTTGCATTCGGGTTTTGGGATCGATCCGGTTCGCGCCAATCAAGCGCGCCGAAGCCTAAGCTCCGTCACGCCCGCATCCGCGGCAGGCCTGGCGCACCGGTGCCGAGCGTGGCGCGGCGGTCGGTGACGGCGTGATGGAATTGTTCGAGCGCGAGCCCGAGCACCGACAGGTCGTCTTCCTCGATGGCGCCGTCGTCGTAGCAATCGAGCGCCTCGCGCAGCATGGCGTCGGCTTCGCGCCTGCATCTCCGTCAGCTCTTCCGGCGTTTCGGCCTTGCGCGCTCTGCGCAATCAGGTCGAGCAGATTGTCGCGATGCGCGGTGTACTGCTCGCGCTCGTCGCGCTTCCAGTAATGGCGCAGCCAGGCGCCGGCCGAGCCGAGGCCCGAGAGGATCAGGATCGCGAACCAGATGTAGTCGGTATATTTCTCCAGGAAGGTGCGCTCGGTGCCGTCGATATAGGCCGCCGCGCCCGCATGCGCGGGGAGCGCGGCGTCCTTGTCGGTGTCCGGCTTCTCGATATTGGCGGCGCTCGGCAATTCCCTCGCGAGTCGCTGGCGAACCGTGAACAGTTGCCGGGCGAAGCGCGCCGACCGAGGTTTCGGATAGCGACTTCGGCGCCACGATCAGATGATTGACGCTGACGGTGTCGACCTTGTCGTCGGGCCGGGCCGGCGAGGAGGAGAAGATGCTGCCGGCAATTTCCTCGGACTTCATAGAGCGGATGTTTCTGCGCGATCGCTTCGGAGACATCGATCGGCAGGAATTTCGGCTCGCCGCGCGCGGTCGCGGTCGCGGTGATCGCGTCGGCGGTGATCTTGCTGTCGAGCGGGCCGACCGCCATGAACGCATCGATGGTCGGGATCGCGCGCCATCTCGGCGATCTGGTTGGTGGCGAACTGCGCGACCGCGACCTTGTCGGGATTGACGCCGGACTCGGTCAGGATCACGCGCAGCAGCGTGACGTTGGCCTGGGTGCGGCCGATCACGCCGACGTGATGTCCGGCGAGTTCGTCGAGGCTCTTGATCTTCGACGCCGTCTGCTTCTTGGCCTTTCTTGCGCCGGACCCGGACGGCGCCCACAGCACCACGACGTTCTTGCGCAGGATGGCGACGGATTCGGCGTTGGTCGGCAAATTCAGATCGCCGCGCGCCACCGCAAGGTCGGTCTTGCCGGCCGCGAACAGCGCGATGCTTTCCGTCGCGCCGTCGGTCGTGATCGGCGTCAGCCGAACCGCGACTTCGCTCGCTGGCAAAGGTCTGCGCCAGCAACTGGATCAGCTTCTGGTCGTCGCTGCCCGGAGGTCCGACCGCGATCCGCAACGTGACCGGCGCAGCGCGTAATAGAGCGCGCCCGCGGCGACGCCGAACAGCCAGCATCCCGGCGGCCAGGATCAGCAGCGCATAGTTCTTCCGCTTCTTGTCGCGGGCGTCGCGGCGCAGGAATCTCGTTCAGGTCTGACATCGTTCTGTCATGTTACACGAAAAAGCGTGGGGCAGCGCCTAAAAAACATCCTTACACATCGATGACGTCATACGAATGAAATATCCATGTCCTTAACGTCAGGAAATTGAGAATCATCCGAATCTCAGGATTCCGACGATGCGGATATTGATCGCGACCGACGCCTGGCATCCGCAGGTCAACGGCGTGGTGCGGACGCTGACCTCGCTGGCGCGCAGCGCGTCAGCGACTTGACGGCGAGATCAGCTTTCTCACGCCGGACGGGTTTCCATCCGTCGGTGTGCCGACCTATCCGGGCCTGCGCGTCGCGTTGCCGAACCGGCGCGAGATCGCGCGCCGGATCGAGGCGGCCGCACCCGACGCCATTCACATCGCGACCGAGGGGCCGGTCGGCTGGGCGGTGCGCGCCTATTGCCGCCGCCGCAAGCTCGCGTTCACCACCTCCTACACCACGCGCTTTCCGGAATATGTCGCGGTCCGCACCATGATCCCGGCCAGTGTCGGCTACGCCGTGCTGCGGCACTTTCACGCCGCATCGAGCATGACCATGGTCGCGACCGACTCGCTGCGGCAGGAACTTGAGCGCGCGCGGCTTCAGAAAACTCGGCTTCTGGACCCGCGGCGTCGACACCGACCTGTTCAGGCCGGATCAGCCTGCCGAGCTCGATCTGCCGCGGCCGATCTTCATGACCATGGGCCGGGTCGCGGTCGAAAAGAATCTCGAAGCGTTTCTGGCGCTGGATCTGCCGGGAACCAAGGTCGTGATCGGCGACGGCCCGCAGAAGGCGGCGCTGGCGCAGAAATATCCGAAAGCGAAATTCCTCGGCGAGAAGAAGGGCCAGGATCTGACGGCGCATCTGGCCGCCGCCGACGTGTTCGTGTTCCCGAGCCTCACCGACACGTTCGGCGTCGTGCAGCTCGAAGCGCTGGCCTGCGGCACGCCGGTTGCGGCGTTCCCGGTCACCGGTCCGCTCGACGTGATCGCCGATCATCCGATCGGCGCGCTGGATAGCGATCTGCGCAGCGCCTGCATCCGCGCGCTCGACATGTCGCGCGAGACCTGCCGGAATTTTGCGCTGGCAGCGTTCCTGGGAAAACAGTGCGCGCCAGTTCATCGGCAATCTGACGGCGTTGCAGCCGAGCCGCTCGCTGCGGCCCGCCCGCCGCGTCGCCGGCACGCAGTGCAGTGCAGGGTTAATCGGAATTCATCGAACGAAAGAGACGAGAAGACAATCATGGCAGAAATCATCAAGCTGACGACTTCGACCGGACTTCGACCGCAATGGTCGAGCCGGCCTACGACCGTTGGGCGCCGATCTACGATCTCGTATTCGGCGGCGTCTTCAGCAAGGGCCGCAAGGCGGCGATCCAGGCGACCAACAAGATCGGCGGCCGCGTGCTCGAGGTCGGCGTCGGCACCGGCATCTCGTTGCCGCAATACGCCCCGCACGTCCGCATCTTCGGCACCGACATTTCCGAGGCGATGCTGCAAAAGGCCAAGAAGCGCGTCAGCGAGCTCGGTCTCAAGAATGTCGAGGGCCTCGCGGTGATGGACGCCGAAAAACTCGAATTCCCCGACAATTCGTTCGACGTCGTGATGGCGCAGTACGTCGTGACCGCGGTGCCGAACCCGGAAGTGGCGCTCGACGAATTCGCCCGCGTGCTGCGGCCCGGCGGCGAACTGATCATCCTGACCCGGGTCAGCGCCGACGCCGGCGTGCGCCGCTTCATCGAACAGCGGTTGCAGCCGGTGGTGCGCCCGCTCGGCTTCCGCACCGCCGAATTCGCCTGGTCGCGCTACGCCAAATGGCTGGCGGGTGCGCACGGCATGGAACTGGCCGAGCGCCGCCTGATGCCGCCGCTCGGCCATTTCTCGCTGGTGCGATTCCGCAAGATCGACGTCGCCAAAGCCGCCTGATGCCGCGCGGCGCGGCGGTTTCGCCGTCGCTGCACGGTTTCATATGTCAACATCATGATGTCATACGCCGGACATCGAATCCCGTTAAACATGATCCCGAAAGAATTTGGGGGAGATAATGATCAAGAACTTCCTGCAGGAACTGCGAACCCAGCGCTGGGACGACCATCGCTACTATCATCACAGCCGCATCAACCAGTCGCTGCACTTCGTCAGTGCGGTGAGCTTCCTGGTCGCCTATGTGATGCTGTTCGTCGATCCGATGGTGTCGGCGCTGCTCGGCTGGCTGGTCTCGATGACCTCGCGCCAGGCCGGCCACTTCTTCTTCGAGCCGAAGGGGTACGACCACGTCAACCACGCGACCCACGAGCACAAGGAAGAGATCAAGGTCGGCTACAATCTGCAGCGCAAGGTCGTGCTGATGACGATCTGGGCGCTGTCGCCGCTGGTGCTGTATGTCGATCCGACGCTGTTCGGCCTGTTCACGCCGTGGGTCTCATTCGCCGACTTCGCCCGTCAGGTGGCCAAGATCTGGCTCGCGGTAGGTATCGGCGGCCTGCTGTTCCGCACCATCCACCTGTTCTTCATCCGCGACGTCGAGACCGGCCTGGTCTGGATGACGAAGATCATCACCGACCCCTTCAACGACTTCAAGCTCTATCACAAGGCGCCGCTGTTCCTGCTGAAGGGCGAACTGATCGATCCCGGCCTCGAGAAGCACGTCAAGCACGCCTGAGTGTCGTTCTCGAACGCGTCCAACATTTTCGTCATGGCCGGGCTTGTCCCGGCCATCCACGTTTTGATGGCACAGAGAAGTAAGACGGGGATGGTCGGACATAGGCGCGCGGAAGCGACGCCGTCCTCCATACGGCTATGCCCGGCCATGACGGAGAGCGCGCGGTTAGCGCTTGAACCTTGTGGCGAGCATCTCTTTCAGGATCTGCCGGCGGATGTTCTTGTTGGTGAGATCAGGCTTGTGCCACCACCAGCCGTCCCGCTTCATCTTCTCGGCGGCGGCGACGAAGCGGTCGGCGACCGCGGCAAAGTCCGCGTCGGTATAGTTCAGGCTGAAGATCAGCCGTCCGGTTCCGACCCAGCTCAGCGCCAGCCCTTCGGCGCGCAGGTAATATTGAAGCATCCAGTTGTAGCGGGACGGCTCGGTATAATGCACCATCCAGATCGACGACAGATTGCTGACCCGCACCGGCAGATCGGCGCCGGTCAGCCTGTCGTTCAACGCGCTGGCGCGCCCGTTCCAGGTCTCGTCGAGACCGTTATAGACCGAACGGAAATTCGGGCTGGCGAGCCGGCTCAGGAATTCGTCCATCGCCGTCATGACGTAGGGATGCGAATTGAAGGTGCCGCGGGCAAAGCAGACATCGGCCGGACGATCGTCGCGGAAACGGCGCATCAGGTCCTTGCGCGCCGCAGACCACGCCGACCGGAAGTCCGCCGGCGAGGCTCTTGCCATAGGTCACCATGTCGGCGCGGACGCCGAAATATTCCTGCGCGCCGCCGGCGGCGAGGCGGAAGCCGACAAAGACCTCGTCGAAGATCAGCACGATGCCGCGTTCGGTGCAGACTTCGCGCAGCTGCTTCAGCCACGCCGTGTAGGCCGCGCGATCGAACTTTCCGCTGCGCGAACTGTCGACCAGCGCCGAATCGCCGGGCGCGTTGGCGTTGGGATGCAGCGCCTGCAACGGATTGACCAGCACGCAGGCGATGTCGCGGCGCGTCTTCAGCACGTGCAGCGTCCGCTCCGACATCTCGGCCAGCGTATAGGTCTCGTGCGGCGACACCGGATTGCCGACGCCGGGCTGCACCTCGCCCCACCAGCCGTGATAGCTGCCGGCGAAGCGCACCAGATGCGTGCGGCGGGTGTGATAGCGCGCGAGCCGCACCGCCTGCATCACGGCCTCGGTGCCGGACATGTGGAACGAGACTTCGTCGAGTCCGGAGATCTCGCACAGCCGCCGCACATTGTCGGCGATGACGGGATGATAGGAGCCGAGCACCGGGCCGAGCGCGCGGGCGCGCTCTTCGGCCTTCTGCGATGCATTCCTTGTAGAAATCATTGCCGAAGATGTTGACGCCGTAGGAGCCGGTCAGGTCGTAGGACACATTGCCGTCGACATCGGTGACGGTGACGCCGGACGAGGACTGCACGAAGGCTGCCGGTCGCAAGATGCTCGCGCACCAGCCGGCTGTACTGGAACGGCACCCGGTAGGCCTCGGTGAATTGCAGGTCGGAGATCCGGCTCGCCGCCTCCGCCG
The DNA here is from genome assembly GCA_963738765.1 of uncultured Alphaproteobacteria bacterium. GTDB lineage: Bacteria > Pseudomonadota > Alphaproteobacteria > Rhizobiales > Xanthobacteraceae > Bradyrhizobium. Next base: position 289,824 of record CAVTYA010000034.1, on the reverse strand, counting down.
TCATCTGCCGGCCCTTGGCGTAGCGTTCGCTGTAGAGGCCGGCGAGGCGGAAGAAGCCGTCCTGGCGCTGCATCGCGACCGCTTGCGGCGCGCCGTCGGAGCGGAAGAAATCGTCGATATCGAATTCGTAATGCGGCACCAGCCGCGCGACCATTCTGGACATCTTGGAATGTCCGGTCAGCGAGCGGTGCTTGGCCCGCGACAGCGCCAGCCGCGCCTGCAATTTGGGGAAGGTCACCGCGGCGCCGGCAATCGCGGCGGCGGACAGCGACAGAATCGGAAGGGGCGAATCCATGCCACCAGCGCTAGCCAATCCATCTAACAAATTAATGACAGTCCGGGGCCTGATTGCCGGCCTGACCCAGCAGGAAGACCTCAACTTCCTGTTGACCAACCGCATTCCGCGGGCGGCGCTGACCCGGTTCATGGGCTGGTTCAGCAAGATCGAAAATCCGCTGGTGCGCGACGCCTCGATCGCCTGCTGGCGGCTGTTTTCCGATCTCGATCTGTCGGAAGCCAAAAAGACCGAGTTCAAGAGCCTGCACGACTGCTTTACCCGGGAGCTCCGCCCCGGCCTGCGCCCGGTCGATCCCGATCCCGCCGTGGTGACCAGCCCGTCCGACGGCATCGTCGGCGCGCACGGCCGCATCGCCGATACGGAATTGTTCCAGATCAAGGGCGCGCCCTACTCGCTTGCTCGACCTGCTCGGCGATCCCGCGCTGGTGGAACAGCACCGCAACGGGCGCTTCCTCACCCTGCGGCTGACGTCGAGCATGTATCACCGCTTTCACGCGCCGTATGACTGCAAGATCGAGCGGGTCACGTTCATCCATGGCGACGTCTGGAACGTCAATCCGATCGCGCTGAAGCGGGTCGAGCGGCTGTTCTGCAAGAACGAGCGCGCGGTGATCCACACCCGCCTTGCGACCGGCGAAGCGCTGACGCTGGTGCCGGTGGCCGCCATTCTGGTCGCCAGCATCCGGCTGCATTTCCTCGACGTCACGCTCAATGCGCAGAGCAGGGGGCCGGTCGACTGTTCCCTGCGATGCAGCGGTGCGCAAGGGCGACGAACTCGGCTGGTTCGAGCACGGCTCGACCATCATCGTGCTGGCGCCGGATCACTTTGAATTTTGCGACAACGTCACGGACGGCGCACGCATTCGCGCCGGCGAGCCGCTGCTGAGAAAACCGTCCGCATAATCTCGATTCCGCCATGCGCTTCCTTATATAGTCGCGATCGAAACAGGATTCGAAATCGCAAATTTGGGAAGCAAGATGGCGCGGACGCCTGTTCTGGCGGCGGGAGGTATTGTGCTGCGGCTGGAGGACACGCCGCTGATCGCGGTGGTGCGCCTGCGCAAGCGGAACGAATGGGTGCTGCCGAAGGGCAAGCTCGACGACGGCGAGACGCCGCGGGCGGCTGCCGAGCGCGAGGTGATCGAGGAAACCGGGCACGACGTCGCGGTGCACGAATTTCTCGGCACGCTGGTCTATGAGTCCGGCGGACGGTCCAAGGTCGTACACTACTGGCGCATGGAAGCCGAGGGCGAGCCCGTTCATGAACTGATGAACGACGTCAAGGCGGTCGACTGGCTGCCGCTCCGGACGCCGTCGAACGGCTGTCGCGCGGATATGAACGCGCGTTTCTTGAAAATGTCGGACCCATCGCGCTGGCCGCAGTGGCCGAGACAATGCGGCGACCGCGGGCAAAACCGGCCGCGCCTGAAAAGCGCCGAAGCCGCCGGCCGGTTGCGCCGCCGCCTTCGCTCATCGAGCCAACGCCGTCGTTGCCGCCATCCGATTTGGTTTCTTTGCCGGTTGCGCCCGATGATCGCGCGGCCCTGCCGATCACCGGGTCGAAGCCGAAATTTCGGTCGATGCAGCGCCGTCATGTGCACCCGAGCCTGACGCATTGCGATCGGCGCGGTGCGGCACCGGCGCAGAAACCTGATCCAGAAAGTGCGGGACTGGCTGCGCCGCGCGGCCTGATCCGGCAATCCCTGACATCGTTAGCGACGCCTTTCCTTCGGCGGCTTACCGCCCCTCGGCGGAGGCGGCAATCGACGCGGCGGCAGCGCCGGCCGGTTTTGCAATCCGGGCCGCTGCAGGCCGGGTACGGCTGGCCCAACACTTGGCGGATGCGGCTGGGCTTGCTGTTGCACGCCGGGCTGCGGCGCAGCCGGCTGTGGCGTGGCCGGCGGACGCGCGCCGGGCTGCTGCACGCCTGGTCGTGGCATGCCTGGTTGCCGCACATTTGGTGACGGCGCACCCGGCTGCTGCACGCCCTGCCGTTGCGGCTGTTGAGCGCCGGGTTGCTGAACACCTTGTTGCTGAACGCCTGGCTGTGCACCGGCTGGCGCCGGCGAACGCGGTAGCGCCGTGCCGCCGGGTTGACCGGGCAATGCCTGGCCTGATCGCGGCGGGACCGTCGCTGGTCCCGGCTGCGTTCCCTGCGGCGGCTGGGTCGATCCCTGCCGGTTCGGCGAGCCCGGTTGTGGCGGCTGGCCGGGACGATTCGGCTGACCGGGCTGCTGCGGTTGTCCCGGACGATTCTGTTGACCCGGCTGCTGCGGTCCAGTCCGGTTCTGGCCTGGCGTTCCGTTTGGCGTTGCATTCGGCTGTTGCGGGCCGGACCGGCGCGGCGGGTTGCCACGGATCACGCCGGGATTGGCGCGGCGGAACGCGCGCTGCTCGTCGACGACCTGCCGGCCGACGGTCTGCGCGGTGTGAACCTGACGCACGAAACCCTGATCGCGCGCGATCTGTTGCGGCGAAATCGTCAGCGGCACCGCGGCTGCGCGCGCGCCGCCGACGCCGGGCCGGATGGTGAAGCCGCTGGCGCCCTGGGTGAGGAAGCCGAGCCGCGCGCCGGCGCGGTCGTTGACCTCGATCCGTCCGACCTTGCCGTCGGCATCGGGATAGAGCTTGATCGCGACATTGTTCGGGTTGTTGGCGGCCGCACCTTCCGGCACTTCGACGAGCCCGGTGGTGCCGCGAATGCCGAGCGTCGCGGTCGGCGTCGTGATCTTCATGTCGCCGGTCTTGGCCACGGCGGCGGCCACGAACGCCACGGTGCCCTTGCCGACGTCGAAAATCCCCGAATTGTTCTTGCCGCCGTCCTCATAGACGTAATTGTCGATCGTGATCTGCGAGTTGGCCTTGAGATTGAACGTGGTGGCGTCATTGAAGGTGATGCCGAGCGTCGAACTCGCCGCGGTCTGCACCACGTCGTTGAGATAGATGTCGTCCTTCACCTTGAGCGGTGTGGTCTGCGTTGTTGCGGGTGACGGTGGCGCTGCCGGTCAGGGTCGCGACATTGCCGATCGGCTCTTCGACCGCGGCTGCGCATCGGCGGCCGGTGCCGCGGCACCGGGTGCGGCGGGAGCAGGTGCTGCAGGTGTTGCGGGCGGCGCGGGTGCAGCAGGCTGCGCCTGCGCGACTTGCATGATATCATCAGGTGCGGCGAAACCATCCGTCGCGCCGATACAGAAGACGATGAGCAGGAGCGCGAATGAAAGCCAGCGCCGCATCACGACAGGTTCCGGGCAACGAGGGATTGGACGAACAGCGGAAGGGGATATCAGCCTCGCCGGGCTGAATGCAGGATGAACGTGGCCGTTTTGTTGTCACGGCCGGCCAAAACGATCAAGCGCCACATCGCGGAGCGCGGGATGTGGCGCTTTTTGACTTTATCAGGGAATGTTCAGCCGCGCTTGTTGGACATATCAGGTTCAACGGTTTTGACGGCTTTGCCGACGGCGCATAGTTCACCGGCGTAGCGGGCTCGACGCGTATCAGCTGACCCGCTTCCAGGTCTGGCCGCCGCAGAACATGCCGCCGAAGGCGCAACCCTGGACCCGGAGCGTATTGGTGCCCTTCATCGCGATCGTCGAGTCGTAATTGCGGCCGCTGTCGGGATCGTGAATGCGGCCGGTCCATTTCGCAGCCTTCCGGCTTCATGCTGATCAGGATCTTCTCGCCGGTCTTGACGGCATAGCCGCAGAGATTCGGTCCCGCACTGCTTCGATGCGGACGTTGCCCTTGTTCTCCTCGGTCGCCCAGACGCCGAGCGGCGTGGTCGGGGCGGCAGCAGGTGCGGCGGCCACCGGGGCCGGCTGCGGCGCGGGTGCAGCGGTGACCGCGACGGGCGCGGGACCGAGGGCGCGACGTCGTTGATCGCAGGTGCGGCGGTCGCAACTTCGTCTGGGCCGGGGCCGGTGCAGCGTTGGTCGTCACGGGAGCGACGGGCCGGCGGCGCGGTCGCCTGAACGGGGGCGGGCGCGGGCGCCGGTTTGCGCCGGCGGCGGGTTGGAAACGGCATCGTCATCGTCGTCGGACCGATGGCCCTTGAAGTTGAAGCCCGTGAGAGGCCCGGGCGCCGAAATCTTGATGCAGGACAGCGAGTCGCAATTGCGCGGCGCCTCGATGCGGATCTTCTGGCCGTCGATCTCGAACGAAATTCCGTTGCCGGCATGGGCCGAGGTGGTGGCCATCAACAGCGCGGCGAGAACGATAGAGCTTCTTCATGTGAGCCTCCTGAGCGGCTGGTGAATGCGTGTGCGGTCGACTTGCCAACAACCCTACGCGCGGTGAGCGTCCCGTTCCGTGATGTGCGTCACGGGCGAGCCGGCGGGTGACTCAAATCACATCCAGGACGGCCTGAGGCAGCCTAGTTTCCTCGCGCATACCGGGGAGGCTGCGATGCGACAGGTTTGGTTTCTCGCCGTGCTGATGGTGCTCAGTCCGCCCGCTCATGCCGGCAGTTCGTTCTCATTCTCGATCGGTGGGCATCGGATCCACGTCGAATCGTCCCGATATTGTCGCTCTACTTCCTGCGCTTCGGTGTCGATCTCCGGCATCTATTCATCGCGCCGCAATCGCGACCGCTATGACGACGATCCGGATACCGTCGATCCGGTGCAGACGCCGCCGGCGCCAATACAGCCGGTGCCACCGCAGGCGGCTCCGGTCATTGCCGCTGCGCCCGCCAAGAATCCTCTGGTTCAGCCCACCGTCGTTGCGCCGCCACCGGCCGTGTTCAAACCGGCGGCAACCGTGACCCAGATCGTCGCCGCGCCACCGCCGCCGCCGCTACCGCGGCCGGTTCAGCAGGCGACGATCATGCCGCCGCCACCATCGCCCGTAGCTGCAGCCCGCCGAAGCCGTGCGGCCCGCGCCCGTTCCCGCGGTCGCGCCAGCAGATCTCAAGAGTTTCGCATGCAAGACAGAGAAGAAGAGCCCGCCGACACGCCGGTCGGCGACTGGCAGACCGAAGGCAAGGGATCGGTTCGCATCGTCAAATGCGGGCAGGCACTGTGCGGCTATGTGCTCAACACCTCGTCGGACGACAGGGCGAGGCGGTGCTGATCAACATGAAGCCGAAGACCGACACGCAGTGGACCGGCAGTGTCTACAGCCACGACAGCGGCGACACGTATTACGGCACGATGGACATCAAGGGACCGGACCGGCTCCGCGTCGAAGCCTGCGCGCTCGGCCGCTTCTATTGCTCGGGCAACAACTGGACCCGGATCGTCGCCAGGGACCGGCCGCTGATGTCGTCGCGGCAGACATTGCCGGAGCCACGATCGTAGCGAGCTTGTCGCGGCGCTATGTGTACCGCCCACGTTTCCAATTTGTAATCGACTGGGTTCTGAACCGCGCCCTCCATCGGATGCGACCGATAGCTGTAACGCTATTCGCTTTCGATGGAGATTGATGATGAAACGCCTTGTCCTGATTGCCGCGTTGTTGCTGGGCGGCGCGATCAGCGCGCATGCCGACAATGACGTCTACAACAACGCCACCAAACATCGGCGCAGCGATGACGTCCTGCAGGCCGATACCAGCGATTGCTCGCAGATGCTGGGCGCGCCGCAGAGCGGCACGCCGACCTCACGGCAATACAAGAGCTGCATGCTGAGCCGCGGCTGGCGCTACAGCCACACGGTGCGTGAGCGGGTGAAGCGCGACGATCGCTATCCAGATCCCGATAATCCCGGATTGATGTGCAGGGATTTCAAGATTGGCGGCATCACCGGATCGAGCTGCTCTAATTTCGATTAAACGGGCTTTCTCCCGGAAAGCCGTGTACGCGGCGCATGACGCCTGATGCCCATGAAAACGCCCGGTGGCTGGACCACCGGGCGCCTAAGTCCAGTTCTGGACGAGCCTAGAACACGCCGAGCACGATGGCGCCGACAAAGGCGAATGCGACATAGGCGGTGACAACGCTCAGTTTGCTGACGAGTGGTCATGGGAAAACTCCCTTGGTTCACGTCGTGCCCGCACATAACGCATCAGGCTAGCAATGCGTTCCCGGCGGAAAAAGTCAGCGCTGCTGTCGGTTCGCGACATCTCCACAGCGCCGCGCCTCCGGCGACGTGGTTAAAAATTAGTAAAATCAACGCGTTGAAGAGTCCTTAAATAAATTCGTCGAACCTGCGCGGATGACGCGCGGAGTTCGTTTGTATCTCGTCGGCTCCTTCGTCCTTGTCTCGCTGGCGGGTTGCGGTCGCGGATTTTTTCAGTCCGCGGAGCGCGAACCGTGGCGGGCCGAGGCCGAAATCGCATGCCTGAAATCCGGCGCGGTCAAGGAGAGCCCCGGATCTGGTCCGGATCGATCCGATTTCGGGTCCCGGCGTCTGCGGCGCCGAATTCCCGCTCAAGGTCGCAGCGCTCGGCGAAGGCAGCGGCAGCTTCGGCTTTGCCGATGACGATCTGCGGCCGCCGGCAGCATCGGCAATCAGCCGCGCTGGCCGATCGCGCCGGCCGCCGCGTCGTCGCAGTCACGCCTATCCGGACAACGCGCTGCGCCAGCCCGAACTACGCCGCGCCCTCGAACGGCCCGATTTCGCTGACGGCGCCGGGCGTTGCCGCCCGAGGAAGACGAAATCGACCTGCCGCCCGAGGGCACGCCCGGAGCCAGGTCGGCCGCTACCATCGCATGCGCCGGCCTATCCGCAGCGCGACCGCGGCGCGGCGCCTTATGCCGCAGCCGGGCCCTATTCGCAGCAGCCGGCCGCTTCAGCGCCGCTTGCCGCGGCTCGGACCGTCGCGCAGGGCAATCCCGTCGGCGCGGTCGGTCCGGTCGCGGTGAAGCCGACGGCGACGCTGGCCTGTCCGATCGTCTCGGTGCTCGATCGCTGGCTCGCCGATTCGGTGCAGCCGGCGGCGCAGCGCTGGTTCGGCGCGCGCGTGGTCGAGATCAAGCAGATCTCCGCCTATTCCTGCCGCGGCATGAACGGCAATCCGAACGCGCATATTTCCGAACACGCCTTCGGCAACGCGCTCGATATCGCCGCCTTCACGCTCGCCGACGGCCGGCGCATTTCGGTGAAGGACGGCTGGAAGGGCATGCCGGAAGAGCAGGGCTTTCTGCGCGACGTGCAGGGCGCCGCCTGCCAGCAGTTCAACACCGTGCTGGCGCCGGGCTCCAACGTCTATCACTACGATCACATCCACGTCGACCTGATGCGCCGCGCCAGCCGCCGCATCATCTGCGAGCCGGCGGCGGTGTCGGGCGAGGAGATCGCGGCGCGCGCCGGCGGGCGCAACCCCTACGCGCAGCGCGAGCCCTATCGTGACCGGATCGCTCGGCGGCAGCAAGTGCCGCATCGGCACAAGGCTGGGGTCAACGAGGAAGACGAATTCGAGGACGAGTAACTTGTCCGCTAGTCCTCGGGATCGCCGCGCTCATCGAACAGCGTTCTCAGCAGGCGCCACAGCTCGCGGTGGCCGGCGGTTTGTCCGCCCTGGGTCAGGTAATCCGCAATGTCCATCGTGACGGTCTGCAACTCGATCGTGCCGCCGACGCTTGCTTCCAGATGCGCGACCTCGCGTTCGACATACAGCCTCTTGCTGTCGGTATCGAACACCAGGGTACAGCGATCGGCATGGGTGATTTCCGGCCCTTTGACCTGACGATGCAATTCTCGCTTGAGGAGAGCCATGCTCCACTCCCTGTCATGACGACGGCGAAATTCTGCTTGCTCGGCTTTGCTAGCTCAACAGGGTGCGGACCATCGTGGCGGCGTCATAGATTTCGATCTGTAGCATCGGATAGGCCGATTTCAGTTTCCGGCCCGATGCCTCCGCGGCGTCGACCGTGTCGAACTCGGATTTGAAATGGCCGTCGACAACCACCACGAAGCCTTCGGTGGGAGGCCGATCGGCGCGGGGCGTTTTCTTCGGCTCAGGCTCGTCGATTGAGAGAACTGGCTTTTTCATCGGGTCACCATCGCATGGCGTCCTGCCTGCAGTCTTTTACGCCAGTCGTCTGCTCTTGTCTTGATGCGATCGCGCGCCGCTGTGGCCGGTCGGGCTTTGCGGCGCAACATTGTGCGAGATCAATGTGAGCCGCAATTTGGCGCGATACATTCATACTCGCATTTTGCCGAGCAGCGGTCACAAGGCGCAGTTCCGGCTCGATGCGGAGGGATCCGGATAGCCGTCCTGTCCGGATCCCGCTTGTGTGGATCGTTGCCTCGCCCGGGCGGACTAATCGGCAGGACGCCGCGCGACGTAGGCGGTACGAAGTCCGGGTATGAAGCCGCATCCTTCGTAGAACCGATGGACGCGCGGGTCGGCCCGGCCGCTTTGCAGCAGCACGTGGTGGCAGTCCCGCTGCCACGCTTCAGCCAGGGCCGCCGCGATCACCGCGCGGCCATGGCCGCGGCCCTGAAAATCCGGATGGGTCACGACGTTTTCAATGATCCCGTGCTGGCGGCCGCCGCGCAGCAGGTTGGGAACGGTGATGAGCATGCAGGTCGAGACGATGTTTCCCTCGGCATCGGAAACAAACACCGCAAGGCCGTCGCGCGCGAGCGTCTGCTGCCAGATCTGTTCGGCCCTCGCGCGCGGCTCCGTGGCGCGGCTGACCTCGGAGACGGCAAACAGCGCCAGCAGCGCGTCGAGATCGGCGGCATCGGCAAATCGGGCGGCGGGCATCGGGCAAACCGGGTTATGTTGCTGCGACGGACGCTACCATTCGGTGCAGAAATATTGTCGCGGAATCACGCGATAGGCGGTGTAGCGGTAATACGGCCGGTAGGCGTAGCCGCGATGGAGCGCCGGCGGCACGTCGTAAAAGGCGCCGTGATAGTAGTTTTGGGCGGGCCCATCGCTGCAGCGCCAGGGGACCAGTCCAAGCTCGCCGATCCGGCGCACGCCGATCTCGTAGGGGACATCCGGCCACAGCGCGCGCGCCTGCGCCGGTCCGGATGAAGACATGGCGATCGCGGCCAGAGCCGCAGCGACAATCGGAGCCAACGGGTTTCTCATGTGCAGACCTTGCAATCGCGGTTTGCCTGGCCGGGATTGTCACCCCAAGGCGCCGTCATGTCCAGCGTCCGCAGCGCCCCGGGCGCCGTGGTTAACATCGCCATAACGCGTGCGAAGTTGGTCCGGAACAGAAATTAACGCGGCCGCAACGGCGCGTTGTTACGATCGGGCGCTGACGACTGGCGACCGATCGCCGAAGCAGCGGTCCGCTACAGGGGGATAAACAATGCGCAGGGTGCTGCTGAGTTCAGTCGTTGTCATTTTTTCGCTGGCTCCCAATCTTGCAGACGCTGGCTCCCGGATCATCCAGATCCCGCCGTCGGCCAGCGACGCGCCGTCGCCTGCGGCACCGGCATCGGGCTATGAAACCTATCATGGCTACGTTTTCGACCTGTCCGAAAATTCGGAACGAAAGGATGTCGGAGCACTGGCCGATACGCTGCGGCATCAGCTCGACGTCGTCGAGAGCGTCGGCCTGAGCCCGAAAGTGCTGCAATATTTCCGCTCGGTGCCGATCGTCGCGAGCGAGATGGCCTGCCTGGACGAAGGCGCCGCTGCCGCGTGCTATGGTCTGTCGGTGCCCGCCAGAGACCGTCATACGCGCGGGCTCACGACCTGGGATCACGACAAGGCGCAATGGAGCAATCCGGATCTGGTCGACCTTGCCGTCGATTCCGGACGCGGCGTCGTCATGTTCCGTCCGGCGATGATGAAGTATGCGGAAGACCCGGTGATGCTGCACGAGTTCCTCCATGTCTACCACGCCCGGCTGATGCCGGGCGGTTACGAGAACAGGGGCATCCAGGGCTTCTTCGCCCAGGCCAAGGCCAAGGGGCTGTATGACAAGGACGCCTACCTGATGAAGAACCACAAGGAATTTTTCGCGGTCACCGCGAGCATATTCCTGGCCGGCAAGGACGCGGCGCATGAGCCCAACACGCGCGCCAGTCTGAAAGAGAAGCAGCCCGAATATTTCAAATATCTGGTTGGCGTCTTCGGTTTCGATCCGGACGCGCCAGCCAATACGCCGGTGGCGTCGGCGAATTGAAATTGAAGATTGCGGGCCAGGACTGTCATCGCCCGCGAAAGCGGGCGATCCAGTATTCCAGAGACTTCAGCGATAAAACCGAGAGGCCGCGGCGTACTGGGTCCCCCGCTTTCGCGGAGGACGACAGCTTCGTTGTGGTGGGCAGCGCACCTCGACGCGATCCGTTCTACGCCGCCAGCTGCTCCAGAACATCCCGCACCACGCCTTCCAGCAGATCGAGCTTGTAGCCGGTCATCGGCAGCGGCTTTGCGCCCGTCGTCGCTTGCCTGGCGGCGTTGGCGATGTTGGCGGCGCTGGCGCGGCTTGCCTTGCAACACGGCTTCGGAGGCGGAAAGACGCAGCGGCACCGGCGCGATGCCGCCGGCGGTGAGGCGGATGAACTGGAACGCGCCATCCTTGACGACGGCGCGGGCGCACACTTCGACCAGCGGCCACTCGGCATAGCTGCGGCTGATGGCGCGCTTGTAGAGCGCGCGCTCGTCCGGCAGCGGTGCGGCAAGCTCGACGCTCCGGATCATTTCGCCCGGGATGCAGCGCATTGTCGGCCGCGCCGTTGGAGCCGTCGCCGAACGCCTCGGCGATCGTCAGCCGGTCCGCTGCGGTCGGTGATGATGGTCGCGTCATAGGCCAGCAGCGCCGCCGCCATGGTCGAGGGATGCGGCGCCACGCAGGGGCCGAGATCGAACGCCACGCCGTAGAGATGATTGCCGGATCGCGGGCCGGACAATCGGTGCCGCCCTTCTTCAGGCAGGCGATATGCGGATTGCGATAGTACCAGCAGCGCGAGCGCTGGGCGAGATTGCCGCCGAGCGTCGCGAGATGACGGATCTGCGGCGTCGCGAGACCGCGCGGCTGCCGCGCAAGGCCGGGATAGGCCGCCGCGATGCGCGGCGTCGGTGGCGATCGCGGCGATGGTGGTGAAGGCGCCGATGCGCGCGCGCCGTCCGCGCCCCAGTGGATCCGCTGGTCGTATCCGGCGCCGCGGCAATATCGATCAGCGGTCCCGTCGAGACGCCGCTGCGGCGCCGTTCGGAAAGATCGGTGCCGGCGGCGCGGAATTCGGCGACCGGGGTAGCATGCGTCATGGCTGCGGATGTCATGCGGCGGCCCTCCCTTTCAGCGCGGCGATCAGGCGGTCGGGCCGGATCGGAATTTCCGTCAACCGGACGCCGGTGGCGTTGCAGATCGCGTTGGCGATGCGCGGGCGAGGTCGGCACCGTCGCGACCTCGCCGATGCCGACGCTGCCGCCGAGCACATGGTCGAAGCCGCCTTCGTCGAAATGCACGTCGATCAGCGGGCGTGTCGGCGATGCCGGGGATGCGGTAATCCTCCATGCCCGGCGGTGAGGATGTCGCCGGTGCGGCGGATCGGTTTCGCGCGCTTCGTAGAGCGCATAGCCGATGCCCTGGATCACCGAGCCCGCCGCCTGGCTGCGCGCCAGCGCGGGGGCGGCGATCTTGCCGACCGCGATGCCGGTGTGAACGTTGAGCACGCGGACATGGCCGAGCCAGGTGTCGACCTCGACCTCGATCACCTGCACCGAACTCGGCACGCCGGCGCCGACCGCGAGGTTGGAGAAGCGGCGCATCATCCAGCCGAAGATCGTGCCCATGAAGCCGGCGTCCTTCAGCGGCGAGCGGATTCCGGGCGATGTTGGCTGCTGTCTTCCGGCCGCTGCGCGGATACGCTGAGATCGGGCGAGGCCGCGAGCAACTCCCGCCACGGCGCATTGGAGCCGGGGACCGGTTGCCGTTTGGCATTCTGTTCGATCGCGGCCTTGAGCTTCTGCGACGGCCAGCAGCGTCGGCGGGACCATCGAGGCGGTCGATGCGGCTGCCGCCCGAGCCCGGTCCTTCCGGCAGATTGGAAGTCGCCGATCCGCACCTCGATCTCATGCGGCTCGAGTCCGAATTCCCGCGCCACCGTGTTGGCGATCACGGTGCGGCTGCCGGTGCCGATGTCCTGCGATCGCGGTGCTGGCGACGATGCGTCCGCCCTTGACGGCGAGTTCGACCTTCGAGCCGGGCTGCCAGAGATAAAGCCAGTAGCCGGTGGCGACGCCGACGCCGCGGCGATAGCGGCCGGTCTGCGACGCCGGCTGTCCTGGTTGCGCCAGGCATCGAGCGCCGCGGCCCAGTCGTACAGCCGCTGCCGGTTGGGATTGGGATCCCAGCGCTTGCGCAAGCTGATCGGATCGACCTTCATCCGCAGCGCGGCCTCGTCGATCGCCTGCTCCAGCGCGAACGCCATCGGCGGTCCGCCGGGGCCGCGGAACGGCGCGCCGGGCGGCAGATTGCTGATGACGTCGAAATCGGCGAGCTCCTTGGCCTCGCGCCGGATAGATCAGCCGCGCCAGTGCGGCGATCGTCGAGTTGGTCGCCGCACCGGTGTCGGCATGGGCGGTCAGCGACAGCGCCTTGAGATCGCCTTCGCGCGGAGGGCAGCAGCGCGATCTTGACCTCCGCCGCCGGCCGATAGCCGGTGACGGAGAGCTCCTCGTGCCGGTCGTAGGCGATCCGGACCGGCGCCTTGGCCGCGCGCGCCAGTTCGATCGCGGCGATGGTCTCGATGCCGAGGCTGCCCTTGGAGCCAAAGCCGCCGCCGACATGATCGGCGATGACGCGCACCTTGTCGTGTTCGAGCTTGTAGCGCTTGGCGATCAGCTCCATCACGTGAAACACCGACTTTGCGTCGAGACGTGCACGGTCAGGCGATCGCCATCGAAACGCGCGACGGCGGCGTGCGGCTCGAGGCAGGCATGCGATTGCGTGCCGGTGCGGAATGTCCCCTCGACCAGCCACGGATTTTGCGCCGTCGCGCGCCTCGCCGATCCAGCTGCGCGCCTTCTTGGCCTTGTGCGAGAATGCCGCCGACGGCCCGCGGACATTCCGCTTCCACGGCGCCGGCGCCGCCGGCGCCTTCGGAGACGTTGGCGGCTTTCTTGCGATTTGATTTTTCGAACACGACCGGCGCATCCGGCTTGCGCGCGGCGTCCAGTCCGATCACCGACGGCAGCCGTTCGCTTGTGATCCGGATCGCGGCGATCGCCGCGAGCGCGGTCTTGCGATCCTTCGCGGCGACCGCCGCGATCGGCTCGCCGACATAGCGCACGATGCGGTCGTCGCCGAGCAGCGAGATCGCCGCGCCGACGCCCGGATCGCGCGCGCCGGCGCGAGATCGATCTCGCCGATCCGGGCATGGGCGAGATGCGAGCGCAGGATGACGCCTTCGAGCTGGCCGTCATGATGGATGTCGACGGTGTATTTCGCCGACCCCGTCACCTTGTGCGCGCGCCTCGACGCGGGGTGAGGCGACATCCTCGCCGTCGAAGCGGCCGGCGCAGGCGCTCAGCCACCGCGCGAAAGATGCCGTCATAGGCGCCGCAGCGGCACAGATGGCCCGACAGCGCCGCGCCGATCTCCTCGCGCGACGGCGTCGCCGTTCCTTTTGCTGGCGCGCCAGCGGTCGTGAAACGCGACCGCCTCGACGATGAAGCCCGGCGTGCAGAACCCGCATTGCAGCGCGTCGTGCGCCATGAACGCCTTCTGCACCGGATGCAGTTTGGCAGCGCCGATGCCTTCGACCGTCGTGACCGATTTGTCCGCGCGCATGGCGCGCGCCGGCATCAGGCAGCTCACCACCGGCGCGCCGTCGACCAGCACGGTGCAGGCGCCGCAGACGCCGGCGCCGCAGACGAGTTTGGTTCCGGTGAGGTCGAGCGTGTCGCGCATGACATCGATCAGCAGCGCATCGGGATCGTCGGGCAGGGGGGCGATGCGGCCGTTGATCGTCATGCGTGCTCATTTGCGATCTCCAGGTTTTCGGCGGGCGGATTTCTTCGCAGGCGGCTGGCTTTGTCGGGGCGCGGCTTCGACGCTGGCGCGACGGCGCCGGCGACCAGCGTGCGCAGCATGGATCTCGAGATCGCCCAGGAAGGCGTCGGCCGGCTGCATCGCCGGATGCATGCGACTTGGCGCCGTTGACGGCCATCTCGACGCATCGCGCGAGTTCGCGGTGCGGTCATGCCGTCGCGCGAGGATCAGCCGCTGCTTGCGGCAGACCCGTTCGATCGTCGCGACGCGCCTGCGCGGCATAGAGCCCGCATATTTCTGATAGAGGTCGCGGCCCTGCACCAGATGCTCGGAGAACAGCTCCTCGATATGCGGCGAGCCCTCGAACGACGCGAGCAACTGCCCGAGCCGTCCGGAGACCTGGGCGACCAGGATATCGGCAAGGCTGCGGCCGGCCTTTTCCGCGGCGTGTGCGCGCGGCGATCTCGGCGGCGAGCGCGTCTCTCATGCAGCCGTTCGATCACGGCGCGGAACAGCGCTTCCTTGGATTTGAAATGATGATACAGCGCCTGCCGCGTCAGCCCGGCGGCCTCCGCCGCCTGCTCGATCGACGAGCGCCGAAAGCCATGGCGGCGAAACACCAGCATCGCGGCGTCGAGAATACGGGTCCGTGGGCTCATTTGACGAATTTGACAAAATTGAATGAAGTGTCAAATGACGAGGACGTGAGGGGGCGGTTCGGCGGCGTGCGGCTTTTTGCCCGGACTCTCCGGGCTAAATCAGCCCTACGAGCTTAACTCCGGGCTGCCATGTATTTGGAGATCTCGAACCGCACGCGTCTGACTGACGCGATAGGTTGAGAACGGCAGGACTTGAACGGATGTTTGCCAGCTCGTCGGCGACGGGCAAGCCTCAAGCGACTTTGCGGGGCGACCTGGTTCTTATCTTCACGACGCGCCCGCGGCGGTCAGTTTCGATCTGTTCAGAAATCGCGCATAGCGCGCCATGGGGGCACTCGTCGCAATGCCTAGTGCTCATTTCCGGATGCGTCGCCCGATGCTCGCAGCACGCTTCTCTGAGGGTTCGCGGCGGCTTGAGCAAGTATTTGCTGCCCATACAGTCTCCTGTGCGCGAATCGTTCTGCGGACAGAAATCATGGAATCTGCCTTGATTTGCCCGGACATTGACCCAGATCAAAATCGTCAGGCAATTCACCCTTGCATATTTGAAGGTCGTGCAACCTGGGTGTCGGTTTTCGAGCCTGTGTGGCAGTCGGCGATCAAGAGCCGGGTTCTCATCACCATCAACGCCGATCCGGGTTCTCCCCGGCAGTGCATAATGGCGCGCTTTCGCCTGCTCACTCAACAAGATGCGCACGCGAGGGGGCAGGGTCAAACCGATCGGCGAAATATTGCGTTTCGTTGGCGACCAGTCCTTCGCGGAATTCCATGATGCTCACCGTGTAGGATGGTATGCCGTCATAGGTGAGGACGAATTCAGTGACCCACAGATCGCCGCTGCCGATCATTCGCCGGACCGTAAAACGCTTCTTGTTTGGCTGGACGGTTCGGCTCTGTTGAATGTTGCGCCGGCCGCGGATCCGCTCGCCCGATTGCGGATACTCAAGCACGGCATCCTCGCGGTAGATTTCATGTTCGATCTCGAAATCGCTCGCGTCCGAGGCATCCCAATGGCGCTGTAGTGCCGCTCGCACGGTTCGATCATCCATCTCAATCTCCCACCTATTGCTTCCGGCCATCATACGCCTGTCCGGGAATGTTCAGTCCCACAAAAATCCAGCGAGTTGATTGTGGGATGTAGCGGTGGGCGACGCCGGTTCCGCTGCGCGCGCGTTCGCGTGCCGATCGCTGTCAAGTTGCCGATTGAACTCAACTCGCGTGCGGATCAGGATGCGCGCAAGAGCCGTCCATTCCGAATGGCTCAAGAGGGGAGGCAAGCATGTGCAAACTGTGCAATCAGGGACTGCTGAACCATCTCGGCTCGCGACGCAATTTCCTCAAGGGTGCTGCGGCCGCCGGGGTTGCCGCTGCGGGTCTCAATCTGTTTGCAGCGCGCCCTGCCGCCGCGCAATTCGCCGACCGGGCGGAGCCGCCGGAAAACACTGGCAGGCCGGGACGGCGTTACGTCATTCGCGGTGGTTCTGTGATGTCGATGGACCCGAATGTCGGCGACTTCGCCACGGCCGACGTGCTGGTGCAGGGCAAGACCATCCTCTCGGTCGGACCTAACCTCGCGGCAGGGACAGCCGAGGTGATCGACGCGCGCGGGCGCATCGTGATGCCCGGCTTCATCGATACGCACCACCACCAGTTCGAGACCGCGCTGCGCAGTTTCCTCGCCGACGGGGTTTTGATCAACGACGGCTCCGGCTCGGCGAGCGGGAGCACCACCTACTTCGAATTCATTCTCAATAAATTCGCTCCCGTCTACCGTCCGCAGGACGTCTACATCAACGAATTGTTCGGCGCGCTGAGCCAGCTCGATGACGGCGTTACGACCGTGCATGACGTCTCGCAGATCCACCACACGCCGCAGCATTCGGATGCCGCCATCCAGGCGCTGTTCGATTCCGGACGCCGCTCCGCCTTCGGCTATTTCGAGGGCGCGGGAAGCAACCCGTCGAACTATGCCTATCCGCAGGACGCGTTCCGCATCAAAAGGCAGTGGTTCTCGTCGAGCGACCAACTCGTCACCATGATTATGGGCGGCGAGGTCTATCTTGGGCCGCAGATCTACCAGCAATCCTGGACCATCGGGCGCCAGCTCGACCTCCAGATCGCAGCCCATATCCTGTCGCCGTTCGGGATCCGCCCGATCCTCGATCAACTCGCGCAGGGCCAGGGCGGCGTCGGGTCGAACGGCCAACCGCCCGGCAATCTCAAGGTCGGTCCCGACAATTTGTTCATCCACATGACCGGGATGTCGGACCAGGGCTGGCAGGCGGTTCATGATGCCGGCGCGCAGGTCTCGATCGCCTTCCCGATCGAGATGAACATGCGGCACGGCATGCCGCCGATCCTGAAGCTGCAGAGCCTCGGCATGCAGCCATCGCTGAGCGTCGATGTCGAGTGCACGATGACGGCGGACTTCTTCACCCAGATGCGGGTCTGCATAAATCTGCAACACGTGCTGGTGAACCAGATGATCCTCGATCAGGGTTTCCCACCGAACCCGGTCGATTGGGGACTGCCGCCGGCTGCTGCAGGCAATCCGTGGCCGACGCCGCCCGCCGGGCTGCCGGCCCCGCTGACGACGCGCGACGTGCTGCGCTACGCCACCATGAACGGTGCCAAGGCGTTGCGGCTCGATGGCAAGACCGGCTCGCTCACGCCCGGCAAGGAGGCCGACATCATCATCCTCGACGCCACGAAACTCAACGTGGCGCCGCTGAACCAGGTGCCTGGCGCGGTGGTGTCGCTGATGGATCGCACCAATGTCGAGACCGTGATCGTCGCCGGCAAGGTGCGCAAGTGGAAGGGGCGGCTGCTCGACGTCGATCTGGACCGGCTGCGTCAGCAGCTCGAAACCTCGCGCGACTACATCTTCTCTGCCGCGGGCATTCCGCAAAACCTGTTCAGCAGTCAGTAGCGGAGGCGGCATCGGCGCACGGCGCCGCGAGATCGCGAATTCGTGTGCGCAGTTAGAGCAACGTCATTGCGAGGAGCGAAGCGACGAAGCAATCCATTCTTTCGGTGGTGAGATGGATTGCTTCGCGGAGCCTGTCATCGCGCGCGCATTCGCGCGACCCGGTGGCTCGCAATGACGGCCGTGAACGCCGGTGATTGAACCGAGAAGCGCGGCGTACTGGATACCCCGCATGCGCGGGGTACGACGACCTTTGGTGAGGGCGGCGACTCGCGCTCAAACCTTCGCCCGGTACGCCGCCAAAAACATCTGCGTCGCGCTCTCGACCACCTGGTCGATGCGCTCGGCGGAGGGCGCGGGGGCGGCCTGGAACACGAACGGCAGGAACAGCGAGGCCTTGCAGACTTCCATGAACTGCGACGCCGCGAATTCGCAGTCGTCGATGGCGAGATCGCCCGGCGCGACATGCGCCCGCAGATAGTCGGCGAGGCGGTTGATGGTTTTTTCCAGCACCTGCTCGTAATAGCGGCGGCCGACGTCGGGCATCCGCTCGGCGATCGACATCACGGTGCGGATCGCGGAGCCGCCGCCCGGCCGGCACAGCAATTCATTATAGGCCTTGCCGAATTCCCGCAGCGTGGTGGCGGCATCGCGCGCCGGATCGAAATTGAACACGACCTGGCCGTGGGCCAGCGCTTCCTCGGCGACGATGGCTTCGAACAGCCGGTTCTTGTCGGCGAAGTAGACGTAGAGCGTGCCCTTGGAAACGCCGGCGGAACGCGCGATCTCGTTCATGCTGGCGCCGTCGAACCCCAGATCCATGAACACCTTGCGGGCGCCATCGAGGATCTGCCGGCGCTTCGAGGAATCCTCGTCGCCGACCAGATGAAGCGGGTTGGGGGTGGCTGCAACCATTGGTTAGCTGTTCCGGAAAGTTTTCAACTCAGGATACGGGCAGGAAGG
Organism: uncultured Alphaproteobacteria bacterium; assembly: GCA_963738765.1. Taxonomy (GTDB): domain Bacteria; phylum Pseudomonadota; class Alphaproteobacteria; order Rhizobiales; family Xanthobacteraceae; genus Bradyrhizobium. The sequence goes on along the minus strand of CAVTYA010000034.1, from coordinate 271,132 downwards.
ATTTTTGACCCTATGGTCCGAGTTGCGCGAATATATCTTGACCGAACCGTTCGGTCAATGCTAATTTTGAAAATGACGATGCCCCGCACGGCCTGTTTTGGCTGCGCCGGCATCGCGACATTGTAATGGGGAGGCCGCTTATGGCCGCAGCGAGAGACCAGGCCGCACGCATCATTCGCTCCGAGCCGGAAACGGCAGAGGGCGATGCTGCGCGCGAAACTTCCGCCCATCTGGCGGATCAGCTTCGGACTCACGTCGCGGAAGAAGCCAAGCGCCGCCCCGCGGAGACGCCAGCCAGTCCGGCGCCGGAGATGCCGGCCGCACCGGCCGCCGATGCTGCGGCACCCGCCGCGCCAAAGTCCGGCAAGCGCAAATTCGTCATGATGGGCGTCGTCGGATTGCTGGCGCTCGCCGCGATCAGCTACGGCGTCCATTATTTCCTCGTTGGACGCTTCTACGTCTCGACCGACGACGCCTATGTCCGCGCCAACAACACCACCCTGGGCGCGCGGGTGTCCGGCCATGTCGCGGCGATCTTTCCCGGCGACAACGCCGTCGTTCACACCGGCGACGTGATCTTCAAGATCGATGACGGCGACTACCGCATCGCGGTGGATGCCGCGCGCACCAGGATCGCGACCCAGCAGGCCACCATCGACCGCATTGGCCGCCAGGTCGCGGCGATGGAAAGCGCGGTCGAGCAGGCCAGGGCGCAGGTCGTTTCGGCGGAAGCCGGGCTGAAGCGCGCCGGTCTCGACTTCGACCGCCAGCAGGCGCTGAGCACCAAGGGTTTTGCCTCGCGCGCCACCTTCGAAGTATCCGAAGCCGGACGCGACCAGGGCGTCGCCGCGGTGAAATCGGCGCAGGCAGCCTTTGACGCCGCGCGCGACAACGTCGACGTCACCAAGGCGCAGCAGAACGAGGCCCGCGCCCAGCTGGCGGAATACCAGACCACGCTCGCCAAGGCCGAACGCGACCTCGACTTCACGTCGGTGCGCGCGCCGGTCGACGGCACCTTCTCCAACCGCCTCGTCAACACCGGCGATTACATCCAGGCCGGTCAGCGCCTCGGCAATGTGGTGCCGCTCAACGAGGTCTTCATCGACGCCAACTACAAGGAAACCCAGCTCAAGCGCATCCGTCCCGGCCAGCCGGTGACGATCAAGGTCGATGCCTACGGCCTGCGCAAGTTCGAGGGCGTCGTCGACAGCATTTCGCCCGCGGCGGGCTCGGTGTTCACGCTGCTGCCGCCGGACAACGCCACCGGCAATTTCACCAAGATCGTGCAGCGGCTGCCGGTCCGGATCCGGGTGCCGAAGGACGTCGCGCTGCAAAACCTGCTGCGTGCGGGCATGTCGGTCTACATTACCGTCGATACCCGCGAGGGCGCGGCCGATGCCGACAGCGAGGTCGACCTCGATTCGCCGACGATGGTTCATCCGCAGTAGTTGCTGCGCCGTAATCCCTGCGCCTCGGGCCAAGCCCGGGCGTGTGTGACCTGAGCAAATCATGGCCGACGCCACCACCGCTCCGCCTTCGATGATGAACGCTATGGCTCCGCCGTCCGAGCGCATCGCGCCGCGACGGCTGTTTGCGTTCCTGATCATGGTGTTCGGGATGTTCATGTCGATCCTGGACATCCAGATCGTCTCGGCGTCGTTGTCCGAAATCCAGGCCGGGCTCTCGGCCAGCTCCAGCGAAGTGTCGTGGGTCCAGACCGCATATCTGATCGCGGAGGTAATCGCGATACCACTGTCCGGATTCCTGTCGCGCGCGTTCGGTACCCGCCTGCTGTTTGCGATTTCCGCCTCCGGCTTTACGATCGCGAGCTTCATGTGCGGCTTCTGTTCGTCGATCGAACAGATGATCCTGTGGCGCGTGATCCAGGGATTTTTGGGCGCCGGCATGATCCCGACCGTGTTCGCGTCCGCCTACACGGTGTTTCCGCGCTCGAAATTCTACATCGTCGGCCCGATCATCGGCCTGGTCGCGACGCTGGCGCCGACCATCGGCCCGACCGTCGGCGGCGTCATTACCGACTGGATGTCGTGGCACTGGCTGTTCTTCATCAACGTCGTTCCCGGCATCGGCATCACCATCGGCGTGCTGATCGCTGGTCGATTTCGATCAGCCGAACTTCAAGCTGCTCGATCATTTCGACTGGTTCGGCCTGATCGCGATGGGCGGCTTTCTCGGCTCGCTGGAATATGTGCTGGAGGAAGGCCCGCAATATGAATGGCTGCAGGACACCTCGGTGGCGATCTGCGCCGCGGTCTGCCTGATCTCCGCGATTGCCTTCTTCTGGCGGGTGCTGACGGCGCGCGAGCCGATCGTCGATATCCGCACCTTCACCGACCGCAATTTCGCGATCGGCTGCCTGATCTCGTTCTGCGTCGGCATCGGCCTCTATGGCCTGACCTATGTCTATCCGCGCTATCTGGCGGAAGTGCGCGGCTACAGCGCGCTGATGATCGGCGAGACCATGTTCGTCTCGGGCGTCGCCATGTTCCTCACCGCGCCGATCGTCGGGCGGCTGATGACCAAGATCGACATGCGCCTGATCATCGCGATCGGCCTGATCACCTTCGCGATGGGCTCCTACCAGATGACCTGGATCACCCGCGACTATGATTTCTACGAATTGCTGATCCCGCAGATCCTGCGCGGCATCGGCATGATGTTCGCGATGGTGCCGACCAATACGATTGCGCTCGGAACGTTGCCGCCCGAGCGGGTCAAGAACGCGTCGGGCCTGTTCAACCTGACGCGCAATCTCGGCGGCGCGGTCGGCCTCGCCGTCATCAACCAGGTGCTGAACGAGCGCACCGATCTGCACATCGTGCGGCTGCAGGAACGCGTCAACTGGGGCAACGCCACCGCGGTGGAGACGCTGAACATGTTCACCCAGCGCCTGCAGGGCATGGGCGATTCCGCCATGATGGCGATGAAGCAACTGTCGCAGATCGTGCACCGCCAGGCCGTGGTGATGGGCTATGGCGACGCCTTCTTCATCCTGACCCTGTTCTACCTCAGCCTCAGCCTGTTGGTCATGTTGCTGAAAAAGCCCGCCGCATTGCCCTCGGGAGGTCCGGGGCATTAAAGCGTTTTCAACCACAGCGGCCTGAAGGTCACACTTGGCGTTGAATGACCCGCTCACGCGGTTGTCATGTTGCAAATCACCCGTGACGCATTTATAAGCAGCGCATTGTCACTCGAACCGGGGAGGATTTGCATGATTTCGATGTATTCGCAGATCGCGCTCCCGTGTCCGATGTTTGTGCTGGACACCTGGTCGCTTAGCTGACCGCCAGCCCCGATCGGGTGTGATCCCGATCTTTCAAGCTTCCCAACACGTTACCAATATTTTTCAACGACGCCCGGATCAGGTTTTGTGCCGCCGCGCGTCCTTTCAGATGGAGCCGGCGTGCGCGCGAACCGCGGTGCCGGATAACGCCATGACCGCTCAGAGAAACCAGCGTCCCACCGCGATCCGCGTCGTGATCCCGTTCGTGTTTCGTCACTGGCTCGAACAGCCCGGGCGCGCCTCGCTGGTTGCCGGCGGCCTGCTGGGCGCGACCGCGGCCGATCTGTTCATGCCGCTGTTCTCCGGCCGTCTGGTCGATGCGCTGACGCTGGGCGCATCCGATCCCGCTGCGCGCCGCGCGGCGCTGGCGGCCTTTGGCGGCATCGTGGCGCTCGGCCTCGCGTCGATGATCCTGCGCCTGACCGGATTGCAGGCGATCGTGCCGTTTACATTGAAGATCATGTCGGACGTGGCGCGCGACGCCTTCATGCGCGTGCAGCGGTTTTCGACCGACTGGCACGCCAACTCCTTTGCCGGCTCGACCGTACGCAAGATCACGCGCGGCATGTGGGCGCTCGATCTGCTCAACGACACCATCTTGATGGCGCTCGCGCCATCGCTGACTGTGCTGCTGGGCTCGATGATCCTGCTTGGGCTGCACTGGCCGTCGCTCGGCGCCGTGATCGCCGTGGGCACGGTGATCTATGTCTCGATGACGATCGCGTTCTCGGTCAACTACATCGCGCCGGCCGCGCGGATCTCCAACGCCTGGGACACCAAGGTCGGCGGCACACTCGCGGACGCCTTGACCTGCAACGCGGTGGTGAAATCGTTCGGCGCGGAAACGCGCGAGGACTCGCGGCTCGCCGGCGTCATCGGCCGCTGGCGCACGCGGGTGCGGCGGACCTGGCTGCGCTACAACTACACCTCGACGGCGCAGCTTGCGGTGCTGCTGTGCTTTCGCGCTTCCGTGATCGGCGGCGCGATATTGCTGTGGATCGCCGGGCGCGCCTCGCCTGGCGACGTCACCTATGTGCTGACCAGCTACTACATCATCCACGCTTATTTGCGCGATGTCGGCATGCACATCAACAATCTGCAGCGTTCGGTCAACGACATGGAGGAGCTGGTCGCGATCCATGGCGAGCCGATCGGCATTGCCGATGCGCCGGGCGCACAACCGATCGACATCCAGGGCGGGCGCATCGTGTTCGACGACGTGAGCTTCCTCTATGGCGGTCATCGCGCGCCGCTCTATGACGGCCTGACGGTGGATATCCGCGCTGGCGAACGCGTCGGCCTGGTCGGGCGCTCCGGCTCCGGCAAGACCACGTTCGTCAAGCTGGTGCAGCGGCTCTACGACGTCTCGGGCGGAAAAATCCTGATCGACGGTCAGGATATCGCGCAGGCGACGCAGCAGTCGCTGCGCAGCCAGATCGCGATCGTACAGCAGGACCCGATCCTGTTTCACCGCTCGCTGGCCGAGAACATCGCCTATGGCCGGCCGGGTGCCTCGATGGCGGCGATCGAGCAGGCGGCGCGGCTTGCCAATGCGCACGACTTCATCCTGCGGCTGCCGAAGGGCTACGGCACGCTGGTCGGCGAACGCGGCGTCAAGCTGTCGGGCGGCGAGCGGCAGCGCGTCGCGCTGGCGCGCGCGTTCCTGGCCGACGCGCCGGTGCTGATCCTGGACGAGGCGACGTCGAGCCTCGACTTCGGAGTCCGAAGGCCTGATCCAGCAGGCGATGGAGCGGCTGATGAAAGGCCGCACCTCGATCGTGATCGCGCACCGGCTGTCGACGGTGCGCAGCCTCGACCGCATCCTGGTGTTCGACCGCGGCGAGATCGTCGAGCAGGGCACCCACGCCACGCTCACCGCGCGCGCCGGCGGCATCTATCGCGGGCTGTTCGAACGGCAGGCGACGGAGTTCGGCCGGGTCTCGGCGGCGGAGTGAGTTGAGTGTCATTCCGGGGCGCGCGTCAGCGCGAACTCCGACGTGCTATTGGACATCGGAGAATCTCGAGATTCCGGATTCAACGCTGCGCGTTGCTCCGGAATGACAGCGACTGCCGCGCGCGTGCACGTCGAGATCGCCACCGTCGCGACCACGGCGGAGGCGAACAGCACGATCTGCGGCGTGATCGTCTCGCCGTTGAACTGGGCCGCGAGCACGAAGGTGATGAAGGGCTGCAACAACTGGATCTGCGAGACCCGCGCGATGCCGCCCATCGCCATCCCGGCATTCCAGGCGAAGAAGCCGATCCACTGCGAGAACAGCGCGACGTAAAGCAGCGCCAGCCACGGTTTCAAGGCGATGTGGCCGATGTCCGCGGGCATGGTCAGCGCGGCGGCGGGGATCGAGACCGGCAGCGCGATCACCAGCACCCAGCTGATGACTTCCCAGCCCGGCATCTGCGAGGTGAGCCGTCCGGAAAAGGCGTAGCCGACCGCGGCGACCGCGACCGCGGCGAACAACAGCAAATCGCCGGCGGAGAGCGCACCGCCGCCTTGCCGCAGCGCAAACGCAACCACCAATGCCGCGCCGCCGACGGATGCGATCCAGAACAGCGGCCGCGGCCGCTCATGGGTGATGGCGACGGCGATCAATGCGGTTGCGATCGGCATGATTCCGAACACCACGCCGCCATGCGAGGCATCGACGGTCTGAACCCCCAGCGCCATCAGGAACGGAAAAAGAAAGCAGACGCAGAGCATCGTGATCACGAGCTGCGGCCACAGCGCGCGCGGCGGCAGCGGCCGGCGCAACACCAGCAACAGCACCAGCGAGCACAGTCCGGCGATCGCCGTGCGCAACGATGTCAGTGCAATCGGATCAATATCCGATACCGCGATGCGCGTCGCCGGCAACGTGCCGCCGAAAATCGCCATGCCGACAAAGCCGAGCAACAGACCAAGACGTTCGCGCGACACCGAGGAGGACATGACGCGAGTCGTTAGCTCGTTTGCTTTTACGCGTACAGTTTTTTGCGCGCGCCGCATGGCGGCCATGCGGCGCCACGAAACTTGGTCAGTGCAATCGGATCAATCCGCGCCGCTATCAATGACCGACGCTGCTCCACACCAGTCCGATGCCGGACAGAATCAAAAGCCCGAGCACGACGTCGCCGAAATTCCGATCGCTGAGCGCATGATAGGTCCGTGTGCCGAGCCACGCGCCGGCCAGCGTTCCCGGAAAGGCGAACAGCACGAGCCAGACGATCTCGGCTTTGACCAGGCCGCTTGTGACCTGCACGCACAGCGCGGTCGCCAGGATCGTGAAATTGAAGGTCTGGAAAATGCCGCGACGCTCTTCCTTACCCCAGCCGCGCACGCTGGCCCACAGAATCGGCAGCGGCCCGGAGAGTCCGGCAAGGCCGCCGAGGATGCCGCCGGCAAATCCGATTCCCGCATCGGCCCATTTGCCGCCGAAGCGGATCGCCATCGGCTTGCGCTGGAAGTAAAGCAGGAGCGGAAACACCACAAGGAAGACGCCGATGGTCCGCTTGAAGACGACCGGGTCGGCATGGGCGATCAGCAGGATACCGATCGGCACGCCGGCAAGGCCGCCAATGATGAAGGGCCAGACCAGGCGGAAGTCGATGGTTTTCCAGATCGATGGCAGCGTCGAGATTTGCGCGATCACCGAACAGATCAAAACCAGCGGCACCGCAAGTGTCGGCGGCAGCACATAGAGCCAGATTCCGAGCGCCATCAACGCGGTGCCGAATCCGGCGAGGCCGGACACGAATCCGCCGGCGAGCGCGCCGAGGAAGAGCAGTGCGTAGACGGTCGCGCTCAATCCGATTTTCTCCTTTGTCATTCCCCGATGCGCAATTGCGCATCTGAGGTTCGCATCTTCGATGCGCCCCGGAACGACGGGTGTGTTGGGGAGCGCGACATTTACACGACGCAGCGGGCAGGTACTATCGCAATCAACCATAGGCCCAGGGAGAACGCCCCAATGAATTCAGGCTCCGCCAAAACCTTTCTCGTCTGCCACGGCGCCTGGTCCGCGGGATGGGCGTGGAAGAAGATGCATCCGCTGATGCAGGCGGCCGGACATCGGCTCTTCACGCCGTCCTACACCGGGCTCGGCGAGCGGGCGCATCTGGCCAATCCCTCGATCGATCTGGAGACCCATATCGAGGACGTGCTCAACGTCATCCGATACGAGGATCTGCGCGACATCGTGCTGCTCGGTCACTCCTATGGCGGCATGGTCGCAACCGGCGTCGCCGACCGCGCCCGCGATCGCGTCACGCAGCTGATCTATCTCGACGCCTTCGTGCCCCGCGACGGCCAGTCGCTGTTCGATCTCAACCCGTCCGGGCGGCAACCTTTAGAGGATGCGGCGAAGAGCGGCGACGGCTGGCGCGTGCCGCCGATGCAGACCCCGCCCGACACATCACCGGCCGATGTCGAGTGGCTGTCTGCGCGCCGCGTCCATATGCCGATCAAATGTTTCGAGACGAAACTCAAGCTGCAGCACGGCGAGCCGGCCTTGCCGCGCAGCTACATCTACGCCACCCGCATCACGCCCGCCGACGCCTTCGGCCAGTTCGCCAAGCGGGCCCAAGGCGAGGCGGGCTGGCACTACCACGAGATCGACGCCAGCCATTCGCCGAACGTCACCGCGCCGGAGGCGCTGATGGCGTTACTGGAGAAGATCGTCGCGTAGTACGCCAAAATGGCGAAGGGTCCGGCGCGTTGACGCCGAACCCTTCATTTTTAGAGCATCAGCCGGCCTGTAAGCCGGGTTCTGTAGGGCACCGCTCGCTTGCGCAAGCGATACGTGACGGCCATTCCTCTGGGACCATGTTTGCACATGGCCTCGAGCAACCTACCCGGACGGCGAGCCTGACATCGCCCTGCGGTGTTATCGCTTTCGCGAACAGCCCGCGTTGCCGTCCCTATTCGGTCTTGCTCCCGGTGTGGTTTGCCATGCCGTTTCCGTTGCCGGACCCGCGGTGCGCTCTTACCGCACCTTTTCACCCTTGCTGCCCCCTCCCTTTCGGGTGGGGGAGCGGTTCGTTCTCTGTGGCACTGTCCCTGGGGTCGCCCCCGCCGGACGTTATCCGGCACCGTATGTCGATGGAGCCCGGACTTTCCTCCCCCGCAGCCTTTCGACCGTAGCGGGAGCGGCCGTCCGGCCGACTGACGCCCCAGGCATGGGGGTTTGGGCCGGTCAGCGTCAAGCCGATAACGGCTCGGCCCGGCCCAAAATAAATTATCCTGAAGATGTCGTTTTGCGGATGCCCGGTTCGACTGGGTGTCGGCGATCCAGCCGATCAAAAAGGGAGTATATCGAAATGCAGTATTTGCTGATGATCTATCGGAACGAAGCGGAATTGGGTCAAATGACCGCAGACGACCGCAAGAAGATGACGGCGGAATACGGCGCGTTCACCCAGTCCATCATCCAGAGCGGCCATTTCAAGGCCGGCGACGGGCTGCAGCCGACAACGACCGCGACCACCGTGCGCGTTCGCGACGGCAAGACCCTGACGACGGATGGTCCGTTCGCGGAAACGCGCGAACAGCTCGGCGGCTACTATCTGGTCGAAGCCAAGGATCTCGACACCGCACTCGGCATCGCCGCGCGGATTCCCGGCGCCAAGTCCGGCTCGATCGAGGTCAGGCCGGTCATGGTCTATAATAACTGATGGCCATCGCCGTCATTCCGGGGCGCGAAGAGCCCGAGCGCTCCGGAACGACGATGGTGAACTGAAGTATCCCGCATGACCCCCACCGAAATCGAAAAAATATTCCGCGACGAGGCGGGGCGGGCGCTGGCGACGCTGATCCGTCTCGTCGGCGATTTCGATCTGGCCGAGGATGCCTTGCAGGATGCGTTCGCGGTGGCGCTGGAGCGCTGGCGGGGCGCCGAGCTGCCGTCCAATCCGCGGGCGTGGCTGGTCAATGTCGGCCGCAACAAGGCGATCGACCGCGTTCGCCGCAAGATCGCGTTTCGCGGCAAGCAGCAGGAGCTGACACACGAACTGCTGCTCAACGCGTCGCCACCGTGCGAGGCCGACGGACACCACGCTCGACGACGACATGCTGCGGCTGATCTTCACCTGCTGCCATCCGTCCTTTGCCGACGAGGTCCAGGTCGCGCTGACGCTGCGCACGGTGTGCGGGCTGACCACGGCGCAGGTCGCGCGCGCGTTCCTGGCCGAGCGAGGACGCGATGGCGCAGCGGCTGGTGCGCGCCAAGCAGAAGATCCGCCTCGCCGGCATTCCCTATGAGGTGCCGGAGCGCGATGCGCTCGCGCCGCGGCTGCGCGGCGTGCTCGCGGTGATCTATCTCGTCTTCACCGAAGGCTATGTCGCGACCTCGGGCGAGGATCTGATGCGGCCGGACCTGGCGCGCGAAGCGATCCGGCTGGCCGGCTGCTCGATGCGCTGATGCCCGGGCGCGGCGAGATCAAGGGCCTGCTGGCGCTGATGCTGCTGCACGATTCGCGCCGCGCCGGCCGGCAGACCGCGGGCGGCGACATCGTGCTGCTGGAAGAGCAGGATCGCTCGCTGTGGGATCTCGGCCAGATCGCCGAAGGTTTGAAGCTAGTGGAAGAAGCCCTGCGAATGCCGGGCCGGCCGCAATCCTACGCGGTGCAGGCCGCGATCGCAGCCCTGCACGCGCGCGCGCCCAATTACAAGGACACCGACTGGCCGCAGATCGCCGGCCTCTATGAAGTGCTGCTGCGGATCAGCCCGTCGCCGGTGATCGAACTCAATCACGCCGCCGCGGTGTCGATGGTCGACGGCCCGGCGCGCGCGCTCGATTTGATCGACGCGCTGGAAGCCCGCGGCGGCCTCAAAGGCTACGAATTGCTGCCGGCGGTCCGCGCCGATCTGTTGCGCCGGCTTGGCCGCCATGACGCGGCGCGCGAGGCCTATCTGCGCGGCGACGGCCGCGACGCAACTGGAGCCGTTGCGGCGGCTGTATGCGCGGCGGATGGCGGAGATGGGTTGAGTTCAACGCGCCGCGACCGCCTCGTAGATGTCCTCCTCCTGCGCGGTGTGGAGGCGTACCAGGGTCTCGACCGCCTCGATCAGGCGCTGGGCGTCGCGAATGAGATAGCGGTCGACCTTTTCCGTCGGCAGATCCTCGGCGACGCGCGCGAGCAGCCGGGCAAGATGCAGGATCTCGCGGTGCGCCCGGCTCATCGCGGAGAGGCCGTGGCTCTCCCTGAGAACCCTGGCGAGCTGCGGGTAGACGTTGCCCTCGTCGTCGCGCTCGTGCACGACAACCTGGTCCTGCACCAGCCGGTTCGCCTCCGCGATCAATGCCGCCGCGCTGTTCGGGAACGGCATCGTCGAGCGCATCGACGATCGATCGCAGCCGGTCGAGAGTGCCGATCAGTGCAACGTGGTTGTGATGCAGTTCGCGCCCGGCTTCGGCGGTCATGCGCTTGCCGGTGCTGGCCGCGGGCCGGGATCAAGGCGCGCAGGGCGTTGAGGATCACGGCAACGTCGATCAGCTTCCTGGACGATGGCCGCCGGCACCGGCATCAGCCAGCCGAACATTCCCGCCAGCATCGCCAGGGTCGAAAGCGCCATACCGGCGACGATGCTTTCGACGGCGATCCGCCGCGCCCGTTGCGCGATCATGATGGCCTCGCCGACCCGATCGAGGCGATCGGCGAGGATCACGACATCGGCGGCCTCCGACGAGGCGCTGGCGCCGCGGGCGCCCAGCGCGATCCCGACATCGGCGGCGGCCAGCGCCGGCGCATCGTTGATGCCGTCGCCGACCATGATGCTCGGATGCAGCCGCTGCTCGGAGCGCACGGCATCGACCTTGTCGGACGGCACGCGTTCGGCCAGCACCGCGTCGAGATCGAGCGCGGCGCCGATCGCCTGCGCGGCTCCGGCGCGGTCGCCGGTGACCATGACGATGCGGGCGATGCCGGCGTCGCGCAGCAGCCGGATCGCGCGCGGCGTGTCGGAACGAAGCTCGTCGGCGAGCAGCAAGGCGCCGATCGGTCGTCCCTCGACCGCGACGAACACGATGAGCGCCGATCGCCACGAGGCGCGCCGTATCGCGCGCGATGCCCATTCGGCGACGTGCCCGCCGCCAAGATCATTTCGCGTGAGCCGGCGCTAACCTGCCGTCCATCGATCACCCCCTGCAGCCCCGAGCCCATGGATTCCCGCACCTGTTCGGGCAGCTTGAGGCTCAAGCCGCGTTCGGTCGCGGCCTGAACGATGGCGCCGGCGATCACATGATGCGAGGCCTGTTCGAGCGAGGCGCCGAGCATCAATACCTGGTCGGCGGTCTCGCCCGGCGCAACCTCGACGGAAAGCAGCCGCGCGCCGCCGACCGTCAGCGTCCCGGTCTTGTCGAACAGAACGGTATGGGCGCGCGCCAGTGCCTCCAGCGGGCCGCCGCCCTTGACCAGAATGCCGCGCCGCGCCGCCTGCGCGACGCCGGCGATGAAGGCCACCGGCGCAGCCAGAATGAGCGGACATGGCGTCGCCGCGACCAGCACGGCGAGGCTGCGAAGCAGATCGCCCGAGATCAGCCAGGCGACGAAGGCGAGCGCCAGCGTGACGGGCAGGAATATCAGCGCGTAGCGATCGGCCAGCCGCACGAACGGCGCCTTCGCGGTCTGCGCCGCGGTCACCAGACGCACGATGCCGGCATAGGTGCTTTCGCCGGCGAGCGCCGACACCGTCATTTCGAAGGTCTCGCCGGCGTTCAGGGAGCCGCTGAGGATGGCCGCGCCGCGCGCCTTCGTCACCGGGATCGGTTCGCCCGTCAACGCGGACTCGTCGATCGTCGCATTGCTCGAAGTGACGACGCCGTCGACCGGAACCACTTCGCCGGCATGCACCAGCAGCCGGTCGCCGACCGCCACGGTGCCGACGGCACTTCCTCGATGCCGCCATCGACGCAGCGATGGGCCTCGCGGGGCGCGCGATCGACCAGCGAGCGCAGATCATGCTCGGCACGGGCAACCGCGATATCCTCGAGCACGTTGCCGCCGGAATACATCAGCGCGACGACGGCGCCGGCCAGCGGCTGGCCGAGCGCGAGCGCCGCGCTCATCGACACCAGCGCGATCGCATCGACGCCGAACCGCCCGTTCAGGAAGTCCCTGATGATCGAGACCGCCAGTCCCGCGACCACGGGTACCGTCGCAAACATCCAGCACAGATCGGCGAGATCGGAACGACCGGCCACGAAGGCAACGATCCCCGCCGACAATCCCGCGACCGCGATCGCGACCAGCGCCCATCGCAGGACACGTTCAAATGCCATCGACCCATTCCGTGCTCATGCCGCTTTCGCGGCTTGTCGCCGAAAATGCGCCCGGCGCGCTTGATGGAAATCAATTTGGCTGGCGGATTGGTAACGGGCGCTATTTCGCCGCCGCGACCGTCGTCGTAGCGTCCGCCGGCAGGCTCGCCAGCAGCGCGTGCAGCGTGGTCATGGTCGAATGATCGGCGACGCCGTCGACGCGGGCGGGGCGGAAGTGGCGCTGGAACGCGGTGACCACTTCCATGGTCGCGCCGTCGTATTTTCCATGGGTCGGGACGCCGTAGCCGTAGCGGGCGAGCGCCGTCTGCAGGTCGCGCGACGTCGTCGCTGATGCTGCCGAGCTTGAGCGCTTCGCCGCGCACGATCGGCGCCGGCTGCACCCAATGGCCGACGCCGGAATTGGCCAGCGAATGCCACGGGAATTTCTCGCCGGGATCCTTCTTGCGCGAGGGGGCGACGTCGGAATGCGCGAGCACGCGATGCGACGGCACCTTGCGGCGGAGCATGATGCCGCGGCACAGCGCGATCACGGCGGCGATCTGGCGCAGCGGAAAATCCGGATAGCCCCAGTCGTGGCCGCGATTGACGATCTCGACCCCGATCGAGCAGGAATTGATGTCTTCCTCGCCGGCCCAGGACGACACGCCGGCATGCCAGGCGCGCTTGGCTCTCGGGCACGCATTGCACGATGCGGCCGTCTTCCAGCACGATGTAATGCGCCGAGACGTCGGTGCCGGCGGTGCAGAGCTGCGCGATCGCGCCTTCCACATCCGGCATGCCGGTGTAGTGCAGCACGATCATGTCGGGCAGGCGGCCCTTGTTGCGGTCGCCATAATTCGCCGACGGGATGACGTCGGAGGCGATCGAGGAATCCGGGGTGAAAGTCTTCATGTTCGCGTTGGCCCTGGGGATGGGGAGGGCGCGTTGACGCTTCGAATCAATACCAGCAGCTGCGAACGAACCGAGCGGCATATGAAAACTCAAACCGGGCAGGAGAACGGCAATACGACGTCTTTCGAAACACGAACTGCGTTTACTATTCCTTTACCTGATGCCGTCCGCGCAATCGCGGCCGCCGCCCTTCGGTTCGCATTTTGGCCGAGTGTGTGCGGCGGAGCATCACCGGCCGCGCCGGCGGTTAAAATCCGCGCCAAAGTCGCCGGTCCGTCATTGATCCCGATCAACGCTTTCTTAACGCTAACTGCCGTTACTAAGTGGTGAAGAGCCGAACCGGTTTGGGGGCGGCCGAGGCCCTCTTTACGCTCGAAATCCCATGGCAGCCCAGCAAATTCCGTCCGGAAATCAGGGTTTGCTGGGCGGGGCGCGGAAACGGCGATCGCGCCCTGCGACGGCTTTTTGGCCGGAAACGGCCGGCGAAGCGCGAGGATTTGAGGCGCAATGGGCCCGTTCGGCGTCCAATTTCTGTTCCGCACACTGCAATACGCCGGAGCCGGCGCATGACCCCGGCTGCATCAGCGTCATATTCCCGTGCTCGGCCGCGAGGCGGTCGAGATGCTTAGCCCCCGCGACGGCGGCATCTATGTCGACGCCACCTTTGGCGCCGGCGGCTATAGCCGCGCCATCCTCGAAACCGCCGGGAACCCGGGTCATCGGCATCGACCGCGACCGGACGGCGATCGCCGGCGGCTTCGATCTGGTCGACCGGTCGGCCGGCCGGCTGACCCTGGTCGAGGACCGCTTCTCCAATCTTGCCGAGATTTGCGCCGCGCAGGGCGTCGCGGCGGTCGACGGCGTCGTGATGGATGTCGGCGTGTCCTCGATGCAGCTCGACGAGGCCGAGCGCGGCTTCTCGTTCCGGCTCGATGGTCCGCTCGACATGCGGATGGGCCACGACGGCCCGACCGCGGCCGATGTGATCGCCAAGGCATCCGAGGCCGATCTCGCCAACATCATCTACATCTTCGGCGAAGAGCGTCATTCCCGCGGCGTCGCCCGCGCCATCGTCGCGGCGCGCAAGGAGGCGCCGATCACGACGACGCGGGCGCTGGCCGACATCGTCGGCAAGGTGGTGCGGTCCAAGCCGGGCGAAATTCATCCGGCGACGCGGACGTTCCAGGGCTTGCGGATCTTCGTCAACGAGGAGCTCGACGAACTGCATCTGGCGCTCGTCGGCGGCCGAGCGCGTGCTGAAGCCGGGCGGCCGGCTGGTGGTGGTGTCGTTTCATTCGCTGGAAGACCGCATCGTCAAGAATTTCCTCACCGCAGCGCGGCAAGGCCGGCGGCGGCTCGCGGCATCTGCCCGAACTCGCGCAGGCCGCGCCGAGCTTTCAGATCCTGACCAAGCGTCCGGTGACGCCCGGTGACGCCGAAGTCTGCGGCCAATCCGCGCGCGCGCTCGGCAAAGCTGCGCGCGGCCGAACGCACCGAGGCGCCGGCGCATGCGGCGGGTCGAGTTGCCGGCATGGCCCGTTCTCGCCGACGTGATGAGGGGAGGCTGACCATGCGGATCATCCATCTCCTCGTCATCGGCGTGCTGGTGTTCGCGGCCGCCTATGTCTACCGGATCAAGATGGAATCGACCGCGCGCACCGAGCGCGTGCTGCGGCTGCATGCGGAAATCCGCGAGCAGCGCGACGCCATCGCGATGCTGCGCGCGGAATGGGCCAAGCTCGATGCGCCGCTGCGGCTGCAGGGTCTCGCCGAACGGCATCTGGCGCTGAAGCCGATCAACGCCACGCAATACGACCAGTTGAAGAACCTGCCCGAGCGGCCGCCGAACTTCGCCAGGCCGGGCGATCCCGATCCGATCGGCGCGATGATCGAGACCATCGAGGCTGCTGCCGACGCCGAGACGGTGACCGGCTCGGTGCCGGCGCCGGCGCAGGAGGTCAGCAATGACCGATCGGCGCTCACCACGACCAGGCCTGCGCCAAAGCCTGTCGGAAGGCCGCAGAACCGTGGCGGCAGCGGCTGATCCGCAGCCTGCTCTACGGGCGCAATGTCGATCGCGCCGCGAAGGCGCGCGCCCGCGTCGGATTTGCGATCCTGGCTTTTGCGGCGATCTACGCCGTTATCGCCGGCCGGCTGGTGATGTTCGCGGTCGGCGCCGACAGCCACGGCGCGCGCCGCACCGCGTCGCAGGACGCGATCGCGACCGCGCGGCCCGATATCGTCGACCGCAACGGCGAGGTGCTCGCCACCGACGTCAAGGCGCCGAGCCTGTTCGGCGAGCCGCGCCGGATCATCGACAAGGACGAGGCGATCGAGCTTCTGACCGCGACGCTGCCCGATCTCGACACCGGCGAAGTGCGCGACCGGCTGTCGTCGAAAAAGGGCTTTGTCTGGCTGAAGCGCGAAATCACGCCCGAGCAGCAGCAGGAAATTCACCGCCTCGGCATTCCCGGCATCGGCTTCCTGCGCGAGAACAAGCGCGTCTATCCGACCGGCGCCGAAGTCGCGCACCTGATCGGCCTGGTCAACATCGACAACCAGGGCATCGCCGGGATGGAGAAATGGCTCGACACCAACGGGCTCGCCGATCTGCATCGCGCCGGCTTTGCCACCGACCGCCTGCAGCAGCCGATCGAGCTGTCGGTCGACCTGCGCGTCGAGCACGCGCTGCGCGACGAACTGCTCAAGGCCAAGGAGAAATTCCACGCCAAGGCGGCCTCCGGCCTCGTCTCCAACGTCAAGACCGGCGAGATCGTGGCGATGGTGTCGGTGCCGGATTTCGATCCGAACAATCCCGAAGGAGGCGCACGATCCCGATCGCATCAACCGCCTGACCACCGGCGTCTACGAGATGGGATCGACCTTCAAGGCCTTCACGCTGGCGATGGCGCTGGATTCCGGCAAGTCCGATCTCAACTCGCATGTGGGATGCGCGCGGTCCGCTGCACTACGGCAAGTTCACGATCCATGACGACGAGCCGAAGGGCCGCTTCATCAACATGAAGGAGGTCTTCACCTTTTCGTCCAACGTCGGCGCGGCGCGCATCGCGCTGTCGCAGGGCGTCGAGGCGCACAAGGCGTTCCTGCGCAAGATGGGGCAGCTGGAGCGGCTGCGCACCGAACTGCCGGAGAGCGCGTCGCCGATCGTGCCGAAGCGCTGGAGCGAATTGAACACGGTGACGATCGCGTTCGGCCACGGCATCGCGGTGGCGCCGCTGCAGG
Organism: uncultured Alphaproteobacteria bacterium; assembly: GCA_963738765.1. Taxonomy (GTDB): domain Bacteria; phylum Pseudomonadota; class Alphaproteobacteria; order Rhizobiales; family Xanthobacteraceae; genus Bradyrhizobium. Next base: position 254,425 of record CAVTYA010000034.1, on the reverse strand, counting down.
CGGTGATGGGCATCGACGCGCTGGTGAACGGCGGCTATCTGATTCCGCCGACCTTCCTGAAGCGCACCGAGCAGGAAGCGATGGCGATGGCCAAGCGGGTGATCAAGCCCGAGACCTCCGAGAAGATGCGCTTCCTGATGCGGCTGAACGCCGAAGATCGGCACCGCGCGAAAAGCCGACGTCAAGGGCTATTATATCGGCGGCAAGACCGGCACGGCCGAAAAGGTCGTCAACGGCCGCTACGCCAAGAAGCGGGTGCTCACCGCCTTCACCGCGATCCTGCCGGCCGACAATCCGCAATACCAGCTTCTGATCATGCTGGACGAGCCGCAGGCGCTGAAGGAAACCTACGGCTTCATCACCTCCGGCTGGAACGCGGTGCCGACCGGCGGCAACGTGATCGCCCGCATCGCGCCGCTGCTGGGCATCGAGCCGCGGTTCGATCTGCCGCCGTCCGACCGCCTTATTCTTGCGGCATCGAGGACAACCCAGTAAGGCGTAGCCATAGTGGGCGCCGGACTGCGCCGGCCGGACTGGAAGATCATGAAACTTCGCGACCTCTTCGGCGATGACGCCACGATCGAGCCGCAGCGCGGATGCGATCGAGGTCGACGGGCCTTGCCGTCGACAGCCGCGCGGTCAAGCCGGGCGATCTGTTCTTTGCGCTGGCCGGCAGCAAGACCGACGGCGCGCGCTTCATCGATGCCGCGATTGCCGCCGGCGCGGTCGCGATCGTCGGCGATCATCCGCCCGCAGGCGATCGTCGCGTGCCGTTCGTGATCACGCCGAATCCGCGCCGCGCGCTGGCGCTGGCTGCGGCGAAATTCTTTCCGCGGCAGCCCGCAACGATCGCGGCGGTCACCGGCACCAGCGGCAAGACCTCGGTCGCCGCCTTCACGCGGCAGATCTGGGAGCGGCTCGGCCATGCCTCGGCCAGCATCGGCACCATCGGGCTGGTGTCGCCGAAGCGCACCGTCTACGGCTCGCTGACGACGCCGGATCCGATCGCGCTGCATCGGCAGCTCGACGAGATCGCGCGCGACGGCGTCACCCATCTGGCCTTCGAGGCATCATCGCACGGGCTCGATCAGTATCGGCTCGACGGCGTGCGCATCGCCGCCGGCGGCTTCACCAACCTGTCGCGCGACCACATGGATTATCATCCCGACGTCGCGCATTATCTCGCCGCCAAGCTGCGGCTGTTCCGCGATCTGGTCGCTGCCCGGCGGCGCGGCGGTGATCTCGGCCGATCACGATTGCTCGCAGCAGGTGATCGATGCGGCGCGCGCGCGAGGCCTGCGGATCATCACGGTCGGCGGCAACGGCGATGGCGCAGGCGAGGGCATTCGCCTCGTCGAGGCCGCAGCGATCGATGGCTTTGCGCAGCAGCTCGCGCTCGAACATCGCGGCCGCAGGCATCTTGATCCGGCTGCCGCTGGTCGGCGAATTCCAGATCGAGAACGCGCTGGTCGCCGCCGGCCTTGCGATCGGCACCGGCAGCGAGCCGGATGCGGTGTTCGCAAGCCTCGAACATCTCGAAGGCGCCAAGGGTCGGCTGGAGCGGGTCGGCGAGCGCAATGGCGCGCCGATCTTCGTCGACTACGCGCACAAGCCCGATGCGCTGGCGAAGGCGCTGCAGGCGCTGCGGCCCTACGCGAAGCGCAAGCTGGTCGTGGTGTTCGGCGCCGGCGGCGACCGCGACGCCGGCAAGCGTCCGCTGATGGGCGCGATCGCGGTCGAGAATGCCGATCAGCGTCATCGTCACCGACGACAATCCGCGCAGCGAAAATCCGGAAGCGATCCGCGCCGCGATCCTCGCGCGCGGCGAAGGGCGCGAAGGAGATCGGCGATCGCGCCGAGGCGATCCGGACCGCGATCGAGGCGCTTGCAGCCGGGCGATGCGCTCCTGATCGCCGGCAAGGGCCACGAGACCGGGCAGATCGTCGGCGACCGCACGCTGCCGTTCAGCGATCACGACGCGGTCGCGGCAGCGCTTGCGCCGAGGGTCGCATGAGCGAACGCCGTTGTGGACCATTGCCGAAGTGGCGCGCGCGCTGGGCCTGGCCGGAACATTTCCGGACACGGCGATCGATTTCGTCACCCAGGACAGCCGCCTGGTGAAGCCGGGATGCCTGTTCGTGGCGTTGAGCGGCACGCCGAGCGGCGGCTTCGTTTCGAGTTTTGCCAGCGCGCGCGACGGCTGGGAATTTGCCGCGCAAGGCCGAAGCCGCCGGCGCGGTGGCGATGATCGTCCCGCACCGGATCGAGGGCGTCAGCGTTCCGCAACTGGTGGTGAAGGACACGCTGATCGACGGGCTGTGGACGCTGGCGCGCGCGGCGCGGGCGCGATTTCGACGGTCCGGTGATCGGGCTGACCGGCAGCGCCGGCAAGACCAGCACCAAGGAATTCATCGCCGCCTATCCGGACGCCTATGCCAGCCCGTCGCAGCTTCAACAATTTCTGGGGCGTGCCGCTGACGCTGTGCAATGCCGACCCGCATGCCGTCGTTGTGGGTGGTCGAAATGGGCATGAACCAGACCGGCGAAATCGCGCGGCTGAGCGAATCTGACGCGGCCGACCGTGGCGCTGGTCGTGAATGTGCAGCCGGTGCATCTGGAAAAGCTCGGCAGTCTGGAGGCGATCCGGCGCGAGAAGGTGAGCATCGCGCAAGGCTTGCCGAAGGACGGCGTGCTGGTGCTGCCCGCGGATGTCGATGCGCCGGAATGGAACGGCAAGATCATCCGCTTCGGCGATGGCGTCCGAGGTGCGCGAGATGAACCATGCTCGCGCAGCGGCGAGAGCTGGAACGTCGTCGGCCGAATGTCGGCCGCAAGCAGATCGAATTCAGCCTGACGCCCGGCGCGCCGCATCGCCTGCAGAATGCGCTGGCGGCGCTGGCCTCGATCCATGCCGCCGGCCTCGATGAGACGGCGCTGGCGACAGAACTCGGCAACGTCGGCATCATGAGCGGACGCGGCGTGGAGCAGACCGCCGACGGCGTGACCGTGATCGACGACAGCTTCAACGGCAATCCCGCCAGCATGGTGGCCGCGCTCGACAGCCTGAAGGCGCGGCCGGTCGCCGAAGGGCCGGCGCATCGCGATCCTCGGCGACATGCTGGAGCTCGGCGCCGACGCGCCGGCCTATCACGAAGAACTGGCGAAACATCTGCCCGGCATCGATGGCGTCTACTGCGTCGGTCCGCTGATGCGCCATCTCTACGACCTGCGTGCCGGCGGACAACGGCCTCGGCTGGCATGAAGATCCGGCGACGCTTGAGCCGCAGGAAATTGCGGCCTTGCTGCGGCGCGGCGATGTCGTGGTGGTCAAGGGCAGCAAAAAAATGTTTTGGGTCAACAAGTTTGTGCCAAGGCTGCTGGCCGCCTTGCAGGCAAGGGCGTAAACTGGCCATGGTTGCGGTCCGCGTTTCCCCGCGGCGATTCGCTGATGTAACGGTCATGATCAAGGTTTTGCTTGGTTTGAGGCTGAAAACCATTATCAACGCGCCGGCAAGGCGCATTCCCGGCAAGACGGCGACCAAGCCGCGGTATAGGGCATATTGAATGTTTTACTGGCTGATCGAGCTTTCCAACACCGTTCCCGGTTTCGGCATTTTCCGTGGTCTGCTGAACGTGTTCCGCTACATCACCTTCCGCACCGGCGGGGCGATGGTGACCGGCGCGCTGTTCGTTTTCCTGTTCGGTCCGTGGATCATCGATCATTTGCGGCTGCGGCAGGGCAAGGGCCAGCCGATCCGCACCGACGGTCCGCAGTCGCACATCGTCTCCAAGAAGGGCACGCCGACGATGGGCGGGCTGATGATCCTTTCCGGGCTCGTGGTCTCGACGCTGCTGTGGGCCAATCCGCTCAATCCCTATGTCTGGATCGTGCTGGCGGTGACGCTCGGCTTCGGCTTCGTCGGATTCTACGACGACTATCTGAAGGTCACCAAGCAGACCCATAGCGGTTTCGCCGGCCACATTCCGGCTTGCGATCGAAGCAGTGATCGCGCTGGCCGCCTGCTACGCGCTGGTGCGGCTCGGGCGCGACGTGTCCTCGACCTCGCTGGCGATCCCGTTCTTCAAGGACATGGTGTTCAACTTCGGCTGGTTCTTCGTGCATCTTCGGTGCGTTCGTCATGGTCGGCGCCGGCAACGCGGTCAACCTGACCGACGGTCTCGACGGTCTCGCCATCGTGCCGGTGATGATCGCCGCCGCCAGCTTCGGCATGATCGCCTATCTGGCCGGAAACGCGGTGTTCTCGGATTATCTGCAGATCAACTATGTCGCCGGCACCGGCGAACTCGCGGTGCTCTGCGGCGCGGTGCTCGGCGCCGGACTGGGATTTCTCTGGTTCAACGCACCGCCGGCCTCGATCTTCATGGGCGACACCGGCTCGCTCGCGCTCGGCGGCATGCTCGGCGCGATCGCGGTCGCGGTCAAGCACGAGATCGTGCTGGCGGTGATCGGCGGCTTGTTCGTGCTGGAAGCGGTCTCGGTGATCGTGCAGGTGGTGTCATTCAAGCTCACGGGAAAGCGCATGTTCCGGATGGCGCCGCTGCATCATCATTTCGAACAGAAGGGCTGGACCGAACCGCAGATCGTGATCCGGTTCTGGATCATCTCGGTGATGCTGGCGCTGGCCGGCCTCTCCACGCTGAAGCTGCGGTGACCGCCTTGCATCGGACTTCCGAGGTCAAGCCTTGATCCCCGTCACCTCCTTCGCCGGCAAGACGGTCGCCGTGTTCGGCCTCGGCGGCTCCGGGCTCGCGAGCTGCCACGCCCTCAAGGCAGGCGGCGCGGAGGTGATCGCCGGCGACGACAGCGCCGACAATATCGTCAAGGCCGCGCAGGCCGGTTTCATCACCGCCGATCTGCGCACCGTGTCGTGGGCGAATTTCGCAGCGCTGATTCTGACGCCCGGCGCGCCGCTGACCCATCCGACGCCGCACTGGAGCGTGCTGGCGGCGCGGCAGGCCGGCGTCGAGGTGATCGGCGATATCGAGCTGTTCTGCCGCGAACGACGACGTCACGCGCCGGACGCGCCGTTCGTCGCGATCACCGGCACCAACGGCAAGTCGACCACCACGGCGCTGATCGCGCATCTGATGACGGTCGCCGGCTACGACACCCAGATGGGCGGCAATATCGGCACCGCGATCCTGTCGCTGCAGCCGCCGCGGATGGGGCGGGTGCACGTCATCGAGATGTCGTCCTACCAGATCGATCTGACGCCCTCGCTCGATCCTTCGGTCGGCATCCTGCTCAACGTCAGCGAAGACCATATCGATCGCCACGGCACGCTGGAAAACTACGCCGCGGTCAAGGAGCGCCTGGTCGCCGGCGTGCAGCCGCAGGGCACCGCGATCGTCGGCGTCGACGACGGCTGGTGCCGCAACATCGCCGACCGGCTCGACCGGGCCGGCAAGCGCGTGGTCCGCATCTCCGTGAAGAATCCGCTGCCCGACGGCGTCTATGTCGAGCGTGAAACCATCGTGCGCGCCTCCGGCGGCGCGCGCGGCGAAATCGCGAAACTCGGCGGCATCGGTTCGCTGCGCGGCCTGCACAACGCGCAGAACGCGGCGTGCGCTGCGGCCTGCGCGCTGGCGATGGGGGTATCGACCGATATCCTGCAGAACGGCCTGCGCAGTTTTCCGGGTCTGGCGCACCGCATGGAGCAGGTCGGCCGCCGCGGCAACGTGCTGTTCGTCAACGACTCCAAGGGCACCAACGCCGACGCGGCGGCGCACGCGCTGTCGTCCTTTGCCGACATCTTCTGGATCGCCGGCGGCAAGCCGAAACTCGGCGGCATCACCGGCCTCGCCGAATATTTCCCGCGCATCCGCAAAGCCTATCTGATCGGCGAAGCCGCGCCGGAATTTGCAGGCACCCTGGGCGACCGCGTGCCGCACGAGATATCAGCGAAACGCTGGACGTCGCGGTCGCCAACGCCGCGCGCGACGCCGAGGCGTCCGGGCTGGCCGATCCGGTGGTGCTGCTGTCGCCGGCCTGCGCCTCGTTCGACCAGTACCGCAATTTCGAAATCCGCGGCACCGCCTTCCGCGATCTCGTCACGGCGCTGCCGGGCGTCAAGCCGGTGGTGTAATTCGGATTTCGCTACCTTATGCGTTGTTTGCCATACTATCGGCTTCGGAACCCGCTGATTTCTGAAGGAAGGGTGCTCGAGAAGGGATTAGATGGAATAGCGAGGTATTGATCGAGGTGGTTGAGCCATTCCAACTTTCGTTCGACCCCTGTTGTGATTGGCTCGCCAGTGATGCCGAACCAACTGAGCGGCCAAATGCCGCTAGAAACGACTTCGAGCGTGGTCCGCGTCAGCTTCACGCCCGGCCCAAAAGATTTATCAAGATTGAGCGGATCGACCTTCTCGAGTGTCTTAGGATCGTTGATGTCGCGGAAGCGCACCAGTAGCGGCAGGCTTGTGAGCGGCAACTCGACCTTTCCGGAGAGTTTTCGAACGTCGCTTAATCCTTTTGTGACGGGGCGCGGCAACGCGCCGCCGGAAAAATTAAAGGCACGCAGGACAATGTAATCGGGACCGGAGCGACTGTCGGTATCGCCCTTCAATAGCGCGAACAGAGTGCCGCGCTGACCAAGGTCGAGAACGACTGCTTCACCGCGAATATCGATTGAGAATTCTGCATTTGAAATCGGATCATTGTTCTTGCTGTAATTGACCTCAATAACGCCCGACCCGGTCTTTAGCTTGCCATCGACTTCCGCCTCAAGAGTCAATCGATATCGAACCGTCGCGCTAAAAGCGGCAACATAAACAGCAAGGCCGGCAAAAGCGATTGCGAGGAGAATTCCAAGTCGCTTCACGCGTGTCGCCCCTTCTCAGGATGTGGTGATAGATTGCTCACCGAGAGGTTGAGAACTTTATAATCATGATCGCGGAATGCAGATCGACCTCGGTGCCGCTGGTGGTGTGAGGTTCCGTTTACCGGCACAGCCGTGTCCCGGACGCGGTGCAGCGTTCTTCACGCTGCTCCGCAGAGCCGGGATCCAGCACGATGGGCCCCGGCTTGGCAGCGCACCGCTGCGCGCTGCGCAGCATCCGGGGCACGAAACCGCCGCGCCTCAAAACATTTCCACTTCATTAACCCCTTGGAAACCATCCTGCGCCACCAATGGGCGCTACCTCTGCCATTTGGGGACGCCCATGCTTGCCCGTGACCAACGCACCCCGTTTTCCGAATGGTGGTGGACCATCGACAAGCTGCTGCTGGGGGCGATCATCGTGCTGATGCTGGCCGGCATCATCCTGTCGCTGGCGGCCAGCCCGCCGGTAGCGACGCGGATCGGGCTCGATCCGTTCCACTTCTTCAACCGGCACGTCCTGTTCCTGCTGCCGTCGTTCATCGTGCTGATCGCGGTGTCGTTCATGTCGCCGCGGCAGATCCGGCGGTCAGCTGCTTCTGGTATTCGCGGTCTCGATCGTGCTGATCGTGGCGACGCTCCTGATCGGCCCCGAGGTCAAGGGCTCGCGGCGCTGGATCACGCTGATCGGCGTCAACATCCAGGCCTCCGAATCCGCAAAACCCGCCTTCGTCGTGATGGCGGCGTGGCTGTTTGCGGAATTGACCAAACGGCCGGAAATGCCGGCGACCTCGATGGCGCTGGCGCTGCTGATGACGCTGGTGTCGCTGTTGGTGATGGAGCCGGACTTCGGCCAGACCATGCTGATCCTGATGGTGTGGGGCGCGCTGTTCTTCATCGCGGGCATGCGGATGATCTGGGTGCTGGGGCTCGCGGGCGCCGCCAGCGCCGGCCTGTTCGGCGCCTATCTGCTGGTGCCGCACGTCGCCGGCCGCATCAAGCGCTTCATGAACCCGGCTTCGGGCGACACCTTTCAGGTCGACACCGCGATGGAGGCGTTCTGGAACGGCGGCTGGTTCGGCCTTGGACCCGGCGAAGGCATCGCCAAGCGCAGCCTGCCGGACAGCCACACCGATTTCGTGTTCGCGGTCGCGGCGGAGGAATTCGGCATCATCCTGTGCCTGGCGCTGGTCGCGCTGTTCGCCTTCGTCGTGATCCGCACGCTGTCGCGCGCCTACGCCACCGACGACATGTTCGCGCGCTTTGCCGCCTCCGGCCTTGCGATCCTGTTCGGCGTGCAGGCCGCGATCAACATGGCGGTCAATCTGCAGCTGATCCCCGCCAAGGGCATGACGCTGCCGTTCATCTCCTATGGCGGCTCCTCGATCATCTCGCTGGCCTATGGCGTCGGCATGATGCTGGCGCTGACGAGGCAGCGCCCGCGCACCGAGATGGAATCGATCAACGACGCCAACGCGGTGCGCAGTTACGCTTGACCTGACGGGAAGGACACGCTTTTCGTCATTCGAGGAACGAAGTGACGACCTGTCCGCCGTAGCTCGAAGAGCGAAGGCGGAAGCAATCCAGCCTTGCTTCCTGGCCTATCAATTGCTTCCGCCTTCGCTAAAGCTACGGCGGACAAGTCGCTTGCGCTCGCAATGACGGTGATCCCATGACTACTGCGCCTCTGATCCTGCTGGCCGCGGGCGGCACCGGCGGCCATCTGTTTCCCGCCGAGGCGCTGGGCGTCGAACTGATCAAGCGCGGCCTGCGCGTGCGGCTCGCGACCGATGCCCGCGCGCTGCGCTACAGCGGACTGTTCTCCAAGGACATGATCGACGTGGTGCCGAGCGAGACGCGTGCGCGGCCGCACGCCGGTGTCGCTGGCGCGCACCGCCGTCATGCTCGGCTATGGCACCGTGGTCGGCGCTCAACCTGATGCGGCGGTTGAAGCCCGCGGCCGTGGTCGGCTTCGGCGGCTATCCGACCGTTCCGCCGCTGATGGCGGCGCAGCTGGCTTGGCGTGCCCGGCATCATTCACGACGCCAACGCCGTGCTCGGCCGCGCCAACCGGTTTCTGTCCAGCCGCGTCAACGCGATCGCGACCTCGCTGCCCGGCGTGCTCGATCGCGATCCGGCGCTGGCCGGCAAGACCACCACCGTCGGCACGCCGATGCGTCCGGCGATCCTCGCCGCCGCCGCGGTGCCATTTGCCTCACCTGAGCCGAACGGAGCCGTTGCGCCTGCTGGTGGTCGGCGGCAGCCAGGGCGCGCGCGTGATGAGCGATATCGTGCCGCCAGCGATCGAGCGGCTGGAGCCGGCCCTGTGGAGCCGGCTGATCCTGACGCAGCAGGTGCGCGAAGAAGACATGGCGCGGGTCCGCGCGGTCTATGACCGGCTCAAGATCAACGCCGAACTGGCGCCGTTCTTCGGCGATCTGCCGGCGCGGCTGGCGTCGAACCATCTGGTGGTCTCGCGCTCCGGCGCCGGCACCGTGGCCGAACTCGCCGCGATCGGCCGGCCCTCGATCCTGGTGCCGCTGCCGGGCGCGATCGATCAGGACCAGTTCGCCAATGCCGGCGTGCTGTCGCAGGCGGATGGCGGCTTTCGGATTGCGCAGACCGAATTCACGCCGGACCGGCTGGCTGCGGAAATCTCCGCGCTTGCCGCCGAACCGGCGCGGCTGACCGCGATGGCCGCGGCCGCGCGCACCGTCGGCCGGCTCGATGCCGCCGAGCGGCTGGCCGATCTGGTGATGAAAGTGGCCGGAATCTAGGCGCTTGCGGACAAAATTGCCCTTGTCACGCCCCGCGAAAGCGGGGCATCCAGTACCCCGCGCTGCCGATTTTGACTCACGGGCAGCGCGGAATACTGGATGCCCCGCCTTCCCGGGCGATGACACCGAGGTCCAACCATGAGACTGCCGCGCGAGATCGGACCCATCCACTTCGTCGGGATCGGCGGCATCGGCATGAGCGGCATCGCCGAGGTGCTGTGCAATCTCGGCTATACCGTGCAGGGCTCGGACGCCTCCGAGAGCGGCAACGTCGCGCGGCTGCGCGACAAGGGCATCAAGGTCTCGGTCGGCCACAAGGCCGAGAATGTCGACGGCGCCGACGTGGTCGTGGTGTCGACCGCGATCAAGCGCGACAATCCGGAATTGATGGCGGCGCGCGCGCAGCGCATTCCCGTGGTGCGCCGCGCCGAAATGCTGGCCGAACTGATGCGGCTGAAAAGCTGCGTCGCGATCGCCGGCACCCATGGCAAGACCACGACCACCTCGATGGTCGCGACGCTGCTCGATGCCGGCGATCTCGATCCGACCGTGATCAATGGCGGCATCATCAACGCCTACGGCACCAATGCGCGGCTCGGCGCCGGCGACTGGATGGTGGTGGAGGCCGACGAGAGCGACGGCACGTTCCTGAAACTGCCGGCCGATGTCGTCATCGTCACCAATATCGATCCCGAGCATCTCGATCACTTCAAGACGTTCGAGGCGATGCAGGACGCGTTCCGCAATTTCGTCGAGAACGTGCCGTTCTACGGTTTTGCCGTGATGTGCATCGATCATCCCGTGGTGCAGACCCTGGTCGGCAAGATCGAGGATCGCCGCATCATCACCTACGGCGAAAATCCGCAGGCCGATGCGCGGCTGGTCGATCTGACGCCGATGGGCGGCGGCTCGAAATTCAAGGTCGTGTTCCGCAACCGCAAGACCGACGCCACGCATGAGATCGCGGACCTCATGCTGCCGATGCCGGGACGGCACAATGCGCTCAACGCCACCGCGGCGATCGCGGTGGCGCACGAACTCGGCCTTTCCGACGACATGCCATCCGCAAGGCGATCGCGGGTTTCGGCGGCGTCAAGCGGCGCTTCACCAAGACCGGCGAATGGAACGGCGTCACCGTGATCGACGACTACGGCCATCATCCGGTCGAGATCGCAGCGGTGCTGAAGGCGGCGCGGGAATCCACCAACGGCAAGATCATCGCCGTGGTGCAGCCGCATCGCTTCACCCGGCTGCAATCGCTGTTCGAGGAATTCTGCACCTGCTTCAACGATGCCGACGCGGTCGTCGTCGCCGAAGTCTATCCGGCCGGCGAGGCGCCGATCGCCGGCATCGACCGCGATCATTTCGTGCTCGGCCTGCGCGCGCACGGCCATCGCGAGGTGATCCCGCTGCCGAGCGCCGGCGAACTCGCCGGAGTCGTGCACGGCCTCGCCGGCCGCGGCGATCTCGTCGTCTGTCTCGGCGCCGGCAACATCACGCAATGGGCCTACGCGCTGCCGGGCGAATTGAAGGCGCTGGGGTGACGGTGGTGTTCCCCGACATCACGCCCGATCTCAAAGCCGCGATGCCCACATTGCGCGGGCGGCTGCTGGCGAACCAGTCGCTGGCCGAGCTGACCTGGTTTCGCGTCGGCGGTCCGGCGCAGGTGCTGTTCACGCCGGCGGATGAAGACGATCTGGCTTACTTTCCTGGCGCATCTGCCGCAGGGAGTTGCCGGTCACTGTCGTCGGCGTCGGCTCCAACCTGATCGTGCGCGATGGCGGCATCCCGGGTGTCGTGATCCGGCTGTCGCCGCGCGGCTTTCGGCGAGACCATGCGCTGAAGGCGATATCGTCAGCGCCGGTGCCGCCGCGCTCGACAAGCGCGTGGCGGAAACGGCGGCGGCGGCCAATATCGGCGGCCTGGAATTTTTCTTCGGCATTCCCGGCACCATCGGCGGCGCGCTGCGCATGAACGCCGGCGCCAATGGCAGCGAGACCAAGGATGTGCTGATCGAGGCCACCGGCATCGGCCGCGACGGCACCAGGCATGTGTTTACGCAATGCCGACATGAAATTCGTCTATCGCAACAGCGGCGTCGATCCCTCGATCATTTTTACCTCGGCGCGCTTTCGCGGGCCATCGCCGCGCCGGAAGCGATCCGCGCGCGGATGAACGAGGTGCAGACCCATCGCGAGACCGCGCAGCCGATCCGCGAAAAGACCGGCGGCTCGACCTTCAAGAATCCGCCCGGCCACAGCGCCTGGAAACTGATCGACGCCGCCGGCTGCCGCGGCCTGCGCGTCGGCGGCGCGCAGGTGTCGGAAATGCACTGCAATTTCCTGATCAACACCGGCAACGCCACCGGGCATGATATCGAAACCCTCGGCGAGACCGTGCGCGCGCGGGTGAAGGAAAATTCCGGAATTGAGCTACACTGGGAAATCAAGCGGATTGGGATCGAGCAAGGCTGATGCGGATCACCATTCTCTTCGGCGGCACCAACAAGGAGCGTCTGGTCTCGGTGGCGAGCGCGCAGGCGCTGCATCGGGCGTTGCCGGAGGCCGATCTGTGGTTCTGGGACGTCGACGACACCGTGCATGAGGTCCGGTCCGAAGCGCTGCTCGATCATTCGCGGCCGTTCGAGGACGCGTTCAAGCCCGGCACTCGCGGCGTCGCGTTCGAAGCGGCGCTCGACAAGGCCAAGGCCGAAGACCGCCTGCTGGTGCTCGGCCTGCACGGCGGCCGGGCGGAGAATGGCGAACTGCAGGCGATGTGCGAAATGCGCGGCATTCCGTTCACCGGATCCGGCTCGGCCTCGTCGCATCTCGCCTTCGACAAGGTCGCGGCGAAGCGCTTTGCGGCGATCGCCGGCGTCAAGGCGCCGCACGGCGTGGCGCTGGAAGATATCGAGGCGGCGTTCGCCGAATACGGCAAGCTGATCGCAAAGCCGGCGCGGGACGGATCGAGCTACGGCCTGATCTTCGTCAATGCGAAGCAGGACCTCGTCGCCGTCCGCAACGCCGCGAAGACCGAAGAATATCTGATCGAGCCGTTCATCTCCGGCGATCGAAGCGACCTGCGGCGTGCTGGAGCAGTCGGACGGCTCGGTGTTCTCGCTGCCGCCGATCGAGATCGTTCCCGGCGGAGGGCGCGTTCGACTACACCGCCAAATATCTGCTGAAATCGACCCAGGAGATCTGCCCGGGCCGCTTTTCGCCCGAGATCAGCGCCGAGATCATGGATCAGGCGATGCGGGCGCACCGGGCGCTGTCCTGCAGCGGCTATTCCCGTACCGATTTCATCGTCTCGGCGAAGGGGCCGATCTACCTGGAAACCAACACCTTGCCGGGCCTGACCACGGCCTCGCTCTATCCGAAGGCGCTGAAGGCGCAGGGGATCGAATTCGCCGATTTCCTGCGCGACCAGATCGTGCTGGCCGAAAAACGCAGCCGGCCGTAGCGGGACTGGCCTGAACGGCGGGCGGTTCGCCTCCGGCGGAAGGGAACCGGCCGGGCCGGACGATTTATTGCTAAAATCCTAACGATTGCGCGGCAAAGTACTCACAGGGCACATCAAAACACGTCCTGAGCGCACCGATTTTACCCTTTGTTTACCAGGAAGTCCGAAGGTTAACGCTGGCGGCGCATGTGGCGCTTGGCTGCCGGGGCGTGAGCTGTTGCGGATTTCCGCTTCGACGACCGCATCGAGGGAAAAAAGGCCTCTTCTGACTGGAGGTCCAAATCCAGCCCGGCATGACCGAGATGTCATTTGTGCCAGAACTCGCAACGCTTTTGCGGGAACAACATTTGACGAGCTCGTGCAATGGATGGTGCAGGACGCCTCGCTCGATCGCTGAGATCGCTGGGGCCCCAAGCTGATCTGAAAGCAGCCGCTATCGGAGCGGTCGTGCTGTTGCGCGAGCGGCTCAGCCGACGCCGCGTCCGCGCCCGGCCGGCGCTCGATCGCGAGCCGCCCAACCGCTTCATCCTGGCGCTCGAACGTTATTTGCCGCACCGTGCCGGTGTCGCTTTGACCGTGCTGATGCTGCTCGGCAGCGCCGGTTTTGGCATCGTCAAGGGCGGCCATCTCGACGAACTGATCCAGGCGCTGAGCGACACCCGCAATGCGCTGGCCAATTCCGCCGGATTCCGCATCACCACCGTCGCCATCAATGGCCGCAAGCAGTTGAGCCAGGACGAAGTGCTCGCGATCGGCGGCGTCAATGGCCGCTCGTCGCTGTTGTTCCTCGATGCCGCCACCGTGCGCGACAAGCTCAAGGCCAATCCCTGGATCGCCGACGCCACGATACTGAAGCTCTATCCCGGCCAGCTCCAGATCGACATCACCGAGCGTTCCGCTTTCGCGCTGTGGCAGCAGGACGGCCGCCTCTCGGTGATCGCCGACGACGGCGCGGTGCTGGAGCCCTATGTGTCGCGCCGCTTCGTCACGCTGCCGCTGGTGGTGGGCAAGGGCGCCGACACCCGCGCCAAGGATTTCCTGGCGCTGCTCGACCGCTATCCGCAGGTCCGCGCCGTGACCAAGGCTGCGATCTTCGTCGGCGAACGGCGCTGGAACCTGCGGCTCAAGGATGGTCTCGATATCCGCCTGCCGGAAAACGACGTCGGCAATGCGCTGGCGGCCCTGAGCAAGCTCGACAAGGACGAAAAGCTGTTCTCGCGCGACATCGTCGCGGTCGACATGCGCCTGCCGGACCGGCTCACGGTGCAATTGTCCGAGGATGCGGCCAAGGCCCGCGAAGAGCTGTTCAAGGACAAGAAGACCAAGAAGAAGGCCGGTGACGCATGACCGGCCTCGATCGCAATCAGACCCCGAAGACGCGCCCGATGGCGCAGAAGCGCACCGCGCTGGTGGCGTCGCTCGACATCGGCACCAGCAAGATCGCCTGCATGATCGCGCGGCTGAAGCCGTGCCCGCCGAACGAGGCCTTGCGCGGGCGCAGCCATGCCGTCGAACTGATCGGCTACAGCCAGATCCAGTCGCGCGGCGTCAAGGCCGGTGCGGTGGTCGATCTCGCCGAATGCGAGCAGGCGGTGCGCCAGGCGGTGGCGCTGGCCGAGCGCATGGCCAAGGTTCGCGTTGAATCCGTGTTGCTGTCGGTCTCCGGCGGCCGGCTGCACGGCCAGCTGGTCGAAGCCGCGGCCGATATTCGCGGCGGCTCCGTCACCGAGGCCGACATCACCCGCGTCACCTCGACCGGCATGCGCCACGCCACCGGCGAGGGCCGCACCGTGCTGCATGCGCTGCCGGTCGGCTACGCCCTCGACGGCGTCAAGGGCATCCGCGATCCCAGGGGCATGGTGGCGCGGCAGTTCGGCGTCGACATGAACGTCGTCACTGCGGACGCCACCGTCGCCAAGAACCTGATGCTGGTGGTCGAGCGCTGCCATCTCAACGTCGAAGCCATGGCGGCCAGCCCCTATGTGGCCGGCCTCTCGGTCCTGACCGACGACGAAGCCGATCTCGGCGCCGCCGTGGTCGAGATGGGCGCCGGCTCGACCACGATTGCGACCTATTCGGGCGGACGCTTCGTGCACGCCTCGGGGTTTGCGGTAGGCGGGCAACACATCACGATGGATCTTGCACGCGGCGTCGGTGCATGCATTGCGGATGCCGAGCGAATCAAGACGTTATACGGCACCGTGCTGACCGGCGGATCCGATGCGCGCGAGCTGATGTCCGTTCCCACTGCAGGCGACGAACGCGATGCTCCGCAGATCGTCTCGCGCGCCACGATCGCCAACATCGTCCGGCATCGCGCCGAGGAGATTTTTGAAATGGTCCGGGACCGGCTCGCGGATTCCCCCTTTGCGGCAGAGCCGAGGGCGCGAGTCGTCCTGAGCGGCGGCGCGTCGCAGCTCACCGGCACCGTCGAATTGGCCACCCGCATCCTCAACCGGCCGGTCCGCATCGGCCGCCCGCTCGGCTTCGGCCGCATGCCCAATGAGGCGAAGGGGCCGTCGTTCGCGGTGCCCGCGGGCCTCCTGGTCTATCCGCAATACGCTCATCTGGAACACGTCGAACCGCGGCATACGCGGCAGCTCAGAACAGGGACTGACGGCTATTTCGGAAAGGTCGGACGATGGCTTCGCGAGGGCTTCTGATGACCGGATCCCAGACCAAACGACTTTCACCAACTCCCGCGGCCGCCGGCCGGGGCGAACCAACGCGCGCGTAATCGAGAGGCAACCATGGCACTCAATCTGACCCCCCCTGACATCAGCGAGCTGAAACCGCGGATTACCGTCTTCGGCGTCGGTGGAGCAGGCGGCAATGC
Source organism: uncultured Alphaproteobacteria bacterium (assembly GCA_963738765.1). Classification (GTDB taxonomy): domain Bacteria; phylum Pseudomonadota; class Alphaproteobacteria; order Rhizobiales; family Xanthobacteraceae; genus Bradyrhizobium. The sequence goes on along the minus strand of CAVTYA010000034.1, from coordinate 238,509 downwards.
CGTCAATAACATGATCACTGCCGGGTTGCAGGGCGTCGATTTCGTCGTCGCCAACACCGACGCGCAGGCGCTGACCATGTCGAAGGCCCAGCGCATCGTGCAGATGGGCACGCAGGTCACGCAAGGCCTCGGCGCCGGTTCGCAGCCCGATGTCGGCGCGGCTGCGGCGCAAGAGGTCATCGACGAGCTCCGCGATCATCTGAGCGGCGCCAACATGGTGTTCGTCACCGCCGGCATGGGCGGCGGTACCGGCACCGGCGCAGCCCCTGTTATCGCCAAGACCGCACGCGAGATGGGCATCCTCACCGTCGGTGTGGTGACAAAGCCGTTCCACTTCGAAGGCGCGCGCCGCATGCGCACCGCCGAAGCCGGCATTGCCGAACTGCACAAGGTGGTCGATACGCTCCTGATCATCCCGAACCAGAACCTGTTCCGGGTCGCCAACGAAAAAACCACCTTCGCCGACGCTTTTGCGATGGCCGATCAGGTGCTTTACTCGGGCGTCGCCTGCATCACCGACCTGATGGTCAAGGAAGGCCTGATCAATCTCGACTTCGCTGACGTCCGCGCCGTGATGCGCGAAATGGGCAAGGCGATGATGGGCACCGGCGAAGCCACCGGCGAGAAGCGGGCGCTGACCGCGGCGGAAGCTGCGATCGCCAATCCGCTGATCGACGATTCATCGATGAAGGGTGCGCGCGGCCTCTTGATCTCGATCACCGGCGGCAAGGACCTGACCCTGTTCGAAGTCGACGAAGCCGCAACGCGAATTCGCGAGGAAGTCGACCAGGACGCCAACATCATCGTCGGCGCCACCTTCGACGAGACCCTCGATGGCATCATCCGCGTCTCCGTCGTAGCCACCGGCATCGAACAGGCGATCATCGCGCGCAACTCCGCAGCGCCGCCCGCGGTTGCAACCAATGCCACCGCGACGTCGACGCCGGACAGCCGTCTGGCCGATCTGACCGCACGGCTGCGCGCCGACAACCAGCGCCTTGCCGAACGCGCCCAGAAGCTCGAGACGACGGCGCCGGTGCAGACGGCTCCAGCCGTAGCCCCCGCCGCGCCGCAGCGCACGTCAAACAGCGTCGAGCGTGCCGCCTTGGCTGCCATCGCCGCCGCCGTCGCGCCGGAAGCTTCGCCATCGGCGCCGCTGCAGCCCGCCTCCTATGGCGACGTCACGGTTCGCCCGATCGCGCAGAAGCCGTCGCTGTTCCCCGATCATGACATCGCCCGCGTCGAGACCGAAGAGCCGGCGATGCCCGACACCTTCATCCCGCAGGCGGCCGAGCGGCCGCCGGTCCGCGCCCCCAGGATGCCGAAGTTCGAGGACCTTCCGATGCCGGCGCAGGCCGAAATCCGGCAGGCCCGCGGCGAGACCGGCGAAGAGCCGCAAAAGACCCGGCTGTCGCTGCTGCAGCGGCTGGCCAATGTCGGCCTCGGCCGCCGCGACGAAGAGACCGAGCCGCCGATCGAGGCGCGCGCCTCGGGTCCGGCGATGGCGCCGATGCCGCCGCTTCCCGAACGCAAGCCGCAGCGTTCGGTTGCCCAGCAGATGGCGGGTAACGAGCCGGTATCCGAGTATGCGCGACGCCCGGCCCCGCAGGGTCTGGACGTTCATGGCCGCCCGGCACCTGTTGCCGCGGCGCCACAGGGCGACGACCATCTTGATATCCCGGCCTTCCTGCGCCGGCAGTCGAACTGAAGTTTGTTACAATTCTGGCGACCGAAAAGGTCCCGGCTGATCCAGCCGGGGCCTTTTTCTTTTGCCCCGAAGGAAGTCACGACCGGGTGATCAAGCAACTGATATTAAAAGATTAATCATGTATTCCGTGGTCAGATGTCGTGGCCGAAACGACCCGGAACCGCGTCGCAATTTGGTTAAGCTTTGGCGTGAATACGGCAGAGATAGGGTAACAATCGGTAAAAAAGCGTGAGTTGGCGCGCTTTGGGGCAGTGACTATGGTCTGCCGTGACTTGGGGATGCCTAAAACTCGAATCGACGCGTAAGCGATGTTTCCTGTCTTTAGGTTAAGTCGGGTAGTGGGCGATTATCGCATGAAATTCAGCCGTCAAACAACGCTTCGGTCGCAAGCCACCGTGACGGGCGTCGGCGTTCATTCCGGTTTACCCGTTAGTCTTACGCTTGGACCTGCACCTGTCGATGCAGGTTTTATTTTTGTCCGCACCGGTCTTGACGATTCCGACCGCGAAGTTCCGGCCACCGCAGAATCCGTCATCGCAACCGAACTTGCCACCGTGCTCGGCGACAGCGATGGTCCGCTCGTCTCCACTGCCGAACATGTGCTTGCTGCACTGCGCGGCATGGGCGTCGACAACGCCACCATCGAAGTCGATGGTCCGGAAGTTCCGATCATGGACGGCAGCGCTGCGGCCTTCGTCGCCGCCATCGATCAGGCCGGCATCGTTACCCAATCCGCAACCCGCCGTTTCATCCAGGTGCTGAAGCCGGTGCAGGTTGCGATCGGCGACTCCTTCGGAGAATTGCGCCCCCATGCCGCCGGGTTCCGTGCCGAGGTCGAAATCGACTTCGCCAATCCCGTGATCGGCCGTCAGAATTTTTCGCTCGATCTCAACCCCGAAAGTTTCCGCCGCGAGATTTCGCGCGCCCGCACCTTCGGCTTCATGAACGACGTCGCGCGGCTCTGGAGCGCCGGCTTCGCGCTCGGCGCGTCCTTTGAGAATACGGTGGTGTTCGACGAAACCCGCCTGCTCAACGCCGAGGGCCTGCGCTACAGCGACGAATGCGCCCGCCACAAGGTGCTGGATGTGGTCGGCGATCTCGCGCTGGCCGGTCTGCCGCTGCTCGGCGCCTATCGTTCGGTGCGCGGCGGTCACAAGCTCAACCACGCGGTACTGACGGCGCTGTTGGCCGATCGCAGCGCCTGGCGGATCGTCGAGGCGGAGACGCCGCGCCGCTCCCGCAGCCATGTCGAAGCCGGCCGCGGAATGGTGGGCGGCATGATCGCCCCGGCCTACGGCCCGGACGTTTCCTGAGCGCCGTATACCGGCGTTTTCTGCGAGCGCGACCAGCAAAAGTGGAAGCCGGTTTTGCGTCCGGTCGCGCTCTAATCTAATTATAAATGGCGCATGATCTGATCGCCAAACCGCTCACACTTTGGCGGATCATGCGCTAACCACAATTGGTAACGATGGTGTTCCGCCGCCTTAATCCGGGCGAAATGGCTGCGTATTCGGTTGGTTAAGGACCATTTTTCGGCTACACAGGCCTGCGGTTGCATGATAGCGCACTGGCACGGGGAATATTGCGTCCATGATTGCGGTTCATGGACGGGCGGGCTCGGTCATTAACCGCATCAAAGGCGTCAGGTCTTAAACTTCATGTCGGCACAGCGTATGACGCTCGAACAACGCAAACCATCTGGCTATGGCGGCCTCAACCGGGCCGCGCGGTCGTTCGGCTGGCGGCGGGCCTGATCGTGCTGGCTGTCCCTCTGAGCGGATGCGGCACCGGTGCGCTGTGGGACAAGTTCCTCGCCAAGGACGACACCTTCGTCGAAGAGCCCGCGGACAAGCTCTACAATGAGGGCTTGTACCTGATGAACCAGCGCAAGGAGGCCAAGGCGGCCTCGAAGAAATTCGAGGAAGTCGATCGCCAGCATCCTTATTCCGACTGGGCGCGCAAATCGCTGCTGATGTCGGCCTATGCCTTCTACAACGCCGGCGACTACGACAGCTGCATCGGTGCGGCGACCCGCTACGTCACCTTGCATCCCGGCAGCCCGGATGCGGCCTATGCGCAATATCTGATCGCGGCCTCGCATTACGACCAGATTCCCGACATCTCCCGCGACCAGGGCCGCACCGAGAAGGCGATCGCCGCGCTGGAAGAGGTGATCCGCAAATATCCGACCTCGGAATATGCCACCAGCGCCAAGGCCAAGCTCGAAGGCGCGCGCGACCAGCTGGCCGGCAAGGAAATGGACGTCGGCCGCTATTACATGGAAAAGCGCGACTACACCGCCGCCATCAACCGCTTCAAGACCGTGGTCACCCAGTATCAGACCACGCGGCATGTCGAGGAAGCGCTGGCGCGGCTGACCGAGGCCTATATGGCGATCGGCATCGTCGGCGAGGCGCAAACCGCCGCCGCCGTGCTTGGCCACAATTTTCCTGACAGCCGCTGGTACAAGGACGCCTATAATCTTGTAAAGTCCGGCGGTCTCGAGCCGAGCGAGAATCAGGGTTCCTATATTTCCAGGGCCTTCAAGAAGATGGGTCTCGGCTAGGAATTTACCTCGCATGCTGGCGCGTCTGTCGATCCGTGACATCGTCCTGATCGAACGGCTCGATATCGAGTTTTCCCGTGGCCTCGCGGTGCTGACCGGCGAAACCGGCGCGGGCAAATCCATCCTGCTCGATGCCTTCGCGCTGGCGCTCGGCGGCCGCGGCGACGCCGGCCTGGTCCGTCACGGCGTGGAGCAGGGCCAGGTCACCGCGGTGTTCGATGTGCCGAAGGGCCATCCGGCGGCGGCGATCCTCGCCGACAACGGGCTCGACGATACCGGTGAGATGATCCTGCGCCGCGTGCAGCTTGCCGACGGCCGCACCCGCGCCTTCATCAACGACCAGGCGATCAGCGTGCAGACGCTAAAGGCGGTCGGCTCGGCGCTGGTCGAGATCCACGGCCAGCATGACGAGCGCGCGCTGGTCGATGCATCGACCCATCGCCGGCTGCTCGATGCCTTCGCCGGCCTCGAGAAGGACGTCGCGGCGCTGGAACAGCTTTGGGAGACGCGGCGCACCGCCATCACGGCGCTCGACGAGCATCGCGCCAGCATGGAGCGCGCCGCCCGCGAGGCCGACTATCTGCGCCACGCCGCCGACGAACTGAAGACGCTCAGGCCAAAGGACGGCGAGGAAACCGCGCTCGCCGAACGCCGCACCATCATGATGCAGGGCGAGAAGATCGCCAGCGATTTGCGCGAGGCGCAGGAGGCGGTCGGCGGTCACCATTCGCCGGTGGCGGCACTGGCCGCCGCGGTGCGCCGGCTGGAACGCCGCGCCGCCAATTCGCCGGCGCTGGTCGAGCCCGCGGTGAAGGCGATCGATATCGCGATCAACGCGCTGGAGGAGGCCGACCAGCATCTCAGCGCCGCGCTGATCGCGGCCGATTTCGACCCGGCCGAGCTGGAGCGGATCGAGGAGCGGCTGTTCGCGCTGCGCGCCGCCTCGCGCAAATATTCGACGCCGGTCGATGGCTTGGCGGCGCTGGCCGCCAAATACGCCGCCGACGTGGCGCTGATCGATGCCGGCGCCGACCGGTTGAAGAAGCTGGAGACGGCGGCAGCCGAGGCCGACAAGCGCTATGGCGCAGCGGCAGCGAAACTCTCGGCGGCGCGGACAAAATCCGCCGAAAAGCTCAACAAGGCCGTCAACGCCGAACTCGCGCCGCTCAAGCTCGAACGCGCGAAATTCATGACGCAGGTCGAGAGCGACGCCAATTCGCCGGGGCCGCAGGGCATCGACCGCGTCGAGTTCTGGGTGCAGACCAATCCCGGCACCAAGGCCGGGGCCGCTGATGAAGGTCGCTTCCGGCGGCGAGCTGTCGCGGTTCCTGCTGGCGCTGAAGGTCGTGCTGTCCGATCGCGGCTCGGCGCCGACGCTGGTGTTCGACGAAATCGATACCGGCGTGGGCGGCGCGGTGGCCGACGCCATCGGCGCGCGGCTGGCGCGGCTCGCCGGCAAGGTCCAGGTGATGGCGGTGACCCATGCGCCGCAGGTCGCGGCCCGCGCCGACCAGCATCTGCTGATTTCCAAGGATGCGCTCGACAAGGGCAAGCGCGTCGCCACCCGCGTCAACGCGCTCGCCGCCGACCACCGCCGCGAGGAAATCGCCCGCATGCTGGCCGGCGCCGAGATCACCGCCGAAGCGCGGGCGGCGGCGGACCGGCTGCTCCGCGCGGCGACGGCGTAACTTTCCGTGTCCCGGACGCGGAGCAGCGCCCTTCGCGCTGCGCCGCAGAGCCGGGACCCACCCGATGGACCCCGGATCAGCAGCGCACCGCTAGGCGCTGCGCAGCATCCGGGGAACGCCGGTACCATCGCCGTCTTTTCTCTCAACCAAGTTCATCGTATTCATTGTCCATGGCCAAGACAGCAAAGACAAAAACGCTTCCCGACGTCGCCAAGCTCACCAAGGCGCAGGCCAAGGTCGAGCACATGCGGCTGGCGCTGGAGCTCGAAGGGCACGACAAGCGCTACTACCAGGACGACGCGCCCAGCGTCACCGACGCCGAATACGATGCGCTGCGGCAGCGCTACAACGCCATCGAGAAGCGCTTTCCCGAATTCGTCACATCGGACTCGCCGTCGCAAAAGGTCGGCGCGGCGCCCTCGGGACGATTTCAAGAAAGTCCGTCACGCGGTTCCGATGCTGTCGCTCGACAACGCTTTTGCGGAAGAGGACGTGATCGATTTCGTCGGCCGTATCCGGCGCTTTCTAAAGCTTGGTGACGACGACAAGATCGATTTTTCCGCCGAGCCGAAAATCGACGGGCTGTCGATGTCGCTGCGCTACGAGGGCGGTGAACTCGTCACCGCCGCCACCCGTGGCGACGGTGCGGAAGGCGAGGACGTCACCGCCAACATCCGCACGCTCGAAGACGTGCCGCAGAAGCTGAAGGGCCGCAACGTGCCCGACATCTGCGAGGTGCGCGGCGAAGTCTACATGACCAAGAAGGCCTTTCTCGCGCTCAACAAGAAGCAGGTCGGGGCCGGACGAAGCTCCGTTCGCCAATCCGCGCAATTCGGCGGCCGGTTCGTTGCGGCAGAAGGACCCGACCATCACCGCCTCGCGGCCGCTCGGTTTTTTCGCCTATGCCTGGGGCGAGATGAGCGCGATGCCGGAAGACACCCAGTCCGGCATGATCGACTGGTTCGAGCGCTGCGGCTTCAAGACCAATCCGCTGACGAAACTCTGCCACTCCATCGATCAGCTGATCGCCTTCCACCGCAAGATCGAGCAGCAGCGCGCCGAGCTCGACTACGATATCGACGGCGTCGTCTACAAGATCGACCGGCTCGACTGGCAGGAGCGGCTCGGTTTTGTGTCGCGCACGCCGCGCTGGGCGATCGCGCATAAATTCCCGGCCGAGCGCGCCACGACCGTGCTGCGCGATATCGAAATCCAGGTCGGGCGCACCGGCTCGTTCACGCCGGTCGGCAAGCTGGAGCCGGTCGGCGTCGGCGGCGTCATCGTGCAGAACGTCACCCTGCACAATGAGGATTACATCAAGGGCATCGGCGGCGACGGCGAGCAACTGCGCGACGGCCGCGATATCCGGATCGGCGATACCGTGGTGATCCAGCGCGCCGGCGACGTGATTCCGCAAGTCGTCGATGTCGTCATCGACAAGCGGCCGAAGAACGCAAAGGAATTCCACTTCCCGAAAAAATGCCCGTGTCCGCTGCACACCGACGTGGTGCGGGAGGAGACCGCGACGGGCGAGGAGGGCTCGCGCGCCCGCTGCACCGGCGAGTTCGCCTGTCCGTTCCAGAAGATCGAGCACTTAAGGCTTTTCGTCTCGCGCCGCGCCTTCGATATCGACGGGCTCGGCGAGAAGCAGATTCAATACTTCTTCGACGAAGGATGGGTGAAGGAGCCCGCCGACATCTTCACACTGCCCAAACGCAACGCCAGGCTGAAGCTGGAGGAGATCGAAGGCTACGGCGAGACGTCGGTGCGCAACCTGTTTGCATCGATCGAGGGGCGGCGCCGGATTTCGCTGGAGCGCTTCATCTATGCGCTTGGCATGCGCCATGTCGGCGAGACCACCGCGCTGGCGCTGGCGCGGGGCTACGGTTCCTGGCAGGCGTTTCACGACGCCGGGCTGAAGGTCGCCAAGGAAGACGAGGAGACCATCGCCGAGATGGACGCGCTGGACCAGATCGGCGACACCGTCATCAAGAGCGTCGCCGCCTATTTCGGCGAGAGCCACAACCGCGGCATCGTCGAGCGGTTGACGAAAGAGGTTGAAATCCTCGATGCCGAGAAGCCGAAGAGCAATTCCGCCGTCGCCGGCAAGACCGTGGTGTTCACAGGCTCGCTGGAAAAGATGACGCGCGACGAAGCCAAGGCCACCGCCGAGCGGCTGGGGGCCAAGGCAGCCGGTTCGGTGTCGAAGAAGACGGATTATGTGGTGGCGGGGCCGGGCGCGGGATCGAAGCTGGCGGAGGCCAAGAAGCACGGCGTTGCCGTGCTGACGGAAGACGAGTGGCTGAAGTTGATCGGGGAGTAAGGGCGCGCGATAGTCGTGCTGGAATACAATAAATTTCAAACCAGGAGGAAGCGATGATCAAGGTAAGCGTCATGTATCCCAACCAGCCCGGAGCCCGCTTTGACCACGACTACTATCGCGACAAGCATATGCCGCTGGTGAAGTCCCGCATGGGGGATGCTTGCAAATATTACACCGTCGACAAGGGCCTTGCAGGCGGGGCGCCGGGTGCGCCCGCGACCTACGTCGGGATGTGTCACATCTTCGCCAACTCGGTCGATGCATTTCAGAACGGTTTCGGACCGCACGCAAAGGAGATCATGGCCGATATTGCCAACTATACCGACATCGCCCCGGTCATGCAGATCAGCGAAGTCGTCGTCGAGAAATGAAGCAGGGGAGTGACCTTCGTCATGGCCGGGCTTGACCTGGCTTGACCCGGCCATCCCACGACTTTCTTTCTCTGCTCCAGAAACGTAGCCACAGCATACTATATCTTGGGCCGGGACGAGTGCCGCCAGTCCAGCGATACTGTGCATGGGGTTGTTTTCGCGTTTTTTGTTTGCGCTTGCCCCCTCACAACATCCCCAACTCTTCCTCCTCCGCCTGCTCGATCAATTCCTCGCTGACCATCACCGTCCGCCGCGGCACGATGAAGATCATCGTCGAGGCGCAGAGGATCGAGATCGCGAAAATCGCCGCCGTCAGCGGCAGCGTGCTGGTGGAGTGGCCGCCGAGATAGGCGCCGAATTGCGAGACCAGCGCGCCGATGCCCTGCTGCAAAAATCCCATCGCGCCGGAGGCGGTGCCGGCGGCGTCGGGGCGGACGCTGATGGCGCCGGCCGCCGAGTTCGACATCACGAAGGCGTTGGCGAGCATCACGATCATCTGGGTGCCGAACAGGAGCGACGGCGCCTGGTTGTAGCCGGTGATGCTCCAGACCAGATTGAGAAGGCTGCCGCCGAGCTGCAACGCCAGCCCGAACCAGATCAGTTTTTCCAGCGAATGGCGCGGTGAGTAACGCACGCAGAACAGATTTCCGACCAGATAGGCAAAGCCGGTGGTTGCAAACCACGCGCCATATTCGGCGCTGGTGCGGCCCATCTGTGTCACCACGATATAGGGGCCGCCGCCGGCGAAGGTGAAGATGATCTGCGAGGCCAGCACCTGGCACAGCACGTAGCCGATGAAGGCCCGGCTTTTGAGCAGGCTGCCGACATCGCCGCGAAATCCACCGGCTTCGCTGCGGTCGCGGCGCGTCTCGGGCAGCGCGATGGCGATGAAGACCGTGATGGTCAGCGATGCCGCGGTGATGAGATAGAATATCGCGCGCCAGCCGAACGCGGTCTCCAGGAGACCGCCGGTCAGGGGGCTCAGCATCTGCGCGATCATCATCACGGCGATGACGAGGCTGATCATGCCAGAGATGCGGTCGCGGCTGTAGAGGTCGCGGATGATGGCGCGGCTCACGACCATGCCGGTGGCGCCGCCCAGCGCCTGGAAGAAACGCGCGGCGATCAGTTGCGGCAGCGTATCGGCGAAGATGCAGGCAACACTGGCCGCGACCATCAGGCCGAGGCCGCACAGCAGCACCGGGCGGCGGCCGAACTTATCCGATAGCGGCCCCATGACGATCTGCGAGCAGGCGATGCCGACCATGTAGAGCGACACCGTCATCTGCGCGATCGAGATGTCGCGCCCGAAACGTCTGCGCCAGCATCGGCAGCGCCGGCACCAGCATATAGAGCGAGATCGGCGCCACGCCCGTCATCACGACGAGCATCAGCAGCATCACCCTCGATGTCGCGACGCTAGTGTCGTCGGTCGCAGCATTGGGCGGCTTGCCCATCACGCCATGCATTCAGGTCCGCTTCCTGTTGGTGAATCGGACTGTAGCGGGATCGCTTCCCGCGCGCATACGGACGTTTCGGCATGCGGCTATTCCGATTTCGGGAGGCGCGGCGATGTTGTTCCGCCCCGCGCAACAAATGCCGTCGTCGTCACCCGCGCAGGCGGGTGACCCAGTATTCCAGAGCAGTTGCGGTTAAATCGAGAGGCCGCGGCGTACTGTGTCCCCCGCTTTCGCGAAGGACGACAGTCATGGGCGCAGCTCCGCCGTCGCCTCGTCCAGCCACAGTTTCGTGGCGTTGTCGTCGAGATGCGGGCGCACCTCGCGGTTGACGCGGGCATGATATTTGTTGAGCCAGTCCAGTTCCGCCGAGCTCAGCATCTTCACGTCGATCAAACGGCGGTCGATCGGCGCCAGCGTCAGGGTCTCGAACGCATTGACCGGCTTTTCGGAGCCAACGATGTCGGCGCCGACAACCAGTTCGAGATTTTCGATCCGGATGCCATAGGCGTCGGTCTTGTAATAGCCAGGCTCGTTGGAGAGGATCATGCCGCGCTTCAGCGGCGCGGTGCCGAGTTTTGAAATCCGCGCCGGGCCTTCGTGCACCGACAGATAGCTGCCGACACCGTGGCCGGTGCCGTGCTCGAAATCGAGGCCGGCCTGCCACAAGAATTGCCGCGCCAGGCTGTCGAGCTGCGCGCCGGTGGTGCCGTCAGGAAATACCGCCCGCGCGATCGCCATATGTCCGCGCAGCACGCGGGTGAAGCGATCGCGCATTTCTGCGGTCGGTTCGCCGATCGCGATGGTGCGGGTGACGTCGGTGGTGCCGTCTTCATATTGCGCGCCGGAATCGATCAGCAGCAGATCGCCGGGCGAAATCCGTCGGTTGCTCTTGCGGGTGACGCGGTAATGCACGATGGCGCCGTTCGGCCCGGTGCCGGCAATGGTGGGAAACGACACATCCTTCAGCGCGCCGGTCTGGCGGCGAAACGTTTCCAGCGCCTCGACGGTATCGATCTCGGTCAGCGCGCCCGACGGCGCTTCGCGGTCGATCCAGGCCAGGAACCGGGTCAGCGCCACGCGCATCGCGTTGATGCGCCGTCCGCGTGCCCTCGATCTCGGTGATGTTCTTGACCGCCTTGAGCAGGCTGACCGGATCGCTGCCGCGTAAGGGCTTGCCGCCGGCCGCGATGATCAGGCGGCTCAACGCATCGGCCGCGGTCGCAGCATCCAGCGCGATCGCAGCGCCGGCTCTGCGCCAGGTCGGTGAGCTGCGGCGTCAGCGCGCCGGGCTCCCGGACATCGGCGGATTGTTCGAGATGATCCCGCGCCGCATTCGACAGCTTGCGGTGATCGATGAACACGGTCGGGCGGCCGTCCTTTGGCACCAGCGCATAGGACAGCGGCAGCGGCGTATGCGAGACGTCGGCGCCGCGGATGTTGAAGGTCCAGGCCACCGCATGGCTATCCGACAGCACCAGCGCATCGACGCCGAGTTTTGCGATTTCCAGCCGGATGCGCTTGAGTTTCTCGGCTTCGATCTCGCCGGAAAACTGCGTGCCGTGGATGGCGACCGGCCCGAGCGGCGGCGCGCGGGCGTTCGGTCCACACCGAATCCAGCGGATTGGTATCGACCGCGACCAGTTCCGCGCCGGCCTTGGCGCAGGCCGCGGCCAACCGCTCGGCTGCCGCCGAAGTATGCAGCCACGGGTCAAAACCGAGGCGGTCGCCGGCGATCAGGTGCTTCGCCAGCCAATGTTCCGGCGGCGGATCGGCCAGCGGCTCGATCTGCCAGGCCTTTCGGTCGACCTGTTTGGCCGCTTGCAGGGTATAGCGGCCATCCACAAAGACCGCGGCTTCCTGCGTCAGCACCACGGCCAATCCGGCCGAGCCGGTGAAGCCGGTGAGCCAGGCCAGCCGCTCCTCCGACGGCGCGACATACTCATTTTGTTGCTGATCGGCGCGGGGAATCACGAATCCCGTCAGCTTGCGCCGCGCCAGTTCCTCGCGAAAGGCCGACAGCCGCGCGCTCAGCGCTACGCCGCCTTCGGGTTCTTCGAATGTCTGGAAATGAGCTTCGAACATCGTCTGACCACTTTAGGGTTGGCTGGAGAAGTCCGCAATGCGGCGGGAATCTCCGCCATTTGGCATAAGTTATGCTTGAATTCTGCTGCCTGCGTTAGACCGGGCGGAACGGTTTGCATAGCAGATCGTTCACCCATCGATGCCCGGGGGAAATCCAGGAGTGTCTCAACTCAACGAAGAGGGGATGCACGATGCCTGCTTTCACGTTTGAGAAGATTTCGCCGCCGGTGCGCCGCGGCCCGATTCCACCCATCGAGAAGAAGCAACGCGGCGTTATCGTCCAGATCCTGGGTCGTTTCGTGGAAGCACGCGTCAAACGCGCCGAGCGCGAGGAAGAAGAAACGAGCGTCATCGCCCGCTACAAACCGCCCGAGTAGCGACAGCTTCGCTTTCGGATACCGACTTGCTCATGACGCCCTTCCTGCATCTGGCCGGAGGGGCGTTTTGATGTGGCTGGTCGTCACCCGGCCTTGCGCAGCAACAGGCTGCTCCAGCCGTCGATCTTCAGATGCCGCACCGGCACCAGGCCCCGGGCCCGATAGGCCGCGATAACAGGCGCAGCCTGGTGCGTCAGCAGGCCCGAAAGGATCACCAGCGCCGAGGGTGCCAGATGCCGCGCCATCGGCGTCGCCAATTGCCGCAATGGATTGGCGAGGATGTTGGCCAGCACCAGATCGAACGGGCCGCGTTGCGCGAATTGCGGGGCCGCAAAACCAGTGGCGCGGATCGTCTGCACCAGATGCCCGGTTTCGTTCAGGCGCGCATTGTCGTGGGCGACGCGGACCGAGGCCGGATCGATGTCGCTTGCCAGCACCGCGTTGTGCAGCGCCTTGGCGGCGGCAATCGCCAGCACCCCGGTGCCGGTGCCGAGATCGAGCACGCGCCGCGGATAATATTTCTTCAGGACGTGATCGAGCAGCAGCAAGCAGCCGCGCGTGGTGCCGTGATGGCCGGTGCCGAACGCCAGCGCCGCTTCGATCTCGATGCCGAGCTTGTTGGCCGGCACCCGCGCGCGGTCATGGCTTCCGTGCACGACGAAGCGCCCGGCCGGGACCGGGACCAGATCCTCGAGCGTCGTCTTGACCCAGTCCCGCGCTTCGACCGTGTCGAATGCAATGCGTTGTGCGACCTCGTCGCCGGCGGCGAGGCCGACCAGCTCGCGGATCGAGGTCTGATCGGGCGCCTCGGCAAAATACGCGGTGACGTCCCACCGGCCGCCTGGGCTTTCAAACGCCGATATCGCGGCCTGGCCCTCGAAAAAGCTTTCGGTCAGGAGATCGACGACACGCTTGGCGGTCGCTTCGCTGCCGATGGCAAAGCTCGCGCGGTGGGTCGACGGGGTGAGGGTGGAACTCATTGAACGGTGGCAGTCATTGAGAGGTCGGGAACCCGGAGCGGGCGACAATTCGTAATTACCCGGAAATCGGGTGATGCAACAACCCTGTCTCCCCTGATGGCGGCTCGACGACCCGCCAGGAATTCAGATTAGAAATCCGTGACTTGGGGCCATCCCCGGGGACGTTTCGTTCAAACTTGACGAATATTAGCGTCGTAATATCCCGAAAAGTTCCACATCGAAACTTAGGCAACCTTAGATTTTGTTCCGTAGTTTCCCTGATGGAACTTTTGAACACCCCTTTGTTCCGGGGGATCAAAATGAGGGCAGGACCGAACATGAAGACGCTTGTTTTGAAGTTTTTGAAGGACGAATCCGGCGCTACGGCCATCGAATACGGGCTGATCGCGGCCGGGATTGCAATCGCGATCATCACCGCGGTTCAGGGTGTTGGCACCGCGCTCAACGGCACCTTCTCCACAATCAGCACCTCGCTGAAATAATCGAACAATCCGCCGCGTTCTCAAGACCGGGCCGCTCACCGCCCGGTCTTTTTTTAGTGTGCCGAGTATGAACGACAGCTTGGAGGTGGAAGTCCTCTATCCAGCCTGATGGCGGCGAAGGATTAGTGAAGCGCAAGGGCGTCACCGCGAGGTGGGGTCTGAAGAAAGCGTGGAGCAAAGCTGCGGCCCGATGAACGAAAACCGGATAATGAGGCCTACCCGGCCGGACGAGCGAGCTAATGATCGCGAAGTCCATGGTCATCAAGGGTCGGGGTGGTAAATCCGGCGGGCGTGCGGTGAAGGCGGTCGATCTTACCTCGGGAGGTCTGCGCTGTGTCTCGGTAACGAGACTGGGGCCGTTGCAAGACGGCCTGACCGCAGGGCAGAAGTCAGCAGAGGGCGTAGTAGGCGGCAGCGCGCCGGTGAAGGCCTGAACGCTGGAGAGGTCAGTAGAACGGCGGTCTCGTGCAGTCATGCGGCAGAAGAATCAGGTCGAGCTGAACTTGGGAACCGGGGCGGAGGGTGAAGCCCGAAGCGCCGCCGCCCGAGAGACCGAAGCATGCACGGCGAACGCCTGTCTCGAACACCCGGCGGTCGCGGGACCGTCGATGGAAGCAGTAGTCGAGCGTGAGAATCTGAAGACAGCGTTGGCGCAAGTGAAGCGCAACAAGGGCGCGGCGGGCTTCGACGGCATGAACGTCGACGACCTGCCGGCCTACCTGAAGGAGCACTGGCCTACGATCCGGGCTCAGTTACTTGATGGCACTTACAAGCCGCAACCGGTGCGGCGCGTGGAGATACCGAAGGCGTCGGGCGGCATGCGGCTGCTCGGCATCCCGACGGTGCTCGACCGCTTGATCCAGCAGGCTGTCATGCAGGTGCTGCAAGCGGACTGGGACCCGACGTTCTCCGAGACGAGCTTCGGCTTCCGGCCGAAGCACTCGGCGCATCAGGCGGTGGAGCGAGCGCAGGCGTATATTGCGTCCGGCTACGCCATCGTCGTGGACATCGACCTGGAAAAGTTCTTCGACCGGGTCAACCACGACGTCCTGATGGGGTTCATTGCCAAGAGGGTTGCTGACAAGCGCATCCTGAAACTCATCCGCGGCTTTCTGACCGCGGGTGCGATGGAGGGAGGACTGGTCAGCCCGACGGAGGAAGGCACGCCGCAGGGTGGGCCGCTCTCGCCGCTATTGTCGAACCTGATGCTGGATGTGCTGGACAAGGAACTGGAGAAACGCGGTCACCGCTTCGTGCGCTACGCCGACGACTGCAACATCTATGTACGCAGTCAACGCGCAGGAGAACGAGTGATGACCGGGATCGAACGGTTCCTTGCGAAGCGCCTCAGGCTGAAGGTCAACAAGGCCAAGAGCGCGGTTGCCAAACCGAGCGTCCGCAAGTTCCTGGGCTTCAGCTTTACCTACGGAAGCGAACCGCGACGGCGCATCGCGCCGCAAGCGCTCGTCCGCTTCAAAGCAAGGGTCCGGGAACTGACGCGGCGCACGTGCGGACGCAGCCTTAAGCAGATCGTCAAGGAGTTGTCCGTTTACCTCACCGGGTGGCGCGGCTACTTCGGCTTCTGCCAAACGCCGTCAGTGTTGCGTAAGCTTGACGAATGGCTCAGGCGGCGGTTGCGCGCCATCGCCTGGAAACAGTGGAAGCGCGGAAGTACACGGTTTGCAGAGTTGCGACGCTGCGGCGTCGGCCGGGACCTGGCGGCACAAACCGCCGGCAGCCCACATGGCCCTTGGCGGCTCGCAGTCAGTCCCGCTCTCCATATTGCCATGCCAATCAGCTTCTTCAGATCGCTCGGCCTACGCTCCCTCGCAAGTCCCGCTGTCGCATAATCCAGCGAACCGCCGTATACGGACCCGTACGTACGGTGGTGTGGGAGGGGAGGAGCCGCGAGGCTCCCCCCTATCCCGATTGATAAGGCCCGGCGCCAGGCCGGCCGAAATCCGCATTAGCGCGACCAGCGAACCGGCCCGGTCGGCCGGTTGCCCGGTCCCCATTTCCTCTCGGGATCGTCAGAATCCGCCCTCCCTGCTATGCTCGGCGGAAAGCACGGTGAAGGAGCCGGTCATGGCAGCCATCAATCGCAAATTTTACCAGAGCTGGCGCGGGCCCGGCCCGGCCGATCAGGATTATTGGTCGCTGGTGTTCGATCCCGAAACCAGGCGTCTGCTGGTACGGCACGAATGGCAGACCTCGCGGCATGACGGTTTTGACGAACTGGAGCTCGCGGAATTCCTGACACAGTCCGGAGCCGCGCAAACGGCGTTGATCGACAGCCTGTTTCTGGTTCCGGCGGACGCGTGAATTCGGTGGTGTCTGCTGGAAGCAGGGCTATCGGTAAGCTTCGCAAGGGGAGGGCAGCGTGGACGACGTGAGACGGAACGAACTGGACCTTCTTTGGAGCGAAAACGTCGGGGCTTCGATTGTGGATGAATTGCTGGTCGCAAAATTGATACGCGAAGATCAGGCTGAACGGGCTCGTCAGATAGTTGCCCAAGACATTCACATAAAACTTGTCTCGGGCTATAGGCCCCCAATTTCAAACTGAGACACCACCCGAGTTTCACAGGCTTATCAACTGAAACATACCGGGTTCTCAACAGGCTTGGGCCGCCGAAACGCACGGTCCGTGCACGCGCTTGCGCACAGACTTATCCGCCGGTTTTCCACAATCCATCCACCGGCTTTTCAACCGGTCTTCCACTCACCCGAACAACGCCCGATGATCCCGCAAAATCACCCGCGCGGCGTTGTGGCCGGGCGCGCCGGTGACGCCGCCGCCGGGATGCGCGCCGCTGCCGCAATGGTAGAGGCCCTTCAGCGGACCGCGATAATCGGCATGGCCCAGCATCGGCCGCGCCGAGAACAATTGATTGAGCGTCAGCGCGCCGTGAAAAATATCGCCGCCGAGCAGGCCGAATTGCCGCTCCAGGTCGAGCGGCGACAGCACCTGGCGGCCGATCACGCTTGAGGCGAAGCCCGGCGCGTATTTGTCGACCGTCGCGATCATGAGATCGGCGACCTCGTCGCGATGATCGTCCCAGGATTTGCCGTCGGGCAAGTCCGGCGCGACATGCTGGCAGAACAGGCTGGCGACATGCTGGCCGGCGGGGCTGAGCGAGTCGTCCAGCGTCGACGGAATCAGCACCTCCACGACCGGCGCGCGGCTCCAGCCGTGCTCACGCGCGTCCAGCCAGGCCCGATCCATATAGCCAAGGCTCGGCGCGAGAATGATGCCGGCGGTGAGATGATCGCCTGTGCCGGGCAGCGCGGTGAACGAGGGCAGGCCATTGAGCGCGACGTTCATGCGAAACGTGCCGGAGCCGTTGTGCCAGCGCGTGATGCGCTCGAGAAACTCCGGCGCCAGCGCGCCAGACGGCACCAGCCTTGTGTACAGCAGCTTCGGATTGACGCCGGAGACGACGTATCTGGCGCGGATGGTTTCGCCATTGTCGAGAATGACGCCAACGGCGCGATCGCGCTCCACGATCACCTCACGCACCCCGGCATCGGTTTCGATTTCGGCGCCGTGCCCGCGCGCCGCGCGCGCCATCGCTTGTGTGATCGCGCCCATGCCGCCGATGGCATGGCCCCAGACGCCCTTGTTGCCGTTCACCTCGCCGAAGGCGTGATGCAGCATCACATAGGCGGAGCCCGCGGCATAGGGGCTGGCGTAATTGCCGACGACTGCGTCGAAGCCGAACAGCGCCTTGACCAGATCGCTTTCAAAGCGTTCGTCCAGCATCTCGCCGGCCGAGCGCGTGAACAGGTCGAGCAGGTTGCGCTGCTGCTCCAGCGACAGTTTTCTCAAAGTATTGGCGGTGCCGAGCGCATTGAAAGCTTCGCGGATCGAACCTGTGCCAAGGCCCTCGACGATATTCGGCGGTGCGCGCAGCACGAACTGGCGCAGCACGTCGGTGATCGCTTCGAGTTCGCGGGAGAAGGCGTCGATGTTGATGGCATCGCGCTCGCTGAGTTTTGCAACCGATTGGTGGGTGCGGCCCGCGCCGGTCAGGAGATGGCTGCCGTCGGGGGCGGGGAGGAAATTCTGCACCCGCCGTTCGACGATCCGCAAGCCCTGTTCGGCCAGTTTCAGATCCGAGATGATTTTCGGGTTGAGCAGACTGACCGTATAGGCCGCCACCGAATTGCGGAATCCGGGATGGAATTCCTCGGTCACCGCGGCCCCGCCGACCACCTTGCGGCGATCGACCACCTTCACGCGCAGGCCGGCTATCGCGAGATAGGCCGCGCAGGTGAGGCCGTTATGCCCCGCACCGATGATGACGACGTCTGTTTCGTTCATGTCCGCTTCAAGAAGGATTGATTAAGGGCTGCTGTCGCGCCGTATTGCCGCCGCGTCAAGTACACGGTTTCTTGCCCGTCATGTTGCCATATGCTCAACTCATCGTCTCTGGCGTATCCCTGCCAAAAATCCTGCCGCCGGCACCCGCCGGGTTCATGCCGGAGCTTTCATGACTTTTGAGCCGTCCGCCTCGCGAAACCGGCTGGTGCTGGTCGTCTATACATCCGCGATCTTTGTCAGCGCGCTGTTGCTGTTCTCGGTCCAGCCGCTGTTCACCAAGATGGTGCTGCCGCGCCTCGGCGGCTCGCCGGCGGTGTGGTCGGTGGCGATGGTGTTCTTCCAGTCGCTGCTGCTCGGCGGCTATGCCTATGCGCATTTCCTGATTCAGCTCCGCAACCGCGCGATTCCGGTCGCGATACACCTGGTGCTGCTGGTGATTGCACTGCTGACGTTGCCGCTGTCGATTGCGGGCGGGTGGGGCGAGCCGCCGATGTCTGGCTATGCGTTCTGGCTGCTCGGCCTGTTCGCGGTTTCGATCGGGCTGCCGTTCTTTGCGCTCGCCGCCAACAATCCGCTGCTGCAGGCCTGGTTCGTCCGCACCGGCCACCCCAGCGGCCCGGATCCGTATTTCCTCTATGCCTCCTCGAATATCGGCAGTTTTCTGGCGCTGTTGTCCTACCCGGTGCTGCTGGAGCCGATGTTCACGCTGCGTACGCAAAACCTGATCTGGACCGGCGGCTATGGCCTGTTGATCGTGCTGATCGCAAGCTGCGGCGTATTGCTGCTGCGCTCGCCGGCGGGTGCCGCCGCGCTCAACCTGCCCGCCGACGATGCCGGCGCACCGGCGCCGTCATGGATTTTGCGCGCGCGCTGGATCTTTTTGGCCGCGGTTCCGTCGGGCCTCTTGATCGCGGTCACCGCCCATATCTCCACCGATGTCGCCGCCGCGCCTTTGCTGTGGGTGCTGCCGCTCTCGCTTTATCTGCTGACCTGGGTGCTGGTGTTCCAGTCGCGGCCGTTGCTGCCGCACAAATGGATGCTGCTGGCCCAGCCGCTGGCGATCGCGGGCGTGATCGTGCTGCTCGCGGTCGGCGGCGAGCAAAACCTGCTGCTGACGCTCGGCGGGCATCAGCTGTGCTTCTTCGTCATCGCGATGGCGTGCCATGGCGAGTTGGCGCGGACACGGCCATCGGCGAAATATCTCACGGGATTTTATGTCGCGCTGTCGTTCGGCGGCATGGTTGGCGGTCTGTTTGCCGGCCTGATCGCGCCGTTCACCTTCTCCTGGGTTGCGGAATACCCGATCCTGCTGGCGCTGGCCGCATTGTGCCGTCCGCCCGGCGGTGACGCGCGGTTGCCGCGCTGGAGCGGCTGGTATTGGCCGTTCCTCGCCGTGCTCGCCGTCGCCCTGATCGGACCGTCCTATTCGACCGGCAAAATGATGGCCTGGCTCGACGATCACCGTGTCTGGATGATCGGCGCCGTGGGCATGCTCTCGGCCGTGCTGGCGCTCGGCCTGAATGCCGGCCGCTGGAAGATCTTTGCCACCGTCGCGGTGGCGCTGGTGCTGCTGCGCGCCTATCCTTCCGACGACGGGCGGGTGGAAACCGTGCGCAGCTTTTTCGGCGTCCACAAGATCGTGGTGACACCGAACGGCCAGTATCACGTGCTGATGCACGGCACCACGATCCACGGCGCCGAGAAATTCAGGAATGACGACGGCAGCCCGGTCACCGGCCGGCCGGAGCCGATCACCTACTACCACAAGGACGGCGGCATCGGTCAGGCGATCACGGCGATCCGCGAGCGCAAGGGCGCGCCGCTGCGGGTGGCGGTGATCGGGCTCGGTTCCGGCACGCTGACCTGTGCCTCGGAGCCCGGCGAAGACTGGAAGTTCTTCGAGATCGATCAGTCGATGGTCGACACCGCAAAGGACCCGAAATATTTCACCTACATCCAGAAATGCGAACCCAATCTGAAGCCCGTGATCGGCGACGCCAGGCTGACCTTCGCGAGGGAGCCTGACGGCATCTACGACCTGATCATCGTCGATGCCTATTCGTCGGATGCGATACCCGATTCATCTGGCGACCGAAGAGGCGATGAAGATCTACAAGGACAAGCTGGCGCCGCAGGGCGCGGTCGTGATGCACGTCTCCAACCGGCATCTCGAACTCGCCAGCGTCATCGTCGGCATTGCCGACGCCAACGACATGAAGAGCTGGGTCTACAGCGAGGATTCCGGCCGCGACAATGAATACATCTTCTCGACCTCGGTGGTGGTTTCCGCGCGCGAGGAGGCCGACGTCGGCAAGCTCGCATCCTCCGATGTATGGGCCGACACCGAAGCCGATGAAAACCAGCGGGTATGGACCGACGATTATTCCAACGTGCTCGGTGCGGTCTATCGTCGCCTGCGCGACGGCGAGCAATAGTTTGCCAGGGCGATCAGCCGAAGCGGAAAAGTCCGCGCGGGTTTTGCAGAATGGCCGCGCGGTCGTCGGGGTTGCCGACGATTTCGGTGAAGGCGGCTAAATTCTTCGCGTAGGTCTGAGTGCCTTCAAACTGGGTATGGGGCCAGTCGCTGCCCCAGACCAACCGGTCGCGACCGAGCGTGTCACGGAGCAGGACAAAGACCTCGCGGGCGATGCGGTTGCCATCCGCGCCGATCCGGTAGGGCGCGGAAACCTTGACCCAGAGCCGGCGCGATGCGCCGAGTTTCGTCAGCGCCACGAAACCGGGGTCTGCTGCGCCCGTCGTGGCGTTGGGCAGTGCATAGTGATCCAGCACGACGTTGACGCCAAAGGCAAGCAGTGCCGGCGCCAGCGTGGCCAGATCGATGGCGGCGCGCTGCACCTCGATTTGCCACTGCAGCTTTTCCGCGCGTTCAAGCAAGCCGCCCCAGGCCGGCGATGCGAGATCCGGCAGCGCCTTGCCGACCAGATTGAGTCGCAATCCGACGATGCCCGAATCGTTCAGGCGGTTGAGATCGTCCGACGTTATGCCGGGGTCGACCACGGCGATGCCGCGCAGCCGGCCGCGCGTGGCGAGAACGCATTGCACCAGATAGGAATTGTCGGTCCCGAGGAAACTCGGCTGCACCAGGACGCCGTTGCTGATGCCGTTTTCGTCGAGCTGCTGCAAATACAGATCGAGCGGCGCGTCGTAGCCGGGCGCGTAGCGGCGGGAATCCGCAAGCTGTAGGCCGCGATGGAAAACGTGCGAATGCGTGTCGATCATTATTGGCTGCTTTTGAGATGGCTCTGCGCGCGCCGGGACGGCGTAACCCAGTCCTGCGGCCACGAGAGACTTGCCGAACGTGCGCCGGCTGATACGAGTTTGAACGTCACTTGTCATCGTGCTTTGCTTTTCAATTCGCTGCGAGGTTCGGCGCCCGAGCCGCCAGCGGCGCGGTGTCGGCAAAGGTCTTGCCCCGGGTTTCCGGCAGCAGCAGCACGGCAACCAGCACCAGCGAATAGGCGAAGGCCGCATCCAGTCCGATGGCGGCGCCCAGGCCCAGATGCTGGCTGAGATATCCGACCAGGATCGGAAAGCCCGCTGAAACGATCCGCCCGAAATTGTAGCAGAACCCGACGCCGGTGCCGCGAACGCCCGCGGGATAGAGCTCGCTGAACAGCGCGGCCATGCTGGCGGGAATGCCGGCGGCGAAGAAGCCGAGTGGAAATCCGAGCACCAGCATCTGCGCATTGGTGAGCGGTGCGAACACGTAAATCAGCACGGTCAGCACGCAGGCGAAGGCGAACACGGCGACATTGGCGCGCCGGCCGATGCGGTCGCTCAAGATGCCGCTGGCGACACAGCCGCAGAAAAACGCGACGATGATCACGGCAAGGTAACCGCCGCTGCTCAGCACCGATAATTTGCGCTCCTCGCGCAGGAACGTCGGCAGGAAGGTGGTGAGGGCGGCGTATCCGCCATGGGCGCCGACGCCGAACAAGCCCCCGATCATGGTGGCGCGCAGCACATCGGGTTTGAAGATGCCGAGCAAGTTTTGCAGCACGGATTCCTGCTGCGCCGTCGTGGCGATCGCGCGCGCAGGCTCCGGCACGCCGCGGCGGACGTAGAAGATCAGCAGTGCGGGCAACAGGCCGGCGGCAAACATCGCGCGCCAGGCGGTATCCGCGGAGAGATGCGAAAACAGTACTGTGGCGAGGATTACCGCGGCACCCCAGCCGACCGCCCAGGCGCTTTGCACCGTTGCCAGCGCCTTGCCGCGATGCTGCGGCCGGATCACCTCGGCCATCAGCACCGCACCGGCGGCCCATTCGCCGCCGAAGCCTATGCCCTGAATGGTCTTGAGGATCAGCAATTGCGAATAGGTTTGCGCGAAAGCACAGGCGAAGGTGGCCAGCGCAAACCACAGGATAGTGATCTGCAACGCCTTCACCCGTCCGTAGCGATCCGCCAGCGCGCCGGCGATCCAGCCGCCGAAGGCGCCTGCGAACAGGGTGACGGACCCCAACAGTCCCGCTTCGGTCTTGCTGATCGCAAAAGCCGCGATCAGTGCGGGGATCGCAAGGCTGAACATCTGGACGTCGAGTGCGTCCAACGCCCAGCCCATGAAGCATGCCCAAAACGTCTTGCGCTCCGGCGCGGAGCTCTCCTGGTACCAGTTCGACATCGTTTCCTCCCAGAACCGCGCCGGCCATTTTGGCTCGGCGTTAGCCGTCAGCGAATTTCCACGTGGTAACGGAATTTATCTGCGGCGCCGCGCGAGCGGCGCCACTCCAGCGGCTGCCGCGCCAGATCATAGGCAAGCCGCTCGATCACGATCAGCGGCGCGTGCGGTTCAAGTCGCAGCAGCCGCGCCTTCATGGTGTCGGCGGTCTCCACCGTCAGCGTTTCCTCGGCCGTGACGACCACCTGTTCGCAGCGCTCCTCGTAGAGCGGATAGAGCAGATCGCCGAACTCACCGGGATCGAGCGCCAGCAGCGGTTCGAAACGCGCCCTTGGCAGCCAGATATCTTCCGCCAGCAGCGGCACGTCATCGATCAACCGGAGCCGCACCAGATGGATGACGTCCTCGCGTGGACGGATGCGCAGCGCCGAGGCGACCGCCGACGGCGCCGGCAATGCTTCGCGGCGCAGGATGCGGCTGACGGGAATGCGGCGTTCGCCGGATTCGGATTGAAAGCGGAAAAACCGGAACATCGAGGCGTTGAAGCGCGTCCGCTTCACAAAGGTGCCGCGGCCTTGCTGCCGGTCCAGCACGCCCTCGGCGACCAGTTGGTCCACCGCCTTGCGCACCGTGCCGATGGCAACGCCGTGGCGCTTGGCCAGATCGGCCTCGGACGGGATCGCATCGCCCGCGCGCCATTGTCCCTCGGCGACCGCCGCCGCCAGCGTATCGCGCAGGCGCTGGTATAGAGGTAAGCGCTGATCTGAATTCATATAGTCATCTATATGAATAAGCGCGCGCAAGTCAATCGCGGAGGAGATAGCCCCGCGACGGCTGGGGCCTCGGAATACCGGTGGCGTCTGACCGACGATGACTCCAAACTATTTGCCACGGTCTGACGGCGATTGCCCCACGGCGAGTGCGAGGAGGCGGCATGTCGGGATGGCGCGTTCTGTTCGGGATGGTGGTGACCTTGATGCTTGGACAAGCCGGCGCGGCGGAAGATTTCCTCGGGGGAGCAAAACTCTACGCCGACGTCGCGCGCTACGCTTCGTTCGGTTCCCACCGGTTCGGCTCACCTGGCGATCGTGCCACCACCGACTGGATCGCCGCCGAATTGCAGGCGGCCGGTTTCAGCGTCGAATTCCAGCCGGTGGTTCTCGGCCGGCAATATTTCGTCGACCGTGCCACCGCCGAGGCCGATGGCGCGACGGTCGAGGCGACGCCGTTCTGGTGGCCGCCGGAACGCAAGAGTTCGTTTCATCTCGCCGCGCCGATCGCGCGCGAGGGCGATGTCGCCGGCAAGATTTTGTGGATTGAACTGCCCTATGACCGCGGCGCCTATCTCGGTCCCGCGCATCGCGAAGCGATCGCGCAAGCCGCCGCGCGTGGTCCGGCCGCGATCCTGCTCGTGATCGGCAATCCCGGCGAGGACCGCTTCGCCTACAATGTGACGCAGGAAGACGCGCCCTGGCCGATGCCGGTGATGGTGGTCGCCGGAAAGGACAAGCCTGCGTTCGAGCGCGCGCTGGCCTTAGGCGCGCCGGTGACGCTGGATGTCGCCGGCCGATATGAGCGCAATGTCGCCGGCCGCAATGTTGTCGCCCGGCTCGGCGCGGGCAACGGGCCGGCCATTGTCGTGTCGACGCCGATGACGGGCTGGTACAGTTGCGTGTGCGAGCGCGGTCCGGGGATCGCCAATTTTCTGGCGCTGGCCCGCACCGTCGCGGCCGAGAAACCGCCGGGCGATTTCGTCTTCGTCGCCACCGCCGGCCATGAGATCGGTCATGGCGGCATGGAGCTGTTTCTGAAGCAGCGCGCGCCGCCGCCGCAGGACACTCTGGCCTGGGTGCATCTTGGCGCTTCCAATGCCTGTTACGCCTGGACCGCGGGGCCGCAGGGTTTTACGCGGCAAGACAAGGTCGACGTTGCGCTACGCTCGATCGTCCTCAGTCCGTCCGCCGCGCCGCTGGTCGGCGAAAGCTTTGCGGCAATCGAGGCGAGGCGCCTGGTCGCGGAGAAGCAGGCGGTCGGCGAATTGCGCGACGTGCACGCGGCGGGTTATCGCAATTTCTTCGGCGTCGCCGGCCTGCATCGCTTCTTCCATACGCCGGCCGACGATCTCGGCACCACCAGCCCGGAAATTCTCGAACCGGTGGCCCGCGCCTTCGCCGACGCCGTCCGCAAGGCCGCGAAGCGTGGGGAGCGCGCATTCAAGTAGAGGCTGATCCCGCGCGTCAGGATGCCGAAACGGCCGCTTTCATCGCCGGTGGCTTTGCGGCGGCAGCCTCGAATTGCGAAAACGCTTCCAGCGCGTGGCTGGCGTACATCACCGACGGACCCGCGCCCATATAGATCGCCATGCCGAGCGTCTCGCTGACTTCGTCCCTGGTGGCGCCATGTTCCACGGCGGCCTTGGTGTGGAAGGCAATGCAGTCGTCGCATCGTACCGCGACCGCGATGCCGAGTGCGATGAGCTCCTTGGTCTTGGCGTCGAGCGCCTTGGAGACCGTCGCTGCCTGCGCGATGCCGGCAAACGCCTTCATGACGTCGGGGGCCGTACCGCGAAGGCTGCGGAGGAGGGTGCTTAGTTCGGTAGTCTGTTGTGGCCAATTGTTCATCGCTTTGCCCTGTGGGTCACCATCGCATCACCTTACCGGCAAAGCGCCTGCCGGCATTGCGATGGATCAAAGCGTTGGCAGGCCAACGACGCGCCGGGAGCGTTGGTTCTGAATGAATCAGAACCATTGCTCAGGACGCAGTTATGATCGTTCCAATGAAAGAGGCTGATACGCGGGCAGCGCGTCAATCCTGGTAGGTGAACAGTCCGCGCGGCTGGTAGTAGGGCTGAGGCTGCGGTCGCGGCTGGTTATAATAGCCCTGCGGCGCCGGGGCATAGCCGCGGTTGGCGTAATATTGCTGCTGCTGCGGCTGGCCATAGACCTGCGTGTCGTAGACGCGGCGGCTGTCGCGCGGCGCCGGATAGCGCGCCTCGTTGGAACTGCCGTCGGCCGGGTAGATATAACCGTCGTCGGCGCGGACCTGCGGCGCCGGCTGCTGCAGCTGCGGCGTCAGCACCACCGGATCGCCGGCGGAATCGTATTGCGGCTGCTGGTCATATTGTGGCGCCGGAGCGCGGCGGGCGACGGCGGTGTTGCCACGCGGCCGCGGGTTGCGGGCAAGTGCGACCTGGGCCGAGCCGGTCAGCGTCACCGTGGTGTTGAGCACGCCTTCTTCCTGCACCAGCGCGTACAGCGTCGAGGCGTTTTCGCGCGACAGCCGCACGCAGCCATGCGAGGCGGGGGTGCCGAGGCGGCCGACGGAATCGGTGCCGTGAATCGCGTGACCGATCTTGGTGAAGAAGATCGAATGCGGCATCGGCGCGTCGTCGAATTCCTTGGAGAAGTGATCCTCTTCCATGCGGAAGGCGCGGAACGAGCCGCTCGGCGTCTCGCGCGAGGGGATGCCGGTCGACACCGGCCAGTGATAGCGCTCGACGCCGTCGACGGCGACGGTCATCTGCTGGTTGTCCTTGTCGACGGTGATGGCGACCTTGGCTTGCGCGGCGCCGGTGGCGAACAGCATGAGCCCGGTGAAGGCAACGAGGAAGGAACGCATTTTACCTATGGCCTCCAGGCCTCTTTAACTAAAGCGCACCGAGTGCAGCCGCTCACCGTCCCCCAGCATCAATATGCCCGGAATCCGATTTTGGTTCCAGTGGCCTAAGGTGCAATCGTTAATGCAAGCCGCGGCGCAAACAAGGCGCCGACGGGGCTGAAGCGAGCCCGGGCTGCTGACATTTTCGCGAGCGGGTTCAATTCTTCAGCCGGTACCCGGTCTTGAAGATCCACCACACCACGACCATGCAGGCGACCAGAAAGCCCACCGTCATGGCGAGGCTCAAGGTCACGCTGACGTCGGCGATCTCGTAAAAACTCCAGCGGAAGCCGCTTATCAGATAGACCACCGGATTGAGCAGCGTGATGGTGCGCCAGCCCGACGGCAGCATGTTCGACCGAGTAGAAGCTGCCGCCGAAAAACGTCAGCGGCGTCACCACCAGCATCGGGATCATCTGCAGCTTCTCGAAGCCGTCGGCCCAGATGCCGATGATGAAACCGAACAGGCTGAAGGTCACCGCCGTCAGCACCAGGAAGGTCAGCATCCAGATCGGGTGATGGATCTGCAGCGGCACGAACAGCCCGGCGGTCGCGAGGATGATCAGGCCGAGGATGATCGATTTGGTGGCGGCGGCGCCGACATAGCCGAGCACGATCTCGAAATAGGAGATCGGCGCCGACAGCAATTCGTAGATGGTGCCGACGAATTTCGGAAAATAGATCCCGAACGAGGCGTTGGCGATGCTCTGCGTCAGCACCGACAGCATGACGAGCCCCGGCACGATGAATGTGCCGTAGCTGACGCCTTCGACGGACGTGATGCGCGAGCCGATCGCGGCGCCGAACACCACGAAATACAGCGAGGTCGAAACCACGGGCGAGACGATGCTTTGCAGCAGCGTGCGCCAGGTGCGCGCCATTTCGAACAGATAGATGGCGCGGATCGCCCGGAAATTCATGGCGCCCTCACCAGGCTGACGAAGATGTCTTCCAGCGAACTCTGCTTGGTATCGAGGTCCGAGATGCGGATGCCGGCATTGCGCAAGTCGCCGAGCAGGCTGGTGATGCCGGTGCGTTCGCCCTTGGTGTCGTAGTTGTAGGTCACCTCGCAGCCGCCGTCCGACAATTCGAGATTGTAGGCAGCGAGTTCCGGCGGAATTGCCGCGATCTTGTTTTGCAGATGCAGCTTCAGCTCCTTCTTGCCGAGCTTCTGCATCAGCCCGGCCTTGTCCTCGACCAGGATGATCTCGCCCTTGTTGATGACGCCGATGCGGTCGGCCATCTCCTCGGCCTCTTCGATGTAATGCGTGGTCAGGATGATGGTGACGCCGGAGGCCTGCAGCGTCCGCACCACTTCCCACATCCCCTTGCGCAGCTCGACGTCGACGCCCGCGGTCGGCTCGTCCAGGAACAGGATCTGCGGCTCGTGCGACAGCGCCTTTGCGATCATCACGCGGCGCTTCATGCCGCCGGACAATGTGACGATCTTGTTGTCCTTCTTGTCCCACAGCGACAGGTCCTTGAGCACCTTTTCGATGTGCGCGGGATTCTTCGGCTTGCCGAACAGGCCGCGGCTGAAGCTGACGGTCGCCCATACCGATTCGAACGCATCGGTGTGCAGTTCCTGCGGCACCAGACCAATCAGCGAGCGCGCGGCGCGATAATCGGCGTTGATGTCATGGCCGCCGACGGTGACCTTGCCCTGGCTCAGATTGGCGATGCCGCAGATGATGCTGATCAGCGTGGTCTTGCCGGCGCCGTTCGGCCCCAGCAGCGCGAAAATCTCGCCGCGGTTGATGTCGAGATTGATCCCGTTCAGCGCCTTGAAGCCGGAGCCATAGGTCTTGGACAGATTGGAGACGGAAATGATCGGGGACATGGCGGGCTTGATGGTGTGATTCAAAAATGCCGGAACGACGACGCGGCACTGCGGCCTGAGCGGCACAGGGGGTCCGCAGCAGATAGGAACGTGA
Source organism: uncultured Alphaproteobacteria bacterium (assembly GCA_963738765.1). Classification (GTDB taxonomy): domain Bacteria; phylum Pseudomonadota; class Alphaproteobacteria; order Rhizobiales; family Xanthobacteraceae; genus Bradyrhizobium. Next base: position 209,918 of record CAVTYA010000034.1, on the reverse strand, counting down.
GCCGGGTTCCGCAATCGGCCGCGGAAATTATTATCGCTTTTTTGTCGGCTTTTTGGCCGCCGATGCCGGGCCTTTTGCCGCCGCCTTGGGCGGCTCGGTCTGCTCAGGCATTTTCATTACCGTCATGATCTGCGTCTGGTTGTTGACGGGTGCATTGGGATGGGCCGGGTCCAGCAATTGTTCCTCGCCCAATCCCACCGACTGCAGCCGCTTCGACGAGATCTTGAAGGTATTGACCAGGATATCGCGGACCGCATCGGCCCTGCGCTGGCTGAGAATCACGTTGTTCTCGCGCCGGCCGGTCAATTCGATATGGCCGACGATCAGGAATCCGTAGGGCAGCAACGTCGAATTGACCAGCGCATCTGCAATTCGTCCGATCGTCTGATAGGATTCCGGCCGCACGATCGGCGTGTCGGTATCGAACTGGATATCGACGGCAAAGCCCGGCAGCTTGGTCAGCTCGGGAGCAATCGGCAGCCGCTTCTGCGGCGGGGGCTCGTTCTTGCCCTTCAGTTTCGATCGATCGGCGACTTGCTGCCGCAGGGTGACGAGATTGAAATCCGGCGCCGCGTCCAGGCCGCCGAGCTGGGTGACGAAGTCGCTCTCCGTCTTGTACCCGGCCTCGCCGATCGCCTGGTTGCACCGGGCGGTGAGGTTGCTGATGCCGAGCAGGCAGGCGATCGACTTGTAGGCTTCCTTGGCCTTGCCGCTGCACTTCTTGACGATTTCGTACTCGCATTGCCGCCCGACATTGGCGCGCGCCGCAATGTGTTTCTGGATCGCGTCGAGCGCGCCGGGATAGTCGGCCTTGCATTGGGCCGACATGGTATCCTGGTTGCGATAAAGGCAATCCTTGGTGCGGTTGGAATCCAGATTGACGCCGCGGCAATTGGCGTCGAGGTCCGCCCCGCAGCTCTTGCCCAGCGTCGCTGCCGCATCGCTGAAATTCGTCGTCTGCGCCACCGCCAGTGACGGCGCGGCGAGCAGAAGAACCACTAATGTCGATAGACCCCGGATCATGGCTTCATCTGATACGATGAAGTTGCCGATGGTCAAGGGCTCCCGCGCTACACGGGCTGACTAAAAAGTCGGAGATGCCGCGTCTGCGAACGCGGGCGCGTTCAGCCAGCGGAAGTGAGCGGATGTGCCGCCTCCAGGCCTAAGCGCGCTCAACATGCTCCGCCGTCATAATCACTCGTTCTCGCGACACCATGCGCCCGAGTCGCGCAAATACGTTGCCCTCGAAAAGCAGAGGCGCAGGGAAACCCGGGTGCCCGGAGCACCGGCAGCCCGGGCAAAATCACGATACGATTTGACGCGCCAACGCTGGCGTCAATCTGCTGCGTGAGCCGCGTAGGCAATTCCATCAGGCCGACGATGCAGGCCTTGACGCGGTCCGCGATTTGGGCAAAGCGGACGTTTCGCAGGCTTTGGGATACCACCAAAATTGCTGACGCTCGGCTTCCGGGCGTGGGAGAGGCTGAGAGAGCATGGCGCGTAACATTCTGATTCTGGGAGCCTCGTACGGCTCCTTGCTGGGCACAAAGCTGCTGATGGCGGGTCACAACGTGACCCTGGTTTGCCGGAAGAAGACCGCAGAACTCATCAACCGCGACGGCACCGAGGTTCGCATCAAGCTGCGTGACGAGGCGGTGCACCGGGCGATTTTCTCGCGCGATCTGCCCGGCAAACTGGACGCGGTCACGCCCGCCGAGGTCGACCTTTCCCGTTACGATCTGGTCGGCCTTGCGATGCAGGAGCCGCAATACACCAACCATACGATCCGGGTTCTGATGATCAAGATCGCCGAGGCGAAGCTGCCTTGTCTTTCGATCATGAACATGCCGCCCTTGCCCTATCTCAAGCGGATCCCCGCATTGGCGGAAATGGATCTGGAGGAGGCCTATACCAACGCCTTGGTATGGGAGCGGTTCGAGCCGGGGCTGGTGTCGCTGTGCTCGCCCGATCCGCAGGCCTTCCGCCCGCCGGAAGAGGCGGCGAATGTTCTTCATGTCGGCCTGCCGACCAACTTCAAGGCCGCGGCATTTGCCGATGAACAGCACAACAAACTGCTTCGGGAGCTCGAAGCGGACATCGACGCGGTGAGGCTGGACGGCCAGGACGTTCCGGTAAAACTCAAGGTGTTCAACTCGCTGTTCGTCCCGCTTGCCAAATGGTCGATGCTGCTGACCGGGAATTACCGCTGCATCACGCTGCACGAGCCGCAGTCGATCCGCGACGCCGTGCACACTGATCTAAAACTCTCGCAGTCGATCTATGACCATGTCGACGCCATCGCGCGGCGTCTGGGCGCCGACCCCACGGATCAGGTTCCCTTCGCAAAATATGCCAAGGCGGCGGAAAGCCTGCTCAAGCCGTCATCGGCGGCCCGTGCGGTCGCCAGTGGTGCGCCTTTCATCGAGCGGGTCGACCTGCTGGTGAAGCTGGTTTCGGATCAGCTTGGCGCGCCCAGCGCCGAGATCGACCGCACGGTCCAGACCGTCGATCAAAAATTGAACGAGAAGATCGTGGCGGGCGGATCCGGCTCGGCGTGAGCGCCTGACCAATTGATTCTGGAAAACCCTTCGGGGCCGGTGTGCCGTAGGTACCCTGCCGATCAGCCGATAGCCCGCGTCCACAGCGAACGGCTTCGCCTGGTCGAGCCTACCCGAGAACTGGTGTCTCGGCCTTGGCGAGGCGCAATATGCGCCGCTTGAAGCGTCTGCGCTAACGTAAATAAAAAGACGGCCGATCCGAGAGCCTCGCCGCCAGGCAGCATTTTTGGAGCGATGCCCTTATTCCTCTGCGTCGGCATCAGCAGGATATTCGACGAACGCGACCACAGCGTCTTTTGCGTCTTCAAGAAATTCGGGATTGTTGCGCAATTCCTCGATGGTGCTTGGCGCCTTGAAGCCGGTCGAGCCGTCAGGGTTGACCCAGTCCTCCGCGGCAAAATTCAGGAATTCGGCCGCCTCCTCCATGGCTTCGTCAACGCTGTCGCCGCCGGTGACTACGCCGGGAAAATCGGGGAATGAGACGCTGTAGCAACCGTCTGAATCTTTATGGATCAATGCGACGTAATGCGGCACCGCGAACTCCTGATCACAGTCGAGGCAACCGGCGCAACACGGGTCAAGCCGGTCGCGCGTGAAACGAGGCGGATCGCCGCGTCACGTTGGAGGCGCTTTTCGCGGAGTCTTCGATCCGGCAGGCGCTTCGGTCGCAGGCTTTATGCGAATGCGCGTCTTGCCGCCACCCTTCGGTTGCTCGATCTCGAATGAATTCGTCTTTCGCACCAGGTCGCTCAGCTTTCGAAAGCCGAAGGTTCTGGGATCAAAGTCAGAGGCGAGGTTGGAAAGCCGCCCTCCGACTTCTCCCAGAAGAACCCAGCCGTCCTCGCTCTCCATCTGTTCAATCACCTTCTTGATGATGGGTGCCGCCGAGCTGGCGGGCTGCAGAGGCTCCGGCGTTGGCACGGCATCCTTGTTGTTGTTCGTCGCGCCGGGGAGCAGATTCTCGGTGTAGACGAATTTTCGACAGGCCTGCCGAAAGCTCTCCGGCGTTTTCCGCTCGCCAAACCCGAAGACATCGACGCCTTGCTCGCGGATGCGGGCGGCGAGGCGGGTAAAATCGCTGTCCGACGAAACAAGACAAAATCCGTCGAACCGGCCGCTATGCAGCAGGTCCATCGCATCGATGACCAGCGTGATGTCGGATGCATTCTTTCCGGTCGTATAGGAAAACTGCTGTTGCGGTATGATGGCGTATCTGGACAGCTTTTCCGCCCAGCTCTTCGAGCGCGGATCGGCGAAATCGCCGTAAATCCGACGGACGCTTGCCTCGCCTATCTTCGCGATTTCCTCGAACAGTCCATCCACGATTTTGGCGGAAGCATTATCCGCGTCGATCAGAACAGCGAGGCGAGGTGGGCGTTCGGAAGCCATGATATGTCCGCCAAATAGCTATAACCTTGGATCAGTTCCGGCAAAATCAGCTTTCTCGCCTGACGGCGATCGGCGATCGCCACTTCCGGCTTACGCCCGCTCCACAAAACTATCGACCACCTTCTTCTCGCCGGCTTTTTCGAACGCGATGGTGAGCTTGTTGCCGTCGACCTTCACCACATTGCCGTAGCCGAATTTCTGGTGGAACACGCGGTCGTCGAGCGAGAATTCCGACGCGGTGCCGGTGGATTTCGCGACCAGTTCGCCTTCGATCATCATGGGCGCGCGCTTGGTGCGCGAGAAGCCGCCGCCCGGTTCGTTGCGCGAGTAGGCATCGCTACGCGAGCCTGAGAACGGCGACTGGCTTTCCTCGAAACCGCCGCGGCCTGATCCACCGCGGTTCTGGTTGCGGGCGCGGTTGGCCTGGGCGCGCTGCCAGCCCGGCGTGGTGTAGCTGGAGCCGAAGGATTCCACGTTGTCGAAGCGCGAGGGGCCGTAGCCGCCGGAGCCGCCCCAGCCGGAGCCGCCCTTGGATTCCGTGATCTCGACATTGTGCGCCGGCAGTTCGTCGAGAAAGCGCGACGGGATCGTGGTCGACCAGGTGCCGTGAATGCGGCGGTTGGTGGCGAAATAGAGTTTGGCGCGGCGGCGGGCGCGGGTCAGGCCGACATGGGCCAGCCGGCGCTCTTCCTCGAGGCCGGCGCGGCCCTGTTCGTCGAGCGTGCGCTGGCTCGGAAACAGGCCTTCCTCCCAGCCGGGCAGGAACACGTTGTCGAATTCCAGTCCCTTGGCCGAATGCAGCGTCATCAGCGACACGGCTTCGTCGTCGGCGCCGCCGTCGCGGTCCATCACCAGCGAGATGTGTTCGAGGAAACCCTGCAGGTTCTCGAACTCCTCCATCGAGCGCACCAGTTCTTTCAGGTTCTCCAGCCGGCCGGCGGCGTCGGCGGAACGGTCCTTCTGCCACATCTCGGTGTAGCCGCTCTCGTCGAGCACGATTTCGGCCAGTTCCGTATGCGAGGTCACCTCGCGCCGGGCGCGCCAGCGATCGAAATGCAGGATCAGGTCGCGCAAGCTGCCGCGCGCCTTCGGTTTCAATTCGTCGGTCTCGACCACGGCGCGCGCGGCCTCGAACAGCGGAATGCGGCGCTTGCGGGCGTGGTCGTGCAGCATCTGCACGGTGGCATCGCCGAGGCCGCGCTTCGGCACATTGACGATGCGCTCGAAGGCGAGATCGTCGGCCGGCGAATTGATCACGCGCAGATAGGCCAGCGCGTCGCGGATTTCGGCGCGCTCGTAGAACCTCGGACCGCCGATCACGCGATAGGGCAGGCCGAGCGTGACGAAACGGTCTTCGAACTCGCGCATCTGGAACGAGGCCCGCACCAGGATCGCGATCTCGTTGAGATTTTCGCCCGGCGCGCTGCAGCTCCTCGATCTCCTCGCCGATGGCGCGGGCTTCCTCTTCCGAATCCCAGGAGCCGGTGACGGTGACCTTTTCGCCGTCGACGTCCTCGGTGCGCAGCGTCTTGCCGAGCCGGCCTTCATTATGCGCGATCAGATGCGAGGCGGCGGCGAGGATATGGCCGGTGGAGCGGTAGTTGCGCTCCAGGCGGATCACCTTGGCGCCGGGAAAATCGTGGTCGAAGCGCAGGATGTTGTCGACCTCCGCGCCGCGCCAGCCATAGATCGACTGGTCGTCGTCGCCGACGCAGCAGATGTTTTTGAGGGGCGAGGAGGCGGCGATCTGCTCCCTCTCCCCGCTTGCGGCGAGAGGTCGCGAGCCACGGAGAGTCTCGAGACTGAGCCGTCCTGACTTCGCCACGCGATCTTCGAGGCTTCGCCATCGACTGCGCCCCGGCATGCGGGGCGAGGTGATCTCGCCCGGAAGACGGCGGACAGCGGGCGCCCGGCTGCGACGGCGCCTGCGACAGCAGCCGCAGCCACAGATACTGCGCGACGTTGGTGTCCTGATATTCGTCGACCAGGATGAACTTGAAGCGGTTCTGGTATTGCCGGAGCACATCGGGGTGCTCGCGGAACAGCCGGATGTTTTCCAGCAGCAGATCGCCGAAATCGGCGGCGTTGAGGATCTTCAGCCGCTCCTGATAGCTGCGCGTAGAGCTTGCCGCCCTTGCCGTTGCCGAACACCGCGGCTTCGCCCGCCGGCACCTGCGACGGCGTCAGCCCGCGGTTCTTCCAGCCGTCGATCAGGCCGGCCAGCATCCGCGCCGGCCAGCGCTTGTCGTCGATGTTGTCGGCCTGCAGCAGCTGCTTCAGCAGCCGGACCTGGTCGTCGACGTCGAGCACGGTGAAATTGGATTTCAGCTGCACCAGTTCGGCATGGATGCGCAGGATGCGGCCGCCGATCGAATGGAAGGTGCCGAGCCACGGCATGCCCTCGACCGCCTGGCCGAGCATCTGGCCGAGCCGCAGCTTCATCTCGCGCGCGGCCTTGTTGGTGAAGGTCACCGACAGGATTTCGTGCGGGCCGGGCCCGGCCCTGGCTCAGGATGTGGGCGATGCGGCGTGGTCAGCACGCGGGTTTTGCCGGTGCCGGCGCCGGCCAGCACCAGCACCGGGCCGTCCAGCGTCTCCACCGCCTCGCGCTGCTCGGGATTGAGCCCGGTGAGATATTGCGGGCGCCGCCGAGGCCCGCGCACGCGCGGCGATGCCGCCGGCCGCGGGCTGGTGGTCGGGAACGCCGTGATGGGTGCAGCTTGCTCGGCTCGGTCATTGCGAATCGTCTTGTCGCCCACGATGGCACCGCGGGGCGGTGAAGGGGAGCCTTCATAGCAGGGATTAAGGGCATATAGGGCCTGTTCGGCCGTTTTGACAGGTTTATCCCGCAGCATCAGTAGCCGCGATCCAGCCGGATTTTGTTCCGGCCGAACGGCAAATTTCGCGGTTTCCGGGTCGCGAACCGGCAGGAACCTTTGTTCCCAGCGCCGGATTATTTCCGCAGGCGATGCGCGGTGCCAGTCGCCGCGCACGAAAACGGAAACAGAGGTCGTGTCATGTTGAGCTGGGTCGTTACGTTTCTGGTCGTCGCGCTGATCGCGGGCATTCTGGGCTTTGGCGGCATCGCCGGCGTCTCGATCGAAATCGCCAAGATCATCTTCTTCATCGCCGTCGTGCTGTTCCTGGTCTCGGCCGTGGTCGGACTGGCGCGCGGACGCACCAGGGTCTAGTTCGCGCAAGCGCTATCTTCGAGGGCATCGCGACCTTGCGGCCGATGCCCTCGGGCGCGGCACGGCGCGCGTGCGCCTCGGCGACCGCCTCGATGCGGGCGCGGATGTCGGGCGGAAACGGCGCGGTCTTGCGCGCATTCATGTCGATGTGGATGGTCATGTTTTCCGACGTCGCCGACAGCCAGCCTTCGGTGGCGTGGCGCAACTCCTCGAACGTATGCAGCCGCTTTTCGTCGGCGGCGAGCAGCAGGACCGAAACCTGCACGGGATCGCCGAGATGGATCTCGCGCAAATAGCGCACATGGCATTCGGCGGTGAAGGTCGAGCCGTGGCGCTCCTTCATGTAGCCGGGCCCGATCCCGAGCTGGAGCCACAATCTCGTCGATCGCGCGGTCGAACATCACGTTGTAATAGGCCATGTTGAGATGGCCGTTATAGTCGATCCATTGCGGCTCGATCTGCATCACCGAGGACAGGAACGGCGCGGGCGGCAGCGGCATATCCGTCGTATCCTTGGCGGCGGCAGCGGTCGTCATCATCCATCCCCGTTTGTTCGATCTGGTCTCTTGACCCCTTATATATCCTTTGCCACGGTCTTCTAAAGCCGGGAGGAATTTGGCGTGGCGACAACGATCACCAGACAATTTGAAGCGGCCGGAGCCGCAGGCGCTGGCGAGCACGCATTGAAGCGCTCGCCGCGCGGTTCGGCAACCGGCTGATCACCTCGCAGGCGGTGCGCGACCAGCACGCCCATACCACGACCTGGCTGGCGTCGCAGCCGCCGGACGCGGTGGTGATGGCGCAGGAAACCGCCGACATCCAGGACGTGGTGCGGATCTGCGCCAAACACGGCGTGCCCGTGATCGCGTTCGGCACCGGCACCTCGCTGGAGGGCCAGGTCAACGCGCCCGCCGGCGGCGTCTGCATCGACCTGCGCGACATGAACAAGGTGCTCGAGGTCCATGCCGACGATCTCGACTGCGTGATCCAGCCCGGCGTCACCCGCAAGGCGCTGAACGAGCATCTGCGCGACCAGGGCGTGTTCTTCCCGATCGATCCCGGCGCCGACGCCTCGCTCGGCGGCATGGCCTCGACCCGGGCCTCCGGCACCAACGCGGTGCGCTACGGCACCATGCGCGACAACGTGCTGGCGCTGAAAGTGGTGCGCGGCGACGGCGAGATCATCACCACCGGCACGCGGGCGAAGAAATCCTCCGCCGGCTACGACCTGACGCATCTGTTCGTCGGCGCCGAAGGCACGCTCGGCATCATCTCCGAACTCACCATCAAGCTGCGCGGCATTCCCGAAACCATCGCGGCCGCGGCCTGTTCGTTCGAGACCGTGCGCGGCGCCTGCCAGGCCACCATCCTGGCGATCCAGACCGGCATTCCCGTCGCGCGCATCGAACTGCTCAACGCCGAGCAGGTGCGGGCCTGCAATGCCTATTCGAAGCTGACGCTGCCGGAGACGCCGCTGTTGCTGCTGGAATTCCACGGCAGCGAGAACGAGGTCGCCGAGCAATCGAAGAACTTCAGCGAGATCGCCGGGGAATGCGGCGGCGGCGATTTCACCTGGACCACCCGGCCGGAGGATCGCACCAAACTGTGGCAGGCGCGGCACGACGCCTATTGGTCGGTGAAGGCGCTGCGTCCCGGCGCCGGCGTGGTCGCGACCGACGTCTGCGTGCCGATCTCGCGGCTGGCCGATTGCGTCACCGAGACCGAGGACGATCTGAAGCGGCTCAATCTGTTGTCGCCGATCGTCGGCCATGTCGGCGACGGCAATTTCCACTGCTCGCTGGTGTGCGACGTCGACGACGCGGACGAGATGGCGCGCGGCGAGGAGTTCATGCACCGGCTGGTCGAGCGCGCGCAGGCGATGGGCGGCACCTGCACCGGCGAGCACGGCATCGGGCAGGGCAAGCAGAAATATCTCGAAGGCCGAACTCGGCCCCGAGGCGATCGACGCCATGCGCGCGCTGAAGCAGGCGCTCGATCCGCAAAACATCTTCAATCCCGGAAAGATCGTGCCGGTGGCTTAGGGCGCCTCACGCTGAAGGACCGCTTCAGTAACTTGCCGTGACCACGGGCAGGCCGGAAGCGAAGTGGTAATTCAGGCCAACGCGAAAAATGTTGTCGCGCACCCGGGTGGAAATATGGATGTTGGGATCGGCGAGATTGGTCGCGATCGCGGCGGGATAGAGATGCGCGATGCTGCCGAAATCGAGGTAGAGATATTCGGCCTTGACCGTCCAGTTGCCGCCCAGCGCGCCCTCGGCGCCGCCACCGGCGGCCCAGCCCGATTTCTGATCGGAGAATGATCCACTGCCGGTGAAGAACGTGGTTCCGGCAATGGTGGTGATGCTGTTGGTCTCGCTTGCCGTCGTGCCAACCGACGTCCACGCTCCGCCGCCGGTCAGATAAAACAGCGCCGGGCCGGTCGCGACGCCGATCCGGCCGCGCGCGGTGGCGAACCAGTGCAGCGACTGCGAATAAATCGTGGGCGTGCCGCCAATGCACCAGCTGAAGCAGGCGGTGTCCCGTTGGTCGGAGAGCTGATAATCGCCCTCGACGCCGAGGACCAGCCAATTCAGCGCCGTGAAATTGTAGCCGGCCTGGACGCCTCCGATCAGGCCATGGGGAACCAGCGTGAACACTTCGTTGCTTTGGCCGAACAGGCCGAAGATGTTCTCCGCTGCCGGATTGCGGCCGACGCCGTAGCCGAAATTGCCGCCGGCGTAGAAGCCGGACCAGTTGTAGGCGGCCGGCGCGATCGGCGCCGCCATCGCGGCGTTCGCCTGCAGCGGATCGCCAAAGCGATAATTCACGCCGGCGCGCAAAATATGATCGGACACATTGCCGAACACCTGCGACAGAATCGGAAATGGCCCGGGTGGCCCGAGGCCGCCGCCGGGCGCGCTATAGGGGAAGTTTGCGTTGGTCGGACCGAAATCCATATACAAATATTCGACCTTCGCAGTCCAGTTTCCGGACAACGCCGCCTCGATGCCACCCCCGACCGCAAAGCCAACTCTGTTGTTGGAGACAGTCCCGCTGAAGGTAGCAAGTTCGGTCGTGCTGTAGGTGGTCTTGATGTCGGCGAATGCGGCACCGGCGGTCAGGTAGAACAGCGCCGGGCCGGCCGCGTAGCCGACCCTTCCGCGCAACGTCGCAAACCACGGGATGCGCTGGGCGACGCTGTCGAACTGGATCGCAGCAGGCGTGCGAAAGTTGAAATCGCAAAATGTCAGGCAACTCGGGTCGCTCCGCTGGCCGCTCAGTTGAACGTCGCCCTCGATGCCCCAGACCACTTTCCCGGTCTGCCGGTTGTATCCGGCCTGCAGACCGCCGATGGCGCCGAACGCGCTATGGGTCGACTGGTTGTTGATCCCGGGCGGGAACGGCGGGAATGCGGAAGTCTGGGTCAGCGGCGCAACGCCGGCGCTGACGCCAGCGTTGCCACCGAGATAGAAGCCGGTCCAGTCGTACACCGCTGCCATGACCGGCGCCTTGTAGACCGGCGCGGGAATGTCGGCGGCCCCAGCGGAGCTGCTTGCGAACACACCAGCTGTGACGATGCTTGCGACGACGACAAGTTTCTTCATGGCGGCCTCGGTGCTGCACCATTCCGAATTTGCGCCTGCATGATACCAAACCCGGTTGCCGAAGGATGTGGCGCGCCCGACACGCTCGGCAAAAATCGGAACTGATGATGGAACCCGACGCCGGCCTGCGGAACTTTCGCCGCGTGTCGGCGTCTTTCCGGTGCCGCGGTATCCGCGGCGTGGCGCAAGGAGGGTGCCATGTCCAAACCGGCCATCGGAATTGCCGTCCTCGTTCTGGCGACGGTGCTGTCGGGCGCTGCGATCGGCAGGGGTGGTGGCGGTGGTCACGGCGGTGGCGGGCATGGCGGCGGTCACGGTGGTGGCCATGGCGGCGGCCATTTCGGCGGCGGAGGCCACGGCTTTGGCCACGCGCATTTTGGCGGCGGGCACCACGGCGGCGCGAGGTTCGCATCCCACTCGTTTTCGCACGGAGGTTTTCACGGTCGCTCGTTTGCCGGAGGCGGCGCGGCGCATTTCAGCCAGATCCGAAACGCCGCGATAGTATCGGGAGGCGCCCGCAACGCGATGAATTCGCTGTCGCACGCTGGTGGATTGCGCAACGGGCGCCTGCTCAGCAATCCCGCAGCGCGTGCGCAGGTCGCCGCCGGTCTCGCCATGGCTGGGTGGCAGCACGGCCGCGTTGCCAGCGGATGGTGGCAACATCGCAGCGGCGGGTACGGCTGGGTCGGTCCGCTGTTCTGGCCGTTCGCCTATCACGACATCTACGACTATACGATCTGGGGCGACGGCATCGGCTTCTGGGATTACGGCTACCCCGACATCTATGCCGGAATATTTGCGCCCTACGACTACGACGATCTGGTTGGCTATCTGGCACCGCGCCCGGCCGGCCGGCGGCACGACAGCCTCGCCCGGCTCGGCGCCGCTCCGTTGGCGCAGATGTGCGGCGACGACAGCCGCGATATCGCCGGCCTTCCGATCGTCCAGATCGAGACGGCGGTACAGCCGACCGAGCGCAAGGCGCCGCACTTGACGAACTCGGCAACGCGTCGATCGCAGCCGCCCAGAGCATTCGTGCGGCGTGCCCGGCGCAGATCATATTGACGGCGCCGGGCCGGCTGGCGGCCATGCAGCAGCGCATCGAGGCGATGATTTCGGCGGTCGCCACCGTGCAGCCGCCGCTGGAGAAGTTCTATGCCCTGCTGAACGACGAGCAGAAAGCCCGGCTCAACGCGCTCGCCGACGATCAGCGCAAGATTGCCGCGGCCAACCATGCCGCAGCGCCGCTTGTACCAAACTGCGGCGCGGCGCAGCCGTCCGGCGTGGAATGGCCGGCAGCCGAGATCGAGGCAAGGTTGCACCCGAGCGACACCCAGCGCGCCGGTCTTGCGGCGCTTGCAGGATGCCAGTGTCAAGGCCGCCGACATGCTGAAGGCGGCTTGCCGGACGGACGACGCCATGACGCCGCCCGCGCGGCTCACCGCGATCGGCAAGCGGCTCGATACTATGCTGCAGGCCGTCAAATCGGTGCGTACCGCGCTCGAGAATCTTTACGGCACGCTGAGCGACGAGCAAAAGGCGCAGTTCGAGGCCATCGGACCACGGCGGTCGGCGTAGCCCGCATCGGCACGAAATCAGCGGGGCTGGCTGCAGAAATCCGCACCGGGCGGCGAGTCCGGGTTGGATTTTTCAGGCCCTGTTGCCGGAATGTCACCACCGGCGGATTTCCCGGGACGAAAATGCCGACGCCGGGTCATGTCGTCCGTTCTGCGGAACGCAGCGGCGGCAGATACTTATTCAATTTTTTTAAAGACGTCGCATGCGATGGTTCAGCAAGCCCAGGTCTGAGGAAGTGTGGGACGAAGCCATCCAGTGGCCGATCGGCGATATCGAGGCCGCCCACCGGATCCGCGACATCTGCCGTTCCGCCGCCGACAGCGCCGAAAGGGTCGGTCGTCTGACCGACGGCGCGATCGCGAAGAAGAAATCGGATCTCCATAAAAACGAGGATGCGTCCGAACGCTATCAACGCGCCGCCAAGATCGCGATGGAAATCGCCCTCAAGATGTCCGACGACCTGCTGCGCGATTCCGCCGTGCGCGAAATTCTCGACCTCTGCCTGAAGGCCGACGATACCAAGACCGCGCAGATCCTGTTTCGCGCGATCGGGACGGCATCCATCCGGGGCGATGTGCTGAACACGCATCCGGCGTTGCGGCCGTGAATTGCACGGCGGCAGCGGTCATCGTCAATTTCACATAGCTTGCCTCTGCTGTCCTGCGCTACCCTTGCAAAAAAAGGGAGAGGCGCACCATGCTGATCACCAATGTCCGGGCACACCACGTCCGTATCCCCTACGACGCCGGCGTTGCGAGCTTTCGGCAGGGCGCGTCAGCGATCGCGGCGCTCGACATGGTCCTCGTCGAGGTTTCGACGGATGCGGGACTGACCGGCTGGGGTGACGCGTTCGGCTATGTCAGCCCGCGGACGACAGCGATGGCGGTCGAAGAGATGATTGCGCCGCAGGCCTGCGGTTTTGAAGTCCCGGACGCCCAGGGCATCCCGGCCTTCATGGACCGCATCCAGCGCAATCTGCATCTGTTCGGCCGTTACGGCATTACGATGTTTGCAATCTCGGGCCTTGATGTCGCGCTATGGGATCTGGCCGGAAAAGTGCAGGGCGTGCCGCTGCACCGCCTGATCGGCGCGCGCAAGCGGGCGCGGATCCCGGCCTATGCAAGCCTGCTCCGGATCGGGACGCCGGAATCCGTGGCGAGCGAATCCGCGACGGCGCTGCGGCGCGGCTACACCGCGATCAAGCTGCACGAGACCACCACGCCGGCGGTATTCGCCGCACGGCAGGCGATTGGCGCGGGTATCCCCCTCATGGTCGACATGAACTGTCCGCTGGATGGAGCCGACGCCATTGCGTTCGCGCAGGCGTGCCGTCCGGCCGCCTTGAAGTGGCTGGAGGAGCCGGTCTGGCCGCCGGAGGATTTTGCGACCCTGGCAGAGGTGCGCGCGAAAGGCGGGCTCGACATCGCGGCGGGCGAGAACGCCTGCACGGTCCATCAATTCCGCCAGATGATGCAGGCCGGTGCGGTGAGCTACGCCCAGCCGTCGGTCACCAAGGTCGGCGGCATCACGGAATATCTCAGGATTGCCGCACTGGCCGATGCGATCGGCGTCAAGCTCGCGCCGCACTCGCCGTATTTCGGGCCCGGCCTGCTGGCGACGCTGCAGCTGTTGTCGCTGCGCGACGACGGCAGCTTCGTCGAGGAATTTTACATGAAGCGCCCCGCGTGCCTTTGGCGCGGCCGCGTCGACCGCGATGCCGACGGCACGATCGCCGTGCCCGACGGGCCCGGACTGGGCTACGAGCCGGACAAGGACGTCATGGAGCGGTATCGGGTTTCATGACGGCCTCGCCAGCGTGCGGATGGCTTCATCGACGCTGCGGAAGATGCGCTCTTTCGGCAGCACATCGTACAGCTCGAAGCGCTCGAACGCCTGCTGCGCCCGTGGCGATTCGAGCCGCGCGATCGCGACCGTGACGCCATCCGTCGTGGCATTGCTTGATGAGATCGATCAGTATCTGCGCGGCGGTGAAGTCGATCTCGATGATGCCGGTGGCTTCCAGCACCAGCAGTTTCGGCCTTGGCGTCGAGGCATTGATAACGTGAAGCACGTCGGCGCGGAAATTCCCGGCGTTCAGGAACGACAGCGGCGCCTGCAGGCCGACGACGGCGACATCGGGATGGCGTTCGCCGGCGATGTGCGGGACTCGGCGGGCCACCAGATCGTGGTGCCGGGCACGCTGTTCGAAGGCGACCAGCCGCGCGCGTGTCGTGGTCCAGATGCCGTGCAGCAGCGACAGCACGATTCCGACCGCGACACCCTGTTCGATCGGCAGCACGATGATCGCCGCGGCAGTCGCAACGATCAGCAGGAACTCGCCGAGCGACTGCCGATAGATCGTGACGATCTGCTTGACGCGGATGATGCGCATCGCCACGAACAGCAGCACGCCGCCGAGCGCGGCGTCGGGAACGTGGCGCAGCAGCGTGGCGCCGAACGCGAGCAGCGCCAGCACGATCGCCGCCGCGAACAGTCCGGACGAGCTGCGAGCGTCCGCCGGTCTCCGACACGATGCCGGTGCGCGGCGGGCTGGCGTTGACCGGAAACGCGCCGAACAGGCCGGCCAGGATGCTGCCGGCGCCGGCGCCGAGGAAATCGCGGTCGACGTCGGCGCGGCTGATCGGGATCGGAAAGGAACGATCGCGTCGTCGCTGCTGTCTGCACCATCACGACGATGGCGATCAGGAGGGCCAGCGGCACGAGTTTTGCCCATCGCTCAGGCGCGATGTCCGGCAATGACGGTGTCGGCAAACTTGCCGGCACGGCGCCGACGACGTTGACGCCCTTGCTCTCGAGGCCGGCCACGATGACGGCCGCGGTGGCGGCGACCAGCCCGATCAGCGCACCGGGAATCTTGGCGCTGATCGTTTCCGATCCGGCGACGACCGCCAGCACACCGAAGCCGATCACAACGGTATAGAAATTGGCTTCGCCGAGATGCTGCGCGAGCACCGCGATGCTTGTCGAGCATCGGTCCTGTCGGCGACGGCAGCCCGAGCACGCCGGGCATCTGCGAGACCAGGATGTGCACGGAAATGCCGGCGAGAAAGCCGACCGTCACCGGCATCGACAGCAGATTGGCGATCCAGCCGAGACGGAACAGGCCGCCCAGCGACCAGGATCACGCCGACCATCAGCGCCAGCGCCACCGCGAGCGCCTGATAGTCGGGCGAGCCCGATGCGGCCAGCAACACCAGCCCGCCGGCGAAGATCGGCGTAATGGTGAAGTCGGCGCCGCAGGACAGGAAGCGGTTGCTGCCGAGCATGGCAAAGCCGAGCGATCCCGCGATGAAGGCGAAGAAGCCGATTTGCGGCGAGAAGCCGCCGAGCCGGGCGGTCGCCATCTGTTCGGGAATCGCGATCGCCGCCAGCGTCAGCCCCGCGATCAGGTCGCCGGGCAGATAGCTCGGCCGGAATGACGCCAGCGAGCGGAAGATGGGCCAGGCGGCATCGGCCTTTGCTGAACCATTCTGGGCCATCGATCGTTCGTATCCCCGCGCAATCTTTTATCTCTGGGGATATTCCGATATCGCCCGGTCAAAAGCCAGCAGTGTCGTTGGTTGGCAGTGGGCTCTTTTGATTAAGGCGGAATCAGCCGTACCAGCGGGTGCCAAAGCAGGGCACGGATTATCAAGGGGATACCCATGGCTGCTGGCAACAGCCAATATGTGATTGGAGGAAGGTCTTTCCAGACCGGAAGGCTTTTCCCGTTGTCTACGTAAAAGGCGACCAGAAGCAAAACATAGGATGCTCCCATCCCCGCGATGTGGAGCCTCACCCAATAGTGCCAACGTTGTCGCCGGGCTTGGCGGCCCAGACACGCCGCGGCAAAGGCGAGCGCTCCGAGAATAAACAAATGGTAGTCCTCTGCCCAACGTGCCATTGCCAAGCTGGCCGCGGTTACAAAGACGCCAGCAAGACACCAAAAATAAATCGACCCGTAGCGGGGATGGCGGCCTGCACGTTTTTGACTGAGCATAGCGATAGCGCCTGTGACCACGCAGGCGAGACCTAAGATGATATGAATTGCCACGACGGCAAGAAAGACCGGATTCGTAGACGGAATGTCGATCCCCGCCAGATTCGTAGTTCCCTCGGTCATACGACTTTACTGCTTTGTGCTGTCTTCCCACGCTTCAAGCACGTCCACAATATCAGGCATTTCCCCAAATCTCCTTCATGACATTGGCGGCCATCGCCGGGGTAACGCGAAGCGTCTTATGAACGCGAACGAAATTAAAATACATCGCGAACAACGCGACCAAAGGAGCCACTACCCGTTGGTTCGGTCGCCGGGCTCTTGCGCTATTTCGGACGCGGCTCGGTGATGGATTTGCGGATTGCCGCCAGCGGTGCGGTATCGTCGAATTCGAGGCTTTCGCCCTGCGCCTTCAAGCCGAGATCGCGCCACAGGCCTGCGAGATCGGGACTGACCGGCTTCGGCCCCATCTCGTCATGCAGTCGGGTCAGCACATCGACGCCGACGGCGTTGTCGGCGGTGGAAAGCACGCGATCGATCGACCAGTCCTTTTCGTGGTTGCCGCCGGCGGCAAGTACGCCGCGCATCGCGTCCTGCAGGCCGAATTTGTTGCCGGTGCGCTTGCGGATTTCGATATCCGCAAGCAGGCAGAACATCGCGCCGCCCCAATATTTCCGGCCCCAGGTGTCGGTGTTGTCGAGCCCCTGATCGCCGGCCTGCGGCAGGCCCTTTGGCATATCGCGCATCATCGCCTGCCAGATCTCCGCGGCGGTGAGGTCTCCGGCCTGCACCCGTGCGATCGGCTCGACATAGACGGCAAGCCCTTCCGACAGCCAGTTGTAGCGATCGTCGAGGTCGGGCAGGGCGGTATGCACCATCTCATGGACGATCACCCAGTCGCGCTTGAGATTTTCTTCGGTGGAATCGCGGCCGAGCGGCAGGCGGATGGCGGCGCCGCGATAGCCCCATGTGGTGCCGCCGCGCACCCGCGCGCCGTCGACCGGCACGATCAGCAGTCGCAGCGAGCTGACGGGAAACCGACCGTAATAGGTCGAGACCGCCCTGGCCGACGCCTTGATCCAGTCGAATATTTTGTCCCGGGGCAGCGCGATCTCGCCGGGTGCGAACGCGACGTGGATGGTGCCGCCCGACACCTCCAGATCGGTTTTGGGCAGCCGGTCGAACGCGTCATAGGGCATGCGATCGCCGCGCATATATTCCGATTGCGCGGCGGCGCGGAATGAGGCGAGGCCGGCCAATGCCGCCGCTGTCATGGCGGCGACGACGATCCAGCGGAACCGCGCGCTGTTTTTCATCGCGATGCACTTCGGATCGGGTTCGATCGCTTTGCGGCGGATTTCCCGGGCATGAACGCGGCGACCTGCTCGTTGAGATCATCGAGAATGGCTGCGAGCAGGATTTCGCCCTTGGCTGACGTCGCCAGCGTCGGATCGCCATAGCTGCCGGAGCGGCTGTAATTCGGCGAATTCTTGTCCGATGGGGTCAGACGGCCCGGCGTTTCATGCTTGAGGGCGGGGCTGGCCTCGGCGCGCGCCATGTCGACGAGCTGCGGCGCCAGCGCCAGCATCAGCGATGTCTCGAGTTCGTCGGCATGGCTGCCGTGGCTCTGCGCGGCCAGCGCTTCGGCGGCACGGCGATAGCGCGGGCCTTCGTAAATCCGCACATGCATCACCTTGCCGGCATCGTGACGCGCCAGCGCGCGTTCGA
This sequence comes from uncultured Alphaproteobacteria bacterium, assembly GCA_963738765.1. Taxonomy (GTDB): domain Bacteria; phylum Pseudomonadota; class Alphaproteobacteria; order Rhizobiales; family Xanthobacteraceae; genus Bradyrhizobium. The sequence continues at coordinate 191,869 of CAVTYA010000034.1, read as the reverse complement.
CCGGGGCCAGCGTGCTGATGCCGGTATTGAGCACCAGCAATTTCCGGCAACCCCTGTCGAGAATCCCAGCGGCGATTTCATAAACCACGGCCTCGAAGGTCGATGCGGAAAGGCTGCTGCTGCCGGCATATTCGGTGAAGGCGGGGTAATGGCCGTAACTCAGCGTCGGCCAGACCAGCGCGTCGATCCGTTCCGCCAGTTTGGCGGCGAACCGCTCGGCCTGAATGCGGTCGGTGTTGAGCGGCAGATGGAAGCCGTGCTGCTTGGCCGCGGCGCCGATCGGCAGAATGGCGGCGGTGCCGTCAGCGAGGCGCCGCGCGACCTCATCCCATGTCAGGCGCTCGATGAAATTGCGATCGTGGTCCGCGCCCATGCATCGGGCCCTTTGTCTAATCGCCGGCGGAAACGCCCGTCAGACTTCCCGAACTGATCCAGCCGTGCAGGTAGCCCGCGCCGCGCGCCGCAGCACCGTCGGGATCGTCATAAGTCGCCAGCATCTCGCAGAGCACGCCGAAGGGGACTCCGATCGCGGCCTCGTCCCACATCATCGCCTCCTCAGTCGGAAGCTCGCGAAACATCGGCGTGGTGTCCTGGCGCCAGATCAGCAGGCGCGCAGGCTCTTCCAGCACCTCCGCATCCGGCGGGGTCTCTTCGTTCTTGAGCGCCAGCCAGATCGCCGGACGCATTGGTGTTGAGATCGAGCCGCCGCGCGCTCGGGTGAGGCGCAAAACTGAGATCGTTCCACACCTCCGGCGCAAAGCCGGCCATCGCCTCCAGCGCCAGCACCGGGCTTTCCGCGGCGTCAAAGGCGTCGTTGAGCGCCTTTTCCAGTGCGGCGAGATCGGAAAGGATCGGATGATCGCAATAGGGCTCGGCGGTTTTGAGGAATTCGGGCAGGCCTTGCGAGAACCAGCGCAGGTTCGGATGTTCGCGACGGCCGTGCCTTGACATAGGCATGCCCCATCTCGTCGAACATCTCGTCGCCGAGATAGAGATGCAGCAGTTCATGGTCGTTGCGCATGGCCTCGACCAGGCGCGAGCCATAGGCGTAGCGATAGACGCCGAACAGCGTCTCGCGCTTCTCCTTGGGGCTGTCGAGAATTTCGGCCAGAACCGAATCGTCGCCGGTCAGAATGCCGCGCTGGAACGTCGCTCTGCTGCCGCGCAAAATCGCTCATCCGGCCAGCCTGCCCGGCAGCAACTGCTTCGGCGATCTCGCGGGTCCTGACGACTTCCAGCAGCAGTTCATCGAGCGGCGGGATGTTGTCGTCGCGCTCGATCATGGTCGAGACCCGGCCGAACCGTTTCAGCGCCGCGACATAGAGATCCCAGACATCCTCGCACACCGGATGATCGTGGGTGTCGATGATGTGGGTGCCCATATGGCTGTGGCCGGCCATGTGAAACTGCACGACGCGGTCGGCCGGAATGCCGTTGAGGAAGGTCAGCGGATCGTAGCCATGGTTGAAGGCGCTGACATAGACGTTGTTGACGTCGAACAGCAGCCAGCAACCGGAGCGGCGCGACAGTTCGGACAGGAATTCCCATTCCGTCATTTCGGAATTGTTGAACTGGACATAGGTCGAGACGTTTTCGAGCACGATGGCGCGGCCGAGGAAATCCTGCACCAGCTGGACGCGGCTGACGACGTGATCGAGCGCTTCGGCGGTGTAGGGGATCGGCAGCAGATCGTGCAGGTTCTTGCCATGCACGCCGGTCCAGCACAGATGGTCCGAAATCCATTTCGGCTCGACCCGTTTGGCGAGGTCTTTCAAGCCCTGCAGATATTCGAAATTGGGCGGCGCGGTCGAGGCGATCGACAGCGATACGCCATGCATCACGACCGGATAGCGTTCGCAGATCCGATCGAGCGTGCGCAGCGGCTGGCCGCCCGGCAGCATGTAGTTTTCGCTGATGACTTCGAACCAGTCGATCGGCGGATGGCCGGAGAGGATTTCGTCGTAGTGCTGCGCGCGCAGGCCGAGACCGAAGCCGAGGAACGGTGGCTTGGCCGACGTCATCGGGCGGTCCGCAAGCGCGGCCGCCGACGAGTTGGGCAATCTGCTTGCGACGTTCATGTCGTCTCCGCTCGAGCGGCCAAAACGCTGACGGTCAATTTATCATGGAAATGGGGCCCGGCATACCGGGCCCCAATTCCGTGGCGATCGGATCAGGCGGGCTCGAACTTGCCCTTGGCGGCGTCGCACTTTTCCTTGGTCATGGCGGAGAAGCCCTGACCCTTGCAGGCGTTCAGGCCCTTGCAGGAATGGTTGCCGCCCTTGCAGGCGCTCTGGCCCTTGCAGGCATTGGCGCCGACGCAGTGGCCTTCGCCGGCGGCGTAGGCAGCGGTCGACATGGTCGCACCGGCCAGGAACAAGGTGGCTGCAGCGGCGGCGATTGCCGCGCCCGATTTGGAAGTCATCTTCATGAGCATCTCCTCCAAAAGAGAGTGTGAAAGTGCAGCGCCCGCAAGCCGCGATAGTTCCGACTGGCAGACTGCACCCAGCGATAGCTACGCGCGGGATTAGCCTTAGGTTACGCGGCCTGCCAACTTTATTTCGGCCGCGGCGTCGATGCAACGAGGGCCCGGCACCGCCGAGCCCGCTTTGCGTCAGTCTTGTGATCAACCCTTGACGAAAGCGCCGCCCTGGGCCTTGCAATGCGCCTCGGACGCCATCGAGAAGCCGGTGCCCTTGCAGGCGTTCAGGCCCTTGCAGGAGTTGCCGGCGCTCTTGCAGGCGCTCTGGCCCTTGCAGGCATTGCCGGCCATGCACTTGCCCATCGCGGCATTCGCCGGGCTCGATCCGGTGGAGACGACCGCGCCGGCGAGGAACAGGGTGGCGGCGGCGGCGGCGAGCGTGGCACCGGATTTGGAATTCAACTTCATGACGATCTCCTCGATGATGGTTTGAATAAAAATGTGACGCCGTGAGCATCCGATGATCGGTCGATCACGAACCGCACAACGAACGAAGGTTCGGACAACAAGCAAATCGCCGGGGCTTCGCGGAGGACCCCGGGGGCCACCGCGATTTGAGTGCTCATCCAGAAACAGCTACGGGGCATCGGTCGATTTGGTTACAGTGTTTCAAAAGAAAATTTTCTTTTGGCGGGTTTGGACATCCCGTCCATGTCCAGCGCCGGGGTCTTGAGAGTATTTCGTTGCGCGGCAGGGAATGGTGGCGGCGACGGTCGGCGACCGGGAAAGTGCGGCGCTTCAAGCCATTACACCATGTTTTGGGCTGATCCGGGTTGCGTCGCACAAGGAATAGACGCGTTCGATCAGTTCAGCGCGGCGCGCGAAGGTTTCAGCTTCGCCATCTGCTTCACATTGGCCTGCAGCTCTTCGGCAGTGAAGGACGGAAACGAACAGATGCGGTTGCTGCAGGCGAACGCCGCGGGCTCGCCGAGATCGGGATATTCGACATCGGGATTGGGCAATTTGCCCTCGCGCAGATCCAGCCATTCCAGCCGCTTGTAGCGGGCCGGCAGCGCCCGCGCCAAGGCGTGCAGGGCCTGCGCGCGGGAATCGTCCTTGTGCCCGACGATGGTCAGATGGGTCGGCTCGACCGCCAGTTCTTCGTCGGCCAGCAATACGCCGGGCAGCGGACGCGCCATCTCGGCGGAAGCGCTGGCGAGATAGCGCATCGCATGCGAGGCCTGCTCGCGATAATTCTCATTGCCGTAATAGCGATGGAGCAGGTTCATGAAGCGGGCGACCTGAGTTTGGTCGTCCATCAGCTTCGCCGGCCTCGCGAATACGCCGGTTTTTCCTTCCGGGGTTTTTGAGGTCAGGAAGCCGCCCGCCTCATCCCGGAAATTCGCGACGAAATCGCCGGCCTTGGCGGCGGCGGTCAGCCAGACGCGGTTGCCTGTCGCGGCATAGAGGTCGACGAAGGCCTGCCCCATCGCCAGCGTATCGCCGAGGAACGGACCGCCGCGATCTTTTTCGCCGTGGCGAAACCCCCCGCCCGGCAATGAGCGATTATCGATGACCCATTTCGCGGCGCGTTCGGCCATATCGAGTATCTTGGGATCGTTGGCGACATCGTAATAAGCCGCCAGTCCCGAGATCGCCCAGCCGTTTTCCCGCGCGTATGAATTCCTGTCGATGCGGGGCATGCCGAGCTTGCGCCGGCCGCCATCCGGCAGCGCGTAGTATTTGTGTCCATCGGTGTCGTGATCGAGATCGGCGTCCTGGCTGACGTAGAACGCGCCGTCAGGACTTAAGAGGAACGCCGCGAGATAGCGCTCGATGTCGCGGGCGGCGGCGAGATATTTTTGGTCTTTCCACAGCGCATAGGCCTGGCTGTATTGCCGCAGATATTGCGCCTGGAACGACATGATCTTTTCGAAATGCGGTTTGCTCCAGGAGCCGGCCTCGGAGTACTGGAACACGCCGCCCCATACCGGATCGATCAATGCGACCGCGGCATCCAGCGTCTGCCGCGCACGCTTGATCGCGGTGGCATCGCCGGCCTCGGCGCGGGTGATCGCAAAATCCATGCTGTCGGCGTCGATGTATTTCTGGTTCTCGCCCCAGCCGCCGAGCTTGTCGTCCCAGGATTCGTCGAAATTCTTCGTCAGTGCCGCGCGTTGCTCCTTGGCGAGAAACGCCGACGCGGCCGGCTTGATCTCGAAGGCTTCGCGGACCGATGGGCCTGGCGAGGGATCGTCGATGATGGCCTTGAGCAGCGCCTGCATCCGCTCCGGCTCGATATAGCCCCTGATCTTGGCGATCTCGGTGCCGTCGGGCCCAAACACGATGGTCGCCGGCCAGCCCCAGTCGCCGTAGCGGTTCGACAGATCGGGATTGGCGTCCTGATCGACGCGAACCGGCAGGTATTTGGAGGCCAGCAGTCCCCGAACGTCGGGGTCCGCATAGGTGGTCTTTTCCATGACGTGGCACCAGTGGCACCACACCGCCTCGAGATCGAGGATCACGAAGCGCTTTTCGGCCGTCGCGCGCGCGAACAGATCGTCGCCCCAGCTGCTCCAGGTGGGCCCCTCTGCCGCCGACAATGGCGATACCGCAAGGACGGCAATGGCGAAGGCGGCGATGCGGACGAGTTTCATGGAGGCTCCCGGAGCGAGGTTGTTGACCGAGCTACGCAGGCGAAAAAATCCAGGCTCAGACTTTTCGCGGTGTCACGGGAACGTGAGAGCAGGGTCAGGTCGACTCCTCGGCATGCCCGGTGGCATTGACCAGCAGCCGGTCCAGCGAGGCGGCGCCGGGGCCGGCGATAGCGAGCCACATGAAGGCGGCGAAATAGGTCATCTCCTCGAAGCCGAGCAGCGTCTCCAGCGAATCGATGTCGCCCCATTTGGCCGACTTGATCGCGACCAGCATCACCACCGCCAACATGGCCGAGGGGATCCGTGTAAACAGTCCGAGGATCAGCATGACGCCGCCGAAGACACTCGACGCCGGATACGAAGGGGGTGAGGATCGTTGGAAACGGGAATGCCCCAGCCGATAAAATTCTCGGTCACCTGCGCCAGATTGGTGAGCTTGCCCCAGCCGGTCAGCATGAAGGTGTAGCCGACGATCAGCCGCATCAGTAGCGGGCCCGCCCAGGAAAAATACGACGCGATCCGCGCCGGCAGCAGGATGAGAAGATTGACGATGAAATTCATGGGTAACCCCCCTTGTGAATATGCCGTTGCGTGAGGCCAGATCAGCCTCCCGAGATCAAACGCGTGAAACAGCGCGGCCGCAATCGATACGGCCTCGTCATGGCAGGAGTTTCGCTGCGGCCGGCCCGCTTGTTACGGGGGACTTAGCCGAAATTTTGCAGCGCCGGGAACGTCTCCAGCAGCCAGATGCGAGACGCTGGAGACCGCTGCCGGTCAAAAAGCCGATGCCGGTGATCACCATCAACACGCCCATGGCGCGCTCGACGCGTGTCGAGATGCCGCTTCATCCGCGCGAACAGCGAGGAGAACTGTTCGATCATGAAAGCCGCCATCAGGAACGGAATGCCGAGTCCGGCGGAATAGACCGCGAGCAGGCCGGCGCCCTTGGTCACCGTGGCCTCCGCCGCGGCGATCGACAGGATCGCCGCCAGAATGGGCCCGATGCAGGGGGTCCAGCCGAACGCGAACGCGAGCCCCATCACATAGGCGCCCCACAGCCCGACGGGTTTTGGCGCCGTCAGCCGGCCTTCGCGCATCAACAGCCCGATCCGCGTCAGCCCGAGGAAATGCAGGCCCATCACGATGATGACGATGCCGGCGACGATCGACAGCTGCGCCGACCAGGCCCGGATCAGGCCGCCGACCAGGCGAGCGCTGGCGCCGAGCGCCACGAACACCGTGGAAAAGCCGAGCACGAACATCACGGCCGAGACCATCACGGCGCGTTTCGAGGCCTGCGTCGGTCTCGTCGTTGGCGACATGCTCGATGGTCGCGCCGGTCAGGTAGATCAGATAGGGCGGCACCAGCGGCAGCACGCAGGGCGACAGGAAGCTGACGAGACCGGCAATCAGGGCCGCCGGGATGGAAACATCGTGCATTGCGTGACCTTCGAGAATGGCCGTCTGGCATAGCGCGGTCTTGGATAGCGCGGTCTTGGCTTGTACGAAACAAACAATCCAGAAGTTTCGTAACCGGGCGCTTCACGCCGGTCACAGAGCTGTGTCCGAACGGCCGGGATGGCCTCGCCAGCGAAACAAACGCTGCTATGTTCCGTATTGCGGTACGAACCCGCGACCAAGGACCCCCATGCGCATCGGCATCCGCAGCGCCATTTCAGCCCTCGTGCTGACGTCGATCGTCGTCAGCGCCGTCGGCGTGCATCTGCTGTGGTGGCGCACCGCGCAGCAGGTCAGCCAGACCCTGGCCGACACCATCAACGACCAGATCGTGTCCGCGGTCGGCGACGAACTGCAGTCGATCACCACCGAGGCGCGATCGTCGATGATGGCGGTGCGCACGCTGCTTGGTCGAAAAAGTATTCGAGGCGCGCGACGCCAAAAAGCGCGAATTCGTGTTCCTTTCGCAGTTGCTGTCGCAGCCGACAATTTCCTGGGTGGCGTTCGGATGGCCGGACGGATCGTTCTTCGCCGGGCACAAGCTCGGCGATACCGTGATCGAAATGCTCGAGATCACGGCGGCGACCGCAAGCTGCGGATCGACCGCTACGAATTCGAGGGCAACGACCTCAAGCTCAAGGCCAGCCGGGTCGAGGACACGCACTTACGCCGTCACCGATCAGGAATGGTTTCGCGAAGCGATCCAGCTCCAACGACGAACACTGGTCGACGCTGACGACCCATCCCAACGGCGAGCGGCTGGCCGCGGCCTTCGCGGCGCCGGTCGAAATCGATCAAAAGCCTGCCGGTGTCATTGCCATCATCATCGAGTTGACGCGGGTCTCGAATTTCCTGTCGCAGCTGACGGTCGGAAAGTCGGCCGGCGCCTTCATCCTCGACCGCGAGCGGCGGCGTGGTCGCCGCACCCGATCCGGACGCCAGACGAAGTGAAGGCGCTGAAGACCGATCATCCGCTGTTTCCGGTCGCGGTCGACGCGATGCGGCAGGCCGGCAGCGCCTACGATCCCGGCAAGGGCGAGGCGTTTCATTCGCAAGGTGACGCGGGACGGCAAAGCCTATCAGGCGGTGCTGACGCCGATCTCGTTTCCGGGCTGGTCGCTGGTGACGGTCGTACCGGAGTCGGAATTTCTCGGGCCGGTGCAGATGACGATCCGGAAATTGCTGATCGGCCTTGCGGTCCTGATCGTCGTTCGCCGGGCTGTTGTCGGCCTGGCTGGCGCAGCGCCTGATCGCCGGCCCCCTGATCAAGGTGGTCGGCGAGATCAGGCATGTCGAACGCTTCGACCTGGACAAGGTCGAGCGGCATCCGTCGCGGCTGACCGAGATCGAGAACCTGTCCGGCGCGATCGGCGACATGGCGCAGGGCCTTGCCGCGTTCCGGAAGTACATTCCGGCCGATCTCGTGAAGCGGCTGATCAGCGACGGCAACGGCGCGCGGCTCGGCGGCGCGGTCCGGCCGATGAGCGTGATGTTCGTCGATCTCGCCGGCTTCACCGGCATGTCGGAACGGCTCGGCGACCGCATCATCCCGCTGCTGTCGCGCTATTTCGATTCCGTCTCGGCGCAGATTCAGAGCCAGGGCGGCACCATCGACAAATTCATCGGCGACGCCGTGATGGCGTTCTGGGGCGCGCCGGCGACCAATCCCGATCATGCCGTCGATTGCTGCCGCGCGGCGCTGGCGTGTCAGCGCGCGATGGCGGAGGCCGGTCTCGTCGACGACGACGGCCAGCCCGTCAAGATCCGGATCGGCATCAATTCCGGCGACATGCTGGTCGGCAATATCGGATCGGAAGTCCGGCTGAACTACACCGTGATCGGCGACGCCGTGAATATCGCGAGCCGGCTCGAAAGCACCAACAAGGTCTACGGGTCGCACCATCATCATCGGCCCCGAAACCCGCCGGCTGGCCGGCGACCGCATCGTGGTTCGCGAACTCGACCGGCTTGCGGTCTATGGCCGTGCCGGCGGCCTGCAGATCTACGAACTATTGGGAATCGCCGGCGAGTTCACCGGGGCCATGGACTGGGTGAACATCCTATGAAGCCGGGCTCACAGCCTGGCGCGCGCGCGATTTCGCGGCCGCGATCGGCGCGTTCGAGAAGGTGCTGGAACTCCGCAAGGACGATGCCGCCGTCGATGGTGATGATCGAGCGCTGCAGGCAACAGCTTGCGAACCCGAGCAGCGACGATTGGGATGGCACGACCATCGCGCGATCGAAGTAGCGGCCGACGTGCCTCAGCCCTTCGGGCGACCGGCAAACTCGCGCCCGCGAATCCTGACCAGGTCGTCGGCGGAATTTTTCAACAGGACATCCGTCGCCTCGCGCGCGGCTTCGGCATTCGCGCGTGGCAATGGCTTCCAGCACGGCATGATGCTCGACCAGCGCCCGCGCGCGATGCGATGCCGCGGGCGGCGATGGTAAAGCTCTGGCGCAACGTGATGTCGAACATCTGCGCGATCGGCCAGAAGAACTCGTTGCGCGTCGCAAAGTAGATCGCCTGATGGAAGGCAATGTCGGCGGCGACGAATTGTTCGTTGACCTTGGCCGCCGCCATGCCGTCGTAGCCCGACCTGATCAGCGCGAGATCGTCTGTCGCCGGCATCGTCGCCGCCAGCGCCGCGGCGGCGGGTTCGACCGCGCAGCGCAGCTGAAACAGCTTTGCGAGGTAACTGTCCATGTCGGAGGTTTCGAGACGCCAGCGCAGCACGTCGGGATCGAGCTGATTCCATTGCTGCGGCGGACGAACCCGCGTGCCGCTCTTGGGCCGCGATTCGACCAGGCCCTTGCCGGTCAAGGTCCGGATCGCCTCGCGCACCACGGTGCGGCTGACATCCATCATCTCGCAGATCTGCATTTCGGACGGCAGCGTTTCGCCGACGCCGACGTCGCCGCGCACGATGCTGATCCCGACCCGGTCCGCGACCTGGCTGTGGACATTGCGGATCAGGGCGTTGGAAGTTTCAAACATCGGAAAGCCTTCTGGAACGTCGAAAGGGCGGAGCGGCCACCCCGGTTGATGCCGTCAAATCTTGTGCCGCGCTTTTTTGCCGACGTGCAGTCGGGATGAACAGGCGTTCTTGCCAAAGCTATTTCTTTAGTCATACAATATGACTCAGTCCAGTGCCAAGTTCTGCCGCGACAAGACGGCGGGACAAGAAAAATCTGTTTCCGGGGAGAAGCATCATGAGGTCGAAGCCGATCAGCCGTCGCGTCGTTCTGCAATCGTCGGTCGCCGCGACCGCCTGGCTTGCCGCAGCACCCGCCATCATCGGGCGGGCAGAGGCCGCCACCCTGAAACTGAAATGCTCGTCGTCGCTGCCGAACGATCCCAAATATCGCCAACGGCCGCGTCTACTACGACAACCTGGTCAAGAACCTGAAGGCCAACGGGCTCGGCGAGCAGATCGAAGTCACGTTCTTCCCCGACAACCAGCTCGGCCAGGAAATCGACGTCATCAATTCGGTCAAGCTCGGCGTCATCGACCTGATGGTGTCGGGCTCGTCGATCTCGGCCAATCTGGTGCCGCTGGTCGGCACCTTCGACCTCGGCTATCTCTTCTCGAGCTTTCCGCAGCAGACCAAGGCGTTCGACGCCGGCGCCGCCAAGCCGATCGAGGACGCGCTGCTCAAGGGCGCCAACATCCGCATCATCGCCTGGGCCTATAATTTCGGCTCGCGCAGCGTGCTGGCGAAGAAGCCGGTGAAGACGCCGGAAGATCTCGCCGGCCTCAAGATCAGGACGCTGCCCAATCCGGTCATCACCGAATGCCTGCGCCTGATGGGCGCCGCCGCGACGCCGCTGGCGTTCGGCGAAATCTACACGGCGTTGCAGGCCGGCGTGCTCGACGGGCTCGAGCACGATCCGCCGACCATCCTCGCCAGCAAGTTCTACGAGACCGTCGAAGTACTACGCGCTGACGCAGCACAATCTTCTCGCCGCTCGCGACCTATTTCAGCGATGCGACCTTCAACCGGATGGACCCGAAGCTGCGCGAAGGCTTCCTCGATGCCGCGAAGAAGGCGGCCGCCGACACCCGCGCCCACGGCCTCGCAGTCGAGAAGGAGGCGCTGACGAACGCTCGACGGACAAGGGCGTCACCATCGTCGAATGCGACAAGGAAGCGTTCCGCAAGCGCGTGCTGCCGCAGACCGAGAATTTCGTCAAGGCGCGCCCCGAGGCCAAGCCCGTCGTCGACATGATCCGCGCGACCCAGGCCTGAGGCCGACGACGATGTCAGGCGCCGCGCCGCTGCGCCAAGCGGCGGCCGCCGGATCATCGGCTCGCTGCTTCGCGGTGAGCGACGCGGTCGCGGCGATCCTGCTCGCCGCCGACCTCGCTGGTCGTCTGCGGCTCGGTGCTGCTGCGCTTTCTGTTCAACGCGCCGGTCGAATGGGCCGACGACGTCGCCCGCGGCCTGATGGTCGGATCGAGCTTCTTCGGCGCCGCCAGCGCGCTGGCGCGCAGCGAGAATCTCGGCGTGGCGTTCTTCGTCGACATGCTGCCGGCCGCGATCCGCGCGCGTGGTCGATGCCGTCGGCGCGCTGCTGGTGACTGTTGATCGCCGGCTATGTCGCGTTCAACGCCATCAAGATGGGCTGGCTGACGACCGGGCAGACCACCGGCTCCGGCCTGCCGCTGGAATGGACGTTCTATCCGATGGGCGTCGGCGCGCTGTTCATGACGGTGTTCGCCGCCGAGCTTTTCTGCGCAGCGCGCCGTCCGCGACATCGATCGCCGGGCATCGTCGCGACCGCCGTCGATCGCCGGGCTCTATCTCGCCTGGGATTTTCTGGCGCCGAACTCGGTGCCGTCGTCGGGCACGCTGATGCTGGTCGGCTTCTTCATCACGCTGTTCGGCGGCTTGCCGATCGGCTTCGCGCTGGCGCTGGCGGCGCTGATCTTCATCTGGGTCGAAGGCACGCTGCCCGGCGTCATCTTCGCCCAGCAGATGGCGCGCGGCATCGACAATTTCGTGCTGCTCGCGATCCCGTTCTTCATCCTGGTCGGCTACCTGATGGAAGCCAACGGCATGTCGGTCCGCCTGATCGAACTGCTGCAGCGCGCGGTCGGGCGGATGCGCGGCGGGCTCAACGTCGTCATGGTGACGTCGATGGTGCTGTTCTCCGGCATCTCCGGCTCGAAGATGGCCGACGTCGCCGCGGTCGGCTCGGTGCTGATCCCGGCGGCGCGCCGCTCCCGGCAGAATCCGGGCAGCGCGGTGGCGCTGCTGGCGGCCTCCGCGGTGATGGCCGAAACCATTCCGCCCTGCATCAACCTGATCATCCTCGGCTTCGTCGCCAACCTGTCGATCGGCGGCCTGTTCATCGCCGGCCTGCTGCCGGCCGGCCTGATGGCGCTGGCGCTGATCGCGGTGTCGCATCATCTTCGGCAAGCGCCCGGCGCGGCCGAGGACGATCGAGCCGCAGATGCCGATGTCGGGCCTGTGGAGCGGCGCGATCGCGTCGTTCGGGCTGATCTTCATGATCTTCTTCGGCTTCAAGAGCGGCTTTGCGACCGCGACCGAAATCTCGGCCTTCGCCGTGGTCTATGCGATCGTGATCGGCAGCATGGTGTTCCGCGAACTCAGCTTCAAGACGGCGGCGCACAGTTTCGTGCAGGCGGCGACGCGCTCGGGGCTGGTGCTGTTCATCGTCGCCGCCGCGCAATCGCTGGCCTTCATCCTGACGCTGCAGCAGGTGCCGCATGCGGTCGGCGAGATGATGCTGTCGCTGTCGGGCACGCACGGCATCTGGCTGTTCATGCTGCTGTCGATCGCGGTGCTGATCGTGATGGGCTCGGTGCTGGAGGGCGCCGCGGCGCTGATCATCTTCGGGCCGCTGCTGCTGCCGGTCGCGGTCAAGCTCGGCATCGATCCGCTGCATTTCGGCGTCGTGCTGGTGATCGCGATGGGGATCGGCCTGTTCGCGCCGCCGCTCGGGCTCGGGCTCTACGGCGCCTGCCTGATCGGCAACGTGCCGATCGAGCAGACCGTCAAGCCGATCATGGGCTATCTCGGACTGCTGTTGCTGTGCCTGCTGGTGATCGCCTTCGTGCCTGCGCTCTAGCACCGCGCTGCCGCGCGCGTTCGGCTATTGAGGAGATACCGCATGTGAAAGTCCTGCTGACCCATACGCCGCAGATGCGGCGCGACTATTACGGCGAGCGCAGCCTGAACGGCCTGCGCGCCGTGGCCGACGTCAAGCTGCATGAGGGCGACGGTGCGCTCGACGCGGCCGGCCTGATCGACGGCCGCGCAAGACGTCGACATCATCGTCGCCGATCGCATGACCGCAGGGGCCGGGCGAGATCTTTCCGCGATCTGCCGAAGCTGCGCGCCTTCGTCCGCTGCGCGGTCGATATCCGCAACATCGATGTCGATGCGGCTTCGGCCGCCGGCGTGCTGGTGACGCAGGCCGGGCCCGGCTTCGTCCAGTCGGTGGCCGAACTCGCGCTCGGCTTCATGGTCGATCTCGTCGCGCGGCGTGTCGCGCGCGACCGCCGACTATCATGCCGGGCGGAAGCCGGAAGTCATGATGGGGCGGCAACTCGCGGGCAGCAGGATCGGCATCATCGGCTATGGCAGCATCGGCCGCCACCTCGCGGGCATCGCAAAAGTGCTGGGCATGGAAATTCTGGTCGCCGATCCCTTCGCGACCATCAGCGACGCCGCGATCCAGCACGTGCCGCTCGACGATCTCCTGGCGCGCGCCGACTTACGTCGTCTGTCTCGCCATCGCCAACGAGCAGACCGAGAACCTGATCGGGCAGGCGGCGCTGGCGCGGATGCAGCCGCACGCCTTCTTCATCAATCTGTCGCGCGGCAATCTCGTCGACGAGGCCGCACTGGCGGCGGCGTTGCGCGAGAACCGCATTGCAGGTGCCGCGATGGATGTCGGCCGCGCGCTCGACCAGATGCCGACGCCGGAGCTGGCGAAACTGCCGAACGTGATCGCGACGCCGCATATCGGCGGGCTGACGCCGCAGGCGATCGAATACCAGTCGCTGGAAACGGTGCGGCAGGTCGAGAAGATCATCAAGGGCGAGGTTCCGGTCGGTGCCGTCAATGCCGACCACTGGACGCGCCGTCCATGAGCAACGAAAGCGCGCAGCGCACCCATGTCTGCATAAGCGCTGGACAAGCCGTGTCCGTCAGGATCAAATTTCCATCAGCCAAACCGCGGCCGTGAGCCGGGGAAAACCAACGAAACGGACGCCCGCAGCAACGACGGGCGCCGCAAAAGGAAACCAAAGGGAGCATCACATGGCCATTTCACGTCGTGACGTTTTGTTGGGCAGCGCCGGCGCGCTCGGCGCGGCGACATTTTCATTTCCGAAGCCCGCCATCGCCCAGTCCGAGCCGATCAAGATCGGCTGCCTCGCCGCGATGACCGGGCCGAGTTCGGCGCCGACCATCGGCTTCAACCGCGGCGTGAACTTCGCCGTCGACGCGATCAACGCCGCCGGCGGCGTCAAGGGCCGCAAGATCGAGATCGTCATCCGCGACACCCAGGGCGATCCGACCAAGGCGGTGAACGCCACCCAGGAAATGATCAGCCAGGCCAAGGTCCACGCGATCTGGGGGCCGTTCAATTCGGGCGAGGCGCTCGCCACCACGCCGATCATGGCGCGCGCCAAGATGCCGAACATCCATCCCTGCGTGGTCGAAAGCCTGATCGACACCACGAAATTTCCGAACGCCTTCCGCATGGCGCCGTCGAACGGCCAGTGGGACGACGCCGTCCGCAACTATTGCCTCAACATCCTCAAGGTGAAAAAGATCGCCGTGATCGGCGACACCACCGGCTATGGCGTCACCGCGGTCGGCGCGTCGGTGGCGGCGTTCAAGAAGGACGGCGCCGACGTGGTCTATCAGGCCAACATCGACGCCACCCAGCCCGACATGACGCCCGGACATGCTGCGCGCCAAGAACGCCGGCGCCGAGGTGATCGTGGTCTGGAGCGTCTCCACCGGCATGGAAGCGCGGATGTTCAACACCCGCGCCGCGATGAACTGGGACGTCGCCGTTCGTCGGCCATCCGTCGATGGCGTCGGGCGAAATCGCCGGGCTGGTCGAGAAGCCCGCCAACTGGAAGAAGGTCTACGCCATCGGCTACAAGAGCTGCAGCTACGACGCCGCCGGCAAGCTGCCGCCGAAGAGCCAGGATCTGGTCGATCGTCTGACCAAGGCCAAGGTCGCGCTCAACGACACGCTGTTGTGGTGGATCGCCGGCGGCATCGACGCGATCGAGCTGATCGCCAAGGCGGTCGACGAACAGCGGATCGACCGACGGCCGAGGCATCATCGACTACTGGAATACGCTGTCGAAATATCCGGGCTATTTCGGCAACTACACCTTCACGCCGACCCAGCACAACGGCTATCCGACCGACGAGATCGTGATGTCGGAGGCCAGCACCGCCAAGAACGGCACCTTCGCGCTGGCGCCGGGGTACACCTAGAGAGCGCGCGGAGGGCGCAGCCGATGCTCGCCTCGATCCTCGCATCGGGTCTCGCGGCGGGCGCGATCTACGCGCTCGTCGGCGTCACCTACAACACCATGTTCTCGACCTCGCGGGTGATGAGCTTCACCGCCGGCCAGCTCGCCATGCTCGGCGGCGTGTTCGGCTCGATGTTCATGCTGAAGCTCGGCCTGCCGATCATCGTCGGACTTCTGCTGACGCTGCTCGGCTGCGCGATCATCGGCGTCATCACCGAATTCGTCGCGGTGCGGCCGGTGCTCAAGAGCCTCGACCAGCATCTCTACGTGCTGTCGACGCTGGCGCTGGCGCTGATGATCCAGCAGGTGGCGGCGATCAAATGGGGCACCGAGCCGCAGCCGTTTCCGCGCCTGATCGGCTGGGGCAGCGGCGTCTGGGACGAGAAATTCTGGCTGCCGGTGGTCGCCTGCGCGATCACCATCGTCGGCCTCGAATATCTCTATCGCCGCACGCTGGTCGGCCGCGCCTTCCTGGCGATCGCGGAGGACAATTTCGCCGCGCGCGCGCTCGGCCTGCCCGAGCGCAACCTGCGCGTCGCCAGCTACGCGCTGGCCGGCGTGATCGGCGGCATCGCCGGATTTTCCGGCGGCGAATTGCTGCTGGCGTTCTTCGCCAATGGCGCGCTGTTGAATTTCTACGGCTTCGTGCCGGTGGCGCTCGGCGGCCTCGGCAACAACCGCGGCGCCATCATCGGCGGGCTCGCGCTCGGCCTGTTCCAGCAGGCGGCGAACTTCCTGGTCGGCGGCATCTTCTCTTCGGTCGCCGTGTTCACGCTGTTCATCGTCGTCCTGCTGGCGGCGCCGCAAGGCCTGTTCGGCGCGTCGACGGCGCGGAGGGTGTGATGACCGCCGTCACCGCAACGCCCGGCACGTCACGAGACCGGCACGATCCGCGCGGCGTTGCCGCAGCTGGCGCCGTTCCTCGGCATTCTGGCGCTGGCGATGATCCTGCCCTTCGTCAGCAACGACTATTGGGCGCTGATCGGCACCCGGGCTGCGATCTATTGGGTGCTGGTCTCCGGCCTCAATCTGGTGGTCGGCTTCGCCGGGCATCTCGCCATCGGCTATGTCGCGCTGCTGACGCTCGGCGCCTACACCACCAGCGTGCTGGTCGCCGGCAATGTCCTGCCGCCGGTGCCGGTGTTCGCCGCGCTGCCGATCGCAGCGCTGCGTCGGCGCCGTGTTCGGCGTCATCGTCGGCCTGCCGGCGCTGCGGCTGCGCACCTTCTATTTCGCGATGTCGACGCTCGGCTTCGCCACCATCGTCACCCAGATCGCGCTGGCCTGGCAGAGCGTCACCGGCGGCGGCATCGGCATATGCCGGTCCGGAATTTCCCGCACCCTTCGATACCGCCTGGGGCTTCTACTATCTCTGCATCGCGCTTCGCCGCCTTCACCACCTGGATGAGCGCCAACATCGCGCACAGCCGGTTCGGCCGCGCCCTGATCGCGATGCGCGACGCCGAAGTCGCCGCCGAAGCCACCGGCATTTCCAAGCCGACGAATGCTGATCGCGATCTTTCTGTTCGCCGGCGCGCTGGCCGCGATCGCCGGCGGACTGTTCGCGAGCCTGCAGACCTACATCACGCCGGACGCCTTCACCTTCGATCTGTCGGTCCTGTTCTTCATCGCGATCCTGATCGGCGGCCGCGGCTCGATCCTGGGCCCGATGCTCGGCACCATCATCCTGACCATCCTGCCGGAGATCGCCGCACCCCTGGCGGCGTGGTCGACCTTCCTCTACGCGGTGCTGCTGCTGGTGATCGTGCTGGTGATGCCCGGCGGCATCGCCGCGCTGCTGGATTTCCGCAACCGCCGTCCGCTCGCCAGCAACCGCGCCATCGTGCCGCGCCCGGCGGCGCTGGCCGACATCGTGCGCAAGACGCGCCGGCGGCAAGCACGCTGAGCCTGCGCGACATCGTCGCTCAGCTTCGGCAATGTGCGCGCCATCGACGGCCTCGATCTCGACGTCGCAGCCCGGCCAGATCCACGGCCTGATCGGCCCCAACGGCAGCGGCAAGACCACGACGCTGAACGTGATCTCCGGCTATTACGCGCGCCAAGGCCGGAACGATGACGCTGGGCGGCGACGCGCTGCCGCCGGGGATGCCGGCGCTGCGCGCCTTCAGCGGCATCGCCCGCACCTTCCAGACCCCGCGCGTGATCGGCGAAGCCTCGGTGCTGCAGAACGTGATGATCGGCGGCACCATCGAGGGCAAAGCGAGCTTCGTCGAGGCGATGCTGGCGCTGCCGCGCAACCGGCGCGACGAGCGCATGCTCGCCGCCAAGGCGCGCGCACTGCTTGGCGTCGTCGGCCTGGAACCGCTGGCCGACGTTCGCGCCGACCGGCTGCAGCACAGCGAGCTGCGTTTCATCGAGATCGCGCGCGCGCTGATGCTGGATCCGGATTTCCTGCTGCTCGACGAGCCCGCCGCCGGCCTTTCCAGCGACGAGATCGAGCGGCTGGCCGGGCTGATCAAGGCGATCAGCGCGGCGCGGCACCGGCGTGCTGCTGGTCGAGCATCATGCCGACCTGATCTTCGACATCTGCGATCAGGTCACCGTGCTCAATCTCGGGCGCACGCTGGCGGCGGGAACGCCGGCCGAGATTCGCGTCCACAAGGAGGTGGTCAGTGCTTACCTCGGCGGCTGAACCGCTGCTCTCCGTGACCGCGCTGCAATCCGGCTACGGCAAGATCCGCGTGCTGCACGGCGTCGATTTCAACGTCGCCGCCGGCGAAGTGGTCGCGCTGCTCGGCCCCAACGGCGCCGGCAAGACCACCCTGCTGCGCGCGCTGTCCGGATTGCTGCCGGTCAATGCGGGCGACGTGCGCTTCGATGGCCGCGACATGACCAACGCCACGCCGCGCGAGGCGGCACGCGCCGGGCTCGTGCATGTGATCGAGGGCCATCGCGTGTTCACGCAGATTTCCGTCACCGACAATCTGCTGCTCGCCGGCTACGATCTGCCGCGCGGCGAGCGCGCGGCGCGGGTCGAGGAAGCCCTGTCGTTCTTTCCGGAGATCGCCGAGAAGCGCCACGAGCGCGGCGGCGCGCTCTCCGGCGGCCAGCAGCAGATGCTGACGGTGGCGCAAGGCCTGGTGCGCCGTCCGCGGCTGTTGATGCTCGACGAACCGTCGGCCGGTCTTTCGCCGGTGCTGGTCGATCGCGTGCTCAACGTCATCGGCCAGTTGCGCCGGCAGGGCACCGCGGTGCTGCTGGTCGAACAACTGCTGGAAAAGGCGCTGGCGGCCGCCGACCGCGTCTACGCGCTGGTGCAGGGCCACATCGTGCTGCAGGCGCCGACCAGCGAGAGCAACCTGCCGCAGCGGCTCGAGCGCGCCTATTTCGGGCATGAAAGCCACGCATTGGAGAGCCGGCCGGCCGCATCCTGAGCGCAAGCGCGCCTTGTCGATTACCGGAGCGCGCGGGCGTTAGATGACGATGGCATGACCTCAGTATTTGGCGCCCGGCTTCAAGGCCGACAAAGTGTCTTTCACGTTGATTATTCCGTTTCCGAGCCGTTCGTTCCAGGCTGGACCCTCGGTCTTTCGCGCATGGGCGTTCAGGGCGTTCCGCAAATCGTCAGGGGTAGAACTCGTCTGGTCCCACCCGCTGCGAATTGCTCCGATGATGCCCGCGACCACACCGCAGGCGGCCGATGAGCCGGTGTTGGCAATGTAGGGCGACCCGGTGTCGCCAACGAAGGGTTCGGCCGTATTGCCGATGAACGCATCGCCGACCTCACGGAAGTAACTGGGAGCACAAAGGTCCGGCTTGGACAGCGAGAGCAGTCGTTGCCCGGGTCCCTGTGACGAACTTCCCATCCACCGGGCATCGGTCCGAACCGCTCCCACGGTCATCACTCTCGGGTGAGAATTTGCACCGTAGATGCTGCTGCCGGGTCCGACGTCCCGCGGTCCGCAACGTCGATCAGGACAGAACTGCCCACAATTTCCCGCTGCGAACACAACGTCGATGGCGTCGTCCACGATCGCGTCAACCAGCATGTTAAGTGGATGGTTTGGATTCTCCGTATAATCGCCAAGCGGTATTTCACTCGTTCGGTCGAAAATCGACCAGGCATTTACAAGTACCCAGGGTGCATTCGACGATGCGGCGGATGTTGCACGCAGGAACCAGATGAGTTGTCTCAGTTGAAGGAAAACATGCAAGGCAGTGCTGATGAAGCCCGGCACATCACTGATTTTCAGCGGGATCAGCGGGACGTCATAAAACGTTGCATCCGGCGCAACGTCGACAATGTTGCGAACGATCATCATGCCATGACCGCGCGTAGTCGTGCCTGGCCCGATAGTCCCGTTCGCAAGTCCTCCGCCAAAGTTCCGAACCTTCGTTGCATCGAAACCCTGATCAATGACAACGATGTTGACGCCTTGCCCGGTCAGGCCCTGCTGCCTGAGCACGCCGGATTCCGTGAGCGATGCGGCGGCATTTCTGTCGCCGAACAGGACCTGATCGATGTTTGCAGGACAGAAATATTCCGAATTCAGACACAGAAATATCGGCGCCCACACCCAAAACAGGTTCTGGTTTACCCTGATCGAGCGCGTTTCTATTTGTGTCCTCGACCGCCTTGCGGAATTGCTCCAAGTCGGCCAACTCCGGCATAGCTGCGGAAATTACCAGCTGGTCGAGGGGAGGCAGGTCACGTGGCGGTTTCTGCGCGAGTTGAACCTGCCAATCCAGCACGGGAATTTCGAGATTATTTAATGGCCCCTTGAAGCCACCCAGCAGTTCGCGCAGACGTTCATCCACCTTCACAAGGAGCTTTTGATCGCCTCCCGGGCTTTTGGTCTTTGCCGTACTCCGACCTGCTAACAGGCCCGAAAAGTCCTCGCGACGGAACACGATCAGCTGCCGAATCATGTCAGCGGCTCCTTATGCTTTGAACCATCTACGTCGTTGCCGAGAGCACTCCGCACTCAGGTGAACGCGGAGACTAACGGCGTAACCTGCGAGAACTCACTGCCATTCCGCTTGAGCCACGGGAATGAGAGCCGCAACGCTCGGGCACTGAAGCAGGAGTGCCAAAGTCTGATCGCCGAGATATTTTCCGGCCTTGCTGTCGGATGGATAGTGCAGGCCGAGGACTTCCCTGTTGCGCGCCACTCTTTCGGCAAGGCGCCGCAGCGGCGTGCTGTCAGGGTCGGCGGGATTTGTTCGGGTGCTCGCTGCGGCAGGCATGACCTGAGCAAGGATTCCCGACAGCAGGTACAATTCCGTGGCGTGCCCGCTTGGATAGGATGCGTGGCCCGGGACATCGATCGGAGGCATCAGCGACGGCGAAAGTTGAGATGCACGCGGCCGCGGCGGGAGCGCAGGGCCCGGTGCATTTGCGCTCGGATGATATTTATAGTGCATCGCCTGGAATTGGCCGACATGAAGCGCGATTTGGGTCAACCGGTACGTCGCAGGATGTGAAGATTTATTGTACATCAACAGGCCGGCCCAATACACGCCGATCTTATCCCGCTGTGCCAAAGCCTCGGACAGGACCCCCTGGCGATAGTCCACCAACTCCAGAAGCTCATCCAGTTCGGATTGCAGCGCTGCCCCAACGGGAATAGGCGACACAGCCTGAAGGTCGAACTGGTCCCAGCCCGGAATCTGGACGAATTCTCCGAGTACAACGATGGAAAAATTGAACGCGGTCCATGCGGATGCCGGAAATTTCGTGGCCCCCGTATTCGCGAACGGTGCAACGAGATCGGCAGGCGGCCATTTGTTCCCCCTGAACCAATCTTCGTTGGGAAGCTTTTTTAGAAGCGGTGAAACCCCAATGGGGCGGATCAACGGCGATGCGCCAGCGCCGGATGCTCCTGAGCCACTCGCGCCGTCGGCGCCGTCTGCACCGTCCGCGCCGTCCGCACCGTCAGCGAGTCCAAATGATCTCATCTGATCCTCCTCCGCGTTTCGGCTGCTCTTCGCTCCTCAGGTCATTCTGGGAGTCCAGCCGTTCTTAAATGTTCCATGTATCGCTCTCTGATCTGCGCATCCCGAAAAGGTTGCCGGGTTCGTTCGTAAGTTTTCAACCGGAACTCCGGCTCGATTGCAATCATCCTGGCTGCGACGTCGCGCGCTTCTTCCAGCCGCCCCAGACCAACGAGGCCGGCAATAAGGATTCTATGATTGGCCGTGTACAGGCTGTTCTCGTTGAAGGACATCCGTCCCCACTTCACCGACTCCTCAAATTCACCTTTTGCGTAAAATGCGAGGTTGAGAAACATATAGAAGCTGAACAGGCTTTGATCGAACGGTGAAAGGCGCAAGGCGTGCCGCGCGCGACTGACCGCCTCCTCCGCTTCCCCGATATAACTCAACGTAGCGCTTGATAATATCCAGGCTAACGCGTGATTGGGGCATGCGGCAAGTGCCCGATCGAAGTACATTTGAGCGCCATCGTACTCATGAAACAGAAATGACTTCAAGTGACCAAACGTCGCGAGCGCAAGTGCGTTCTGCCCATCCAGCTCGATCGCTCTTGCGGCCAGTTGAATGGCCGTGACGGCATCCTCACTCGGGTTGTGCGACCAGCCCTGACCGACATACAGGCTATGCCACCGCGCCGCCCATGCGACGGGCATGGCGAAGTGTTGATCTTCGGCAATCGCTTTTTCCAGGAACTCACGGGCCCGCAAGAACGTCTGTTTGTCCAGGCTGTTGATAATCTGTACCGCTCTGAGCGAGTAGTCGTAGGCGGTGAAACTTTCGGGTCGTTTTCGCATCGCATTGTGCAGCTCGGTTTTGCGGACGTTGGGCGCAATGCCTGCAACAATTTTTTGAACAATCTGGTCCTGAAGATCGAATAGCTCGCCGGGCGCGACCTCCACCACGTCGCCCCACATGGTTTCGCCGGTCTCGGAGTTGCATGCCTGGATTGAAACGCGGACCAGGCGGTCGGATCGGCGAACGCTTCCAAAGAAAACATATCGAGCACCCAGAGCCCGGCCGACCTCACCGGGATCGGGGAGTGGACCACGGTACTTGATGGTTGAGGCGCGCGAGATGACGAAAAGTTCGTGCAAGCCCGCCAGAGACATAATGATGTCTTCAACGATGCCGTCGGCAAAATAGTCGTCGGCCGGATCGCCGC
The DNA here is from genome assembly GCA_963738765.1 of uncultured Alphaproteobacteria bacterium. Lineage (GTDB taxonomy): Bacteria > Pseudomonadota > Alphaproteobacteria > Rhizobiales > Xanthobacteraceae > Bradyrhizobium. The sequence goes on along the minus strand of CAVTYA010000034.1, from coordinate 169,691 downwards.
CAAGATTTTGCAGCGGCAGAACCGCTATGGAGGGAAGGTTCTCGCGATGGCGGCGGCTCGGAACGACAACTGTCGGCGCGTCCACACTGACTGAATATACTCTTACGGGCTTCTCAAGGTTCTTGAGTTGGAGATAGCCAAGGTCTCGCGCCAACGCGCCAACCGTGCCGCGTACGACATCGTAGACGGACTCCGATAACAGCACGCCACCCGGCTCGGCGTGTTCCTGCAATCTGGCGGCCACATTTACACCATCGCCATAAATATCAAATTCGGTGGCTATGATGTCTCCGAGATTGATTGCGATCCGCATGGCGATGGATGGGGACTGTCGGTCGCTCTCGATTTGAGCGGCCGGAGCCGATCGTTGGATGTCTTGCGCCCATTCGACCGCATCGAGCGCGCTGGAGAATTCCGCAAGTACTCCATCTCCGGTCAATTTGACCAGTCTGCCGCGATACTGAGAGATACGCGGACGGATTACCTCGTCGAGAAGTTTCATCCAGCGACGGTGTGTACGATTCTCATCGCTGGCCATCAGGATGGTGTAGCCAACGATGTCCAGGAACGCGACAGCTGCTAACCGTCGACTAATTGGAGCGGCGCCCTCTTCACCGAGAAGCGAAACTTTGGAAGAGGGGATTGCCTCGGGTTCAGCCGAAAGTGGCATCGTTGCCCCGGGTTGTATCAGCCCATTTTCATAAGTCTTTACACTGCCAGCTTTCCTTCGCACGTGCAATATGTCGCCCCTGGCGTTTCTGGCGGCCAAATGCCGCGAACGCCGAACAGCAATCGTCGCCCCAAAAGAGCGCGGTCAATAGCCACAGCAATTGCGTCTATAGGTACGGTATGTCGGAAACTTCGGTATTGGCGTGGGCACGAGGTACAGTGTGAAGTAGATGCGGCGGTGAATTGCCGACACGTTGAAACAAGACCATGCAAAAGGTTGCGGATGCGGCTCCCCTTCTTCTACGGCTGGACTATCGTCGCGGTGACGTTTGTGACCATGGCGATCGGCGTCAATGCGCGCACCGCGTTCTCGCTGTTCTTTCCGCCGATCATCGGCGAGTTCGGCTGGGAACGCGGCGTCACCGCCGGCGCGTTCTCCTTCGGTTTTGTGATTTCCGCCGCCGTCAGTCCGCTGATCGGCCGGATGATGGACCACTACGGCCCGCGCGCGGTGATGGAAATTGGCGCCCTCCTGATGGGCGGCGGATTGCTGCTGGCGCCGCTGACGACGCAGCCCTGGCATCTTTATCTCACCATCGGCGTCATGGTCGGCGCGGGCAGCGTCTGCCTCGGTTATTCCGGCCAGTCGCTGTTTCTGCCGAACTGGTTCATCCGCCGCCGCGGCCTCGCGATGGGCCTTGCTTTCGCCGGCGTCGGCATCGGCTCGGTGACGCTGCTGCCGTGGGTGCAGTTGATGATCGAGCAGACCGGATGGCGCACCGCCTGCACCGCGATGGGCATCCTGGTCCTGGTGGTGCTGGCGCCGATCAACCTCTTGCTGCGCAAGCGGCCCGAGGATATCGGCCTGCTGCCGGACGGCGACGCGGCGCCTTCTGCCACCTCGGTGAAACCGGTTTCGAACATCGTCGATCCGGTCTGGGCCGGCACCGACTGGACGCTCAACCGCGCGCTGCGCACCGCGCGGTTCTGGTGGATCGCGCTCGGCTATTTCTGCGGCCTGTACATCTGGTACGCGGTGCAGGTGCACCAGACCAAATTCCTGCTCGATATCGGCTTCAGCCCCAATGTCGGGGTGTGGGCGCTCGGCGTCGTCAGCCTGCTCGGGATTCCCGGCCAGATCTGGCTCGGCCATCTCTCCGACCGGATCGGGCGGGAATGGATCTGGGCGATCAGCTGCTTCGGCTTTGCGATCTGCTTTGCGGCGCTGATCGCGCTGAAATACGCGCCGGTGCTGCCGCTGGTCTATCTGATGGTCTTCACCCAGGGCGCGCTCGGCTATGGCCTGACCTCGGTGATGGGCGCAGTGGTGCTCGAAATATTCCAGGGCAAACATTACGGCGGCATTTTCGGCACCATCATGCTGGCAGCGCTGGCGGGCGGCGCCGCGGGGCCGTGGGCGACCGGATTCCTGCACGACCTCTACGGCAGCTACAGCGCAGCTTTTGCGATCGGTATTGCGGTCAGCCTGCTGTCGGCGATAGCGATCTGGCGGGCCTCGCCGCGCAAGGTTCGCGCCGTCGCCGGGCAATTGCATAAAGCGCACGCCGGCGACTGAAACGTTTCATCAGGCCGATGCGATCCCGATCGCCCGGCGCAGATCGTTGATGGCGCGCAGAAAACTGTCAGGCGGCGTGGTCTCCGGATCGATCAGGCGGTGCAGACGAAAACCGTCCTCCATGGCCAGCAGGATCGTGCCCATCCATGTCGGGTTCAGCACGGCGTTCCTGCCGCCGGCCTTCGACGTCGTCTCGACGATATCGGCGATCAGTTTTCGCCGGGCGCGCAGCCGCTCGGCAAGTTCAGGCCTGCGCTTTTCGGCGCGCGCCACGAACAGGATCATCTCCATGTGCAGGAGGGGAGAACGGCCGAGCGGATCCTGCTGGCTGCGGTCCATGCTCTTGAGCGCGTCGAGGAAGTCCGCAAGATTGTTGTGCCGGGCGAGCAGATCGAGATTGCGCCGGATCGATTGCTCGACGTGATCCTCGATCATCGCGATGATCAGCTCGTCCTTGCTCTTGAAATTGGAATAGAACGCCCCGCGCGTAAAACCGGCTGCCGCTGCGATGGCCTCGATGCTGGCGCCGCCGATGCCCTGGTCCTCGAACACGCGCGCGGCGGCTTCGAACAGCTTGTCGCAGGTATCGTCCCGGGTCGGTCGTGTTCGAACTCTTGACATCCTGCCATTTTAGGTCAAAATGCAACTCGATACAATAGTGTATCGAGTTCCGGTCCGCTTGATACGCGCCATGTGCTAAAATGCGCAGACGCTTCAGCGCCGCAACCCATTGAGGTCACCATGAACGAGCATGTTCAGACCGCAGCGACCGAACCGCTTTTCAATCCGCTGGCGCCCGAGTTCATTCGCAATCCCTATCCCTATTACGAGCGGCTGCGCGCCACCGATCCGATGCACCTGACAGCACATGGCGCCTTCGTCGCCAGCCGTCACGCCGAGGCCAGCCTCGTCATTCGCGACAAGCGTTTCGGCAAGGACTATGTCGAGCGCACGATCCGCCGTTATGGCCCCGACATCATGAAGGAGCCGGTGTTCCGCAGCATGAGCCACTGGATGCTGCAGCAGGACCCGCCGGACCATACCCGCCTGCGTGGCCTGGTGGTGAAAGCCTTCACCGCGCGCCGGGTCGAGGACATGCGGCCGCGGATTCAGCAGATCGTCGACGAGACGCTCGATCGCATCATCCCGCAGGGCAAGATGGACCTGATCGAGGATTTTGCGTTCCGCCTGCCGGTCACCATCATCTGCGACATGCTCGGAATCCCGCCGGAGCATCGCGAAGTGTTTTACGCCGGTTCGCGCGATGGCGGGCGGCTGCTCGATCCGGTGCCGATGACGCCGGCTGAAATCCAGCAGGGCAATGCCGGCAACGCGATGGCGCAGATGTATTTCCAGCAGCTGTTCGAGCTGCGGCGCAAGCAGCCCGGCGACGATCTCACCACCCAATTGGTGCAGGCCGAGGAAGACGGCAGCAAGCTCTCGAACGAGGAGCTCACCGCCAACATCATTTTGCTGTTCGGCGCCGGCCACGAGACCACCGTCAACCTGATCGGCAACGGCCTGCTGGCGCTGTATCGTAATCCAGACCAGCTGGCGCTGCTGAAGGCCAATCCGTCGCTGATCACCAACGCCATCGAGGAATTCTTGCGTTACGATTCCTCGGTGCAGTTGACCGGCCGGGTGGCGCTGGAAGACATCGACGACCTCGGCGGCAAGAAAATCCCCAAGGGCGAGAGCGTGCTGTGCCTGCTGGGGTCAGCCAACCACGATCCGGCGGTCTATCCGGACCGGCCGGAACGGCTCGATATCACGCGGCCTAACGTGAAACCGCTGTCCTTTGGCGGCGGCATCCACTTCTGCCTCGGCGCCCAGCTGGCGCGGATCGAGGCCGAGATCGCGATTTCGACCCTGCTGCGCCGGCTGCCGGACCTGCGGCTCGATGACGCGGAGAACCCGGAGTGGCGGCCGACCTTCGTGCTGCGCGGGCTGAAGGCGCTGCCCGCAAGCTGGGGATAGCGCCGTCACAGCGATGTTGCTGTGACTTCGCCACACTTGTCTCTATATATTGAACTGCTTCGGCGCTGAGTTTGCGTGGCGCGGCCGCGCGCCGGGGCGGGCTCAAGGGGAGACACCGTGCAGACGACGCTGCTCGGCCTGGCAATCGCCATTATCATTGCGCTGGTGGCCGCGCTGGTCGGGCCGTATTTCATCGACTGGAACCAGTTCCGGCCGCAATTCGAGGCGGAGGCGAGCCGGATCATCGGCGCGCCGGTGCGGGTCGGCGGCAAGCTCGACGCGCGGCTGTTGCCGTCGCCGTCGCTGCGGTTGCGCTCGGCGGTGGTCGGCGGCGCCAATGACCTCGGCAAGGTGCGCGCCGACAAGCTCGACGTCGAATTCAGCCTGGGCTCGCTGATGCGCGGCGAATGGCGGGCCACCGAACTGACCATCAACGGCCTGTCGCTCGATCTCGGCCTCGATCCCAAAGGCCGGATCGACTGGCCGGCGTCGACCGGACCGTTCAATCTGGGATCGGTCGCGATCGACCGCGTCAATCTCACCGGCCGCGTCGCCCTGCATGACGCGGCGAGCCGCGGCACCCTCGAACTGAGCGACATCGCCTTCTCCGGCGACGTGCGCTCGCTGGCCGGAGCGATCCGCGGCGACGGCAATTTCATGTTGTCGGGCGTGCGCTATCCGTTTCGCATCTCGTCCGGACAGGGTCCTGACGGCAACGGCACCCGCGTTCATCTCAACATCGATCCCGGCCAGCGCGCGCTCGCAGCCGATCTCGATGGCGTGCTGACGTTCGAGGCGCGGGCGCCGCGCTTCGAGGGGGCGGTCACGCTGGCCGTGCCTCCCGGTCAAAAGGGCACCGCCGACGATGTACCGCCGACGCCGTGGCGCATTGGCGCCAGGATCAAGGCCGACACCTCGGCCGCACGGCTGGAAACGGTCGAGATGAGCTACGGCCCCGAAGAGCGCGCGCTGAAGCTTGCAGGCAGTGGCGACATTCGCTTCGGCGCTTCGCCGCTGCTGCACGCCGCGCTGTCGGCGCGCCAGCTCGATGCCGACAGGTTTGTCGCCAAGGAAAATGTCAAGGACAGCGCCGCCGAACCGGTTCGCGTGCTACCGGCGTTGCGCACGCTGCTATCGGGAATTCCGCACGCCCCGATCCCGGCGCAGATCGAACTTTCCTCCGAGCAGGTGATGCTGGGCGGGCGTCCGTTGCAGGACATCGCCGCCGAACTCGCCAGTGACGGAAAATCCTGGACCGTTCACCGGCTCGAGTTTCGCGCGCCGGGCACGACCCGGGTGTCGCTGAACGGCGCGGCCGCGCAAGGCGCCGCGCCCGACAGCTTCAAGGCGGCGCTCAACGTCGAATCGTCAGATCCGGATGCGCTGCTGACCTGGCTGCAGGGCCGCGGCGATATCGCGTATCGCAGCCAAAAGCCGTTGCGGCTGCGCGGCGACGTCACGTTGTCTGCCGGCGGCTTTGTCATCGATGCCATGAAAGCCGAGATCGACGGCGGCGCCGTCGACGGGCGGGTGACGGTGACGCATCGGCACGGCCGATAGCGGCGCGAAGGTCGATGCGGAATTGAAGGCGGAGCGTCTCGATCTCGATGCCGCCACCGCCTTTGTGCGTTCGCTCGCTGGCCCGCAAGGCGAATGGCCGGATGAAGCGCAGCTCTCGCTCGAGATTGGCCACGCCATCTACGCCGGCCAGGAGTTGCGGCCTCTGTTCGCCAGGATCGGCTACAGCCCGAAGGCGATCGTCCTCGACCGGTTGAAGATCGGTCAGCCCGACAACGTCCTGCTGGAAGGCGGCGGCAATTTCGATCGCGCCAATGCGACCGGAAAGCTGGTGCTGGATTCCACCGCGGCGTCGCTGGGACAGTTTGCCGGAGTCGTTGCGCCGTTTGCGCCGTCGATGGCCGCGCGGCTCAACGCGGTGGGCGCGGGGCCGGGGCCGGCAAAGTTCAAGCTGACGCTCGATCTTGCCAAGAACAGCAAGATCACGGGTGGCGATCGCGTTGCCGCAACCGCCACGCTGGATGTCGACGCGCCCCAGCTTAAGGGTCACATCAAGCTGGGGGCGTCACCGCCCGTCGCTGCGATCCGCGGCGTCGACCTCGAGACACTCGGCCGCAGCGAGATCAGCGCCGAAACCAAACTGTCATCGGAGCAGGGCCGGGCGCTGCTGACACTGCTCGGCCTCGATCGCGCGATGATGGCCGGCGATGGCCCGGCGCAATTCGAGGGCACGGCGACCGGCGCGTGGCGTGCGCCGTTGCGGCTGAAGGCGAAGATCTGGGGCGCGGGCCTCGATGCGGATGCGGACGGTTCTGCCGAGCCATGGGCGCAGGAGGCCAAGGCGAGCGTGAATTTGCGGATCCGCAGCGCCGATCTCGCCCCGCTGCTCGATCTCAGGCCCTCCGACACGCTGGCGCAGGACATCCGCGTGTTCTCGCGCGTTTCGCTGATGGGCAACAAACTGAGCTTCGACGATCTCGACAGCATCATTGCCGGCTCCCGGTTGCGCGGCCACGTCGCGCTGACGATGGGGGACGAGAAAAACATCGAGGGCGAAATCGGGCTCGACCATATTTCGCTGGCGCCGCTGTTCGCGTTGGCGATCGGCGCCGCCGGACACGATGCCGCCGAGCCGCTCGGCGCCGGGCTGACCAAAGGCTGGCGCGGCAGCGTCAACTTTCAGGCGTTGCGCGGCTTGCTGCCGGGCGGCAGCGAATTGCAGCCGGTCAGTGGCACGATCAAGGGCGACGGCCAGTCGCTGACCTTCGATGCCATCAAGGGCAAGATCGGCGGCGGCGAAGTCAGCGCCAATGTCGATGCCAGACAGGGGGCCAACGGTATTGCGCTGAGTGCCAGCGCTCAGTTCAGCGGCGTCGACGGCGCGGCGCTGCGGTATCGGAATCTCGCGATGCCCAAGGGCCGCACGTCGTTGCAGATGGCGCTGACGAGCCAGGGCCGCAGTGCGGCGGCATTGACCGGCGCGCTGTCCGGCAGCGGCACCGTGACGCTGGAATCCGCTGTGATCGCCGGGCTCGATCCGCGCGCCTTCGATGTCGCGATCCGCGCCAGCGACGCCGGTCAGGCCAAGGATGACACGAGGTTGAAGCAGTTCGTCGAGCCGGCGCTGTCGGCCGGCACGCTGTCGGTGGCGTCGGCGCAAATTCCGTTCAACATCCGCGACGGCCGGATCCGCATCGGCGCCACCACGTTCGATGCCAATGGCGCGCGCGCCATCGTCTCCGGCGGTTACGATATTCCGGCCGATCAGGCCGACATCCGCGCGTCGCTGGCGTCGACATCGGCGGGAACGGCGACCAGCCGGCCGGAAATCCAGTTGTTCGCCGAGGGCACGCCCGATGCGCTCAACCGCACCATCGATGTCACCGCGCTATCGTCCTGGCTGGCGGTGCGCACGATCGACCGCGAGACCAGGCGGCTGGATGCGATCGAACGCGGCGAACCGCCGCCGCCAATGCCGGCACCGGCTCCGGTTGCGATCCCGCTGCCGGCCGAGCCCGCGCTGCCCGGGGCCAATCCTGCCAGCCCGCCGATTGTCGATGTGCCGCCGCCGCCGCCGCGCCGGCTGCCGATAAAGCCCCGGGTCGTCGCGCCGCGGCCGCCGCCGGTCGTCAATGCGCCTCCACCGCCGGCGTCGGTGGCAAGCCAGCCGCAGGTGGCGCCGCTGCCGCCGCCGATTGACGTCAAGCCCGCGCCTGGCGTGCTGAAGCCGCGACCACGGCCGCCACTGTCGCTGACGCCGCAAGTCGCCAACCCGCCGCCGCAACGGCCGGCGCTGCAGAACAGTAATTAGATTCTGGCGAGAGGTAGAAGCAGCAGGCTCAACCGTCATCCTGAGGCGCGAGCGAAGCGAGCCTCGAAGGATGAGCCGCACGAGCCGGGCTGTCGTCCTTCGAGGCTCGCCGAAGACGGCGAGCACCTCAGGATGACGGGTCAGGTGTGCTCGTTCAACCCAAGGCAATCAAACCTAAAGCACGATCTCCCGCTCTACCCCGATCGCCTGCAAAAACGTCTGATCGTGGCTGACCGTGATCAGCGTGCCGTCGAATCCGTGCAGCGCATTCTCCAGTTCTTCGATCGACGACGAGATCGAGATGGTTGGTCGGCTCGTCCAGCAGCAACAGGAACGGCGGCTGCGGTCGGGCGAACACGCAGGCCAGTCCCGCGCGCAAGCGCTCGCCGCCGCTGAGCGTGCCTGCGAGCTGCAATGCGGCGCGGTTGCGGAAGGCAAACCGTGCCAGCGCCGCATGGGCGTCATTGTCGGACAGGTCGGGATTGAGCCGGCGGAGATTGTCGAGGATGCTTGCGGCGGGATCGAGCAGGCCGACATGCTGGTCAAGCACGGCGGCGCGATCGGTGTAGCGGTGGATGGTTCCGGCGCTGGGCTTTAATTCACCGGTGATGAGCCGAAGCAAGGTACTCTTGCCGGAACCGTTGGCGCCGCGGATCGCGATCCGTTCGGGACCGCGCACCTCGAACGACAGCGGGCCGAACAGGGTGCGGCCGGCGAACGCCATCGCCACGTCTTTGAAAGTGATGAGTTCGCGGCCGCCGGGCAGACTGGTCTTCGGCAGGTCGATCGCAAGTGGCGTCAAAATTTCCACCCGCGCGCGGGCTTCCTCGAGTACTTGCGCGCGGTCGCCGATCAGGCGGTCGGCGAGGCGGCTGTCGCGCGCGGCGCTGTTTTCGGAGCGCTCCTTCTCTCGGTCCATGAACATCTTGTCTTCGATGCCCTTGGCGCGCCAGGCGCGGCCGGCCTTGTCGCGGCGCGCTTTCTTCTCCTTTGCCTTCTGAAGTGCGCGTTCGGTGCTGCGCAACGCGTCCGAGGCGCGGCCGAGATCGGCCTCGGCACGGGCCCTGATCGCGTCGCGTTGTTCGGCAAACGCGCTCCACGCACCGCCGAAGATCGTGATGCCGATCGGTGTCAGTTCGACGATGCGGTCAACGCACTCGAGCAATACACGGTCGTGGCTGGCGACGATGACGCCGCCTTGCCAGCGTTCGAGCAGCTGCGCCACCGCCTGCCTTCCGTCAGCGTCGAGATTGTTGGTCGGCTCGTCCAGCAGCAGCAAATCCGGCGCCTCGATCAAAAGACGCGCGAGCGCCACTCGCGTGCGCTCGCCGCCGCTCAGGTAAGCGACCCCGCGATCCAGCGCCAAATCGGGCAGGCCGGTTTCCACCAGCGCGGCTTGCAGCCGGGTCTCCAGCGTCCAGTCGGCTTGCGCGGCATCCTCCAGAGAGCCGCCACCTTGTTCGAGCCGCCGCAAGCGCGCGAGATCGGATTCTATGCCGAGCGCCTGACTGACCGTCAGGCGCTCATCGGCAAGCTGGGCCAGCATGCCGATCGAGCCTGCGCGTTGAACCGATCCGCCGGCGGGCTCGATTCCGCCTTCGATCAGATGCAGCAATGTCGACTTGCCGCAGCCGTTGCGTCCGACCAGGCCGGTCCGCTCGCGCCCCAGCGCAAGCGTCAGTCCGTCGAACAGTTTGCGTCCGTCAGGCGTAATGAGGGAGATGGAATCCAGAATAACAAACGCGGGCATGGAGAGCTTCCGAAATGGACAGGTTTCGCGGCGCGGTGAGGCTGGCGATATCCATTTGGGACTCCATGGGGTTTGAGTTCGGTGCTTATTCCTAAAAACCTGGTGGCGTCAGTGCAAGGAGATTTTAGCCGGCGCCGGACGCAATCGCGAGCTGGTAAGTCAGAAGACTTGCGGCATAGGCCAGCGCCAGCATGTAGGCGAAGGTGATCACCATCCATTTCGAACTGCCGGTCTCGCGGCGGATCACCGCCAGCGTCGAGGCGCATTGCGGCGCGAAAATGTACCAGGCCAGCAGCGACAACGCGGTGGCGAGACTCCATTTCGTCGCCAGCAATTGCCCGATCTGCTCGGCGGCTTCCTTGCCGCCCTCGATGGCGTAGACGGTGCCGAGGGCTGCGACCGCGACTTCGCGCGCCGCCATGCCCGGGATCAGCGCCACGGCGATCTGCCAGTTGAACCCCACCGGGGCCAGCAGGGGCTCGATCGCCTTGCCGAGCATCGCGGCAAAACTGTAATTGATCGCCGGGTCCTGCGCGCCATCCGGGGCTAACGGGAACGATGCCAGGAACCAGATCAGCACCATCATCGAGAAAATCGTGGTGCCGGCGCGCTGCAGGAACATCTTTGCTCGCGTGTAGACGCCGATCGCGATGCTTTTCAGGCGCGGCATTTTGTAGTCGGGCAATTCCAGCATGAACGGCGCCGGCGCGTAGTCGCGCAGCATGAAGAACTTGATCAGGAACGATACGCCGAGCGCGCTGGCGATGCCGACCGCATACAGGCCGAACATCACGAGGCCGCGCAGATTGACCCAGCCCCCGACCTGGGTATCGGGGATGAAGGCCGAAATGATCAGCGTATAGACCGGGATTCGCGCCGAACAGGTCATCAGCGGCGCGATCAGGATGGTGGTCAACCGGTCGCGGCGATTGTCGATCACCCGTGTGGCCATGATGCCGGGAATCGCGCAGGCAAAGCTCGACAGCAGCGGAATGAACGCGCGGCCGTGCAGGCCGGCGCCGCCCATGATGCGGTCCATCAGGAACGCTGCGCGCGCCATGTAGCCGAAATCTTCCAGAAGCAGGATGAACAGGAAGATGATGATGATCTGCGGCAGGAACACGATCACGCTGCCGACGCCGGAAATCACGCCGTTCTGCAGAAAACTTTGCAGCAACCCGGCGGGCAGGGTGTCATGCACCAACTGGCCGAGCGCTGCGAACGCCGACGACAGCGCTTCCATCAAGGGCTGCGCCCAGGCGAACACCGCCTGGAACATCACGAACAGGATCAGCGCCAGCACCGCGAGGCCGGCCACCGGGTGCAGCACCACGGCGTCGATGCGCGAGGTCCAGGTATCGGGCCGCGTCGGCAGGCTGACGGTGGCCGCGATGATGCGGTCGGCCTCGCGCTGGGTGGCGCGCAATTGCGCGACCGTCAGGGGCTCCCAGAGATTTTGCGACGCCGGCAACTGTCCCTGCGCCGAGATCTCGTCGGTCAATCGCAACAGATCGGCGGTGCCGCCCTTGCGCACCGCGATCGAGGTGACGACCGGCACGCCGAGCGCCTGCGAAAGCTGCGCCACGTCCACGGTGACGCCACGCCGGGTCGCGATATCGAACATGTTGAGCACCAGCGCCAACGGCCGGCCGGTGCGCTTGAGTTCGAGCACGAGGCGGATCGTGAGCCGCAGATTGGTGGAATCGGCGACGCAGAGCACGAGGTCCGGCACCGTCTCGCCGGGCGTCCGGCCCAGCACCATGTCACGGGTGATTTCCTCGTCGGGGCTGCGGCCGCGCAGCGAATAAGTGCCGGGCAGGTCGACCAGCGAGACCTGGCGTCCGAGCGGGGTGACGAACGATCCCTGTTTGCGCTCGACGGTGACGCCGGGATAGTTCGCGACCTTTTGCCGGCTGCCGGTGAGCGCATTGAAAAGCGCGGTCTTGCCGCTGTTCGGCGTGCCGACCAGGGCGAGATGCATCAATGGAGCTTCCATGGCGTAAGGTCCCGTTCGCCTCAGGCGACAATGATGGCCATGGCCTCGCGGCGGCGGACGGCGATGGTGACGTTCTCGACGCGAACCGCGATCGGATCGCCGCCCACGATGCCCTCATGCAGCACTTCGACCCGGGCGCCTTCGACGAAGCCGAGTTCGATCAGGCGGCTCTCGAGCTCGATGTCCGGCAGGGCTGAGCCCGCGTCCGCAGCCGCGATGCGGTGGATCACGCCGGAATAGCCACGTTTGGCCAAACCCAGCGGCAATTGCGGGCGCGCGTCGTTTGCTTCGGTCATAGCCTGTCATTCCAATCGCGGAGCGACAGGTCAAGCGCGGTGGTCGCAACGACGCGTGAGCTTAGAACGATTTTAAACGAGCTGAACGGCGGACGCTGGGACGGACCGCGCGATGTGTCGACTGAGGGTAGTCGGCTGACCCTGCCTGGTTCGCCGGGTGATTGCACGAGTGCGTCCATTCGGCCACACATGGTCGGAAATCGCCTATCCGGCCTGCAATGAATTGCCACCCATGGGTGCGCGCCCTAGGTTGGTCCGAGCCAGCGAAAACGCGCTAATGCGAGCTCGCCTGGGTCAGGGGCGGGTGTGGAAGTCTGTAAAGGCCGGTCGTGGACGGCAAGTTCCACGTCTGGCTTGGCTATACGCCGGCTCCTGTCGTGGAATCTGATCGCACCATCGATCCACGAAGCGACGCGGCCTTGAGCGCGCGCGCACGCAGAGCGTTCGGCAAAATCGCTATTGTTCTGGGATGGCTGATCGGCGCGATAGCTGCTGCGTCGCCCGCCATTGCAAGTTCTGGCTGCGACTCGGCGAACGCATTCATCAATTTGACACCCCTGCAGCCGTCAACCCTCGAATTTATCGGCCCCTTCAACGTCGGCGATTTGATTGAAGTCCCTGGAAGCCTGGGAAACTACACGATCAGCATTCAGCAAAGCTCAGGCCCGCCAATCGTCGCGTCAGGCGGGACATTTGCGTTTACCGTCAATGTGCAAGGCGCGTTGGCCATATCGGTGGCTGACGATAGTAATGCAGCAAATACACTTTACGTTCAGTGTACGGATTCATTGGCCCCCTCGGTCACCGGGCTTTCACCCAACGCCGGCCCGGCCGGGACGATCGTAACGCTGACCGGCGAGCAGTTCGGCGGCGTGACCGCGGTCCATTTTGGCTCCGCCGCCGCGGCGTTCACGATCAATAGCGCGACCTCGATCACCACGACCGCCCCGGCCGGTGCCGGGACTGTCGACATCACCGTAACCGGCCCTTCCACCATCAGCGCGACCAGCGTCAGCGACCAATTCATTTACCCGACGAATCCGGCGCCGACGGTCACCGCGATCACCCCTGCCAGCGGTTCGACGGCGGGTGGCACCACCGTGACGATCACGGGGACGGGCTTTGCCCTCGCGACCGCGGTCAACTTCGGATCGACGGCCGCCGCCGCATTCACCGTCGTCAATACCAGTACGATCATGGCAACCTCGCCGGCGGGCACCGGCATCGTCGACGTCACCGTCGCGAATTCCGGCGGCACCAGTGCGACCGGTGCTGCGGATCGCTTCAGCTTTGTCGGGCCCCCGATCGCCGGCGCCAAGACGGTGACCGCCGCCTACAATTCCAGCGGCGCAACCTCGACCGCCATCGATCTGAGCGGTGTGATCACCGGCGGCGCGGCCACCGGCGTTACCGTCACCAGCCCGCCCGGTCACGGCGGCACATCGGTCAGCGGCACCACGGTGACCTATACGCCGACGACGGGTTACTACGGCGTGGACAGTTTCAGCTACACGGCAAACGGTCCGGGCGGCACATCGAGCGCCGCCGCGGTATCGATCACGGTTTCGGCGCCGACGATTGCGGTGTCGCCGGCGTCGCCTTCGGCCGGGAAAATCGGCGTCGCCTACAATCAGTCGCTGACCGCGGGCGGCGGTCATGCCCCGTATTCGTTCACGGGCATCGCCAGCGGCGCGCTGCCGCCGGGATTGTCGCTCGCCAGCACCGGGGTGATCTCCGGTATGCCGACGTCGGCGGGCACTTTCAGTTTCACGGTCGCCGGCGCCGACAGCAGCACCGCGACGCCGGCAGCCTTCACCAGTGCGTCGATCTCGATCACGATCAACGGACCGACGCTCGCCCTGACTCCGGCGTCGGGAGCCGCCCTCGCCGGCGTCGCCGAGACGGCTTACAGCCAGTCATTCGTGGCGAGCGGCGGCACCGCGCCCTACAGCTATGCAACTCTGCTGATCAACAGCGGCAGCCTGCCGGCGGGGCTGAGCTTCTCGACGTCAACCGGCGTCCTGTCGGGGACGCCAACCGCGGCCGGCACGGTCAACTTCACGGTTGCAATGACCGACAGCAGCACCGGTACCGGACCGTTCACGGTGTCAGGAACCTACACGCTGGTCGTGGCCGCTCCGACGGTAACGCTTTCCCCGGCGATTCTCGCCGTGCCCACGGTTGGCGTACCCTACCATCAGGCGCTCAGCGCCAGTGGTGGAGCGGCACCCTACAGCTACGCCTCATCGGGCGGAGCTTTGCCGGCGGGTTTGACCCTTGGCGCCAGCGGCATGATTTCCGGCACGCCAACCGCGGCCGGCAATTACAGCTTTTCGGTCACTGCGACCGACGCGCATGGTTTTAGCGGAAGCCTGGCCTTTACCGGCGCCGTCAATGCGCCGACGGCGACGACAACGTCGATCGCTTCATCGCTCAATCCGAGCAAACTGCATGAAGCCGTGACGTTGACGGCAACGGTCACCAGCGCGGGCGGCGTACCGGCAGGCACCGTTGTGTTCAGCGATGGCGCCACCGTTCTCGGCACGCCGGTGCTGACGACGGGAATAGCGACGCTGGCCGTGAACTCGCTCTCGGTCGGAACGCATCATATCACCGCCAGCTATGGCGGCGGTGGCGGCTTTGCGCCGAGCGTATCGATTGCATTGACACAGATCGTCGCGATCCCGGACGACAGCGTGAAGCTGCGGCAATTGCAGATCGAGGCAACCAAGCTGGTCGCGCAAAATTCCGGCCGGGCGATCGCGGGCTCGATCGACCAGGCCATCAGCGACGGATTTGCCGATGGCGGTGCGTTGGTCACGCCGAGCGGCACCGGCTTGCGCTTCAACTTCTCCGCCGATCCGGACCAGCCGGCGCGGACCGGCAGCAACCAGACCTCCGAACGCCGGAACGGCAGCTTCGGGCGCGGCAACGACGCGGGCGAGGGCGCCGTCAGTCGAGACGTGCGTGGCAGCGAAACCGCGCACCGGGTCGATGATGCTTTTGCAGCCATCGATGCCGGCACGATCGCTACCAAGGCGCCGCCGTCGATCCCGCGCGATCCGAAGGACTGGCTGTTATGGGCCGATGTGAGCCAGTCCGGCATCAATCGCTGGGGGGCGACATTGGGCAGCGGCCAGTCGCTGCTCTACGGCTCGCAGGTCAACGCTTTGGCAGGACTGTCACGGAGATTCACGCCCGCATTTCTACTCGGCGTCGTCGGCGGCTACGAGACCTTCGACTACACCTCGCAGGATATCGGCGGCAAGCTGAAGGGCCAGGGCTGGACACTGGGCTCCTATCTCGGCTGGAAACTGGCGCCGTCGATCCGTTTCGATGCCGCAGTCGCGTATTCCGGCATCGGCTATGACGGCACGGCGGGAACGGCGCAGGGAAATTTCGCCGGTCATCGCTGGATGGCGTCGAGCGGATTGACCGGAAGCTACAGGAGTTTTGGTTTCGACATCGAGCCGTCGGCCAAGGTCTATGCGTTGTGGGAACACGAGGGCGCCTATACCGACTCGCTCGGTACCGTCCAGGCCGATCGCGATTTCCTCAGCGGCCGCGGCTCCGGCGGCGTCCGGCTGAGCTATCCGATCGCGTGGACCGACAGTATCGCGCTTGCGCCCTATGCCGGGATCTATGGCGACTATTATTTCAACCGCGACGATGCCGCCTCGATCGTGGCTGCAGGTGCCGTGCCGCTGGCTTCGACGCCGTTGCTCGAAGGCTGGTCGGCGCGGGCGACCGCCGGGCTGGCGGCAAGATTTGCGAGCGGCGCCGCCATTGCCATCGGCGGCGAGTTCGGCGGTCTCGGCGGCAACGTCCGGATCTGGACCTACCGAGCCCGGGCGGCGGTGCCATTTTGAATCGGGCCGGGTGATCGCAAACGACGGCGCGCGGCTCGCATTCGCCGCTCAATCGAACGCCGGCGGCAGCGCACCCTTGCGGAAGATGACCATCGGCTCGTCGTCATAGTCACCCATCTCCGGATCGGCGGTGGATGAGAAGGCGACGACGCCGAGCTTGCTTGTCGCCAGCCGCTCCGCGGTTCGCAGCGCGCCGTTTGCCGTCTTGCAGGCGATCGGCGTGTCGGCTTTCAGGTTTCCGCCTCTGCCGGCAATGAAGGCCTGCACGAAGTAGCTTGTCTCTCGAGCCATGCGGCTCTCCTTCGCGTACGCGCGCGTTCGAAGATCAGGACATGGCCCGCATCAGGGAGGAAATTTTCATTGTCGCGAAGTTGGAGTAGGTGTCCGATACGGCGTATGGCAAAATGATCTGATCATTGTGCCGCATCGCCCCGCAGGTATAGACCACGTTGGGAACGTAGCCTTCGCGCTCGGACGGTTCGGGCCGGAGCAACGGTTCGCTCGAACGCGCCAGCACCTTGGAAGGGTCGCGCTTGTCGAGCAGGGCTGCGCCGATTGAATATTTTCGGACCGGACCGACGCCGTGCGTCAGCAGCAGCCAGCCTTCATCCAGTTCGATTGGCGATCCGCAATTGCCGATCTGGACGAATTCCCAGGGAAATTGCGGTTTCAGAATCGCCTGGCCGCCATCCCAGCGGTACAAATCGTCCGAATAGATCAGATAAAGATTTTCGTTGTCCTGCCGCGCGATCATGGCGTATTTACCGTCGATCCTGCGCGGGAACAGCGCCATGCCCTTGTTGCGCGCGGCAGTGCCGTGCAGGGGCGACATCCGAAACGACAGGAAGTCGTGGGTCTCGATCAGTTCCGATCGGATCGCAGTGCCGCTGTAGGCGGTATAGGTCGCGTAATAGGTTTTGCTTATCGCCATCGCTGAATTCGACAAAACGGGCGTCCTCGATGCCGTTGGATTGGGAATCCGTGACCGGAAAGATGACGCGCTCGCTCAACTCTTCCTCGGGATTGAAGGTCACCTCAACCTCGTCGCCGTCCGGTTTGGACACGCGGAGCTTGACCCGCGGGCTGGAGGTGAGGCGGGCCGTCGGATCGACGGTCAGGCTGCCGTCGGCCGCGATCGTGCCGGCGCGAAACGTCAATGACGATATGTGCCCTTCGCCGACGGCGCGAAGGCTGAGAATGAATCGCAAGCCGCCCATCGGTGCTCCCGACTGGTCGGGGTGTGGCACGATGCTGGGATTGAACAGCGCCGAGGCTTCGAACGAATATTCGTTGAGAAAATAGGCCCCGATCAACTGACGCTGGACGCTTGAAAAAGTACCGTGAGCCGCCAGCGCCTGTTCCATGACGTCGGCTCGCGCCTCGAACGTCTCCAGCAGGTTGCGATGCCGGCCCTGGAAGTTCTCCAGCACATCCGCCAGCAGATCGGACTGCAGCCTCCGGGTCGAGCGCGAGAACGCGTTCGACGATGTGGTTGGCGCGGGTCTTGTCGGTCGGGTTGAGGTCGCGCGGCTCGGTCGCCGGCTTGAAAGGGCGCACGATCACGCGCGCGGAATCGGGGCGCAGATAGAGCGCTTGCCGATTCAGAAAAGTGGTTTGCAGCACGGGGTCCTCGGTTCGCCGGAGGGAGGGGTGAAATCAGGCGCCGACGGCTCGAAGCGCCACCGGCGTCGGCAGGCTGATATTGACGCGCGCAAGCTGACGAATATCCGCCAGAGCAAGCAGATAGGACACGACCAACTCGCCGCCGCGATTTTCGTTGGCGCGGTCGGGATGCAGGCCGTCGCGGCAGTCGCCGGTTCCGGGATCGACGAGCGCGACCGACAAATCGTTGCTGCCGAGAAACCAGGCGAACGCCGTCGTTGCGATGGTTTTCCATTCCGGATCGTCATCTGCCCGCCACGCGGTCAGGCAGGCCGCGATCGTTGCCGCTGGCCTCCAGCGGCTGCTGATCGAACGCGCGCGGCGATTGGCGCTGTTCGCCGAAGCCGGCGGTACCGACCGGCCGGAAATGTCCCGTCGACGCCGTTTGCTGGGTCATCAGCCAGCGCAGCGATCTTAACCCGGCATCGACATATTCGGGCGTTTGCGTCGCCATGCCCGTCACCATCAGGGCCTGCGGCAGGCGCGCATTGTCATAGGCGAGGCCATCCTCGAACCACACCCAGTCCGGCGTTTCGACCGAGGCGAGGGTCGGACATCAGCCTTTCGGCAAGCGAACGCCGGATTTGCTGGGCGTGGAGGTCATCGGGAACCATGGCGCAATAGCCGTCCAGGCCCAGCAGCGTAAACGCCGATGCGCGGGGTGAACGGAAGGTTTCCGCGGTCGGCAATGCCTGGGCAAACAAGGCGGCGGCCCATCGACGCCGCGACGGGTTAGCATCCTTGCGCGCGCACTCGCCCAGCGCCCACAACGTTCGCCCATGGCTGTCCTCGGAGCCTTTGTCTTCAAGCCAGTTCCGGTTGAAACCCATGAAGTTGCGAAATCGCCTGGTGTCGGGATTCCAAGCATGCTGCACGAACGCGGCAAAGCGGGCCGTCAAGACTTCGGACAGAGGTTTTTCACCGGGATTGTTGAGGGCGCAGGCCACGAGCAAGGCGCGGGCATTGTCGTCGACGCAATAGCCGTGCGAACGATCAGGCACCGAATGCACGGCGTGCTGGAACAGGCCGGTGTCGTCGCACATCGTCAGAAAATGGCCGAGTTGCATGTCCGGCGCCGCGGGGACCGGAGTCGCGGGGGCAAGCGGCGCCATCGCGTCCGGCTCGGTGCGCGCGATCACCTTGAGCCAGGCGCCATGTCGCGCGTTCTCGAACGCGGCCATGTAAAGTTCCGCGGTGCGCTCCCATGTCATCGAGCGGCTGACGGCGTAGGCGCGCTCGCGCATCGCCCGCCGGCGGGGGTCGTCAGTGAGCAATAGCGCGATCTCTTTGCCGATCGCCGCCGGGTCGCCGAAGGGAACCAGAACGCCGCGCCCATCGGCCAGCAGCTCGCGCGCATGCCAATAGGGCGTCGAGACCACCGGCTTGCCGAGGCCGAAGCTGTAGGCCAGCGTACCCGACGTCATCTGCGCTTCGTTGAGATAGGGCGTGACGTAAACGTCGCACATCGAAATGAATTCGAGCAACGTGGCCTGATCGACGAACTGATTGAGGAATACGACGTGGTCGTCGACCCCAAGTTCGCGCACGCGGCTCATCAGGCTCTCGCGATAGGTCTCGCCCTGGTCCCGAACCAGATTGGGATGCGTCGCACCGAGCACGACATAGACCGCGTCGGCGCGGTGTTTCAGGATCGCGGGCATGGCGTCGATCATGACTTCGATGCCCTTGCTGGGGGACAGCAGGCCGAAGGTCAGGATGACGGAGCGGCCGCCGAATCCGAGTTTGGCCTTTGCGGTGTCGGGCTCGACAAACGGAAAGTCGGGAATGCCATGGGCGACGACCTCGATCTTGTCGTCCGGCACGCGATAGACGCTGCGCAGCAGCTCGCGCCCCTTGTTGGCCATCACGACGATCTTCGCGGATGCCTCGACGATGCGTTCCATTACGGCGCGTTGTGCCGCGTTCGGCTTGGCCAGCACCGTGTGCAGCGTCGTCACGACCGGCATGGTCAGACGCGACAGCAGTTCGAGGATGTGGGCGCCGGCTTCACCGCCGAAAATTCCGAACTCATGTTGCAGACAAACGACGTCGAACCGGCCGGCATTCAGGAAGGCAGCGGCGCGCACATAGTCTTCGACGCTGTCATCCCTGACCTGGAAGGCGACCGAAGCGGGATAATCATAGGTTTGACCGTGGTCGGTCATCGCCACGATTGCAGGTCTCGAGGTTCGACCGTGAGGTCGATATCGCGCGTTGCAGGTCGGTCGTGAAGGTTGCGATTCCGCAGCGGCGTGGCAACGAATTGCCGATCACCGCGATCCTGTGAAGCGGCGTCACGTCCGCGCCTGGGCAAGGCCTGTCGGTTGGGGAATGGCTGGAGCGGATGGAACGAAAGGGCTGGTCGATGGCTCGCCGAGCCTTTGCAGCAGGGAGTCGACCGGACGGCTTGCCGGATACGCGATCAGGGCGTTCAATCCATTGCCGCCGACCTCAATGCTGGTGCGACCGCCGCCAACGAAAATCACCTGACCAATGGATATTGTGTCCAGCCCAATCGCGGCGTGACCGTCGAGAGCGAGAATCCAGGTCTCCGGTTCAGCAAGCAGTGCCCAGCTTGAACCCGCTGGCAGCTCAAGCCGCTCGAGAACGAAATGCCGGCTGGCGACCAGAAGGGTTCGGGCAGCGGAGAGGTGGGTCGGCTTGCACGGCGTTTGATGCGGCCGGGCATTGGCAACCGCGATGCCGTTGTCTTCGTGCAATTCGCGCGCACTGCCATAGTCGAACAGGCGGAATGTCGCGTCGCTGTTCTGCTGAATTTCGGCGAGCACGATACCGGCGCCGATGGCGTGGATGGTGCCGGGCGGGATGAAGACGACGTCGCCTGGCGCAACGGTGCGCCAATCCATCAGTTCGACGATCGATCCGTTCCGGATCGACGTCCGCAATTCCTGCGGCGTCACCCGCTGTTTCAGTCCAACGCCGATCTGCGCGCCTGGTCTTGCCGAGAGGATGTACCACGCCTCGCTCTTGCCGTTCGGCATCCCGATCGCGCGCGCGAAAGTATCGTCGGGATGTACCTGGATCGACAATGGCTGGCTGGTGAACAGCAGCTTGAGCAGCAAGGCCGGCGCGGGAGCGTGCTTGTCGGCGCGCTCGAACCACAGTTCTCCAACGGCGTCATCAGAGCCGTCAACGCTGCTCCAGGGCTGGAGATCACCGACCCCCCAGGGCTTGTGCACGACCCGCACCGAGGCATGTTCGGTAGGCATAGGTTGTCCTGACCCGTGACGCGCACGTCGGAGCGACGTGCCGTTGGCCGATATCTTCGATAGGATTTGGCGTGGCTAAGGCATCGCGTTTTCGGAGAAGCGCTTGAAGCGACGTGATGCTGACAGCTTAGGTGGCTACTCGGGCGCCCGATAGCAAGCTGCGGCAGGTCATTAAGAGCCTCCCGCCGGCATCCTTATGACCGAAAGCCGCGTATTCGAGGCCCAATGGCCGTCTTACGACCCATTTGAACGGTTCGACTTGGGGTGAGGCGAGATCGCGTCAGCCGCGATCAGGCCTGCGGCCTTGCCTCCGGCGCCGCCGGCATAGCGCGGGTGCGGAAATAATCCAGCACGAAAAGACGGATCGCCGAGGACAGATTGCCCTGCTGGCGATTGCTGTCGATCTCGCCGACCAGTTCGGACAGCGTCATGTTTCGCAGGCCCGAGATTTCCTTCATGCCGTTCCAGAAGGCCTCTTCGAGGCTGACGCTGGTCTTGTGACCGGCGACCACGATCGAACGTTTGACGACGGGCGACTTCATGATGCGTCTCCGCCGTCGATCTTGTGCTGATCCAGCAGATCGCTGGCGCGATCGCGCGCTGATCTCGTCGCGCGTGCGTTCGGATTTGGTGCGGCCGAATCGCGCGCGGTTGGCGTCGGCCTGCTTGGCCGATTGTTCTTGCTCGCTGCGTTTCTTAAATCGCTTCAGGTTGACCAAGTTCCCCATGCCCGCCTCCATCATCCCATGACCGGAAGGCGTGAGAGCTTGTTGCGAAAACAAGCAGCGGTCGCGCTGCGCGCAGGCAAACTCGATGGTCATCCAGAATCCCCGTTCAATACTCTTTGATAGCATCAAAAAATAAGTTTCGCTCTGCGAAAACGAAATATTTTGTGGCTCTACCATGCGTCAACGCGACGCCGATAGATGAACGCCTCACTCTTTAAGCGTTATGATCTATAATTATATCACGCACTCCCCCGTAGTTTTCCGGAGGCGCGCAGCAATCAGCCCGGGTGTGTCATTTTGTCCGGCTGCACCAGCCGATCGAATTCCGCCGGCTGCAACAAAGCCAAGCCGCACAGCCTCTTCTTTCAACGTGGTGCCGTTCGTGTGCGCCGTTTTGGCGACCTTGGCGGCGTTGTCGTAGCCGATTTTGGGCGCGAGCGCGGTCACCAGCATCAGCGAACGCTGCATCAAGTCCCGGATGCGCTTTTCGTCGGCGCGTATGCCCACAACGCAATGCTCGGTGAAGGAGCGGACGACGTCCGACAGCAGTTGGATGGAATGCATCATACAATATGCCAGCACCGGCTTGTACACGTTCAGCTCGAAATGGCCCTGGCTGCCGGCCACGGTGATCGGCGGTCTGGTTGCCGAACACCTGGCAGCAGACCATCGTCATCGCTTCGCACTGGGTCGGATTGACCTTGCCCGGCATGATCGACGAGCCCGGTTCGTTTTCCGGCAGGATCAATTCGCCGAGGCCGGAGCGCGGGCCCGATCCCAGCAGGCGAATGTCGTTGGCGATCTTGAACAGGCCGGTGGCCACCGAATTGATCGCGCCGTGCACGAACACATAGGCGTCGTTGGAGGCCAGCGCCTCGAATTTGTTGGGCGCGCTGGTGAACGGCAGTTTTGTAATCTTGGCGACGTGCCTGGCGAACATCTGCGCGAATTTCGGTTTCGAATTGAGCCCGGTGCCGACCGCGGTGCCGCCTTGCGCCAGCGGGAACAGATCCTTCACCGCGACGCGCAGCCGCGCGATGCCGCTCTCGACCTGCGCGGCATAGCCGGAAAATTCCTGGCCGAGCGTCAGCGGCGTCGCGTCCTGGGTATGGGTGCGGCCGATCTTGACGATCTTCGCGAACGCCTTTTCCTTTTTGCGCAGTGCGCGGTGCAGTTCGCCGAGCGCCGGGATCAGATCGGCGACGATGCGCTCGGCGGCGGCGATATGCATCGCGGTCGGGAATGAATCGTTCGACGACTGGCTCATATTGACGTGATCGTTGGGATGGACCGGCTTCTTGGCGCCGAGTTCGCCGCCGAGCATCTCGTTGGCGCGGTTGGCGATCACCTCGTTGAGGTTCATGTTGGTCTGGGTGCCGGAGCCGGTCTGCCAGACCACCAGCGGAAAATGATCGTCGAGCTTGCCGTCGATCACCTCGCGCGCGGCGCGGATGATGGCGCCGGTGCGGCGCGCGTCGAGCAGGCCGAGTTCGCGATTGGTCTGGGCGGCGGCGAGCTTGACGATGCCGAGCGCGTGCACGATCGGCATCGGCATCCGGTCCTGGCCGATGCGGAAGTTCTGCCTTGAGCGTTCGGTCTGCGCGCCCCAATAGCGATCGGCGGCAACCTCGATCGGACCGAAGCTGTCGGTCTCGCTGCGGGTTTTGTTTCGCGATGTTGCCGGGGATCGAGCCATGAGAGATTTCCGTTACGCCGTGAATGGGCGGAACGCGACATTCTATAGCGCCGGGGATATTCGCGCGCGCGATTATTTCTTGCGGAAACGATCCAGCCGCACCACTTCGGCGCCTTCGCTCGGCTTGGCCGGCTCGGGCTCGCTCTCGGCAGCGGCGGGCTCGGCGGCAGGCAACCGGCAGTGCCGAGGGCGCGGGAACGGCGGCAAGCTTGGCCGCCGGCGTGTCTCGACTTCAGTGTCGGACGGTCTCGAACTGCAGGCCGAACTGCACCGAGGGATCGAAGAAGCTCTTGATCGACGTCGAACGGCACCACCAGCCGCTCGGGAATGCCGCCGAACGACAGCCCGACCTCGAAGCGATCCTCGGTCACCACCAGATCCCAGAACTGATGCTGCAGGATGATCGTCATCTCTTCCGGATATTGCGCGAGCAGCCGCGGCGACAGCTTGCACGCCTTCGGCCGTGGACAGGAAGGTGATGAAGAAATGGTGCTCGCCGGGCAGGCCGTGCTCGGCGGCGTCGGTCAGCACGCGGCGCAGCACCCCGCGCAGCGCGTCGCGCGCCAGCACGTCGTAACGGATGTGATCGGTCGCCATGGTGGTCCTGTCGTTCGAAAGCAGCTGGCCGCCGGTCGCCCGACTCGCCGTTTGTCGCCATGCTACTCCGGCGCGGAGCCGAGGTCAGCAGGCGTCATCGAGCGAATTTGCAGCAGAAATGCCCGGGCCGGCGGCAAACCGAGGAAAATGAAGTGGAGGCTTCTGTTGCCAGGTGCCTCCGAACCCCGCCTGACGGAGCTTAACCCGTCAGGACTTTAGACTTGGTCTTTCAAACTGCGTTACGCAGCCTGAGCAACCGGAGCATAGTTGTCGTTTGCAACTATTGCATAGCCCGATAACGGCGGAACCATACCGAGAAAAAACACGCCCTTTACGCCCTCGTCGATCCTGTTTCGCCCCCGCCGAAGCCCGCCAATGTCGAGCGGGTGGGCTTGGGTGGAGGCGCCGGGTACTGCCCCCGGGTCCGAATGGTTTATTGCGACGGCAATTTATTTCCATAGCCGGCGAACCGGCACCCCCAATATAGGGCGCAAAGGTTGAGAAAAACAGAGCCATTGCAAGCCGCGTTCCGCCGACGCGAACGCGCGCCGAATTTTGCAGTTGGCCTCAGCCCCGCGGCTCCGTTAAATCTGCAACCATGCCTCCGGATTCGCCTCCCGCCGCCGTCCCGGCGCCGGATATCCCGGCCTCCAACCCGCCGATCCAGCCCGGCCTGGCCGAGCTGTTCCTGGCGTTCGCCAAAATGTCGCTGGCCGGCTTTGGCGGCGTGCTGGTCTGGGCGCGGCGCGGCATCGTCGAGCAGCACCGCTGGATGACGGCGGAGGAATTCAACGAAACCTTCGCGCTGTGCCATTTCCTGCCGGCCCGAACATCGTCAATCTGTCGGTCGTGTTCGGCTCGCGGTTTCGCGGCATTGCCGGCGGCATCGCGGCCTTTGCCGGGCTGGTCGGTCCGCCGATGGTGATCGTGACCGTCCTGGCCGCGCTCTATGCGCGCTATGGCGAAATCGACGCGCTGCGGCGCAGTTCTGGCCGGCGTATCCTGCGCGGCGGTCGGGCTGTTGATCGCGATGGTGTTCAAGATGATGATGCCGCTGATCAAAAAGCGCGACATCGTCGGGCTCGTCGTTCTGGTCGCGGTGTTCATCGCGATCGGGCTGATCCGGCTGCCGTTGCCGACGGTGCTGCTGGTGGCGATCCCGCTCAGCCTTGCCATCACCTATTGTCATGCGGCGCGCGGGTGAAGCGCATGAATTCAGATCCAAACCCGGTCTGCGTCGCTCGTGTGGACCTTCGGATTGATGTCGCTGTTTGCGGTTGGCGGCGCGAATTCGGCGATCCCCGAAATGCACCGGATCGCGGTCGACGTTCAGCACTGGATGACCGACAAGCAGTTCGCCGACGTCTTCGCCATTTCGCAGCTGTCGCCGGGGCCGAACGTGCTGATCGTGACCCTGATCGGCTATTCCGTCGCCGGCGTCGCCGGCGCGCTGGTCGCGACGCTGGCGATGTGCGGTCCGACCGCGATCCTTGCCTATTATGTCAGCCGCTTGCTTCGGCGCGCTCGAGCCATTCGCGCTGGCCGGCGATCATTCAGGCGGCGCTGGTTCCGCTTTCGATCGGGCTGATGGGCGCGAGCGGCCTGATTTTGGCGCGGACCTCCGACCGGAGCTGGATTGCGGCGCTGATCACGGCCGCCGCAGCAGCGCTGGCCTTTGCGACGCGGCTCAATCCGCTCTGGATGCTGGCTGGCCGGAGGCGTCTTGGGTTTCGCTGGCGTTATCTGACGAAAATCGATAGGCAAGACCGGGGTCTGCACCAAGCACCAGCCAAACAGAATGGGCGGGAAGCCCTGTTGGGGAGAGAGATCGATGAGTGATGCGCCGAGCCATGTGCCGGTCAAATCCATCATGCCGAAATGGATTCGCGGGCCGCAGGATTTTGTCGGCGGCATCGCGCTGATGGCGATCGCACTGTTCGCCCTGTGGGCATCGAGCGACCTGCAGGGCATGCACGGATTTTCGTTCGGCGCCGGAACCGCGCCGCGCATGTTCGCGGTTCTGCTGCTGGCGCTTGGCGTCGCGATAATGGTCGTCGGTCTTGTCAACGACGGCGAGCATATGGCGACCTATGCGTGGCGCGGTCCGCTGTTCGTCTCGCTGGCGATCCTTTCTTTCGCGATCACGATCCGGCCGCTTGGGTCTGGTGATCTCGGCGTTTGCCAGCTTCATGATCTCGGCGCTCGGGCACGCCGGAAACCCAGTGGAAAGAAACCATCATCGTCGGCATCTGCCTGACGATCGGGTGCAGTCTGCTTTTCCCTTATGCGCTGGGGCTGCCGATGCAGCTGTTCCCGCGTTTCCTGGTTCAGTGAGGGCACGATGATCGATCTCTTTCACAATCTCGCCCTCGGCTTCGGTGTCGCCTTTTCGCCGATCAACCTGCTGCTGTGCCTGATCGGCGCGCTGGTCGGCACGCTGGTCGGCGTGCTGCCCGGCATCGGCACCATCGCGACCGTCGCGATGCTGCTGCCGATCACGTTCGGACTGCCGCCGGTCGGCGCGCTGATCATGCTCGCCGGCATCTATTACGGCGCGCAGTATGGCGGCTCGACCACCTCGATCCTGGTCAATATTCCCGGGCGAGGCGACCTCGGTCGTGACCACGCTCGACGGCTTTCAGATGGCCAAGCAGGGCCGCGCCGGCCCGGCGCTGGCGATTGCCGCGATCGGCTCGTTCTTCGCCGGCTGCGTCGCCACCGTGCTGATCGCGGTGCTCGGCGCGCCGCTGACCAAGCTCGCGCTGGCGTTCGGGCCGGCCGAATATTTCTCGCTGATGGTGCTCGGCCTGATCTTCGCGGTGGTGCTGGCCAAGGGCTCGGTGCTGAAGGCGATCGCGATGATCGTGTTCGGGCTGCTGCTGTCGATGGTCGGCTCCGACATCGAGACCGGCGCCTCGCGCATGGCGTTCAACATTCCCGAGCTCGCCGACGGTCTCGGCTTTGCGACGGTGGCGATGGGCGTGTTCGGATTTGCGGAAATCATCCGCAACCTCGACGCCGGCGCCGAGATGGACCGCGATCTGGTGCAGCAGAAGATCACCGGGCTGATGCCGACCAAGAAGGATCTGATCGACTCGTTCGCCGGCCATCGTGCGCGGCACCATCCTCGGATCGATCCTCGGCATCCTGCCCGGCGGCGGCGCGGTGATCGCCTCGTTCGCGGCCTATACGCTCGAGAAGAAGATCGCCAAGGATCCGTCGCGGTTCGGCCGCGGCGCGATCGAGGGCGTGGCGGCGCCGGAAAGCGCCAACAACGCCGCGGCGCAGACCTCCTTCATCCCGCTGCTGACGCTCGGCATTCCGCCGAACGCCGTGATGGCGCTGATGGTCGGCGCGATGACCATTCACGGCATCGTGCCGGGACCGCAGGTGATGCAGAAGCAGCCCGACCTGGTCTGGGGCATGATCGCCTCGATGTGGATCGGCAACCTGATGCTGATCATCATCAACCTGCCGCTGGTCGGCATCTGGGTGCGGCTGCTGCGGGTGCCGTACCGGCTGATGTTCCCCTCGATCGTGATCTTCTGCGCGATCGGCATCTACTCCATCAACAACGCGCCGGTCGACGTCATCCTTGCCGGCGCCTTCGGCCTGCTCGGCTACTGGCTGATCAAGCACGATTTCGAGCCGGCGCCGCTGCTGCTCGGCATGGTGCTGGGGCCGCTGATGGAAGAAAACCTGCGCCGCGCGCTGCTGATCTCGCGCGGCGACTGGTCGGTGTTCCTGACCCGTCCGCTGTCGGCGGTGCTGATGGCGATCGCGGCCTTCCTGCTGGTGCTGGCGGTGCTGCCGACGCTGCGCAAGAAACGCGACGAGGTGTTCGTGGAGTCCGAGACTTAAGCGGCTTCCACAGGGGAGAATATTCAAGGGCGGAACGCAGGTTCCGCCCTTGTCGTTTTGGGGCGGAATCCTCATTTTTCCGGGTATAATGCCGGGATACGGCCGAGTTGGCGCTGTCGGTCGGCCATCAGGACCGCTAAATCTGGCTGCTAAACACGCCTTCCGGACAAGGCCGAGATACCGACCGCCATGAATCAGTACCACGACCTGCTCGAACGGATCCTCTCGGACGGCGCGGAAAAGCACGACCGCACCGGCACCGGCACGCTGTCGATCTTCGGCCACCAGATGCGCTTCAACCTGAGCGCCGGCTTTCCGATGCTGACCACCAAGCGGCTGCCGCTGAAATCGATCGTGCATGAATTGCTGTGGTTTCTGGCCGGCGACACCAACATCAAATATCTGAAAGACAACGGCGTCTCGATCTGGGACGAATGGGCCGACGCCAATGGCGATCTCGGTCCGGTCTATGGCTCGCAATGGCGCTCGTGGCCGGCGCCGGACGGCCGCAGCATCGACCAGATTTCCAACGTCATCGACATGATCAAGCGCAATCCGGATTCGCGCCGCCTGATCGTCAGCGCCTGGAATCCGGCCGACGTCGACAAGATGGCGCTGCCGCCGTGCCACTGCCTGTTCCAGTTCTATGTCGCCAACGGCAAATTGTCGTGCCAGCTCTATCAGCGCTCGGCCGACGTCTTTCTCGGCGTGCCCTTCAACATCGCCTCCTATGCGCTGCTGACCATGATGGTGGCGCAGGTCACGGGATTGAAGCCCGGCGATTTCGTCCATTCGTTCGGCGACACCCACCTCTATTCCAACCATCTCGAGCAGGCCCGGCTGCAACTGACGCGTCCGACGCGGCCGTTGCCGGTCATGAAGATCAATCCTGACGTGAAGGACATCTTCGCGTTCCGCTACGAAGACTTCGTGCTCGAAGGCTACGACCCGCATCCGCATATCAAGGCAGCGGTCGCAGTATGAGCGATTGAATGTCGCTCACCATCCGCCGCGCGCGTCCCGGTGAAGCCGGACTTGTCCTGTCGCTGGTTCGCGACCTCGCCGAATACGAAAAGCTGCTGCACGAGGTCGACGCCACCGAGGCCGACATCGACCTGGCGCTGTTCGGCGATCAGCCGCGGCTGTTTTGCGAGATCGCGGAGTGGAACGGCGAGCCGGCCGGGTTCGCGGTCTGGTTCATCAACTTCTCGACCTTCAGCGGCCGCTCCGGCATCTATCTGGAGGACCTGTTCGTCCGCCCTGCGCTGCGCGGCAACGGCATCGGCAAGGCGCTGTTGGTCAATCTCGCAAAGCAATGCGTGGCGAATGGCTGGTCGCGCCTGCAATGGTCGGTGCTGGACTGGAACACGCCGTCGATCGAATTCTACAAATCGCTTGGCGCAGTCCTGATGGACGAGTGGACGGTGTGCCGGGTCGGCGGTCCGGCATTGACGGCGCTGGCGCAGGGGACGCACTGATGGAAATCGTGATGATCGTGGCGGTCGCCGAGAACGGCGTGATCGGCGCCGGAGGGGCTATTCCGTGGCGGCTGAAATCCGACATGCAGCGCCTCAAGGCGTTGACCCTGGGCAAACCGGTGGTGATGGGACGCAAGACCTTCGTCTCGATCGGCCGGCCGCTACCCGGGCGCACCAATATCGTGGTGACGCGCGACAAGGAATTTCGCGCCGCCGGCGTGGTGGTGACGAATTCCTTTGCCGACGCCCGGGCGATCGCGACCGGCGACGCGCTGCGGCGTTTCGCCACTGAGATCGCGGTGATCGGCGGCGCCGAGATCTATGCGCAGTGGATGGAATGCGCCGACCGGCTGGAGATCACCGAGGTGCATGCCCGGCCCGACGGCGACACGCATTTCGCCGCAATTGAGCCGGCGGTTTGGCAGGAGGTCGCGCGCGTGCGGAATCCGGCCGGTCCGGCCGACAGCGTCGACTTTTCCTATGTGACATATCGTCGGCGAAGCGCTCATTAACCGCGCTAACCAATGTTTGCATTGACAATTGTGGCCTCAAGCATAGCTCGTTCGGCAGGGAAGCTTGCGTTGTAAGGGCCCGGGCGGTCCCCTATAAAGCCGGGCGGAGTTGCGAGGCCGGGCATCTTGCCCAAACCGGTGGATCCGGACCTCGCCTAGGAGATTGCCGATGCCGTGGAAGAATCAAGGCGGGGGCCCGTGGGGCTCGGGTCCGAAAGGACCATGGGGCTCGGGTCCGCAGTCGGTCGGGCCACGGCCGCCCGATCTTGAGGACTTGCTGCGCCGCGGCCAGGACCGCCTGCAGCAGCTTTTGCCCGGCGGCCATTTCAGCGGCATGGGCATTGCGCTGGTTCT
The DNA here is from genome assembly GCA_963738765.1 of uncultured Alphaproteobacteria bacterium. Classification (GTDB taxonomy): domain Bacteria; phylum Pseudomonadota; class Alphaproteobacteria; order Rhizobiales; family Xanthobacteraceae; genus Bradyrhizobium. The sequence goes on along the minus strand of CAVTYA010000034.1, from coordinate 139,611 downwards.
GATCGGCGCGCTGGCGATCTGGGGCTTGTCCGGCTTTTTCCGCGTCCAGTCCGAAGAACTCGGCGTCGTGCTGCGCTTCGGCAAGCATGTGCGCACCGTGCAGCCCGGCCTGAACTATCATCTGCCCTATCCGATCGAGACCGTGCTGCTGCCGAAGGCGCTGCGCGTCTTGCCCATCTCGATCGGCATGACCCTGATCGACGATCCGGCGCGGCGCGGCCGCACCATGCGCGACGTGCCGGAGGAAAGCCTGATGCTGACCGGCGACGAGAACATCGTCGACGTCGATTTCACCGTGTTGTGGCGGATCAAGCCCGACGGCGTCGGCGATTATCTCTTCAACATCCAGAACCCGGAGGGCACCGTGAAGGCGGTCGCCGAAAGCGCGATGCGCGAGGTCGTCGGCAAGGCCAACATCCAGCCGATCCTGACCGGCGCCCGCACCACCACCGAAGCCGCCGTGCAGGAGCTGATGCAGAAGACGCTCGACAGCTACGGCTCGGGCATCCTGGTGCAGCAGGTGCAGATGCAGAAGGTCGATCCGCCGGCGCAGGTGATCGACTCGTTCCGCGACGTCCAGGCCGCGCGCGCCGATCTCGAGCGGCTGCAGAACGAAGCGCAGACCTATGCCAATCGCGTCGTCCCCGACGCGCAGCGGACGCGCCGCGCAAATCCTGCAGGTCGCCGAAGGCTACCAGCAGCAGGCGATCGCCGAGGCCAAGGGCCAGAGCGCGCGCTTCCTGAAAGTCTACGACGAATACAAGAAGGCGCCTGACGTGACGCGGCAACGGATCTATCTGGAGACCATGGAGCGCGTGCTCGGCGGCTCGGAGAAGCTGGTCTATGACGGCGGCGGCTCGCAGAGCATCGTGCCGTATCTGCCGCTCAGCGAGTTGACGCCGAAGCGGCCCCCCGCACCGGCCACGACCGGCCAGCCGCAGCAGGGTGGAGGCACCCGATGAGGTCTCCCGTTGCAGGCATCGTTGCCCTGATCGCGCTGTTTGTCGTCATCATCGTCGGCTACAGCTCGGTCTTCACCGTGCAACAGACCGAGCAGGTCCTGGTGGTGCGGCTCGGCGAACCCGTCCGCGTCGTCATCGGACCCGGGCCTGAACTTCAAGGCGCCGTTCATCGACACCGTGATCTCGATCGACAAGCGCATCCTCGATCTGGAAAACCCGTCGCAGGAAGTGATTGCCTCCGATCAGAAGCGGCTGGTGGTCGACGCCTTCGCCCGCTATCGCATCAAGAACGCGCTGCGCTTCTACCAGAGCGTCGGCTCGATCCAGGCCGCCAACATCCAGCTCACGACGCTGTTGAACGCGTCGCTGCGCCGCGTGCTGGGCGAGGTCACCTTCATCCAGGTGGTGCGCGACGAGCGCGAAGCCCTGATGGCGCGGATTCGCGACCAGCTCGACAAGGAGGCCGACGGTTACGGCATTCAGGTGGTCGACGTCCGGATCCGGCGCGCCGATCTGCCGGAGCAGAACAGCCAGGCGGTCTACCAGCGGATGCAGACCGAACGGCAGCGCGAAGCCGCCGAGTTCCGCGCCCAGGGCGGCCAGAAGGCGCAGGAAATCCGGTCGAAGGCCGATCGCGAGGCGACCGTCATCATCGCCGAAGCCAACTCGACCGCCGAGCAGACGCGCGGCGCCGGCGACGCCGAACGCAACCGCCTGTTCGCCGAGGCCTACGGCAAGGATCCGGACTTCTTCGCGTTCTATCGCTCGATGACGGCGTATGAGAACGGCCTGAAGAGCAGCGATACCCGCTTCCTGCTGCGGCCGGATTCGGAGTTCTTCCGCTTCTTCGCCAATCCGTCCGGACATCCGCCGGAAGCCGCAACACCGGCCGCGCCGAAGCCGTAAAGCGCTTCCGCCCGGCACAAGATCTGAGCGAAGCGGGTTCCGCTTCGCTGCACTAAAATAATAAAGCGCGTCAAACGGGAGGTTGCCATCCGATGAGGTCCATAGCGTTCACCGACTTCCTCATCGGTTTAGGTATCCTGTTCGTGCTGGAAGGCCTGATGTTCGCCGCCAGCCCGGCCTGGATGCGCCGCGCCATGAAGAGCGCGCTGGCGACGCCGGACAATATCCTGCGAGCCGTCGGCATCGGCTCGGCGGTCGCGGGCCTGGTTTTGATCTGGTTCGTGCGAAGGTAGCGCGGTTCCGATCGAACCGGCTCTCTATTCCGTCATTGCGAGCGAAGCGAAGCAATCCATTCTTGCTTTGCCGCTAGATGGATTGCTTCGCTTCGCTCGCAATGACGCGGAAAAACGGTGCCGAATCAACGGAATCGTGACTCTTTTCCGGCCGGTTTTTCGCCGAAATGTCCGGCTCAAATGCTTGCGCCGCAGACCGGTTCGGGCGCACTGTGGAGCCCAAATCGACCCGTTGGAGAGAAGCCGCCATGACCGCTGCCAGACCCGCCGTGAGCCGTCGCCTCCGCCTGATGGGAGCTGCGATCACGCTCGGCGCTGCCAGCCTGCTCTGCGCGGCGCCGGCGTTCGCGCGCGGGCCGGACGGCATTGCCGACGTCGCCGAGAAGGTGATCGACGCCGTCGTCAACATCTCGACCTCGCAGACCGTCGAAGCCAAGGGCGGTGGCGGCGACCGGGGCGCGATGCCGCAATTGCCGCCGGGCTCGCCGTTCGAGGAATTTTTCGACGACTTCTTCAAGAACCGCCGGGGGCCGGGCGGCGGTTCCAAGGGCGGCGACATGCAGCCGCGCAAGACCAATTCGCTCGGCTCCGGTTTCATCGTCGATCCCGAGGGCATCGTCGTCACCAATAATCACGTCATCGCCGACGCCGACGAGATCAACGTGATCATGAACGACGGCACCAAGATCAAGGCCGAACTGGTCGGCGTCGACAAGAAGACCGATATCGCGGTGCTCAAGTTCAAGCCGCCGCGGCCGCTGATCGCGGTGAAGTTCGGCGATTCCGACAAGCTGCGGCTCGGCGAATGGGTGATCGCGATCGGCAATCCGTTCAGCCTTGGCGGCACCGTCACCGCCGGCATCGTGTCGGCGCGCAACCGCGACATCAGCCAGGGCCCGTACGACAACTACATCCAGACCGACGCCTCGATCAATCGCGGCAATTCCGGCGGACCGCTGTTCAACCTCGACGGCGAAGTGATCGGCGTCAACACGCTGATCATCTCGCCGACCGGCGGCTCGATCGGTCTCGGTTTCGCGGTGCCTTCGAAGACCGTGGCCGGCGTGGTCGATCAGCTCAGGCAGTTCGGCGAACTGCGCCGCGGCTGGCTCGGCGTGCGCATCCAGCAGGTCTCCGACGAAATCGCCGAAAGCCTCAACATCAAGCCCGCGCGCGGCGCGCTGGTCGCCGGCGTCGACGACAAGGGGCCGGCAAAGCCCGCGGGCATCGAGCCCGGCGACGTCGTCGTCAAGTTCGACGGCAAGGACGTCAAGGACCCGAAGGATCTGTCGCGCGTCGTGGCCGACACCGCGGTCGGCAAGGAAGTCGAGGTCGTCATCATCCGCAAGGGCAAGGAGGAGACCCGCAAGGTCACGCTCGGCCGCCTCGAGGATACCGACAAGGTGCAGCAGGCCGCGGCCAAGGCCAAGGAAGAGCCGGCCGAAAAGCCGGTGACGCAAAAGGCGCTCGGCCTCGATCTGGCGACGCTGAGCAAGGATCTGCGCGCCAAGTACAAGATCAAGGATACGGTGAAAGGCGTGATCGTCACCGGCGTCGACGGCGCCTCCGACGCCGCCGACAAGCGCCTGTCCGCCGGCGACGTCATCGTCGAGGTGGCGCAGGAAGCGGTAAGCAACGCCGCCGACGTCAAGAAGCGCGTCGATCAGCTCAAGAAGGACGGCAAGAAGTCGGTCCTGCTGATGGTCGCCAACGGCGACGGCGAATTGCGGTTCGTCGCACTGAGCGTGCAGTAGTTGTCGTCCCGGCCTTGAGCCCGGACCCATACCCCGCGGCCCATCGGCAAACGGGCTGACGTTAGATACCTGCTTCGAAAATGAGCGCTGCGGAGTTTGGGTCGCAGCGTGGAGAACGCTGCACCGCGTTCGGGACACGAGCGAGGACTGCGAAGGCCAATGGCCTCAAGCCGCCGGGCGACTCTGCAGCATTCCGGCGATACCGAGATCTTCGTCCAGTTCGGGCCAGTGGATCCCCATCGCCATCAGTTCGGCGTTCGTTCGAATAGAAGAACGCGCGATAAGGTCCCCAGCGCAGGACGGTCGGCATTCAACCCTCTTCGTCAGTTCGTAGGGCGGATTGAGCCGACCCGATGCGCGGTCGCTCAACGAGCGAAGGTGCAGGCGTAATCCGCCATTCGCTCGCGATCAAGATGGCGGGTTACGCCGATCGGGCTCCGCGCGGCGGCCGATCGGCTCAACCCGCCCTACGAAGCTGCGTCGCGGCGCGTGCAAGCATAATTCGATGCTGACGGCCGCGACAAAACAACGCGACGAGGCTGGGCAAGAACTCGGTTTTTTTGGTTGATGTCACGTCTCATGACGAATCGCCCATTCAAGTCCGGCTGAGAGCCGTGAGCAAGCCAGTCTCCTTCCTGCTCGGGTTGAGGACTATGTGGAGCAGACAATCCGGTCCGGGCGATCGAGAGCGTTTGTTTACGCTCTCGACCTTGGGAAGCTCGACTTCCGCCACGGATCGCGCCGCAGAAGCAATGGGGCAGCCGCCGTACGATCCGGCCGATCTGCTGAAGCTCTATCTTTACGGCTACATCGATCAGGTCCGGTCGTCGCGGCGGCTGGAACGGGAAGCCTGCCGCAATTGGAGCTGATCTGGCTGTCGACGAACCTGCGGCCGGGCATCGGACGATCGCCAACGTCCGCACGGAGAACTGGCAGGCGCTGAAGGCTGTGAACCGCAGCTGCGAGTCGCTGGTCCGCGCGCTTGGGATTGTCGGCGGAGACGTTGTCCCCATCGACGGTTCGTTCTTCCATGGCGATGCGAGCAAGGCGAGTATCTTCACGCGCAAGAGGCTCGCCGAACAGGTCGCAAGGCTGGACCTGGAGATCGATGCTTATGGCAAATCTCTTGAAGACAATGATGCGGCGGAGGCCAAGCAGCCAGACGAGCGATCCCGGCGAAGGTGGCAACGGAGATGGCGCCGATATTGGTGCCAAAGTAGCGGTCCTGATGGCGAAGCGCTCGCGCGCACAAGCCGACCTCGACCGGCTGGAGGCGAGCGGTGAGACGCAGCTGCTCGCCTAGCGGATCTCGGACCGGCCACTGGCGTTCTGGTCCAGCGTCGTTCCATCGGGCGCTGCAGTTCGCCGGCCGGGCATCGGTAAACGTCGATGCCGGATCATAGCCAAAACTCTTGAGGCTGCATCGGCCCGTCTCGAGTCGTGGCTTTCTGGCAACGGCACATAGGCTGCGACGCCATCATCCTCGCACGCCTTCATGCTCGAGGCTGCTGTAATAGCCCTCATCGGCCAGCGCCTGCAGGCACCTTGGATTCGCGGACGTCCTTTGCCACCTTTGCGATCGCATGAAGCTGGCCGACGTCGCTGCTGTCGTTCACCACCTCGCTTGCGACTGAATGAGCTTGTGCGTGTCGACGACGGCAGTCTGCACGTCGTAACCTGCGACGCCTTGGCCGCTCTTGAGCGGCAAGCCGGGCATCCGGATCGAGTCAGGGCGGGCCGCGTCTCAGCCGCTCGATTCCAGCTCGGCTATGATCGGCGCGCGCCGACGCGTACGCTTCGTCCATCAGCGCCGCGAGCTTCGCGTCCGATGATCGGCGCTGGACCAACGCCAGTCGCCGCGTCGAGCCTTTCGCTATACGAGCGGTACGAAGGTCTGCCGGGCGTGTCCGTTAAGAACCAACTGCCGTCTCCCCGAAGGCATCCCAACGCGTCATCCATCGCCTGGAAGCACGAGCATGTTCTCGCAACGTCACCTGGCGCCGACCGAAGGCGCCAGCGAGCTCGATGCTCCGTCGTTCCGCCTTCATCGATGCCCTCCTTGCGGCAAGCTTGACATGCCGAGCCGGCTATCGCTTCTTCCCTCGTTCGCGGCCTCGCCCAGCCGACGCGACGATCTGAGCCTGATTGAGCCTTACTATAGCTTCAACCGCGCGCTCGATATCCTCGGCTTCCCATGGCTTCAGCGCCCCTGCGTGACAAAGCTTCCCGAGGCGCTCTCGATCGCGCGTTCAGCGCCGCTTCAAGCCGCATCCAGCCCGTTCTGGAAGCCGTCTGGCCAAATATCCCGCTCTGCACCCGAATCAAACGCTTCTACCCCAGAACCGTCGTTTGACTCGAAAAACTTGCCCAGCCTCGACGGGCAAATCAGTTTTTCCTGTCAAGTCTATCTTGAGAAAATATTCCGATTGCCTCGTCGGGCAAATCAGCGCTACCAGCTCGCGCCGTCCCACCCGACAAGAGGGGCGCTCGCGATCGTCACGAAACGCGGGGCGGGATGCGGTGGACGCGGATGGGCCTTTGACGAACGGCCTTGATGCGGACGGCGAAGGCGTGTGGTTCTGGCGCCTCGATGCTGGCGTCAAGTTCTTGAGAAGCAAGCTTCTTAGGGATGACGGTGACAACAAAGCCGATCACCGGGAAGAGCGCGTTATAAGCCGTAAAACCATTGCGCAGGGAAGGCCGGATGTTCTCCGCTGAACCTGTATGCTCGTGTGCGCATTCTTTTGTGCAAATTGCACGCGAGACCGCGGGTGCAGCGCGCACCCGGTCTTCCCTGCGCCCTCTGATTTCCGAGGGCGGAAGTGAACAGCAAAACTCGGGCGAATCGAGCCGCGAGATCGCGTTGGTATGCATTAATTGAACGAGGTATTTCAACAACGTCGTCCCGGCCTCGAGCCGGGACCCATAGCCCGCGGCCCATCGGTGAGAGCGCTGGCGTTAGATATCTTCTGTAAAATGAGCGCCGCGGGGTATGGGTCCCGGCTCAAGGCCGGGACGACGAGGAGAGCCTGGTCGGTACGGTGCAAGCGCAGCCTTCCACGCTCGCCCCCCATCCGTTGTCGATTAATTGCTTCCCTGGACGGCTTGCTTCGCCGACGATCCAGTCCTCGGAAACAGCGGGCAAGCTGGCCGGGAAAGGTCCTACGGGAGGACGCAGGGGTTTGCGGTGGCGCCAGTCGGGGCTGGCTCCATGATCACAAAGTGTGCCGCCAGCGCGCTGGCGGCCGGTGGAGATTGCCGATGCCGCGAACCAGAACCATTTTCGCCGCGCTTGCGGCATGTGTTGTGCTTTGGGCTCCGAACGCGGCGCAGGCCGAGGAGCTTCTGAAGGCCCGCCTGGCGCAGAATCTCGGGCCGATCTCGGGGCTTGCGATCATCGCCAAGGCCAAGGGACTGTTCGAAAAGCAGGGGCTCGACATTACCGTCGCCAATTTCACGTCGGGCAAGCAATGCCTGGATACGGTGATCGGCGGCGGCGCCGACATCGCGACCACCGCCGAGGCGCCGGTGACGGCGGCAGCGATGGCCAACCAGCCGATCGCGTTCGTCGCCGGCATGGAATATTCCGATCTCAAGACGATGACCGCGGCCAAGGCCGGTATCAAGACCAAAGCCGATCTGCGCGGCAAGAAGATCGGCTTCACCGCCGGCACCGGCAGCGAGGTCTACACCGCGACGCTGCTGAAGGCGGCGGGCCTGACGCCGGGCGACGTGACGCTGGTCAATCTGCGGCCGCAGGAAATGCTGCCTGCGATGGCGGCCGGCAGCATCGACGCCTTCGATACCTGGGAGCCGCACATCGCCAACGCCCGCAAGGCGCTCGGCGAGAGCGCATCTCTGCTCGACACCAAGGGGATCTATTCCGAAACCTTCAACATCGTGGTGACGCGGCCTTATCTCGAGGCCAATGGCCCGCTGGTGCAAAAATTCCTGCGCGCGCTGCTGGATGCCGAGGCCTGGGCGAAGTCGAAACCCGACGACGCCATCACTACCGTCGCCGAGGCCGTGGGCATGAAGCGCGATGAACTCGCGGCGATCTGGCCCGATTACGTCTACCACGTCCGCATCGACGACCAGCTGCTCGGCATTCTCAAGCTGCATGCGGCATGGCGGCTCGACAGCGGCAACCATCCGCCGGGCGCCGTGATGCCGGATTTCACAAAAGTGCTGGCGCTGGAACCGCTGCGCAGCGTCGATCCCGGCCGCGTCACCGTCTCGGCCAAATAGTTCATGAAGCGGCTCAATATCCTCATCGGCGCGCTGTCCATCCCGCTGTTCCTGGCGGTATGGGAGATCGTGGCAAGGTCCGGGGTCGTCAACAGCGTGCTGTTTCCGCCGCCCTCGGTCGTAGCCGTCGCAGTGCTCGAATGGGTGCGGAGCGGGCAGTTCTTCTCCGATCTCGGCGCCAGCCTCTACCGCGTCGTGACAGGTTTTGTGATCGGTGCGGCGATGGGCATCGTGCTCGGCGTTCTCACCGGACAGTTTCCGCTGGTATCGAGCCTGCTGTCGCCGCTGTTTCATATCCTGCGGCCGATCCCGCCGATCGCGTTCGTGCCGATCGTGATCCTCTGGTTCGGGCTGTCGGAGGCGGGAAAACTGTTCCTGGTGGTCTGGGGCGTGTTTTTCACCGTGTGGCTGTCGACGCATATCGGCGTGCAGAAGGTCGATCGCGGCCTGATCCGGGCGGCGCTGATGCTGGGGACGCCGCGGCGCCAGATGTTGCAGGAGATCGTGCTGCTCGGAGCGCTGCCCTACATCGTGGTCGGGCTGCGCACCGCGGTCAGCATTTCCTTCTACACGCTGGTGGCGGCGGAGCTTGCCGGCGCGTTTGCCGGCATCGTCTACCGGATCGAGATCGCACAGCAGAATTTGCAGACCGGCCAGGTGATGGGCGGATTGGCAGCCCTCGGATTGATGTCGTTTGTCGCGGACCGGTTGTTCGCGACGCTCGCGGAACGCACGGTGTGGTGGCGATGAAGCCGATGATGCGCCGATCCGAGGTGGCGCTTGCGCTGGCGCCGTCGATCCTGGAAACCCCTGCCATGGCTGAGACCACCATCAGCGTATCGGATCTGAGCATCGTATTCGACACGCCGCAGGGGCAGGTGATTGCGGTCGATCGCGTCACGTTCAGCGTCAGCCAAGGCGAGTTCGTCTGCATCGTGGGCCCGTCGGGCTGCGGCAAATCGACGGTGCTCAACAGCATTGCCGGCCTCGAAGTACCCTATAGCGGCACGGTGACGGTGGACGGCAGGCCGATGACGCGGCCGCGGCCGGAGGTCGGCATGGTGTTCCAGCAGCCGCATCTGTTTCCCTGGAAATCCGTCCGCAAGAATATCGCCCATGGCCCGCGCATGCTCGGCAAGTCGCGCGCCGAGGCGCGCGCGATCGCCGATGGCCTGATCGACATGATCGGTCTATCCCGTTTTGCCGACGCCTATCCGCACACGCTGTCGGGCGGCATGCAGCAGCGCGTCGCGATTGCGCGCGCGCTCGCCAACCAGCCGCGGGTGCTGCTGATGGACGAGCCGTTCGGCGCGCTCGACGCCCAAACCCGCAGCGTGATGCAGGACAATCTGCTCGAACTGCGCGAGCGGATCGATGCCACGGTGGTGTTCGTGACCCACGATATCGACGAGGCGATCCTGCTGGCGGACCGGGTGCTGATCATGAGCGCGGGTCCGGGGCGCATCCTGCGCGATCTCGGCGTCAACCTGCCACAACCGCGTTCCAACGCCATCATGCTCGATCCGGCCTATATCGCGCTGAAGAAGGATTGCCTCGATCTGATCCGCACCGAAGGCCGCCGCGCCTTCGATCAGTCGAGCGCAGGCTAGGGAGACCCCGGACTGTCCATCGTTGGCACGAGTTCTTGAATTGACTGGTTCAGTTCAAGGAGGCGACGATGAAAGCAGCCCAAGCGAGCGCCGCGGCCGGTATCATGCTGGCGGAATTGGACAGCCTGGTCCGTCCGCTGCCGGGTCTTCTGGACGGACTCTGCGAGGCGGATCGGCAGCGCCTGCGGCGATCGGCCGCGACAAGGCCGCTTGAGAGCGGCCAATTCGTCTGGCGTCAGGGCGACGGCCAGACCGGAATCTATCTGATCCGCTCCGGCCGCATCCGCAGCTACTACGTCGCGCCCTCGGGGCGCGAGGTGACGCTCGCCTACTGGTTCTCCGGGCAACTTCGTCGGTGGTCCCGATATGTTCGGCACCGGACCGCATATGTGGTCGTCGGTGGCGGTCGAACGCAGCGAGCTGACGCTTCATGCCGGGCCCGGCGCTTGCGAAAGCTCGCGCTCGAATCCGCCACCATCGCGGTGGCGCTGCTCGATGCGCTGGCCTTCAAGGCGCGCTGCTATTCGGCGATGGCGCAGATGCTCGGAACCCGCTCGGTGACCGAGCGGCTGCATCGCCTGCTGATCTTCCTGTCGCAGGATTTACGGCATCCGGCATGGCCGCGAAACCACCATCGCGGTGCCATTCACCCACGGCGACCTCGCCAATCTGATCGGCTCGACCCGGCAATGGGTCACCGTTCAGCTCGCGCGCATGCAGCAGCGCGGCGTCATCCGCTATCACCGCGGGCTGATCTCGATCCTCAACATGCCGGCGCTGGATCTCGAGGTGGTCTAAGCCTCTGCCAGCGCTCGCTGCGGCAACGCGCGCACGCGACGTCAAGGCGAACGGTGTCCTGCGGGCTCCGAGTTCGAGCCGCTCGCGCCAACGCGATCAACGCCCGGTCGCGACCAGGCCGGCGCCAGCAGCGTGACCCCCATCGGGATGCCGTTCGGCAACACGCCGTTCGGGATCGCGACCGCGCACAGGTCGAGCAGATTGGCGAAATAGGAGTAGTGGCCAAGGCGATTGTTGAGCGTGATCGGATCGCGGTTCATGTCGTCCAGCAGGAATGGGCGTGGCGCGGTGGGCACCACTAGCGCATCGACGCCGGCGAGAATGTCTTGCGCCTGCCGGCGCAGTCGCAACAGCCGGTGCAGGGCGGTGAAGGCGTCGATCGCCGAATAGTCGGCGGCCGGTCGCAGCACGGCCTTGGTCACGTCGAGAACGGCGTCGGTGTCGATCTCCATCAACGCCGAGATCGAGGCCCGTCGTTCCGCGACCCAGGGGCCGGCGAACATCAGCTGGCCGGCCTCGGCAAACGGCGCAAAATCGATCTCGACCGGGGTGCCGCCGAGACCGGCAAATCGGTCGCAGGCCTGCTCGATAGAGCACGCCGCATTCGGGCATGCCGAAAAACTCGAGATCGTTGGCCGCAAGGCGGCCGAACCTGAACGGGCCGGCGCTTCCCGGGCTAACCGACGCCGGGGCAGGTCGGCTGTAGCAATCCTCGGCGTCGAACCCTTCGATGATGTCGAGGATCGTCGCGCCGTCCTGCACCGAATTGCAGAAGATCGAGACGCAATCCAGCGTCGGGCAATTCGGCACCAGTCCGCGCGACGACACCCGCCCGACCGTCGGCTTGATGCCGACGATGTCGTTGAAGCCGGCGGGAATGCGGCCCGAGCCGCCGGTGTCGGTGCCGAGCGCGAACGCGACGTGGCCGGCCGCGACCGCGACCGCCGAGCCGGAACTGGAGCCGCCGGAGACGTAGCGCGGATCGAAGACCGACGCGCAGGCGCCGTAGGGCGAGCGCGCGCCGGACAGGCCGGTGGCGAGTTGGTCGAGATTGGTCTTGCCGATGCAGATGGCGCCGGCCGCGATCAGGCGTTCGACGCTGCGGGCGGAGCGCGCCGGCATGTAGCTGAACGACGGGCAGCCGGCCGTCGTCGGCATGCCGGCCACATCGATATTGTCCTTCACGCCGAACAGCACGCCGAGCAGCGGAAAGGTCTCGCCGGCGCCGGCACGCGCCATCACTGCGCGGCACTGATCCCGCGTCTCCGCGATCGGCCGCAGATGGATCCAGCAATTGCGGTCGCGCTCGGCCTCGATCCGCCGATAGGCGGTCTCGATTGTCCCGCAGCGGGTCGCTCCCGCCGCGGCGGACGTGACGGGTCGTGCGCTGACTTGGTTCACCGGTGTGCTCTCCATCGCGAAGCCGTGGGCAAACCTGGGCGAGGGAGCCGTGGCGAACAAGCAATTAAATGCTTCGCGAGGGGACGCGACGTGCGGAGATGCGTTTTACGCGGTCACAAACTCGTCGCGCCGATATCCCTGCGCATACAGCAACGCGGTGAGATCGCCATGGTCGATCCGCGCGGCGGCCGCTGCTGCGACCGCGGGCTTGGCGTGGTAGGCGACGCCGAGGCCCGCGTCCTCGATCATGCCGAGATCGTTGGCGCCGTCGCCGACCACCAGCGTGTCGATCTCGTCGAGATCGAAGGATTCGCTGAGTTCGATCAGCGTCGCGAGTTTGGCGGCGCGGCCGAGGATCGGCTCGGTGACTTCGCCGGTGAGTTTGCCGTCCACAACCATCAATTCATTGGCGCGGTTTTCCTGAAAGCCGATCTGCGCCGCGACCGCGTTGGTGAACAACGTGAAGCCGCCGGAGATCAGGCAGGTCTAGGCGCCGTGGGCGCGCATGGTCATGACCAGTTCGCGGCCGCCCGGCGTCAGCGTGATGCGTTTGGCCAGCACCTCGTCGACCACGCCGACCGGCAGATCCTTCAACAGCGCGACGCGCTCGCGCAGCGCCGGCTCGAACGCGATCTCGCCGCGCATCGCGCGTTCGGTGATCGCGGCGACATGCGCCTTGAGCCCGGCAAAGTCGGCCAGCTCGTCGATGCATTCCTGGCCGATCATGGTGGAATCCATGTCGGCGAGAAAAAGCTTCTTGCGCCGGACGCGCCTGAGGCTGCACGACAATGTCGATCGGCAGATCGCCGCGCGCCTGGCGCAGGCGGTCTTCGATGGCCTTGATGTCGTCGCTGCCGGCTTCGAAGGGAATATCGACCGCGACTTCGTCGAACAGCCACTGCGCCGGGCCGGGCGAGGGCAGCACGGCGCGCGCGCCGTCGACGATGGTGGAGTCGAGCGCGGGGTTGGCGGGATTGCAGATCAGCGTGGCGACGAGAGACATGCAGGCGAATTCGCGAGATGACGGGCAAGGCCGTGCTTATCGCAGGGCCGACCGCCAGCGGCAAGTCGGCGCTGGCGCTCGAACTTGCGCAAAAGACCGGCGGCGTCGTCATCAACACCGATTCCATGCAGGTCTATCGCGATCTGCGCGTCATCACGGCGCGGCCGACGCTCGAGGAGGAGGCGCAGGTGCCGCACCGGCTCTATGGCCATGTCGACGCCGCCGTGAATTTTTCGGCCGGCGCCTGGGTCGGCGACGCCGCGAAGGTGTTGGCAGAGGCGCGGGCGCAAAACCGCCTGCCGATCTTCGTCGGCGGCTCCGGCCTCTATTTCAAGGCGCTGACGCGCGGGCTGTCGGCGGTGCCGCCGATCGCCGCCGAAGTGCGCGAGGACGTGCGCGCGCGGCTGGAGCGCGACGGCGTCGAGGCGCTGCATGCGGAGTTGGCGCAGCGCGATCCCGTCTCCGCCGAACGCCTGAAGCCGCGCGACCGCACCCGGATCGCGCGCGCGCTCGAAGTGGTCGAAGCCACCGGGCGTTCGCTGACCGACTGGCACCGCGAGGGCCTGCCGCCGCTGCTGCCGCCGGAGCAATTTTCCGCGCTGTTTCTCGCGCCCGAGCGCGAAGAACTCTATGCGCGGATCGATGCGCGGTTCGATGCGATGCTCGATGCCGGCGCGCTGGAAGAGGTCGCAGCGCTGGCGGCGCGAAAGCTCGATCCGCTGCTGCCGGCGATGAAGGCCCATGGCGTGCCGGCGCTGATCCGGCATCTGCAAGGGCGAGATCACGCTGGATGAGGCCGCCGAGATCGGCCGCGCCGACACCCGCCATTACGCCAAGCGGCAGTTCACCTGGTTCCGGCATCAACTGCCGGAGTTCGAATGGGTGAAGCCGGAGGCGGCGAGGGGGTGGCTTGAGAACGTGTTCCGTCATTGCGAGGAGCGTAGCGGACCGAAGCAATCCAGTCTTTCTCATGTGCGAGACGATGGATTGCGTCGCTTCGCTCGCAATGACGGGGGGCCAGCGCGCATGGCTGGAACCGCAATTTCACTCTCGCCGAATGCCCGGAACCCCGCTAAGCTGCCTAAAATCGCGCCAAGTGGCCGCCTTCCCTTGACATTCCGGGGTCTGGCGGCTATAACCGCGCAACCTTTGGGAAGTCCGAGCCGTCAAATGCGTAATATTATTACCAAACTCCTTATCGTCGTCGTACCCAGGCGCACCGCCGGGGATGGCTGAGGCCATCCAAATTCGGGCGGTGTGCATGGGGCCTCTTGGGGCCCTTTTTTATTTCCCAGAATCCAAACTGAAGAAGCCGCGCGCAGACAGCGCATCCGGAGCAAGCCAAGGACGTCATGAGTGACAACAGCCACGATCCGAACCAGATGACCGGCGCCGCGATGATCGTGCGCGCGCTGATCGATCACGGCGTCCAGCACCTCTTCGGCTATCCCGGCGGCGCGGTGCTTCCGATCTATGACGAGATCTTCCAGCAGAGCGAGGTCGAGCACATCCTGGTGCGGCACGAGCAGGGCGCCGGCCACGCCGCCGAAGGCTATGCGCGCTCGACCGGCAAGCCCGGCGTGGTGCTGGTGACCTCGGGTCCCGGCGCCACCAACATGGTGACGCCGCTGACCGACGCGCTGATGGATTCGATTCCGCTGGTCTGCATCACCGGGCAGGTGCCGACGCATCTGATCGGCAACGACGCGTTCCAGGAATGCGACACCGTCGGCATCACCCGGCCCTGCACCAAGCACAACTGGCTGGTGCGCGACGTCAACGATCTCGCCAAGGTGCTGCACGAGGCGTTCTATGTCGCGACCACCGGCCGTCCCGGTCCGGTCGTGGTCGACGTGCCGAAGGACGTGCAGTTCGCGATCGGCACCTATCATCCGCCGCGCAAGTCCGACGTGCACGTGTCCTACGCGCCGCGGGTCAAGGGCGATGCGGCGCAGATCCGCAAGGCGGTGGCGCTGCTCGCCTCCGCCAAGCGCCCGGTGATCTATACGCGGCGGCGGCGTCATCAATTCCGGGCCGGAGGCCTCGAAACTGCTGCGCGAACTGGTCGAGGTCACCGGCTTTCCGATCACCTCGACCCTGATGGGGCTCGGCGCCTATCCGGCGTCGGGCAAGAACTGGCTCGGCATGCTCGGCATGCACGGCACCTACGAGGCCAACATGGCGATGCATGATTGCGACGTCATGCTGTGCGTCGGCGCGCGTTTCGACGACCGCATCACCGGGCGCATCGATGCGTTCTCGCCGGGCTCGAAGAAGATCCACATCGACATCGATCCGTCCTCGATCAACAAGAACATCCGCGTCGACGTGCCGATCATCGGCGACTGCCGGCAACGTGCTCGGCGACCTGCTGCAGGTGTTCAAGGCGGAGGCGAAGAAGCCCGACATCAAGGCGTGGTGGCAGGAGATCGCGAAGTGGCGCGCGCGCAATTCGCTGTCCTACAAGAAGAACAACGACGTCATCCTGCCGCAATACGCGATCCAGCGGCTGTTCGAGGCGACGCGCGGCCGCGACACCTACATCACCACCGAAGTCGGCCAGCACCAGATGTGGGCGGCGCAGTTCTTCGGCTTCGAGGAGCCGCACCGCTGGATGACCTCCGGCGGCCTCGGCACCATGGGCTACGGCCTGCCGGCGGCGGTCGGCGTGCAGGTCGCGCATCGCGACAGCCTCGTCATCGACATCGCCGGCGATGCCTCGGTGCAGATGACGATGCAGGAGATGTCGACGGCGGTTCAGTACGAACTGCCGATCAAGATCTTCATCCTGAACAACCAGTACATGGGCATGGTGCGGCAGTGGCAGCAGCTGCTGCACGGCAACCGGCTGTCGCATTCCTATTCGGAAGCGCTGCCGGATTTCGTCAAGCTCGCGGAAGCCTATCGGCTGCGTCGGCCTCCAGGCGATCAAGCCCGGCGATCTCGACGGCGCGATCAAGGAGATGATCGCGGTCAAGCGGCCGGTGCTGTTCGACTGCCGCGTCGCGGCGCTGGAAAACTGCTTCCCGATGATCCCGTCCGGCAAGGCGCACAACGAAATGCTGCTGCCGGCGGAAGCCACCGACGAAGCCACCGCGGCGGCCTTCGCCGGCGGCAAGGCGCTGGTGTGAGGATGAGGCGACGCACGCTCGCTGTCACCTCGCCCCGCTTGCGGGGAGATCGCAGTACGCCGTGAGCGCTCTCGAGTCAGTCCGAGGCGCCTCGAATACTGGATCCCCGCCTTGCAGCGGGGAGAGGGAGCGACGTCATGGGAGGCAGCCGATGTTTGACCTCGCCGAACTCGAACGCGCGCATGAGATCGTCGGCGCGGCGATGCCGCCGACGCCGGCGCATGCCTGGCCGCTGCTGGCGCAGCGGCTCGGCGCGCGGTCGTCGTCAAGCACGAGAACCACACGCCGATCGGCGCCTTCAAGGTGCGCGGCGGGCTGGTCTATGTCGACCGGCTGAAGCGCGAGCGGCCCGAACGTCGCCGGGCTGATCTCGGCGACGCGCGGCAATCACGGCCAGAGTCTCGCCTTCGCGGCGACGCCGCTACGGCGTGCCGGTGACGATCTACGTGCCGCACGGCAATTCGGTCGAGAAGAACCGCGCGATGCGGGCGTTCGGCGCCGAACTGGTCGAGCACGGCGAGGATTTCCAGGCGGCGCGCGAGGAGGCCGGTGCGCCGCGGCGCAGCTCGACGGGCTTGCACATGGTGCCGTCGTTCCATCCCGATCTGGTGCTGGGGGTCGCGACCTATGCGCTCGAACTGTTCCGGGCCGCGCCGGATCTCGACGTGCTCTATGTGCCGATCGGGCAGGGCTCCGGCATCTGCGGCTGCATCCTGGCGCGCGACCTGCTCGGCCTGAAGACCGAGATCGTCGGCGTGCAGTCGACCGAAGCGCCGTCCTATGCGCTGTCGTTCGCGGCCGGCACGGTGGTGACGCACCGAACACCAGCAACACGCTGGCCGACGGCATGGCGACGCGCGTTCCCGATGCGGACGCGCTTGCGATCATCCGCAAGGGCGCTTCGCGCATCGTGCAGGTCACCGACGACGAGATCGCCGCGGCGATCCGGGCCTACTGGACCGACACGCATAATCTCGCCGAAGGCGCCGGCGCCGCACCGCTCGCGGCGGCGCTGCAGGAGAAGGCGAAGCTCGCGGCAAGCGCGTCGGCCTGATCCTGAGCGGCGGCAATATCGATTTCGATCTGTTCCGGAGATGGGTGGCCGGATGCCGCGTCGAACGGCGGTGGTGGCATGAACGCGCAGCATGCCGTCATCGTCCGGCTTGACCGGACGATCCAGTACGCCGCGCGTCGATCTCGACGCTGTGATTACCGGATACCAGCCTTCGCGGCATGACGGGAGAGATGACGGGAACGACAATGAACCAGCCCGCATCCGCCTATTTCATCGAAGAGCGTCACGATCCGACCGAGACGCATACGCTCTCGGTGCTGGTGCAGAACGAGCCCGGCGTGCTCGCGCGCGTGATCGGGCTGTTCTCCGGGCGCGGCTACAACATCGAAAGTCTCACCGTCTCCGAGACCGAGAGCCAGAAGCATCTCTCCCGCATCACCATCGTCACCACGGGCACGCCGATGGTGATCGAGCAGATCAAGCACCAGCTCGACCGCATGGTCCCGGTCTACCGCGTCGTCGACATGACGCTGACCGGCCGCTCGATCGAGCGCGAACTCGCGATGGTGAAGGTGCGCGGCAGCGGCGAGCACCGCGTCGAGGCGCTGCGGCTGGCGGATGCGTTCCGCGCCCGCGTGATCGACGCCACCACCGAGAGCTTCGTGTTCGAGATCACCGGCAACTCCGCCAAGATCAACCAGTTCATCGACCTGATGCGTCCGCTCGGCCTGGTCGAGGTGTCGCGCACCGGCGTTGCCGCGATCGGGCGCGGGCCGAGGGGATGTGAACCATGCTGGCGCGCGACTGGTACTACAATCGAGCGGCGGCGGCTCGGGCTCGATTCCGCGGTCGCCTCGATCTACGACCGTCACGACGACAGCGACATCCGCGCCCGCGCCGCGCTGACCATGCTCGGCGTGCAGCGCGGCTGGCGGGTCGCCGATATCGGCTGCGGCAACGGCGTGCTGGCCTGCGAGGCGGCGCTGATGGGCGCCGAGGTCGACGCGATCGACATCTCGCCGGCGATGCTGGCGCTCGCCAAGATCCAGGCCGCGCGACCGCAAGGTCGCGATCCGCACCCAGTCGGCGGGGCTGCTGAGCTTCGCCTATCAGCCCGAATTCCTACGACCTGATCGTCAGCGAGTTCACGCTGCATCATCTGCCGGATTTCTGGAAGGCGGTGGCGCTGTCGCGGATCTTCGCCGCGCTGAAGCCGGGCGCGAATTTCTATCTGCGCGACATCGTGTTCGTCAGCATGCCCGACGGCGTCGAGCGCGACGTCGAGGCAGTGGGCCGATTTCAACATCAAGAACCACGATTTCGAGCGCGACAGCGTCGTCACCCACATGCGCGACGAATATTCGACCTTCGGCTGGGTGATCGAGCGCATGCTGACCGACGTCGGCTTCACGCTGGTGTCGGCCGACTATCACGCGCCGCTGCACGGCACCTATCTGCTGCGCAAACCGAAAGCCGG
Organism: uncultured Alphaproteobacteria bacterium; assembly: GCA_963738765.1. Classification (GTDB taxonomy): domain Bacteria; phylum Pseudomonadota; class Alphaproteobacteria; order Rhizobiales; family Xanthobacteraceae; genus Bradyrhizobium. The sequence continues at coordinate 121,013 of CAVTYA010000034.1, read as the reverse complement.
CGAGCAGGGCTAGACAGACAAGTACGATGAAGCCGGCCGACATCTGGCATCGCCGTCCTGGTGGCGGTGATCTGGGGCCTTGCCTTTGTCGCGAGCCGGATCGCGCTCGACGAATTTTCGCCGGAGCTGATGACGGCGCTGCGCTTTGCCATCGCCGCGGTGCCGTGCCTGTTCGTGCGCAAGCCCGACGTCTCCTGGCCGCTGCTGATCGCGATCAGCTTCACGCTGTTCCTCGGCCAGTTCCTGGCGCAGGCCTATGGCATCGCGCATGGCGTTCCGGTCGGCCTCTCCAGCGTGATCGTGCAGAGCCAGGCGCTGTTCACGATCGCCTTTGCCGGCGATCGCGTTCCGCGAATGGCCGACGCCGATGCAGGCGCATCGGCATCGGCATCGCCACCGTCGGCCTGCTGATGATCTGCGGCACCGTCGGCTATGATTTCAGCGTCGGCGCCTTCGCCGTGCTGATGATCTGCCCGATCAGTTTTGCGATCGGCAATCTGCTGCTGCGGCGGGCGCAGGACGTGCCGATGTTCGATCTGTTCGCCTGGCTGTGCCTGGCCGCGGCGGTGCCGCTGTTCGCGCTGACGCTGGTCGCGAACGGGCCGCAGCCGACCTGGCACGCGCTGATCGCAGATGTCGCTGACCGGGCTCGTCTGCATGCTCGGCCTCGGCGGCATTTCCACCTGCATCGCCTATTGGCTGTGGGGCCGGCTGCTGCGCGATTATCCGGCAGCGCAGGTGGTGCCGTTCGCGCTGCTGGTGCCGTTCGTCGGCTCCGCGGCCTCCAGCATCGTGTTCGGCGAGACGCTTCGGGCCGCTGCGGCTGGCCGGCATGGTCACCGTGGTCGGCGGCATCGCCGTCATGCTGCTGTCGAAGCGGCCGCAAACCCTGCCGAAGATCGCGTGAGCGCGACCATGTCGCACTCGCTTCTGATCGCCTTCGTCATCTTCGCCGCCGTGATGTACTTCACGCCGGGGCCGAACAACATCATGCTGCTGTCGTCGGGCCTGACCTACGGCTTTCGCCGCACGCTGCCGCATATCGCGGGCATCACCATCGGTTTCGCCTTCATGGTCGGCGCGGTCGGCCTCGGGCTCGGGACCATCTTCATCGCCTATCCGGTGCTGCAGACGATCCTGAAATATGCCGGCGCGGCCTACCTGATCTATCTCGCCGCCGTGATCGCGATGTCCGGGCCGGTCAGGCCGGGCAGGACAACCGCCGCGGCCCGATGACCTTCTGGGGCGCGGCGCTGTTCCAGTGGGTCAACGTCAAGGGCTGGGTGATGGTGATCGGCACCATCACCGCCTATGCGGCGATTGCCGCCTTCCCCTGGAACATCGTGATCCAGATCGCGATCAGCCTGCTGCTGGGCGTGGTCTCGACTGCATCGCCTGGGCGCTGTTCGGCAGCTGCGCTGCGGCCGGTGCTGACCTCGCCGAGCGGCGGTGCGGGCCTTCAACATCGTGATGGCGCTGCTGCTGCTGGCCTCGCTCTATCCGGTCTTCATGGACGCATGATGCCGCGCCGCGCCATGCAGAAACGGGTTTCCCCTGAGCGGGAAAATGCTCTAGACAACGCCGGAAATTCGCGGGCGACCGGCGGTCCCACCACCCGAAAGCCTGATTCAACCGGCCGATTCTGGCCACCTCAAGAGGAAACGACCATGCGTGTTTATTACGATCGCGACGCCGACCTGAACCTGATCAAGGGCAAGAAGGTCGTCATCGTCGGCTATGGCAGCCAGGGCCACGCCCATGCGCTGAACCTGAAGGATTCCGGCGTCAAGGACGTCGCCATCGCGCTGCGCAAGGGCTCGGCCTCGGCCAAGAAGGCGGAGAGCCGCCGGCTTCAAGGTGATGGAAGTCGCCGAAGCCGCCAAATGGGCCGACCTCGTGATGATGCTGACCCCCGACGAACTGCAGGGCGACATCTACCGCGAGCACCTGCACGACAACATGAAGAAGGGCGCGGCGCTGGTGTTCGCCCACGGCCTCAACGTGCACTTCAACCTGCTCGATCCGCGCGCCGATCTCGACGTGCTGATGATCGCGCCGAAGGGCCCCGGCCACACCGTGCGCTCGGAATATCAGCGCGGCGGCGGCGTGCCCTGCCTGATCGCGATCGCCAAGGACGTCTCGGGCAACGCCCATGACCTCGGCCTGAGCTATGCCTCGGCGATCGGCGGCGGCCGCGCCGGCATCATCGAGACCTCGTTCAAGGAAGAGTGCGAGACCGATCTGTTCGGCGAGCAGGTGGTGCTGTGCGGCGGCCTGGTCGAACTGATCAAGGGCGGCTTCGAGACGCTGGTGGAAGCCGGCTACGCGCCGGAGATGGCCTATTTCGAGTGCCTGCACGAGGTGAAGCTGATCGTCGACCTGATCTATGAAGGCGGCATCGCCAACATGAACTACTCGATCTCCAACACCGCCGAATACGGCGAATACGTCACCGGCCCGCGCATCGTCACCGCCGAGACCAAGGCCGAGATGAAGCGCGTGCTCGACGACATCCAGTCCGGCAAGTTCGCCCGCGACTGGATGCTGGAGAACAAGGTCAACCAGACCTCGTTCAAGGCGACCCGCGCCAAGCTCGCCGCAGCACCCGATCGAGGAAGTCGGCGCCAAGCTGCGCGACATGATGCCGTGGATCAAGAAGGGCGCGCTGGTCGACAAGACGCAAGAACTGATCGGTCACTTCAGCCGCTGTCGGGGGTCGCGCGTCGCGCGACCCCTTTTTGTTTGTGCCGTCCGCCGCCCCCTTCAATCGAAGCCCACGCCGATCCTGTAGGCCTTCCGCCACACCGCATGGCAGGGCAAAAGCAGCCCGTCGCCGGGCACGGCCAAGGTGAAATTCGCGGGAATCCCGGTTTGGCTGACGACCTCGAGCGCCGCTCCGGTGGACGAAAGATTGCGGAGGGTACAATCGATCGCGCCGCCGCCGAATTCAATCGTACCGGCCTTCAATACCCTGTGGCGAGTATCGCAGCGCGCTTCCACCATCGTGCCGGTTCCGTGTTGCTGGCGAACACGCAATTTGCGCCTACCCGGTTAACGCCGCTCTACCGTCGCGCTTGGTACAATTACGGAGTTCAAGCCCGCCCCCCGGGCGAACGCTCCCTGTCCGTCCGGTGTGGTACTTATATTGCGTACGAAATATTAAGGTAGCCAAGCGATTTTGGACCCCGCAATTCGTTGTAAATCGGGTCCGCTATGCCGGGAACTAATCGATGGATGGCGAGATCGCCAGGGCCGCCGCTGGCGGCGCTCGGCATTCTGCTGTCGGTCGCGACCGTCGTTCTATTCCTCACTGACCTGCAAGCCAGGTACTGGGAAAGGATCGCGAGCGCCAAGAACGATGCGCAGAGCTTTGCGCGGGTCCTCGCCGAGCACGCGGCGCTGACATTTGAAGACATCGATCATGCGTTGATTCGCGCGGAAGCGATTCGCAGAGCCAGCCTGTCGGGAAGGCTTGGCGAGCCCGGCGCCGCCAATGCCGCCCTGCGCCAGCTGCAACGAAGTTCGTCCATCCTTGTCGCGATCGGATGGACCGATGCGTCGGGCGAAGTCGTCGCTCACTCCTACGACCATTCGCCGCCACGCCATAACATCGCCGACATGGCGCATTTCATCGCCCAGCGCGACAGCACCGAGGACAAGCTGTTCATTGCGCCGCCCTATCATTCGGCGGCCAACGACAAATGGTACACCGCAGCGTCGCGGCGGCTGAGCAATCCCGACGGCAGCTTCGCCGGCGTCGTTACCGCTCCGCTCGACCAATCGTATTTCGCCAAGCTCTATCGCTCGATCGATCTCACCAAGGGCGGAACCGTGCTGCTGCTGCATCGCGAGGGGAGATTGTTGGCGCGGGAGCCCGAGCAGCGGAGCGCGATTGGAATGTCGTTTGCGGGTGGCCCGCTGTTGACGACATTGCTACCGGCGTCGGACATCGGTTCCTACGAGGTCAAGAGCCCTGTTGACGGCATCGATCGCGTTGCCGGCTACAAGGCGGTGACCGGCCTGCCGCTGGTCGTGGTCGTGACCTATGCCCGCAGCGAAGTAATGCTGCCGTGGTATCGGCATCTCTACACGTTCGGTCTGCTGGTCGCTGCCATCGTCGTCATCATCCTGTTCGGCACGATCGTGCTGGTGCGCCAGACCAATGCGCTCGCGGCCAAGACGCGGGCTTTGGCGGGCACGAATGCGCGTTTCGACGCTGCGCTGAGCAACATGCCGCACGGCCTCAGCATGTTCGACGCCAAGGAGAGATTGCTGGTCTGCAACAGCCGCTATCGCGAGATGTATGATCTGACGGAAGAGCAGGTGCAGCCCGGAACTCCGCTCAGCCGCATCTTGAGGGATTACAAGACCGAGGGAACTGATTTTCAATTCGACCAATTCCTTCGAGGCGCCAAGGACCGGACGCCGCACATCCTGACGCTCGCGGACGGCCGGATGATCAAGATCCAGCGCACGCCGATGAAGGACGGCGGCTGGGTTGCCACCCACGAAGACATCACGGAGAAACGGCGCGCCGAGATGCTCCTGGCCGAGAATGCCGCGAATCTGAAACGCACCAACGATCGGTTCGATGCCGCCATCAGCAACATGTCGCAGGGGCTGTGCCTGTTCGATGCGGGCAAGAGGCTGGTGATTTCAAACAAGCGCTATCAGGAGATGTACGATCTGCCGGATGAACTTGTTGTGCCCGGAACCCCGTTAGATCGGATTCTTCAACACTATGTCGACCGCGGCGAAACAAGCAATCTGACAGTGGACCAACACGTCCAGTTGATGCCTGCGCAATCGAAGCAGGATTTTCAGCCGGCCGATGGCCGCAAGATATTCATTCAGCGCAAGCCGCTGCCGGACGGCGGCTGGGTCGCGACCCACGAGGATGTCACCGAGCAGAAGCGCAGCGAGCAGTTGCTGGCGGAGAAGGCCGCCGAACTCGAGGCGATGAACGTGCGTTTCGACGCCGCGCTCAACAACATGTCCCAAGGGCTCTGCATGTTCGATGCCGAGCAGAAGGTCGTGGTCTCGAATGCGCGCTATAGCGAAATCTATCGTCTCGGTAGCGATCAGATAAAGCCGCGAACCTCGCTCGCGCAAATTCTGGAATATCGACGCGAGAAAGGCACTGATTTCGCCGGCGTAGCGCCCGAAATCTATCTCAAGCACAATGTGAAAGAGGCGGAGGAAGTCCGGGAACTCGCCGATGGGCGCACGGTCGCGATCGCGCGTCACATGATGCAGAACGGCGGCTGGCTCACGACCCACGAGGACATCACGGATCGGGCGAGGAACGAAAAGCGGATCGTGTTCCTGGCGCAGCATGATTTGCTCACCGGTATGGCGAACCGTGCGCTGTTTGCCGAAAAACTCGAGGACGCCACCAAGCGGCTTTTGCGCCACGGCACGACGTTTACCGTGCTGATGCTCGATCTCGACAAATTCAAGAACGTCAACGACACGCTGGGGCATCCCGCCGGCGACCAACTCCTTGTCGAGGTGGCGCGGCGCCTGAAGTCGTCGCTTCGCGATACCGACGTGGTTGCCCGTCTGGGTGGCGATGAATTCGCGATCATCCAGGAAAATGAGAAGAACCAGGGCGAGGGCGCCGTAGCGCTCGCGCGCAAGGTCATCAAATTGATCGAACAGCCCTTCGACATCGATGGCCATCGGGTTGGGGTCGGAACCAGTATCGGAATAGCGTTTGCGCCGGAACATGGCGAAGAGGCCGAGGCGCTGCTGAAAAAGGCGGATCTTGCGCTATACGCCGCGAAATCAGGCGGTCGAAACGATTTTCGCGTGTTCCAGCCCGAACTGACGATCGCCGCGGATATGCAGAAATCGATGGAAAGCGAGTTGCGCGAGGCAATTTCGCGCAATGAGTTCGAACTGCACTATCAACCGGTGGTCGATGCCAGAATGCGCGTCGTCAGGGGGGTGGAAGCATTCGTGCGCTGGCACCATCCCTCCGACGGCATGCTTGCGCCCGATCGGTTCCTCCCGCTGGCGGAATCGACCGGACTGATAGCGCCGCTTGGAGAGTGGATCCTGCGACAGGCGTGCCTGGATGCCGCAGCCTGGCCGCCGCACATCAAGATTGCCGTCAACATTTCCACGGTTCAGTTCGACAAGGGCAATCTGTTCGATGTCGTTCTGTCCGCACTGGTCGATTCCGGCCTGTCGCCGGGCCGGCTGGAGCTCGAAATCGCCGATAGCGCGCTATTGGAAAGAAAGCAGGCCGCGCATCTGCATACGATCCGGCAATTGAAGAATCTCGGCGTCTCGCTCGTGCTCGACAATTGCGGCGCCGGATATTCCGCGGCAAGCTACCTGACAAACTTTCCATTCGACAAGATCAAGATCGACCGCTCGATCGGGCAGGGGCTTGCAAGCCGCAAGGATTGCGCGGCGGTGGTGGCTTCGGTGCTCGCACTGGCGCGTGGCCTCGACATAGCAACCGCGGCCAAGGGAGTGGAGAGCCGCGAGCAATTCGAGGCCTTGCAGGCGACCGGGGTCGATTTCGTGCAGGGCTATCTGTTCGGACGACCGGTCCCGCATTGCGAACTGGATCTCGATTCAGTGCGTCTGCCCGCCAGGAACGTGGCGTAATCGTCCGCCGCGACGGCGCCAACTCGTCACGACAAGGCGCCCCTCAGGGCTGCTTCTCGATCCTGTTATGAAGCTGCCAGAAGCGCACGGTGCGCTGAGCTGTCTCCATCGACAGTTTCTTGTAATCGCGCTCCGCCACTTTCAGCGTTGCGTCGTCGATCATGCGCAGCGTCGGCCGCTTACGCAGGATGGTTTCGACCGTTGGCCAGTTGAGGCGGGCCGATCGGCAGGGGATCAGGACGAGATCGGCGCGGGGGCCTTCCAGCAGCCGGGCCATCATTTCGGTCGGGGCTTCATTGAGAAGCGCCAGCGCTGCCGCGATTTCGTCGAACTTCTTGGCCTTGGCGAACATGTAGACGGCGGCGTCGTCCAGCTCGTTCAACCCCTTCATCAGCCTCACGAGTTCGTCGGCCACCTGGAAATTCCGCGCCGGCGAGCCTTCCCCGCGCACGATGTCGTTCAGCACCCGCTTGATCTCTTCCAGCAGCGCGGGCGGCGCAAGGGCGATGAGCCGGGCGCGCACCGCGTCCTTGGCGCGGCGCAGCAGGTCATGCAGGAACTTGACCGGGAGGTCGAGGCGAAGGCCGAGAATCTCGACCAGTTCGTCGTCGCCATCGGCGCGCGCGACGATGCCGGAATAGCCGGTCTCGGAGAACTTCGCGCTGGCGTTGTTGGCAAGCCTGCGAATGACCTTGGCGTCGCCGCGATCGACGATCACGTCGGTGACGGCCTCGGGAAGGTTTTCGCGCGCCGAGATCGCCAGCAGATGGGACTGGCCCTTGGTGGTTGCGATTTCGACCAGGGCCTCGGTTCCGAGGCGGCTGGAATGGGTGAGCACGTCGCCGGCGACCGCGATCTCATCGTCCCATGCAAGATGCCGGATCACCTCGAACGGCGCGTAGTCGAGCGGCGCCAGCCGTTTGCTGAGTTCGGCCCGCGCCCGGGTTTCGACGCGCGCGATCAACAGGCACAGCACGTCGTCGAAAACATGGACCTGTTCGTCGCTGAGACGTTCGCCGTCGTTCAGGAAGAGGTCCGTCACCTGCCGCAGGGTTTCGACCCGCTTGGCCGATGAGCCGCCCCTGACGGCTTCTTCCAGTTCGGCGATGATCGATTGAGCGGGCTGTTGCAACATGCGCGGGGGTCCAGGAACAGATTTCAAGGAACGGATTTCAAGCTTTGAGGCAGAATGGCGGCTACCGCCTTTCACTCACGTTAAAGCGGCGGTCGCGGCGTGACGCTGACCGTTAGGCAACTGTAACTATTCTGTTTTTCACATGAGCATATGCAGCAAAATCATTCGTTGCACGGAGAGACTCCGGTAACGATATCGTTCTTGTTGCGCTGCGGTTGCGTGTCCTTCGCGCGACAAATGGTCTCTGGCGATCGCAATTCGGCGGCCCAGCCGCCGCTTCCGGTAACCCGGTCCGGCTGCTATCCTTGGGCGTTCCGAAAAAAACTGATCGAGGAAACTGTCCGACAGAAGCCGTCAAATTTGCCCGCACCGGGGGAGGAAACTCATGAAGCGTATGCTTAAGGATTTCTTCACGACGAATTTCGCCAAGGCGCTTGGAATATCCGGACTGATCGTCGCCGCGGCCACCATGTCGGCCGCAGCACAAACGAAATACGACACCGGCGTCACCGACACGGAAATCAAGATCGGCAACATCATGCCGTATTCGGGGCCGGCATCGGCCTACGGCATCATCGGCAAGACGATGAGCGCCTATTTCCGGATGATCAACGACAATGGCGGCATCAACGGCCGCAAGATCAACTTCATCAGTTATGACGACGCCTACAGCCCGCCGAAGACGGTGGAGCAGGCGCGCAAGCTGGTCGAGAGCGACGAGGTGTTTTTGATTTTCGCAGCCCTCGGCACCGCGAGCAATGCGGCGATCCAGAAATACATGAACACGATGAAGGTGCCGCAGCTGTTCGTCGCCACCGGCGCCTCGCGCTGGGGCGATCCCGAGCACTTTCCCTGGACCATCGGCTGGCAACCGAATTACCGGGCCGAAGCGCGCATCTACGCGACCTACATCCTGCAGCATTATCCCAACGCCAAAATCGGGGTGCTCTACCAGAACGACGATTTCGGCAAGGACTACGTGCTGGGCCTGAAGGACGTGCTGGGCGACAAGTATGACAGGATGGTCGTCGCCAGCGTGCCCTATGAAATCAGCATGCCGACGGTGGATTCGCAGGTGGTCGCGATCAAGACCGCCAACCCCGACATCTTCGTCAACATCGGGACGCCGAAATTCGCAGCGCAGGCGATCAAGAAGATTGCCGAACTCGGCTGGCACCCTATCCAGATCATGACTAACGTGTCGGCCTCGGTCGGCGCGGTGCTGAAGCCTGCGGGCCTCGACAACTCCACCGGCATCCTCAGCGCCGGCTATCAGATGGATGTCACCGATCCGCAATGGGACAGCTATCCGGGCATGCAGAAATTCCGCGCCTTCATGGCCAAATATTATCCGGAGGCCGACAAGTCCGAGAGCGGGCCGCTGACGGCTTTCAACACCTCGACCGCCCTGGTTGAGGTATTGAAACGGTGCGGCGACAATCTGACACGCGAGAATGTCATGAAGGTGGTCGCGAACATGGATTTCGAGATCAACACCTACATCCCGGGTATCCGGATCAAGACCTCGCCGACGGATTTCTATCCGATCGAGCAGGTCCAGATGATGAAATTCACCGGCCAGAAATGGCAGCTGTTCGGCCCGATCATCGACGGACACGCGGAGTAGGCACCCCTCTTGCTTCCTCCTCGCGGCGCAAGCATCAAAGTCGGAATTTTCTGATCCAGATCAAGTGCGCGAGGCGCCTACTCTGGCAATAATGCGACTTGCGCGGTTCGGGAGCCGTTTCGGACTGGAAGCCCGGTGCCGGTGCCGGCGCCCGCTCCCGATCGCAACGTTTCGCGTCACCGCCGAAGCCAGCTCCGATGCAAATCACCGCAACCCTGCGGCCCCCGGGACGTGGGCGCAACCTTCCCCTCGACCTGCTCCGCGGGATTGCGAATTTGGCGATCTTTCTGGACCACATTCCCAACAATGTCATGAACTGGGTGACCACCCGGAATTACGGGTCCAGCGACGCAGCCGACCTGTTCGTCTTCGTTTCCGGCTACACCGCGGCCTTCGTCTACGGGCGGATGATGGCCGAGCGCGGCGCGATCTTCGGCGCAACGCGAATCTTCAAGCGCGTGCGTCAGCTCTACGTCACTCACATCATGCTGCTCGTGATCTACATCGTCGCGGTCAGCTATGTCGCGGCTGTCTACAATGTTTCCGACGTCGTCAGCGAGTTCAATATCGAGAGCCTGATTGCCAATCCGCTCGAGACCTTGAGCCAGGGCCTGTTACTCAACTTCAAGCCGCTCAACCTGGACATCCTGCCGCTTTACATCGTGCTGATGGCGCTGTTTCCACCGGTGTTGTGGATTATGCTGCGCAAGCCCGATCTGACGATGGGGCTGTCGCTGCTGTTGTATATCGCGGCCCGGCAGTTCGACTGGAATCTCGCCGCCTACCCGGTGGGGGACTGGACCTTCGATCCGTTCTGCTGGCAGCTGCTGTTCGTGTTCGGCGCCTGGTTCGCGCTTGGCGGAGTCCATGAATCGCGTGCCGTCATCAACTCGCGGGCGTTGCTCTATTGCGGCATCGGTTACCTGCTGTTCTCCTTCGCGCTGACGCTGGCCGGGCGGCTTCCAGGTCTTGGAGCCCTGCTCCCGCGCGGGCTTCTCGATGCCTTCAACCCCGGCGACAAAACCGATCTGACGCCCTACCGGGTACTGCATTTTGTCGTCATCGCCTTTCTCGTCATCCGCTTCGCTCCGAAACAATGGCGCGGACTGCAATGGCGAACCCTCGATCCCATCATCAAATGCGGCCAGTCGATCGCGGTATTCACCGTCGGGCTGCTGCTCGCCTTCGTCGCGCAGTTCGTGCTGATGCTGAGCTCCGGCTCGCTGATCGCGCAGATCCTTGTGAGCATATCCGGTGTCGCGATCATGACCGCGGTCGCTTACTACATTTCCTGGTCCAAGAAGGAAGACGAACTGCTGCTGCGCCGGCCGGCATCCGCGCATCTACCCTGATTTTGTGATGGCTTCCCGGCTGTCGAGGCCAAAGAGGTTGTGGGCGGCAGCCTCATCCCGCTATCGTCATTCATCGACGACGGACCGGCGGCGCCGCGCGTGGCTTGTTCGCCCCGATCGGCGACAGCGCGACAGGTTTTGCGTCGCATTTGGCGCTGCTCTCCATGCGCGCCTTGAGTTCGTTGCTGGCGCAGACCAGCCGTGCGCGCAGCTCCTGCGCCTGGGCGATGTGACGGTCGAGCTCATTCAGTTTCCGTGCGATCTGCCCGATCAGATAGTCGCGGCGCAGGCCATTGATCTTTGTTTCCGCAAGCGCCCCCTTGATCTCGTCGAGCGTAAAGCCGAGCGATTGTGCCTGCAGGATCATGGTGAGCGCCTCGGCCGAACTCTCGTCATATTCGCGGTAGCCCGCCTTGGTCCGGCGCACCGGCCGCACCAGGCCTTCGTCCTCCAGGAAGCGGATTTTCGACGCCGCCACGCCGAACCGCCGCGCCAGTTCACCGATCTGCATCGCCGAGCCTCCTTCGAATAAGCTTGACCTTCAAGTTAGGTTGAAGGTGTAGCGTGCGCTCATCCGTCACCGAATTCAAGGTCAATCCATGCACGCATCCGTCCCGCCGTCGCTGCTGTTCGTTCCCCTGACGCTGCCAAATGGTGCGGTCGTCCCCAACCGCATTGCGAAGGCGGCGATGGAAGAAAACATGGCGGATCGTGGCCAGCTCCCGGACGAAAGCCTGCGGCGGCTCTACCAAAGCTGGGCCAAGGGCGGCGTCGGCCTCATTCTATCCGGCAATGTGATGATCGATCCGACCGCGCTGACCGGTCCCGGCGGCGTGGTGCTGGACCAGCGTCAGCCGATCGAACCGTTCAAGGCCTGGGCGCGCGCTGCGAAGCGTGGCGGCAACCAGGCCTGGCTGCAGATCAACCATCCGGGCCGGCAGGTTTTCGCCGCGATGGGACAAGAGGCGGTGGCGCCGTCGGCCATCGGCGTCGACATGGGCGCCTATTCGCATCTGTTTCCGGTACCGCGCGCGCTGGATGAAGCGGAGATTGCTGCAATTGTCGCGCGTTTCGTCACCACCGCCCGGCTGGCCGAGGCGGCCGGCTTTTCCGGCGTGCAGATCCATGCCGCCCACGGCTATCTGATCAGCCAGTTTCTTTCGCCGCTGACCAACCGCCGAACCGATGCATGGGGCGGCGACTTGCATAACCGGGCGCGGCTCCTGCTCGATGTGGTGAAGGCCGTGCGCGCTGTGGTCTCGCCCGGCTTCTCGGTGGCGGTAAAGCTGAACTCGGCCGATTTCCAGAAGGGCGGTTTCGAGGCGTCCGACGCCACGCAGGTGGTGCGCTGGCTCAACGATCTGCCGGTCGATCTCGTGGAATTGTCCGGCGGCAGCTACGAAAGCCCGGCGATGCAAGGCGCGCCGCAGGCCACGGAAGGCGCGCCGCAGGGCGGCAGTACGGCTGCGCGCGAAGCTTATTTTCTCGACTTTGCCCGCGACATCAGCGCCGTGGCGCGGATGCCGGTCATGGTCACCGGCGGCATCCGCCGGCGCGCCGTCGCGGAAGCAGCGCTGAAGCCGAGCGAGGGCAGGCCGGGCGTCGCCATGGTCGGCATCGCCAGCGCCATGGCGTTCGAGCCGGATCTGCCCGAACGGTGGAAGGGCGGCGAAGCACTTGAGATCGAGATCCCGAGCGTCGGCTGGCGCAACAAGGCCTATGCCAGCCTGGCCCGGATGGCGCTGGTGAAGCTGCAACTGCGCCGCCTCGGCAAAGGCCAGCAGCCGAAACCCGGCGCCAGTCCATTGCTGGCATTGATCCGCCAGCAGATCCTCACCAAACGGCGCACCAGGCTCTACCGGGCCTGGGTGTCGCAAGCACGGGCCGAACCGGCCGGCGCATGATTTTAGGTGCAGCCGGGGACTGGCTTTTCCGTGCCGAGTGCTAGAAAACCATCGCGAGAGGAATTTTACCATGAGATCCGTCGTCATCACCGGCGCATCGACCGGCATCGGCTGGGCTACCGCAAAACTGCTGCTGGATCGCGGATTTCGCGTGTTCGGTAGCGTGCGCAAGCAGGCCGACGCCGACCGCCTGCGGAGCGAGTTCGGCGCGAATTTCACGCCGCTGATATTCGACGTCACCGATGAGGCCGCGGCACTGGCGGCGGCGCGCGAGGTGCGCAACAGCCTGAACGGGGAGACGCTGGCCGGTCTCGTCAACAATGCCGGCATCGCGGTTGCCGGCCCGGTGCTCGAACTCGCCGCCGACGAATTCCGCCGCCAGATGGATGTCAACGTCATCGGGCCGATCATCACGACGCAGGCCTTTGGTCCGCTGCTCGGCTCCGATCCGTCGCTGAAGGGCCCGAAGGGGCGCATCGTGATGATCTCCTCGGTCGCCGGCAAGAACGGCAATCCGCTGACGTCGGCCTATTCGGCCTCGAAACACGCGATCGAGGGATTGTCCGAAAGCCTGCGCCGCGAACTGATGCTGTTCGGCATCGACGTCATCATCGTGGCCCCCGGTGCGGTGAAGACGCCGATCTGGAGCAAGGCCGACGAAGTCGACATTTCCGCCTACCAGAACTCGCCATATTATCCGGCGCTGAAGGGAATGCGGAAATACATGCTCAAGCTCGGTGAAACCGGATTGCCGGCGGAGAAGATTGCCGAGCGGATCGCCGAGGCGCTGACATCGGCCAATCCCAAGGTGCGCTACCAGATCACGCCGGATCCAATGCGGTACCTGATGATGGCGATCCTGCCGAAACGGATGCTCGACCGGATCATGGCCAAGCGTCTCCGCCTGTTGCCGCCGGCGTGACGATGATGCCGAGACGATTGATTGTCATCGCCGCGATCGTCGCGCTGGCGTCGGCCGCCCATGCCGGCGACCAGGGCGATCCCGAGAAATCCTGCGACGGCAACACGTATCAGATGGTCGAGTGCCTCAAGGCGCAGACCGCGCAATGGGACAAGCGGATGACGCTCGCCTATCAGCAAGCCCTGAAGGATGCGGTGCCGCAGCAGCGCGACCAACTGCGCGCGGCGCAGCGGCTATGGATCCAGTACCGCGACGCCAACTGCCTGTATTACGGCCTGGGCGAGGGCACCATCGCCCATATCGATGCCGGCGAATGCATTCGCAACATGACGCAAGCGCGTGCCAAGGAGTTGGAAGAGGTCGGCCACCAATAAATGACGGCGGGTTATGCCGCTTCGACCGTGCGCGGCGCCGGCCTTGCGGCCATGCTGATCATCCGAAGCGCGAACACGGCGACCAGCGGGATCAGGAACAGCGCATAGAGCGGCATGTCGGGAATCCGCTTGCCGAACGAGACCATGAACTGAAACAGCAGGTAATAGCCGCCGACAAGATGCAGCCTGCGCCAGGCGGCCGGGCCGATCGCCGCAGCCGTGCGGTCGAACGAGGTTGCGGTCATCGCGATGATGACGATGTAGCCGATACCGCCGAAGATGTAGGAGACCAGCGACGTCGCGGCGGCAAAGCCGCCGGGATCCATCACCGCAAAGCAGGCGATGACGACGGCGTGGATGGCGTGCGATGCCGCAAAGGTCACGCCGAGAGCGCGCCGGTTGCGGCGCTGCCATCGCGTCCACATATTGGGCCATAACCGCGCCAGCGCCGCGGCGCTGAAGGCCAGACAAAAGAACAACAGCGAGGTCCGCGCGGTGAAGCGGATCACCATGCGCACGCCGTCGACGTCGAATTGCCGCATGCCCGCGATCCAGAGGCTCAACGCGATCATCGTCAGCGTCAGTACGGCGAACAGCCGCCAGCCTTCGAACCAGTTTTGGCGTGTCGACATGTCGGTGCTCCTCTGTTGCTGCCGTCATTGCGAGCGAAGCGAAACAATCTATGTCGCGGGCAAAGCAAGAATGGATTGCTTCGCCGCTGCGCTCCTCGCAATGACGCGGATGCGTAATGTAATCACCAGTTACATACGGCGGAGCTGGCGCGGTCAATCCGTGTAAACGGTGATTACATTCACAAGCGAGTGATGCTAGGACAGGCGATGCGCCCCGCCGCCAAATCCTCATCCGCCAAACCGCGTCGCCGGACGATCCGCACCCCGGCGCCAAAGCCCTATCATCACGGCGATCTCCGCCGGGTCCTGATCGATGCCGCGCTGCAGTTGGTCGGCGAGGGCGGGGCCGAGGCCGTCAGCGTCCGCGAGGCGGCCCGCCGCGCCGGGGTGTCGCCCGGGGCGCCGTTCCGGCATTTCCCGAGCCGCGACGCCCTGATGAATGCGGTGGCCGAGGAGGCGCAGCGGCGTTTTCGGACCGAGATCGAGGCGGCGCTGGCCGAGGCCCCGTCTGGCGATCCGCTGGGCCGGTTTCGCTGCTTCGGGATTGCCTATCTGCGCTGGGCTATGCGCAACCCGACCCATTTCGAGATCATCTCCAGCCGCCGGTTTTTTAGCCACGACGAGGCATCAGGGGTTTCGGAGGATAATGCCGAACTGATCAATCTCACGGAACGCACGCTGGCCGAGGCTTTTGCCCAGGGCCAGCTGCGCTCGCCCGACCTGAAACGGATCCAGATCGCCGGGCGCGCGCTGGTCTACGGCTTTGCCCGGATGAACATCGACGGGCATTTTCCGCGCTGGGGTGTGGCCGAGGCCGACGCAGACGCCACCGCCGAGGCGATCATCGATCTGTTCATTGACGGCATCGCCAGTCGACCCGCCGCGGCGCGGTAACCTACCCCGGAGAGATTCCGATCAGCCTTTGATAGTGCGCCCTGACCGAAGCGTAGCATTCGCAGGCGGTCGCCTGCAGACCTTCCGCGTTCACGATCTGAATCTTGCCACGGGCATATTTGATCAATCCCGCTTCCTGCAGCGTATGCGCGACTTCCGTCACGCTCGTCCGTCTGACCCCGAGCATCTCCGCGAGGTATTCCTGCGTGAAGGGCAGATTGTCGCTGGCCGACAAATCCCGCGCGCGAAGCAGCCAGCGGCACAGCCTTGCCTCGACCTGATGGGTGGCGAAACATGCCGCCGACTGCTGCGCCTGGGCATAGACCGTTTGCTCATGTCGAATGAGCAGCGAAAGCAATTTGGGGCTCTGCAGGGCTGCGGATTTCAACACGTCGATATCGCACACGGCGATTTCGCCGCCCAGTTGAACGATGCCGCGGCTCAGCGATATTTTTCCGTCGAGTGCCGCGGAAGCCCCAACCACACCATCCGCGCCGACCATCGCGGCTTCGATGATTTCGCCGGTTGAAAGCGTGACGACGAGTGATACGACGGCGCCGGTCGGGAAATAGACGTTACCGATCCGCTCGTCCGCCTCAAACAGCACGTGATGCTGTTCGAAATGCGCCGGCTTCAAATGCGGTGCGAGAAGTTTCAGGTCAGCCGGTGCAAGCAGGCCAAGCAAAAGGTTCTTCATGATTGCGCTCCTGATTGACAGGCGGGAGCGCGAAGAACTCTCAGCTATCGGTGCCTTGGCGGGATACCCGATAATTCCTGGACGGTACGTCAGGTAGCGGACATAGCAAGGGAATTATTTCCGCTTATGTCGGATACCCAACAGATGGAGAAGATCGTTCAAAGGAAGATCGTTCAAACAGCGTGTTGGCGGGCGTGAACGGCCTCTCCGAGGCGCTATCGCGGGCGTACGCCGGTTCAGGTCAGTCAATCATGCTTACCGCGATCGGCGTCCGCGCTGTCTTGTCGCGGCTCACGTCTTCGGCGGTCTTCCCCGCTTGGCGAACAGCAGCCCCTGCATGTCCACCGCATTCCGGAGAACGCCGGCGCGCTTCATCGCTTCGGTTCGCTCGGGCCCGGGCGCCAGCGCGCGGGCCAGTTCCAGAGCTGCCAGCGCTTCGGTCTCCAGATCGAGTTTGGGCTGCGGGTTTTTGATCGGTCGGGCCATTGCGTCAGTTCTTCGGCTCTAATGCGTCGGCTTTTGCTGGGTGGGCGGACCGGCTTCCCGAATCGAACCGGGGGCGGTGTCCGGCTGTCCGGGCTCGGCGTCGATCCAGCCCAGCGCCTCGGCCTCGAGCGGATCAATCGCCTCGACCCTGGTTTCGGTGTGCGCACAGCTTGGGCACTGGTAGAAGCGGTGCTCGAAGCCTTCCGGTCCGGCCGAGACGGCACCGGTTATCATCCGCGAGTGGCAGTCGGGACAGCGCGGACGGTGGAGAGGCAGCAGTTCTGGATCGGGTTTTCTTTTCCCTGCCATGGGCCAAAAATAGCGCCGATGCGAAAAGCCTGTCTGTCCGGTTCCCGACAAAATCGTCAAATTTTGACCGGCGGCGGTTGGGTACGCGGCCGGATGAGGCCGGACGGGTTTGTCCCGATGATCGGCCGGGGCGTATGCCCCGGGGCGCAAGGCTCCGACGCAAGCGGCAAATTCATTGCCTGTTCATGACGGTTCCACTACATTTTTATGACGCGACGCAGGTTCCGGATGCGCCGTGCGTCTCCTGGCGCCGCCAGCCAAGGCTTTTGCATTGCGCCGGGTAGTGTTGCGTCCTGCCCATGGCGCCCGCGCCTCATCAAAACTCCTCCGTTACCGCCATTGCCGGCGGCATCGCCGCGATCGGCGCCTGGCGGCTCTTGGCCGTGGCCGCGCCGCATCTGGCGGCGATCGCGATCATGCTGCAGACCGAAACCGATTTCGGCGCGCGCACCGGCTTTCTGCTGTCGTGGGGCATCCTGAATTTCTTCTTCATCGCGGCTCTGCGGCGTCCGGCGTTATCGGGCGCGCTGTCGCTGACCTTGGTCGTGGTGCTGGTACTGCTGTCGCGGCTCAAGCACGACGTGGTGCAGATGACCGCGAACTTCGTCGACCTGATGGTGATCGATCGCGACACCGCGGCCTTCCTGTTTACGATCTTCCCCAATCTGCGCTGGCCGGTGATCGGGGCCGGCCTTGTCACCATTCCCCTGATGTATGCGCTGTGGTGGCTCGATCCGTTTCGCATCCGCCGCCTGCCGGCGCTGGCCTGCTGCCTCGCCTGTCTTGCAGGGCTGGTTGGATACGCCTTCGCCTGGCCGGATGAAGCCTGGCGCGGCTATTACGACGACGGCTATCTGTCGAAATTTTCCCGCTCCGGCGTCACGGCGGTATCCGACTTCATCAATTACGGCTTCATGGAATCGGACGCGGCCGCCAACGAGCACCTCAAGGTGCCGCTGGTGGATTCCTGCCATCCGGCGGGACGGCGGCCGAACATCATCATGATCCATGACGAGTCGAGTTTCGACATCCGTGAGGCCGAGGGCATCAAGGTGCCCGCCGGCTACGGCAGCCATTTCAAGTCGTATGACGGTGTGGAGCGGACGTTTCTCGCCGAGAGCAATGGCGGGCCGAGCTGGTTCACCGAATACAATGTGCTCGCAGGCCTCTCCTCGCGCTCGTTCGGCCGGTTCGCCTATTTCGTCACCCGGATCGCTTCGGGTCGGGTCGAGCGCGGATTGCCGCTGGCGCTGCGCCGCTGCGGCTACAACACGCTCTCGCTCTATCCGGCGTTCGGCGCCTTCATGAGCGCGCGCAGCTTTCAGACCACGACCGGCATCCAACATTTCTACGACGCGCATGATCTCCACGCCAAGGACGTCGAGCCCGACGCCTTCTTCTACGACAAGGCCATCAAGCTGATCTCCGAGCAGCCGCGGGGCACGCCGCTGTTCACCTTCGTCTACCTCGCCGCCAATCATTTCCCCTGGGAAACCCGATTCCGTCCCGACCTGCTGCCGTCCTGGCGCAAGCCCGGCAACGAGCCGGTGGTCGACGAATATCTGCGCCGGCAGACGATGAGCGCCAACGATTTCTCGGCCTTCATCGCCGGGCTGAAGAAGAAATTTCCGGCACAGCCGTTTTTGATCGTGCGCTACGGCGATCATCAGCCGGAATTTTCGCCGCATGTGCTCGATCCCGGCCTCGACGAGGCCGGCGTCGGCAAAAAGCTGGAGAATTACGACCCACGCTATTACGGGACCTATTACGCCATCGATGCCGTCAATTTCGAACCGGTGAAAAGCCCGGCCGTGATGGACACCATTGATGCCGCCTATTTGCCGCTGGTGATCCAGGAAGCCGCCGGCATTCCGCTCGATCCGTCATTCGAGGAGCAGAAGAGCATCATGCTCCGCTGCAACGGCAAGTTCTACGACTGCAAGAACGGCGCCGAGGCCAAGCGCTTCAATCGGTTGCTGATTGATGCCGGGATGATCAAGGACCTTTAGGCAGGCACCAGCGGGATCCATTTCACCGCGTGTGCTGCTAATCCTAAGGAATCATATCAGATTACTTATTTGTAATTAGCCTGCCGAGATTTCGTCACGATTATTTCCATGATCCAACGTGCCGCTGCGACGGTCGCTGACCGCTGAACAGCGCCGACCCCGCCCACCTTGCTCTCACTGCAGGAGTGTTTGCCCATGCGAGCGCTCGATCTTGCGCGTCTTGTTTTCATCCTTGGTTTAGTCGCTCCGGTTGCCCGCGCGGCCGAGCCACCCCGCGACATCAAGGGGCTTTTCATGATGACCGATTATCCGGCCATCACGGTAAGACCCGGCACCACGTCGAATATAGCGTTGCGCCTGCAGGATTACGGTCTCGGGCCGCAGCGATACCGGCTTTCGGTCGAAGGCGTGCCGAGCGGCTGGACGGCGACGTTGTTGGGTGGAGGCCAGCCTGTGGCCGCGGCGATGCCGGCACCCGATTCCAGCGTATCGCTTCAGTTGCGGCTGGAGATTCCGGCCAATACCGAGATGCGTGAACAGACGCTGACCGTGAAGGCAGCGGGGCAGGGTACCGAGGCAACCCTGCCGATCGCAGTGGCGCTCGCCAAGGAATTGCCGGCGAAGCTGACCGTGACATCGAAACTGCCATCGCTCCGCGGCAGCCCGAAATCGAACTTCGAATATGCGCTGACCATCAAGAACGACAGCGGGCGCAATCTGGTCGCAAGCTTCGCGGCCGCAGCTCCTGCCAATTTCGAAACCTCGTTCACCGAGGCCTATGGTACGCAGGAACTCTCGTCGATTCCGATCGAGGCCGGCCAGTCCAAGGATATCAAGCTCAAGGTTCGGCCGCCGGGCACCATCGATGCCGGACATTTCCCGGTCAAGGTTACCGTCAACGCGGAGGACGCATCGGCAGAGGCTGATCTTGCACTGGACGTCGTCGGCCAGCCGCAACTCCAGCTTTCCGGACGTGATGGATTGTTGAGTGCGCGCGCGGTCGCGGCCCAGCAAAGCTCGATTCCCGTCGTCGTCACCAATACCGGCACGGCGCCGGCCGACAACATTGCGCTGGCCGCCACCGCACCGAGCGGCTGGAAGGTCACGTTCGAGCCGGCCACGATCGATCGGATTGTCCCCGGCAAGGACGCCGAGGCCCAGGCGCTGGTAACGCCGAGCGACAAGTCCCTTGCGGGCGATTACCAGCTTTCGGTTCGCGCCACCTCGCGCGGAGAGAGTGCGTCAAGCCAGTTCCGTATCACCGTCAACACCTCCACCGTGTGGGGGATGGCCGGTGCCGGCGTTATCGGAATTGCCCTGCTTCTGATGCTGGGCGCTGTTGCAAGGTTCGGACGGCGATGAGCGAAATGCACAGCGGGACGTCGCGGAAGCGCGCGACGTCGTCATCGCGGCGCGCGGACCTCACCAAGCGCTACGGCACGGTCGGCGTCGTCGACGCATCAACTTCGACATCGCAGGGCGAGGCGTTTGGGCTGCTCGGCCCGAACGGCGCCGGCAAGACGACCACGATCCTGATGATGCTTGGCCTGACCGACGTATCCGTCGGCAGGTCAGCGTCCTCGGGTTCGATCCGGCGCGCTCGCCGCTCCAGGTCAAGCGGCGCGTCGGCTACCTGCCCGACGCCGTCGGCTTCTACGATCATCTCGACGCAGCCGAAATCCTTGCTTATCCGCGCAGCTGATGGGCGTCGTCGTACCCGAGCGCGTCGCGGCGAATCGTGGCTGCCCTTGCCCGGGTGCGCCTGCTCGAAGTTGCCAACCAGCGCGTGGCGACCTATTCGCGCGGCATGCGCCAGCGCCTCGGTCTCGCCGAGATCATCGTCAAACAGGCCGAAATCGCCATCCTCGACGAGCCGACGTCGGGCCTCGATCCGCAGGCGACGCTCGAATTTCTCGATCTGATCGGCGAACTCAGGGCGGAGGGCGTCACCGTGTTGCTGTCGTCGCACCTGCTCGATCAGGTCCAGCGGGTGTGCGACCGTGTCGCGCTGTTCCAGGCCGGGCGCATCGCGACTGATGGGTTCGGTGCCGAGCTCGCCGACCAGATGCTTGGCAGCAGGCTTCGTCGGCTGGAAGTCGAGGCCGAGGGTGCCGGCATCGCTCGGCGGCTCGCGGCTGATCCGCGCGGTCCCAGATGTCGAGACGCTGGCCGGCGACCGCTTCGGATGACGGGCCGAGCCGAGATGTGTGGCCCGATGCGGCCGGGCTGTCGTCGCTGCGACGGATCGCTGCGGCGGCTTTCCGTCGACGAGCCAAGTCTCGAGGCGATCTACGCTCACTACTTCAAGGGGACAGCTTCCGAGGAGTGCGTCATGCGGCGTGAAGGTTCCGCCTTTGCCGGGGCTGGCACGGCGTTCGTCAAGGAACTGTCGGATAACATCTCGAGCGTGCGCATGCTGATGCTGGAACTGCTGGTCGTGCTGACCGCGCTGCGGCGCTGTACGAAGCGATCAACAGCCTACGGCAGAGTACCGCCGAAGTATCCGTTCCTGCTGCTTCGGCTGTTTACGCTCGATCAGGCGCCGTCGCCGTCCTTCGTCGCGATCCTCGGATTCCTCATTCCGCTCACGGCTATCGGGCTCGGCTTTGACGCGATCAATAGCGAGCACAACCGGACCCTCTCGCGAATCCTGGCGCAGCCGATCTATCGCGATGCGCCATCGCTGGAAATTCTCGCCGGCCTCGCCACCATCGTCGATCCAGCGCTCGCCGCGCTCTGGTCATTGGTGATCGGGCTCGGGCGTCGTCCTCGGCGGTTCCGCCGCAGGCGAGGAGATCGCCGCTCGCTCGCGTTTCTCGTCGTTGCGATATTCTACGCCGGCGTCCGGCCTGCGCTGGCCAGACTGCCCTCGGCCACGTTCGTTCGGCCGCGACCGCGGCGCTGGTCGCGCTTCGCATCTGGCCGTCCTGACCGTGCTGTGGCCGATGCTGGCGCCCGCGATCGCGCAAGTGATCGTGCGCGCGGATCCGCGCGTACGCGGAACTCGGCCTGGAGACGCCGAATACCTCGATATGGGCGCAGGATCTGGCGCGCGTGTCGCCGAACGATCTGTTCGGCGAGGCCATGCTGGCGGTGCTGTCGCCCACGACCCGCACGCTCGGTCCGGTGTTTCTCGACCAACTGCGTGGCGCGGTCATGGGCGCGCCGCTCCCATTCGGTGAAAGCGTGATGATCGCGTGGCCGCAGATCGTGGGCCTGATCGCCTGCACGATCGTGCTGTTCGTTGCCGGATATGTCGTGTTCCAGCGCCAGGAGGTGCGGGCCTGAGGCGCCGCGCCGCCGGCCGGCCGCTCAGCCCTTCTTCACCGCCGCCAGAATGCGATCGGCCTCGATGCGCCAGTCCGGGCTGCGGGCAAAGCTTCGGCGTGCCTTTCGGGCCGAACAGGCCTTCGTCGGCGAGGTCGGCGACCCAGGCCTGACGTTCGGCGGTGCCTTGCGCCGACCACGGCGTCAGGCCGATCTCGCGCACGGTCTCGGCGACTTCGCGGACCTCTTCGCTGCGGCGCCGGCCATGCTCGATCACGCGCTGGAAGAAATAGGCGCCCTGTTTCTCCCAGTCGATGCCGGGAAAGGTTTCCTTCAGCGATGCCAGCACCGCATCCTCGACGCCATAGGCGCGCGCGGTGGTGAAGCTTTCGATCACCATCGCCTCGAGGCCCTTGATCATCACGCTGCGGCACATCTTGACCGCCGAGGCGACGCCGAGCTTTTCGCTCGCTACCTTGGCGTCGAAGCCCAATTCGACCAGCAGCGGCGCCAGTTCCTGGGCGCCGGCGCCGCCAAGCAACAACGGCACCTTGATGCGGTAGGGCGGGATCGACGTCATCACCGCGCCCTCGACGTAGCGGCCGCCGCTGCCGTCGATCAGCGTCGCCGCACGCTGCTTGGCGCCGGGCGATGCCGAATTGAAGTCGAGGAACCAGGCGCCGGATTTCACCGCGGGCGCGCAGGCCTGCGCCACCGGCACGGCCTGGCTGGCGGTGACGGCGGAGACGATGAAGTCGGCCTGCGCGGCGAGATCGGCATGCGAAGCCATCAGTTCGACACCATGCGCACCGGCGTGATCGCGCAACGCGCCGCCGGTCTGATCGCTGCGCAGCTTGATGTCATAGGCGCTGACCCTGACATCCTGCTTGCGCAGATCCTCGGCGAGGATGCGGCCGACTTCGCCGTAGCCGACGAGGCCGATATTCCATTGCCTCGGGTTGGTCGAGTTCACGGTCATGTCCGACGATCTCCAGATCTGGATCGAATGCCTGGAACGATAAGCGCGCGGCAGGCGCGGTTACTGCTTCGGTATTCCGGCCTTCTCGATCACTTTCGCCCACTTGTCGATATCGGATTTGAGCCGGTCCGAGATTTGCTGCGGCGTACTCGCTCTGGCCTCGATGCCAAGTTCGATCAGCCGCCTCTTGACATCGGGATCGGCGAGGACGTCCTGCAACGCGCTGTTGAGCGTCTTGATGATTTCCGGCGGGGTGCGGGCGGGCGCAAACAGCGCATTCCAGGAGACGACATCGTAATCGGCAACGCCGCTTTCCTGAATGGTGGCGATATCAGGCGTGCTTTCCGAACGTGTCGCGCCCGACGATGCCAGCGCCCGGAATTTGCCGTCGGTGATATTGCCTTTCACCGTCGAATAGCTGTCGATCATCAGCGCGATATTGCCTTGCAGCAGCGACAACTCGATCTCGGGTGTCCCCCGGTGGGGAACGATCGTGAAGTCGATACCGGCCGCCAATCTTCAACAGTTCGGCCGACAGGTTCTGCGTGCTGCCGATATTGATGGTGCCGACATTCAAGCTGCCGGGTTTTGCCCTGGCGGCCGCGATGAAGTCTCCGATCGTCTTGTACGGCGAGGTGGCGCTGGTCGTGAAGATGAAATCGAAAAATCCGAGGCTGGAAATCGGCTCAAAATCCTTCAGCGGATCGAACGGCAGCTTCTGGAACAGGGAAACGCTGATCGCGGTGCCGTTGGTCAATAGCGTCAGCGTATAGCCGTCGGGCGGCGACGAGATCGCCGCGCGCGCCGCGGCGATGCCGCCGGCGCCGGGCTGATTCTCGACGTAGAAGCGCTGCCCGAGCTTGTCGCTCAGCTTTTCCGCGACGATGCGCGCCGTGGTGTCGGCGACGCCGCCGGCCCCGAAGGGCACGACGATGCGCACGGAGCTGTCGGGATAGCCGGCCGCACTGGCTTGTGGCGAAGCCGCAAGCGCGAACGCGGCGAGAGCCAGCACAATGCGGGCGGTGGCGCGATCGAACAACATCATGGACAATTCCTTGCTCCCTAAAATCAGTTTCTGGTGTCGCGCTAACGCTTCCCGATCTTATCCCACAGCCAGCGCGCCACCGCATCCGGCGATGAGGTGCCGTCGCCGCCGGCGGCGCGCAGATTGGCCTCGCGCATCGTGGCGATATCGATTTTTCCCGAGTAGCGGCTGCAGCGCTCCGCGCAGCGCCTGATCGCCGGCGCGTTTCGGTGCGACCAGCACGATGGCATCGTAGGGCGGGATCGCGTGTTTGGGATCTTCCAGCACGACCAGATCATATTTGGCGATCAAGCCGTCGCTGGTGTAGCCGGCGATCACGTCGACCTCACCTGATGCAACGGCGGCATACATGAAATCCGGCTGCATCTGCCGCTGGGCGCGGAATGGCAATCCATAAGCCTTCTGCAAGCCGGCCCATTCCGGCCGCGAGAAGAACTCGTAATCCGCCGCGATCGACATCGACGTCGCCCGCGACGCCAGATCGGCGATGCTGCGGATACCCAGTTGCTTCGGCGCGCCGGCGCGGCATGACCAGCGCATAGGCATTTTCGAAACCGAGTTCGCCCAGCAGGGTGATGTGCTGCTGCGCCAGGCTCGCCTTCAATTCAGTCAGCAGCACTTCGCGCGGCTTGATATCGCTGTGATGGAACTGGTTGGCCCACAGCGTGCCGGAATAGTCGACATAGACGTCGACATCGCCTGAGGCCAGCGCGTCGAAGATCACGTTGGAGCCGAGGCCTTCGCGCGGGGTGGCCGACAGCCCTGCCGCCTGCAGCCGCTGCGCAATCAGCGCCGCCAGCACATATTGCTCGGTAAAGGTCTTGGCGCCGACGACATAATTCGAGGTTGAACGCGACATCGTCGGCACCAGCGTGGCCGCGATCAGTGCGGCGATGCCGGCGCCGCCAATGATCGCACGAACGCGGCTGCGGTTGCGCAAGCCGTTCTCGATCAGCGCCAGCAATTGATCGACCGCAAGCGCCAGCACCGCGGCTGAAAGGCAGCCGAACAGCACGAATACCCAGTTCTGGGTCTGCAGGCCCGCAAAAATGTAATTGCCGAGGCTGGTCTGGCCGATCGGGGTCGACAGCGTCGCGGTGCCGATCACCCACACCGCTGCGGTGCGGATGCCCGCCATCATCACCGGCAGCGCCAGCGGCAGTTCGACCGTGAACAGCGATTGCGCTCGACGTCATGCCGACGCCTTGCGCCGCCTCCAGGATCGCGGGATCGACGCCCTGCAGGCCCGTGATGGTGTTGCGCAGCACCGGCAGCATCGAATAGAGCGCCAGCGCCAGCACCGCCGGCAGAAAGCCGAAGGCGGAGAAACCAAATCCGAACCACGACAGCGACAACGCCGCGAGCGCCAGCAGCAGCGGATAGAACAGCGCCAGCAGCGCCAGCCCCGGCACGGTCTGCACGATGCTGGCAAGTCCGAGCAGCGCGCCGCGCAGCAGCGGCCGGTTGCGCGCGATGATCGCCAATGGCAGGCTGATCGCGAGCCCAAGCGCCAGCGCGGTGACGCTGACGCGGACATGATTGCCGAGATAATCCGGCAGATGTGCCAGCGCCTCGCTCCAGCGTGGATCGGAGAACAGGCTCATGCCGCGCCATCCCGTGGCAGCAGTTTTCCGAGCCGCTCGGCCTGCCGCCGCGGCGTGCGCAGCAATTCGCCGACATACGCATCGCCGCTGCCCGTAAGCTCGGCCGGCGTGCCCTGCGCCAGCAGTTTTCCGCCGCGCATCACCGCGACGCGATCGGCCAGCAAAATGGCTTCGGTCATGTCGTGGGTGATCATGACCGTGGTCAGCCCGAGTTTCCGGTGCAGATCGCGAAAATCGTCGCCGAGCGCATCGCGGGTGAGCGGATCGAGCGCGCCGAACGGCTCGTCCATCAGCACGATGCGCGGCTTTGCGGCGAGCGCGCGCGCGACGCCGACGCGCTGGCGCTGGCCGCCGGACAATTCATGCGGCAGCCGGTCGCGATATTGCGCGCGGTCGAGCCGCACCAGATCGAGCAGTTCGTCGACCCGCGCGGCAATCTCCGCCGCGGGCCAGCCCAGCAATTTGGGCGTGACGCCGATATTGCCGGCAACGTCAATGTGGGGAAACAGTCCGCCGCTCTGGAACACGTAGCCGATGCGGCGGCGCAGCAGGATCGGATCGATGTTGCGGACGTCTTCGCCTTCGACCGTGATGCGGCCGCTGTCGGCCTCGATCAGCCGGTTGGCCAGCCGCAGCAGCGTGGTCTTGCCCGAGCCGGAGCCGCCGACGATCGCGAGGAACTCGCCCTCGGCGACATCGAGTGAGACGTCATCGACGGCCACCACGCGCGCAGCGCGGCGGCCGCCGTCAAAAGTCTTGCCGACATGGGCGTAGGCGATCAGGGGCGAGGATGGCATCCGGCGTGGCCTCGATTCTCACCCTCCAGGAGAGCGCAAGAGATCACCTAGCACGCCGTTCGCCTGCGTTGAACTTATCCTTGGTAACCGCTAAGGCATCATCTTAAATGTAGAGGGGGGACGCGGTGGATACGGCACAGCCGAATGCGGTCGCGCTCGACGACGCGACGGTGGCGTTTCGACTCGCCGATGCGCGCGTCTATACCGCGGTCGAAAAGGCCAATCTGGCGGTGGCGCATGGCGAGTTCGTCGCCATCGTCGGCCCCACCGGATGCGGCAAATCCACGCTGCTCAACGTCGCCGCCGGGCTGCTCAAGCCGGCATCGGGGTCGGTCAGGATATTCGGCCAGCCGCTGCCCGGGCTCAATCGGGATGCCGGCTATCTGTTTCAGGCCGATGCGCTGTTCCCCTGGAAGACCGCGCATCGACAATGTCGCCATCGGGCTCGAGATCAAGGGCGCGCCGCGCGAGCAGGCGCTGCAGCGCGCGCAGGGCTGGCTGACGGCCGTCGGTCTCGGCGCCTTTGGCAACCGCTATCCGCATATGCTTTCCGGCGGGCAGCGCAAGCGCGTCGGCCTTGCCCAGGTCCTGATCCGCGATCCCAAGATACTGCTGATGGACGAGCCGTTCGGGCCGCTCGATGCCCAGACCCGGCAGATCATGGGCAATCTGCTGCTGGAGTTATGGAACGCCGACCGCAAGGCGGTGCTGTTCGTGACCCACGATCTCGAAGAGGCGATTGCGCTGGCCGACCGCGTGGTGATCATGTCGGCGGGGCCGAGCGCGCGCATCATCGGCGACTGGCGGGTGTCGCTGCCGCGCCCGCGCGATATTTTCGAGGTGCGGCTGGACAAGGAATTTCACGAACTGCACCGGGAGATCTGGAGCGTGCTGAAGGACGAGGTGATGAAGGGTTATGCGCAATCGTCGCAAGCGGCGGAGACCGGCTGATGCGCCGTTCGAAGCTTCTCGCCCTGCAATTGCTGGTCGCCGTCGTCGTGCTCGGGCTGTGGCAGTTCTTTGCCACCGTTCCGGTGTTCGGCCGCATGGTGCTGCCGCCATTCTTCTTCTCCAATCCGGTCGATGTCTTCAGCCAGATCGTCGGCTGGTTTTCCAGCGGCGTGATCTGGAAGCATCTCGTCATCACGCTTGTGGGAGTCGATCCTCGCGTTTGTGATCGGCTCGTTTGGCGGCGTCACTGGTCGGCTTCTGGTTTGCACGCCAGCCCCGTGTCGCTGCGGTGTTCGATCCCTATGTGAAGATGGTCAACGCGCTGCCGCGCGTGGTGCTGGCGCCGATCTTCACGTTGTGGCTGGGGCTCGGCATCTGGTCCAAGGTCGCGCTCGGCGTTACCCTGGTGTTCTTCATCGTGTTCTTCAACGTCTATCAGGGCGTCAAGGAAGTCTCGCACCACGGTGCTCGACAACGGCCGCATGCTCGGCATGAGCGAGCGGCAGCTGATGCGGCATGTCTACTGGCCGTCGGCGCTGTCGTGGATGTTCTCGTCGCTGCACACCTCCGTCGGCTTTGCCGTGGTCGGTGCCGTGGTCGGCGAATATCTGGGCTCGGCCGCCGGCCTCGGCTATCTGATCCAGCAGGCCGAGGGCGTGTTCGACGTCGCCGGCGTGTTCGCCGGCATGTTCGTGCTGTCGGCCTTTGTCATCCTGATCGACATGGGCGTGACGCTGGTGGAGCGGCGGCTATTGGTCTGGCGGCCGGCAGCGGCGGACGGGCGGGGGTAGCAGTCTCGTCGTCCCGGCCTTGAGCCGGGACCCGTACCGCGTGATCCATCGATTGATGGATATCTGGCTGAAGTCTTCCGCCAAACGAACATCGGTGGCTATGGGTCCCGGCCCCCGTGCGCAATTGCGCACCAGGCCGGGACGACAGCCATTCGCGTCAGTTCAGCATCTTGATATCATCCGGCGTCTGCGGCGGCGTCTTGATCGCGATCGCCTTGAACGGCCGGCTATCGGGCTTGGTGCCGCCATGCGGCGTGCCGTTGGGGATGATGACGAGATCGCCGGGCTTGACCCGTACTTCCTTGTCGCCGAGCCAGATCGTGCCGGTGCCTTCGAGGATGTACTGCATCTCGTTGGCGATCGGATGCAGGTGCTTGGGCACGTTGCCGTCCTGGACCGAGACGGTGGCGCCATCGGCGGAGACGAACATCTTGGAGCGCATGCCGCCGGCATTGGCGGGCGCCAGCGCGTCGCCTTCCAATTCGCCGGTATGAATGACCTGCGCCGTGATATTCTCGGCGGCCAGCGCCGGGCCCAGCAGGTACGTGACGCCGCAGCCGGCGGCAAAGGCGGCGGCGATCGAAAGCGTGGTAGCGATGCGATTCATGGATATTCCTCCCGTTTTTTTGTGATGCAATGCTATGCCGTGAAATCAAGATTGGCCAGCGCGCGGGGATGCGCGGGCGAGTGAAAAGATCATGCGCGCGGCATGGAATAAACCCCGGTTGTTGCGGTCGCGCTTTGGCAACCAAAGTCGCCTTCTCAAGGCCGGCGTGCTGCTCTATCTTGCCGCCAAATTGAATGGAGGAATCCCATGAGGACGATGTTTGGGCGGCTGGCCGGAGCGCTGCTGGCGTTGGCGCTGGGTTCAGGTTTTGCCGCAGCGCAAAGCAAGGTCACGGTCGCGGTCGGCGGCGGCGCCTGCCTGTGCTACCTGCCGACGGTGCTGGCCAAGCAGCTCGGCGAATTCGACAAGGCGGGGCTCGCCGTCGACCTGGTCGACCTCAAGGGCGGCTCGGATGCGCTGAAGGCCGTGCTCGGCGGCAGCGCCGACGTGGTCTCCGGCTATTTCGACCATTGCGTCAATCTCGCCGCCAAGAAGCAGGAACTGGTGTCCTTCGTGGTCTATGACCGCTATCCCGGGCTGGTGCTGGTGGTGTCGCCCTCGCACACCGGCGAAATCAAATCGATCAAGGATCTGGCCGGCAAGAAAGTCGGCGTCAGCGCGCCGGGCTCCTCGACCGATTTCTTCCTGAAGTACCTCTTGAAGAAGAACGGCCTCGATCCCACCAGCGCCGCGGTGATCGGCGTCGGCCTCGGCGCTACCGCGGTGGCGGCGATGGAGCAGGGCCAGATCGATGCTGCCGTGATGCTCGATCCCGCGGTCACGGTGCTGCAGGGCAGCCACCCCGACCTGAAGATCCTCAGCGACACCCGCACGCAAAAGGACACGCTTGCCGTGTTCGGCGGCGAATATCCGGGCGGCGCGCTCTACTCGACCGCGGCCTGGGTCGGCTCGCACGAGAAGGAAGTGCAGGCGCTGACCAACGGCGATCGTCAACACGCTGGCCTGGATTCATTCGCATTCGCCGGAAGAGATCATGGCGAAGATGCCGGCGGAAATGGTCGGCAAGAACAAGGAGCAGTATCTGGCGGCGCTGAAGAACACGATCCCGATGTATTCGGAAACCGGCAAGATGGATCCGAAGGGCGCCGATGCGGTGCTCGCGGTGTTCAGCGAGGGCTCGCCGGATGTCGCCAAGGCCAATATCGACGTCACCAAGACCTGGACCAACAAATTTGTCGACCAGGTCAAGAAGACCACGGGGATGAATGCGAAGTAACGTACTGCGATGAATGGCATGGCGGCTCCGGTCATTCATCGCGTCACCTCGCTCGACCTGGCCGTGCAGACATGGCCGTGGCCGTTCGCCGCAGCGCGGCGCGCGGAGATCGACGCGCATTTCGCGGATCAGCAGCGCGCGAAACCGAAATTCTGGAACGGGCAGGTGCTGCTCGGGCGCAATCCGGTCTTTGCCGGCGACCGCTTCAGCGCCAGTTATTTCGAAACCGATTTCGCCAGTTTCCTGGCGTGGCGCGACTGGGGTTTTCCGGACAAGGACGTCTTCAACGGCTTCGGCATGGGCGCGCTGCTCGCTAGCCGACGGCGCGTTTGCGCTTGGCGAAATGGGCCAGCACACTTCCAACGCCGGGCGCATCTATTTCCCATCCGGCACGCCCGACCTCGACGACGTCAAGGGCAGTGAAGTCGATATCGCGGGCAGCGTCGCACGCGAACTCGAGGAAGAAACCGGGCTGACCGCGGCCGACTATCGCGGTGAGGCGCATTGGCATTGCGTCTTCACCGGTCCTGCCGTGGCGATGATCAGGATCTTGCGCGTTGACCTGCCCGGCGAGGCGCTGCGCGCCCGGATCGAAGCCAATCTTGGCCTCGCAACAACAGCCTGAACTATCGGCGATCCATCTGGTGCGCGGGACAGGCGATCTCAACGCGTCGATGCCGCGCTTTGTGACGGCCTTTATCGAGGCGCATCTTTCGAGCTAACCCTGAGTTGCAGGCGCTGGCGTGCCCGGAGGGCGCGTGCGTCCGAAGGATGCATATCCAATGCGCTTGACATCGGTCGGCGCTCCCCCTGTGATAGGCGCCAACAAAAAGCAAAAAACGCAATGCACAATTCCAGGGGAGGGTTTGATGTCGGTGCGCAATGCTGCACGCCTGCTCGTTGGCCTGTTTGCCGCGATGGCAGTGCTGGGCTTGGCGGTTTCCGCCCATGCTCAGGAAAAGAAAATCAAGATCGGCGTGATTTTCGACCTGACCGGTCCGCTCGCCGGCGGCGGCTCCGAGCTGCAATATATCGGCGCCAAGATCATGCTCGACCACTACGCCAAGACCGGGGTCGAGGGTTACAAGGTCGAGGCGGTCTACGCCGACGCCCAGAGCAAGCCCGACGTCGCCATCAACGAGGCAGTCCGCCTCCTTGAGCAGGAAAAGGTCGACATGCTGCTCGGCTTCTTCTCGTCGGCGCAATGCGTGCCGGTGGCCGCCCGCGTCGAGCAGCTCAAGAAGTTCATGTGGATCACCACCTGCATTTCCTCGGCGGTGTTCGCGGACAAGAACTACAAATACGTCTTCCGCCCACAGGCGAGCGGCGATCAGTTCGGCCTGATGACGATGGATTTCATCGCGCAGAACTCGCTGTCCAAGTTCGGCAAGGAGCCGAAGGATCTGCGCGTCGCCATCATCCATGAGGACGGTGCCTACGGCGTCGACGTCTCCAAGGGCAACGAGGCCGGCGCCAAGAAGGCCGGCTTCAACGTCGTGCTGAAGGAAGGCTATTCGGCGACCGCGCCCGATCTTTCCGCGCTGGTCACCAAGCTGAAGCGTGCCAGGCCCGACGTGATCTTCCACACCGGCTACAACCCCGACATCACGCTGTTGCTGCGCCAGGCGCGCGAGCAGGGGCTGAAGTTCGGTGCCCTGGTCGGCCATGGCGCGGGCTATGGCGTCTACGAGAAGCTGAAGGAAGGTCTCGGCGCCGACGCCAACTATATCTTCGACACCGATCCGATCTCGATCTGGCTCGCCAACCAGAAGACCATGGATCCGAAATTGCCGCCTGTCATCAAGATGGTCGGTGAGGAGTTCGACAAGATGAAGCCGGGCGTCGCCATTCGTTCCGCCCATGTCGGCATGGCGCGTCGAACACCTACGTCTTCCTGACCGACGTGCTGCCGCGCGCCATCAAGAAATATGGCGGCGTCGATCCCGATGCGCTGCGCAAGGCGGCGCTCGACGTCGACATTCCCGAAGGCGGCACCATGCTCGGCTTCGGCGTCAAGTTCTTCGGCGAGGGCACGCCGATGGCCGGCCAGAACGAACGCTCGTTCCCGGTCGTCATCCAGTACATCGACGACAAGTCCTATGTGGTGTGGCCGAAGAGCCAGGCGCAGCGCGAGGCCGTGCTGCCGCTGCCGGCGGGTACGACCTACAGCTACAAATAGCTGGTGGCTCTCGAGCTTGCGGAAGGGACCGCGGTGCTCGTAGTCGAGGGTTGGTCAAGCGTTTTGGCGGCTTCACGGCCGTCAACAACGTGTCGTTCCGGGTCGAGCAGGGCGAGATTCTCGGCCTGATCGGCCCGAACGGCTCGGGCAAGAGCACGATCTTCAACATGCTCTCGGGCACGCTGGCGCCGACCGCAGGCTCGATCGTGTTCGACGGCGCGGAGATATCGCGGGGCTCGCGCCGCACCGCATCATCAATCGCGGCATCGGCCGCACCTTCCAGATTCCGCGGCCGTTCCATCGGCTGACGATTTTCGAGAACGTGGCGCTGGCCGGCTATTACGGCCAGGGCAGCCACAGCCGGGCCAAGGCCGAGGAGGCGGCCGAGCGTGCGCTCGGCATGGTCGGCCTGCCGACCGATCGCCACGCCAGCGTCGACGGCCTCGGCGCCGCCGGTCTGAAGAAGCTCGAACTCGCGAAAGCGCTCGCCACCGGCCCGAAACTGCTGCTTGCCGACGAGAGCCTCGGCGGGCTCGACGAGACCGAGATGGACCAGGCCGCCGACATGCTGCGCAAGATCCGCGACGAACTCGGCATCACCATCATCTGGGTCGAGCACATCATGGGCGTGCTGATGCGCGTGGTCGATCGCGTCATGGTGCTCGATCACGGCGAGAAGATTTCCGAAGGCCTGCCGGCGGCGGTCGCCGGCGATCCGCGGGTGATCGAGGTCTATCTCGGCACCGACGCGGACGCGACCCAGGTCGCGGCCGCGCGAAGCGCGCCGCCGGGCAGGGGCCTGAGCCATGCTCGAGCTGAAATCGGTCGATGCGGGCTACGGCAGCTTCCAGGCGCTGTTCGGCGTCAATCTCGACGTGAAGGCGGGCGAGGCGGTCGGCGTGATCGGCCCGAACGGCGCCGGCAAGACCACCCTGATGCGGGTGATCTCCGGCCTGATCCGGCCAACCAAGGCTCGATCACGATGGAAGGCACCGACGTGCTGGCGACGCCGGCGCATCGCATCGTCAGCCTCGGCATCGCCCATGTGCCGGAAAACCGCCGGCTGTTTCCGCGGCTCACCGTCGACGACAATCTGAAGATGGGCGCCTTCATGCCCGGCGCGCGCGCCAGATATGCCGAGCGGCTGGAATTCGTGTTCGACCTGTTTCCGCGCATGAAGGAGCGCCGCCGCCAGATGGCCGGCACCATGTCGGGCGGCGAGCAGCAGATGTGCGCGATCGGCCGCGCGCTGATGTCGAACCCGAAACTGCTGCTGCTCGACGAGCCGTCGGCGGGGCTGGCGCCGGTCGTGGTGCAGCAGGTGTTCGAACTGGTGAAGCGGATCCGCGCCAGCGGGCTTACGGTGCTGATCGTCGAGCAGAACGTGCAGCAGGTGCTGCGCGTGGTCGACCGCGCCTATCTGCTCGAAGCCGGCAGCCATCCGCGCCTCGGGCACGTCGGCGGAGATGCTGAGCAGCGACACCATCAAGCAAGCGTATCTGGGGGTGTAGGGCGAGCAAGGCGATGCAGGCATTTCTGGATATCTTCGACATCTACCTGCTGGAAGCCGTGATCAACGGCATCCTGCTCGGCGGCGTGCTGGCGCTGCTGGCGCTCGGGCTCAACCTGATCTTCGGCGTCATCGACGTGACCTGGATCTGCTACGCCGAACTGGTCATGATCGGCATGTACGGCATGTACTATCTGGTCCAGGTGTTCGGCGTGCCGTACTGGGTCGCGGCGCCGCTCACCATCCTGCTGGTCGCAGCGCTCGGGGCGGCGCTGCATTATATCGTCATCGCGCCGCTGTTGACCGCGCCGCCGATCAACCAGTTGCTCGCGACCGGCGGCGTGCTGTTCATCCTGCAGAGCTTTGCCACCGTCGCCTTCGGCATCGACTTCCGCAACCTCGGCATCCGCCTGCCGGTGCTGGCCTTCGGCGACATGCATTTCAGCTACGCGCGGCTGCTGTCGTTTGCCGCCGCGCTGATCGGCATGGTCGGCGGTCTACCTGTTCATGAAGCGCACCTATCACCGGCACCGCGATCCGCGCCATCTCGCAGGATCGCCAGATCATGCCGCTGATGGGCGTCGATACCAAGCGCCTCTACCTCATCACCTCGGCGATCGGCGGCGGGCTCGCGGGCCTCGCGGCCTGCCTGCTGGTGCTGCAATACGACGTGCATCCGTTCGTCGGCCTGTCGTTCGGGCCGATCACCTTCCTGATCTGCGTGCTCGGCGGGCCTCGGCAATTTCATCGGCGGCTTCATCGCGGCCTTCGTGTTCGCCGAGATCATCTCGCTCGGCGGCCTGTTTTCCGACCTCGAATGGGGCTACGTGCTGGCCTTCGCCTTCTTCATCGTCATGATGTTCATCCGGCCCGCCGGGCCTGTTCGCGAGGCGCCGATGAAGCCGCGACACGCGCTGCCTGGGCTCTCGGAATAGCCGCGCTGATCGCGCTGCCCTTCGTCTATCGCGATCCCTATCATCTGCACATCCTGGTGCTGATCCTGATCTGGTCGTTCGCCTATACGTCCTGGTCGATCATGGGCCGCTTCGGCCTGGTCTCGCTCGGCCATGGCGGCTTCATGGGCGTCGGCGCCTATGTCACGGCGCTATTGTGGAACCATCTCGGCATCTCGCCGTGGATCGGCATTCCCGTTGAGCATGGCGGCGGCGGGCGTGCTGGCGCTGGTCGTCGGCTATCCCTGCTTCCGCTTCCGCATCACCGGGCATTATTTCGTGCTGGTGACGCTGGCGCTGTCCGGCATCGTGCTGCAGGTCATCACGGCGACGCGCGACTACACCGGCGGCTCGCTCGGCTACACGCCGAACCGCACCAGGGGCAGCGCGTTGCTGGCGCTGCAGTTCGACGACAAGACCACGTGGTACCTGATCGCGCTGTTCGTCTGGCTGGTCGGGACTGTTGATCTGGCGCTGGATCGACCGCAGCATGAGCCGCTACGCCATGGAGGCGATCTCGGAGGACGAGGACGCGGCGGCTGCGGCCGGCGTCAACGTCACCGCCGAAAAGCTCAAGATCACGCTGATCTCGGCGCTGATGACCGCGCTCGCCGGCGCGCTCTACTGCCAGTACCAGATGTTCATCTCGCCCGACACGGTGAGCGGCATCTCGGTGTCGCTGCAGATGGTGTTCGCCGTCATCGTCGGCGGCCTCTACGTCTCGCTCGGACCGACGGTCGGCGCCGTCATCACCATCCTTTTGGCGGAGATCCTGCGCATCGGTTTTGGCACCAAGGCGGTCGGCTGGGACAACCTCGTCTATGGCGTGCTGCTGGTGCTGTTCATCATATTCCTTCCCAAGGGTATTCTTGGTAGCGTGATCGCGAAACTGAAACACGCAACCGAAGCTGCCCCAGAGGTCATGAGCAAGAAACCGTCGCAATCGCTCGCCGACGAACTAAAGCCCTTTGTCACGCCGTTCCGTGTCGACGGATCGGGCGAGTTCCATCTCAAGTCGCACAAGACCGACGAGAAGGGCGGTCTCGACAAGGACAAGGCGCGAGAAGATCCTCGAGGCCAATCGCAAGCGGCTGAACGATTTCCAGGAAAAGCTCTACGCGCAGGACCGCTGGTCGCTGCTGCTGATCTTCCAGGGCATGGACGCGGCCGGCAAGGACAGCGCGATCAAGAGCGTTTTCGACGGCGTCAATCCGCAGGGCTGCGAGGTCACACTCGTTCAAGCAGCCGTCGACGCACGAACTCGACCACGATTTCCTGTGGCGCAGCATGATCGCGCTGCCGGAGCGCGGCCGCATCGGCATCTTCAATCGCTCCTATTACGAGGAATGCCTGGTGACGCGGGTGCATCCGGAACTCCTCGCCAAGGAGAAGATTCCCGCGCGGCTCGTCACCAAGAACATCTGGCGCGAGCGGTTCGAGGATATTTCCGCCGTTCGAGCGCTACCTGGCGCGCAACGGCACCGTGATCCTGAAGTTCTTCCTCAACGTCTCGAAGGAGGAGCAGCGCGAGCGCTTTCTCGACCGGCTGGAGCAGCCGTGCGAAGAACTGGAAGTTCTCGATGGACGACATCACCGAGCGCGCGCTGTGGCACGCGATATCAGGCGGTCTATCAGGACATCGTCCGCCACACCTCGACGCCGGTGGCGCCGTGGTATGTGGTGCCGGCCGACCACAAATGGTTCGCCCGCGTCGTGATCGGCTCGACCATCGTCAGCGCGCTGGACAAGCTCGACCTGCAATTTCCCGAAGGTCGACAAGGCCTCGCTGGAGGAATTCAAGCAGGTGCGCGAGGCGCTGGAGAACGAGGGCAAGGGCGGGGTGAAGAAGGGCGGCGAAGAAGGCGGCTAAAGTGAATGACAGGCGCCTCGCTAGCCTGCCCGCCGGAGAGAGGTCGGCAGCGCAGTACCCGGTGATGGACGATGGAGCATCTGCTGTCAGGCCGTGGCCCTGGCCCCTCACCCGATCTTGCTGCGCTGCAATTCGAGCTCATTCGCCCGCAAACGAGGGCGAGTCGTCGTCACCACTTAGGTCACCCCTGCTGACCATCTTTTGGCATTGCGGTCCGCCACATTTCTCGTCTAGAAACGGCTCGGAGCGGCGTCCCGGCAACGAACCGTCAATGGTTTTGGCTCGAGGATTGCGCTACCTCAAGGGTCTGGCAATGCTGATTCGCAGCGAAATGGTTGGAGTTCAGGGTGGAGCGGCCAGTGCCGTCGCGTACCCCCGCGATTCCGGCTGCGTCCGCTGCCCACCCTGCTTCTTGGCGGGCTTCTGCTTCTTATCGGCCCCTGAGGGCCGTCTGGGCGGTTGCGCCTGGGCACTCAGGGGTTCGCGCGAGATCACCAGACCCCTCCAGCGCCCGAAAACAGCGCACCACCCAAAAGGAATTTCTTCAAATGACCACCACACCCAAGTCCGACAAGGACCGCGTCATCATATTCGACACCACCCTGCGCGACGGCGAGCAGTGCCCCGGCGCCACCATGACGTTCGAGGAAAAGATCGAGATCGCCGAGATGCTCGACGACATGGGCGTCGATGTCATCGAGGCCGGTTTCCCGATCACCTCGGAAGGCGATTTCCAGGCGGTCAGCGAGATCGCCCGCCGCTCCAAGAATTCGGTGATCGCGGGCCTGTCGCGCGCCAATCCGAAGGACATCGACCGCTGCGCCGAAGCGGTGAAATTCGCCCGGCGCGGCCGCGTCCACACCGTGATCGCGACCTCGCCGCTGCACATGCGCGTCAAGCTGAACATGACGCCGGAGCAGGTGATGGAGCTCTCGATCGCCAACGTCACCCGCGCGCGCAACCAGATCGACGACGTCGAATGGTCGGCCGAGGACGCCACCCGCAGCGAGATGGACTACCTCTGCCGCATCGTCGAGGCCGTGATCAAGGCCGGCGCCACCACGGTCAACATTCCCGACACCGTCGGCTACACCACGCCCGAGGAATATGCCCGCTTCATGCGCACGCTGATCGAGCGGGTGCCGAATTCCGACAAGGCGGTATTCTCCGTGCATTGCCACAACGACCTCGGCATGGCGGTGGCGAATTCGCTGGCCGGCATCGCCGGCGGCGCGCGGCAGATCGAATGCACCGTCAACGGCATCGGCGAGCGGGCGGGCAATGCCGCGCTGGAAGAAGTCGTGATGGCGATCAACGTCCGCAACGACGTGTTTCCGTGGTGGAACAAGATCGACACCACCATGCTGACGCGGGCCTCGAAACTGGTGTCGGCGGCGACCTCGTTCCCGGTGCAGTACAACAAGGCGATCGTCGGCCGCAACGCGTTCGCGCATGAAAGCGGCATCCATCAGGACGGCGTGCTGAAGGACGCCTCGACCTACGAGATCATGCGGCCGGAAATGGTCGGCCTGAAAAAGTCGTCGCTGGTGCTCGGCAAGCATTCCGGCCGTCATGCCTTCGTGCACAAGCTGGAGGAGATGGGCTACAAGCTCGGCGCCAACCAGCTGGAGGACGCGTTCGTCGCGGATGAAGGCGCTGGCCGACCGCAAGAAGGACATCTACGACGAGGACATCGAGGCGCTGGTCGATCAGGAGATCGCAGCCTCGCATGACCGCATCAAGCTGACGTCGCTGACCGTGATCGCGGGCACCCACGGCCCGCAGCGCGCCACCATGAAGCTCGACGTCGACGGTCAGATCCGGATCGAGGAAGCCGAGGGCAACGGCCCGGTCGACGCGGTGTTCAACTGCATCAAGGCGCTGGTGCCGCACGAGGCCAAGCTGGAGCTCTATCAGGTCCACGCCGTCACCGAGGGCACCGACGCGCAGGCCGAGGTGTCGGTGCGGCTCGCCCATGAGGGCCGCTCGATGACGTCAAAGGCGTCCGATCCGGATACGCTGGTGGCGTCGGCAAAGGCCTATCTCGGCGCGCTCAACAAGATCGTCATGAAGCATCAGCGCGACGTACCGGCGGCGGCGGCGAGCTGATCGCGGCTGTCTGCCACCCCGTCATTGCGAGCCAACGGGTCGGCGCGAAGCTCCGCCCGATGACAGGCTCCGCGAAGCAATCCATCGTGCCACAACAAGGCAGAATGGATTGCTTCCGCCTTCGCTCGTCGAGCTGCGGCGGACAAGTCGTCGCTGCGCTCCTCGCAATGACGATTGGAATGAAATGCGCTTTTCGGATTATTGGTTAGAATCTTGTTCTGATATGGCGCGTCGTTCCGCTTTCATTTGAGATTTCTCGCGCCATCGGTGCGGGTAACGTCCCGACGTCCACAACAATCAGGACGTCGCCCCATGTCGCTCGAAACCATCGATCTCGACGCGCCACCCCGCAGCGCCAACCCCGCCGAAAGCGCGCTGACGCGCCGGATCGATCTCACCACCTTGCGGCTGTTCATCGCGGTCTGCGACGAGCAGAACTTGACGCGGGCGGCGCAGCGCGAGGGTATCGCGGCATCCGCCGTCTCCAAGCGGATGAACGATTTCGAACTCGCCTTCGGCGTCACCTTGTTCAAGCGGCTGTCAAAAGGCATGGCGCTGACGCCGGCCGGCGAGGCGTTGCTGCACCACGCGCGCGTCACGCTGTTGAACGTCGAGAAAATCGCAGTCGAATTGTCGGAATTTTCGCAAGGCGTCCGCGGTCATGTCCGCATGCTCGCGAACCTTTCGGCGATCGTGCAGTTTTTGCCGGAAGATCTCTCCGCGCTCTTCCGCAGCCATGAATTCCTGCGGGTCGACCTGCAGGAGCGGCCGAGCGGGCAGGTGGTGCGCGGCATCGAAGAAGGCGCCGCCGAAATCGGCATCTGCTCCGGCGAGGCCGAGACCCGCGCGCTCGAGGCGTTTCACTACCGCACCGACCATCTGGTCGTGGTGGTCCGCGCGGATCACAAGCTGGCGGAACGCGATCATTTGCTGTTCGCCGACACACTCGACTTCGACCACATCGGCCTGCATGCGGCGAGTTCGATCTATCTGCGCTCGCAATACGCGGCAACCCAGGCCGGAAAATCGATGCGGCTGCGCATCAACGTTCCCGGCTTCGATGCGGTCTGCCGCATGGTGCAGGCGGATATGGGCATCGGCCTGATCCCCGATCGCGCCTTCGAAGTGATCGGCGCCGGCATGGGGTTGCGCGCGATCCGGCTGCGCGACGAATGGGCGAAAAGGGAGCTGCGGATCGTGGTGCGCGACGCCGCGCATCTGTCCTCTACCGGCCGCCTGGTGCTCGACCATCTCCGCGCCGCGGAGCGGTGACTACCAGCCGAACAACCGGGTAAAGCCGGACATTGGATAGCCCGCCGCAAGATAGGCAAAGAACACGGCGCAGGACGCGTGAACGATGGCGGCAAGCGTGAACAGCATCGGGCTGTCGTCGAGAGCGAAGCTGTAGCCGCGGCTATAGATCACCCTGCGCCGAAATGCGCGAACCAGCGTCCACATGACAAACGCCGCAAGGGCGCCAAGGATGATTCGGCCGGCTGGATGCATCGCGCACCTGTTCGAAGGCGGCCAGCCTGGCACGAACATTTGAAGATTTCGGAAACTCCAATGCACATCGCCGTCATTGCGACCCCTTGGCTTGCAATGACGGGTGGCACGGGTCATTCCGGCGCTCGCAGCGTTCTGCTACGGCGAACCCGCCATTACCCAACCTCTATTGGACGCGGTTGCAGATGCCGGGCAGTCCTTTGCGAACGACTACCCACCAAATAAGCCGACAGCCCGCAGGACAGAATGTCAACCTTTTGCAGTGCAGCAAAATTCACAAAACAGTCCCTGCTAAAGGGGCAATGGCGTTCCGGCCGGCTTCTCTGTATTGGTGCGGCTGACATCCAAGGTTCGGGGCGGGATTGTTCGCGCTCCCTAGAAAAATACGCGGGAGGAAACATGCGTAAGTTGATTTTGGCTGCGGCATCGGTCGCGGCTCTGGCACTGGTCGGTCCGGCGATGGCGCAGGCGCCGATCGTCATCAAGTTCAGCCACGTGGTGGCGTCCGACACGCCGAAGGGCAAGGCGGCCGACAAGTTCAAGGAACTGGCCGAGAAGTACACCAACGGCAAGGTGAAGGTCGAAGTCTATCCGAACTCGACGCTCTACAAGGACAAGGAAGAGCTCGAAGCGCTGCAGCTTGGCGCGGTGCAGATGCTGGCGCCGTCGAATTCCAAGTTCGGCCCGATCGGCGTCAAGGAGTTCGAGGTGTTCGATCTCCCCTACATCCTCCCGGATCTCGCGACCTTGCGCAAGGTGACCGACGGACCCCTGGGCGCGCGGCTGCTCAAGCTGCTCGACAACAAGGGCATGACGGGTCTGGCTTACTGGGACAACGGCTTCAAGGAGATGACCGCCAACAAGAAGCTGCTCACCCCTGCTGACTATAAAGGCGTCAAATTCCGCATTCAGTCGTCGAAGGTGCTGGAAGCCCAGTTCCGCGCGCTCGGCTCGATCCCGCAGGTGATGGCGTTCGGCGAAGTCTATCAGGCGCTGCAGACCGGCGTGGTCGACGGCCAGGAGAACACCTGGTCGAACATCTACACCCAGAAAATGCATGAAGTGCAGAAATACGCCACCGTCACCAATCACGGCTATATCGGCTACGTCGTGGTCGTGAACAAGAAGTTCTGGGACGGCCTGCCTGCCGATATCCGAACCAACCTCGACAAGGCGATGAAGGAAGCCACCGCCTTCGGCAACGGTCAGTCGGCCAAGGAAAACGAGGACGCGCTCGCCGAGATCAAGAAAGCCGGCAAGACCGAAATCATCACGCTGACGCCGGAGCAGGACGCCGCGATGCGCAAGGCGATGGAGCCGGTCTACAAGGACGTCGCGGCCCGCGTCGGCCAGCCCCTGATCGACGAATTCCTGAAGGAAACCGGCGCTGCGAGCCACTGAGGACATTATCGGCGAGCCTTTGCGAAGGCTCGCCTCGAACACGCACGGCGCCTGATCGCGGGGATCGATCGGCGCCGGCTTCATGGAACACCTAAGGCGATGCGCCCGGAATGTTGCCGGGTGCACGGGGGAAGAGATGCTTCGTATCCTTGATCGGCTCGAGGAAATCCTGATCAGTTCGCTGATGGGCGCCGCGACGCTGTTGATTTTCGTTTCCGTCGTGCACCGCTTCGGCACCGGGGTATCGTTTCTCTATCCCTATTTCATCCAGATCCACATCGCCTGGGCCCAGGAGCTGTGCATCTACATGTTCATCTGGATGGCGAAATTCGGCGCCGCCTATGGCGTGCGG
This sequence comes from uncultured Alphaproteobacteria bacterium, assembly GCA_963738765.1. Taxonomy (GTDB): domain Bacteria; phylum Pseudomonadota; class Alphaproteobacteria; order Rhizobiales; family Xanthobacteraceae; genus Bradyrhizobium. Next base: position 78,893 of record CAVTYA010000034.1, on the reverse strand, counting down.
ACCGGCATCCATGTCGGCGTCGACGTGCTGATCAACCGCCTCAACGACCGCTGGCGCAAGGGCGTCATCCTGTTCGGCCTGTTTGGCGGCGCGGCGTTCACCGCGATCGTCGGCACCATGGGCGCCAAATTCGTCATCGAGCTGATGTCGACCGACCAGGTCTCGCCCGATCTCGAATTGCCGAGCTGGCTGGTCTATGCCTGCATCCCGCTCGGCTCCTATCTGATGTCGTTCCGTTTCCTGCAGGTGATGTGGGCTTATTGGACCACCGGCGAGTTGCCGCACCATGATGCCGCGCATGTCGAGGGTGTCGTCGTCGATCCCAAGGCGCCGATCGCGCTCGGAGAAGCCTGATGAGCGCCGCCCTTATCTTTGGACTGCTGTTCGCCCTGATGCTGACGGGCATGCCGATCTCGATTTCGCTCGGCCTTACCGTTCTTACCTTCCTGTTCACGATGACGGAAGTGCCGATCGAAAGCGTCGGCCTGAAGCTGTTTTCTGGCCTCGACAATTTCGGCATCATGGCGATCCCGTTCTTCATCCTGGCCGGCACTTTTCTGACCCGCGGCGGGGTGGCGCGGCGGATGATCGCGTTCACGACCTCGCTGGTCGGTCATTTGCCGGGCGGGCTTGGCCTCGCCGGCGTCGCGGCCTGCGCGATGTTTGCGGCCATTTCAGGCTCGAGCGTCGCGACCGTGGTCGCGATCGGATCGATCATGATGCCGGCGATGGTCGACCACGGCTATCCCAAGCGCTTCGGCGTCGGCGTGATCTCGACATCGGGTGCGCTCGGCATCCTGGTGCCGCCCTCGATCATCCTGGTGCTGTATGGCGTTTCCACCAACACCTCGATCGGCGCGCTGTTCATGGCCGGCATCATTCCGGGTGTCATCCTGGCGTTGATGCTGGCGGCGGTGACTTTCTTCGTGGCGCTGCGCAACGGCTATCCGAAGATGAAAAAGGCGACACTCGGCCAGCAATGGACCGCGTTCCGCGAAAGCGTCTGGGGCCTGCTGCTGATCGGCATCGTGCTCGGCGGCATCTATGGCGGCATCTTTACGCCGACCGAAGCCGCGGCGGTGGCCGCGGTCTACGCCTTCTTCATCACGGTGTTCGTCTACAAGGAACTCAAGCTCACCGAAGTGCCGAAGGTGCTGCTGCAGGCAGCGTCGATGAGCTCGATGCTGCTCTACATCATCACCAACGCCGTGCTGTTCTCGTTCCTGATGACGCATGAGCAGATCCCGCAGGAGATGGCGGCCTGGATCATCGACAAGAATTTCTCGACCTGGATGTTCCTGCTGGTGGTGAACGTCATCCTGCTGTTGGCGGGCAATGTGATGGATCCGTCGTCGATCCTGCTGATCATGGCGCCGATCCTGTTTCCGCTGGCGACCAAGCTCGGGATTCACCCCGTTCATCTCGGCGTGCTGATGATCGTCAACACCGAAGTCGGGCTATGCCACCCGCCGGTCGGACTCAATCTCTACATCGCCTCCTCTATCGCCAAGATGGGCATCAGCGAGATCACCATCGCGGTGCTGCCGTGGCTGTGCGCGATGCTGGCGTTCCTCGGGCTCATCACCTATGTGCCGGAGATTTCGCTGTGGCTGCCGCGGCTGTTGGGGATGATTTAGGAAACCTTCATCCAGATTACATCTTGGTAAGAGAGGCTTTTTTTCCAAACTGTAAGTTGAAAGCGCGCGTGCGCAGGCTCATCTTCAGGCAACCTTCAAAGGAGGTTTCCATGAGGAAATTCGCTATCGCCGGCATTGCGGCCCTCGCCATTGCCGGTTCGACCGCCGTCTACGCCCAGCACCGCCATTGGGGCTTTGCCCACATGCGGATGAACCCCGAGGACAGGGCCGCCTTTGCCGATGCTCGGATCGCAGCCGTCCATGCCGGCCTCAAGCTGACCGCCGATCAGGAAAAATTGTGGCCGCCGGTGGAAGCCGCGGTGCGGGATTTCGCCAAGCTGCGGATCGATCGCGCCAACGCGCGGATGAACGCCGAGAAGAATGATTCCGCCGACGCGCAGAAGCCGGATGATCCGGTTGCGCGCCTGCGCGAGCACGCCGACAACATGGCGGCTTCGGCTACGGCGATGAAGAAAATCGCGGATGCCGCCGATCCGCTCTACAAGACGCTGGATGACGGCCAGAAGCGGCGTCTCGCCGCCCTGACCCATATGGGACAGCGGTTCGGCGGCGGCGAAGGCTGGCGGCATCGCTTCGAGCGGGACCGCGACGATGGCGGCCGGGATCGCGGCTACGACCGCGACCGCTACGATCGGGACGGCGGACCGGACAAGGGTGGCCCCGAGCGGCTCTGACCGCTGACCTCCCGAACACGACATCGCGAAAAGCCGCCGGGTTCCGGCGGCTTTTTGTTGGCCGGTCCTGTCGCCACGTCGGGTCGGGCATGTTTCTTTTATACAACACTCAAAGGCCAAAAGCTCGATCGCGACACCATATCCCTTGACCAACCTTAGGTTGTTGAAAAGACTGAATTTCATAGAACGAGCCCGGAAATTGTTCTGGTTACAGATCAATTGGCTCAGTCGTCGCGGCGACGGGAAGGCGCTCATAAAAGCGCAGCCTGACGAAACAAAAACTCGCACAAGCGCGGGCTTTCGCGCGGGCGCTGCCTGGGCAGGGCATTGAGATGCATTTGCAGCGGTACGGAGTTTTTGACGGCGTATTGGGGGTAGCAATGGATATGGTTATCGGGAAACGACGTGGGGATACCGAGCGAACCGGTGCGCCACGCGCTTTCCGGGCGGGCGCGGCGAGATCGGTTGCTCTGCTGTTTTCGTTGATCGTTTCCGGATGCTCGATCCATCCTGTGCAGCAGGAAGTCACGGGCGTGCCACCCGTCGAAATCATCCATCACATCCGCTGCGAGACGCGGCTTGCGATCCAGGACAAGGCGATCGAACTGCTGATCAATTATAGGAATGGACAATATGAACCGGCGAAGGTCCTGGCAAAGTCGCTGCTGGAAAAGCGCGGTCAGAAGTGGAACTTTGATCCCCGATCGCTGACCACACAGGAGGAGCGCGCATTCTACAACAGATATATCCTGACCGGGATTGCCTACGACTTCACGCTCGATATCCTCGAAGACGACAGGGGTGCGCTTTTGGCAGACCCGGTGCGACTCATTACCAATGGGGTCGCCGGTGTTGGTCTGGGTGTGAGCGGTGAGTTCAGCCGAAATAACGCGCGGCGCTTTATCATGAGCGACACGTTCGCCAAACTGCTCGCGGATGAAAATCTGCGTTGCGGCGATCGCGAGTCAAATTTTGCCTATCCAATCGCCGGCAGGATCGGAATGAAGGAGCTGATTTCCACGTTTGTAGATCTGAACGAGGATCAAAGCCTGCAAACGCTCGAACTCAGGTTCGCGGGTCTTCGCAGACACGATGACGTTCCTGACGACGGTGACCGGATCGGTAAGCCCGCATGTCGAGATCACGCCGCTGGGCAACCGATGGGGTTTGGCAAGCCCCACCAGCCTCAGTGCTTTCGCCCAAAGGATCGATAAACACATCGTGGTCATCGGGCTGTCGATGGCCGCCCCCAAGGGGGTCGCAAATGTGCCGGGGGTGCCCCTTCTGGCTGGCAGGTCCGCGTTGCAAAAGAGCACCGCTATTTCGCCAACGGAACAAAGCGCGCTTGACGCGGTTCGGCAGGCGAAAATCGACGCCTATCTCGACCGGGCCTCGCATTAGCGGTGTGCCTGGGGCGCCGCCGCGGCAGCGATAAAGGGCTCCCGGACCGGTCCGGGCGGCCGCCGCCGACGCCATCCGGCGGACCAAATGGAAAGCCCTTGAAATCGGGCGGCTTTTCACCTTTCCGGGCCCCCGCCAAAGGCCGGGAAAACTCTTGGTCTGTTGCTGGACATCCCGGGGTCGCTTTGCTAAACGACGCCCTCTTGTGAGGGTCTTTCCGGACTGGTTCCGGGCGCATAGCTCAGTTGGTAGAGCAGATGACTCTTAATCATCGGGTCCCAGGTTCGAGCCCTGGTGCGCCCACCATCGCAAGTCTCAGCCGCGGTTCACAGAGATCGACGTGAGGTCGTTCCTTGGCGCGGGAAGACGGGCCCACTTCCTCGGACCCATCCCGTCGCGTCCGGTCAGGAATCGCGCGGCTTGATCGGAAACAGCAAACGCGGATTGAGGGCACAGCCGCCGATGCCTGCGGCGGTCCACTGGCATTGCTCCTGTGTCTTGTAGAAGCAATACAGATAGCCTTCCCGCGACAGGCACCACGGATATTCCTGGGCGTGGACCGCCGCAGTGGAAAACGAGGCGACAACAACGATAAGCAATCCCGCTGCTGCACATCGAACAAGGCTTGCCATTCGAAATCCAACTGCGGATTGGCGAAACGAGCTGATGGTCCTGGAACAAATCCGGTCTCGGCGCATCGCTTCCCTTTCAAGTGCTGCGGTGCCGGGCACCGGTGTGTCAGAACGCGTTTCAGCGTGTGGCGCGTTCGCCGCTGCTGCCGTAGATCCACATTGGCTCGCCGCAATCGCTTGGGCCGTGGTCGGTCATGCAGGCCGCGCTCCATGGCGGCGCCGTGACCTCGCGGCCCTCCATTCCCTGTGTCTGGGCTCGCGCAGCGCGCTTGTGGACTCGCTCCTGGGCCGTCGCCGTCACCGCGAGGGACGACGCCAGCAATAGCGCGGTCATGATTTTAGTGATCTTCATTGTCAGTCTCCTGTGATGGTGGATCTCGCGTGCAAAGTCCCTGCGCTCAGCAGCCCCGGCAAACATTGCTGATCTTGCGGTCGACAAACGCGTCTTCCTGATCGAGCGTTTGCTGCGACGGAGGCGGGGATGCAGGAATATCGGCGGTGCGCGGCTGGCGGTGACCCACCGGCGCCAACCACGGTCTTGTCGTCGTCTCGCGTCCTGCCGCGAATGCTGGCGTGGCGATCGCCACCGACAGAATTGCGGCTACGCCAACAATTGCTAGTCTGACCATCGAGTCTCTCCGTATCGTTCGCGCTGCGCATCAGCGCTTCCGACAATCAGACTCCTGTGCGAGTCCGGATATTCCCGATCGCTGCTTTCGGGCGCATCCACTCCGGCCCGACATGCGCTTCGCGTGCGCGCGTGCGGCGTGCAACGTCACCGCTGCCTGCAGAACAATTTCGCTGCCCGCTTCACGCCGCCGTTATCGCGGCGATGGACAGTCGCAACAGTTTTTGAAGAATTGAAAAGGCCGCGAACAGGGGGATACCGGCACCCAGGCCTTGGTCCTATCATCGGAGTGAACGTGGCCACGATCGCCGGACCAGCCCATCCGGCGGAATCTCCAAAGCGCCTCAGCCGCCGCCCCGGCTGAGGCGTTTTTTTGTTCGGTCGCGATTGCCGAGTTGCATATCGCTGTAGAGCCCGTTTCATTGCGGAAACGGCTACTCCGGCATCGTGATCTGTGGCATTGGAGGTCCAGCCGCCGGCGATCAATATCAAGAAGGATCCTTAGCCTATGTCCGAACAAATCCGTTCCTGGCTGTCCTCCCAACGCGAGGCAATGCTGGGGCTGATGGAGAAGGTCGTCAACATCGACAGCGGGTCCTACGACAAGGCCGGCGTCGACGCCGTCGGTGAAGTGTTCGAGGGATTTTTCAGGAGCCACGGCATCGAGGTCGAGCGCCTGCCGCGCGATGTCTCGGGTGATATCTTTCGCGCCAGGATCTCCGGACCGGGCAATGCCTCGATCGTGATGATGGGGCATCGCGACACCGTATTCTCGAAGGGCGAGGCGGCGCGGCGTCCGTTCACCATCCGGGACGGCAGGGCGTACGGCCCGGGCGTTGCGGATATGAAGGCCGGCCTCGTGCTCAACGCGTTCGTCCTTGCCGCCTTCAAGAAATTCGGCGGCAATCCAGCGCCGCTGGTTGCGCTACTGACCTCCGACGAAGAGATCGGATCGCCGCAGTCGCGCGGCGTCATCGAGGAGACGGCCCGCGGCGCCCGCGCCGTCTACAATTCCGAACCGGGCCGGGCGAACGGCAATGTCGTCTCGCAGCGCAAGGGCGGCGTCTTCATGGTCATGGACGTGGTCGGAAAGGCCGCGCATTCGGGCGCCAATTTCGAAGCCGGCCGCAGCGCCATCAACGCGCTCGCGCACAAGACGCTCGCGATCGCAGCGCTCACGGATCTCGCGATCGGCGTGACGTTGAATGTCGGGCTGGTATCGGGCGGACAATCCGTCAACACGGTGGCGCCGTCGGCGAGCGGGCAGATCGACATGCGCTATGCGCGGCATGCGGATCGTGACCGGATTCTCGGGGCCATCGAAAAGATCGTGGCGACGGAGCATGTGCCCGGCACGTCGGCGACGCTGCAGATCAAGGGGGAGTTTCTGCCGCTCGAGCACACCGCCGGCAATGCCGGGCTACTGGCGATCTATCAAAAAGCGGCGCGGCAGGCTGGCCTCACGCCGGAAGGCGAGTCCACCGGCGGCTGCGCTGATTCCGGTTTCACCTCGGCCGTCGGTACGCCGACGCTGTGCGCAACCGGCCCGGTCGGCGGGATGGCGCACAGTCCGGAAGAATATCTCGAGATCGAGAGCATCGTGCCGCGCGCACTGGCGCTCGCCGGCGCCGTCTCCGAGACCGCGCCGCTCAAGGCGTGAAGGTGCCTCTGAGGGGTAGATCAGGCCCTCCCTAACAGCTCCTGGATCGTTCTTCCGTCATGGCCGGGCGTCGTCCCGATTCATAACTTTGCAGTTGTAGGATTATGATTATAATATAATAATCCCGCCGGACATTCCAGTGCGGGCGCCATGGGAGGACACATGACCGACAAGCCTGTTGCCATCGTGACCGGGGTCGGGCCGGCGACCGGGTCGGCCATCGTCAAGCGGTTTTCAGCCGGGGGATTTCGCGTCGTGGCGCTGGCCCGTTCGGCGGAGAGGATCAATGCCCTCGCGGAAATGCTTCCCGACGTTCACGCCATCCCATGCGACGTGTCCGGCGAGAGCGCGGTGCGGGCCGCGGTCGCCGAGGTGCGAGAGCGCTTCGGGCCGCCGGATGTCCTCGTCCACAACGCGGTCGGCGGCGGCTGGGGAAATTTTCGGGAAATCGATCCGCAGCTGCTGCGAGGCAATTTCGAGGTCAATGTGATGGGGTTGCTGTACCTGGCGCGGGAAGTGGCGGCGGATATGGTCAAGCGCGGCAAGGGCAGCATCCTGGTGACCGGCAACACCTCGTCGATCCGTGGTAAGGCCAATTTCGCCGGCTTTGCGCCGACCAAGGCCGCGCAGCGCATTCTCGCCGAATCGATCGCCCGCGAACTCGGGCCGGCCGGCGTGCACGTCGCCTACATCCTGATCGACGCGGTGATCGACACGCCAGGGATGCGCAAGCGGATGAGCGACAAGGCGGACGATTTTTTCATTAAGCCCGCGGCAATCGCCGACGAGCTGTTTCATCTCCACAGCCAGGACCGTTCTGCCTGGTCGTTCCTGACCGAGCTTCGCCCATTCCACGAAAAGTGGTGATCGGACGAAAGCGGCGCTCACCCCTTCGCGCGCGGCTTCGGTCGCGATCGTTCTGCCGACAATTTCCGCTTCGGCTTCGCTGACGCCTTTGTCGCCTCGATTTCGGGCTCGATCGATCCGAGACTCTCGTAGATTTCGCGCAGCACGATCTTGAGGTGCGCGATCTCATCGTCCGAGAAATTCGACACCGCCACATCTTCGAAATGCACGGCAATGGGCATCAACTCCTCCACGAGGAGACGGCCCTTCGACGTCAGATTGATCGCGACGGTTCGCCCGTTGTCTTCCAGCCGGCTGCGCGTGACCAGGCCCTTGCGCTTCATCTCGCCGACAAGGCGCGACAGCGTCGAAATTTCGGTGGTCGTGACGGCGGAAAGATCGCTCAAGCGCTGGTCGCCGGTTTCCCAGATCGCCGCCAGCACCCGGTACATCGGTAGCGTCAAGCCGTAGATCGCAATCCGCCGCGAGAACAGCTCGCCCATCCGGACACCGACCCGGTTCAGCAGATAAGGGAATGAATTCGAAAGTCTGTACAAGGCCTTGGGCTCCGGCAAGCCGCAACAATTGCACTTGCACACCTACCGAAATGTCCGCCGCCAAACAAGCCAATTTGCAAGTTTGAAATTTTTGTTTGACAAAGACTTGCATTTGCAAATATTGTAAATGAAATAGTCCGACCAAGAAGCGGATCTTGCGTGACAGGAGAGAAGCAATGTCCTTGGATTCCGCTACCGACGACCTTCGTTCGTCGTTCAAGCTTGCGATGCGCCGCTTCCCGGCGGCCGTTACCGTCATCACGTCGGCCGACCAGACCCGCCGTCACGGCATGACGGCGACCGCGGTGACGTCCCTGTCCATGGACCCGCCGTCGCTGGTGGTCTGCGTCAACCAGGCGAGCCTGCTTCACGACATCATGCTGCTGGCGCGCCGGTTCTGCGTGAACCTGCTGCGCCGCGACCAGGTCGCATTATCGGCGGCGTTCAGCGGCGCACTGCCGCCGGAGACGCGCTTCGGAATGGGCGACTGGGCCGTGTCGCCCGACGGCATCAGCTATCTCGAAAATGCCCAGATCAACATCTTCTGCCGGAAGGCCGCCGCCGTTCCCTATGGCACGCACACGATCTTCATCGGCGAGGCCGAACGGGTCAACGTCCACGATCCGATCGACCCCCTGATCTATCAGGATGCGACCTACTGCTTTTCCGTGCCGGCCGACATCAAGGCCGCCTAACCGCGCGGCTTCGGCCGCCCCGAATAATCAGACGACGGAGGAATCAAGATGAACGTTGCCGCGCAGGCGTTTGAAAGAATTTCCGATCAGCCGTTCGGAAAATGCCCGAGCCTTGCCGAACTCAAGGCCCGGGTTGCCAATGTCATTCCGCAGGTCAAGGCGCGGGCGCACACCACAGAAAAAAGCGGCCGCGTCCCCGCCGAGAACATGCAGGCGTTGCGCGAAATCGGCTATTTCGACATCGTAAAACCGCGCGCATTCGGCGGCTACGAATACGATTTCGACGTTCTGGTCGACCTCAACATCGAACTGGCGAAAGCCTGCGCCTCGACCGCCTGGGTCGGCGGGCTGCTCGCCGCTCATCAATGGCTGATCGCGAGTTTCCCCGAGCAGGCCCAGCGCGACGTCTGGGATGCCAACGCCGATGCGCTGGCCTGCGGCTCCTATGCGCCGGCCACAAAAGCTGTTGCCGCCAACGGCGGCTATCTGTTGAGCGGCCGCTGGTCGTTCGCCAGCGGTTGCGACAACGCGCAATGGTCGCTGTGTGCGGCGCTGCTGCCGTCGCGGACGGAAGCGGACCGGTTCACGCCGGCGTTCCTGCTGGTGCCGGCCTCGGACTATCTGATCGAGGATAACTGGAATGTCGTCGGGCTCGGCGGAACCGGAAGCAAGACGCTGCAGCTGAAAGACGTCTTCGTTCCCGAGCACCGGATCCTGAGCTTTCTCGAAACCACCTCCGGCAAGACGCCGGGCGCGTTGCTGCGTGCGGAAAATCCGGCGTTTTCGATTCCGATGTTGTGCAACATCCCGTCCTGTCTCGCGTCCGTCGCCGTCGGTACCGCGGCAGGTGCGCTCGAGGATTATCTTGACGCCACCAGCAAGCGCGTGACGCGCGGCGCGGTCGCGGGCAGCAACAACAAGATGGCGGAATTTCCGACCATCCAGTTGCGGGTCGCGGAAGCGGCCGCCGCCACCGATGCGGCGCGCGAAATTCTGCTGCGTGATTTGCGCGATCGCGCGACGACGGTTCGCGCCAGCAGGCCGGTGTCGATCGAGGACCGCATCGTCAGCCGCCGCGGGCAGGCGTTTGCGGTTTCGCTCGCGATCCGCGCCAGCGAGGCGCTCAATGCCTCGACCGGCGGGCAGGGGCTCGATCTCGCCAATCCGGTGCAGCGGGCATGGCGCGACGCCAACGCGGTCGGCCGCCACATCAGCATGAATTGGGACGCGGTCGGAACCATGTACGGCCAGATGGCCCTCGGCCTGACACCGCTCGGACAATACTGAAAGCCAAAAGGGAGAATGACCATGCAGGGCAAGATCGCGCTCGAAGAGCACTTTGCCATTCCGGAAACGCTGATGGATTCCGCGGGCTTCGTGCCCGACAGCTATTGGCCGGAACTGAAGGACCGTCTGCTGGATATCCAGGACAAGCGGCTGAAGCAGATGGACGAGCAGGGCGTCGAGATGATGATTCTCTCGCTCAACGCGCCCGCGGTGCAGGCGATCCCCGACGTCAGGAAGGCCAACGAAATCGCGATCCGCGCCAATGATTACCTGGCCGAACAGGTCGCCAAACGTCCGGACCGCTTCCAGGCATTTGCGGCGCTGCCGATGCAGGATCCGGATCTTGCGATCGCCGAACTCGATCGCGCGGTCAAGACGCTCGGCTTCAAGGGCGCGCTGGTGAACGGCTTTTCGCAGGTCGGCGATGGACGAACGCCGCTCTATTACGATCTGGATCGCTATTGGCCGTTCTGGGAAACGGTCGAAGCGCTCGACGTGCCCTTCTATCTGCACCCGCGCAATCCGCTGCCTGAAGATTGCAGGATCTATCAAGGCCACGAATGGTTGATGGGGCCGACCTGGGCGTTCGGTCAGGAGACCGCCGTGCACGCGCTGCGTCTGATGGGCTCCGGGCTGTTCGATCAATATCCGGGACTGCGCATCATTCTCGGCCATATGGGCGAAGGGCTGCCCTACAGCATGTGGCGCATCGATCACCGTAATGGCTGGGTGAAGACGCCGCCGCGCTACAAGGCGAAGAAGAAGATCTGCGAGTATTTTCACCAGCATTTCTATCTGACCACGTCGGGTAACTTCCGTACCCAGACGCTGATCGATGCCCTGCTCGAGATCGGCGCCGACAAGCTCTTGTTCTCCGCCGATTGGCCGTTCGAGAACGTCGATCATGCGGCGCAATGGTTCGACAGCGCCAGCATCAGCGAGGCCGACCGGAAGAAGATCGGGCGCGATAACGCGCTGCGGCTGTTCAAGCTCGCGGATACCAACGCATTGCCATCCGGCAAGGTCGCTCAAGCCGCAGAATAGCCGGCAGCGCCCGACCAGAACCAATCAGGACAGGGGAGGATAATATGACTTCGCAAGTGATCGACGTTCACGAGGAATTGGCGGATGCCAAGGCAGGCAGTTTCCACTGGCGTCTCGGCGCCATCATGGGGCTGCTGACGCTGTTCGACGGCTACGACACCTTCAATCCCGCCTATGTCATCCATTACGTCGCCGGACCCTGGGGTCTCAAGGCGGGGCAGGCGGGCTTGCTGATATCCAGCGGACTGGTCGGCTTCCTGGTCGGGGCTGCGTTGCATGGCGTCGCGGCCGACCGGTTCGGGCGTCGCGGCACGTTGCTCACCGGGCTCTGGATCACCAGCATCTTCACGCTGATGACCGCGGTGTTTGCCAGCTCGTTTGCCAGCTTCTGCGCGCTGCGGCTGCTGACAGGCCTTGGTCTCGGCGTATTGCTGCCGCTCGCCACCACCTATATCAACGAACTGGCGCCGCGCCGGGTCGCCAACACGTTTGCGCTGTGGGGCGTCGCATTGGGCTGGGCCGCGGGCGGCACGCTGGCCGGCGTCGTCGGCGTCTTCGCCACGCCGGTGTGGGGCTGGCAAAGCCTCTACTGGATCGGATCGCTGTCCTTCCTGTTGCTGCCGTTCATGCATCTGACGCTGCCGGAATCGCCAAAGTTCCTTGCGATCAACGGACGGGTGGCGGAGATCCGGGCGATGCTGGCAAAACTGCGGCCGGAGCGCGCGCAGATTTATGCCACCGCGACCATCGCCGCCGACAACAGCCAGGCGTCGGGAAACCTGATCCTCGAATTGCTGCAGCCGCGCTACCGCCGGACCACCATCGCGATCTGGGCCACCGCCTTCCTCTCACTGTTCTGCATCTTCGGCCTGTCCGGATGGATCCCGACGGTGATGATCGCGCGCGGCGAGACGTTTGCGGCGAGCTTCGGCTTTGGCGCGCTGATGCAGATCATGTCCTTTGTCGGCAGCCTTGTTCTGGGTCATCTCGTCGACCGCTTTGGCCGCAACCGCGGCCTGCTCGGCCTGTGGTGGGGGCTTGGCGGATGCGCGGTGTTGACGCTGGTGTTCCTCAACGACCATGTCGTGAACATCACCTGCGTTGCCGCCGCCGGGTTCTTCATCATCGGCGCACAATTCGTTCTCAACAACTTTACGGCCGCGGCTTATGACACCAATGTGCGGGCAACCGCGGTCGGGATGGAATTGAGCGTCGGACGTGTCGGCGCTATCCTGGGCCCGTTCGTCGCGGGCGCGTTGCAACAGAACTATCAAAGCGCGCTGCCGATGTTCATCTCGATCGGTGTTGCGGCGCTGGCGGCAGGCGGTATCATCCTGTTCGCAGGCCGCGCGCGCGTGGCCGCAGGCACCGAGAGCCTGGCCGAACCCAGCGCGGCGTAACGGCGGGGCTGGTTCGGCACAAACGGCAATTCGCGAGAGATCCGATGCAGGGTTTTACTTACCAGACGGCTCCGATGCGGGTCATATTTGGAGCCGGAACGCTCAGCCGGCTTCCCGACGAACTGGCGCGTCTCGGCATGTCGCGGGCGCTGGTGCTGGCGACGCCCAATCAGGCATCGCAGGCCGCACAAGTGGCCGCGATGCTTGGCGATCGCGCCGCTGGCATTTTTGCCGAGGCGGCAATGCATACGCCGGTGGACGTGACCGATCGCGCCATGGCGCGGGTCCGCGAACTGAAGGCCGATGGCGTCGTCGCCATCGGAGGCGGCTCGACGACCGGGCTCGGCAAGGCGATTGCGCTGCGAACCGACCTGCCGCAGATCGTGGTGCCGACCAGCTATGCCGGCTCGGAGATGACGTCGATCCTCGGCGAGACCCGCGACGGATTGAAGACGACGCAGACGAGCCCGAAGATTCTGCCCGAGACGGTGGTCTACGATGTCGACCTGACCGTGACGATGCCGCAGTCGCTCAGCGCCACCTCCGGGCTGAACGCGATCGCGCATGCGGTGGAGGCGCTCTACGCGCGCGACCGCAATCCGATCATCTCGTTGATGGCGCAGGAAGGCATCAAAAGCCTGGCGCAGGCGCTGCCAAAAATCAAAGACGATGCTGATGACATCGAAGCCCGCTCCGAGGCGCTCTACGGCGCCTGGCTATGCGGAAGCTGCCTCGGCGCGGTCGGGATGGCAATTCATCACAAGCTCTGCCACACGCTCGGCGGAACGTTTGACCTGCTGCATGCCGAGACCCATGCGGTGATCCTGCCGCATGCGGTCGCTTACAATGCCTCCGCCGAGCCGCTGGCGATGTCGCAGATTGCGCGGGCGGTGGGTGCGGATGACGCAGCCGGCGGGCTGTTCGAACTCGCAGGCCAACTCGGCATTCGCCGATCGCTCAGCGAAATCGGCATGCGGATGCAGGATATCGACCAGGCCGCCGATCTGGCGGTGAAGAATCCGTACTGGAATCCGCGGCCGATCGAGCGCGATGCGATCCGCGGATTGATCACGCGGGCCTGGGCCGGCATGCCGCCGGTCGACGACGTCAAGGCGCGAGCCGCCGTTCATCAGTAGCAACGCTCGCCTTCGATGGTGCAGGCCCGCGGCGGAGACCACATGCGCAATTTTGATGAGTTCACCATCACGGACGCCACCTTGCAGCGGATGACTGCTGCGGATAGCCCTCGCGTCAGGCAGATCAGCGAGGCGCTGGTCCGGCATCTGCACGCCTTCGTCCGCGAGATCGAACCGACCCAGCCTGAATGGGAGGCCGCGATCGATTTTCTGACCCGGACCGGCCAGATGTGCGACGACAAGCGGCAGGAGTTCATCCTGCTGTCGGATACGCTCGGCGTTTCCATGCTCGTCGATGCGATCAACCATCGGCGGCCCGGCCGCGCGACCGAGACCACGGTGCTGGGTCCGTTCTTCGTGCAGGGCGCGCCGGACCACGTCAATGGCACCGATATTTCAGGAGGCGTATCCGGTGAGCCCATGTTGGTGACGGGATCGGTTGCCGACTCCCAGGCGAGACCGATCGCCGGCGCCATCGTCGACGTCTGGCACTCCGATGATGACGGCACTTACGACGTGCAGCGGGCCGACACGCTGGCGATGCGCGGCAGGTTCCGGACCGACGCGCATGGCCGGTTCTGGTTCTGGTCGATCAGGCCCGCGGCCTACCCCGTGCCGCATGACGGGCCGGTGGGCGAAATGCTGCAAGCCCAGGGCCGTCATCCCTGGCGTCCTGCGCACGTCCATTTCATGATCGGCGCGCCCGGATATCAGCAGCTCGTAACCCACATATTTGCAGCCGGGGACCAGTATCTCGATTCCGATGTCGTGTTCGGCGTCAAGGACAGTCTTGTCAGCGAATTTGCGTCATTCCCGGCCGGCGTCGCGGCTGATGGCCGAACCATCGACCGGCCGTATTGCCGTCTCGATTACGACTTCTCGCTCAAGCGTTCGGGCAGCGAAGCCGGCGAGCGGCCGCGCGAGGAAGCTGCCGCATCTGCCGATTGAAATCCGCGCTCAGTCGTTGGCTTCGGGCGGCAGAAAATTCACTTCATGCTCGGCCGAGATGCGGACGATTTCGCCGACGTCGGTCAGATTGTGCAGCTGGTTGAACAGCGCCTCCAGCTTCTGCGTCGGCGATACCCAGAACAGCGCGCGGGCCGGCTTGTCGGATTTATTGAAATAGCCGTGCGGAATGCCGCGCGGCAGCCGGACCAGATCGCCGGCCTTGGCCTGCACCCAGACGCCGTCCAGCTTGAGGTCGAGCATGCCGTCCTGCACCAGGATGAATTCGTCCTGGGTCGGATGGATGTGCACGGGCACGAACTGGCCGGGATCGCTGTTGGTCTCGAACGCGAAGGTGGAGTCGGTTACCGCCTTCGGGAAATAGACCTGGCCAAGGATGTTCCAGGTCTTGCCGGAATATCCCGTTCCGTTCCGCGTGATGCCTTTTTCGAGCGCTGCCATGGTACTCATCCTCGTGCTGTGTTGGTCGACGCTACCCGCGGCGTCCCCGCTGTCAAGCGTGCCCGCCGGTCCCCTTTCTTGCCAAAGCTTGAAGTTTAAAATATATGCGTTACCGGCTTTAGGCTACGGTTTGACGAATTCATTCGGGGAGGCCAACGCATGTCCGGACTGCCGCGTTCCTCGCATGCGCTCGTCACCGGCGGTGGACGGGGCATCGGCCGCGCCATCGCATCGGCGCTGGTGCAGGCGGGCGCCACCGTCACCGTGCTCGGCCGCGTCAGCCAAACCCTCGATGACGCCGTTGCCGCCGGCGCCGCGCATTTCGCCGCCGTCGCCGACGTCAGCGATCAGGCCTCCGTCAGTGCCGCGATCGCGCAAGCCGCCGCGCGGCAGCCGATCGACATCCTGATCGCCAACGCCGGTGCTGCCGAATCCGCTCCCTTCGGCAGATCCGATGCGGAGCTGTTTCATCGCATGATGGATATCAATTTCATGGGCGTGGTGCATGCCGCGCAGGCGGTATTGCCCGGCATGGTCGAGCGCCGCCGCGGCCGCATCGTCGCGGTCGCATCGACCGCCGGCCTCAAGGGCTACGCTTATGTCTCGGCCTACGCTGCGGCAAAGCATGCGGTGATCGGCCTGGTGCGCTCGCTGGCGCTGGAGACCGCCAAGAGCGGCGTTACCGTCAACGCGGTCTGTCCGGGCTTTACCGAAACCGATCTGCTCGAAGGCAGCATCGACAATATCATGCGCAAGACCGGCCGCAGCCGCGAGCAGGCCACCGCAGAGCTCGCAAAACACAATCCGCAGGGGCGTCTGGTGACGCCGTCGGAAGTCGCCGACGCCGTGCTTTGGCTGTGCGGCGAGGGCGCAAGCTCGGTCACGGGCCAGGCCATCGCGATTGCCGGCGGCGAGGTATGACCGGTCCAACGATCAAACAACGACGTACTCTCAAGGAGACACCATGAGCAAGCCGGCCAATCCTGTGACGTTGCCGCTGGCGGATTACACGCCAAAGCATTTCCTGCTGGCCGTGGTCGGCAGCGTCGCGACCGTGACGCTGAACCGTCCCGAACGAAAAAATCCGCTGACGTTTGACAGCTACCGCGAACTGACGGATTTCTTCCGCGCCTGTGCGATGGACGACGAGGTCAAGACCATCGTCGTGTCAGGCGCGGGCGGCAATTTCTCCTCGGGCGGCGACGTGTTCGAGATTATCGGCCCCTTGGTGCAGATGGACACCAAGGGTCTCATGGCGTTTACCCGCATGACCGGCGATCTGGTCAAGGCGATGCGCGCCTGCCCGCAGCCGATCATCGCCGCCGTCGACGGCATCTGCGCCGGCGCCGGCGCGATCATCGCCATGGCCTCGGACATGCGCCTGGCGGCTGTTGGCGCCAAGGTCGCCTTCCTGTTCAACAAGGTCGGCCTCTCCGGTTGCGATATGGGCGCGTGCGCGATCCTGCCGCGCATCATCGGACAGTCGCGCGCCTCGGAACTGCTCTATACCGGCCGCTTCATGACCGCGGAGGAGGGCGAGCGCTGGGGTTTTTTCAGCCGCATCGTCGCCCCCGAGCACGTGCTGGCGCAGGCCCAGTTGCTGGCCAAGCAGGTGTCCGAGGGACCCACCTTCGCCAACACCATGACCAAGCGCATGCTGGCGATGGAATGGGCGATGTCAGTGGAAGAGGCGATCGAGGCCGAAGCGGTGGCGCAGGCCCTGTGCATGACCACCGAGGACTTTGCCCGGGCGTTCGAGGCGTTTTCGAAGAAGCTGACGCCGGCGTTCCAGGGGAATTGAAGAGCTACCAACGGGCAAAGGGGGCTTGCCGGAAAATTGTTTTAGGTTTAAAACAATATCCGGATGGCCCCATAACCTGCTTCGGAGCGGCGCATGAAGATCGCGATCATCGGTGGCGGACCGGCTGGTCTCTATGCCGCGATCCTGCTGAAGAAGCAGCGGCCGCAGGCCGAGATCACGGTCTACGAGCGCAACCGCGCCGACGACACCTTTGGCTTCGGGGTGGTGTTCTCCGACGCGACGCTGGATAATTTCGAAAAGTACGATCCGCCGAGCTATCGCCGCATCACCCAGGAATTCGCCTATTGGGACGACATCGCCGTGCATTTCCGCGGCACCGTCCACCGTGTCGGCGGCAACGGTTTTTGCGGCTGTTCGCGCCGGATGCTGCTGCTGATTTTACAGGAGCGCGCGCGCGAACTCGGCGTGACGCTGTTGTTCGAAACCGATGTCGACGACGAAAAGCGTTTTGCCGATGCCGATCTGATCGTGCTGGCCGACGGCATCAACAGCCGCTTCCGCGACAAATACGCCGACCATTTCAATCCGGAAGTTGACCTGCGCTCGAACAAATTCGCCTGGATGGGTTCGACCCGGCCGCTCGATGCCTTCACGTTTATCTTCCAGGAGACCGAGTGGGGCCCATTCATCGCCCACGCCTATCAATACGAGGCGGGCCGCTCGACCTGGATTTTTGAGACCGACGCCGAAACCTTTCAGCGCGCCGGTTTGGAAGGCCTCAGTGAAAAGCAATCCGCCGACCGCATGGCGGAGATTTTTGGCTGGTTCCTCGAAGGCCATCCGCTTTTGACCAACCGCTCGATGTGGCGCAATTTCCCGATGATCCGCAGCGAACGCTGGGTCAGGGATAACATGGTGCTGCTCGGCGACGCCAAGGCGACGGCGCATTTCTCGATCGGCTCCGGCACCAAACTCGCAATGGAAGACGCCATCGCGCTTGCCGAGGCGATGGCGAACGCGCCGACGGTCGATGGCGCCTTGCAGACATACGAGCACGGGCGGCGCGAGGAGGTCGAGAAAACCCAGCACGCCGCCGACGTCTCGCTGGTGTGGTTCGAGCATGTCGACCGGTTCTGGGATTTCGATCCCGTGCAATTCGCCTTCGGGGTCATGACCCGCGCCAAGGCGATCACCTACGACAATCTCACGCTCCGCGCGCCCGACTTTGTGGCGGAAGTCGACAAGGCGTTCGCCTGCCAGGTCCGCGCCAAAGGCTTTGACGTCGACATCGACAAGCCGATGGCGCCGATGTTCCAGCCGCTGAAGCTGCGCGAGATGGAGGTCGCCAACCGCGCCGTGGTGTCGCCGATGTGCATGTATTCGGCCAAGGAGGGCGTGCCCGGCGATTTCCATCTGGTGCATTACGGCTCGCGCGCCATCGGCGGCGCCGGATTGATCTTCACCGAGATGACCTGCGTCGGCCGCGACGCCCGCATCACGCCGGGCTGCACGGGCCTCTGGAACGACGAACAGCAGGCGGCGTGGACGCGGATTGTCGATTTCGTGCACGCCAATTCGGCGGCAAAGATCTGCCTGCAACTCGGCCATGCCGGCCGCAAGGGCGCCACCAAATTGATGTGGGACGGCATGGACCGGCCGCTGGAACAGGGCGGTTGGGATACGATATCGGCATCGCCGATTCCGTATTTCCCCGACAGCCAGGTGCCGCGCGAGATGGATCGCGCCGCCATGGACCGCGTCAAGGCCGAATTCGTAGCCGCCGCCGAGCGTGGCGAGGCTTGCGGCTTCGACATGCTGGAGCTGCACTGCGCCCACGGTTATCTCTTGGCGAGTTTCATTTCGCCGCTGACCAACCAGCGCAGCGACGAATATGGCGGCACGCTCGCCAACCGGCTGCGCTATCCGCTCGAGATCTTCGAGGCGATGCGCGCGGCGTGGCCGGCGCACAAGCCGATGTCGGTGCGCATCTCCGCCACCGACTGGGCCGAAGGCGGCATCGCCGGCGACGACGCAGTGGCGATTGCCCGCGCCTTCGGCGAGGCCGGCGTCGACCTGGTCGACGTTTCTACCGGGCAGACCGTGCGCGATGCGCAGCCGGTCTACGGCCGGATGTTCCAGACACCGTTTTCCGAGCAGGTCCGCAACGAGGCCAGGGTCGCGACCATGTGCGTCGGCAACATCACGACCGCAGATCAGGCCAACACCATCCTCGCCGCCGGCCGCGCTGACCTCGTGGCGCTGGGCCGGCCGCATCTGGTCGACCCGTTTTTCACGATGCGGGCGGCGGCCTGGTATGGCGCCTCGGAGATTGCCTGTCCGCCGCAATATCTGCCCGGCAAGGAGCAGATTTTCCGCAACAGCGTCCGCGACCGGCAGGATTTCGACGACCTCAAAATTAAGGGTAAGCCGAAAACGCGGGCGGAGCTGAAGGCGGAGGCAACAAAGCCGCTTGCGGCCGAATAGGCTGAATGGCACGCTCTATCGCTCCCTCGCCCCGCCCTTCGCGGGGAGAGGTGGGGCGAGTTTGAGTGGAGTTGCGCTGATGAAAGCAATCATCGTCGGAGGCGGCGTCGGCGGCCTCACCACTGCGCTGATGCTGCGCGCGCGGGGCCTCGATTGCGAGCTGTACGAGCAATCGGACACGATCCGCGAACTCGGCGTCGGCATCAACACCCTGCCGCATGCGATCCGCGAACTCGCCGGCCTCGGCCTGCTGGACCGGCTCGATGCCGTCGCGATCCGCACCGATGAATTGTATTATCTCAATCGCCACGGCCAGCAGGTCTGGCGCGAGCCGCGCGGCCTCGGCGCCGGCCATGACGTGCCGCAATTCTCGATCCATCGCGGCCGTCTGCAGGGCGTGATTCATGCAGCCGTCGAGGAACGGCTCGGCAAGGACGCGATCCACACCGGTTGCCGGCTAGGCGCCTTCACCCAGGACGAAGGCGGCGTGACCGCGCATTTCTTCGATCGCAGCGGCGCGCATGTCCATACCACGCGCGGCGACATCCTGATCGGCGCCGACGGGATCCATTCGCGGGTGCGCGAGACGCTGTTTCCCGACGAGGGACCGCCGTGCTGGAACGGCCTGATGCTGTGGCGCGGCGCGCGCGACTGGCCGGTCTTCCTGACCGGGCGTTCGATGATCGTCGCCGGCGGGCTTCATGCCAAAGTGGTGATCTATCCGATCGCGGAAGGATCGAGCCCGGCGAGCCGGCTGACCAACTGGGCGGTGCTGGTCAAGGTCGGCGATGGCGCTTCGCCGCCGTCGCGCCGCGAGGACTGGTCGCGGCCCGGCAAGCGCGAGGAACTGATGCCGCATGTCGAACGGTTTTCGGTGCCCTATATCGACGTGCGCTCGCTGATCTCGGCGACGCCGGAATTTTATGAGTACCCGTGCTGCGACCGCGATCCGCTGCCGTACTGGTCGAGCGGGCGCGTCACGCTGCTCGGCGACGCCGCGCATCCGATGTATCCGGTCGGCTCGAACGGCGCCTCGCAGGCGGTCCTCGATGCCCGCGCGCTGGCCGATGCGCTGGTGCGCTCCGAACATCCGCGCCAGGCGCTGCTGGCCTATGAGCAGAAGCGGCTGCCGATGACCGCCGAGATCGTGCGCTCGAACCGCCGCGGCGGCCCCGAAGGCGTGATCGACGCGGTCGAGCAACTGGCGCCCGACGGCTTTACCGATATCGACAAGGTGCTGAGCCACGCGCAACGCGAAGCCATCGTGCGCGGCTACGCGACAAAAGCGGGATTTGCCGCGACGCCGCCGGGCCTGACCGCGGTGCGGGCGTAGATAAATGTGTTTGGCGCTGCCGTAGGATGGGTAGAGCGCAGCGAAACCCATCACTTTCGTGAGCGGTGGGTTTCGCTGCGCTCTACCCACCCTACAAATTACGGCAGGTCGGCAGGCTTCGGCAGCCGGCCTCCGGATGCGACCCAAACATCGTAGGTTTGGAACGGCAGTCCGAGCCGCCGGTAATCCACCCGGAGATAACCGTCGCGACCGACCGTGACCGCATCGGGCCGTACGGCTCTGACTTCCTGCGCAATCACCCCGACATAGGCCTTCTCGCTGCCGTTATACGCGAAACGGTAGTAACCGAGACCGTTGTCGAGTCGGCCCAGCAGCACGACATCGTGCTTGAGCAAGATATCCGAGCGGCGCCCACCACCACCGCGGCCGCCGCCACCGCCGCGGCCTCCGCCACCGCCGTGAAAACCGCCGCCGCCCCGGGATACGGCAGCCCGGTGTCCGCCGCCGGCAACCCGGGCGCCACCACCATGGTGCACGGCCGCCGCCGGCCTGGACATTCCCGGCTCTGGAAGCTGCACGGTTGCCCGCTCCCGCACTCCCGGCACCCGCTGCCCGGTGCGCGGCCTGGCGATTACCGGCGTGCGCCTTGCCGCCTGCGTGTCGCGCGCGATCGGCGACGTTGGCTCCCTTCGCGCCGGTCCCCAGCCCGTGCCGGGCGGCAATTCCGGCGCCCGCGGCAATGCCGGCACCGGCGGCGATCCCGGCGCCCGCGCGATTGACGCCACCCGCGCGATTGGCGCCACCAAACTTCTGCTGCAGGTTTGCATTGTTGTACCGCGCGCCGCCCCGGTGCGCTGGATTGTGCTGCCAGTGCTCGACATGGGCGCCGCGATTGACGTTGATGCCTCCGCCGGCCCAGTTGATAC
Source organism: uncultured Alphaproteobacteria bacterium (assembly GCA_963738765.1). GTDB lineage: Bacteria > Pseudomonadota > Alphaproteobacteria > Rhizobiales > Xanthobacteraceae > Bradyrhizobium. The sequence continues at coordinate 57,402 of CAVTYA010000034.1, read as the reverse complement.
GGCTGCCGCCCCAGTAACCGCCGCCGCCCCAGTATCCGCCGGACGCCCATCGCCCAAGCCCGTAGCCCGCGCCGAACGCAAGACCGGTCGCGATCACGCCGGCGGCGATGTAGCCGGGATAGCCCCAATAATAGGGATAGGCGGGATAGTCAGAATAAGGCCAATCGCCGTAGACGACCTGCGGTTCGTAATAGGGAACGTAAAGCGTATCGGGAACCGCGGGTTCGACCGAGATGACCTGCCGGCTCTGCTCCTGCTTTACGCTCACGACCTGCTCCTTGGTCGTCACCAGCTTCTTCCTGTCGTAAGCCCTCGCGCGCATCCGCTGGACGGCGTCCATGACATCCTGCTCCTGCGCCAGGAACGCCTCGCCGAGTTTTTGCGTCCAGTCGAGACGTTCGCTCATCATCTGCAGAACCGCGGGTGCGGCCACCAGCGATTTGACGCTGGCGTCCCAGGCCTGCTTCTCCGCCGCAGACTTGAGCGCATCGTCCTTGAGGTTTTTGCTCTGGTTCACCCAGCGCTCGGCCTGCACCACTTCGAGCGGATAGGTCGAAGCCATCAGCACGTTCGCCAGCAGCGGATCCGGGTACAACGCCACCGGCGCCACCAGCGCATCGAGTTCGGCGGGCTTCAGCGCCGGCTGATCTGGAACCGGCGCGGCTGTGCCGGTTTGTGGTTGAGCAGGCGCGCTGCTTGGCGGCTGGGTGTTCTTGTCGCTGTCCTGGCTTCGTGCGGGCATGCTGACATGCAGCATTGCAAGAAACGCGCATATCCAGCAGATCGATCTAAGAAACCGCATGTGCTTGTGCTCCCGCTAGCAAGGCAAGGACCGCAATCCAAGCGGAGGAAACAACAGCTCGATTGACATAAATCAAAAGACGGGTGGTCAACCGGGTTCCGGGAAGCTTTCTCTCGACACCCGCCACGCTACGCCGCGCGGGGCAATCCCGCTTCCAGTTCGGCGGGCCGCAACCCGAGTTGGACGCGAACCAGATCGAGGTGGGATTTGATCGAGAAGAACAGATCCGAGTGCTGCATCGGAATCGAAAGCAAATGGATCGCCCGGTCGACGCCGGCAAGGTCCGCTTCGAGCACTGCGAGTTCCGTGCTCGCGACATCGTTGTGCAGGATTGCCTCGATCGTCCTGAGGCGGCGGTACATCGCGTGCAGGCGATATTCCACCAGCCTCTTGTACAGCTTCGGCGCATAGCTGAACTGGCAACACGATCGCAAACACGGCGATCAGCACGGCCCCGGAAAAAAGCTCAAAAGCTGCGGTTGGCCGCAGGACGCTACAGGGAACCGGCGACCGGGGATAGCAACTTGAGGGGCTTCCGGTGTCGCTTTTGCAGCGTAGGGCAGGCCGCCACAAACGCACCCGCGGGCCTGGACCGACGCAAAATCTGCCCCGACGGTCAAATCAAGAAAACCTGTCAAGCCGCTGCGAAGGAAATATTCCTCTTGCCTCGTCAGGCAAATCAATGGCCTTTCTCCGCCCGTCTCACCCGACAAGGGGCGGCTCGCGATCGTCACGAAACGCGCGGTGGGATGCGGTGGACGTGGATGCTGCGACTGACGAGCGCGGCTGATGCGGACGGCGAAGGCGTGTGGTTCTGACGCCCCGATGCTGGCGTCAAGTTGGCGGAGATATCCGTCAGCGACGGTGGCAACAAAGCCGGTCGCCGGGGAGAGCACGTTATAAGCCGTAAAACCATTGCGCAGGGAAGGCCGGATGCTCTCCGCTGAACCTGTATGCTCGTGTGCGCTTTCTTTTGTGCAAATTGCACGCGAGACCGCGGGTGCAGCGCGCACCCGGCTTTCCCTGCGCCCTCTGATTTCCGAGGGCGGAAGATTCTAAGCAAGACTCGGGCGCATCGCGCCGCGGGAATGCGCACGCATATTTCCACGTCGTCCCGGCCCACATGCGCAATTGCGCATCAGGAGCCGGGCCCCATAGCCACCGGCCTCGGTTGTTGAAAGAAGCGTCTGCCACATCGCCTTATCGATAAATCACGCGGTATGGGTCCCGGCGTTCGCCGGGACGACACGCGTCACGCCCCCGGAGGCGGCGGCAGGAAGTGCACATTGTGTTCGGCGGCCAGCGCCACCACGACATCGGGCGTCTGCTCTTTCAGATTATGAATTCGCCCAGAACAGATCGTAGAGCCGGCGGCTCGGCGACACCCAGAACAGGACTTTTGCGGTCTGACCGGATTTGTTGAAGATGCCGTGCGGAATGCCCATCGCCAGCCGGACCAGATCGCCCGGCGTGGCCTGGGTATCGGCGCCGTCGAGCATGAAGTCGAGCTTGCCCTCCAGGATGTAGAGATACTCGTCCTGGTCGGGATGGATATGCGGCGGCACGAAGGTGCCGGGCGGGAAGGTGGCGTGCCAGGAGAACGAATGCTCGGTGACGTTCTTCGGCACATAGGTCTGGCCGAGAATGTTCCAGGAGATGCCCTGCAAGCCTTCATTGGCCCGCGTGATGCCGGCGAGTTCGGTTTTCATGATGTTTCCTTCCCATTCTTATTTGCCGGGCGCACAATCCTTGGCATAGCGGTCGCCGTAATTCTCGAACACTTTTTCGACGATCTCGGTCTGGAATTTTCCATCCGGGCGTTTTGCGACCTTGGTCAGATAGAAATTCTGGATCGGATAGCCGTTGGTGTTGAACTTGAAGGCGCCGCGCAGCGAGGTGAAGTCGGCCTTCTTCAGCGCCGCCGCTACCGCGTCCTTGTTGCCGAGGTCGCCCTTCACGGACCTGACGGCGCTGTCGATCAGCATCGCCGTATCGTAGCCCTGCATGGCATAGGTGCCGGGCACGCTGTTGTAGGCGCCCTCGTAGCCGGCGACGAATTTCTTGCTTTGCGGATTGTCGAGATTGGGCGCCCAGTTGGCGCCGCCGAACATGCCGACCGCGGCATCCTGCTGTGCCGGCAGCGTCAACTCATCGACCGTGAACGCCGAAAGCATCGGAATTTTATCGGCGAGGCCGGCCTGCTTGTACTGCTTGACCAGGCCGACGCCCATGCCGCCCGGCATGAACGTGAAAACGGCGTCGGGCTTTGCGGACGCGATCTTGGTGAGTTCGACCTGGAAATCGAGCGTCCCCAGCGGCATGTAGCTTTCCTCGACGATCTCCCCCTTGTAGTCGAGCTTGAATCCGGCGGCGGAATTCTTGCCGGCCTCATAGTTCGGAACCAGGACATAGACGCGCTTGTAGCCGCGATCCTGGGCTACCTTGCCGAGGATTTCGTGGACCTGGTCGTTCTGGTAGGAGGTCACGTAGAAGAACGGGCTGCACTCCTTGCCGGCATAACTCGCCGGCCCGGCATTCGGGCTGATCAGGAAGGTCTTGGAATCGGTGACCGGCTTGTGGATCGCCTGCAGGATGTTGGAAAAGATCGGCCCGACCACGAAATCGACCTTGTCGCGCTCGAGCAGGCCCTTGGCCTTGGTCACGGCGCCGTCCGGCTTGAGTTCGTCATCGACGACGACGACTTCGACGTCCTTGCCGCCCATCTTGCCGCCGAGGTCCTTGATCCCGAGCGCAAAACCGTCGCGGACCTGCGCGCCAAGCGCCGCCGCAGGACCGGACAGGGTCACGATCACGCCGATCTTGACCTTCTCCTGGGCTGCGGCCTGGCCGGCTGCGACACCGAGCAGGACTGCAAGCCCGGCCAATTTCAACTGCTGCTTCATGATTTCCCCCTCCGGTCGGCTGCTTCGCGCAGCCGAACCTCACGCCACCAGAACCTTCGAGATCCAGCTTATTCGCAGGACCGCTGCCGCTGCAAGCAGCAAGCGAACGAGCGCAGGCGCAGCATTTCGGGGCATGCAAGGCGCGGGCCAATTGCTTTAATCCTAAAGGAGTTGGATCGGTGCGCAAACCGGCTTGCCGCGGCGTTTTGACTTGCGGCGGAAAGCAAATTATTTGAAGGTCAAAATGTCGGGTTGAGCCGGCGAGGCCCAAAGCAGTTAAGATTGCACCATGATTCTGGATTCAGAGACCAAGGCCGTTGAGCTGCCGGAAGATCACGGCGACGAGATCAGGTTGTGGCTGCGTCTGCTGACCTGCACCACCCTGATCGAGGGCGAGGTGCGCGGCCGGCTGCGTGAGCGGTTCGATGTCACGCTGCCGCGCTTCGATCTGATGGCCCAGCTCGACAAGGCGCCGGACGGCATGACGCTGTCGGATGTCTCGAAGCGGATGATGGTCTCGAATGGCAATGTCACCGGGCTGGTCGAGCGCCTGGTCGAGTCCGGCCACCTCGACCGCCGCACGTCGGATTCCGACCGCCGCGTCCAGGTGATCCGGCTGACGAAAGCCGGCCGCGCCGAGTTTCGCAAGATGGCCGCCGAGCATGAATTATGGATCGCCGACATTTTTTCGGATCTGACGCCAAAGGATGTCCGCGAATTGATGCGGCTGTTGGCCAAGACCAAGGCCTCGGCGCAGAAATCCGCCAGGCAACGGGCGGCGATCTGACGGAAAGTGATTGAAAGGCTGATCCGTTGAAAGCGGATGTCGACTACGAGGTCGAATACAACAACCGGGCCCGGGTTCCCGAAAACCCCGCGATCATGGCCGGCTGGGCGCGCGACGCAAAAGCCTATCGCGAGGCGCGGCGGGGCCGCTGGCGCGTGATCCCGTATGGCAGCGGTCCGCGCAACGGGATCGATTTCTTCTCTGGTGACGGTACAGGACCGCTCGTCGTGTTCATTCACGGCGGCTACTGGCAGGCGCTCGACGGATCGTTCTTCAGCCATCTCGCCGGCGGCTTGAACGCCCACGGCGTCGACGTCGCGATACCGAGCTATGATCTTTGCCCCAATGTTTCCGTCGGCGACATCATCCGGCAGATGCAGACGGCGTCGCGCGAACTCGCGAAGTTCGGGCGGCCGCTGGTCGTCAGCGGTCATTCCGCCGGCGGCCATCTCGCGGCCTGCATGCTGGCGACGGACTGGCGCGCCATCGATGCCTCGCTGCCGGAAGCGCCCGTGACGGCGGCCTACGCCATCTCCGGCCTGTTCGAGCTTGGTCCGCTGGTCGGGACGTCCATCAACAACGCGCTGAAACTCGATGATGCCACGGCGGAGGCGGCGAGCCCGTTGTTCTGGAAGCCGCCGGCGCACGGAAGTCTCGACGCGGTCGTGGGCGGCAACGAAAGCGCCGAATATTTCCGGCAGAGCCGGACCATTGTCGATGCCTGGGGCAGGGCCGGCGTGGCGACACGGTTCGGCACTGTTCCCGACGCCAACCATTTTACCGCGATCGCGCCGCTGGCCGATCCGAATTCGCCCGTGGTGTCGCGTCTCAAGGAATTGGCCGGCCGTTGAGGGCCGCCCGGCCTGAACAAAAAAGCGCCGGATTGACCGGATTTTGGTTGCGCCAAATTACTTTAAGTATAAAATGTTTAGGCATAAAGCCTTTCCTCCCGAAGACGAGGAGCGATGGAAATGTCAGGTGAAATTCAAAACCTTGGTCCGTCGGGTCACGTCGACGATTTCGCGCGGCGAAATCTGCCGCCGTTTTCGCAATGGCCGGAATTGCGGCTCGACCGGCCCGAGTTTCAATACCCGGAATATCTCAACGCCGCGGTCGAGCTGACCGATCGTATCGTCGAGAAGGGGCTCGGCGATAACATCGCGCTGATCGGCAACGGCCGCCAGCGCACCTACAAGGAACTGGCGGACTGGTCGAACCGCCTGGCGCATGCGCTGGTGGAAAATTACGGCGTCAAGCCCGGCAACCGAGTGCTGATTCGCTCGGGCAACAATCCGGCGCTGGTCGCGGCCTGGCTTGCCGCCACGAAAGCGGGCGCTGTCGTCGTCAATACGATGCCGATGCTGCGTGCCGGTGAACTGACAAAAATCGTCGACAAGGCGGAGATCGCGCTGGCGCTGACCGACAGCCGGATCGCCGATGAACTGGTGGCGTGCGCGAAAACCAGCCGCTTTCTCAAGCAGGTGGTGAATTTCGACGGCACCTCGAACCACGACGCCGAGCTCGACCGGGTGGCGCTGAACAAGCCGGTGCGGTTCGATGCGGTCAAGACCGGCCGCGACGACGTCGCGTTGCTGGGATTTACCTCGGGCACCACGGGCGAGCCGAAGGCGACGATGCATTTCCATCGCGATCTGCTGATCATTGCGGACGGCTACGCCCGTGAGGTGCTCAACGTCACCCAGGATGACGTGTTCGTCGGCTCGCCGCCGCTGGCCTTTACGTTCGGGCTTGGCGGGCTCGCGATCTTTCCGCTTCGCTTCGGCGCTACCGCGACGCTGCTGGAAAACGCGTCACCTCCGGAGATGGTCAAGATCATCGAAACCTACAAGGCGACGATTTGCTTTACCTCGCCGACCGCGTATCGGGCGATGATGGCGGCGATGGACAAGGGCGCCGATCTCTCCTCGCTTCGTCTTGCGGTTTCGGCCGGCGAGACCTTGCCGGCGCCGGTGTTCGAAGCCTGGACCCGCAAGACCGGCAAGACGATTCTCGACGGCATCGGCAGCACCGAATTGCTGCACATCTTCATTACCAACCGGGTCGGTGATTCCGTCGCCGGGAGCGACCGGGCGCCCGGTTTCCGGTTACGAGGCGAAGATGGTCGACGATGACATGACCGAGCTGCCGGCGGGCACCGTCGGCAAGCTTGCGGTTCGCGGGCCGACCGGATGCCGCTATCTCGCGGACTCGCGGCAGTCGAACTATGTGCGCAATGGCTGGAATCTGACCGGCGACACGTTCGTGCGCGATGCCGACGGCCGCCTGTCGTTCGTGGCCCGCTCCGACGATATGATCGTCTCCTCCGGCTACAACATCGCCGGCCCCGAAGTCGAGGCGGCGTTGCTTGCGCATCCGGCGGTCGCCGAATGCGGCGTGGTCGGCGCGCCCGACGAGGCGCGCGGCATGATCGTAAAAGCCTATGTAGTGCTGGCGTCCGGCATCGCAGGCGATGCGGCGCTGACGACGGAGTTGCAGGACCACGTCAAGCGCGTGATCGCGCCGTACAAATATCCGCGCGCGATCGAATTTGTCGCGCAATTGCCGAAGACCGAGACCGGCAAGTTGCAGCGATTTGCGCTCCGGCAGATGGCCGCGGCGGGCGCTGCGCCGGGTTCGGCACGCGACGCTGCGGAATGAATGTTCCAATTTGGATTGCGAAGGAGAGAAGCCGGTGACATCGCCAAAAGGCCCCGCATTGACCGTGGTGCCGATCCCCAAGACTTCCGGCCCGCAGGTGCTGCAGCCGAGCGGCTGGCCGACGCCGAAAGGCTATGCCAACGGCATGGCGGCCGACGGCCGCCTCGTCGTGACCGGCGGCGTGATCGGCTGGGATATTTTGGGCCATTTGCCCGATGATTTCATCGCCCAGGTACGCCAGACGTTGAGCAACATTTCGGCCATCCTCGCCGAGGGCGGCGCGCGGCCCGAGCACCTCGTGCGCCTGACCTGGTATGTCGTCGACATCGAGGAATATCTGGCAAACCTGAAATCCCTCGGCCAGGTCTATCGCGAAATCTTCGGCGCGCATTATCCGGCGATGGCGCTGGTTCAGGTGGTGCGGCTGGTCGAAAAAGCCGCGCGCGTCGAGATCGAGGCGACGGCGGTGGTGCCGCGCTAGCTCGATTACGCGGCGTGGGAGGGCGAGCGTTGTCCCGGCACGGCCGCCGAGCAATTCGCGCGTATAGGGATGTTCGGGCGCGGCGAACAGCGCCGCGGTCGGCTTCAGCTCGACGATGACGCCGCGCTGCATCACCGCGATGCGGTCGCAGATTTGCGCGGCGACGCGCAGATCATGGGTGATGAACAGCATCGAAAGGCCGAGGCGCGCTCTTGAGGTCCTCCAGCAGCGCCAGCACCTGCGCCTGCACGGAGACGTCGAGCGCGGAGACCGCCTCGTCGGCGACGATGATCTCGGGATCGAGCGCCAGCGCGCGGGCGATGCCGATGCGCTGGCGCTGGCCGCCGGAGAATTCATGCGGATAGCGTTCGATCGCGCCGGCATCGAGGCCGACCATGCGCGAGCAGCTCGCGGGCGCGCTGCCGCGCGGCCTTCGGGATCGGCGCCGTGGGCGATCGGCCCGTCGCTGATGATGTGCGCCGACCTTGCGGCGCGGATTGAGCGAGGCGAACGGATCCTGAAAGATCATCTGGATGCGGTGGCGCTGCGCGCGCAGCGCCTTGCCTGCCGAGCCGCGGTCAGATCGACATCGCCGATCCGCACCGTGCCGCGGTCGGCCTCGATCAGCCGCATCACCAGCCGCGCCACCGACGATTTGCCGGAGCCGGATTCGCCGACGAGGCCGAGCGTCTCGCCCTTGAGGATCGTCGAAATTGACGGCGCTGGCGGCCTGCACCTTGCGATCCGGCTGGAACCAGCCGCCCGAGGTGACATAGGTCTTGTCGAGGCCGATCACCTCGACAGCCTTGGCCGCGGTCGCCGAGCGGCGCGCGCGGCCGGCGGATGCATCGACGGCACCGCCGCGAGCAGCGCCTTGGTGTAGGGATGCTGCGGACGGCCGAGAACCTCAGCGAGCGCTGCCTTGCTCGACCACCTGGCCGTGCCGCAGCACCACGACACGGTCGGCGATGTCGGCGACGACGCCGAAATCATGGGTGATGAACATCACCGCCATGTTGCGGCGGCGCTGCAGGTCGCGGATCAGCTTCAGGATCTGCGCCTGCGTGGTGACGTCGAGCGCGGTGGTCGGTTCGTCCGCGACCAGCACCGCGGGCTCCAGCGCCAGCGCCATCGCGATCATGGCGCGCTGGCGCTGGCCGCCGGACAATTGGTGCGGATAGGCGCGCACGATGCGTTCGGGGTCGGGCAGGCCGACCTCGCGCGCCAGCGCCAGCGCCTTTTGCGCGGCGCTCGCTCGGCGTCAGCAGGCCATGGGCCTCGAACATCTCCATCATCTGGTCGCCGATCCGCATCAACGGATTGAGCGCCGTCATCGGCTCCTGAAACACCATGGCGATGCGGCGGCCGCGCAGGTCGCGCCAGCCGTCCTCGTCGAGCCTGAGCAGATTGTTGCCCTCGAAGACGATCTCGCCGGCTTCGGTCGTGACACTGTCGGGCAGCAGGCCCATCAGCGCATGCGCGCACATCGATTTGCCGGAACCGGATTCGCCGACCACGCAGACGATCTCGCCGGCCACCAGATCGAGCGAAACGCCATCGACCGCGTAAGGCCGTTCGCTGCCCGGCGGCAGCGCGATCTTCAGGTTCCTGATCGAGACGGATGGGACCTGCGACATCTCAGCGTCCATTCTTGCGCGAGCCGCGGATTGAGCGCGTCGTTGAGGCCTTCGCCGATCAGGTTGAGGCCGAGCACCGAGATCAGGATGGCGATGCCGGGAAACACCGTGATCCACCACGCCTGCCGGATCACGGTGCGTCCGGCGCCGACCATGTAGCCCCACGAGATCAGATTGGGATCGCCGAGGCCGAGGAACGACAGCGAGGATTCCAGCAGGATCGCGGTCGCGACCATCAGCGAGGCCAGCACGATCACCGGCGACAGCGCGTTGGGCAGGATCTCGCGCCAGATGATCCAGCGATGGGTTTGCCCGGTGACGATGGCGGCCTGGACATATTCGCGGGTGCGCAGCGACAGCACCTCGCCGCGCACCAGCCGCGCCACCGGCGGCCAGCTCACGATGGCGATCGAGGCGACGATCGAATAGATCGAGGGCTGCAGGATCGCGACCAGCACGATCGCCAGCGCGAAGCTCGGAATGGTCTGGAAGAATTCGGTGAAGCGCATCAGGGCGTCGTCGATCCGGCCGCCGAAATAGCCGGCGATGGCGCCGAGGGGAACGCCGACCGCGAGCGCCACCAGCGTCGAGACCAGGCCGACCAGCAGCGAGACGCGCGCGCCGTAGATGATGCCGGCAAAGACGTCGCGGCCGAGCGCGTCGGTGCCGAGCGGCACGGTGGACGAGCGTGAACGGCGGCAGGAACGGCCGCTGCACCATGCGCCATGGCGAATTCGGGAACAGCCAGCGGTCCGAACACCGCGACCACGATCGCGATCGCCAGGATGACCAGGCCGATCAGCCCGCCGGGATTGCGCAGCATCGATTTCCAGAACTGCTTCATGCGGCGAATTCGATGCGCGGATCGACCAGGCGATAGACCAGGTCGGTGATGAGATTGAAGATCAGCACCATCGCCGAGCAGACCACGAACACGCCGAGCAGCAGATTGTAGTCGCGCTGCAGCAGCGCCTCGTACATCAGCCGGCCGATGCCGGGCCAGGCGAACACGGTCTCGGTCAGCACCGCGCCGCCGATCAGGGTGCCGGAATGCACGCCGGCCAGCGTCACCACCGGCAGCAGCGCGTTGCGCAGCACGTGGCGGCGCTGGATCACGTTGTCGGCTGAGGCCCTTGGCGCGCGCGGTCTTGACGAAATCGAGCCGGTTCACCTCCAGCATCGAGGCGCGGGTCATGCGGGTGTAGGTCGCCATGAAGAACAGGCCGATCGTCATCGCCGGCATGATCAGATGCGCGCCGACGTCGAGCACGTGGGCAAACCCGGTGTAATTGGCGCCGACGGTCTCGTAGCCGAAGCTCGGCAGCCAATCCATCGCGACCGAAAACAGCAGGATCGCCATCAGCGCGATCCAGAACAGCGGCGTGGCGTAGAACACCAGCGCCAGCACCGTGATGGCGGTGTCGGCCCAGGTTCCGGCGAAGCGCGCCGCCAGCACGCCGAAGAAGATGCCGAACAGCAGCGAGATCGCGAACGCCGTCATGGTCAGCAGCAGCGTCGCCGGCAGCCGGTCCAGGATCAGCTTGGAAACCGGCATCTGCTGGCGAAACGAGAAGCCGAGATCGAAGCTCGCGATGCCCTTGACGTAGAGGAACAACTGCTCCGGCAACGGGCGGTCGAGCCCGAATTTTTCGCGCAGCTGGGCCACGAACACCTGGTCGCTGGCGCCGGCTTCGCCCGCCATCACGATGGCGGGATCGCCGGGCGCAAGCCGGATCAGGAAGAAGTTCAGCACGATGATCGCGAGCAGGACGATCACGCCCTTGACGATCCGCTGCGCGATGAATGACAGCATCAGAGACTCATCGCCGCTGGTCAGATCACGCGGCGGCGTTCGCCGATACGCACTCACTTGTCGATCCAGGCATCGCGGAAGCCGTCATTGACGCCGATCGCGGTCGTGATCAGGTTCTTGATCTTGCAGCGGGTGATGGTCGGGAACTGCAGTTCGAGCAGCCATGCCACCGGCACGTCCTCGACCAGGATCTTCTGCGCCTTCTCGTAGAGTCTCCTTGCGCTTGGAATCCGGCGTTGCGACGGCGCCGTCGGCGAACAGCTTGTCGATCTCCGGATTGGAATAGCCCTCGACGTTGTTGAAGACTGCTGGCCCTTGACGATCTGGCTGGTGATGTAGTTGCGGCCGACGCCGAGCGCGGGATCGCCGTACTGGTAGAGATAGGTGAAGGCGATGTCGTAATCCCAGTCGCCGATCTTCTGGTTGCGAGCCGGGCACGTCGGTGGCGATGGTCTCGATGTTCATGCCGACGTCCTGCAGGTTCTGCTTCACGGCTTCGCCCCAGCGCTGCCAGGTCTCGCCATAGGCCAGCGGCATCATGCGGATCTTCTCGCCCTTGTAGCCGGCTTCCTTCAGCAGCGCCTTGGCCTTGGCCGGATCGTAGGGATATTTCGGCACGTCGTCGGTGTAGAACTTGATGGTCGACGCCGACGGGCCGGTGGCGACCTTGCCGAGCCCGTTCCAGATCACGTCCTTGGCGAAGTCGCGGTCGATCGCGTACATGATCGCCTGACGGACCTTCTTGTTCGCGGTCGGCCCCGAGCGGTTGTTGAGCCACAGCCAGGACAGCGGGCTGAAGAACTCCCAGCCCGCGCCGGTGACGCAGGTGTCCTTCAGCTTGGTGAGCCGCGGCACGTCGAAATTCTCGACCGAGCCGCCGGGCAGCACGTCGACCTTGCCGGTTTCGATACGCCACCGAGCGGGCGGCGGCGTCCGGAATGATCTGCCAGTAGATCTCGTCGATATAGGGCTTGCCCTTTTCGTGATAGTTCGGATTCTTCACCAGATGAATGAACGAGCCCTTCTGCCACTCCTTGAACATGAACGGGCCGGTGCCGATCGGCGCGTTGTTGTAGGGGTTGGTCTTGAAGTCGGTGCCTTCATAGAGATGCTTCGGCATCATCGGCAGCGAGCCGACCTCGAAGATGCCGAGGAACGGGCCGAACGGCTGCTTCAGCGTGAACACGACGGTCAGATCGTCGGGCGCCTCGATCTTGTCGACCTGCACCATGTTGTTGCGCGCGCGCGGATGGGTCTGTTTCAGCATCTCGATCGAGAACAGCACGTCGGCCGAGGTGAACGGCTTGCCGTCGTGCCAGGTCACGCCGGGCTTGAGCTTGAAGGTGTAGGTCTTGGCGTCCTCGCTGACCGTCCAGCTTTCGGCGAGGCCGGGCAGCGGCTCCAGTTTCGGGCTGTAGCGCAGCAGGCCCTCGAAGATATTGCCCGACACCATCTGGGTCGGGCCGTTCTGGACCATGCGCCAGCATCAGGCCCGGCGGCTCGGGCTGGATCACCGCATTGATGACGCCGCCCATTTTCGGCTCCTCCGCGAACGCTGCGGCATTTGCGCCGCAGGCGAGAACCAGACCGACCAACACGCTCTTCAACATGACGTCTCTTTCTTGAGCCAAATCCACACCTAAGTGGCGGCATTTCCACCGCCGGACGTTCACTTGCAAAATCGGTGCCTATCCTCCGTCATAGGAGCAATGCAAAGCCTCAAGCCGCTATGGTCCGGAAACGCTCATATGGCCCCAATTGCGGTCGCAAGCCCAAGCGGTCGACAATTAACGCTCAAAAAACACCCAGATTCTGCCTCTCCACGCGGATGAGAGTCTGGCTGCCGATTGCAGGCCATGGAGATGTTGATCTATTCCTGTGGTCCCGGATTCATGTTCGAAGGATATTCAATTGAAAGCGGTCTACACCGAACGGCATCGCAGCCACGATCCGCAGTTCTTTCTGGTGCGCGGCGTTGTCAGGCGCACCACCGAGCAGCCCGAGCGGGCAGACCGGCTGCTCAAGGGCCTTGCGGCCGGATCTCACGACATTATCGAGCCGACAATGTTTGGTCAGGGGCCGCGCGCAAGAATTCATAGTCCCGAATATCTGCGCTTTCTCGCGGATGCGTGGGAGGAATGGTCGGCGCTCGGCGATGCCGGGCCCGAGATGATCGCCAACATTCATCCGGTTCGACAGGCCGCAACCTATCCGACCAGCATTGTTGGCAAGCTCGGCTGGCACACCGCCGATACCGGCTGTCCGATCGGTCCCGGCACCTGGGCCGGCGCCTGCGCCGCGACCGACGTCGCGGTGACGGCCGCGCAACTGGTGATGGACGGCGAAGACGCGAGCTACGCGCTATGCCGCCCGCCGGGTCATCATGCCTACCATGACATGGCCGGCGGCTTCTGCTTCCTCAACAATTCGGCCATCGCCGCCGCGCACCTGCGGCTTGCGCACGAACGCGTCGCGATCCTCGATGTCGACGTGCATCACGGCAACGGTACGCAGGGCATTTTCTATTCGCGCGCCGACGTGCTGACCGTCTCCATCCATGCCGACCCCAGATATTACTATCCGTTCGTATGGGGCTACGCGCATGAGCGAGGCGAGGGCGCGGGTCTTGGCGCCAACTTCAATATCCCGCTGCCGATCGGGACCGGCGACGACGCGTATCTGCAAGCCCTGGACTCCGCGCGCAAGACGATCGAGGCCTCTGCGCCCGGCGCGCTGGTGGTGGCGCTTGGCCTCGACGCATCGGAGCACGATCCGCTCAAGGGCCTTTCCATTACCACGGACGGTTTCAGCCGAATCGGCGCCGCCATCGCGCGCATGGACCTGCCGACGGTATTCGTTCAAGAGGGTGGATATCTATCCGACGTGCTCGGCGATAATCTCACCGCCGTTCTCGGCGGATTTCAGGGAGCCCGTTAGATGACCAAGGCATCAAAGAGCCCGCAGCGCGTCGCGGTGGCCGGGCTTGGGGCGATTGGAATCAAGATCGTTGAAGCGCTGGATCAGGGTATCGACGGATTGGTTCTCGCGGCGGTGTCGGTGCAAAATCCGGCCAAGCACCATGAGTTCCTTTCCCGCTTGAAGAGGCCGCCCGCGGTCTTGCCGATCGATGGCCTGGCGGATGTTGCCGACATCGTCATCGAGTGTGCGCCGAGCAAGCTCGTGCGGTCGATCGTCACGCCGTTTGTCAGCCGCGGGAAAACCGCGATCGTGCTCAGCGCTGGTGCGCTGCTCGAGAGCGAGGATCTGATTGACCTTGCAAAGCAGAACGGTGGCCAGATCGTGGTGCCCACGGGCGCGCTGATTGGCCTCGACGCGGTCACCGCGGCAGCGGAAGGAAAAATCCTGTCGGTCAAAATGGTGACCCGGAAGCCCGTGACGGGTCTCGCCGGCGCGCCCTATCTGGTCGAGAACAATATCGATATCGAACGCATCAAGGAGCCGCTTCGGATTTTTCAGGGCACCGCGCGCGAGGCGGCAAAGGGCTTTCCTGCCAATCTCAATGTGGCTGTCGCGCTTTCGCTCGCCGGCCTCGGGCCTGACCGCACCACGCTCGAAATCTGGGCCGATCCGGCACTGACCCGCAACGTGCATCGTGTCGAGGTGGAATCCAACTCCGCCCGTTTCTCGATGTCGATCGAGAACATCCCGTCCGAGAACCCGAAGACCGGACGCATAACCGCGCTTTCGGTGATCGCCTATCTGCGCAAGCAGCATTCCGCTTTGCGCGTTGGCACCTGAGTATTTGGGCCTCGCGAGGCCTCACTCGCATGTGTCGCTTGCGCCAGCTTGCTGGGCAGTATGTTGCCTAAATCTTTGGTCGCAGATAATTCTTTCGCCGGGCAACCGGTGCGTGGGCGCGATAACATTTTGATGGGGCTGCTGATAGGGAACGTTACGCATGGACAGCGCGCGAGGAATATCTCCGCGGCGATACCTCGAAAACTTCCGTCAGCCACCCACGCTCATCGGATGGACCGCCGACCAGACGCTGGAGTTCGAACGGCTTGATCGTCTGTCCCCCGTCGACCATCTCGGAAATTGCGCATTGAACTTCGAGAGCGATCCAAAGACACCGGAACGGAAACCGTGGCTGGAACTCTATCGAAAAACATAAAACTGGCGCCTTTCGCTTGCAACGGAAACCGATTGGGCAGTTGCTGTTCCCAATCGACCGGCACTTCTTAATTGAATCCGGTTTGAAGCGTTGGGGACTGCGATCGGGTAACCACGTGCTTCCAGGGCGCCGCGTGAATTTGTCCGATTGATTTGTTCCCTCCAACCGTTGGTCGAACGTTCGAAAAGCGTTACCTACCGAAAAAAGCATCTCTGCTGGCGAGAGTGAAGGAGCGAGGTTTCTCCGACGCGTGTCTTGGGCTCGTGCTGATGACAATGGCGCATGGGTTTACCTACTTGGTTTGATTTTTCTGAAATGCGTGTTTTGCTGTTGTCCTGAGCCTGAAATGTTTCACGACGAAACGGAAGTTGGTGATCTAGGCGGCGGTTGGATGCACAAAAATTTCAACGGATGAACAATCTTTCGGCATCGAGAATCATGATGTCGTCACAACTTCGGAATGAAGATTGGAGTGGGGCGAAACGGGACACCACCATGATTCCTCTCCTGATCTTGTCGTTGATATTCTTCGCGGGCTTTTTTGCTGGATACGCCGTGCGTTCCTGGCGGTCGCACAAACGTCTCACGCACCACTTGATGTACGCTCCCTATCGATCCAAATCGCAGTCTCGTATGCTCGGTCAAGCGCGCCGGGCATTCTAGATATACGAAAAGCCTGGCTCGATATGCTGTTTGGCGAGGCTCGTTGATACATGATGGTGGGGACTAATCTTGAATAGCTTTCTGATTGCCATTTTGGTGGGCGCGATAGTCCTGATTTTGGGTAGGCTGCACAGCTATTATCTCGATGAGAACGAGAGAATAGCCAAGGGCATGCGTACACTGGATGATTGTTGACTGTGGCGGGCGTGCAGGAGTGGGCCGGAATTGTCTATGGATGATGGTTCGCAAACAGGATGTCGCGAAATGATTAGCCCCCGGGGTCATTCACCGCGGCGATATTTTGTCGATGGCAGCGGGCGCCGCGTGCTTATCGGTTTGACGATCGAAGAAACGTCTGAATTTGAAATACTGGACAATCTTCCCGCTCTCGATGAGCCCGGCTTGCATGTTGCCCGGGATGAAAATGGAACTCCGACCGCGACCCGTGAGAAGCGCTGGCGCGAACTCTATTGCAAGCACGATATCGCCTGGATGGAGTGGAAGAAGCGAGCTCAGGCGGACCGCCGTGAAGCTTCAGGATTTGTTAAATATAATTGAGCGACCTTACGCCTTGTTCGCTGTCATCTTGGTATGAAACTGGAATACGACAATGTTTCAGCTGCCTTTGCGGGATCGAGTGCAGAACTTCATCAGGGCTCGCCTGGGTGACGACGGGTTTAGGGCACGTTCGGCCGAACGGGATGCTGAGACGGATTTGGCCCGTATCGGCTCGATTGTGACCGCGATCGAAACCGCACTGCATGCAGCAGAGAGCGAACAATCAGGCTTGAGTCGCCGGGTGGACGATGTCCTGGCACGCGCCGCGGTGACTTTCGGAAATGGAACCGACGAATATCTGGAGCGCGATGCGCTGGATAGCCATCACCAGGATCTTTTCGGCGCCGAGATTTCAAATGGGCAGCGTAGGCTCAAGGAACTGGCTACGGAGATCTCCCATTTCAGATTTATAAAAGCAGACCTGCTGAGCAGGTTCCCGGACTACAAGACGCCGGGACCAAGCGGAGCGCCCGAAGATTGATCAGGCGGCTCCAAACCCTTGCTGCCTCAAGGCTGCTTAATCCATCATCAATTGCCGGCTTAGCGAACGACTCCGGGTGTGATTGTTCGTTTTACTCCCCCAAGATCCTTGCCGTCCCAAGGCCTAGCGGTGGGCTCTTTAGCCACGCGATCTGCCTCGCGCGCTCGATCTGCTTTGATTTGTTCTCTGATCGTAAGCTCGGGGGCTTGGCTGCAATCCTTGCAAGGGTCGGATGCTGCCGTCGCGGAGCCCGAGCAAACAGCGAGGCCCAACAATAGTGGTGTTAGTAGTAGTGTTAGTGCTCTGGCCATGATTTTGTGCATAGCAGCATTACGCCGGCTAAGCCAGCCCACGTCGGCTGGGATTCTGATCGCGGGCGGTCGCGGCCTATTTCAGCGATAGGCTGACGGGTGCGAAATCATACCGCCAACAAACGGCTGCCCTGGATCGACAGCAAGGTAAGATTCCCGGTTGCGTAGGCTCCGGTGTCGATGTTGGCCCGGTTTGTCAGGACTTCGGCACTGCGAACCGGCGTGTGACCGTGAACGACGTATTTGCCGAAGTTTTTTTTGCTGCGGAGAAACTCCTCGCGGATCCACAACAGGTCTGCTTCCTGTTGCTTCCGCAGGGGTATACCGGGCCGGACACCGGCATGAACGAAGAAGAAGTCTCCACAGGTGAACGTCAGACGCAAGCCTTGCAAAAATTCGAGATGTTGAGGCGGCAACGCGGCGGCCAGCTCCCTTACCAAGGCATGTTGCTCCTCGTCATCCGGATTTGGCGACGGCGAGAGTCCGTAGGACATCAGGGTTTGTATCCCGCCGAATTGGAACCAGTCAGTGATGCGCGAGGGATCGCGAAGGACTGCGCCAAGGAACGCTTCGTGGTTGCCTTTCAGGAACACCAAGTTTCCTCGCCGGCTGCGCTTGATCAGGAGATCAAGCGTTGCGAACGAGTCCGGTCCGCGATCGATATAGTCGCCGAGATACACCTCGATCGCGTGACGTGGCCTGCTGTGCGCAACGTCGGCGTCGATGACCGCCAACATCTGTTTGAGCAGATGCGCGCAGCCGTGAATATCGCTGATCGCGTAGATCCGAACTCCATCCGGCAACCTTGGCTTGACCGTCGCTTTGGTGGATCGCAGGGCTGACAACATCTGGCGCTGGATGTTCCTGAAATGGCTTTGGGGCTGAATTTACGGGAACATGCATACTCGTGCCCCGAGTCGGCGACCCGGGACGGACACATGTTACTCATGAAGCCGGTCGATCACGAGCCAGAGTTTTTTGCAATTGTGTTGAATGTCTGCCGGTTTTGTGGACGTAGCGCGAACGCGGCCTTATTCGGGCCTCCGGGTGGTCGATAAAGCCTTGTCTTACCGAAGCTTTGTCCTACCGAATCCTTGGGGTTCCAGCGACGGCCGCCGCCCGCGGGCAAAGGTAGGCGTCATGGCGTGCTTGTAAAGCGCGGTGCAGAGATATCCAAGCTGCAAAAGCGTCGCAAATATCACGACCGGTACGATCGTCTGCGAGAAGGCCGCGCCCTGTGCGCTGGAAATCACTACAAGACAGGCCGCGCCGAGAACAATGATCGGGGGCAGGACGACAAACCGGAATCGAATTCCGAGCACCGATCCGATCAACGTGCTGCAAATCGCCAGCGTAATCACGCAACCATACTCCACAAATTAATTGGAAACCGTAACGGGCGCCGCCTAAAAATGGCTTAATACGGCCGGTCGATTTCAGGGGAATGTCCGACACGGGTCCAGCTGGGAGCGCCGCCTTGAACGGCAACGGACGCCACCCGATCGCCTAACGATTGCGCAGCAAGCGCCGGGCCTGGCAGCAAACTGGTCAAGATCGTAGCAAGATAATTCTCTTGATGCGGCTCACTCCGACGGCTGCATTCGCACGATTGTTGATTCCGCGCTTCCCGGAATTGTTGTCGGTAAAATGACTTGAGCGGGACGTGATGACGAGAACAATGGCTGCCTGTCCTGCAGAAATGCGATGCTCTAGTTTTTGACCCACCTGCGACATTGTTCTAGATACGGGTATGGACAATGAACAGGTGCTCGGTTCATGCGGATAGTCGTCGTTGGAACAGGATATGTGGGACTGGTTTCGGGGGCCTGTTTCGCCGACTTTGGACATCACGTTACCTGCGTGGACAAGGATGAAGCGAAGGTCGCGGCGCTGTTGCGTGGCGAAATTCCGATCTTTGAGCCCGATCTCGGGCGCCTCGTGCAAAGCAACGCGCGTGCGGGCAGGCTCGCCTTCACGACCAACCTTGCGGGGCCCGTCAGCGATGCCGAGGCGATCTTCATAGCGGTCGGCACGCCCTCGCGTCGCGGCGATGGTCACGCGGATCTAAGCCACGTCTACGCCGCGTCGCGCGAGATCGCCGAGGCGGTCAAGGATTTTGCGGTCGTGGTGACCAAATCGACCGTTCCCGTCGGTACCGGCGACGAGGTGGAACGGATCTTCATGCAGGTCAATCCGTCAGCCGGCGTCGCGGTGGTTTCGAATCCGGAATTCCTTCGCGAAGGCGCGGCCGTGCGCGACTTCAAGCACCCGGACCGTATCGTTGTCGGAACGATCGACGAGCGCGCGCGCAAGGTGATGGGGGAGATATACCGGCCACTTTATCTCAACCAGGCGCCGATCATGTACACCAGCCGCCGCACCGCCGAGCTGATCAAATATGCCGCCAACGCGTTTCTGGCGACCAAGATCACGTTCATCAATGAGATGGCGGATCTGGCCGAAAAGGTCGGGGCGGACGTTCAGGAAATTGCCCGCGGGATCGGGATGGACAATCGCATCGGATCGAAGTTTCTCCATGCGGGACCTGGTTTCGGCGGCTCCTGTTTTCCGAAAGATATCCGCGCCTTGATCAAGACGGCGCAGGACTACGATGCCCCGCTTCGAATCGTGGAGGCCGTGAATTCGGTCAACGATAACCGCAAACGGGCGATGGCACGGAAGGTTGCAGCACCTTTCGGCGGAAATCTTCGCGGCAAGACCATCGCGGTGCTTGGCTTGACGTTCAAGCCGAACACCGATGATATGCGCGAGGCGCCTTCGATCCCGCTGATCACGGCGCTGAAGGATATGGGCGCAACGGTGCGGGCATTTGATCCGGTGGGCATGGAATTCGCGCGCCTCGAAATGCCGGATATTCATTACTCGGAGAACCCGTATGAATGCGCCGCCGGCGCCGACGCGCTGGTCATCGTCACCGAATGGGAGCAGTTTCGGGCGCTGGATCTCGATCGGCTGAAGCGCGAAATGGCGTGCCCGGTGGTGGTGGATCTGCGCAATATCTATGATCCAAATGAGCTGACCAAGCGCGGATTCCTATATCAAAGCATCGGGCGGGCCGGGAAACCGGAAGCGTAGCGTCTGCTTGTCGCGCCCGGGTGTCTGCCGGGCACGACGGCATTTTCATCGTGACGGGAAATACATGTCCAAAAGCCCTGCGATTCTCGTAACCGGGGGAGCCGGTTACATCGGTGCCCACTGCTGCAAGGCACTGTCGGAAGCAGGCTTTGTGCCCGTGTGTTTCGACAATCTTTCCACCGGCCACCGTGGTTTCGTGAAGTGGGGCCCATTCGTGGAAGGCGACATTGGCGATACACAGCGATTGGCCGATACGATCGCGGCCCATCAGGTCGTGGCCGTGATGCATTTTGCGGCCTTCAGTCAGGTCGGCGAATCCGTCGGCGACCCGCAGAAATATTATCTGAACAATGTTGGCGGGACCTTGTCGCTGTTGAAGGCGATGCTCGAACGAGGATGCAATCGTCTGGTATTTTCGAGCACAGGGGCAGTCTACGGCAATGCCGGGCGCGATCCGATCAGCGAGAGCGCAGCCGGTGCCGTCGTCAATCCCTATGGCGCTTCGAAATGGATGATCGAACAGATCCTCGCGGATTATCGCAGGGCCTACGGGATGAACTCGTTTTGCCTGCGTTACTTCAACGCCTGCGGCGCCGAATCATCGGGATCGATTGGCGAGTTTCGGGATCCCGAAACCCATCTCATTCCACGCGCGATGATGACGCTGCAGGGGCACGTCGATGACTTCGCGATTTTCGGCGACGACTATGAGACGCCCGATGGAACAGCGATACGCGATTATATTCACGTCGTCGATCTGGCTGCCGCGCATGTTCGGGCGCTCGACGCCTTGTTGGACGGTTCCCGTGGCGGCCACTACAATCTTGGTACGGGTTCCGGGTTCTCGGTGCGCGAGGTGCTGGCGGCCATTGAGCGCGAAACCGGCCTTAAAGTTCCCCTCGTCACGAAGCCGCGCCGCGCCGGCGATCCTCCCATCCTGGTTGCCGATCCATCGGCAGCGCAAGCGGATCTCGGCTTTCTACCGACCTGCTCCGATCTCCCGACGATCGTGAGATCTTCCTGGATGTGGCATCAGTTGGCCCATCCGAAAAGTTGACGCCGAACAGCCAATTTCCTCGCACAATTGCGGCGTCGCAAAGATTCGTAACGATTCGTGTTGTCGCTCATGCTCGGCAAACTATCAAATTTGTGACGCAGCTCACGAAGCTGCCGTTTTTTTGGAAATCGATTGCGCATGTCGCAAATGTGTTGAACGGTTCTGCAGCACGTTGAACGGTTCTGCGGCACGCGGTGATCGTTTCCACATCACAATACTGCAATGCAAAAATTGGATTTGATTTTTTGGTGCGGTGCCACACTCTCGCTTGGATTGGTTAGCAGTCTGCCGAAACCTAGTCGGGAGTTTTCGGAAAAGTTGGTTGGACGACGTTCCGAATGACGACGTTCGCTCGAATAGTGACTAGCAAGTGTTGTCGGCAGTTGCAGCGAAGAAGTGAAGAGGCCCGAGATGTCTGCAGCAACATATGGTACCGAGGACGTCAATGCGACGATTGCCAGCCGCGGAACTTCCCTACAAAGACCATTCCAGATCTTCGTCATCAGCGGCGATTTCCTGCTGATCCTCCTGAGCTATCTGGCGGCTGGCATTCTGTATCGCGAATTCATGGGATCTCCGGCTGACCAGGAGGTTCCAATCGGCGCGGGCCTGATTGTCGGCGTGGCTTTCGTCACAATCGCGTTCTTCCAGGGTGTTTATGACGGCCATCGTTTGCTCAACGGAATCTGGCAGGTACGCAAGGTTTTCTTCGCCTGGATGCTGGCGCTGACAATTCTGGCTGTCGCCGCCTTTCTCTTGAAGTCGACGGCCAATTTGTCGCGTGGCACGACCATCTTGTTTGCGCTCACAGGTCTGGTCGGCCTGGGCGCGCACCGTGCGGCTTGGCGCATCGGTCTGACGTCGCCCTTCGCCAAAGGGCGTTTCATCGACCGCAGGGTTGTGCTGCTCAGCCTGAAATCGCTCGATTTCACCTCGAATTGTTTCAAAGATTTGCGCAAGAACGGCTTCCACGTCGTACGCCACGTTGTCTTGAACGCGGCACAGGATGAGGCAGCGCTCGATCTTGAGATCATGAATGTCATCCGGCAGTCGCGGACCACGAATGCCGAGGAGTTCCTGCTGGCGATCGACTGGTACGAACTGCCGATGCTGCAGAAGCTAAGCCAGCATCTGCGGATGGTTCCGCAGCCGATCCGCCTGTTGCCCGATTTCCCGATCGCCGATCTGGTGTCGCGGCCGTTCCTGCCGGTCAGCGGGACCGTCGCGATTGAGATCCAGCGGCCGCCGCTGACGGTGTTTGAACGGGTTCAGAAGCGCTGCCTCGACATCGGACTTGCGTCCTTTGCGTTGCTGATGCTGGCGCCGCTGATGATCACTGCGGCGATCCTGGTCAAGCTCGATACACCAGGCCCGGTCATCTTCCGTCAATCGCGTCGGGGCTTCAACGGCAAGCCGTTCCAGATCTGGAAGTTCCGCAGCATGACCGTGACCGAGAACGGCACCACACTCACGCAGGCCACGAAGCAGGACATGCGGGTGACCCGGGTCGGTCGCTTCCTGCGCCAGACCAGCATCGACGAGTTGCCGCAGCTCTGGAACGTGCTGCGCGGCGAGATGTCACTGGTCGGACCGCGCCCGCACGCGCTCGCGCATGACAATTACTACGACCAGCTGATCAGCAAATATGTCTATCGCCACCACATGAAGCCCGGGCTGACCGGCTGGGCCCAGGCCAACGGCTTCCGTGGCGAGACGCCGACCATCGACCTGATGGAGAAGCGCGTCGAGTACGACGTCTGGTATGTGAGCAACTGGAGCATCTGGCTCGACATCCGGATCATTTTCCGGACTGCGGTCGCGCTGATGTATCAGGAAGCCTATTGAGGCCAATACGCTCGAACCGTCGCGCCCCCGGGCCGTCTGGATTCGGCTTCAATCTCCGTGAACCGCCAGGACATGTGATGTTGCCTGAGACGTGGGGCACGGTGGCCAATCGTGCCCGCAGGCCCTCACCACTGGTTATCCCACTCAGTCAGGCAGCAATTGATCAAGACGCAGGACGTGCCGCGTCAACAGCGCATCTGCGCAACCCGCGCTGCCGTGCGGACCTTCGCAATAAAAGAGGTCCGGGAACTCTGATCGCGTCGGCCTCGGCGGCCGGTTCATACAATCGGGGCCGGCTCAGTATTGAAACACCAGATCAGGATTACGGGGATTCACATACCTGACGTAAGTCCGGTTCGG
Source organism: uncultured Alphaproteobacteria bacterium (assembly GCA_963738765.1). Classification (GTDB taxonomy): domain Bacteria; phylum Pseudomonadota; class Alphaproteobacteria; order Rhizobiales; family Xanthobacteraceae; genus Bradyrhizobium. Next base: position 33,815 of record CAVTYA010000034.1, on the reverse strand, counting down.
ACCATAGTAATAATGCGGTTCGTCGCTCTTGGTGCGGGGATCAACGGTGTAGGGATAGGCCGCCTCGAGCGAGCGATGCCGAACATAAACTGCGTCCGGGCAACCGCATCGCAGACCGCAATAAGGATTCGGTCCACGATCGATCTGCAGCACGCTGGCTGCGGGGCGGGCATTTCGCGGATGGGCGGCATAGTCGGCGGCGCGTGCCGGCATGACCGAAATGATCACAGTCGAGGCGAGCGCAAGAAGGCCGACATAGGATCGTGACATCGCTTTTTGCTCCCCTGATTGCGCTTGACCTTAGACGCTCCCGCCTGGAGCAGCAACCGGTCCGATCTTGCCGTCGGAAAGTTGATTGACGTGTGGCCGAGATGGATCAGTAAGTCCGTCTGCGCTTCATGGTTGCGCTGAATTCGTGGCTGTTTCGTGCCCGAATTTTAGCGGCGCAGTGTCGGAACGAATGACGGATCGATCGATTGAACCGCATCTTGGAAAAAAGACTTGCCGAGGTCTGACGCCCGCCGATAAGCCGACACGATCGCGGGTTTCAACTCGGGCCGGCGGGTCATGATCAGCTGAATGTCGTTACGTACGAGGTCCTTGACGTCCGGAATAGCGAGCGCATCGAAGCGACCCGCTATGTCGAGCCGCACCGGCATCAGTCGCGCGTCGTTTGGCGCGGTAAAATACGTCATCTTCAGCGCCTCGACGACGACGGGATCGCGCGGGTCGCGCTGGGCCTGAAGCAGCGCTAGCGCCAGCCACAGTTCGGGATTGTAAGGCGAGATCGACAGCGTCTGCCTGACCCTGGCGAGGGCGTCGGCATGCTCTGCGGATCGTACGGTTGCCGGCTTTTGCCAGCCTGACTCGATCGCCTGCAGCGCGGTGATCAAGGCATGATTGCTTTCCAGCTCCGATCTGAAGGGAGAGAGCGCTGCCAGCAAGGCGGGAACGTGTCCAGCCGAGGGCGAGCGGATTCTGGCTGCATCGGCCGGAAATGCCGTGCGCTCCAGCGCCGTCATCTCCGCTATGGCCGAGGCAATCGCATAAATTCCGATGGTCAGAGCCGATGCCGTCAGAAGGATGCGAAATCTGCCCACGAAAGTCATTCCCGATGGATTGGTTCAATGCAAGGCCATCTAATATAAGGCCGTCTTATGGCGCGAGCATGCCGTCGCCTAGCGTTTGACGCCGCCGGTCCGGCCTGAAGATTGTGCAAGTCCAAGTCCGACCATCACAGCCACGATGATCTGCACCGAGGGGCTCGAGAGGCTTGAATCAAGAAAGCTCTCGCAGAGTACAACCAGAATGCCGGCGGCCGCAGCCGATGCGAAAAAGGAGTCGCGTCCCCGCCGAACCGCGCCGCGAAAGGTGGCGAAGAAAAGCTGGGCGGCGAAGCCTGCCAGGATCACAAGCGCCAATCGTCCCCACTCGATCGCGATCAAGACCGCGGTGGAAGGGGGAACTGCCAAAGTCATGGCGCCAAGCTCCTGATAGGCCCTCGACGTCAGCCCGAATGTTCCGACGCCATTTCCCAACCACGATGCATCAGCGAACACGCGTTCCGCCAGTGCGACTGCTTCCGGGGCGAAGTTGACAAATCCAACCAGACCCGAAACGCCGGACTGAACGCGCGGCAGGGCGACGGCGACGGCCATCGCCGCGACAACTGCAAACAACATCGCCGACGGCGAGGAGCGAAATCCCAGGCGGCGGACGGCAACAATGAAAACGATCACGGTCAACCCCAGGCCAGTGACCACCAACAACGTGCCGTGGGCGAAGGTCGTCATTGCAGCGAACGCTACGGCAATTCCGGACAGACCGGAAAGAATCCCAAGCCACAACGGGACCGAGGCCAGATTGCTGATGTCCTGCTGGTGCAGGTGTCGTTCGATTGCCCGGGCAATGAGCGCGCCGTTTGTCACTATGGCGAGCGCGGTGGCTGCCGGAAATGGGCTCGTGGGGCCGCCTGCATCGGCAATCATGCTTGCAAACAAATCGAGCCGACCGAGCAGGACTTCCAGCGACATGAAGGTCGTTACTGCGCACAACACCAACAAGACCGTTTCGGCCCGGTGGCGATCCTTGGTTATGATGAGGGTCGACACCACCAGCGACACGTCGACCATGTAAAGAAAGAGGCCTCGCAGCGTGGCGCCGGGATCAAGGCTGATGCGGCCCGGCAGTGATGGATCGTTCAGTGCGATCGAAGTCGTCGACCAAACCGGATTTGCAAGCGACGGAAATGGCAGCGGCAGGGTCTGCAGCACCATCCAGACGAGTGGAAGCAGGATCGCGAGTGAAAATCGTTTCAGCAACGGCGCGGTTGATGCGAGTTCGGTCTCCGCTCCCTTTGCCGCCGCGGCCAGCATGATGGCGGCAACGATCGCGACCGCATGCTGCGCGAAAGCGCCGTTAGCGATTGCCAGGATCGGAGTCGCTGCCAGCAAGATGGTCAGAAGGGAAGAAGCGATCGACAAAATGAGAGACTTCGAAGCAGGACTGGGATCGAGGCCGGGATGGATCTCGCCGCGGCGAGGGGGCCGGCTGCGACTATCGCATAAGCGGACACGCGATGCCAACGCCGTGCGCCGATCACATCGCCGCGGCCGTCAGCTTCGGCTCGTACGCTCGCACCCAATGTGAGCAAGTTCCCGTCGCGGCTGAATTATCGAGCGGGACAGATTTGCGACAGGTAACCGAGAGCTGTAGACAATCCGCCGATCGGCACCGCTCCGCGGATCGCGGTCGGCTTGGTCGCAATTTCGACCGAAAGCTCGGTTGCGCCCTGCCAGTCGCCGGCCGCAAGCTTCGATGCGTCCGCGGGCAACAGGAGCGCCGCACCGCTCTGGGTCACGGATGCTTCAAACTCTGCCCGCTTCTCTCCTGTTATCAGGGCCACGTTCGGCCGCGCCGAGCGCGACAGGGGTTCGAGAACGATGAGCACGATTTCAATACCGTCCGTCCCGCATTGCAGGCTCAAGCCCGCCAGGCGCGCATCCGATTTCGCGCTGTTGGCAACATGCATCGCTGAAATGGCGTCGGCGCCGCCGTCAGGATTTCTGCTCTTCACCAATCGCCAGCCGCCCGCAAGCTGCGTCGATTGGCTGCCGGCCTCGACCTGCCTGAAGGCCTCTTCATCGCACCGTCGACGCTCCTCGGGGCTGACGCTGGATGCGCAATTTAGCATGCCCTGACGCGGCGGCTCGGCCCGACCGGAACCATCGGTCACAACCAAAAGAGCAGCGCAGAGCAGGGTTACACGCACCATGACAAGCACAGACGGAGCCCCAATTGGAACCAGGTTTTTCATGTCTTACTCAACAGTCGTGTCAACAACATGATCCATTGCACTGCAGCTGTGTCGCTCGGGCAGGTGATGTCGTCTTCTTGGAACGACGACACGTACGAAATTTTTTTGCCAGACGTTTCGGCTTCAGTGGGAAACGGGCATTGCAGCGAATAGAATAAATGGCTCGTGACAGAAACCGGGCACGTGGAACAAATGAAGCAAGACTTCATTTGCGCCCTCGAATGCATCAACAACCGCTGACTTGCCTGGAACTTACGCGTCGACGCGATGCAAATTAGGCACGCCTCTGCCTAAATCATGATCGCGTGAGCGGCTGCCTGTAGCTGCGCTGCAACAACAGCCCCTTATTCTTGGCTGCGACAACGTCTCCTTATTCTGACCATTTCCTGCGGCTTCGTTGACGCCACTTCGGATTTTAGCCACGTCGAACTGGATGTAATGGGGAATAGACTTGAGGCGCAGCGTTTTACTATGGGGAGTCTTGCTCGGCATTCTGCTGTCTTCGGCGGGGTGCGCGATCATGCCCATGTCCGGTCCCGAAGATCACGTCATCAAGAGTGAGGTGACGCGATCGGGGCCTGAATATGGTCTCGTTAAGCTTACGCCGACGGTGGTCGACATCCTGAAGGAATATGGCCCCGGCGCAATCGCGGGGTCATTTCCTGATCACCGGCCACCGGCGGGCATCAGGTTCGGCATTGGCGACGTAGTTGCGGTGTCCATCTTTGAAGCCGCTGCAGGCGGGTTGTTCATTCCGGCGGAAGCCGGCGTGCGGCCGGGTAACTTCGTGGCCTTGCCAAACCAAAATGTTGATTTGAACGGCTTCATCACCGTTCCCTATGCCGGCGCCGTCAAGGCTAACGGGCGGACACCACGCGAGATTCAGCAGGACATCGTGAAGGCGATCGGAAACCGCGCCATCGAGCCGCAGGTGGTGGTGTCCCTGATCACGCAAAACACCTCGCTTGTTAGCGTGCTGGGCGAAGTGAGATCGCCAGCTCGTCTGACGGCGAATGCAGCCGGCGAGCGGGTCCTTGACTTGATTGCGCGCGCTGGCGGCCTGACGGGGCCGGGCTGGGAGAGCTGGGTGACGCTGGAGCGCGCCGGCAAGCGTGCCACGGTTCCGTTCGGAGCCTTGATGTATCAGCCGGCCAACAATATCTGGGTCCATCCCGGTGACACCATCTATGTCTACCGCGAGCCGCAGGTCTTCCTCGCCTTTGGGGCGTTCACAATCGGAGGAAGTTTTGGAGGACAGGCTCAGTTCCCGTTCGATATGTGGAAGATCAGCATGGCGCAGGCGATGGCCAAGGCTGGCGGCCTGATTGATGCGCAGGCAGAACCCGCGGGCGTCTATGTCTATCGGCGCGAGCCGCGCGAGCTGGCGGAACGACTGGGCGTCGACTGCTCCAAATTCGTCGGGCCGCTGGTGCCCGTGGTCTATAACGCCGACTTCCGGGATCCGGCCGCCTTCTTCCTCGCAAGCAAGTTTGAAATGCGGGACAAGGACGTGCTGTTTGCCGCGAACGCCGCCACCGTCGACACGGCAAAGTTCCTGCAATTCGCCCGGCTGGTGATCGGCACCGCCAACGACACGATCGTCAGCGCCAATAATGCGCAGATCCTGAAGATCAGCACGCGTCAGTGACGGATCCTCGGACCAGGACGCTTGGCCAGCACCGTTCGCTCAGCCCGGGCCTGGATTCACGAGAGCCGACGCGGGAGATCGATACGATCGGGTCCTGGGTACGCCATGCCCGATCAAGCTGAAGGCGGGAATCCGGCCGCCTTTTTTTGCGGGTTCCGCCATCAGCTGCTCGCAGGATCGCCCAGGACTTTGCCGGTTTCTCGAAGTGTCGCTGACCACGCCGCCCTGACGGATGGCGCTCCAGTACGCTCCGAACCGGATGGGTCCGTCGGTCGGTGCTCGGGCGAGCGCCGCGCCGATCGAGGCATCTGAAGCCTTCACACGCTGATCCATTCCGCCCAGACGCTTTCGGCGTTTGGCGCGCAGGAGGGTCCGGCCCGCGTTTGTCCGGATCACGCGTTAGTCGACATATCCGTATCTCTTGTAGTACCGATTTCGGTAGTAGCCCGCGCTGTAGATATCGTAGCGGCTCATCACCGCCATGTTCACCTTGTTGAGAACGGCGCCAAGCAAGCGTTCGCGGACGACCGGGGTTTCGTTGAGCATGCGTTCCACGATATCGACTTTGGCCTTGGCCCATTCGATAACGAGAACGTATGAGTCTGCCAGCGCACCGGTGGCGCGAACATCGATTACCGGTGCGAGCGGGCTGAGGTCGAGAACGATGCGGTCATAGTGCTCGCGCAGACGCTGGAACAATCGTTCCATTTGGGGCGAGGCCAGCACGTCGCTGGAATTGGAAAAACGCGAGGTCACGACGCAGGGCAGGAAATGCAGATTGGTCTGCGGATCAATCCAGACCGCGTCCATCCAATCAAGCCTGCCAAGGACGACATCGACCAAGCCGGCCTGCGCCGAGGGCGCCAGCCTCGCCGTGAGGCTTGGATTGCGGATGTCGCCGTCGATCAGGAGGGTACGGGACCCGCCTTGGGCCACGGTTTGAGCCAGCGCCTCGCTGATTGTGGACTTCCCTTCATTGGGAAGTCCCGAGGTGATGCCGATGACCTTGTTGGTCGATCCGTAATTGCTGAGGTCGCATGCGAGCTTGATCGAGCGAAAGCCCTCGGCAAATCGCGAGAAGGGCGAATTGATCACGTATCTGCCGACGCTGTTGTCGGCAGTCAGCAGACGGTCGCGATGCGGCTGCGGGTGATTGGCACCGAGTTCGGAGTTGCGCAGCGGCAGACCCGGAGCCGTGGCGTCGATCGGGCTTGGTGCCGCCGGTTGGGGTTTCCTCGGCCGCCCGTTGAACAACCTTCGCGCTTTGGATAGCAGAGGGTGCCCGGCTATTCCCATGCTCTGCTCGCTGCCGATTGCCGGAATGGAAGCGATACAGCTGGTGTGAAGAAGCTGCTCCACCTGGGACACCGTTCGGAATACGCGGTCCATCATGTCCAGCAGAACGGCGACGAGCCCGGCAAGAATTGCGCCGCCGATCAGCGTGGCCAGCAGAACGAGGGTCGTTTTGGGCGACGTCTTGTTGGGAGCATTGGACGCCTGCGTGATCACACGCGCTTCAGTGATCGGAAACGATTGCTGCTGGACCGAGACCATGTAGAGCTGGAGGAAGTTGTCGGAGAGCGCGCGGGCGCTTTGCGCATTGCTGTCCAGATCGCGCAAGGCGATCTGCGCCTGGTTGGTGCCGTTGGATAACGCGATCGTATCGTTCAGGCTCTTCTGACTGGATTCCTCGCGTGCTTTGGCAATCGCGAGGTCGCTCTTGTAAACCTCGGCCGTGCGCCGCAACTCCTCGGTGATCGAATGCCTGATTTCGCGCATCTGGTTACGCAAATTGACGACAGCAAGGTGCGACGGACCATACCGGCTCGACCAGTCAGCCTGCTTCGCGGCGTAATCGAGATAGGTTTGGCGCAACTTCGTGATCACCGGGTTGGCCATTGTCTCGCCGACGGTCGCCAGGTCGTTCAAAATGACGTTGGAGTCGTTGTCGTCCGCGTTGAGGATGGCTGTGATCCGCTCGAGCTTCGCTTGCGCTTCGGCGCGCTGAGCGCGGGCCTGCGTCAGCGAACTGTTGATCTCCGCCAGCTGCTGCTCGGTAAGGAGGCGCCCGCCCGCGTCGACGATGTTGTTCTTTTCTTTATAGTCGGCGACCGCACGTTCCGCTGTGGAAGCCTGCGCCCGTAGTTCCTTCAATCGATCCTGCAGCCAGACCGCGGCCCGCCGCGACGCCTGATATTTCGATTCCAGCGAATTGACGATGTACCCTTCGGCCACCGCATTGGCGACCCGTGCAGCCTGGTCAGGCGAAAGCGACTGATAGGAGATCTCGATGACATAGCTCAGGCCGACGCGCTTGATCGAAAGATTGCCTGTCAACCTGCCGATCGCGGTCCGCATCAATGCAGCTTCGGACGGAGGCGATCCCGGAAACATCCAGGAAAACAGGTCCGAGACGCGGGAGAGCAGTCCACGTTCAACCCCAGTGAATTCAGGCGAATCAAGCAGATGCAGATCCTTGATGACGGATGCCGCAATGGTCTCTGACTTGAGGACTTCCACCTGGCTGTCGACCATGGCCGAATTGATCGGACTGTCGCCGCCCGTCGGCGCCTGGGTCTGCAGGCCCTGCATCTTGCGGCTGTCGATCAGGAGTACGGCGGTGCCGGTATATCGCTTCGGGGCCGTCAGCAAATAGACGCCGGCCAGACCGATGCACAGGCACATCACGAAGATCATCACGGGGTACTGGCGGCCAATCAGCGCGACCGCAGAAGAAATCGTCTGCTCCAGCGAAGCCGATTCTTGTGTCGGAGATTCGATCTCGCGAGGGGGTGTGATTTGAGTTTGGAGCATCCGGCTCGTCTACCTGACCTGGGTTCCTGGATTGTGCTGTGTCGGAGCGAGCTGAGACGCGTCAGCCCACGCTGCGCGCATCAGCGAACCAAAACTGCCAAATAAATGTGTCAGGAAGAGTGCAGTGCATCATATATCTCCGGAACCCGCCTTAGATCGCGAACCTGAGGAAGAATTGGCAACGTACCGGTTCAGGACGACGCTTGGTTAAGTGCGGTCCAGGCCAGATCCTGCCCGAGCAATTCCCATGCCGGTCAGCGGCGATATCGCGAGCGATAAGCTGGACATCTGCAACAAGAAATCGACAAGACAATGGAAGGCAGCGAAAAACCGATGCAGAGCGATCGCGACCGGCAACGTTTGTTCCCATTTTCGCGCCACTTTGCCTCGACCGATGACAAGATATGGCGGCACCCTGCGCATTATGGCGGCACCCTGCGCATAATGACCAAGATTGCGAAGGGAGCGCCCATTTCGACGGCAATCTCGAACACCGAATGTGCGCCCGGGAATGGGAACTCTCAGGCGGGGGTCGTGTGGAAATATCCAGCGAAAGGTGCCGGCACCGGTGCCGAGCCAGGTCCTTCAGACACCCGTCCGAAGCCGATCCCGATCATCAATCAAAGTCTTGCACACGGGACTCGTGCTTCCACTCGTCTAGCGAGCTTACCACGTCGTATTCGAACCTAAACCCGCTGGCGGCCAGCCGCTTCGGCAGGATGTTCGTGGAGAACCATAATTTCCGGATGCGGTCGCGATTGATCCCGGTCTTGATGCCGACCTTGTGCAGCACCTCGAACGGAAGGACCGCGAGATTCATGAACCAGACCGGTATGGTCAGCGTCGGCTTGCTGTAGCCGGCAGCCTGAGAGAATGCCGCGCAGATCTCGCTGATCGTGTAGCGATGCTCGTAGCAGAAATTGTAGATCGATACGCCGTCGTTGCGAGCCGCCATGAAAAGCATCGACGAGACCAGGTCCTTCACATAGCCGCATGATTTGATCGTGTCGCTTCGGCCGGGATAGACGAAAGCCCGTCTTTCCAGCAGTCTCGACAGCCGCGTGAAATTCCCCTGCTCGTAAAGGCCGTAGATAACGGCGGGGCGAACGATCGTGAGCCGCCTGGCCGCGTCCTCCGATTGCCACAGCAGATGGATAGCTTCGGCCGAGAGCTTGGAACGCCCGTAGGCGCTGACCGGTGCGGGCTGCGAATCCTCGTCGAGCGGGGCTTCGCTCGGACCGTAGATCGATATCGAACTGGTGAAGGTGATGTTCCGGCTGCCGGTTTCCTTGGCAAACCGGCACACGTTCACCGCACCGAGGACGTTGGTATAGTAATAATCGCCCTCCGGGTGGCCCGGCGTGGTGTGGATAGCCGCCAGATTGAAGATGTCGGCGGCAACGCCGCCGCAGAGGTTCGGATCGATTGCCTCGCGGACGTCGTGACAGAGATATTCGACGCCTTCAACCTCGGCCCGCGGTTTTCCGACGTCGACCGAAATCACTCGATCATAGTTCTTTGAGGCGATGAGCCGGGTCGCCAAGTGTGTTCCGATAAAGCCCGCGCCTCCGAATATGATCGCTTGAGTAGGATCCGGCATGTGCTCAAGGCTCAATTCGAGTGAAGACATACGCTGGCGCGCGGTAAAGCTCGGTCGGCTGCGGAGTTTTCCATGATCTTTCCCCCGCGATGGCCGCCGGTCGGCGCGCCGTCAAGCGGAAAGCGATGAGCGAGGGAAGTGCCGGCGCGGCTGATCGATCCACGACCATCAATACAGCTCACGGTATTCAAATCTGAACGCATTCGAGTTTCCGATGCCAAGTAGCCTTTGCAGTTTTTGGTAACCGCTCAGCGAAACGACGATGCAATCCGAGTTGCCCGCATAGCAGACCTGAACCTTGATCGATTGACCACAGACGTTGTTCACGATCACGGCCTGATCCATGATCTTGGGATTGACGATTTGCGGGTACGACGACGGATGGACCGATATGCAAGGGGTCCCGTCCATCGCCTTGTGGGCGGGCGCGTAGGTGCCCGGCATCGGCGGAAAGGGATTGGTTGGTGCCGCCGATACGCCGGTGCCTCCGGTGATCGGTGCGGACGACCGGCCGTAGCCCGAAACCTGCGCTCGGGCGCCCGGAGCAAGAGCAGGAAGCGCGATCGTCAAACCGTATAGAATTCCGGCAATCCGGCAGATCTGGCCGGGCAGGTGATTGTCGCTCATTCTCGTCCGCCAGGACATGCGCTCAGCCCTTGTTGAGTTGGACTTCCCGCACGATGGGCAACATCACGGTCAGCGCGTCTACAGTTTCGAATGCACTGATCGTTGCGGTTTGGTCGGTGAGCAATCGGGGCAGGCGCTTGACGAGGACATGGATGTTGCGAAAATGTCCAGTCAGATCCGCGCACATGAGCTCTGCGGCGAGCTTCGACATCGAATATTCGGTCATGCCCTGGGGTCTTTCGTCAATTGCGAAGGAGGATGGATAGAATACGCCGATCTTTCGATCCGACTTGAACTCTCGGGAGACAAAATCCAGCAGAGTGTAGAACCCCCGAACGTAATACGAGTTGAATTCTTCAAACAGATCGATGGAGAGCCGCGATGAGCGGCGTCGAAATATCGACGGAGTCGCGAAGTAATAGATGCTCGTGAGAGTGGTTCCAATCGAGCCGAACTGCCTGGCAGGCTGCTCCCGGACGTCAAATGCGATCGTCTCGCACGAGCCGCCGCTTTCGATAATCTCCCTGGCAACGGCTTCAGCATCCGTTTTGCCGACCGCGTATGTCAGAATCACCTTTCCACCGCCGGCAGCGATAATTTTCGCAGCCAATTCACCCAGGCCGCGCGACCCTCCCACGACAAGGGCAACATCCCCTGCGAATTCGTCTGCCGCGACCACTCGGCGAATCTCGGCAAGAGCGGGCTGCGCTGTCGGGGGCGGCCGATTGAACGCTTCCACGTGACCAAGCACGCCCGCGCCGGAAATGCGGGTTCGGACAAAGCGAAAATGTTCATCGACGCTCTCGACGCGATAGCCGATCGAGTCTCCCATTTCCGCCTCTTTGGTGAAGTTGAGCTCGAGACCGGCATAGATCGAATGCAGGCCCGGAATGACCATTCCGACCAGACGGGTCGTGCAGCCGAGAGCGGCTACCCGTCGCGCGCCTATCAGCTTGGAGGCGTGCGGAAACATCGCGGCCAGCTCCTCGGCGGGCCGGGCAAACGCCAATCGTCCCGCTCGCCCTTCCATTTGAACCAGACCCAGCGTGGCTGGAGTGTCGGGCTCTTCAACGTCGTAGTCGAACCGATCGTGCTCGGATGAGGAGGTCATCTCGTCACCGAACACCAGCGTCACTTGCATGATGTCGGAACCCTCGACGGACACTTTCGCGCCGAGCCGCTTGGCTCCCAGCTTGGAGACAGTGATTTGCGCTTGCTCTCCCAGGTAAAGCATCCGCGCAAAATGCACGTTCAATCCGGCCACCGTTGGCAAATTCGTGTGGTGGACAGCGATTAGATCGATCAGCCATAGCAAGTCGTGGACCCCGTGAACGACAGGCGCTCCCGCAAGCGTCCGTCTCGCGGCGACAGGGTCCAGGTGCATAGGATTGAAATCGCCGGTGAGCTCAGCGAACCTAACCTGATCGCCAAGGGCGAAGATGCGCGTCCCGATCAATCTGGCCTCGCGTGAGATCGTAACCTGGGAACCCGATGTCGTTGGACAGGCGTCACGCTAGGCCGGCACTTTGGTCTCGATCAACGCCACGAACTCGCCCACATTCTTCAGGTTTCCGATCTCCGACGCCGAAAACTTGACATTGAACGCTTTTGAAACCGCAAGTACCAAACGAATATGAGCAAGGCTATCCCACCCGTCGACATCATCAGCGGTGGTGGTGGGCGTGAGAGCCAATTCGTCGTCGAAGAGGACGTCCTGAAAGATTGCTGTCAGTTTGGGATAGATTTCCGTCTTGTTCACTCTGCCTCTCCTTTGTCGAACGTCGTACCGCACTCCGGGCGCCGCTCAATCAGTGTGGTGCTGTCGTGTCCTCAGAGCCGGTAGCGGAACCGTCGCCAATTGTTCGGACCGGTCTTTGCAGAGAAATGTGTCCAGCACAGTCGCCAGCCTAGTTGACCAAATTTGGGCAACATGCGGCTTGGCGTGCACCTCGTCCGAATAATCGAGGTCGCGGTCGAGATCGCTCATTGTCATCGAAGCAAAAGTGGGCCAGCTGCCAAATCTCTGAATCAGGGTCTTGATCGCCTCTTCGTAGCTGCGTTGGTACGGGCTGTTGTCTCGAAACCAGGCGGGAATGGGCAGATCCGCAAGCACGACCTTCTGTCCGGAGCGCAACAGGGATTCGACAGTGTCATTCAGTAATGCCACCTGGGCACGGGAAATCTCGCCTGTGTGTCCCATCGTGTCATCCCAATATTCCAGCGCCTTTTTCCTGTCCTGTTCGGACATCACCGCCACCTCGCGCTCGGCGTCGGAGCGCTGGGCAGTGTTGCGGCCGACAACGAACTCGCTGACGGTGGATCGTGCCTGGCGCGCGACTTTCTCGATGAGCAAAAGCGGGCGAAGGGCGACCACACCTGCATCCAGCCACTTCGGCGGCAGGACTGCTACGGCACCGTCAGGAGTGCGTCGAAAAAATCCGTACCGGTATCGTTCGATATCGATGTCTGTGTCGCCGCGGGTTCGATCCGGATCGACGAATTTCACGTCGGAATCGACGAACATCCCGAACCAGGCGCCGATAACGAAGGTGTTCAAGGGGCGATCCCTGTCGTCCTGCACAGCATGGACGAGATCGATCACCTGCTTGACTTCGGAGATGTTCGCGCCGCCCATCCCGAGATTGCTCACTTTTGCGCACCCGAGAGCGGCCTGTACCACCTTCTGCCTGAATCCGACCCCGGTATTCGACGCTCCGACAAGAATGACCTTGTTATCCGGGTTATCGAAGACGCTGCGGCCCAGAAAAACGTACTTCGGAACCGTCATGTAGAGGGTTCGATCGGCGGCCTGGAAGTCCCGCGGGCCACTCGAAGGGTCCGGAAAAACGATGAACGACACGCCAGCAAGCAGCGCGTAAAGAAAGGCGAGCGACAACAAGGTCCACACCGTCTGTCGAAGGATGTACTTCAATTCAGAACGCCTTGTAGACGAAGTCTGGAGCTTTGTGCAGCAGTGATGCGACCGCAAAGATCGCCATCATCTTGCTGGCGAGCGCCAGATTCCTGACGATCTCGCCGCCGCGGATGGCTGACAAAGATGGCGGGCTTGGCACGCGCGCCATGATGAAATCCAGCATCAAGGCTGCAACAGCGTAAACTCCCACCAGCAGGACGTAGGTGCCGAGAATGCCGGTCAGCCCGAGCCGCATCACAAGCTGGGTGAATTGAGGCAGCTCCGTTGCCCAGAGGCAGGTCAGGGCCAGCACAAAGTAAGCGACGGTCAGACCGCGGGCAAAATAGATATAGGCCGTCTGTTCGCTGAGCGCGCGATAACGCTTTTTGCCCAGGCGTTCGGTGCTGGCCAGTTGCCAGAGCTTGTTGATGCTTGCGCCTGCGCCCATCAGGAGACCGTAGATGATGAACACCGTCGTGGTGCCGTGCCACACGCCCATGACGAGAAACGTGGCGAAGAAGGCCAGTACACCGAGGTAAGCCGTCAACGCCGGGGCCGGGAAACATGTCATCAGGAACATCAGGAGCGGATTGAAGAGGTAGAACTTGAACCATTGCGACAGCGTCATGTGCCAGCGCTGCCAGAATTCAAGGAAGCTGCGGGCCGAAAACGGCTTGTCGAAGTTCTCCGGCAGTGATTGGCCGAGCAGCGTGCCGACACCGATGACGATGTCCATGTACCCGGAAAAATTGAAATAGAGATAGATCGTGTAAAGCGTGGCGACGGTTGCGTAGATGACACACAGCGTGGGGAACGCCAGGCCCGTTGCCTGCAACTTCGGATTTAGAAAGGTGAAGGCGTACTCGGCAGAGGCTGCGACAACGACGAATTTAACGTAACCGGTCGCGATCCTTGAGAACGCCTCGTAGACCCGGGACGGGTCGAGCTGAACCGTCGTCTTTCCGTCCGTCGCGCGGAAATCCTGATATCGCTGGATAGGACCGGAGACGAAGCAGAAGAAATTACAGGTGAAACGAAAGAATGCCAGCGGACCAATTCGTTCGACCAGATCTCCCGATCGGACATCGATCATGAGGTGCAATATCCGGAACAGGACATAGGACAACCCGACGGTCAGGTAAGGAAACGGAAGCTGCCCGAGGCCGCCGAAGAACGAAAACCGCTTTAGAAAGACGTAAAAACCCAGGACGGCAACGACACCGACGCCAAATAGCGGGGCCGACTTGCGGAAATAAACCGTGGAAACGCAGACGTAGCCGAGCAACAAAAATGCCAGCAACGGTACCACTTGCGTGAAGTCGGTGAGATAGCTTGCGATAAAGATGACATTTGCGGTCCCCAGGACAAGCCGTCGATAGGACACCGACTCACTAACATGGAAGGCAACGACCACGGCAGCAAGAAAGGCAAAAAACAAAGGTGATGTCAGACTCATGTAGGCGAAGCTCGGGGTGGGCCAAGATTGTCGCTCGACATTGACGTCGGTCGGATTTAATCAGGCAGGCTCGAGGTGCGGCTCGCCACGCTGTACCGTCATCGGCTGCTCTTCCAGTTCAGTGTCCGTGCGTAGTGCCCATCGGCTGCTTCCGTCGGTGTCGTCATCGATGCGCTCGAACCCTAATTTGGCATAGTGATCGCGGACCATCTCGTTTCTGTCAGTCGAACGTAGTCGCCCTCCAATGTTGTTATGCCCGACGCTCGCGCTCGAAGCACGTCTCGCTAGCACGGCCTGCTCGACACGGCGTCCCAGTACACGACAACTCATCAACCACGTGTCGATCGTCCACGTATCGGGGCGAGTCGTTCGGCATATGACGACGCAAATGATGCCATTGTCGCCGAACTTATCGATCAACCTCGCGTGCAGTGTCATGACGTTTGGATCGGCCTCAGCTTGTTCGACCTGGGATTCGGTGTATCGACGCGTCGTCAGATTGAACTGGTTGCTCTTGTTGATGAGCTGAGTGACGCGTGCGCGCGTCGTGGCATCGAACGAGCCAAATACAATTCGCATTTCCAGCGACCGCAGATAAGCATCCGAGATCGGTAGTTTGCCCCTGGAAGCTAAGACGGCGTGCATTGGCCTGGTACATTTCGGCGCGCACCCGATCTTCGTCGGAAAAATTGATCGCCTCGAAATATCCCGCCGCCGCCAACGTCCGGGCGTAACTCGCCGGATCAGCGTCAAGCTCCGGCACGGCAACTTCCGGAAGCTCCTGCCGGACCAGGCCCCGCTCGACCGGATTGTCATCCAGGAACACGAATGAATCCAGTCCCAGTGCGAGCTCCTTCGCGATCGCACGTATATTGGTCGCCTTGTCGTCCCAGTTTGCCTGGAACACCGCGATATGCTCTTCCTTCAAAAGCATGTCCGGATGTTCCCTGAACGGCCGTCTGGCAACACTGTCGGTGTTCTTTGAACTGACTGCCAGTACAACACCGCGCGAGCGTAACGCAACGGCGAGCTGCTGCACCGAGAGATGCGCCTCGCCCGTCGCATCGCCCTGGGCGATCTGGATGCCCTCCATTCCGTCGTCGCCGATAACGCCGCCCCAGACAGTGTTGTCGAGATCGAGCACAAGGCAACGGCGGCTCTTCCCGCGCATTGCGCCGAAGATACGCGCCACATGTTCGGCGTAAAGCGGCACATAGGCCTCAGCCAAAGGTAACTTCGCCAGGTTCCACTGGGCAGGGGAATGCCAGTCGGCGAGCCCTACCGTCTCGGCGATGCCGGCGACGTCGAGCAGCATGTCGGTCGATTGCAACACTGCCCGACAGATCTTCTGGTTGACGCGATCGATCAGATTCCGCGCAGTACCCGGCCAGCGCGCGGTCAAAAGAGCCGAACAACCGCTCAGGCGGTGCGGCGAGCGTCTGGACGATGCACAGCGCACCGCTGTTGCGTGACACGGCGGCGCGGACCGAATTGAGAAGGTCGACGGCCGCATCGATCGTTTCGGCGGCCAGTTGCTCATTGCCTGGGCTCGGTTGCAAGGATAGTCCGCGATGATCGATCGCGAGCAGGACCACATCGGGCCGAGCCTTGTTGAGGGCGGAATCCGGCTGCAACGCCTCCTGCAGAAACTGATCGTAGGCGCCCATGATGCATTCCAGGGCAAAGCCGTGACGTGCGGCCGTCGCAATCAGCATCGGGGCCATGAGATCGAGCGTGCCGTTGCCAATCAGGCCCAGACGAAACGGAATGAGCGGAGCAAGTGATTGACCGTTCTCTAGCGCCGATTTAATCGCGCGACCCAACCGAGTGAGCTGTCGCTCGTCGAGTGCGTAACCAGCCAGCGACCTGAAGTGCTTTCCAAGGTTATCGCAATTGTGCGCCAACTGCTTGCAGCGGGATGAGAAATCGGCGGGAGGTTGTGGCAGCCACGACAGTTCTCGAAAGAGTTCCACAGACATTCGTTCACTTGCTTTTGGCGACAACTCAATCATTGCCGCGGCGATTATCGGAAATCCAGACAATAATAGGTGCAAGAGTTGGAACATAATTCGACAGATTCGTGACGATTGTTCCCGCGGTTCAGGCAACGCCGATTTTTTGCAATAAGCGCTGTCACTTCGTCAAAACACGAATTAGAAACTCATCTTAACGGTATGGCCGAGAGGACCGACGTGAGCGAATTGATGTTGTCGGTAATCATTCCGAATCACAATTATGCCGACTATGTTGGAATTGCGATCAGGAGCGCCCTCGAAATCCAGTGGCCCAAGGTCGAGGTAATTGTCGTCGATGATGGATCGACGGACAATTCGCTGCAGGTCATCGGTGCGTTCTCCGACAAGATCATCCTGATCAGTCAGGAGAACGTCGGGCAGATGCCGTCCTGCGTGAACGGATTTGGCAAAAGTTCGGGCAACAATCGTCATATTCCTCGATTCAGACGATGTGCTTCATCCCGATGTGATGAATGAGATTGCGGCAGTCTGGTCCCAGGCCGCCAGCAAGTTCCAGTTCCAGATGCGTGTTATCGACGCCAAGGGCAATCCGACCGGCAACATCCTGCCTCAATTCTTCTTGCATCCGAGCCCTCAGGACATTCGGGAATGGATGGCGACAACCGGCGCATATCCGACCCCGCCGGGATCCGGCAACGCCTATCCTCGTCGGCTTGTCGAGCACATATTCAACTTTCAGTCTGACTTTACAGATCGAGCGCCCGACAGCTATCTACTCGCCGGCGCGCCTGCATATGGCGACGTGATAACGATCGCGAAGCCGCTGGTGGACTATCGGGTACACGGCCTCAATCACGGCGCATTTCTTGAGCTTGACGACAGTCGCTTTGCGCGCGAAATCGACGTTTCGCGTCGACGACATAAATTCTTCACAGAAGTCGCCAGGACCGAGGGTTCTTGCCGTTGCAGCCGAGGCGTTGGACAGGAACTTCTCCTATCTTTGTTTGCGTACCGCGTCGCATACGTTGCGACCGGACATTCATCCCGTTGCAGGCGATCGTTCGATCCGCATCCTGGTGGATGGCTGCAGGGCGTTCAGCTATCCGCAAGGCCTCTCGGCCTCGCAGCGCGCTTCGCTCCTGCTGTGGATCGTATGCGTGCTAGTCTGTCCGCGTTCGCTTCAGCGGATGTTGGTAACCTGGCGGTATGCTTCCGCTCAGCGCCCGAAGTGGATCAGACATCTACTCAACCGGCTGAAGGTCGTTCGGTGAGATTTGGCAGAGACGCCACGCAAGCTGTGGGTCGCCGATTGCGGGAGATTGCCTCAAGGGGTGGGCGATGCAATCTCAGTCGACGGTTGATGGCCTGCCCGCGCATGTGTTCGATTGAAACGAAAGCTGATCATCTGACGCGCGATTTGCCGCGGCGCCAGCGCCAGGCTGCTGATCCAGATCAGGTGTTTCATGCGCGCGCGAAAGGTAATTGGATCGCGGAGAATACAGCAGACGGCGGTTACCCATAAATCGCCCAAAGACCGCTTCGCGTCGTCATCGTGCTCGTCATTCAACTTGCGGGCCATCAGGCGATAGTTGGTAAATACCAGCTCGTTGTCCAGGAAATCTCCGTCGGGCAGCGTTGTGCCCAACGCGGCTGCGTGCTGTCGCAGGATATCGAATTCCTGCTTTCTGATGCTGATGCGGCGAGCAAAATGAGGGATATTCGCCCGGCGCCCATCTTCGCTGCTTCGACTGATATTGCGGGAATGTATCCTGTACTGGCCCAATGGCTCGGCGATCGTGACAATCCGACCATACAAGGGCGCAATGGTGTTGAGGACGCCATCGTGCGATTCTGGAGGCGTCAACGGCATCACCCTGCTCAAGAACTCGCGTGCATAGGCGTTTCCCGATGTGACAGGCCAAACATATGTCGCCGTCCTTGCAAAGCTTCGAGCCGTGCTTTCTTCATTCATGTGCGTTGAAAAATTGCAGAACCGGCGGCCCGCCGGATTTCCGAATTCATCAACGACGTCGAGGTCGTATTGAACTTTGGCGACCCCGGGCTGATATCCCTGCTCGACCAGTTCGAGCGCCGTTGGATACAGCTGGTCGTCCGCGTCGAGGTACAAGACCACAGAGCCATTCGAGATCCGGTAGCCCGTGTTGGAGATGACCTTAATTCCCTGGTTCGGCTGGAAGATTGCCCGCACCTTGTCGCCATAGGCCTCTATCCGTTCGCGCGATCGATCCGTCGAACCGTCGTCTATTACGATGATCTCGTCGGCGGGGCGGGTCTGCGCAATGACGCTATCGATGGCGCTGCCGATGTACCGTTCGTAATTGTAGTTGGTTATAATTACGCTGATCGTCGTCCTCGTCTGCATGGTGTTCTCGCTGGGAATCGTCGCTTGCTGTCGGTGTTGATGGCTGACGCGCGAATGCCTCGGCTTTCGCATTTAGCTCAAGTTCCCGCCAGCGGAACAGTGTCACGACGTGCGGGACCTGAATGAGAATAATGAGCGGGCACCAGCGTTAGCAGCCACACCATGAGGGCGAAGTCCGGTTTCAGAAGAAGGCCGCCGCTCAGCCAGACGAACAGCAAGAAATTGCAAACCTCTATCCGGGCGCTGCTCGAATATAGCCGGATGATGAAAATCGAGGAAACCAGGATAAAGCCGAGGACGCCGTACTCATAGATCAGTTTGGCCCAGGTAGGATCGTTCACTTCGTATTTTACCCGCAGCAGCATGATCTCCCGCAGATAGCTGCCGGCGCCTCTTCCCAGCCAGGTTGAACCAGCCTCTTCGAAGCTGTGCGCGAGCATGTCGAACGGAGCGACAAAGCGGGCATAGCCGCTCGTGTTCGGTGTTGTGAATTCCGCCAGTCGGTCAAACCAGGCGCCCAGATAAGGAATGTCGGCGATGTAGAGACCGACCAGAACGGCAATCAAGCCGACGAGTGAAGCGATAAATACCGGAATTCGTCGGAACGACCTTGGCAGCACCAAGCCGGCGAAGAGCGCGAGTATACCGGAACCTGAAAATGAGCAGATCAAGCCGGCGCCGAGAATGGCGAGAATCCGCAACCGGGCCCTGGCGTAGAACTCGATGATCAGCGCCAACGCCATCACGATCGAAAGCGTCGCCGACTCCCGAAGAAAAAAGCCATTTGCTTTTATAAGGCCCGTACCCTCGCGGGTGTAGGCGTAGTTGCCCGCGCTGCGGATTGAATCGGGGAGCACAAAATGAATGTTCGCCAGGAGTGGCGTCTTCACTGCGTTGACCAGGACGATTTGCACCATCGCAACCACCCCGATGACGGTGGCTGCAGACACGAACGTGTCTTCGATATATTCCTGCACGTCCCGCAGATCGCGCCGGTCAGTCATGCGAAAGGAGAACGGGGCCAGCAGCGCTAGCAGAAGCAGTAACGATGTCCAGGAGGTGGAAGAACCGGAGTATGGTATTCGAAGAGCCGCCATGGCTGCGGCGCCGGTAAACAGCGAAAAAGACAGAAAATCCAGTGCGACGTAGCCGGACACCAACAGGTAAGCCGCACATGACGCATAACAGATGAAGTCGACAGAAAGGGGAAAGTCCCCGATATTATAGGCGACCTGCGAAAGAAACAGGAAAGCGAAAATCGCGGATCGTACCGCGAATTTTCCCGTCGAGGTCAACTCCGCGCTGTGATTGGCCGGGTCCGTCGCTGGGTGGGCAGTGTTGGCGATCTCGTAGCTCATTCGATGTGTCCGATAACAAGCGAACGCCCCGACGGTCCTGTCAGTTTCACTGTCGTGCATCCAGCGCGGTGTCGGCCGATTGCAGGAAAACCTCTCGCAGGCCCTGGATGCCGGTGGCAAGCCCAAATCGGTCCGAAAACAATTTGAAGAGAGTTCCCTGATTTCGATTGAGAGCATCCAGATCGTCGATGTTTTGAACGATGGTTGAGGCGAGATCGTCGAGGCTATCGGCAAGGAACATGGCCGACTGCTCCTGAGGCGTGGTGCCCGCCAGCGCATCCTTTAGCCCGAATATGGGCAATCTCTCAAACGCATAGTCCATCGCCTTGAGTTTGAAACCGCCACCCAACAGGTCTGGAACCAAGCCGCCGCGGGACGAAAGAAGATAAGAGGAGATGTCCGCGACGCGGCCGTGAAAGATCAGGTGTGGTCTGCGGTGGGCATACTGATCCATGATTGTCTGCGGAACGGTGCCGACGACGTTGAGGGTGATTCCATGAAGTTCCAGCGCCGGCAGGAGTGCATCGACAATCAGCTGGAGGTTCTTCTGCTTGGCGATCCAGTCGAACGATCCGAGCAGAAGCAGCGATCGAGGGCAGTTTGCGTCGATGATGCGGGGCGCGCTGGTCCGTCCGAGATAGATCGGCGGCACGACATGTACGTCGCCGGTGAGGGGGCGAAAGTAGGTCGCATCCGCATCTGTGATACATATGACGGCATCTGCGGCCTTCAAAATCCAATTCTCCAGCCTTCGATATTTTTCGGCGTCCAGTTGCATGACGACCTTGCGCAGAGAATTGTCGAAATTGCTTGCAATCTGAGGCCGGATCTTTCCTTCCGCGTTGTGGGCGACATAGCAGATGGAGGCGTTGCGGCGGCCTCTTAGAACGACCGACAGTAGTCCGGAGGAGTAGGCATGATCGATGACGATCCAGTCCCAGGGTTCTTTGAGCAATCGCTCGAGCGCCTGTTCGATTTCGGGTGTGCCGAGGTTGTAAGCGTCGCGCGGCAAGGGCGACAACAGGCTGAGCAGGCCAGAGCTGCGGAACGGCGGTGCATCGATGCAAATGGTATTAGGTAGACCAAGGCCGGGATCGGCAAGCGGCTGCTGACTTCTCCGCGTTCCGACCACGCTGAGAGCGACTTCGTTCGTCATCGAGAGCGCCTTCAACAGACCCGCAGAATAGAGCGCGTCGCCGCTGAACAGCGGCATCGGTAGGCGGCCTGAAATCCAAAGCACCTTCTTCATCTTGCTCGAGCTCTCGCTATTTTCCTGGCGCTCATTTCCTTGATGCTGGCTCCGGAAACGGAATTCCGACGAGGCGCAAACAGAGACTGAAATGCAACGGCCATGTGGCGCCCGGCATCAAAATTCGAACTTTCCTCGTTCGGACGTCTTCCGCACCACCGCGTCCTGGCGGAGCAGATATATGTTCATCAGCAGGCGTCGCAGAGCTTCCTTCGATTTCCAGAAGAACCAGACCACCCGGTCATATAGCGATGGCCGCTTATCGGACTCCGATTGCTTGTTGACCGAGGAGCTGGCCCCCATCTCGAGACAGGGGAATGGAAACAGCGCGTAACTGTAGAGGCCATTTTCCCAAAACCGGTCCATTTCCCAATCGATCGGCCGGCTGATGGTGCCGACCGTCCGTACAAAGGAACGGGCCTTTTGACTTGATATCAAGTAAGCCTGAGTACCCATCGGTGCTTTCTTGAACCTGATCAGCTCGCGTTGTCCCAGCCAGACTATGTGTCGTGACCTCGCCGCGTGACGTGCGTACAGCCGAAGATAACCAATGCCACTGGTCTTGCAAAGTCGGACAAGAGCCCTGTAATCGAAGCCCGGGTCAAGGAAGACGTCGTCCTCGACGACCAACAGCCAGGATTCCTGCCGTAAATCGGCCAGTTCCGTCAGAATGTTCAGATGACTGGCGGCACAACCAATCTCCGATTTTGACAAGCCTCTACCCCAAAATCGAACAGATTCGGTGTTGTTGTAGCGGGGCCGATCGTCGCGCGGTTCGCGAAGCGCGTCAAAAAACCTCCACGGGATTGAAAGCGGCGCCAAATTTGTACGTATGCGTTCACGACGAACTGAATCGGGAAAGCTGATGACGACAAGACTAAGTTCGGATTCCATTGCAATGCCGATCTCCTCTCGGGCAGCCCTATGTCCAGAATCCGGCTTTTGCGCGTCGCATGTGTTGCCCCAATCGCGTCAACTTTGGCCGCGCGGCCGACGCTCGCCGCCGAACCCGGCTGGCGTGTCTGTCGCTAGAAGGCGATGGCTGACAATCCAATAACGGCTTGATTGTAAATATAAAACTGAAGGATCATGCATGAGGCATAGCACCATCGGGAAATTGTTCCTGGGACTGATCATGATGGGATCGATGAACTTTTCGGCAGCCCCCGCCCATTCTGCGGGCTGGGAGTTGGTATTCTCCGACGAGTTCGATGGCGACGCGCTGGACCGCAACAAATGGGCGACGCGATACATTTATCAAAACGAAACGATGGATCATTTCAACGACGAGAAAGAGCGCTATCGCGATAATCACGTTGTGTCCGGCGGTGTGCTTAGTCTGGTGGCAAAAAAGGTTCCGGGATCGGATATCTTCGAATCCGCGATGATCAGAAGTCACCGGACATTCTACTACGGCTACTATGAAGCGCGTGTGTTTCTGCCGAGCGCGAAAGGCGTGTGGCCGGCGTTCTGGCTGGAAGCCGATTATGATGCCGACGGCAAGACCTGGCATCCGCCCGAGATCGACATTTTCGAGTATGTGATCAACGGCGTCGAAGACAAGGCCAACTCGCTGCATTCGAACACCGTGGGGCCCTGGAGCGAGAAGTCCTACACCCAGGTCGACAAGAATTTCATGCTGAAGTTTCAGAACATGTACGCCAGCGAAGACCTCAATCAAGGTTGGCACACGGCGGGCTTTGTCTGGGCGCCAGATCGGATTTCACTGTTCTGGGACGGCCGTCTCATCTACACGCGAATGTATCAGTGGCTTCGCAAGGACGGCCAGCTTGGACCGCCTGCCCATGTCGACCTTAACTTCGCCGTCGGAGGCGCCTGGGCGGGTCGGCACGGAATCGACGAGGCGGCGTTCCCGCAAGCCTTCAAAATCAACTCGGTCCGGGTCTGCCAGTTCACGAATTCCGATAAAGGAACGCGTCAGTGTGGTCCGAGCGAAGTAACGCCCGATCCGAAGGAGTTCGGATATTCGACGGCGATTGACGACATGCCGAAGCCCGCTTTTCTGGCGGTCGACAAAGCGGGCGACAAGCAGCCCGGCGCAGGCGTCCTGTCATTGAACAGCGGAAGCCCGCTCAATGTCGTCGTTCCGATCAGCGTGCCCGAGAACTATCCGTCGAAATCGCCGGCTCCAGGTTTCGGTCTACGACCCGGCGACACGATCGGTCGTTGCGACCGCGGATCGCCAGTTGCAAGAGAGCCTTGCAAGGAAGCGGCCGGACGGTGCGGGCCTCGTTGAGCTTTCGCTGCCTGCGATCCAGCGCCCCGGCAACTATGTATTGGACGCCAAGCTGACATCCGAGGTGACTGGCGACAATGGCGTTAGACAGGTGCTGCCGAGCCCCGTGACATGCAGCACGGCGGTGGTCCAACCTGTCAAGGCGCGATCCTGCCGGCTCTTGTCGCTGCAGGTGCATTGAGCCGACTGTGGCAATAACGCTCACGCGGTGTCGCCGCTTCGTGGAACAAGAGATAAGTAGTTCGTGTGTCGCAATCCTCACGATATTTTCGGCGATTGCTTTGTCGCGAGCGAAGATCCTCATTGGGCGCCGAGTACGTCGCGTTTTCGTCCAATTGGGAACAATAAGGGAGATTAGCAACTGCCGTAGATGCCAATTCCATCGTAACGCGCGTGACGAGCAAATGGATGACGACATGAAAATTGGCCGAATGGGCTCAAGCGTCTGCCGAGGCACGTAGGCGGTCGGCCAGCCCGAGAAGGAAATCGAGCGGACCTTTGGCCGGGAAGCCATCGTCAAGCTGACAGGCTCCGAAGGCTTTGGGTTTCGCCGAGGATCCGTTCGGATTCCAAATGGGCTCACTGGCCGGGCGCGCGCCGCGTCTCGTCCTCGAAATCAGTTTCGGCGTCAGCGAAAAGCTGCACCGCCGATTTCTCGGCGAACCGGTGGTTCATTAATTCCGGCAGGAAGTGCCAGCCACGCGTCCGACCTATTAGTATCCGGGTTCACCGTGCTCGGAGCAAGATTCAAAGAGACGGCGTCCGATTACGTTCAAGTAAAGTCCCTTGCGACATCAGTGTGGTTGTGTGCTCATGCCCCACCAAGACACATTGGACATTGCCTACCTTGTCCTTGCTCATCAGCATCCGGAGCAGCTTTCCCGGCTGGTCGAGCAGCTGCGATCCCCTGCCGCCGATATGTTTGTCCATGTCGACGCCAAGGTGCCGATCGAGCCGTTTCTGCAAGCGGCCGGCGCGGATGTTCATTTCACGTCGACGCGAATTCCGGTTTATTGGGCCGACTACTCGCAGATCCGCGCGGTGCTGCTGCTGATCGAAGCTGCCTTGGCGGTGCCTCGCAAGTACGACTATCTGGTTCTTCTCAGTGGAGTTGATTATCCGCTGCGTTCGGCTGCGGAGATCGAGGATTTCTTGGCGCAGAACAAAGGTTATGAATTCATCAATTGGGTCGCCATGCCTTCCGTCGCCGCTTCAAAGCCGTTGTCGCGGCTAACGGACTATCATGGCCGGCCCGGATTGCTCGGACGACTTCGGACCAAAGCGCGTCGGTTGCTGATCAAACTCCGACCTGATACCGAGCGCGCGCGACTACAGGGCCTATCTGGGCCAAGCCGCGCCTTATGCAGGCAGCACCTGGTGGGCTCTTACGAGCGATGCATGCCAGTACGTCCAGACCTTCGTCGGCCAGAACCCACGATTCATGAAATTCTTTGAGAATACCTCTTCGCCGGATGAAATGGTCTTTCAAACCATCCTGGCGAATTCGGCCTTTCGTTCGAGAATGCGCCGCAATCTCACTTATGCCGACTGGAGCGATGGAGCAGCAAGTCCGTCGCCGATCGGCGAGCGTCATCTCGCGTTGTTTTGGGCCAATCCCGTTCTAAAGGCAGGTGGCCCATACGGCGCCGGCGAATATCTGTTTTGTCGCAAGGTCATGGATGCGGCCATTTCGGGCCGGCTGGCGGCGATGATTGCAGAGCGAAATGCCACGCATGGAGAAGGAGTGGTTGGCTCCTCGGCTGTCGCTACCAATTACAAGCGTTCTATGTTCTAACGTTGATCGAGACTTTTGTGCATTTGACTCCAACGCATCAGAAAGAAACGCCTAGCGAGTCGTCCGTTAAGAACCCGAATTGAGCTGGACTGGACAGATGAGCGTGCGCCATGGCGAGAACAGCAGCAGGCACAAGAATTCTCTGAGCCAAGCGAGGATGCGGCGGAAGTTGTGGCCTACGGCTGAGAGGACGACGTTGGCAGTATCGCCTGCGCGGCCTTTGAGGTAGCAGCGGCCGAGATGCCCTTCGGTCTTCAGGTGTCCGATGATGGGCTCGATGGCGGAGCGGCGGCGGAGCTCGCGCTTGATCGTGCCGAAGACGCCGCGCTTCTGACCTGAGATGAAGACGCGACGCGGGTTCTGCGCGTCATGGCCGCGGTATCCCTTGTCGACATAGGCGCGCTCGATCGCGCAGCCGGTGAGTGCCTCAGTGCGGTCGATGACGTCCCGCAGAGTGTGACCGTCATAAGGGTTATCGGGTAGCGCCCTGGCGTGAAGCACGAACAGGCCACCGGGAGCCCGGCGATTGTTGGTGACGATGGAGGCCTTGACGCCGAACTCGTAAGGCGCGCTGGCCTTGCCTTTGCCGATGCACTCCACCTCGGGGGCATGGAAGGAATACAGCTTCCAGCCGCGCTGGCGCTGCTGCTGCGAGCGGATCTGAGTGGCCCGGCTCAACGGGAGTGCAAACACCTCCTCCAGAGTTGGCTGGCCCTCGATCTTGCGGCGGATGTCACGGATGATCCGGCCCAAGCGGCTGCGCAGGATACGCAACTGCCGTTGATGCCGCCTGAACTGTTTGGCATGGGCGTAGCGGCCCGCCATCATCGCGGCGGCCTTGGCGACGCGAGAATAGGATTGCCGCAGCCTGACGCCGTGCCTGCTCGCCAGGCGGTTGAGCCCCTTGATGGCCGCATGCAGCAGCTTGGCATCGGTCGGAAAGGTGATGGCCTTCGGTTGCACCGTGGTATCGACCGTGACCCGCTTGAGGTCTTGGCCGCGCAATGCGCCGGCCTCGTGCGCCACCCGCAGGCTCTCGGCCAGCAGCAACTCCAGCTTGTCGCCGAGCCGCTTGCGCCAATGGCTCAGGTCCGAGCGCTCGTGCGGGAAGGTGTGCTGGAAAAACTCTTCACCGGTGAAGAACTGGAAATACGGGTCGTGGACCCAGCGCTCGCACACTCCTTCATCGGACAGACCGTAAATGTGCTTGAGCAACAACAACCCGATCATGAAGCGGGTCTCGATCCCCGGTCGGCCGTTCTCGCTGTAGAGCGGGGCGATCTCGCCGTCGATCCAGTCCCAATCGATCTTGCCGGCAAGCAGAACCAGCTCGTGCTTCAGGTTGATGATCTGGTCCAGCCGCGCCCGGAACAGATCGTTCGATCCCGTCGTCTTGTGCTTCTTCGGCCGCATCGTCCCCTCCGATGCACCACAAAATCATGGTCCGCAGCGAAAGGGAATCCAAAAACGAAATTGCAGGGTTCGAGGGTCTCAGGCCCCAAATCCCTGCAATCTCAAATGCCTCAGCATCCGAAAAACAAACTCCCGCTCAATCGCTTAGAGCCTTGTTCACGGACGACTAGCGAGCGGTGTGCACGATCTGCCCGATGCACATGGCTATTCTTGATCGATCGTTTCCAATGGAGCGACTTCGTTCTTCCGATCGATCGTGGCGTTCGATTGGTGTGACTTATCCGCTTTCTTGCTCAGCCAGTGTCGAATGGGATTGTCGTAAAGTCCGATAGCCAAATAGCTGATAATGGGCGCGGCAATAATCGAGACTATCAGTGATAGTTGTGGCGAAAAATGAAGCGCTTCTATCCATGAGTAGATCGGATAGTGCAATAGGTAAATGGGGTACGATAGTGTCCCGCCTAGCGACGCGGCCCAGCCCATGCTATTTGGCTGATTTTGGCAGCCGGCCATGATGATCAGCGGGAAAACTACGAGTATGCAAAATAGCTCGTAGATCAGTTCTACCGGACCTTCAGTCCAATTCGGTGCGAATGTCAACATAAGCGCCAGCAATAGAGGCCAAACTGGCATTCTAATCTCTGGGAGCAAGCCCAGTCTGTGGAGATGATATATTAGGACACCGATGAAAAATGAGACTGATGTCCTGGGTATCCCGCCGAAGAAGCTATCGTAATAGACGCCTAGTCTGGCAATGCTATCTAACGGTACCGCTGAAGCCAGTAGCCAAGCCAAACTGACCAAAATGACAGCTATCAGCACGCGTAAACCAAGCAACCGCGCTGCCGCGGCAAATCCGATGTTTACGAGGAGCTCAATGAAAAGTGACCATCCCGGATTGTTGATGGGAAATGGCAGAAGGTGAGAATTCTCCGATAGGGCAACGGGGACTGGGGTCGGCAATCCTAGCATCGCACACAGCGTAGCGATCAGAACGGGAATCCGATCTCCAGCCCTAAGCAGCCATCTTGCTCCGCCCAAAAGGCCACCCACCACTATCAGCGGATATAGCCTGATGACACGAACCCTCACGAATTCGAGTAAGTTCATGCCCTTCAGTAGTTGTTCCTCGTATGCGTAAGCCACTACAAACCCACTCAGACCGAAGAAGAAATCAACGGCGAGGAAGCTGTGGTCTAGAAAGTGTCCACCGGGAAACAACCATCTACGGTGAAAGAGCATAACAGATATCGCGGCTGCTCCACGTAATCCGTCAAGCGTAAGATAGCGGCCATGTTTGGGATTTCGGCGGATAGGTGGCGGCATACTGCACCATGGATCGAGATGGTTGAGCCTCATGCTAGAGGTGACGCGAAGAAGGACGCGAGCATTTCATTCTGATTGAATTATTTTCCCGCATCGAGCGGGTGGTTTCTGAACGAAGTGGCTCAAAGCCAGAGCATTCTCTTCGAGAGCGACACCCAGCCGCGCGGCCAGAAACCGAGCGCGGTAAACCGGGCGAGGTCCTTCGGCGTCGGCTTGATTCCGTAAAAGGTGGAGAACATCTGCAACATCAGTTTCTGCCGGGCCCTGGAATCTTCCGGGAAATGCAATTTCGAGACCAACTCATAGGCGGTTCTCACCCGGTCCTGCTTGGATGAGATGCGATCCCGGCTTGGCGTTACGTCGAAGCGATAGAGTGGCATATCCAGCAGCCGGGCCGGTCCAAACCGCTTGACGATTCTGATGAAGAACTCGAAATCCTGCCAGGCCGGTAGTTTCTCGTCGAACAAGCCCGCTTCTCTGAACACCGAGGTTGGTGCAAAGACCTGATTGCCGATGTGATTGGCTTCCGCCAGATCGGCGAACTCCACAGTTCCTCTCTTCTTGGTGACAAAGAGCTCCTTTCCTCCACTCAGGAAAACATCCTGTGTGTAGATGCATGAAACGGCAACGCCGTGCTTCGCATACGATGCCCAGCAATCGTGCAGCGCGCCCAGCCGTTGCGGTTCGAATGTATCATCATCGTCCAGCCCCGTGATGAAGTCGCCGGTTGCGTGGGTTATGGCTCTGTTTCGGGAAGCCGGCGCCCCCAGGGGGCTTTCGTTGCGCAGCGCGCGAACTCTCTTGTCGTCGCGGACGATGGAGTCCAGGAATGATGCCGTTCCGTCAGTGGAAGCGTCGTCAACCACGATCAACTCAAGATCGATGTATTGTTGAGCGAGCACCGATCTCACGGCGGCCGCCAGTAGATCGCTTCGATTGTGCGTCGGGATGTAGACGGAAATAGTCAAGGAAGGTCACCCCTCAAGAGCGGCTGCGGTTTTCGCGGATCCGCTCGGCTGATCCACATACCAGCGTCGGCTCCATCTCCCGGCTCAATTCCGGCAAATTCAAGCATCAGACCACAATCGGCGCAGTCGCCTCAACGCAAACCGTGTGGTTGCTAGGGCGACGTAGTAGTCGGTGAATGATTGAAACAGCAGATCCCTGAACGCCCGGTCTTCCAACAGGGTTCTGCCCCGGTATTCGCCCGTAAACCGCTTAAGCGCCGATATTCTGGAGTTCAGCAGCCGTACCATCTTCTGGTCGTGCGCAATGCGCGGATCGCGAATGAGGCCGGCGGACTGGGCAGCCACCGCGCGATAATCGACCGTCGTTCGGCTCCATCCAGAGCCTCGGTGCGTATATAGGTAGGTCGGAGCGGGAGAAATGACTATTCGCCCGTCAGCGAGCAGACAATCAAGCATCATCAGAAAATCCTCCCCGTGCCGCGAGTGGATTTGATAGGAAATCGATCGGGTCTTGACGAAAGCGGCCTTCAGCATTGGCTTGAGCAACCCCCAATCCTGGTGATCCAGAAAAGGTCTCGCATGGGCGACGTACTCATACCGGTCCACGACGCGGGGACGATCGTCTGGTGGGATACCTGCAGATCCGCGGGTTCCGGAGTCCGGATCAAAATAGTGGAAATTGCTGAGCACGGTGTCGGCGCGCTGTTCGACAGCGATCAGGCTCAGGCGTTCCAGATGGTCGGGATCGTAGGCATCGTCCGCATCGAGGATAGCCAACCATTCTCCGGTCGCGGCATCGATGGCCGCATTTCGCGCGATCGCCGGCCCGCCATTCCTGGGAAGCGCGACGACGCGAATGTTGGAATGGTCTCTGGACAGTTCCCGGGCGAGTGTCAGCGTAGTGTCGGTCGAGGCGTCGTCGACGATGATGATCTCGCTGGGCCTGAGTGTCTGGTTGAGGGCCGAGGTGACCGCCCGCTCGAGGAAAGAGGCGGCGTTAAATGCCGGAATAAGCACCGATACGGTTGGAATGCTGGCATGTTCCATGGGTAACCCGGATGATCAGCCGCGCACGACACGCACGCCATTGACCAGGTGCCTGACCTCAGCAACAAGATCGAGAAGACGATTCCGACCATGCGGCGTAATCACCAGAATCGCTGCAAAGACCGCATAGCTCGAGACAAGCATGAAAAGCAGGGACCATATGTTCGCCGGCATTACGCCCTGCAGGATGTAAACAGCCAGAATGACCGGCAAGCTGGCGAACAAATAGGGGACCAGGCCAATGAACAGGTCTTTGGTGTCTATCGGACCGGTCTTCGTGATCAGCCACCACAATATCGGCCCTTGAACGACGCCGAAGCCGATATACGCGCTTGCAACCCCGAGGGGGCCGCCAGGAAGTCCTGCAACGATCGCGATGGTAAAGCCAATCGAGCTCACGATTCCATACTGCCTTAGCTCGCGTCCGCGGCCCTGAGAAAGCAGCAGCCAATTGGTGCTGTGGCTGACCGGCGCAAACAGCGCACCCACCGCAAGAATGCCGAAGATTGGACCGACGGCCTCCCATTTTTCACCGAGAACGATGTTGATCAACTGCTGGTGAGCTACGAGCGAAAAGAGCGAGACCGGAAATGTGAGCAGCAGAGCCAGGTCGAGCATTTTCCAGAATGCGGTGCGGTACGGCGCTGGTTCGTTCTGAATCCTTGAAAGCAGCGGCAGGGCGACTTTTGAGATCGGACCCATGATCTGGTTCAGGGGAAGAAGCAGCAGACTATAGGCTCGATTGTAAACGCCCAGCGGGGCTTCACCCCAAGCCCTCCCAATGAGAACGTTGTCGATATTTCTGGATAGGAAGTTGAAGATGTTGAAGGTGGCGACATTGGCGCCGAAGTGCAACAAGTGGCGTGCCTCCGATATCGCGCTCGTCTTCGGAGCGCTTGGCCGCCAGCGCACGCCCGACCAGAGCAGAACGAGGGCAACGAGCGAGCCCGCCGCTTGATTGAGAATAATCGACCAAATACCAAATCCGCTGAGCGCCGCTGCTACGCCGGCGATCGCCCCCGCGACCAACGACGTGAGCTCCACCGCTGCAAGCTTTCCGAAGGCGAAATTGCGGTTTAGCAGCACGCTGTGCTGAGCCCCCAGCGGACCCACTACCATCAGCGCGCCAAGGACGGCCACGACGGGGGCAACCCTGGGCTCATGGTAGAACGAGGCGACCAAGGGCGCCGCAACGATGATTATCGATGCGAGCGCGACTGTTACTCCGAGATTCACCCAAAACAGAAACGACAGTTGCTGGTCACTCAAATTCTGGTTTTGGATGGCTGCTTGTGACAATCCGACATCTGCGAGAAGAGTGGCGAAAGCCAGCAGCGGTGCTGCCATCGCGACCACGCCAAAATCCACTGGCGTGAGCAGGCGCGCCATGACGATGGTGTATAGGAATTGGATGACGAATTTGGCAGCCTGCGACAGATAGCTGACGGCGATCCCCTTCCGGGAGGCCGCCTTGAGGTTCGAGCGATCAACTTCAACCGATGTGGGCACCGTGCTATCCATGTTTTTTCAACGTCTGTTCGACGAGATGGTCGAGGCGTCTGGCTGGTTGCCGCTTGCGAGGAAATATGAAAGCGACAACGACAACGCTACCTCTGTAGAACGGTATTGTGACGGTCGGCAGCTCGCTCAAAGAAGATGTCGGTCTGGTCCTTCGGAAGATCTGCTATGCATTTTGGAGCCTTACGAGACGGCCACCTTAGGTACGAACTGAGAGAATAATCGTTCTCTACCTCATAGGCGCTGAATCCCGCGGCAAGTAGTTTGTCAAAGACCGCACGCGATCGTCCCGATGAATCTTCGGACATTTCGATCAGAAGGCGCATCTCCGGACCGTAGAGGTGCAGCGTATCCACCAACCGCTCAAGGACGGGAAGCTCACCGCCCTCGATATCGATCTTTATCAGCTTTACGGAGTTGCGCTCCTCCTCGGTCAGGATTTCATCCAGGGGCTTTGTCGCGACCGTTTCGATCGGAACCAGATTTTCACGCTGAATAGGCGAGGTCCGCCCCTGATTGCCTCTATCTCCGCCGAAGAGGGTGAGTTCTCCGTTCTTGTCCGAAACGGCAAGCTTTACCAACCTTACATTCCGAAGGCCATTCCGCGACAGATTCCTCCCAAGCTGCTCGAAGATCGAGCGCGATGCTTCGATCGCAACTACCTTGCCGTTATCGCCAACCGACTTGCTTCCCAACAAGCTGTCGTAGCCCACATTCGCTCCAACATCGATAAACGTGTCCCCGGGGCGTAGCACCGATTGAATCAGATATGAGTTATGCGGTTCCCAAATGTTGAAGAAGAAAATTCTCTTCATGATGTGGTCGTCGATCTCGCAATCGATCGCGGCACCAAAATACGTGCGGCCGGTAACTTTAGGGCTTACTCGCTTCACGAGACGAAAGTAACGGTCGAACACGGCCTCTCTCGCCGATGGCAACAAACGGATCGCCGCCACAAAAACTCTGTTTGCGGCGAAGAGAACCCAGCTGGTAGAATCCATTCTTCCGTAGGCCGTCATAATATCTCGCTGATGAGTGGTGATGGTGCGTTCGAGCTGCGTCAGAGAGCCGGCGCCCCTGCTGCATGTTGGAGAACGACTTGATCCCTGTTTTTGCAGGCGTGAGCATAAGCCATTTCCAGGCTTTTTGTTGTCTGCTTGATGTCGAAGCGCGTTGTCACGAATTGTCTTACTTTCTCGGATATGAAACCGAATGAACCGTGAATGGCATTGTTCAACAAGTTCGAGAGCATGTCGACGTCCCCCTCTGCAAATGCAAGGCCGGTTTCTCCCGCTTGCAGCCCTTCGGTTGCGCCTCCGCGGGCGGAGGTAATGACGGGCACGCCGCAAGCCTGGGCCTCCAGCAGAACGAGCCCGAATCCCTCGGCATCTCCGCTCTCCGCCGTGACGCTGGGGAGACAGAAGACGCGGGCCGCGTCGAGTTCCCGCCTCACGTAAGCGCTTGACTGGGCTCCGCGGAAATCGGCATTGACGCCGAGTCTTTGTGCAAGTTGCTCAAGGCTTTGGCGCAGCGGCCCGTCGCCCACGACTATAAGTCGAGCGCCCGGAACGTCCCTTTGCACCGTGGACATTGCCTCGATCAGATACCGGCAGCCTTTTTTTTCGACAAGCCGGCCGACAAACAAAACATGCGGCGGTCGTTGCGCGATGGGAATGCCGCCTGGCGTGAACTTGCTGGTATCGATGCCGATATAGTTGACGGTAATTTTCTCCCCGGGAATGCCGAACTCGATCGCGCGCTGACGAATTGTCTCGGAAACGGCAATGAAGCCGACGCGTGGTTGCTCCGCCAGCTTCAGTAGCCGCCTGGGATAGGATCGCATGGCGGGGCCGCCGTTTCCGGCCTCCCACCAATCGCGGTACGTGTTGATGTCATAGCCGTGCAGGGTTACGAGCATCGGCAAATTCAGCGCCCGGGCGAGCGGCCAAGCGTCGAGCGCATCGGGTCCAAAATGGGCGTGAACAAGGCAAGGGGCCTCGGCTTCCAGGCTGCGCTTGATGTGCGACGGAATGCTGTGAAGCAGTCGGTGTGCTTTCCATGACACTCTGCTCGACAAAGCAGGACTAGCGGCTCCGATGATCCGAACATTCAGATTGTCCAACGGCAGTTGATCCAGCCGCTTGCGCCCG
>CAVTYA010000033.1:0-76009 GCA_963738765.1 uncultured Alphaproteobacteria bacterium | reverse complement strand
TAATCCGCCCTACCCGCTGTGGCGGGCTGCGCCTATGCGCTCTGGCCCGGCGGCAGCACGACGACGGTCGCGCCGGGCTTCACCCGCTCGAACAGATCGATGACGTCGGCATTGGTCATGCGGATGCAGCCGGACGAGATCGCCTGGCCGATATATTCGGGCTGGTTGGTGCCGTGGATGCGGTAGAGCGTGTCCTTGCTGCCCTGGTAGAGGTAGAGCGCCCGCGCGCCCAATGGATTGGCCGGGCCTCCGGGAATGCGTGAGGGATAGGGGCCGAGCCGCGCCTGAATCTCCGGCGTCGGAATCCAGTCCGGCCATTCGGCCGTGCGGCCGACCGTGGCGACCCCCGAAAACGCCAGCGCTTCCTCGCCGACCGTCACGCCGTAGCGGATCGCCTTGCCGCCCGGCAGCACGTAATAGAGATAGCGCGCATCGCTATCGATCAGGATCGTGCCCGGCTGCTCCCGGCGCGTATACTCGACAATGTGCCGAAGATAACGCTCGGGAATGCTGGCCTGCGCATAAGGCGGATGGGCCAGCAACTGCCGGTCCCTCGCCGTCATGCTCGCATCCGTTGCCGGCGCGAGCGTCGCCTGCATGCAGCCGCCGAGCGAAAGCGACCCCATCAGCACCAACGCCATTCCGGATTTCGGCACCACCCTGCCCTCCAGCGCGTTACGTTGCGCCAGTAGTTGCCGAAATAATGCTGAAATCATGGCAACCGGAGCGCGTGCCGGACAGGACAGCGTGGAACTCGTGCGGCGGATCAGCGAACCGCAATTCGCCGATGTCGATCCATATCAAACAGGCCCATCAATAGGGATCGTAGGCGTAGGCATCGCCATACGGAGCGAGCGGCGCGGTTGCGATTCCCACGGCCGTTCCGACGACGCCGCCGACCACCTCGCCGGGCACGCCCAGCGGACCGTAGTACACGTGCCGGTAATACGGCATGCGCGGATAGCGGCCGCTATTGTACGGCGTGCGGACGCCGTAGCCGCCGGTCATGTAATGGGAATTCGGATAGTTGTATCCGATCATGCCCGGTTCCTGCGTGGCTTCCTGGGCCATCAGCGGGGTCGCCACCACGGCCGACAGGACCGCAGCAGCCCCCAACAGCGCGAGCTTCTTCATTGTCGTCCTCCGTTGTTCCGGTTCGGAGGAGCAACCGGGAAACACGGCCGGCGTTCCGGGCTTCCGTTCAATCAGCCGTGAACGGGAGCACGAGCGCATCATCCGTGCGATGGCTGGCTCACTGCGAGGCTTTCTATCAGCGCCGTTTCGGATCGGTGATGTGGCCGATGTCGTGATCCCCGACGCTCCATTCCCGAATATGCACGCTGCCGTCGCGCAAAACTTCGAGTAATTTGTTCGTGAGATCATCGTTGCGCCCGGCTACGACATCCAGCGCCTTCTGAAACAGGGTCATCTGCTGGCTTCGCGTGCCCTTCGGAATAATGACGACCAACCCCGCGTGGACGTCGAGCTTGGCATATTCTCTCAGGAAATCTTTGCGATTGTCGGTAACGATGATGTAGTCGTTCGCCACAGCGAAGCGGACCAGATTCCAGTCCTGCCAGCCGGCCTTCCCAAGATGGGTGACGTAATCGGCCTGATATCCCTGTGCCTTGGCGACCGCGACCAACGCGCCGCTCAAGCATTCATCGATCAGGAAGCGTTCGTTCAATGCCCGCTTGCCGATAGTTCGGAGGTGCGCCATTCCGCGCCGTAGGTCGCCTCCGCCCAGCGGATCACGGCCTCGATCCCGTCGATCGGCAAGCTCGGATAGTCTTCGAAAATCTCCCGCGGTGAGTGACCCGCGCGCAAGTAAGCGATGATGGTTTCGGCCGGCACGCGCGTTCCCTTCACCACGGGATCCCCGCTCATCACGGTCGGGTCGCTGACAATTTCGGTCTTCATCGCCGGTCCGCTCTTCAGCGATCCCATCTCGTCTCTCCGTTCAACGCGATCGACGCCGTAATATAGGCCCCGGACCGGAGTTGCACCAGCGTATCAGGGCGGATTAGCGGAGCGTCATCCGCCCTTCGCTATGCCGCCTGTCAGGTCTACCGCTGCCTTTGCGCCAGATAAAAACCCGTCAACACCGTCGCCAGTCCCGCCGCCTGCAGCGCGGTCGGGGGTTCGCCGAGCAGGAGCCAGCCGACCAGCAGCGTCAGCGCCGGCACGATCGCGGGGAATACGGCGGCCCGGGCGACACCGAGAAGCTGGATCGAGAACGCGAACAAATACATTGCGGCGGGCCCGGCCAAAATGCCTTGCGCCAGCGCCTGCAAAGCGTTTTCGGGCAGGCCGATTGCTGCGACGCGAGCGAGCCCGCCGGTCGCGACATAGACCGGCAGCAGGGTGAGCGACAGCACGCTGATGACGGAGGCGGCCGAAAAGGCGGAGACGCGCCAATAGCGCAGCAGCAGACCAAAGCCTGCGAACATGAATCCGGTCGCTACGAAAATGAGATCGCCGAGCACGCCGTTGGGCCCGATGTGGCCAATCGACTCCACCCCGATCACCACGAGGCCGCCGACGATGACGACCGCGCCCAATGCCCGCGAAAGCGAAACCCGCTCCTTGAGCAAGACCGCAGCCAGGACCACGCCGCCGAGCGTCGCGCAGGAGGGCTGAATCACGCTGCCGTGCCCCAGTGGCACGAACAGGAAGCCGGTATAGCTGATGATCGACATCACAGGGCCGCCCAGCACCATCAGTGCGAGGCCGCGGCCCCAGCCGATGCCGCAGAGATTGCCAAGGCCGGCGCGCAGCACCACCGGCAGGAACGCGATGCCCGACCACAGGAAGCGGTGCATCAGCAGGTCCCATGGCGTAAAGCCGACCTTCAGCCCGTGCCGTGTCGCGACAAAACCGAGCGCCCAGAACAGCGCCGCGCCAAGGCCGCAGGCGACCCCGAGCAGGGCCGGTTTCGCATCGGATTTTTGGAGGGAGGCATCAGCGCCGCGGATCGGCTGGTTCATCGTGGACGCTTACGTTAGCCGGGGCAGCGGTTCAACCCACGGGGATGCGGGGCTCGTAGGGCGGATTAGCGGAGCGTAATCCGCCGTTTCGCTCGCCATGCGTTGGTGGGTTACGCTACGCTAACCCACCCTACTCGCTTCCTTCACCCACGCTACTCGCTGAAAGGATCACCATGAACGGAAATCGATATTACGGCGTTCGGGTCGAGGGCGCGAAATACGGCGTCGGCTTTGGCTCGGCGCTCGCCATCGCCATCTCCTATACCAACAACCACTCGATCCTGTGGGCGATCATCCACGGCATTTTTGGCTGGCTCTACGTGATCTATATCGCGCTGTTTGGCTGATCGGATGTTGCTGCGGGCCGCGGCATGACCGTGATTTCGAAATGCGTCGCTTCGCGCGCAAATCAAATCTCGCTGCGGCAGGTGCGACAAAACAACACGACGGGCAAATCAGAAAAACCTGTCCAGTGCTCGCAACAAAAATATTCCGCTTGCCCCGTCGGGCAACTCAGTGGTGTTTCTTCGCCCGTCTCACCCGACAAGAGGGGCGTTGCGCACGTCACGAACGCGCGGTGGGATGCGATGGACGCGAAGGCTGCGATTGACGCGCGCGGCTGATGCGGACGGCGAAGTCGTGTGGTTCCGGCGCCGCGATGCTGGCGTCAAGTTCGCAAGAAGCACGCTTCTTGCGGGCGACGGTGGCAACAAAGCCGTTCACCGGGGAGAGCACGCTATAAGCCGTAAAACCATTGCGCAGGGAAGGCCGGATGCTCTCCGCTGAACCTGTATGCTCGTGTGCGCTTTCTTTTGTGCAAATTGCACGCGAG
This sequence comes from uncultured Alphaproteobacteria bacterium, assembly GCA_963738765.1. Lineage (GTDB taxonomy): Bacteria > Pseudomonadota > Alphaproteobacteria > Rhizobiales > Xanthobacteraceae > Bradyrhizobium. The sequence continues at coordinate 72,190 of CAVTYA010000033.1, read as the reverse complement.
ACCGCGGGTGCAGCGCGCACCCGGCTTTCCCTGCGCCCTCTTCTGTTTGGAAGGGCCATCAAGTGCCAAAACTCGGACGCTTCACGCCGCGAGAATGATCGCGCACATCCTACAGCTGTCATCGCCCGCGAAAGCGGGCGATCCAGTACACCGCGGCCTCTCGGCTCAGGCTTCGACGCCTCTGGAATACTGGATCACCCGCTTTCGCGGGTGACGACGACGAGAATGTTGTTTGAAAAATGAATCGAAAACTTAGCCGCCGGTCAGTGCGTTGCCAGACCAGTGGTGCCGGCCGATGCGGCCGTCGCGGTCTTCATCTTCGCCCGCGGGGTCAGGACGCTCAGTTGAAGCGGAGTGACGGTGGAGGTCGCTACCGGCGACTGTTCGCGGACGTCAGCGGCGCCCAGCACCTGAACCTGCACGGCCGAGATCGGAAAACCCGCCGCTTCATACGTCGGCAACTCGGCAGCGAAGGCGGCAGTACCGGCAGCCATCGAGATCACGGCAGCGGCAGCGATGGAAAGGCTCGTCTTCTTCATTATTGTTCTCCTGGAAGGATTCGAAGCCGCAACCTATACCCCTCATGTTGCATTGCGATAGCAGTTTTGTTGCATTGCGGCATTGCAGGCGCCGCGCATCGTTAACGCTGAATTTTCATGCATTTGGCGCCCAATGGAGGCGTTAGCGACGATGCCGCGCCCGACATTGACCAAGTTGTGATCGACCTGCATTTTGACTGCCGGAACCGGCCGTCCCGGCGCTCGAAAAAGGCACCGGATGTTGCTTCGGCCTCCCGCATGAGCGTGATTTCGATCCAGTCGCAGGTCGCCTTCGGCCATGTCGGCAACAGCGCCGCGGCGTTCCCGCTGCAGATGCACGGCATCGACGTGATCGCGGTGCCGACCACGTTGCTGAGCAACCGGCCCGGTTATCCGACCATCCGCGGCCGCGTGCTCGATGCGCCACTGGTCGCCGATCTCCTGCGCGGGATCGAGGAGCGCGGCGCGGTCGAAAATTGCAAGATGATCCTGTCGGGCTATCTCGGCTCGCCCGAGATCGCCACAGAGGTCGCCGACTTCGTCGCGCGCGCCAGGGCGCGCAATCCGCAGATCGCCTATTGCTGCGATCCCGTGCTCGGCGATCGCGACCGCGGCCTGTTCGTGCAGAAAGACATCCCGCCGCTGGTGCGCGACCGGCTATGTCCACTTGCCGATATCATCACGCCCAATCATTTCGAGTTCGAATGGTTGCGCGGGGCGAAGGTCACGACGATCGAGCAGATGATCGCGCAGGCGCAAACGCTGATGGCGCGCGGTCCCTCGACCGTCGTCGTCACCAGCGCCGAATTCAAGGACACGCCGGACGGCGAGATCGAGACGGTTGCGATCGAGCAGTCACAAGCCTGGCGCGTGCGCACGCCAAGACTGCCGATCAATCCGAACGGAACCGGCGACCTGTTCGCCGCGCTGCTGGTGGCCGCGCGCGTGCGCGGATCCGATACGCCGGATGCGTTGGGCCACGCCGCGTCAGCGATTTTCGCGGTGCTGGAGCGCACCGCGGCGCGCGGCACCGAGGAAATGCGTATTGTCGAAAGCGCGGAAGAACTCATTCACCCAAGGCGCCGGTTCGATGTTGTCGCCGTCGGAACGTAAGCTATTTGCCTTCCCCGGCGGCCGTGAAAAATTTGGTGCCATCGAAAAAGCGGTTCGGGCGGTTGAAGACGGAGAGGAACACAGCGCCATTGGGCGCATGTGCGACATGGATGTTGCCGCCCGGCCGCCACACAAAATCACCTGCGCTTACGCTACCTTCCGAATCCTCCAGCGATCCCTCGAGCATAAAGGTCTGTTCGAGCGCAGTGTGCTCGTGCAGCGGCACCACCGCGCCGGGCGCCATTTTGAACAGGATGGTCGAACGTCCCTCGTCGTCGCTATATAGAATCTTCATCTCGATGCCGTCGAACGCGGTAGGCTGCCAGGGCATCGACGACGCGGCGACCAAGGTCGAGCGAAGATTTGGCGGGTTGACGGGCACAGGCTGGTTCATGGCTGCCTCTCCGAATGTTGCTCACGAAATCTCGTAGACCGACACCTTGTCGGCGATACCGCTCAGCGCCACGCGTCGGCAGCGTCGGTTTCAGCCCGTTGGCCTCAAGCAGGGCCCGGGCCTGCGCGTTCTCCACCACCGATTCCGTCACCACGATCGAGCGCGAGGCGGCAAGGCCCTGGACGCGCGAGGCGATGTTCACCGTCTGGCCAAAATAGTCCTGCTGGGCGTTGAGCGTGACCGCAAGGCACGATCCTTCATGGATGCCCATCTTCAGACGCAGGCTCTGATGCTGACGCTCGGCGCCGAGATCGCTCATCGCCTCGCGCATGCGGATCGCTGCGGCAATGGCGCGATCGGGCGTCTCGAAGGTCGCCATCACGGCATCGCCGATGGTCTTCACGACGGCGCCCCGCTCGGACGCGATGATCTCCTGCAGCAGCCTGAAATGCTCGTTGACGAGATCGAAGGCGACGAGGTCGCCGACGCGCTCATAGAGCTCGGTGGAGTCCTTGAGATCGCTGAACAGGAAAGTCAGGCTCAAGATCTTGAGGCGCTGGCCGATGGCGAGCGTATCGGTCCGGTAGATGTCGCGAAACGTCTGATTGGTGAGGAGACGCTTTGCGGTGAGAATGGGCTTGCGTCGCTTCAGGAGGTCGTCCAGCGCCTGGTTCGCCACCCATACCGCCGGCAACACGCGGCCGTCGGTGCGGTTTTCCAGGGCCAGGCGCAGCGGCCCGGGGCGCAAGGCAACCGTGTCGACCGGAACCTGGATCTTGTTGAAGATCACGGACAGGTTCTGGCGCTCGCTCGCCTCCTCGCCGCCGACATCGAGGAACTGGGCCGTATGCGTCACCGGATCGAACACGATCAACGTGCCCTCCGGCAATTGCAACGAAAGGATGGCCCTCTCTCCGGGCGGCAAGTCGACAATTTCGAGCGTGACCTCGTCGCAGCAGCTTTTCCATGTCGATATCGTCTGGAAGATCGATCGCCGAACTCCAGAACACCTGGCGATAATATTCGGCCGCGGGCAATTCGTCGGGACTATGGGCCGCGATCTTGCGCACGCGCGGGCTCACCGTGAAAGTCACCTCGACCAGATTGTCGAGCGTCGTCTCATAGCCGGCGGCGCAGAACGCGCAATTATACTGCGCCCGATCCAGGGTCTTCAGGCTTTTATTGGCGGAGAGCACCCCGGCGCAACTCGGGCACATCACGCTCCACGTCATCTCCAACATGCCGAGCCCCACCGCATGCAGGAGCGCTGCGATCACCTGCTCCTCGCCGACGCCGGCGGTGGCCGCAAGATCGAGCGCATTCATCCTGTTCAAGGCATGATCCGGGGCGTCCCGCACCATCCGCTCGAGCACGTCCACCACGGCTGCGTCGGCCGACTGACGCAGGGCCGCAAACAAATTTTCGGTTTCACTCATGCAACAAGGTTACATGAAAGATGACAAAGCGGATACGACAGTGTCATCCGCCGCTGCGGGTTTAGCACGGCGCGGCTAGCTAGGCCGGATCGCCATTGCCCGACAGAATCTGCGCCGCCCCGCCGATGCCGCGCCGAAAAGCCTCGTCGAAATTCGTGCCGCGAACCTGCCAGCGGTGCGTCCGGCTATGCCAGTCGATCCGCCATTGCGTGGCCCATCCGAGCGCCCGATCGTCCCAGACCAGCCGCCCGACCAGCGCCGCTTCCCCGCCCTGCCCGGCGATGAGCGGAGCCAATGTCCGGGACGTCGCCGTCCCCGGCACGGCGTGCGCAATGCCGGCTTTCGCCAATGCCGCCGCGTTCGGCAGTACGACATTCATTCCCCGCCTGGCGGCGGCCGCGAGCAGCAATTCACGCTGCAATGCCGATTGATCGGCGTCCGACGAGATCATGTAATCCTTCGGTCCCAGTTGCATTTCGACAAAGACAGCAAGAACCGGCCGATGCGAATGCCACGGTTTCAGGCCAAGTGCCGGGAGAAGGTCATCGATTTTCCTCTCGTCAAACTCGACAATCAAATCGTACGGCCGATCCCGCGTCCCTTGCTCGTCGCGGGTTGGCGTGCCCGACATCTGGTCGTGATAGCTGAACGCCCTGACCAAATCCTTCGCGTTCGATTTGTAAGGCGCCAATCGACGGCTGCCGGCAAGGTTCTGGACGCCGGATACCTTGATGAGAACGTCCTCCAGAGCGGCGGCGAATCCGACCATGCGGTTCGCCTCGCCCTGGCCGGTCACGATGGCCTGTGCGCGATACAGATCATCCGCCGCGGTCGCGATTGCGCCGCCGCAACACGTCAACGCGACGGCAATCAACAGCCTGATGATGGTGCGGACCGCATCAGAGCCTATCGCGGGCTGTTGCCTTGTCGTGAGCCAGGCAACCACGCTTCTCTCCTGCTTGCTCCGGCGCTGTTACGTCTTCAGTTTCAACCGGCCCATGAAATCGCGTTTCCCGAGCGGCGCGCCCTTGTGGCGGAGGATATCGTAGGCGGTTGTGGCATGGAAAAAGAAGTTCGGCAGCGAGAACGACATCAAGAAGCCTTCTGCCGTGAACGGCAGCGCGCGTTCACCGAGTTTGAAGCTGACATCGTGGCCGACCAGCGCGTTGACCGCGTCGGGGGTCAGGCCCGAAAGTTCGTCGCGCGCCTCGGTCACCAGCGACTGCAGCGCTGCAAAATCGAGATCCGGCCTGCCCGACGGCGGGACGAACACGCCGTTCTTCGCCGCCGCCATGGCGCCGCGCGAATGATGCGCGACCGAGACGATCTGGAAACGGAACGGCAGCATGTCGGGCGCAAGCCGCGTCTCGACAACCTCCGCCGGGTCGATGCCCTTGTCGTGGAAATGCGTCAGGCTCTTCTCGAGCAGACCGCCGACCGCACCGAGGATCTGCAGATAGTTGGCGACGGTGGCGTCGTAGAGCGAAAAGGTCATGGCGTCAGTCTCCCAGCGTTTGCTTGTTGGCTCCGACACAGACCGGTTGGTGAATGTGCTTGCCTGCTACCTTACGGTGGTCAAAGGTCGGACATCCTAATCGCCGAACCTGAGCCATGGAAGACCCGGACGACGGGATATGTCCGGCGGTCAATCATGGAGCGCAGCATTCGATCTGGCACGGGCGAGCACAAGCGACGCCGTTCCTCGGAGGAGCGGGCCCGGTCATCACGGCAGATTCCATTTCAAGCTATTTGCGGTGGCCGTGCCCAAGCACCGATCAGGCCGGCAACAGCTGCTCGAATTCGGCAGGCGCGTAGGATTTGCCGTCAGCGTCGGTGATGACGACCTGCCAGCCCTCGCTGGCAAAAATCCGCGCCTTGGCGACGATGACCAGGGAGCTCTGTCGTTCGATATTCAACGACTCGTTCTCGCGTTCTGCGATCATCCTGTAGGCCAACGCTGTTCCCCTGCTCGTCTCACACACTCGTCGCGTGTTGACAGCTAGCTTTGGCGGCAATTCGCCGAGAGCGTGACAATTTGGTGCCGCAGCGGCGCGGCGGACGCGGGCGAGATTGCCCGATCCATCAGCCGGTTCCGGTTCCTGCGACGGCCGCGCCATGGTCGCAACCTCTCCACCCCTTCGCCTTGCTTTGGTCAAACCCGGCTGGAGATGTGGGGCTGGGCAGAGGTTCGTCGACGTAACGGTCGGTCCGTTCGCCTTATGCGGACGACATTGGACAGAGTACGGAGCGCCCATGCATCCCTTGCTGAAAGAGCTCGAAAGAGACAACGATCCGCACGACGTGCTCGAGATCGCGCCCGGCGTCGTTCTGGCCGCACGCGCCGAACCGGAATTTGCGACGCTCGCGCCCGGCGCCGTCAGCCGCGCTGCGGAGCCAATATTTCAGGCGAAGCCGGGCAGCGCCGCCCCCGCGCAAGCGCCATCGCTCGATGCGACGTTTCGCGCCGATGGCGCCGACCATCGCCGCGCCGCCGGATCGCCGATTGGCAAGTGGACGAAAGCAATCATCGGCCTCCTGTTCGCGATGGGCAGCGCTGGTGCTGCCGTCGCCTGGGACCATTACGGCGACAGGGCCAAACAGATGATCGCGAGCTGGACGCCGCTATTGGTCGCGACGTCGCCGCCGCCGCCGGCGAGCGCAGCGCCTTCAGAGCAACCAGATACATCTGCCGTTAGCCCGCCCGACACTCAGCCCGCCGCGGCAACCGTAGCGCCCGCGCAGCCGGCAGCTGCGGCTCAGCCCGCACCATCCGTCGCACCGAGCGCTCCCTCGTCCGATCCAGAGCCGTCGCTCGCGGCGATGGCACAACAGATCGAGCAGCTCAAGGCCAGCGTCGAACAACTCAAGGCCGGTCAGGAGCAGATGTCGCGCGATATCGCCAGGGCATCCGAAGTGAAGGCGTCCGAGGTCAGGCCTTCGGAACCGAACCTGCGCCCACGGATCGCCGCGCCGAAGATGGCAGCGCCGCCGCCGCGGCCGGCCGCAGGGCTAACGCGCAAGCCAAGGCCGTCAGCTTCAGCCGCCCCCTATCTGCCGCCTGCGCCGCAACTGCCGCTCATCGCTGCACCTGCGGTGGTGCCGCAACCCGTGCCGGAAACGCAGGCAACGGTTGAGACCGACGGCAACCCGGTGGTGCGCCCGCCGCTGCCAGTGCGGTAGCGGCCGAGGTGACCGACACTCGCGAGGCAGATCAGCGATCTGTCAGCCGTAGCTCGCGGAGCGAACGCGAAGCGCTATCCGCCGCGGCGGGCGATTATTCAGCAAGCTTGGTTGGCACCCGTTTGAACACGGGTAGCGCGGCGTTCGGCTGCACCGGCGCTATTTTTGCGACGACAACCGTCGGATTGGTCGAAAACCAGAGCGCGCAAGCCACAGCAATGAGCCCGGCAACGCCGATGGCAGCAAGTCCCTTCATCATGATCTCCGCGAAAGGTGAATGAGTAGCATTAGTTCGTCAGTATCACGCTGTGCTGTCGTCGCGACGGATGATCGGCGCCGACCAATGCCTGCTCGTCGGATGCGATCACGGCTTCAGGCAGCGGCACCGGCTCCAGACCGGCGAACCGGCGGTAGAGCGCGCCCATGATGGCGCCGTACACGACAGCTGAGGCCAGCAGCAGGAAGATCGAAGCGATCGGCAGCAACGGCGCGATCAGGCCGACGCATAACCCGGCGGTCAGACTTCCGATCGCGGCGTATTCGAATCCGCGGCCACGGCGGAGCGCCCGCGCGATGTGATGCGTGGCGAGGACGAAGATCGCCGATGGCACGATCGTCGCGACCATGATCATCAGAAACATCTGCGCCGGAATCGCCGCCACGAAAACCGGACCAACCCCGAGGGTGCCCGGCAGGAATAACGATACGAGTGTAAAGGACAGGACGGCCGTCAACGCAGCCGGGACCATCGCAGCAATCGCGACCGCTGCCACCGAGGTGCGGACGCGAACTGGACCGTCGAATGTTCGTGGCGCGCTCGGGTTCTCGGATGAGGGCCGTGGCCCCTTGGCTGCCGGTACAAGGCCGGCAAATTGGCCGTAGAGAAAGCCAGCGATCATTCCCGCGACCGCGGGCAGCAAACCCAGGGTGATCTCACTGCCGGCGGATGGCGGGGCCAGCAGCAGACCGTTGCGCATGGCGAGCAAATAGCTCGTTGCGGTCATGGCGCCGCCCATCAGTGCATAGGCAAGCCGGCTGCAGATCGTGCCCTGCCGCAGCACCAGATGGCCGGCGAAGAGCAAGGCGCCGTCCAGCGCCAGCCGCGCGACGTAGAGGGTGAGGATCCTGTCCGGTGCCGGCAAATTCAGCTGCGACGGCGTGGTCTGCGTCGCAAGCAACGCCATTGCCAGCAGGACGGCATGCACCGCCGCAAGCGGGACCAGCGCCACCAGCAGCGCACGCGAGGAATTATTGACGACATACATGAGCGAGACCCCTGACCGGCTTGCACGCTAAAGGCGAGGAGTTACCGACGGCCCACACGAACAGATAAAGTTGTAGGGATCGGGATTACCGGCAACGCATCCAGAGCCTCGCGTGCCGCACCAGGCTTCCGCCTTCGCTCTCCGGGCTGTGGCTGACAGATCGACACTGCGCCCTGCGCGCTCGCGGATCTGCTGCCAATTGCTGATACCGTCTCCGGAACACTACGGAGAGCCTGAAGGGCCCGAATCGTGGCACGAAGTCTGCATGGATTTAACTGACCGGGGAATTCCTTATCAGCGAAGGACACCATGCTCGTTACACTTGTCGCCGTTCTCTGCAACGGCCAGCTCTGCCTCGAGAAAGTCGTCACCAACAGCGATCAGTCGGGAATTACCATGGCGGCCTGTACGGTCAATGCGCAGATCGGCATCGCCGACTGGCTCGCCAAGGGCCCGTACCATGAGTGGACGCTGCAACGGTACAAGTGCGTGGTGGGTCAATACACTCCCAAGAAGGAAGCATGATTTGCCGGCCATCCCCGCGCGGGGATGGCGGCATTACGCAGCTATTGCACGACGTCGAGTTTGACGTTGGCGACGCCCTTTCCAACCATTCCGAGCGACTTTGCTGCGGAATAGGACACGTCGACGATCCGTCCGGGGACATACGGGCCGCGGTCGTTGACCCGCACCGTCACCGAGCGGCCGGTGGAGACGTTGGTCACGCGCAATTTCGTGCCGAACGGCAATGTCGGATGCGCCGCGGTCAAATCATGCGTATCGAATTTTTCGCCGCTCGCGGTCTGGGTTCCCTCGGTGTAGAAACTGGCAACTCCCTGCGAGGCCGTCTTGATGTCGGCTGCATCCTTGTGTGATGCGAACGGGGTGTGCTTTCTCACCGACGCCACGCGCCGGTGCGTTACTGACGCCGCCGTTCGAACGCGTTCCAGCGACGCCTGTCTGGTCGGGTGAAGTTCGGATCTTTGGCTCACCACCGAGGACTGCGCGCAGGCTCCAAGCGTTGCAGCGGCCAGCGCTAGCGCGAGCAGCCGAATGACTTTGCGTCCTATTGCGATGTCGACGTACGAACTACCGGAACAGCCGATGGACAACATGTTGCATCCCCAACTCGCGCCCCAGCCCAAGCCGAAAACCAACACGCCGTCATGGTCCGAATCCAATCGGGGCGGCACCGTGGCCGGATTCCGGCGGCCACAATTTCGCCAACGCTATTCCTTTCGGGTGTGGTGATTAGGTCACAGGTCGTCGAGCGTCGGCGGATCGAACCAGTTGGTCAGCGACAGGCCGCCGTCGACGACGATCGCGGCTCCCGTGACATAGGCCGACACCCGGTTTGACAGCACCGCCAGCGCCATTGGTGCTAAATCCTCGGCCCGGCCGAGACGGCCGAGCGGGATGTGCTTTGCCAGCGACGGATCGGCGACAAAGCCGCCGGCAGCGATCGCGCCGGGCACCAGCGCATTGACGCGGATGCCATAGCGGCCGAAGGTCTTGGCGAGTTCCTTCACCAGCATCGCCATCCCCGCTTTCGCGGTCGAATAATGCGGCAAGTTGCGCGGCGTGCCGGCGTGGAGCGATGTCAGCAGCAGGAACGAGCCGGGCGCTTTGGCTGCGATGAGGTTTCGCGCCAGTTCGCGCGCGAGGTGAAAGCCGGCATCGAGGTTGACCGCATGCATCTGTTGCCACGTCGCACTGTCGACCGCCATCGCATGATCGGCCTCGCGCCGCGGTGGCGAGGCCGAGTGCACGAAATGCGTCACCCGCCCGACGGCGGACTGTGCGTGGGCAAGCAGCGCATCGCAGGTGGCGCGATTGGCGAGATCGCCGACGAAGGGAACCGCCAGTTCCGGCCGCGGCGAAGTCTTGATCGCAGCCGTAACGGTGTCCTCACGGATGTCGGCGAACACGGTGCGCACCCCCTCGCCGACCAGTGCTTGCGCGATCGCGCGCCCGATGCCGTTTCCTGCCCCGGTCACCAGCGCCGCCTCGCGTGCGGGGTCGAAGGGCGTGCTTAGCAGGCTCATCTTGGTGGAGCTCCCTGGTCACAGCGAGCCCACGCTAGCACGCGTTGTCGATCAGGACAGCCGCCGCCGCCGTCAGCTCTGGTGCGGTCCCGGCATCATCTTCATGGCGTCTTCGATGTGACGCCACTCCCTGGCATCCTCGGTATCGCCCTTGCTCTCGCAAGCCAAGGCATTCTGGGCGGCCTCCGCGATCGCCCCGAGGCCGTGCTTCTCGAGCATCTGCCGTGCGATGACGTGAACCTGCATCTCGGAAATCATGTCACTCTCCCGATGTTCGCTCACTCCCGAAAGCCGCAAGCGTCGATCATGGTCGACATCCTGTGGCCTGTTCCAAACCGTCCAGCCGAGGTCTCGTTCCCCCTGCTTCAGCATAAAATCTCGCCGTCAAATGGCCATCGCTGGGCGTCCGCACGCCTCCGATTCTACCTCTTCCCGCCGCATTGTTCCGCTTGGCTGCGGCTCTGGATGGAGCGAACTCGCATGAAAAAGACAATAGCAATCGCAGCGTTGGCTTTGTCGCTGGTTCCATCGGCGACGATGGCGCAGGAACGCGGCGGGGACGCCGCGCTCGGGGCATTATCCGGCGCCGTGGTGCTCGGGCCGGTCGGTGCCGTCGCCGGCGCGATCGTCGGTTACACGGCCGGACCATCGATTGCTCACTCATGGGGGTTTAGACGATCGGGTTCCGCCCGCCGCGAACGAAGATACGCCGGGCAGGAGACGCGCCTATCGCGTGCCGACGCGCAGCCTACGCCGCGAAATCAGGCGAGCGCACCGGCGGCCACGCAAGCGCCACCGCCCGCGAAGACAGCTTCGACCGCGCCTCCAGTCCAGGGGCTGGAGTGAGATGTCGCGATCGCGGCGCAGTTGGCGGCGTCCTCCGTAGTTTCCACGTAAGGAATCTATCGGAATATTCCGCCGACCACATCGCTGCTATTTTTACAGCCTGCACTTCGCTTTGATTCGAGGCGGAACATGGCTCAGGTCTATTTTCACTGCTCCAACTCGGCGCGGACATTGATCGATCGGCGCGGCACCGCCGTCGGCGATCTGGCCGAGGCGCGTGATCACGCCGCCCATGTCGTGCGCTCCCTCATCATGGCGCCCAGCACGGAAGACTGGCGCGGCTGGGTTCTGCACGCCAGCGATGCTTCCGGCGACGAGATCTTCGCCGTGCCATTCGCGTCCGTGCTCGGCAAGCCGCACTGAGAGGACGCCATGGCGATCGCACAATCATCATCGACACTGCTTCGCCGGCGCTTGAACGGCATCGTGACGAGGTGGCACCGGCTGATCAGGATCGCCTGCAATCCCTATCGGCCCGAGCTGCATTACATGCGCGGACCCGGTCCGAAATGGCATGCAAAGCACATCGGCCGCGCCGAAGCTGGTGCGATCTGAAGCGGAGCGGCTCCGTCACGCCCTCAATACGGCGGCGCCTTCCGCCCCCGCTGCGCCTTCGCCGCTTCCATCCACCACCCCAGATCATCGGCAAAGCGCGGAAACGCATGTTCCAGCGCCTTGCCGCCCTCGCCGGTCGGCTTGCCCTCCACCGATAAAGTTTGCGCAATCGGACCGGCCGCGATCGTGGATGAGATCACCACCATGCCCATCTCAGAGAGCGTACCGTGCCACGCGGTGGCGGCACGCGCGCCGGAAAAGCGCCCTGCCGAATAGCTGGCGATGGCGGCGGGACGCCAGAACCATTCTTCCAGGAAATGATCGGTGAGATTCTTCAGCCCCGGCTGGACGCCCCAATTGTATTCGCCGGTGATGAACACAAACCCGTCGGCACCGCGGATCTGGCCTGCAAGTTTTTCCAACGCCGCCGGCGCCGCGCCTTTCGGATATTCCTTGTACATCCGGTCCAGCATCGGCAGTCCGACCGCCTTGGCGTCGATCAGTTCGACCTCCTCGCCGCGGGCGCGAAACCCCTCGACGACGAAATCGGCAAGACGGATGCCCATCCGGTCGGAGCGATACGAGCCGTAGAACACGAGAATGCGATAGGTCATGGTATCCTCGCATTGCATGGCGATGATAGGCTCGGCATGATCGAGCCATTAATCTTGATCTGGCGCAATACGCTGCGCGACCGCCTCGTCCAATGATCTTGCGTCTATTCTCGGGGGGGGCCGCCTTTGGCCGACTTTCGTCCAGCGAACAATCGTCCTAGTCTTCCCCGGGCTCGCAGCGGAGCATCACGATGCGTTTTCGCGTAAGGAAATCCGCTCACGTTCTGGAGCGCCTTGGGCTGGCGATGGCTGGTGCCGCCAGCGGTTTGTTTGTCGCAGCCGTGGTCGGGACCAGCGTCGCGGCGCTGACCAATCAGGCTTTCCTGCTGCTCATGATGATTGCCGGCGCCGTCGGATTCTACCTGGGGATCGATACTCCACCACTGCCCTTTCACCCACGCGACGAGCAGGCTTCAGGCGACGCCTCCGGCGGCGAGATCGATACCGCGGAATTCCTGAGTGCCGTCGGCACGTTTCTGGCGGCGGCGGCGGCTTTTGCGTCGGTGGCCGTGATCGTGCTTCGTCACAATCCACACATCGTCTGGACCTGGATGATCATGGCGGGATGGGTCACCGGCGTAGCGATGCAGATCATCGCCGGATCGATCGCGCGTTTTCACCGCTAGAGCCCCTCGCTCGCAGGACCGGGCCAGGATTGATCTACCGAATATTAATCAAATCGTCGCACGATCGTGTCGGCAGCAAAAAATCGCCAAAATCCTTTTTACGAAATGCGTTCGTTGAAGGAGAATTTCCCATGCGGATCAAGCGCACGATCTTCGTTGGTTCGATCGCCGCCCTGGCAGCGCTGACAGCGCCTGCGCTGGCGAAGAATTCCACGCCCCAGAAGACCGACGACAAATCGACTTCATCGTCCTGCCACGCCTACCAGCAGGCGGCCGACGGAACATGGACCGAGCTTTCATGCCAGGAACTGGGTTCCGGTTCCGGCGGAAAGACGCAGCCCAAGTCCGCAACGCGGCACACGGACGAAGAGACGCGCACGCGATGAAGGCCGCAGCCCGTCCGGGCGGATCGGGCCACGGCGGCAACACGCCCGGGAACCTGCGTTCGCGTGGGCGCTTCCCCGCCGCAAGCGTAAACCCGGGATTAACACGAGCTATTTACGATAGAGGGGACCTCGCCCCACACCCATCCTGATCGGCTCAAATCCCATGAAAATCGGTACCCTGCTGACCGCCGCCATCGTCTCGCTTTCCGCCGTCGGCGGCGGCCTCGCGGTCTATGTCGCCGCCACGAAGTACCAGACGATGGACCAGGTTTCGGTCGCGCAGCGCCGGCTGCAGATCGTCCGGGCCGTCGGCGACATTCCCGCGCTATCTCAATCCCGAGCGCGGCTTCGCCACCAACATCCTGTATCGGGCCGCCCGCCGTCGACCCGAAGATGCGCGCCGATCTCGACAAATACCGCAAGCAGACCGACGGCGCGCGCGACAAGATGAACCAGGTCACAAGGCACCCTGCCCGGCGCGTTCGACGATGGCGCCAGCCGTCGGCAGCCGGCATCGACGCCCTGAACGTCGAAATTCGCCGCGCTGCGCGAGGCCATCGACAAGGCGATCGACGGTCCAGCCGATACCCGCAAGGACGCCGTCAAGAAGATCGTCGCCGACAACGCCGTCTTCAACACCGCGGTGACCACGCTGCTCGACGAGCAGGTCCGCAAGATCGCGCTGCTCGACGGCGACGCCTACCGGCAGGCCAGCTACGCCAACATCGCCTGGACCCTGCGCGACGTCGGCGGCTTCAACGCCAGCCTGCACAAGAACCTCGTCGGCGCCAAGCGCGCGGCGACCGAGGCCGAAAGGATGGATATCAGCCGCTCGCAGGGCCGCAGCGACCAGATCCTGATGTCGCTGCAGGAATTGCGCGGCAATCCCGCGACGCCGGCCAATGTCGCGCGCCGCGCTGGAGCAAGATGAACGAGGACTATGTCGAGCGTTTCGGCAAGGAGCTGAAGCTGGTCGAAGGAAGGTGCCGTCAGCGGCAAATACGAGCACGACGTCGACACCTATTTCGCGGAAACGCAACGCGGCCTCGGGTCGATCATCGAGGTGCGCGACGCGTTCTATGACAACGCCGAGCAGATCCTCGGCGCCGCGCTATTCCGCCGCGCGCATCAGTTTCCTGATCGCGCTTGCAGGGCTGATCGCCGTTGCGGCCGCCAGCGCCGGCCTGGTGATGATGGTACGCCGCCGCGTCTGCAAGCCGATCGTCGACCTTACCGCCACGGATGTCGCGGCCTCGCCGGCGGCGATCTCGCAGAGCGACATCGCCGGCGCCGCGCGCGGCGACGAGATCGGCGCGATGGCGGCCGCCGTCCAGGTGTTCAAGGACAACATGATCAAGGCCGAGCAACTGGCCGCCGAAAAGGAAGCCGAGAGCGACAATCAAGATGCGGCGCGCCAGCGTGCTCGACGATCTCACCCGCGCGTTCGAGACCAAGGTCAGCGAACTGGTCGGCGGATTGTCGTCGGCTTCGGCCGTGATGGAAGACACCGCGCAGTCGATGTCATCGACGGCATCCGACACCAACCGCCAGGCCGCCGTCGTTGCCGCAGCCTCCGAACAGACATCGACCAACGTGCAGACGGTTGCCAGCGCCACCGAGGAATTGACCTCCTCGATATCCGAGATCGGCCGTCAGGTCGCGCAATCCACCGAGATCGCCGCGCGCGCGGTCGAGAACGCCCGGCGCACCGGCGATACCGCGCGCTCGCTGGCCGAAGGCGCCCAGAAGATCGGCGACGTCGTCACCCTGATCCAGAGCATCGCGGCGCAGACCAATCTGCTGGCGCTGAACGCGACCATCGAGGCGGCGCGCGCCGGCGATGCCGGCCGCGGCTTTGCGGTGGTCGCCTCCGAAGTCAAATCGCTGGCCGGCCAGACCGCCAAGGCCACAACCGAAATCTCCGAGCAGATCGCAGCGATCCAGGCGGCGAGCGACCAGACCGTGACCGCGATCGGCAACGTCGCCGAGGTGATCGCCGAGATCGACCAGATCGGCATCGCGATTGCGTCCGCGATCGAGCAACAGGGCTCGGCGACCAAGGAGATCTCGCGCAGCGTCCAGGAGGCCGCCCGCGGCACCCAGGAAGTCAACGCCAACATCTCCGGCGTCCAGCGCGCCGCCGACGACACCGGCGCCGCCGCCACGTCAGGTGCTGGGCGCGGCCGAGCAGCTGTCGTCGCAGTCGAAGGATCTCGCCGGTCAGGTCAACCGCTTCCTCTCCGAGGTCAGGGCGGCGTAACGCCGTCCCCGACGCGGCATGCGCTGACGGACAAATCAGCGTGGCGACTAGCCGCGAAGCCCCAGCACCCGGCGGGCGATGGACTGGCGGTGGACCTCGCTCGGCCCTTCGTACATGCGCATCAGCCGCGCCTTCTGCCACAGCGCGTTGAGCGGCAATTCCAGCGTCATGCCGAGCGCGCCGAGCGTCTGCATGGCGTGGTCGCAGGCGTCGTAGGCCATTTCGGTCGCGAACACCTTGATCATCGAGGCCTCATGCCGGACGTCTTCGCCGCGATCGGTCTTTTCCGCGGCGTCGCGCACCATCAGCCGGCACGCATGCATGCGCGTCGCGATATCGGATATCCACCACTGGATCGCCTGGCGCTCGGCGAGCTTGACGCCAAAAGTCTCGCGCTGTTTGGCGTGCTCGCACATCATGTCACTGGCGCGCCGCGCGATGCCGATGCAGGTCGAGCCCATTTCAAGCCTTCGGGTGCGCAGCCGCAATTGCATTGGCGCATAGCCCTTGCCGACCTCCCCGAGCACCGAATCGGCGGGGATGCGGCAATCCTCGAACACGATCTCGTAGGTCGAGCCGCCGCCGATCATCGGGATTTCGCGCTCGATGATGAACCCGGGCGTGCCTTTTTCGACGATGAAGGAGCTGATGCCGCCCTGCCGCGCGTCGCCGCCGACGCGGGCCATGACGATGACGAAATCCGCCGCACGCGCGTTGCTGATCCAGATTTTGCGGCCGTTCAGCACCCATTGCGCGCCGTCGAGGACCGCCCGCGTCTTCATCGCGGCGGGATCGCCGCCGGCGCCCGGCTCGGAGATCGCGATCGCGGAAACCATTCTGCCCTCGATATAGGGCTGCAGATATTTCTTCTTTTGCGCCTCGGTGCCGACGGCCTGCAGCATGCGCAGGTTCGGCGAGTCCGGCGGCAACACAAAGGGCACACAGGTTCGGCCGAGTTCCTCATGCACGGCCGCCATCGTGCGCGTCGGCAGATCGTGGCCGCCGAGATCCTCCGGCGCGTCGAGGCCCCACAATCCCAGATCCTTCGAGACCGTGCGCAGCCGCTGCTTTTGCTCGACCGTCAGTTCGGGATGGCCGCCGCCCGGCAGTTTCGACTTCAGATAATGCGGCTCCAGCGGAATGAGCTCACGATCCACAAATCTCGCAACCGTCTCGCGGATCATTGCCGTCTCTTCATCGGTGCTCATCAAGAAAATCCTTTCGCGCCGCACATGGTCGAAACCAGTAGCGCATTTCCAATTTGGATGAACAGCGGAAAGGCGCACCGGTCGGCCGAGCGGTGCGGAAGTTTCATCTGGCGAAACCGGAAGCGACGAAGCCGCCGCGTCGCGTCGGACGGCGCGGCGTTCAGAGCAGCTTTGAGCGAACGAACAGCGCGCGCAGCGCGTTGGTCGCCTGCACGGTCAACATCGCATTGCCGGCGGCGCCCTCAAGCGAGTTGATGGCGTCGTCGTGCAACGACTTGAACTCCATCCACTCGATCGAACTGAGATTGGTGATGAACTGGTAGGCCTGGCCCACGGTCGCAATCGAAACGGTTTGTCCGTTCAGCTTGATCTTGAAGGTGGCTCGGAGCGGCGTTTCGGATTTCGATATATCGGTCATGGTTTGATTTTAAACGAGCAAATCGAAATTTTTCGTCATCGCTCGTTGCCAAACAAGCCTCATGACTGCGAGGTCGACCGTCGCGAAGCCGTATCGCCAAGGCTGGGCACCACGACGAGGCGTGTGACCTCGCCATTGTTGAACGCCTGCAGGAAGCGGTCGTAGTTCTTGAACGACACGCAACCATTCGAGTCGCCATTGGGGCCGAGCATATAGCTGTGCGCCAGCAGGCCAACACGGCCGAGCGTCGCATTGCTGTCCACGGGAATCATGCGCAACGCCCGCACGCCGTGGAACAGCCGCTCGCGCGGCTTCAGGTCGTAGATGGCCGGCGGCGTTGCGCCGACCATGGGTTCATGAACGTGTTCCGGGTCGTCCATCAGGCTGCCCATTCCGGAATGCGCCTCCAGTTTCGTTCCGTTCGGCAAATAAACGGCGTGCGCCGAGATATCGTAAACCGCGGTCTGGCCGTCATAGCCGAGCGCCCCGAGATCCGGTCCTTCGCGGAACAGGCCGCCGTCCGGGGCGAGCGAGGCCAGCGTGATGCGTCCCGGGATCAGGTCGGACAGCTTTTGCAGCAGGGTGCGCCGGTCGGGCTGGGGCGTGTTTTCGACCAATGACAGCGCGGCCCCCGCCTGCGTTTCGAGGTTTGCCTCGACCGGACGGGATTTTGGCAGCGGGATCCCGGACGGCGCGGCGGGCCTGGATTCATCGACCTTGGGTCCATCTTCGAGCAAGGCCGACCGCCAGCCCTGGGTCTGCAACTGCTGGGCAAGCTGGCCCTTTGCTTCGCGAAGCTTGATTTCGGCGGCTGAAAGCGCCGAACGATCCAGAATCCGAGAGGCAAAGTTGCCGGCCAGCGATTCGGGCGATGGCGCCGGCTGGAAGCGATCTGCAAACGACGACAGGCCCGCATTGGCAGGCAGCGCCGCGGTGGGGAGAATGGCGGTGTTGGCGGAATCGGAGACCCAGGCAGCCGCTCCCAGCGCCAGGGCGACCGCAGCCAAGGTCAGCACGGCCGTTTCCGACCGCGAGATGCCGCGATGCAACGATAGCCGATCAGCTGTCGTCCTGACTGACGTCATCGATTCCCCGGTTCGACCCGTTGGAACGCCTACCCCGCGAGGATTCATCAAAAGGCCGGATACTACAATATCAGTGCCAAAACTGAGGCATAATCGAGACAAATGGCTAAGTCGGGCCGTCCGTCCCCCATGGTTAACACGCCGCCCCTAATCGTGGAACCCGACATAACGCACGAAATCACCGTTCGATTCGCGATCGGACCGGACCGCATTAGCCGGAAAGCTGTCGTCGGGATATCCCATGGCCACACAGGTCATGATGGCCTGGTCTTCGGGGATGCCGGCCACCTCGCGCACGATATCCGAGCGCATGATACCCTGGCCGTTGATGACGCTGCCGAGGCCGCGATCCCATGCCGCCAGCACAATGCCGTAGCAGAGCGCGCCGAGGTCGAAATGGCACACCGCGCCCGGATCCAGGATCCGGTCATAGGCCAGCACCAGGGAGACCGGCGCATCGAACTGCCGAAACCCCCGTAATACCCAGTCCTGCCGCATCGGCTTGTCGTCCCGCGCGATGCCCATGGCGCCGAACAGCTTTTTGGCGACATCGACCTGCCGCCCGCGGTGAACGCCCTGATACTCGCCGTGGCTGACGATATCGCGCTTGGGCTTGGCGCCGGCGACCATCTCTTCCATGTTGCGCTGACGGACCCGCTCCAGCGGCTCGCCGGTGACGACGTGGACATGCCAGGGCTGGGTGTTCATCGAGGACGGCGCGCGCTTGGCGACTTCGATAATCTCCTCGATGACGGCGCGCGGCACAGGCTTCTTCTTGAAGCCGCGTACGCTGCGGCGGGTCTGTACCAGCGTCTCGAAATCCATTCCCTGTTTTCCCTGTTTTTCCGCGGCAGGCGCGTGTTTTTGGTCCGCCAAAGCCAATAGCGGACGGTTGAGGTCGGTTACTTTATCAAGGAAATCAAGCTTTGGAACTTGATCCCTCGAAGAATCCGCGATCCAATCCTGCGGTGTCCTGATTGGGAGAGCCTCATGATGAAACGTCTATTCCTGGCTGCAATACTCAGCACATTCGCTATCGGCTCGGCGTTCGCGCAGGAAAGCTGCGAGACCAAGGCCGTCGGCAAGGACGGCAAAGCGCTGGCCGGTGCTGCGAAGGCATCCTTCATGAAGAAGTGCATGGCCGATAGCTGCGAGACCAAAGCCGTCGGTTCGGACGGCAAGGCGCTTGCGGGCGCTGCCAAAACCAGCTTCATGAAGAAGTGCGAAAAGGGCGCCTAGGCGCTTGCGCGCGCTCGCGCCTCAAGCGCGCGAGCAGCCGGCACCGTTCGAACGGATCGTCGTATCGATGGCCGTTGCGATCCTCTATTGGATCGCTTGATCCGTTACGCCCCGCGCGATCTTGCGAGCGTATCCGATGGGGACTCGCCGAACTGGGAACGGTAGCTCCTGGAAAAATCGCTCAGGTGCCAAAAGCCGAACGCAAGCGCGCAGGCCTTGACGCTGTGAGCGCCGGCGACAAGCCGTTGCCGAACCAGCCATAACCGCCTCAGCCGCAGATATCGGTGCAGGCTCATTCCCCGGTAGCGCTTAACCGCGTCGTGCATGGTGCGCACTGAAACGCCAACCTGCTTTGCCAGTTCGCCGCTGTAGACCGGGTGGGCAATCTCGCCCGCCAGTACGGCCTGGACGTCTCTGAAGACCTTGAAATGCCGGGCGGCATTCGCCCGCGTGGCCCATTTCGTGGCCACGACATCGGCGAAGGCATGGTCAACTGCGGCAAACAGCGATTCCCTGATCGCGGCGGAAGCTTCCATCACCTCGGATTTTTCCACAAATTGCGGCGAGATGGATAGCACCTGCAGCACCAGCGTGCGCAGCACGCTTTGCGCGACCTCACTGGTTTCGAGCACCTTGAAACTGAGTTCGGTCTCGGGCCAGCCACGGTTGCCGACCACGGGCGTGAAGACGATCGAGGCATATTCTCGCGGCGTCCGCTCAACCGCACTATATGCCGCTCCGCCATTCCCGATGACGATCACGGAGCGGTCTCGTTCCACGCCGTTGAAGCGGATCGGAACGCCGTCATCCATCGAAAAGCCGATCGCCGTGGAGTTCGGTCCGAGCATCGCATCGATGATCCGCGGAAACGACCTGGTGTAATTCACGTCGCAACCCGGCAGGTTCAGGATGACCTGCTCCGCCGAAATCTTTCGCGCAAGCGGCGTGAAGTCGACATTGAGATTTCGCACCGAACTTCGAAATGCATCGATGTCGTTAAATCGAAATATCTTGGGCGCCATCATCGGTGCGAGAGGGACACTGTTCATTGAAAATCTTTTCTTGGAAGAACCTCCGTCGGCGCGCAATCGCACGCCCGCAAAGGGGCCTAATCCGACACTTCTGAATATGTCCGCCAGCCGACAAAGGACAAAAAGAACAGTGACAGGATAGGACGAGTCGGGGGTCGAAAAACAGCCGAAGAAAGTTCGACTTTGCCTAAATTCGATAGTGTTTGCCGTACTGGAGACCGTATCGGGTAACTCCAGGTGCCGTATTGTTACGGGCGCATTAACGATTGTGACGCTTAATTAAATGGTCGGAACGCTTTTCGTTCCGCGGCGGAACAAGAATTGGTGCCGCATGACCATTAGTGCCTCGATCGATTTCATTTCCGAACTTGAACGCGCCATCGAAGGCGGTTCTCCGGCGCGTCGCTGTCAGATGCTGCGGCAGATAACGAACCTGTTCCTCGCGGGCGCCGACCGCCTGAACGAGCCTCAGGTCGCTGTTTTCGACGATGTCCTGACCCGGCTGATGGCATGCATTGAAGCGCAGACGCTCGCGCAACTCAGCAGAGCCCTTGCCGATCTGCAATCGGCGCCAAAGGAGGCGATCCGCCGTCTTGCCCGGCACGACGAGGCTTTGGTTGCCGCGCCCGTTCTGCGCGGATCCTGTCT
The DNA here is from genome assembly GCA_963738765.1 of uncultured Alphaproteobacteria bacterium. Lineage (GTDB taxonomy): Bacteria > Pseudomonadota > Alphaproteobacteria > Rhizobiales > Xanthobacteraceae > Bradyrhizobium. The sequence continues at coordinate 51,302 of CAVTYA010000033.1, read as the reverse complement.
GCTTTCGGAACCTGACCTCATCGAGATCGCAGACGGTTGGAGCCCACAACATCTGCTCGCAATTTCGGGACGAAAACACCTCAGTGAAACGGTTACCGATGCGCTTTTGAAGCGCTGCGACACGACCGCCCGCCGTCTGCTGGCGAGGAATACCGGTGCCCGGTTTTCCAGCACGGGTTATTTGGCACTGGTCGCCGCCGCAAAACGCGATGACGACATTGCGGATTCATTGGTACTCCGGCCCGACATGCCGGTTGAATTGCTTCGAGAACTCCTTGCGGGAATAACCAAAGCGAGCCGAATCCGGCTCCTTAAGGTCGCCCCGCCCGGGGTTCACGGGGCGATGGAGGCCGCCATTGAAGGCATAGAAGCCGAAATCAGCACGAAGGCGCCCAAGCCAGTTGATTATTCCGGCGCGAAATCCACGGTCCTTGCGCTCAGCAAGGCCGGAAAGCTGAACGACTCTTCCGTCAACCGCTTTGCGGTGCGCGAGGAGTGCGCAAACCTCATTGCGGCGCTATCGCTACTCAGCGATGCCGCAATCGAAACCATCGAAACCATCGCTGACCCCTGCGGGGTCATCGTTGCCTGCCGGGCCTCGCGGTTGAATTGGACGACGACATTGTCGGTCGTCCGCTATCGATGCGGCCGCCAGGCGATTCCGCCCGAGGACATTGAGCGCCGCAGAGAAGCCTTCGAGGCGCTCCCGCTGTCCATTGCGCAGCGAACGATCCGCTTCGGCTCCGTCCGTGACCTTGCGATGGAGTCCAATTCAGCGGGCAGAGCACCCTTGGCAGCCCGGGCAATATAATGTCGTTCGGCGATCGAAAATCCGAGCGCGTCCGCCTCGAACACAAACGCCCCGTCAACCTCATGGGTGTCGACGGCACGTGGCGAAGAAGTTGCCTGCTCCTCGATGTTTCCTCAACCGGCGCCCGCCTCGATGTCGATGGAACGCTCGAGGTCCTTCAGGCCAAGGAATTTTTTCTGCTGCTATCCTCGACGGGATTGGCATTCCGGCGATGCGAACTCATTCGGGTCGAGGGGTCCCAGGTCGGCGTTCAATTCATCGAGGCCAAGAAGAAGGCCCCGGGGCGCCATGTCGCTGCAACCTGAAGGGACACGCAACGCACAGGCGGCCGGACCAGAACCAGACCTTAGGACCAATTGTTATGTCCGTTCACGTCATAGCTGATACACGTGACAGGCTTTCCGCGCTGTCCACGATGCTCGATCAGCAGCATGCCGTGACATCGGAATTGCTCGGTGGCGCCAGCATACGGCGCGACGGTATCGACGCCGTCGTCGTCGCTGCAGATCTGAGTGTCGTCGACAATATTTCGGCCCTGAAAGCCGTATCGGCGAAACTCAAGCGCGTTACCAAGCGAATTTTCCTGATCGATCGAAAGGGACGTCTGTCGGTCGTCCAGGCCTATGCGCTGGGGGCGACGCATGTGCTCGGAAACCCCGTCAGTCAGACGCAATTGCTGGCGAAGCTTGCCGATGGGAATGCTATCACGCCCTCTCCCGGCGAAATCGCGTCTATCGGACAGGAAGCGGCCTCTGCCGGCGCCGCCAGCATCGCCTCGATGTTCTCGGCCGTATTGAGCGGCGTTCCGGTCGATGTGAGGGGCGCGAAGAACGCCGGCAGCAAGATCGCCGACAGTATTGCCGAAGATGGCCTGTCGAACTGGCTCACAACGGTCCGCCGTCATCATGAGGGGACTTATCAGCACTGCCTTCTGGTGACGGGAGTTGCCGTCGACTTTGGATTGAGCCTCGGCATGGCAAAGGCCGACGTGGAACGATTGTATTCAGCTGCGATGTTTCACGACATCGGCAAGGCAAGAATTCCGCTCGACGTGCTCGACAAACCGGGCCGCCTCGATCCCGGGGAACGCGCCCTGATCGAAACCCATCCCGCAGCGGGTTTTGAGGCGCTGAAGGGAAATGCGGGTATTTCGCCGGAAATTCTCGATGCAGTCAGGCATCATCACGAATTCCTCGATGGAAGCGGATATCCGGACGCCCTTGCTGCCGGCAGCATCAAGGACATCGTCCGGATGTTGACCATTTCCGACATCTTCGCCGCCCTGATCGAGCAGCGCAGTTACAAGCCGACCATGCCCCGGGAAAAAGCTTACGAGGTCCTTTTGGGAATGCACGGCAAGCTGGAGCGGTCGCTCGTCGAGGCGTTCAGGGAAGTCGCATTGAACCGATGAGGACTTCCTCGCCGAACGATCGAAAGTCCGGCTAGTCCCGTTTGAACCGGTAGTCGAAGCGATTGCCGTCCGCGGTAATCAGGCCCACCGTCGGCGTCGGGAAATGGATCGGCAGGATCAGCGTATCGGTGCCGGCGACGGAGGCAAAGAACTTGCGGCGCGACACCGCCGACTGCTTTGCGTCCCAATCCGGCTTCGCCGACCAGTCCGGTTCGCGGCACTGGATCACGTGATGCATGAGGTCGCCCGCCACCACCGCTCGCTTGCCGCGTGAGAAGATGTTGACGCAGCAATGGCAGGGCGAATGCCCCGGCGTCGGCGTCAGCGTGACGGTGTCGTCAAGCGCATAGTCGTCATCGACCAGCAGCGCCTGCCCCGCTTCCACGATCGGCAGACAATTGTCGCGGAAAACCTTGCCGGGCGGATTGGCGCCCTTGGCATATTCCGTCTCCCACACCGCATATTCCTTTTTGTGAAATATGTATTTCGCATTGGGAAACGTCGGTACCCAGCGCCCGTCGCGCAGCGTGGTGTTCCAGCCGGTATGATCGATATGAAGGTGGGTGCAGAACACATAGTCGATCTGCGCGAAACCGATGCCGAGCGCGAACAGCTCGTTGCGCCAGCGCTCCTTGCCCGGAAAATCGAACGGCGGCGGGTGGCCCTTGTCCTCGCCGGTACAGGTGTCGACCAGGATGGTGTAGCGCGGCGTGCGGACCACGAAGGTCTGGTAGGTGATCACCATCATGCCGAGCGCGGTGTCGAACACCTCCGGCTCCATCGTGGGCAGATGATGCTTGAAGACGGCTTCGTCATAGGCTGGGAAGAAATCCTGCGGCCGCCGCCATGGTCCCTCGCGCTCGATCACCGCATCGATGGTGATGTCGCCGATCCTGATCTGCTTCATGGTTGTTACGCTCCCGCTTTTTTGCGGCAGCGTAACGGGGGATGTCCGGGCGTCAAGCCAAGGGCAGCAATGCGAAAATGTTCGTAGCCCCGATTGCGTTTTCTCAGCTCCGCAAGCCCGGCGCCTCCTGCCCGGTGCGCGCGACGTATTCCGAATAGCCGCCGCCGTACAGATGCGGGCCCTCCGGCGTCAGCTCCAGCACGCGGTTGGAGAGCGCGGCCAGAAAATGCCGGTCGTGCGAGACGAACAGCATGGTGCCCTCGTATTCCGACAGCGCCGTGATCAGCATTTCCTTGGTCGCGAGATCGAGATGGTTGGTGGGCTCGTCGAGCACCAGAAAGTTCGGCGGGTCGAACAGCATCTGCGCCATCACCAGCCGCGCCTTCTCGCCGCCGGACAGCACCCGGCATTTCTTCTCGACGTCGTCACCGGAAAAGCCGAAGCAGCCGGCCAGCGCGCGGAGCGAGCCTTGGCCAGCCTGGGGAAACGAATCCTCCAGCCACTGGAACACGGTGCGCTCGCCGTCCAGCAGATCCATGGCGTGCTGCGCGAAGTACCCCATCTTGACGCTGCCACCGACCGCCACCGTGCCGTCGTCCGGCTCGGTCGAGCCCGCCACCAGTTTCAGCAGCGTCGACTTGCCGGCGCCGTTGATGCCCATCACGCACCAGCGCTCCCTGCGGCGGATCATGAAATCCAGCCCCTCATAGATGCTTCGGGAGCCGTAGCCCTTGTGGACATTCTTCAGGCTGACGACGTCCTCGCCGGAGCGCGGCGCCGGCAAAAAATCGAACGCCACGGTCTGGCGGCGTTTCGGCGGTTCGACGCGCTCGATCTTGTCGAGCTTCTTGACCCGGCTCTGCACCTGGGCGGCATGCGAGGCGCGTGCCTTGAAGCGTTCGATGAACTTGATCTCCTTGGCAAGCATCGCCTGCTGGCGCTCGAACTGGGCCTGCTGCTGCTTTTCGTTCATCGCGCGCTGCGCTTCGTAGAATTCATAGTTGCCGGAATAGGTCGTCAGCGTGCCGCCGTCGATCTCGACGACCTTGTTGATAATGCGGTTGATGAACTCGCGGTCGTGCGAGGTCATCAGCAGCGCGCCCTCATAGCCCCGCAAAAACTGCTCCAGCCAGATCAGGCTCTCGAGATCGAGATGGTTGCTCGGCTCGTCCAGCAGCATGACGTCGGGACGCATCAACAGGATCCGCGCCAGCGCCACGCGCATCTTCCAGCCGCCCGACAGCGCGCCGACGTCGCCGTCCATCATTTCCTCGCTGAAGCCGAGGCCCGACAGCGCCTCGCGCGCCCGGCCGTCGAGCGCGTAGCCGTCGAGTTCCTCGAAACGCCCCTGCACTTCGCCGTAGCGCGCGATGATCTCTTCCATGTCGTCGGCACGGTCCGGATCGGCCATCGCGGCCTCGAGCTCCTTCAGCTCGCTCGCGACGATACTGACGGGACCGGCGCCATCCATCACTTCGGCCACCGCGCTGCGGCCGGACATCTCGCCGACGTCCTGGCTGAAATAACCGATCGTGATTCCCCGATCGAGCGAGACCTGGCCCTCGTCGGGCAGTTCCTGGCCCGAGATCATCCGGAACAGCGTGGTCTTGCCGGCTCCGTTGGGACCGACCAGGCCGATCTTTTCGCCCTTCTGGAGCGCCGCCGAGGCTTCGATGAAGAGGATCTGGTGGCCGACTTGCTTGCTGACGTTATCGAGACGGATCATGGGGGCCTGATTGGATTAAGAGCTTGCGGCCGCTCTTAATCCATGTTGCGTCGCAGCGAAAGCCCGAACCATCACGGGGGCTACAATTCCGCGTCCCGTCACGCCGAGCGCCAAAGCCCCAAACACGCTTTAACCAAGCCTGGGAACGCTCACCGGGGCCATCCGGCCCCAGCTCCTGGTTTGCGAACAATCGAGCCGACCTAGTGCTTCATCTGCATCGGCATCGGCGGCGTCGCTGCTGCATTGTGTTTCATCACCATGCCCAGTCCACCGCCTGCTGCACTCAGATCGGGAACGATGGCGATATTGAGCATCATGCCGCTGTCCTCATGGTCCAGGATATGGCAATGCAGGACGTACTCGCCGATGTACCGGTCGTACCGGGTCCTGATGTGGACCTGATAGTCGTTCTCCACAAAGATCGTGTCGCGGAAGGTGTGATACATCCCGCAATATTGGCTGGCCAACTGGCCCTTGTCGCCGCCGGCCACCGCATTGCAATTGCCGTCCTTGTCGAAAATGGACACTTGCTGGCCGCTTGCATTGGCCGTGGTCACGTCAATGACCTGGAACGGGTTGACGTGAATGTGGAAGATGTGCGGCTCGCCCTGCGCCGTCAGCAGCCAGTCATCCGACGTGTTGACCTGACGGGTAATGTTGACGACGTCGGGATCGTAGGACGTGCCGTTGACCCGGAAATGCAGACCCTGGTCCTGCGTAAAGTCGATGGAAAACGCGGCCTGTTGAACGTCCTTGTTTGTCGCCGGTGGCAGATCGTCGAACGGCGCCCAGGGACGGAGATCGCCCGCGCGCAACCCGTCACGAACGGGAGCCGGCAGTTGCGGATTGGCGTCAAACAGCGCCTTTTCGACATAGTCCCTCAGGTTTTCCGTCACTGCCTGCCCGCCCCTGACGTGGACGTAAGCCAGGAGCTGCGGGTTTGACGGACCTTGTCCGCCCTTGCCGCTGCCGTTGATGACCCTTTGCTTCGGCGGGGCCGCCTGATCGAGCAGGCAATAGTCGCCTTCCGACGGGAACGCGACCAGGATGTCGCTGCGATAGCCCGGCTGGAGGTAGTTCGACTCGAGCAGGCCTCCTCCGACCGGCTGGGAACGAATCTCGCGCAGCTTCGTCCGCGTCAACCCATCGGTGGCAATCTCGAACTGCGGTATCAGCGTTCCCGCCGTCGCATTGCATGCGGTCAGCAGGTCGGCCTTTTGCTGCAGGCGATTACCGCTGAGTGCCGACTCGGCAATCAGATTGTTGGCGCCAACCGGACTTGCGCGCACCACTTGCAGATTGATGGTGTCGTGGATGCCGGCATGCACGAACCGCCAGCGCTGAATCTGCCCTGCGGGCAGCGTGATCGTCGGCTGGACGACGCCATTGATGCTGGTGAAGCGTCCGTTGGTGTCCCAGATGGTCGGCGAGTTCAGCTGCAACGCGAAATTTTCCACGACGCCGGGGCTGACCGGATTTTGCGTTGTCGACAGCGGACAAGTCCAGGGCGCAAAGGTGGACGGGCCGGAGCTGTTGACGTTATAGAGACCCGCCGTGGTGTAGAGCTGCTGCCAGGGGCCGCCCTGATCGTTCGGATTTACGGCAAAGCAGGCGTAGGCGATCTGCTGGAACAGGAATACCTGCTCGATCAGCGGAACGCCCGCCGCGGTGTGAAGGACGGTATCGATATCCGCGATCGGATGCGGGTTGGCCGGCGTCGGCGGCGCGTACGGCCGGTTGCCGCGGATCAGGATAACGCCGGAGGCGCCGCTCGCAACGTTGACGGCGGTCGAACCGTGGCGGTGCGCATGGTACCAGAAGGTCCCGGCCGGATGATCCGACGGAATGTTGATTTCATATGGGAACCGCGATTGCGGCGCGATATTCAGCAGCACGTTGTCGCTGTTGCCTGCGGGGGAGACGTGCAGGCCATGGGTATGCAGGTTGGTGGTGTTGAAGCAGCCGACCCCAAACGGCAGGCTCAGTCCCGTCGGCGGATTGTCCCAGCAGCTGGGATCGCTCTTGTCGGTCCCATTCCTCAAATCGACCCGCAAGGTATCGCCAGGCCTGACATCGATCACTGGTCCGGACTTGCATCCGCCGTAGGAGCGCAACTGGACGGGGTCTTCCCCATTCGGCTGCGGATCGGTCGGATCGGGATTGTTGATCTTGAAATTTCCGAGGATGAAATTTAGCTCGACCGACACGATCGAGCCGTTCCGCGACATCGAACCTTGCGGATTGCAGGGAGCGGGGGCGCCCCCCACCGCTTGCGGCGCCAGCCGCGGGCCACCTGGTTCGGACAGCATTGGCGGCGCCTCGAACGGATGCACCGTCGCTGCCCGTAGCGGCGCGCTCGCGCCCAGCATTGCGATCAACGTGAATATCGCCAGCACAGCTTTTTTCATATCGGCGCCCTCCTGCGGTTAGGAGAATACCGTAACGCCACAATCGTCAAGCGTGTAATTCACATATCGATCAATCTTAAAGGAGGACGCCGTATCATGGCGGTTCGCCGGCATGGCCAATTTTCGCGCAAGCGCGTTCGAACCCGCCGGCGCGCGCGGCCGACCAAGGTCCATGTTCCCATCGATATCCAACAGCGCGATGACGGAAGTCGATAAAATTATCGCCGAAGCCGCGCGACTGCCGCTGAAAGACGCGGCCTACGCGCTGTGGCGGCAGAGTCCGCGGCTGGATACGCTCGAGGGCCAGCCGATGACCGCCGAAGAGCACGTCGTGGCCGCCGCAAGGCCGATGGCGGAGATCATGGCCAGGATGAAACACGACCACGATCATGCCGAGGATGGACGAACCTTCGGCCGGCTGAAACGGGCGCATCCGCAAGCCGCCGATGCCGACGCCAGAACGGCGATCATTGCCGCGGTCAAATTCGACGATGACTGCTTCAGATATTATGAGGAAGGACACGGCGATTTCGGCGACCGGATCGAGCGCGCGGTCGAACTGGCCGCGGGGAAAAATCCGGGGTTCCTGCCACGGACTTACCTGCGGGCGAAATACTACATCGGGTATTACATGAAGTAGGGCATTGGCGTGCCTTGTTGGCGTGCGCCGGCCTAGAAGCACAAATTCGTCACCACGTTGCCGCGCTTGTCCTTGATCGCATAAGGACATCGCATCCGCTCCAGCGCTTTCTTGGCGTCTTCATCGCCAAGCGCTGCGGCGCGCTGGTAATAGCCCTTGGCGGCATCGGAATCTTTCGGCCCGCCGCGGCCTTCCTGTGCGAACGCTCCCATCCGCTCCAGTGCTGCGGGGTGATTTTGCGCCGCCGCCTTTTCAAACAGCGCCCGCGCGGCCGCATCATCTTTGGATCCGCCATTGCCTTCCGCCAGCATCATGCCGAGCTGATACTGCGCCTCGGCGTTGGTCTCGGCGGCCTTCGACAACAATTCGCGTGCGCGCGCGGGATCGGATGGCGCGCCGGCGCCGCCGCCCAACGCTGCAAGATTGCTGATGCCGCGCGGATTGCCGGCGTTCGCCGCACGTTCGAACAGTTTTCTGGCCTGCGCTTCGTCGCGCGCAACGCCGGCGCCGGTGCCATAGAGCACGCCGAGCTCGACCATCGCCGAAGTAGACCCCTTGTCCGAAGCCTTGCGCCAGGCGGCGATCGCTTCCGGCATTTGCCGGTTGGCGGCATAGGCGCGGCCGAGCTGGTACATCGCGCGGCGCGACGCGCCCGCAGCGTTCCTGCAATATTTGATCGCGGTCGCAATATCTGAGGCGGCGATGTCCGGCACGCCCTTCACGTCGGCCGGCTTGTCGGGGTCGGATGGATCGGCCGCGACACGGTCGCACAGGACGAGGTCCGCCGATTGCGCACAGGCCGGCGCAGGCGCCGCCATGGCGACGATCGCAACGACCGCAAGGGAGTAAGTACGCCTGATCATGCCTGGCAGGTTGCGTCGAAGAGCCGGCAAATTCAAGGCTCCAGCCCGGACTCCCGCAGCACCGGCGCGACCTCCGGCGAAGCCAGATAATGCAGCAGGCGATTGGCGCAATCGGCCTTGTTCGATGCCACCATGCGGCCTGCTGAAAACACCGCCGGCGTTTGCAACTGATGCGGGATCGGTCCGACGACTTCGATACCGCCGACCTGCCTTAATTCGCTGATCTGCTGGACGGCAACATCAACCTCGCCGCTGACGAGCCGTTCCGCCGTAAAACCCGATGGAATAATCACCGCGCGCGCGTTGATCTCGGCGGCAATGCCCAAATGTTCGATCAATTGCGAAAACAGGATGCCGCTGGCGCCGATCCGCGAATAGGCCACCGAACGGGCGCCGAGCAGCGCCGCGCGCAGCGCGGGTTCAGTTGCGATATCAGGGTGAGCCGCGCCCGCCTTCACAGCGAGGCCGACATAGGAGCGCGCCAGGTCGACGCAACTATCCTTGACGACGCGGCCCTCGGCCGCGAGTTCGGAAAGCCCCTCGCGGGTGAGAATGACGACGTCGGCGCCCTCGCCGCCGCGCAGCCGCTCGAGCAGCGCCAGAGTCGGCGCGAAATCGGCATCGATGCGCGCGCCGCCGGCCGCTTCATGGCGTCCAGCCAGGTCGTGAACCGCGCCCCGCAGGGCCAGCGTCGAGAGCACGCGTACGGTACTGTCCATCGGCGATTACGCCCGGCGCATCAGTTTCAGCACAGCGGTCATGCGAAGGCTGCGCTTGCCGGCGAGCGCAGTGGCGTCAAGCAGCGCCCCCTCCTCGTCGCAGGTGCCCGCAAAGCCGATACCGACCTCATGGCCGCCGAACACCGGGTTCTCGCCTCGGGCCGGGGTGTGCTCCTGATTGAGGATCTGTCCCTTCCAGCGCCCGTTCTCCGAGGTGTAGGTGCCGAGATAATAGAACGATGCGTCGCCGCCGAGGATGCGGCCGTCATTGAGCAGCATCACGCCGGTCAGGCCGCCGTCGACGCCGTCGAGCATCCGGATGTGAATGGAATAGAGGCCGTTGACGATGCCGGCCTCGCCGACGCCGCCGGCGATCGGAATAGCCTCCTCTTCGATCGGCGTCATGACCGAGCTGAACACCGCGCCCGGCAATTCCTTGAGGCGGCCCTCGAAGCGATAGAGGGCGCCGTCCGCCTTGCCCCGCGCCAGCAGCGTCGCATCGTCGGTGCCGGCCATGGCGCGATAATTCGGGTCTGGATTGTGGCGAACGGTCTTGATCTCGATGGCGATTTCGTCGCCGATTTTCTCGTAGGTGCCGATATGGGCAAAGGCCGAGTTGCCGCCGAGCATCTTTCCGTCACGCGCATACATCACGCTACGGCCGACCGTATCGTTGAGCTGAAACCTGACCTTGTAGAAACCTTCAAACAATAGCCGTGTCCCCGGCAAGCGCGTGACCGCTATCTAGCGCGGTTCATAACGCAGGGGAACGGCTTTGACGCCGGGCCTGTGTCCTGAAAACGAAATGATCCGCCAAGGCTTTCGCCTTGGCGGATCAAATTCAGGCCCCGGGTGCCCCCGCCCCGGGCCGCAAGCCCAAATGACTAGGCCGCGGCAGCCTTCGCGCCGGTCGGAACTTCGGCGACGGTTTTGAGGATCTGCGAAGCGATGGCGTAGGGGTCGCCTTGCGAGTTCGGACGGCGGTCTTCGAGATAGCCCTTGTAGTCGTTCTTCATGAACGAGTGCGGCACGCGCACCGAAGCACCGCGGTCGGCCACGCCATAGCTGAACTTGTTCCAGGGCGCGGTCTCGTGCTTGCCGGTCAGGCGCTTGTCGTTGTCCGGCCCGTACACGGCAATGTGGTCCATGAGATTCTTCTCGAACGCGGCCATCAGCGCCTCGAAGTAGGCCTTGCCGCCGACTTCACGCAGATAGGTGGTCGAGAAGTTGGCGTGCATGCCGGAGCCGTTCCAGTCGGTGTCGCCGAGCGGCTTGCAGTGATACTCGATGTCGATGCCGTAGGTTTCGGTCAGCCGCTGCAACAGGTAGCGAGCCATCCACATTTCGTCGGCGGCTTTTTTGGAGCCCTTGCCGAAGATCTGGAATTCCCACTGGCCCTTGGCCACTTCGGCGTTGATGCCTTCGTGGTTGATGCCGGCGAACAGGCAGAGGTCCAGATGCTTCTCGACGATCTCACGCGCGACCGGACCGACATTGCTGTAGCCGACGCCGGTGTAGTACGGACCCTGCGGCGCAGGATATCCTGAGGTCGGGAAGCCGAGCGGCCGGCCGTCCTTGTACATGAAGTATTCCTGCTCGAATCCGAACCATGCGCCGGGGTCGTCCAGGATGGTCGCACGCCGGTTGGTGGCATGCGGAGTGACGCCATCCGGCATCATGACTTCGCACATCACGAGCGCGCCATTGGTGCGCGCGCCGTCGGGATAAACCGCGACCGGCTTCAGCACGCAGTCCGAGCTCCTGCCTTCGGCCTGCATGGTCGAGCTTCCGTCGAAGCCCCACAGCGGCAGCTGCTCCAGCGTCGGAAACGCATCGAATTCCTTGATCTGCGTCTTGCCGCGCAGGTTCGGTGTCGGCGTATATCCATCGAGCCAGATATACTCGAGCTTGTATTTCGTCATTGAGCCTCTCTGTTGATGATGCAAAAACGTGAGGTACCGAAAGCCAGTCGATCGCCACACGCGTACCCGGCCACCATCGGCCGATTCTTACCAAGCAATTAAAGTGCCAATCGCTGCACTGCGGCAGCCGCCCTTTTCCCGTTGTCCAGCATGCCATGGCACTTTTTTGCTGCGACATAGAAGCGCGGCTGACATGCGTGTCCAGCGGCCAAAATTCGCTCGGAGAGCCCCGCGCCAGCCCGATTCTCCGGCAGTTTCGGCCCCCGCGCCCCGGCGCGATTAAAGCCGCGGCAGGTCAACGCAACAACCACCAAGAAGCTTGCCCTGACCCGGCAACCTTGTGGTCGGCTCAAGCGTTAGTCATCTGCTCATTGCCTCACACGAAGCAAAACCAGAAATGCCTACGATTTAGACATCATATGGTTCTCTTTTGGTCATCTTGCATCCGCGGAGGGCACGGACGATATCGCGTTTGGTAACCACAAGAGAACGAGTTCGGGCGCACCATCAGGGTTCACGCCTCGACACCTGGAGAAATGCGATGATGAATTCGAGTTTGAATCAAGGAACTGCCAAGATCTACCAATTCCCGGCCGGGGGCCGCGCGGCTCTCGGTGGACGTCGCTACGGCGAGACCCAGGCCACGGATATTGCTTCTGCACCGGCCGGCGACTCGCCTGCAGCGGCAGCTGGTATCACCAGGCGGCGATCGAGGAATCCAAGCCCGGACGAGACCACTGATGCCGGCCGGATATTCGGTAGATACGCGCCCGATACCTCAGGCGCGGTTCGGAAAGTAAAAAAGGGTCGGAACAAAATGTTTCGGCCCTTTTTCATGTCAGCTCGCATGCCGTCACCGGCCGTTTGGCGTGCTTGAGCGTGGCGACACCGGCCTTGGTGATCTTCAGCGTGACGCCGCTTCCCGAATAGCGCGAACCGGACAAGGCAAGACGTTTGCCCAGCGTCACCGCCTTGCCATCGAGCTGCAAATGGGCGCGTGAATCGTACTGGAAAAATCCGACGATGAATTGCGTGCCGTCGGCGCAGCGGTAGTTCTGAAAGGTCTGGGCGGACGCGGCCGTCGAGGCGATCGCACCCCAAAAAAATGCCGCCCCGAAAACGGCGATCTTGCGATGATTCATGTTCCTTCCCCCAGGCGCGCTCAGTATAGACCAGATGGCGGAAAGCCAACACATCGCCCCGTCATTTGCCCGCCGTTCAGGATTGCCCAGGTCAGCCAGATGTCCGATAGCCCTGCCCGTCATCTCAATCTCGCCGGCGCCAGCAATTTCCGCGATCTCGGCGGTTATCCCGCAAAGGACGGCCGCACGGTCCGCTGGCGGCAGATCTTCCGCTCCAACCATCTTGGCCATCTCACCGACGGCGATATCGAGGTGGTGCGCGGTTTGGGAGTGAGGAGCGCGTTCGATTTTCGCGGCAGCCTCGAGCGCGCGGATGCCCGGTGCGCCATGGCCGAGATCACCGTGCATTCACTGCCGGTCGAGCCCACGGTGGTCGCGGCGCTGCGCGCCATCGCCGCCAGCGGCACGCCGCTGTCGAGCGTTCACGCAACCGAGGTGATGCGCGATTCCTACCGCAGCTATGTGCAGCAGAACACGCCGCGGTTTCGGACGCTGTTCGCGCATCTCGTGGAAGATCGCGCGCCGCTGGTGATCCACTGCACCGCCGGCAAGGACCGCACCGGCTTCGCCTGCGCGCTGATCCTGTATGCGCTTGGCGTGCCCGACGAGGTGATTTCGGAAGATTATCTGTTGACCAACCGCTTCTACCGGCGGGACCCCGCCTCCGGCAGCGACCTGCCCGACGACGTCAAGCAGGTGCTGGGCTCGGTGCAGCCATCGTTTCTTGGCGCCGCGTTCGAAGCGATCGGCGCCGACTATGGCGATCTCGAGCGTTATCTCCGCGACGGCCTCGGGCTCGGCGCGGCCGAGCGCGCCAAACTCGAGGCGCGCTATCTCGATGCCTGATTTGCGAGAATTTCGCTTTAGGCCGCAGCTTCCGCTTCCATCTCGGCGTCGAGGTCGGCGATGACGTCCTCGAATGCCGAAATCGCTTGCTGGACGGCGGCGATCTGGATCAATTCCCAGCCGTTGACCGGCCCGTTGCGATTTTGCAGTGCGACGACCAGGTCCCGCCGCTGCTCCTTAAGCTGAACAAGCGGTAAACCGTGATCGGGTAGATATCTCATGGCGAAGCCCCCTGCCTTGCATGGACCCTGCTTGTAACGGAAGGGTTCTGCGATCGACTTACAGAACTCGGCTAAATTTTAGCGATCGGACCCGATCCGTAGTCTTACGTGGTCCCCTCCATTTCCAGTTTCTGCATGATTGCGCCGAACAACGCCTGCGTCATGCAATTGGTCGCCCAATCGCTCATGTGAAGTTTGTCATTGTCGACAGGATCGATCAATTCGGACATCGGGACGTGGCCGTCGACAAACCAGCGCTTCATCAGTGCGAAGCGGCGAAACACATTGACACCGGCCTTGTCGGCGACCCCAGCTATTCGTGCCTCCATGTCTTCGGCGAATTTTATGTCCGGGTTTATGACCGGCGCTATGACTCCAGTGGTATACTGCAGATCCATCAGCACCACATCGATCGGAAGATCGGCGACCCAACCGAGTCCAGCCGCGATCGATACCTCGACGTCGTCGAAATTGATCTCCCCCAACCGAAACACCGCATTCGTCCCGACTTGCCAGATCACCAGCGCAGGCATTTCATCTATCACGTCGGGCTCGAAGCGGGACAACTCTGAAGGCGCCTCCTGGCCACCGATACCGCGATTGAGCACGTCGATCATCGAGCCATGAAAACGGTCGCGCAGCGCCAGTTCGAGCCTGCACGGAAACGGCACGATGTGTCCCTCGCCCGCCGTCGAAGACGAGCCGATCGCTACAATCTTTATCTTTCGCTTGCGTCTGAGTGCTTCCTTCAAATGTGGAAGCTGGAATTTGAAATTGACGAGATCGGGGGCCGTATCGCAAATCCGAGGGACGTCTGCCATGCGAACATCCTCTGCGAGAATGACTTATCGTATGCTCGCATTTTGGAAACAAAACCCACGGCATTGCAAATGAAAAGCGCCTGACGATAGTGTGCGCTCCCCTGTTCGCCCCGGAGGCCCCATCATGGACGGAAAAATCGTTGTCATCACCGGCGCTTCGGGCGCGCTCGGCAGGGTGGTCGCCGAACAGGCGCTGGCGCGCGGCGCTGGGATCGCCGGTATCGACTACGCGCCGGCGCAGTTTCCGGCGACAGCAACCCGCCTGGAACTCGGCGGCGTCGATTTGACGGACGCGGCTGCGGCCAAAACGGCGATCGATGCCGCCGCATCACATTTCGGCAAGGTCGATGCACTGATCAATATCGCCGGCGGGTTTGCTTACGAAACGGTCGCCGACGGCGATCCGAAGACGTGGGCGCGCATGTATGCGCTCAACGTGACGACGGCGCTGAACGCCTCGCGCGCGGCGATCCCCCATCTTGTCGCCTCCAGCGCCGGCCGGATCGTCAATGTCGGCGCCATGGGCGCACTGCAGGCCGGCTCCGGCATGGGCGCCTACGCCGCCTCGAAAGCCGGCGTGCACCGCCTGACCGAGGCGCTGGCCGCCGAGCAAAAAGGCAAGCTCACCGTCAACGCCGTGCTGCCGTCGACCATCGACACCGCCGCCAACCGCGCCAGCATGCCGAACGCCGATTTCGGAAAATGGGTGACGCCGAAAGAACTCGCCGACGTCATCCTGTTTCTCGCCAGCGACGCCGCCTCCGCCGTTACCGGCGCACTGCTGCCGGTGAGCGGGCGGGTTTGAGGCGGGAACAAGTCGCAGCGTAACCGGTCTGGCGTGGCGGGATCAAATCGCGCTGCATGCGTCAAGCCGATCCGGGTTAAACTCGCGGACATTGAGTCGCCTGCGCCACCGGAGCCGTCTTGGAAACCGCGCTTTATCTGCCCGTCAAACGCTTCCTCGAAAAGCTCGGCTTCTCCGTCAAGGGCGAAGTCGGCGGCTGCGACCTCGTGGCGCTCAGCGGCGACGATCCGCCCGTCGTGGTGATCGGCGAATTGAAGCTCACCTTCAATCTTGAACTGATCCTGCAGGCGGTCGACCGCGCCGGGGCATGCGACGAGGTCTGGCTGGCCGCCAAATTATCCGCGCGCGGCAAGGGCCGCGAGAGCGACGCCCGCTATCGCAATCTCTGCCGCCGGCTCGGCTTTGGCATGCTCGCGGTCACGAGCACCGGCGACGTCGAGGTGATCGTCCAGCCGCCCACGACCGCCCCGCGCCGCGACAACAAAAAACGCTCGCGGCTGGTGTCCGAGCATCGGCGGCGCAAGGGCGATCCGGCGATGGGCGGCAGCACGCGCGCGCCGATCATGACGGCCTATCGCCAGCAGGCGCTGGCCTGCGCCTCGGCGCTGGCAGCAGGGCCTCGGCGCGTCAGGGATCTCAGGGTGGAGAATCCCGACGCCGGAAAAATTCTATTGGATAACGTCTATGGCTGGTTCGATCGCGCCGAGCGCGGCATCTATGTCCTGACCGATGCCGGACACGCCGCGCTGAAACGCTGGCCGCAGCAACCGATCGATTTTGCCGCCGCCGGCGATACCGCGCCATAGCAACAAGGACGACGCAGGGAGAACAAGATGATCGTGGTGACCGGAAGCGTGACGGCGCGACAGGATTCTTTCGACGAAGTCCGCAGATTAAGCCTCGAGCACGTTCATCGATCCCGCGGCGAGCCCGGCTGCATCTCGCACGCCGTGCATGTCGATTGCGAAAACCCGCTGCGGCTGGTGTTTTTCGAGCAATGGGCCGATCGCGCCGCGCTGTTGGCGCATTTTGCGGTCCCCGCCTCGCGCGATTTCGTCCGCCGGCTGCAATCGCTGGCGGCCGCCGCCTCAACCATCGAGCTTTACGACGCGACCACGCTCGAAAAACTCTAACGCATGGCTGTATTGCCATGCCAATTTCATATTGCAATGCAACATAAGGGCACCTAGGTATCTCTCGATCAGATTCGAGGCCCCGATGAGCGAAGACTGGAACACCAAATACGGCACCCGGCGCGTACGGCGCGATCCGCCGACGCTGGAGGAAGCGATCTTCGCCGCCGTCGGCATTACCGACGATCCCCAGCAGCAGGCGGAAATCGCCGCCTCGCTGATGGGACTGCCGTATGAGGAAGTGCTGGCTGAGGTGAGGAAGACCGGCCGCGCTCTGGCGCGAACGGCCACCCGCGTCATTACGGGTGAGCAAGGTGCGCAGCGCTCCGTGGTGGTCGAACGCCGCGTGGTCAGGCGATTCGGCAACGACAAGCGCACCGGTACCTGAACGCGCGCGAGCGCTTCGCTCCATTGATCGCGTTTTCGAGCGAAAGCCTGCGCCGGACGTGAACTCGGGCAGAATCCGCTTCGCTCCAAAAAACGCACCAGTATAAATACGGGAGCCCGGTTCTGATTCAGTCGGAACCGGGCTCTGGTATCAGCGAATGGCCGCCTGGAAGCGTTTTCGCTCAGGCCGCCTTGCCCCACCCGTACATCTGCAACAGCATCTTCCAGTACGCGCGATTGTAGTTCGCGATCGCGCGTGCGGCGTCGAGCGACGTTGCAAGCGCAACCGGCGCAGGCTCCGGCTGGCGCTGCTGGGTCAGATCGATACTTCCGGTGGATTCGCCGTAGCGGAAGGTGAGATGGGCGCCGAACTTGTTGGCAAGCGCCCGCATCGCTTCGTTCTGCGCACCGGTGGTAATGCGCAGGCTGCGATACCCCTTGGCGCGGGCCTCGGCAATCAGCTTCCTGAACAGGATGCTGCCGACGCCCTTGCGCCGCACCGATGCTTCCACGCTGAAGGCTATCTCCGGCAATGAATCCGGAGATTGTTCGGGCCGATGCAGCTCGGCTGCGCCGCGCACCACGCCATCCTCGATATACGCAATGATGACAGTGCCATCATTGGCGCATTTCTCGGCGTAGCGTTCGATGAAGCTGTCATCCATGAAGCCATGGAAGCGATCGTGGCGGCTGGTGCGGTCGAGCCGCAACAGATGATCGCGCAACAGGGGCAGCTCTTCCTGCTGGCTTAGTGTCCGAACGATGCCCTTGACGGGCACGGGGCGGGTAATTTCGTAGCTCATTTCATAACTCCTCGTGGAAGCCCTCGAGGAGGCGTCGAATCCCTAGACCACCTATATTGTGCATCGCAACATGAAGCGCAAGTCCGTAGAATGCCTCATAAAAAGTCAGTTTTTATTAACTGATTATTAACCTGCCGCGCCGCCCGGCAAGCCATTTGCAGGCACTGGATTTGAGCCTTGCTTTGGCCCAAACTCGCCCGGGTTCCTGGAGGTTTATCGTGGCTGTCGTGCTCAACACGAGTTCTTCAGTTCCGGATCGGCGGCTCGCGGTCTGGCAGGACATCGTCTGCGATACCTTTGTCGGGCTCGATTGCCGCTCCGACATGCACGAGGCGTTTTGGGGCGCGGTTTCGCAATCGGCGGCCGGTCCCGCGACGTTTACGCGGGTCGATTCCTGCGCCCAGCGGGTGTTTCGCACGCCATCGCGGATCGCGCGCGCCAGCCAGGATTACGTGCTGGTGGCGCTCGGCAACAGCGGCGTCAACGGCGTCTATCAGGACGGCCGCGAAGCGGTCGTCTCCGCCGGCCAGTTCGTGATTTACGACACCACCCGCCCCTACGAACTGCGCTTCGACGACAGCTTTTCGCAAACCATCCTGCAGATGCCGCGAAAACTTCTGCAGCAGCGCATCGGCGCGTTCGACGCGTTGACCGCAACCACCTTCAGCAGCGATCGTCCGCTCGAAGGCCTGGCTTATGAGTTTTTGATCAGCACCAGCAAGGTGATCGACCACGTCGATTCCGCCACCGTCACCCGTCTGCTGGATCAGGGGCTGGACCTGATCGCGATGGCCTTCGCTGAGCGGATGCATCAGCGCTCGCCGGACCAGTCGTTTCACCGCTCCGCGTTGCTCTATCGGCTCAAGAACACCATCCTCACTCATCTCAGCGACCCCGAACTGTCGATTTCGCAGGTCGCCTCGGCCGTGGGCATCTCGCCGCGCTATGCCAGCGATTTGATGGCCGACGAGCAGACCTCGTTCCGCAGCTATGTCCAGACCCAACGCCTGGAGCGATGCAAGCGCGATCTGTCGGATCCCGCCCACGCCGCGCGGCACATCGGCGACATCGCGTTCGCGTGGGGCTTTAACGACCTTGCTCACTTCAGCCGGATCTTCAAACAGAGGTTCGGCGCCTCGCCGCGCGATTGGCGCGAGCAACTTCCGCATTAGCCGCTAGCCCGATCCGTTGACCCATCGCCACGCCCGGCGTGCGGCGGTCGGCCTGGGCTGCCAATTCGCCAGTTAAGACAAGTTTTCGTGCCGCCGCGGACAAGCGCCACCGCGAGCCGCGACTGTAGGCTTCGCCGCAATGATTGTCTGTCTTGCGAAGCGAAAGGATGACGTCCATGGGTCTCGTTCACCAGAAATACAAAGTGGCGGTGGTTCAGGCGGCGCCGGTCTGGCTCGATCTCGATGCGACCGTGGACAAGACGATCGCCCTGATCGAACAGGCCGCAGCAAAAGGCGCGAAACTGATCGCGTTTCCCGAGACCTTCATTCCCGGATACCCGTGGCAGATCTGGCTTGGCGCGCCCGCCTGGGCGATCGGCCGTGGTTTTGTGCAGCGCTATTTCGACAACTCGCTGTCGTTTCACAGCCCGCAGGCCGACAAAATTCGTAAAGCGGTGAAGCGCGCCAATTTGACCGCGGTGATCGGCCTGTCCGAACGCGACGGCGGCAGCCTGTACATCGCGCAATGGCTGATCGGACCTGACGGCGAGCCGATCGCCAAGCGGCGCAAGCTGCGGCCGACCCACGCCGAACGCACCGTGTTCGGCGAAGGCGACGGCAGCGACCTTGGCGTCCATGATCGCGCCGATGTCGGGCGGCTCGGCGCGTTGTGCTGCTGGGAACATCTGCAACCGCTGTCGAAATACGCGATGTACGCCCAGAACGAGCAGGTTCACGTCGGCGCGTGGCCGAGCTTTTCGCTGTACGATCCCTTCGCGCACGCGCTCGGCTATGAGGTCAACAACGCCGCGAGCAAAGTCTACGCAGTGGAAGGCTCATGCTTCTTCCTCGGGCCCTGCGCGGTGGTCTCGCAAGCCATGATCGACGAGCTGTGCGATAGCCCCGAGAAGCATGCGTTCCTGCATGCGGGCGGCGGCCATGCCGTGATCTACGGGCCAGACGGCAGTTCGCTTGCCGAGAAACTCCCGCCCGATCAGGAGGGTATTCTGTACGCCGATATTGATCTCGGCATGATCGGGGTGGCGAAGAACGCTGCCGATCCCGCGGGCCACTATTCCAGGCCCGACGTTACGCGGCTATTGCTCAACACGTCCCGCGCCAACCGCGTCGAGCATTTTTCTTTGCCCGTCGACGCCGAGGTCATGAGCGAAATCAGGCTGCAGGCCTGACGGTCAAGTCCAGAGGAGCCCGCCATGGAATCCGCGATCCCGGAGCATCTCAAAACCGCCCGCACCCGTCACCGCCGCGTCCCCGACGACTATGCGCCGCCCTACCCGTCGTTCGTGGCGCGCCACAAACCGAGCGTGGCGCGGGTGGTGATGGCTTATTTCGGCATCCAGACCCGTGGCGCGCCGTCGAAGGCCGCTGAGCAGGCGATGGCGTGGATCGCGTCTCGCTTTGAACAGAGCGGCGGGCCGACGCATTGGGACCGGGCGCGTTATATCGACGAAGCCGGTTTTACCAACGTTGTGACGGTGGCCTATTGGGACGATCGCGCAAAATTCGACGGCTGGTTTCCGGCCGCGCGCGAGGCCTGGACTGGCGCGGCGCGAGCAGTGGACGGAGTAGGCACGTTTATCGAGGTGCTCTATCCATCCGTGGAGGGTTACGAAACCCTGTTCTCGTCGCTGGGGCGGCCCGAGGGCGTCGCGGTGCTCGCCGACGGCATGAGCGGTGAGGTTCAGGAGCATGCCTATTGGGGCGGCATGCGCGACCGCATTGCGTTGTCACAGACCAGCGAGATGGCGCCTGCCGGCGCCGCGCGCATCATCAAGGACGGCGCCCGCATTCGGGTGATCCCGCACGATAATCTGTGCCTGATCCGCTCCGGTCAGGATTGGGGCGACACCGAGGCCTCCGAACGGAAGATGTACCTGGAGGACGTCGAGCCGGTGTTGCGGGAAGGCATGGATTTTCTGCGCGACGACGGCCGCTCGATCGGCTGCTACGCCAACCGTTACATGACGGTCGTGGGTCCTGACGGCGCGCCGACCGAAAAGTCCTACGGCATGAGCTGGTGGAAGAGCCTGGCGGCACTCGAGCGCTGGGCCGAAGTCGCATCCGACCCATGTCCGGATTTTTGGCGCCGCCATGAAATATCTGTCGACGCTGGGGCCTGCCGCAAAACTGCGGCTCTATCACGAGGTGACGGTTGCCCGCGCCGACGAAGCGTTTTTCGAATATGCCGGCTGCCACTCGCAAACCGGTATGTTGAACGCGGTGCAGACGGCAGACGCCGCCTAGCGCTGCTAGAGCACCATCTGGGTCTGCGTCACGATCGCGACCAGCTTGCCATCTCCGGTTTCCAGCCGGGTCTGCCAGACCTGCGTCCGCCGTCCCCGGTGCACCGGGGTTGCCGTCGCAACCACGGTCATCCCCTCCTTGGCGCCGCCGATGAAATTGGTCTTGCTCTCGATCGTGGTGGTGCCCTTGGCATCCTCTGGAAGATTGATGATGGTCGCGGCAGCCCCGACCGAATCCGCGAACGCCATGATCGCTCCGCCATGGATGGTGTGGAAGAGCGTGCAGAGATCCGGCCGCACCAGCATCTTTGCCACCACGCGATCCTTCTCGGCCTCGATGAAGGTCACGCCCTTCAACTCGGCAAACGGCATCTTCATCGACTGGATTTTCTCAAGCGGCGTCATGCGTCCTCCGGTTTTCCTTCGAGCGATTTCTTGAGGAGAATGGATCGGCCGGGTAAATCAGGCAATGACGTCGGAGGTAATGGATACCGTGACAAGCGCCGCTAATTCTGCATACCGGCGCCATGCGCCACTTCCCTCCCCGCCGGATCGTCTGCCTGACCGAAGAGACCGTGGAGACGCTGTATCTGCTCGGCGAGCAGGACCGCATCGTCGGCGTCTCCGGCTATGCGGTGCGTCCGCCGCAGGTCCGCCGCGAGAAACCGCGGGTATCGGCCTTCATCTCCGCGGACATTCCAAAGATCCTGGCGCTCGAGCCCGATCTCGTGCTCGCCTTCTCCGATCTGCAGGCCGAGATCGCAGCCGACCTGGTTCGTGCCGGCGTCGCCGATCCATGTCTTCAACCAGCGCGACATCGCAGGCATCCTGGCGATGATCCGCACGCTCGGCGCGCTGGTCGGTGCGGCCGAGCGCGCCGACCAGCTCGCCGCCGGTTTCGAAGCTGCGCCTCGCCGGCATCGCATCGACGTCCGCGGCCTTCGCCAAAACCAAAAGTCTATTTCGAGGAATGGGACGATCCCCTGATCAGCGGCATCGGCTGGGTATCCGAGCTGATCGAAATCGCCGGCGGCGAAGATGTGCTTTCCGAAGCTGCGGTTTCAGCAGGCGGCAAAAGACCGCATCATTTCGCCGGACGTGGTTCGCGATGCGGCGCCCGACGTGATCCTGGCCTCCTGGTGCGGCAAGAAGGTCGTGCCGGACCGGATCAGGCAACGGCCGGGCTGGAGCGAGATTCCCGGCCGTGCGCAACAACCGCATCGTCGAGATCAAGTCGCCGCTGATCCTGCAGCCGGGCCCGGCGGCACTGACCGACGGGCTGGATGCGATCGTGAAGGCGCTGTGGCCGAAGTGACGATCTCGGCTTACTCCGCAGCAAACGAGATGGTGGATCGATCGTATTCTCCCGATCCCATCCGTCCGTCCGCAAAAATCTTGTGCTCGGCGATCCAGCCGAACGATTGCTCGAATACTTCCTTCGAATAGGTCTCGAACACGATCCGCTCGCCCGGCCCCCAGCGGCGCGTATCCATGACGGCATGGAAACGATCCGGGAATTCGTTCTTGTAGTAATGCGTGTAAAGTTCCGGCCGCAGATCGATATCGCGCTGGGCGCGGCGCAAGGCGCGGAAATATCGCCGGACGTCTTCCGGATCCACCGTGCCCTTGATCATCGACGCGATCATGAAGGTGGTGTCGATCACCTTGCGAAAACCCAGTTGCTCGGCCAGATAATACGGCCCGTTGAAAAGCGCGGCCGCCGGGCTCTTGCCTTCGAGCAGAAGCTCCATGCGGTGAAACAGCATGCCGTCTTCGAATGTCAGGTTGATCTCCCCGGGAGCCATGTACTGCTCCAGCGCCTGGATCGTCGAGTAATGGCTGCCCGACTGAAATCCGACCGAGATAGGTATGCCCGCAAGGTCGCTCGGGGTGCGCACCGGCGAATCCGCGGGCACGAAGATTCCGGAGGGCGCGACCGAATAGACGTCGGCATAGAGCTTGGCGTGACCATTGGAGGCGGCGACGTTCACAGTCCAATGGCAGGCACAGCTGACATTGGCTTCGCGCCCCTTTTCGATGCTCTGGAAGGCGCCCTGATTGGCCTTGTTGTGATGCTCCCCCTTGGTGGAGCGGATCAATTCGCGAAATTCATAGTCGAGGCCTTCGGCGCGAAAATAACCCTTCTCCTCGGCGACCCATTCCTGCAGGCGAAAATGCGGCTCGATGATGAACTTGCTCATGGCGGACCTCCCTGAAACCTGGGTTTTGATTTGACAGGAGCATACCTGATGCGCGTCAATGCCGCCATGTCCGAACAGGAATAGATGATATGGCTGAAAGTGCATCATCGGAGCTGAACCTGAGAGAGCTGCGGATCCTGAACGCGTTGCTGCACGAGCGCAGCATCACGCGGACCGCACAGCTATTGGCGACCACGCAGCCCGGCATCAGCAAGGTGCTCCGGCATCTGCGGGCGCAATTTGGCGATCCCCTGTTCGTCCGCAACGGCCACGCCATGCAGCCGACGGCCATGGCGCTCGACATCGCCGATCAATTGCGGACGCTGCTTGCCGCTGCCGACGGTCTGCGCGCTTCGGCGACGGCCTTCGATCCCGGCCAGTCGGACCGTACATTCAGCCTGTTGCTGACCGACGTCGGAATGATCCGCTTCCTTCCGCCGCTGATCGGCCACGTTGCGGCGATCGCACCAAGGGTCAAGATCCGGGCGATGCCGCTGGACTCGCGCCAGTTCGAGCTCAAGCTGGAAGCGGGCGAGGCAGATCTGGCGCTCGGTGCATTTCCGAAAGCGGCGCGCCACCTGCGGCGTCAGCGCTTGTTCTTCGACGGTTATGTCACCGTGCTGCGCAATGGCCATCCCAGAATGTCAGCCTCGCGATCCCGCGCCGGCTTCCTCGCCGAGCGGCATATCCTCGTTATGGCATCAGAGACCGGTCATGCCGCGCACGGCACCGCGCAGCGGGTACTAGCGTCGCAACTATCGCCTTCGAATATCATGCTGCAGGTCCCAAGCTTCATCGCCGGCGCCATTGTCGCAGCCGAAACCGACGGCCTCGCGACCTTGCCGGCGAACCTGGCGAAGCGCCTCGCCGGCCCGCTCGGGCTAACCACCTTAGACACGCCGATTGCCTTGCCGCGCATCGAAATCACGCAGTATTGGCATGAACGGTATCATCGCGATGCCGCGCACCGCTGGTTCCGGTCGGTCACGCTCGATCTGTTCGGCGCAACAGCGCACAAACGCCGCCGATGATGCAGCTAAACGATCGGCCTAGATCTCCTCGACCCCGCACCACTCCGCGATGAACAGCGCCGTCGCCTTGGTCGACTTCCGAAGCGAGTCGAGATCGACATATTCATTAAAGCCGTGCATCGCCGCCCCGCTGGCGCCGAAGCACAGGCTCGGAATGTTGTAGTTCAGCCCGTAGAACCGGGTGTCGGTCAGCGCGGTGAACACGAGGTCCTGCACGGTCCCGCCATAGACCGCGGTAAAGGCCTTGCCGAAGGCAGTTTCCGGTGCTGCGGAATCCTTGAGCTCATAACCTTCCGACAGAAAGCCGGACCATTGCACCTCGGGCGGATTGTTGGAGAGGAAGCGATGGTCGCGCGAGGCCGCGGAGACGCACGCCAGAATCTCTTTCTGGCAATCGGCGACCGACCAGCCCGGCAGTACGGCAATGCGGCAATCGACATCGCACCAGGCCGGCACGCTGGAGGCCCAGTCGCCGCCCTTGATGATGCCCGGGTTGAAATTGATCGGGTGCGTCAGCGTCCTGAAATGGCGATCGGACTTGGCACGCTCGTTCCATTCCACCTCGAGTTTCCCGATCGCGTGAACGAGATGGTATGCCGCCATGATCGCATTGGAGCCGGAGCCGGCGTGCGCCACATGCACGGGAACGCCGCGCACTTTCAGGCGAAACCAGATCACGCCGACCTGCGAGCGAACCATCTGGCCGTTGGTCGGCTCGGGAATGAAGCAGGCGTCGGCGCGGTAGCCGCGCTGCAAGGTCGAGAGCGCGCCGACGCCAGTGCTCTCCTCCTCGATCACGGACTGGAAGTGGATCCGCGCGGTCGGCCTCAGGCCGGCCGCCTTGATCGCATCCAGCGCATAGAGTGCACCGATTGTGCCCGACTTCATGTCACAGGCGCCGCGGCCATACATCTTGCCGTCCTTGACCACAGGCGAAAACGGCGGCGTCTCCCACATATCCAGCGGGCCGGTGGGCACCACATCGCAATGCCCCTGCAGGATCAGCGATTTTCCCGAATTGCTCGACGGCCGGTAGGTCCCGACCACCGTACGCGCCTTGGAAAAATCATGTTCGATCGGGCCGAAGCCGCGCAAGTCCTTCAAATCCTCGACGTCAATATGCCAGTCGTCAACCTCATAGCCACGCGCGCGCAGCAAATCGGCGATCATGTCCTGGCAGGGTCCCTCAGCGCCGCGGGTCGACGGTATCGCAACAAAATCCCTCGTTGTCGCCAACTGCGCATCGAAGCCGGCATCGACGGCGTCGAGGATTTTCTGTTGCGTATCGGCAGGCATGCGGCAGCTCCGTTGCGAGTTTTTTTGGTTATGAGAGCCGGCACCCTAGCCCGGTCTCAGCCGCCGGGATATTGCACAAAATAGGCATCGCGCAATGCTTCTTCGAGCAGACGGCCTTCCGAATAGCCCCGCAGCGATTCCGGCCGCCCGACGCCGCCGGGAAGCCGCGGGCAAGGCTCCGGCGCGCCGAGCATCGTCCGCACCGGAATGCGCTCGGCATAGACAGGCAATTCGTAATCCTCCTCGTCGTCGGCGACGCCTTTTGAGCGAATTTTTGCAGACGCCTGCTCGATCTCCATCGCAATCACAGCGGTCGCCTTGATCTCCTGTTTGGTGCTTTGCCGCAGGCCCGCGGTACGATCGGGAAAGAACCGGTCGACCATGGCGACCAATGCGCGCTCCTTCTCCTCGGGATCGGTGACCAGATATGCGGTTCCGAACGCCATCACGGCGCGGTAGTCCGCCGAATGGTTGAACCCGCACCGGGCCAGCACCAGGCTGTCGAGATGCGCGACCGTGAGACACACCCTTGCGCCCCCGGACTGGTTCTCGAGCATCCGGCTCGCACTGCTGCCGTGCCAGTACAGCTTCTCCCCCTCCCGCCAGAAGAACGTCGGCGTGCAATAGGGCTGACCGTCGATCACGTAGGAGACGTGGCACAGCATCGAGACGTCGAGCAGGCCGTGAACCGTCGCGCGGTCGTAGGCGCCGCGCTCGTGGAGGCGCTTCACCCGGTTTCGCGGCGACAGCGGATACGAATTTTTGGTCTCGGCCTCGGTCACGGCAGCTCCTGTCGCGATTGATAAATGACGACATGAGTTGTAGCGGTCCATTTGGTCTGCGATAGTGCCAATTCCATGCGAAAAATTCCGACCAATTCTTCTGCCACGCCGCGCAAGGCCGAGCTGCCGCTCGACCTCACCGGCCCGCATGTGACGCCGGGCGCCTCCTCGCCACATCGGCTCTATCAGGCGCTGTGCCACGCCATCGTCGGCGGGCTGGTAAAGCCCGGCGAGCCGCTGCCGCCTTCGCGCACGCTCGCCAAACAGACGGGTTTCCGCCGCAACGCCGTCACCTCGGCCTATGAGCGGCTGATCGCCGATGGCTTTGCCGATGCCACCGTCGGCTCGGGTACCTTCGTCGCCTCCCGCATCCCGGCGCGCGCCAATGCTGCGCGGAAGCCGAAAATCGTCATTGAGCCGCCCCAGCAAGGCATGTTCGCGCTCGGCTGCACCCACATCGACGCGCGGGCCGTGCAGCGTTTCCGATCCTTTGCCGGCCGACGGCTGCGCGCGTTCGGGACCGAGCATCTTCATTACGGCGATCCGAGGGGCAGCCGCGAACTTCGCGCCGCGATCGCCGATCATCTGCTGTCGGCGCGCGGGCTGCGCTGCGATCCCGACCAGATCATGTTGGCGACCGGTACGCAGCATGTGTTGCGGATCGTGCTCAGCGCCATTCTCAAGCCCGGCGATCAAATCTGGTGCGAAGATCCCGGCTACCCTGCCGCTCGAAAGGCGATCGAGCATTGCGGTCACCGCCCGATCTCCGTGCCGGTTGACGAATTCGGCCTGCGCGTGGCCAAGGGCCGGACACTGGCGCCGTCCGCGCGCGCGGCCTATGTGACGCCGTCGCATCAATTTCCGCTTGGCGTGCAGATGTCGATGACGCGGCGGCTGGAATTGCTCGATTGGGCCAAGGACGCCGATGCGTTCGTGTTCGAGGACGATT
The DNA here is from genome assembly GCA_963738765.1 of uncultured Alphaproteobacteria bacterium. Lineage (GTDB taxonomy): Bacteria > Pseudomonadota > Alphaproteobacteria > Rhizobiales > Xanthobacteraceae > Bradyrhizobium. Next base: position 24,042 of record CAVTYA010000033.1, on the reverse strand, counting down.
ACGACAGCGAGTTCAGATATGATGGCGCGCCGTTGCTGTCGCTCGCCGGTATCGATCATTTGCGGCGCGTCATCTACATGGGCACGTTTGCGAAGACGCTGTTTCCGGGATTGCGCATCGGTTACTGTGCGCTGCCCGAGGCGCTGATCGGGCAGGTGACGACAGCCCGCGCCGCGCTCGACCGCTTTCCCGGCACGCTGCTGGAAGGCGCAGTGGCGGACATGCTGAACTCCGGTGCGTTCGCCGCAAACCTCCGCAGAGTCCGCGGGCTCTACCGCGAAGCCCGCGACATGCTGGCATTGACGTTGTCGACAGCGTCGGACGGAAAGCTGTCGGTGCCGGTGCCATCTCAGGGCCTGCATCTGGTCGCGCGGTTTGCCCCGTCGACCGAACCGCTTGTTGCATCGGAAGCGAAGGCCGCGGCCGGCGTCGAGGGCTGGCTGCTGGCGGAAACCTACTTTCGCGCACGTCCGCTCCCGGGGTTCGTGCTTGGATTTGCCGGCCACCCGATCCCGCAGCTGATCGCGTCGGCTGAAAATCTGGCGAAGGCATCGCTGGCGGCGCTACGCGCCAATCGAAAGCCGGGAACCGGCAAGACGTCGAATCCCACATCCTCGCGGTCCTGATCGATGGGCTGAGATTGGCGCGCTATGAGAATCGCCACCGCATGAATAAGCTTGATGCCGGGAATAGGCGCCACGGAGATACCCGATGCCGGGCAATCGCAACGTTCTGTATCTGATCATCAGCGTGCTGGTCGTTGCCGTCGGCGCACTCAGCTACAATCTCTATCAGGCCAAGAAGGAACCTGAGGGCTTGCAGATCAATGTCGGCCCCAACGGGTTGAAGATACAGAACAAGTGAAGGAGGCCAATTTGCCGATCATGAAGGCCTCACACGCTGCCTATGTTGCCTTGGCCGGCGGCCTCGCTCTGTGGATCATAGCCACGCCTGCGGTCGCAGACCAGGTCTCGCGCGAACAGGACATCGTCAATCTGCGATTGGGCCAGCGCATTCTTGTTGATGACGGATCCTGCCCGGCCGGGCAGATCAAGGAAGTTTTGGGCTCGCAGATGAAGGCAGAGGGCGTCGTCCGCGTCAGCAAATGTATCGCGCGGCAGGGAGCGAAACGATAGCCAATTGCCGCTTCACGCGCGTTCGCGCCGCCGGCAACAATCCTTAATATCTGAATTGCGAAAGCCGCAGGGGCCGGCGCGAATTAGTTCGACGGCTCGAACATGCACTGCAGCGTCGGCTTTGCGATCTTGGTGAAGGTCGCGCCGATCTCGGATTGCTTCGACGGCGGCACCCAATCGGTCTCGATCGTCGGCACGCCGGTTTCGCTGATGCCGCGCAACAGGGCCTCGCGCAGGTCGGGGTCATCGACGGTGGCGGCGGCGTAATCATGCAGGCAGCCGCAAACAGACTCAGGATGCGCCCAGCGTCCGACCATGTGCGGCGCGCACAGCCGCACGAACTCGCCGCGCGGATCCGGCACCTTGAACAGCGACCGGAAATGTATGGTCTGGGGTTGGGGAAGTTGTGGCACTTGCGCCTGCGCCGTACCGCCCAGAACGAATGAAGCCATCATGGCGGCGGTACAGATATGAACCAACATACAAAACCCTTATCGGCAATTTTTTTGGGACGTTCTGTCCGCACCTAGTTGGCGGCAACGACGATCGATTGCGGAGCCTGGATGGTAACCGGCGAACCGTTATAGGAGAAGGTGCCGATGCCGGGCAGCGAATTATCCGAAGAACCTGCCATCGAGGGACCAGCCAGAACGAAGGCGAAGGCGAGGATGAAGCTGATGGTCCGCATCTGACTGTCTCCGGTTTCGGTGCCGGCGGTCGCCGCCGTTTCGTTGGCAGTCTGATAACCAACCGCTGTTTCCGGATATCTGCACCAAAAGCGGAAAATGGTTTCGTCGCGCTGCCGAATTGTTTCGTCGACCTGCCGCAACGAAACATTGGCGGGAAAAATTCAATGAGTTCAGTTGAAAGACGCCTGCGAGCGGCGGAGCTAATGGCGGAAAAGGTCGATCAAACCCGGCGAAAATCCTCGTCCCATAGTGCTGGCAGCCGGCGTCACGGGCCGATTGCGGCCATCACGGCGGGCGCCGGTGTCACAATCGGTGACCCGCAATAGGTGAACGTCCCTACCCCCGGCATGTCGCGATCTGGATTGCCGGCCAGCGACGGGCCGGTCAGAACGAAAACCAGGGCGATCACATAGCTGAGCGCGCGCATCTGAATTCTCCAGTAGGCATCTGGATGTCAGACGCCCGCAGCGGTCTGCGGGTTCGACGCGGGCGTGCAAGTTTTTAACCTTTGTCTGCTGAATAAGCTGCGCTGCAGCAAGGCCGGTGATGAACCAAAGCATCGGTCCGGCCGACTCAGTCGAACACCCTGCAACCTTTCTCAAGGTTTGCGCGTTGTCGTAATCCCAGTCCAATGAAGGATAACAGTCGTGGGCAATGACAACATCGGCGTTGGCAATGGAACCGCGGCCCGCAAACCTGCGCAGCAGATGGCGGGGGCGATGTCGCAGCAAGGCGCCAATGTCCTCGGCGACAATCAATGCACCCAGCAGAAGCTGGTGCGGCTGGTGGGGTGGCGGGATCCCAAAGCCCAGTTCGACAAGGCCCAATCGGAAAAGGCCCGCCTCAGCAAGGCCGGGCCTGGACCGAAGCCGCGGTAGTTCGACTAAGGGGCGGTGTGGCGCCCCGCTGCGCTACTGAATGAACTCGCCGCATTTCTGCACCGCGCCATCGGCTGCCCCCCAGGGCATGATCGGGACCGAGGACGTTGAATTTTTGGGCGAGCCGTCAATCAGCTTGTCGGAATAGACCATGTAGACCAGCACGTTCCGCTTGGCGTCGCAGCCGCGGACGATTTGCATCTTTTTGAAGAACAGCGACCGGCGTTGGCGGAACATATCTTCGCCCTGCTCCATCTTGCCTTTGAAACGGACCGGGCCGATCTGCCGGCACGCCAGCGAGATATCCGAGACCTCTTCGGCAAGACCCATCCAGCCTTTGAAGCCGCCCTTCTCCGGGACCGTAAAGTGACAGGCCACCCCGTCGACCTCGGGGTCGTCGACGCCATAGGTTGCAAGCTTGTCGTTGGGGCTCAGCCATTTGAACACGGTCGAGCGGCGAAAGATCAGATCCGGCTCGTCGGCGGCGGAGGCCGGGCAAGCCTGCCACAGCGTCAGGGCCAACACCGCCAAAGCCAGATTTTTCCACCTTTTGTCACACTTACCAATGGCTTGGGATGTCATGAAGGTCTCCGCTGGGGGCTTGCCGCCTATGTAGTGCGGAAAAGCCGCACAGGAAGGCTGGCGTGAGCGGAAGACACGGCCGTTTAACGCATTGTGAGGCTTTTTTGTTACGCTTGGCGCGAAAAACGCCGGGATCACGCAAGGGTTAGAGACCCTCCGCTGGTGAACGCGTTTGGCGTCTGCGACAACAAACGAATATCTGGACTGGGATTCGAGGATTATGCGCGTGAGCGGGCGTCGTATTTCCATGGCGAACATTGCAAACGAACGGTTTTGGCAGATTGCGATATTGACGGCGGCCGGCACCATCGGCGCCGCCTCGCAGGCGGACGCCGCGCTGTACTACTGGCAGGATTCGGATCCTGGCTACTATCGGCCCGATCCGGCGGCCCAGGTGCGACGTCAACAAAAAGTGCGCCGGCATCAGACCAACAAGAAGGAAGAGGTCGCGGAAAAAGAGACCGGCGCCAAGCCGCAGGGACCGCTGATCATCGCGATCTCGATCGAAAAGCAGAAGGTGCGGATCTACGACTCCAACGGATTCTTTGCGGAAAGCCCGGTCTCCACCGGCATGGCCGGTCATTCTACCCCGATGGGTGTCTTCAGCATCATCCAGAAGCACAAGTTCCACCATTCCAACATCTATAGCGGCGCACCGATGCCGTACATGCAGCGGATCACCTGGTCGGGTGTCGCGATGCATGCCGGCGTGCTGCCGGGATATCCGGCGTCGCATGGTTGCATCCGCATGCCGATGGCGTTTGCCATGAAGATGTGGAACTGGACCAAGATGGGCGCGCGGGTCATCGTCACGCCCGGTGAGATGACGCCTGCGAATATTTCGCATCCCTTGCTGGTGGCGCAGAAAGTCGCGCCGCAGCCGGTAATCGCCGACGAGCCGAAGACGGACGTGCCCGCGGTGAAAACCGACAAGGGAGCCGACGCCGGCGCTGCGATCAAGTCGGCGGATGCAGAGGCGGGCCTGGAACTGAGATCGACCGTCGGGCACGCGCCGTCGATGCCGTTGCGCGAACAAACCCACACTGCCGATGCCAGCGCGGCGATGCCGTCGACCGATACTGCGGTCACGATGTCCGATGCCGCCAATTCCGCCGGAAATGCGCAGGCAGCGCCGAGCGAGCCTGCTTCCGCCACCACCGATAAAACGAGCGCGGCGACCGCCTCGTCCGACAACAAACCGATGGACGCAGTAGCGCCCGAAGCCAAATCGCCGGAAGCGGCATCGGTCGAGGTCAAATCGGCCGAGGATGTCAAAAAAATCGACGACGTGCCGACTCCCGCGCCAGCCGTTAGCGATGCCAAGACTGAGGAAAAACCCATCGAGGCGAAGGCCGAGACCAAGTCGGACGATACCAAGATCGAGGCTCCCAAAGCTGAGGGCGCCAAAGCCGAGACGCCCAAGGTCGATACATCGAAGACCGACGAGCCCAAAGCAGTTGAGAAGGCGGTCGAAAAGCCGGCGGAGCCCGCCAAGGCGGTTGCAGATGCACCCGCCGCGTCGCCCGCCGATCTGAAAAAGGATACCGCGCGCTTGCCCGGTGTCGAGAAGGCCGTCGCCGCGAAACCCGAACCAAAACGTAGTGGCCCGATCGCGGTGTTCATCAGCCGCAAGGATTCGAAAATCTATGTGCGGCAGGAATTCAGGCCGCTGTTCGACGCCCCCGTGACGATCGCACCGAGCGACCGTCCCCTGGGTACGCATGTGTTCACGGCGGAAGCCGACAAGAGCGATCCCAATTTGCTGCGCTGGTCGGTGGTCACGCTGCCGGCATCGCGCCATGCGGCCCGGAACGATGACGACGACCGCCCTGCCCGGCGCCGCAAGGGGATGGCCCCGGCCGAGATGAAACCAGTTCCGATGCCGGACAGCCCGGCCGAAGCGCTGGATCGCATCACCATCCCGGCCGATGCAATGGCGCGCATCACCGAAGCGCTGACGACCGGTGGCTCGATCGTGGTGTCCGATCAGGGCATCAACCAGGGCGAAACCGGCGAAGGCACCGATTTCATCGTTTCGCTGCGCTAAGGTAATCGACCCGGCCATAACGGCTAGTTGAGCGGCGGCCGATCGCTAGTTGCGCTATACCCGCCTGGCCAGGATACTCTGTGCTGGGAGCCGGCGATGATGAACCGCAGGACCATGATGCTTGCGGCGCTGGGCGCCCTCGCCGGCGCGGCCGCGCCCCGGAACGCAATGGCACAGGCCGGCATGAGCCGGATCACCGCTAACGCATTTTCGTTTCCGGCACTCGCCGGCGGCGACATCCGGCTGGCCGACTTTGCCGGCCATCCGCTGCTGATCGTCAATACCGCCTCGCTGTGCGGTTTCACGCCGCAATATGCCGGCCTGCAGGAATTGTGGACCGAATTCCACGGCCGCGGCCTGACGATCATCGGCGTCCCCTCCAACGATTTCGGCGGCCAGGAACCGGGCGGTCCGACAGACATCGCCGAGACCGCGCAGCACCAATACGGCGTGACCTTCCCGATCACAGCGAAGGCCGTCGTCAAGGGCCCGGATGCGCATCCATTCTACAAATGGGCGGCCGAGGCGCGGCCAAAGGATGTTCCGCGCTGGAACTTCCACAAATACCTGATTGGCCGTGACGGCTATATCGCCGACGTCTTCCCGGAATCGGTAGAACCACGGGATACCCGCGTGAAAACCGCCATTGCGCGGGCGCTGGCCGAACTCCTGAATTAACCGGTTCGGCGACAAATCGATCACTTGTAAGGACAGCCGTTGCCTTGGCTACGCCGCAGCAACTAGGCTATTATGGTTTGGGGCAGGAAGCGGCCCGGACGACGGCAAAGCCGGGACCGGGACGGGATCAGGATTTAAGGAAAACACCATGCGTATTGCGGCAGGTCTGGTTTTTGCGGGCGCAGTCTCGTTGCTCTCATCTGGCGCGGCTTGGTCGCAAACGCCGCCGACCGCCAAGGGCGTCGCTGCTGCCGCCGCACCGGCTGCTGCGGCCCCCGCGCCGGCTGCAGCTCCCGCAACCGCGCAGCCTGCGCAACCCGCCAGAGCCGCTTGCGCCAACCCGAACGCACTCGGCGTCGGCCGCACCGTCGAGATCGATACCACCGGCGGACCGGGATTTGGCTTCGAGCATTTCAAGCAGCTCGATTTTTTGCGTGACAAGGAAGTGGTGCTGACCTTCGACGACGGCCCATGGCCGGTCAATACGCCCGCGGTGCTCAAGGCGCTGGCGGACGAATGCACCACCGGCATTTTCTTTTCCATCGGCAAGCACGCGACCTATTATCCGGAGATCCTCAAGCAGGTTTATGCGGCTGGCCACACCGTCGGCAGCCACACCTGGTCGCACGCGACGCTGACCAACAAAAAGCTGACCGAGGATCAGCGCAAGGAGGAAATCGAGAAAGGCTTTAGCGCGGTCAAATGGGCGCTGGGCGGAATCTCGCCGTCGCCGTTCTTCCGTTTCCCGGCGCTGCAGCACCCGCCGGAAATGGTCACCTATCTCGGCGAGCGTAACATCGCGATGTTCTCCTGCGATCTCAACTCCTTCGATTTCAAGGCGCGCAACGCGCAGCAGGTGATCGACGTCACGATGAAAAAGCTCGACAAGCTCGGCAAGGGCATCATCCTGATGCACGACTTCCACAAGCACACCGCAGAAGCCCTGCCCGAACTTTTGAAGCGGCTGAAGGCCGGCGGCTACAAGGTCGTGGCGATGAAGGCCAAGGCGCCGGTGCAGACCCTGCCGCAATACGACGACGAAGTCCTCAAGGACGTCAAGTTGCCGACGGTAAGCTCCCGCCCGGTTTCCAGCGTGGTGCAGACGATCTCGGAATAGTCGGCTCAAAGCTCGACACGCCCGTGCCTGCGTTGCGCATCGAGGGTTACGTCATCGTCTCCGGCGACGGCATGCTGGCGAACGCCGATCGCGTGATGCCGGAGGGTTTGAAGTTCGACGGTGACAAGCGGTTCTTCACCGACGCCCTCGACCATGCCGACCTGATCGTGCACGGCCGCAATTCCTTCGAGGACCAGCCGAATTCGCCGAAGCGCATGCGGCTCGTGCTGACCCGGAATGTCCGCACCGTCGCCCCCGACCCCAGCAATCCCAGGGCAACCCTGTGGAATCCCGCGGGCGCCTCGTTCGAGGCCGCCTGCGATCACGCCGGCGTCCGTTCAGGGACCATCGCGATCATCGGCGGGCCCTACGTGTTCGGGATGTTCATGGACCGCTACGACACCTTTTGGCTGTCACAGGCGCCGCGCGTGCGGCTGCCGGATGGCGAGCCCTGCTTCCCCGGCGTGCCGGCGCGCTCGCCGCAGCAGATCCTGGCCGCCCACGGCCTCAGGGCGGGCGAGCCGCAAATGCTCGATGCGGCCGACGATGTCAGCGTCACGCCATGGCGGCGCAGCGCCTAAATTACACGTCCCCGTAGACCGGCTCCGACGATCGCGGCCCGCGGCCATAGCCCGCGATGATGAACAAAGCGCCGATGATCGACAGGTTTTTCAGCGCATCGATCAGCGCCTTCGCATTGTCCGGCGGCCGGCTGATTCCAGAAATCGTGGAAATAGAACGTGACCACGAGCACGAACAGGATCAGCAGGAAGGCAAAGAATCTGGCGCCGAAATTGAGCGCGATCATCAGGCCCGCGATGATCTCGAACGAGCCGACGGAGAGCGCCAGGAGTTGCGGCGTCGGCATGCCGGTCAGGGTTTCGAGCTGCGCCGTATAGGGCGCAAGCAGCGAGGGAATAGCGACCTTGGCCGCAATGAAGTCCGCCGTCGCCTGAACGCCGAACAGTTTGGTGGCCCCCGAATAGATGAAGAGCACGGCGAACAATATTCGCCCGAAGGTAATCAACGCTGGCATGGGTCGGCCTCACTCAATGGCAATGCGCAAATCGCAGGCGGCGGAGCGAGACGATTATGGGCGTTTCGCCTGCGCTTTTCAAACGAACAAATCGCACCCGCCGGCGACCGGAACCATTTGATTTGAACTAACCAAACAGGGTCGGCTGCTGGCGGCCGGCACGCTCCTGGGCTTCGACCGCGGCAACCGCGGTCATATTCAGAACGCCACGCGCGGTCACCACGGGCGTGAGGATGTGCGCCGGGCGCGCCGGCCCGATCAGGATCGGGCCGACCGGGAGTGCGTCCGCCAACGACTTGATCATCTGGTAGGCGATGTTGGCAGCATCGAGGTTCGGCATGATCAGGATATTGGCCTCGCCCTCCAGCCTCGATTGCGGCAGCACGAGCTTCCGCGCCGCCGCCGACAATGCGGTATCGCCCTGCATTTCGCCGTCGGCCTCGATCTCTGGATGCCTCTCCTTCAGAAGCGCCGTGGCCCGGCGCATCTTGCGCGCGGAGTCGGTGTCGTAGCTGCCGAAGTCGGAATGCGACACGAACGCGACCCGCGGCTTGAAATTGAAGCGCTGGACATGGATCGCGGCCAGCGACGCCACCTCCGCCAATTCCTCCGCGCTCGGGTTCGGCCGCACCTGGGTATCGGCGATGAAATAGGCGCCCTTGCTGGTGATCATCAACGCCAGCGCCGCATAGTCGCTGACCCCGGGCAGGAAGCCGATGATCTCGCGGACATGGCGCAGATGGCTCATATAGCCGCCCTCGACGCCGCACAGCATGGCATCGGCCTCGCCGCGCACCACGGCGAGCGCTGCGATCACGGTGTTGTTGGTGCGCACCACCGTGCGCGCCGCATCGGGCGTGACGCCGCGCCGGCCGGCGATGTCGATATAGGACTGCCACATAGGAGCGATATCGCGGATCGTCCTCGGGATTGATGAGGTCGAAATCCTTGCCGGCCTTGATCGCAAGGCCGAACCGCTCGATCCGCGCCTCGACCACCGAGGGACGCCCGACCAGGATCGGCCGCGCCAGTTGCTCCTCCAGCACCACCTGCGTCGCGCGCAGCACGCGCTCGTCTTCGCCTTCGGCGTAGATCACACGGACCGGCTGGGTCTTGGCCTTCGCGAATACCGGCTTCATGATCAGGCCGGAGCGGAACGCAAAGCGCTCGAAGCTCGGCGCAATATTCGTCGAAATTCTTGATCGGCCGCGTCGCCACGCCCGAATCCATCGCCGCCTTCGCCACCGCCGGCGCAATGCGCAGGATCAGGCGCGGATCGAACGGACTTGGGATCAGCGAGCCCGGCCCGAAACCCTGCGTCTCGCCGCTGTCGAAACCATGCGCAACCGCATCCGACGGCGGATCGCGCGCGAGCTGCGCGATGGCGTCGACCGCCGCATGCTTCATTTCCTCGTTGATCGCGGTGGCGCCGACGTCGAGCGCACCGCGGAAGATGAACGGGAAGCACAGGACGTTGTTGACCTGGTTCGGAAAGTCCGACCGCCCGGTGCAGATCATCGCATCGGGGCGGGCCTTTCGCGCCTCATCCGGCATGATTTCCGGATCGGGGTTGGCAAGCGCCATCACCAGCGGATGGTCCGCCATCTGCTTGACCATCTCGGGCTTCAGCACGTTCGGCGCTGATAGCCCCAGGAAGATATCGGCGCCGCCGATCACGTCGCCCAGCGTGCGCTTGTCGGTCTTTTGCGCATAGACCGCCTTCCAGCGGTCCATCGTCGTATTGCGGCCCTCATAGACCAGGCCGTCGATGTCGCAGACCCAGATGTTCTTGCGCTGCGCGCCGAGCGAGACCAGCAGATTGAGGCAGGCGATCGCGGCCGCGCCCGCGCCGGAGCAGACGATCTTGACGTCGACGAGCTTCTTGCCGTTCAGCTGCAGCGCGTTGGTGATCGCGGCGCCGACGATGATGGCGGTGCCGTGCTGATCGTCGTGGAACACCGGGATCTTCATCCGCGCCTTGAGCTGCGCCTCGATCTCGAAGCACTCCGGGTCCCTTGATGTCCTCGAGATTGATGCCGCCGAAGGTCGGCTCCAGCGCCGCCACCGTCTCGACCACGCGCTCGATGGTGTCGGCGGCGATCTCGATGTCGAACACGTCGATGCCGGCGAATTTCTTGAACAGGACCGCCTTGCCCTCCATGACCGGCTTCGAGGCCAGCGGGCCGATATTGCCGAGACCGAGCACCGCGGTACCGTTGGAGACCACGGCGACCAGATTGGCGCGGGTGGTCAGAGATGCGGCTTCCGCAGGATTTTTGGCGATCTCCATGCAGGCGGCGGCGACGCCCGGCGAATAGGCCAGCGCGAGATCGCGCTGGTTCGCGAGCGGCTTGGTCGCCTGGATCTCAAGCTTGCCTGGTCGCGGCAGCCGATGGTACGCGAGTGCCGCGGAATGAAGATCTTCAGAATAGGACGACATACGTACTCCCGCGTTTCCGACCCCGAACTTTTGTTTCTTGGCTAGGTCCAGAAGAGGTCAGCTTTCCGGCAGATTGAGCCGGATGTGAAGCACGAGCAACCGCTTGGATGCAACATCCGGCGAATTACCCATCAACAGGCCAGCAACCAGCCGGTCGACATGAATTGTCGACGCCGTCAGCATATGCCCCTCCCCAACCCCGTCATTTGACCGACAATATGACAAATTGCCCCCTGCACAATCGCCAACCGGAGTTGACCGAATGGTAAAGATACTGATGGGCCTGGTCGCCGCGATCGTGATCGCCGTGGGCGCTTTCTTCGGCTTCCAGTTCTACATGCAGCATCGGGTCGCCGGCGAGATCGATGCCGCGTTCGAGCAGATCCGTGCCACCGGCGGCAAGGCGAACCACGGCAAGGTGTCGTTCGACCTGTTGAACCGCACTGTCACGGTCGCGGACATTGCCGGCGAAACCGCCGCGCAACCTCCGGTCAGCATCAAGATCGCCCGCGTCACGGCCTCGGGCGTCAGCCAGCCGGACCCGGCCCGGTTCGCTGCCGATAGCATCGAGGTCACCGACATCGAGGTCGGCCTGGCGATCGCCGGTCCCGGGATGAACCTCGCCTACAGGGTGCCGCGGATCACCGTGAAAGACTATTCCGGTCCCGTCAGCGTGCAACGGCCGCCGGCTTCCTCGTCCTTCGTCGACGTCTACCGCTTCGCCCTTGAACAATTCGCAACCGTCTCCGCGTCTTCGATCACGGCCCCCAGCCTGACCGGAACCATCAAGCTCGGCGCCGCGCCGCCCGGGCGGAGGTGACTTCGCACTATACGGGCTTTGCGATGCAGGGCATCAAGGGCGGCAAGATCGACGCCACCAAGGTCGATCGGGTCGTCTTCACCATCAGATGCAGCAGGCGGGCAAGTCCGAGAAGATGACCGGCAACCTCGCCAATATCGTCTCCTATGACGTCGACATCAACGCCGCTGCGGCCATGTTCGACCCGCAGAAGGCCAATGACGACCGCTATTACCGCGCGTACCGCCAGATCTCGGCCGGTCCCTATACCGTCACGTCCGGCGCAAGGCCTGAATATGCGCATCGACGGCCATCACGATCGATGAGGTCGGGCTCAAGCCGTCGCGGCTGCAACTGCCGGCGCTGCTGGCGATGATTCCGCCGGCCGGCGCCGCCCCGCCGACCCCGGCGCAAGCGCGCGAGCTGATGGAGAAGGTCGCCACGCTCTATGAGGGCATCCACATCGGAAATGCCGAGATGCGCGGGCTGTCCGTCGAGACGCCGCAAGGTCCGCTCAAGCTTGCGGCGATGCGGTTCAACCTGGAAAACGGCAAGATCGGCGAACTTGCTTTCGAAGGGCTCGATACGCGTGCGCCGAAGGGACCCGTCAAGGTTGGACGCTTCGCGCTGAAATCGCTCGACATCGCCAACCTGATGCGATTGGCGGCGCAGTTCGCAAACCCGGCACAAAGGCCTGCTCCCGACCAGGCGCTCGCGGCGATTGCGCTGCTCGAGGGCGCCGAGGTCAAGGGCGTCGTCGCGCCCTACAAGAACACCGACAAGCAGGTCAACGTCGACACGCTCAGCCTCGACTGGGGCCAGTTCGTCGGACCGATCCCGAGCCAGGCGCATTTGGTGGCGAAGCTGACGACCCCGCTCGAGGCGGCCGACGCCCCGTTGCTGGTTGCCGCCGGAATGAACACGGCGGCGATCGACTTCGATCTCGGCGCGGCCTGGACCGAAGCGTCGCACACATTCGTGCTGACCCCCTTGTCGCTCGAACTCGGCAACCTCCTGAAGGCCACCGCGCGCGTCTCGCTCGGCAACGTGCCGCGGGGCGTGTTCTCGATCAATCCGGTGCAGGCCGCCAACATGGCGGCTCAGATCGAGGCCGGGACCATCGAGCTCACGCTGCGCGATCTCGGCGGCGTCGATCTTGCGGTCGCCCAATATGCCCGCACGCAGAATGTCAGCCGCGACGACGCGCGGCGCGCGATCATCGACAGCATCAAGGCCTCTACCGCGGAGGCGGCGACGACCAATCCCGATGTCGCGGCGCTCGCCGACGCGCTCACCCATTTCATCGAGACGCCCGAAGGGAACGCTGACCCTCAAGCTCACGCCGCGCGGCAAGGTCCCGGCGATGCAGGTGATCCAGGTGCTGAAACCGACCCGATGACGGCGCTGGCGCAATTTCAGGTGGAGGCCTCGACCACGCGGTGATTACCCCTTGTCCGGCAGATTGAGCCGGATATGGAGTTCGCGCAGCTGCTTCGGCGCGACGTCCGATGGCGCTCCCATCAACAGATCCATCGCCTGCTGGTTCATCGGGAACAGCGAGATTTCGCGCAGGTTCGTGGTTCCGCACAACAGCATGACGATGCGGTCGACGCCCGCCGCCATGCCGCCATGCGGCGGGGCGCCGTACTGGAACGCGCGGTACATGCCGCCGAAGCGTTCGACCACGTCCTTTTCGCCATAGCCCGCGATCTCGAACGCCTTCACCATCGCCTCCGGGCGGTGGTTGCGGATGCCGCCGGATGCGATCTCAAAACCGTTGCAGGTGATGTCGTACTGGAACGCCTTGATGGTCAGCGGGTCCTGCCCGTTGAGCGCATCGAGGCCGCCCTGCGGCATCGAGAACGGGTTGTGCGAGAAATCGATCTTCTTCTCGGTCTCGTCGTATTCGTACATCGGAAAATCGACGATCCAGGCGAGCTCGAACCGGTCCTTGTCGATCAGGTTCAGCTCCTCGCCGAGTTTGGTGCGCGCCAGCCCTGAAAACTTCCAGAACTTGTCCGGATCGCCGGCGACGAAGAACGCGGCATCGCCTTCCTTCAGCCCGAGCTGGCTGCGGATCGCCGCGGTCCGTTCAGCGCCGATGTTGTTGGCGAGCGGGCCTGCGCCCTCGCCGCCCTCGCGCCACATGATGTAGCCGAGGCCCGGCTGGCCCTCGCCCTGCGCCCAGGAGTTCATGCGGTCGCAGAACGCGCGCGACCCGCCGCCGGTGCCGGGGATCGCCCAGACCTGGTTCTTGGGGTCTTCCAGCATCCGCGCGAACACCTTGAAGCCGGAGCCGCGAAAGTGCTCGGAGACGTCCTGCATGATGATCGGGTTGCGCAAGTCAGGCTTGTCGCTGCCATATTTGCGCAGGGCCTCGGCAAAGGGAATCCGCGGCCAGCTCTTGGTGACCGGCTTGCCCTTGGCAAAATCCTCGAACACGCCGGTGACGACCGGTTCCATCGCCGCGAACACGTCGTCTTGGGTGACAAAGCTCATCTCGACATCGAGCTGGTAAAACTCGCCCGGCAGGCGGTCGGCGCGCGGGTCCTCGTCGCGGAAGCACGGCGCGATCTGGAAATAGCGGTCGAAGCCCGACATCATCAGCAGCTGCTTGTACTGCTGCGGCGCCTGCGGCAGCGCGTAGAATTTGCCGGGATGGATGCGGGACGGCACCAGAAAGTCCCGCGCCCCTTCCGGCGAGGACGCCGTCAGGATCGGGGTCTGGAATTCGAAGAATCCCTGCTCCTTCATCCGCTTGCGCATCGAATCCACGATCTCGCCGCGGGTCATGATGTTCTGGTGCAGCTTCTCACGACGAAGGTCGAGGAAACGGTACTTAAGCCTTATGTCTTCAGGATATTCCTGTTCACCGAACACCGGCAGCGGAAGCTCCGCGGCAGGACCAAGCACCTCGATCTCGGTCACATAGACTTCGATCTGCCCGGTTGGCAGTTCCGGATTGACGGTGCCTTCCGGGCGCCGGCGGACTTTCCCGTCGATCCGCACCACCCATTCCGAGCGGAACTTTTCGACTTCCTTGAACGCCGGCGAATCCGGGTCGGCGACGACTTGGGTGATGCCGTAATGGTCGCGCAAGTCGATAAACAGCACGCCGCCATGGTCGCGAACGCGATGGACCCAGCCCGACAGCCGGGCGGTCTGGTCGATGTCGCTGTCGCGGAGCGCGCCGCATGTGTGTGACCGGTAGCGATGCATGGAATTTCCAAAAACTGATATTTGAGGGGTAGAATCGAGCGGCCATGAGGGCCTGCGCGAAGTGCGGCAGGGTTTACCCGACGAGGTCAGGCGCGGCAACCGGCGCCAGGGCCGTTTTGGCCCAAAAACGCGCGTTTCGAGCCCTTCTGAGGTGAGCCCTTTGCCTATCGCCTGGGCGCGCCTATCTTGATGGCCATGACCGTCCACTTCCCGTTCCAGAACACCTATGCGGCCCTGCCGGCGAACTTTTTCGCCCGCGTCGCGCCGACCCCGGTGGCTTCCCCCCGGCTGATCAAACTGAACCGGCCGCTGGCCGTCCAACTCGGCCTCGACCCCGACCTGCTGTCGACTCCGGAAGGCGCCGAAATCCTCGCCGGAAAGCGGCTGCCCGAGGGCGCCGACCCGATCGCGATGGCCTATGCCGGCCACCAGTTCGGCCATTTTGTGCCGCAGCTCGGCGACGGCCGCGCCATCCTGCTCGGCGAAGTCATCGACGCCGACGGCGTCCGCCGCGATATCCAGCTCAAGGGCTCGGGACCAACGCCATTTTCGCGCCGGGGCGACGGCCGCGCCGCGCTGGGTCCGGTGCTGCGCGAATACATCGTCAGCGAGGCGATGTTCGCCCTGGGCATTCCGACCACGCGCTCGCTCGCTGCGGTCATCACCGGCGAGAACGTGATGCGCGAGACCATGCTGCCGGGTGCTGTGCTGACACGTGTAGCCGCAAGCCACATCCGCGTCGGCACCTTTCAATTTTTCGCGGCGCGCGGCGATACCGACGGCGTCCGCGCCCTCGCCGACCACGTCATCACGAGGCACTATCCGGAGGCCGCGAAAGCCGACCGCCCCTATCACGCGCTGCTGGAGGGTGTCGTCGCACGGCAGGCCGACCTGGTCGCGCGCTGGCTCCTGGTCGGCTTCATCCACGGCGTCATGAACACCGACAATTCCTCGATCTCCGGCGAGACCATCGACTACGGCCCCTGCGCCTTCATGGACGAATACAACCCGGCCACCGTGTTCTCCTCGATCGACGAACAGGGCCGCTACGCCTATGCCAACCAGCCCCGGATCGCGCTGTGGAACCTGACGCGGCTCGCCGAATGCCTGCTGCCGCTGTTTTCCGACGACAAGGACAAGGCGATCGAACAGGCGCAGTTCATCCTCGGCGAATTTTCGGAAAAGTTCACCGCGGCCTTCGGCGCGGGCTGGCGTCGCAAGCTCGGCCTGTTCACCACGCGGGACGGCGATGACGCGCTGGTGCAGGATCTGCTCGATGCGATGGCCAAAAACGACGCCGATTTTACGCTGACGTTCCGACGGCTGAGTGATGCCGCGGGCGATGCCGACGACGACAGTGCGAGGGCACAGTTCACCGATCCCGCAGCCTTCGACGAATGGGCTGTGCGCTGGCGCCAGCGCCTCACCGCTGAGCCGCAATCGGCAACTGAGCGGCAAGCCGCGATGCGCGCGGTCAATCCAGCCTTCATTCCGCGCAACCATCGCGTCGAAGCCGTGATCCAGGCCGCAGTGAATAACGACGACTACGCGCCGTTCGAGGAATTGCTGACGGTGCTGGCAAAGCCATTCGACGATCAGCCGGAATTTTCCGCCTATGCCGAGCCGCCGCTGCCGGAACAGCGCGTGCTGCAGACGTATTGCGGGACGTGAGGCTATCGGTCCCACTGCTACCTCCAAGTTATTGCGAGCGCAGCGAAGCAATCTATCTATCAGCGCGAGCGGCGAAATGGATTGCTTCGCTGCGCTCGCAATGACGGCGGCAAACATGAATTCGCGTCCCCGCGACGCCACGCGCCCGAGCTGTTGAAAAATCTTCCGCCCTTTGAAAACAGAGGGCGCAGGGAAAGCCGGATGCGCGCTGCACCCGCGGTCTCGCGTGCAATTTGCACAAAGGAATGCGCACACGAGCATACAGGTTCAGCGGAGAACATCCGGCCTTCCCTGCGCAATGGTTTTACGGCTTATGGCGCGCCCTCCCTGGTGACCGGCTTTGTTGCCACCATCGCCCGTGAGAAGCTTCTTTCTTACGAACTTGACGCCAGCATCGGGGCGCCAGGACCACACGCTTTTGCCGTCCGCGTCCGCCGCGCTCGTCAGTCGCAGCTTCGACGTCCACCGCATCTCAACCCACGTTCGTGACGATCGCGAGCCGCCCCTCTTGCCGGGTGAGACGGCCAAATCAATAGCCTGATTTGCATTTCGGAAAAACAGAAATATTTTTCGCGCGAGGGCTGGACAGGATTTGGGTGATTTGCCCGTCGTGTTGTTTTGTCGCAGTCCGGCCAACGAGATTTCGCTTGCGCGCGAGGCGACGCAGTTGGCGATGGCGACGCTGAACCGTTTTGATTAATGCACCGTCACTGCAATTCCGCCAAGACTGCCTGCGTCCGCCAAACAACCAGGAAGTCCCTGTAAGTTGGGCACACCCCACCATTTTCTTTTTGATCCCGCCCGATCTCGCCTGGTGAAATGAGAAACCGAGCGTCACATTTTGACGCGTTTTCTTCGCGCGAAACGCTCTGGAACATGAACCCATAAGCGCGGGCGCCGGCGGATGTCCGCTTTGGTGCCCATAACGGACTCAAGTCCGACATCGCGCCAGGTCCGAAAAGTGCCCAACAACCGACATCACCTCGGATGGGAATCCCGTCAAAACGCGTTTGGCACTCCCCTCTGATCCGTCGTACGGTATGCTGTAGGTCGGATTGCATGCCATGGTGGAAGAGCGGCCAGTCCGGGTTGAGCGCAGGTTGGCGGCAATATTGGCCGCTGACGTGGCTGGCTATTCCCGGCTGATGCACCACGACGAAGAGGGGACGCATGCGAAACTGACCGCCCTCCTAGCAGAGAATGTTGAGCCCGCGATTGCGGAACACGGCGGCCGCGTCGTGAAGAACACCGGCGACGGGTTCTTGGCCGAGTTTCCGAGCGCGGTCAAAGCGGTCCGAGCTGCTATTCAATTCCAGACCCGCATCAAGGAACTTACCATCGGTGAGGTTGAAGACAGGTGTATTGCCTTCCGCGTGGGCATCAATATCGGCGACGTAATCGTCGAGCCCCATGATGTCTTTGGAGACGGCGTTAACATTGCGGCGCGGCTTGAGAGCATCGCAGAGCCCGGCGGCATCTGCATCTCGTCTTCTGCCTACGATTACGTTCGAGGCAAGGTCGCGGTTGAGTTCGCCGATCTGGGCGAGCAGAATCTCAAAAACATTGCCCTTCCGGTCCGAGCTTATGCGGTGGTCCCGGACAGGCCCAGCCTAGCGGCACAAGCTGAGCGCGCCAGGTCGGGCGCACTTTCGCCGCCTCGTCTTTCCATCGTCGTGCTGCCCTTCGCCAACCTTAGCGGTGATCCGGAGCAAGATTACTTTGTCGATGGTGTCACTGAGAGCCTGACCACTGACCTGTCGCGCATCAGCGGCTCGTTCGTCATCGCCCGCAACAGCGCCTTCTCATACAAGGGCAAATCAAACGACGTACGCCAGATCGGGCGGGAGTTGAATATTCGCTACGTGCTTGAAGGCTCAGTACAACGTCGCGGCAAGCGGGTTCGGGTCAACGTGCAGCTAATTGACGCCGAGAGCGGAAGAAATCTTTGGGCGGAGCGCTTCGAGAAGCCCGCCGCCGATCTTTTCGATATGCAGGACGAAATCGTATCGAGGCTCGCCCGCACATTAGATGCCCAACTCATTGTAGCCGAGGCACGACGAGCGGAGCGTTCGCCCCATCCCGATGCGATGGATCTATATTTCCAGGGTATGGCTTCCATATTTATGGGGCCGACCCCCGAGCACCTGACTCAGGCGCGCGGCTTTTTCGAGCAGGCCTTAGCCATCGATCCACGAAGTATCGAGGCAATGGTTGGCGCGGCATTTGTCGATGTGACGATGGGGGCCGACCTGTTAACGGACAACCGAGCCGCGCTCCTTTCGGCAGCCGAAACAAATGCGATCAAAGCGCTTTCATTGGCCCCGGACCATGCACAAGCCCACCTGGTCTTGGGTTATGTCTACATTTTTACAAACCGCGCTGCCCGAGGGATCGCTGAATGCGAGCATGCATTAGTACTCAATGCCAATTTGGCCAACGCTCATAGCGCTATCGGATTGGCCAAAATGTTTACGGGTCGCGCCGCTGAGACCGAAGGCCATATACTCGAGGCCTTCCGTCTCTCCCCTCGCGATATCGCTGCCTACTGGTGGTTCTATTGTGTCGGCATGGCCAAGCTGCAGCTCTGTGCGGATGCCGAAGCTGCTGGTTGGCTAAGACGAAGCATTGAGGCCAACCGCAATTATCCTCTCGCCCATTTATATTTGGCTGCTGCCTTGGGCTTACTCGGCGCGCTGGACGAGGCGCGAACTGCCGCAAAGGCGGGACTTTCGCTCAACCCGGGCTTTACCGTCAATCGCTTGCGCGCCGCCAAATCAAGCGACGATCCGACTTACCTTGCTTGGCGCGAGCGGCTGTATGCAGGCTTGCGCCTCGTCGGGGTGCCGGAGGGGTGATGTCCGAGTTGGGTCTTGGCTGTGTGAAAACGCCAGGACGCTTGACCGCGATAGAACAAGTTATTCGTTCAAGACCGTCTTAGCGGTCAAACTCGCAAGCGCATTCAACTTAGAGAAAGAACTGAAGAATGTAATTCTAGCCGTGTTTCGATCTTTCGCGTTTTTACACAGCCAGGGTCAAAAGCTGCCCTAACAGCCCCGAAGACCCACTTCCGCTTTAACCCCGAAAGCGGACTGAGCTCGCAAGTGCGGAGAGCCACTGCGAGCGCTCTCGGCGGCGTCATCTACCGCAGGCGGCGTTGGGCAGATCGGTCCTAGTGGCGAACCCTGTACCGACGGGTTTGGCGCGGAGCAGGAGCCATGGCCATTGTGGATCCGAACATTGCCAACGGACGCATGACGTCCTCCGTCGGCTGGAAGATCTGCGGCATCGCTGCCGGGACGACGGGGCGTTGACGGTCTCGACTCGCGACAGCGGTCTCGCCGGATCCCATTTGCACGATCGTTGCGGTCACGTTGCGATGGGTGCAGCGGCAGCCGAGCGCGCTCGCAGCCGCTGGCGATAGATCGAGGAACGCACCATTGAACGGACCGCGATCGGTCACCGTGACCTGGATCGACCGATCGCCTTTCTGGACCGTCAGAACTGTGCCGAAAGGCAGCGTCCGGTGCGCAGCTGTCATTGCGCCGCAGTTGAGTACCGCCCCGGAAGCTGTGCGTCGCCCGCACAGGTGGTCGCTCCCACCGTAGTAAGTGGCGGTCCCGGACAGACGATGTGCCTCAGCAACGGAGGAAAGCGAGAGAAGAACGATGCCGGTCGCGACAATCCGTTTCATGCTGGATCCTCGGGAGGTTGTAGCGGCGCGACGCCGTCACGCTGCTGACGAAAAAACCCGTCGAAAAAAGTCGACGATCCCCGAGCCCGGCAACGGAGCCGTGTTGAGTGGCAAACGCGCCGGAAATTGGGCAGGATGGAACCGGACGCAAGACGGCAGGCAGCTAGTCGGGGTTACTTTTGTTCGCCCCGACGTCCGCCTCGCGCCGACGCTGGCGAAATTGATTTAAACCTTAATCCCGCGCGCTGATCGTTTCAGGAGGCCGTAATTCCGGACTTTCAGCGTAATTCAACAACGGAAGTGGAGCGGCCTATTCGATCACCTCATCGGCGCTGGAGAGCAGCGTTGTGGGTACGACAATTCCAATTTTCTGCGCCGCTTTCGTATTAATTGACAATCGGAAATTTGTCGGTTGACGGAATGGGATCTCTGCGGGGTTTTCGCCCGATAATATCTGCGCCATCTGAGCAGCAAGCTGCCGAAACGCATCAAGCAAATCTCGATAGTACGCCATCAGTCCCCCGCCCAGCACGAGATCGCGAAACGGATAGCTGGTCGGAACTCGGACGTTCGTGGCCAAATCAACCAAGGTTCTGGTACGGGGCAAGTGCTCGGGTTCATCCGAAACCAGCAGCACATCTACTCTTGTCCAATCGATTGAGCCGAAAGCGAACTCATATTCCGCCTCGTTGAGGTCAGTCCCGAGGTCTACGTGCGTTACGGATAGTTTGGACACTTGTGCAGCCTCTCGAACCATTGCGGCCTGAGGCTGCTTCCATGCCAAAGAAGATGCGAGATAAGCCACCCGTGAAGCATCGGGCCTCATCTCTCGCAATTGGCCCAGACGTTTGCCATGCAGCTCTATTCCAGCATCTATGGTAACCCCGGTCACATTCCCACCCGGTCGCGCGAGACTTGCCGCAAGGCCCCAAACGACGGGGTCTCCAACGATCGTGACGATTGGAATGCCCTGCGTCGCTTTCTTGAGGGCGAATGTCATGGGACTGGCGGAGGTCAGAATTGCGTCTGGATTGTTGCCTACAACCGTCCGGGCCAACTCAGGATAGCTGTCCATATGACCGCCTCCCGAATATCGATCAACGACGAGATTGTGACCTTCGGCAAAGCCCAAACGTGCAAGCTCGTCGAGGAATGCTCGATTAACCGGGTTCGTCCGAAGCTCCTCTACCGAGTTGGACGGTGACACAATTGCGATCCGCCTCGGTCTTTGCGACAGCTGCGCTCTGGACGCACGGAGCAACAGAATTGAACTGCCAACAAAGCCTCCGATGAACTCCCGCCGCCGCATGGTCGCCCCCAAGGATCGTCGCTGCCCAACAGTCGGAAGCCTTCGGACTACCATGTTTTGGCGAGGCCGACTTCCGGTTTGGTCAAAAACAGAAGTCGCGGCCTTGCGGCGGGATGTCTGCTTTTGTTGAGGGTTTCGGATGCCGGCCAGCGCGATCGGCGCGACATACGGCAGTGGCCGGCGTCCGAAAGCCGCCAAGGAAAGAACCCGCGGGGGATGGGGCGCGGAGAATGCCGCGCACTGCGCTATGGGGAATTGGCTGATCCGGAAGGTGTGAGCGCGGGAGCGCCGTGTCCTTTGAGGCGGCTGGTTACTTGGCTGGCAGGCAGCGATAGCTCGGGTTGATGATTGAGACGGTGATTGAGTGTGTCGGTTGCAGGGATGCTGAGTTGTCGGGTCGGCGCATCTGCGCAAGCGTGGTCGGCGGCGGTCTGCAACCGACGCTGGGCAAGGTTGTCAGTGCATCGTTTCAGCACATTGATCGTGGTCATGATGTGTCGATCCTGACGGCAATGATTGGACCGGTCGGCCGATGATGCGGTGTCGAGCCGCGCTTGAAGGTCTCGATGATGTTCATGCGACCGCCGCAACACGGGCACGGGTGGGTCGCCTGCTCGGTTGCCGCGGTACTATCGGGAGGCTGCGGCTGGTGCGCGGTTTGCACAGGTGCCACCGCAGCAATCAGCTGACGCGCCCGCGCGATGGTCTCGGTCTTGGTGCCGCTCGCCAGCAGGCCGCAGTGCCTGATGCGGTGGAACCCGTTAGGCAGGACATGCATCAGGAATCGCCTGATGAACTGGTCCGGCTTGAGCGTCATGGTCTTGTAGCGGCCGGGTCCCTCGATCCGGTAGTCCTTGTAGCTGAACGTGACGCCGGTCGCGTCGGCGGCGATGAGGCGGCTATTGGAGATCGCGACCCGGTGGGTGTAGCGGGACAGATAGGCCAGCACCTGCTCCGGCCCGGCGAACGGCCGCTTGCTATAGACGAACCACTTGGTGCGATGCAGCGGTGCGAGATAGGCCTTGAACGCGGCCTTGCCGGCGAGGTGGGCGTGGTCGCCGAAGAACTGCAGGCGGCCGGCGTGGTGTGCGGCGAGCAGTATCTGCAGCATCAGGCGGCGGAACAGCCGCGACAGTACCTTGACCGGCAAGAGATAGTTTGGACGGCAGCCGATCCAGCGCGTGCCGTCGAGCGATATCCCACCACCCGGCACGATCATGTGGACGTGTGGATGATGGGTCATCGCGGAGCCCCAGGTGTGGAGCACCGAGGTGAAGCCGATCTTGACGCCGAGGCGCTTGGGATCGGCTGCAATCGTGCGCATTGTCTGTGAGGAAGCCTTGAACAGGAGATCGTAGACGACGGCCTTGTTCTGGTAGGCGATGGTCCCGATCCGCCCTGGCAATGTGAACACGACGTGGAAGTAAGGGACGTCCAGCAGTTCTGACTTGCGCTGCTTCATCCATGCCAGCGCCTGGGAGCCCTGGCACTTGGGGCAATGCCTGTTACGGCAGCTGTTATAGGCGATCTGCGTGTGCAAGCAGTCCTCGCAGCGCATGACATGGCCGCCAAGCGCCACCGTGCGGCAGCTCTCGATCGCCGACATCACCTTCAACTGGCCGAGACTGACATGACCGGCATTGGCTTGCCGCCATGCCGAGCCATGGTCGCGGAAGATGTCCGCGATCTCCAGGGCGGGGCGAGCCATGATCGCCGTGGCTTATGCCGGCGGCTTGTTCTCCGGTGTCAGCGGCGTGAGCCGATCCAACGGGCTCATGACCGCGCGGATCACGTTGGTGGCTACCTGCGCGTAGAGCGCGGTCGTATCGACCCTGGCATGTCCGAGCAAAACCTGGATCAAACGCACATCGGTTTTCTCTTCGAGCAGGTGAGTGGCAAAGCTGTGGCGCAATGTGTGAGGCGTCACTCGCTTCTTGATCGCCGCCCTATCGGCAGCGGCGTGAACGATGCGATTGAATTGCCGCGTCGTCAGCGGTAGCAGCGGATCACGGCCCGGGAACAGCCAGACCGCAGGCCGGGCGATGCGATACCAATCGCGCAGCAACTCCAGCAGCAGCGGGGAAAGCATTGCAAAGCGATCCTTGCGCCCCTTGCCCTGCTCGATGCGCAGCAGCATGCGCTCGGAATCGATGTCCGACACCTTCAGCGCCACGACTTCGGAGACCCGCAGTCCAGCGCCATAGGCGGCGCTCAGCGCCGCCTTGTACTTCGGCCCGGGGGCCGCCTCCAGCAGCCGTGCGATCTCCTCCAGGCTCAAGACCACCGGGATCCTGCGCGGCTCCCGCACGAAGGTGAGGTGCCTTGCCATCTCGGGGCGGTCGAGCGTCACGGTGAAGAAGAAACGCAGCGCCGCAACCGAGCCATTGATGCTCGGCGCACGCACCCCGATCTGCGTCTGATGCAGCTGGAAAAGGCGAAGATCCTCAGGCGCGGCCGTATCCGGCGCGCGACCGAGAAAGGCTGTAAATGTCCTGACGTGCCGGATATAGTTGTTGCGCGTCTCCTCGACGAAATTGCGCACCGTCATGTCTTCGATCATGCGCCGGCGCAGCGGGCTGATGGGTTTATCACTCATCGGGGTGCTCCTGTCTTGAGGTGGAGGTTGATTGACCCCTCGATTCTCAAGACAGGACGCCCGGCTTGTCACCGTCTACCTCACCTCGTCACTCCATCGGTGCCACTGGCTCCGCTCCGCGCGCAGCGCGCTCCCGCAAAGCGGGTTCGTTCTT
>CAVTYA010000032.1:0-115577 GCA_963738765.1 uncultured Alphaproteobacteria bacterium | reverse complement strand
CTGGATCCGTTCCGGCTCCTTCACGGGCAAGGATTGGGCGCCTTGGCGGACATATATGGTGCCATCCGAGGTCGAGCAGACTTGGGTTCCCTTTTCGACCAACACACGAAGCGCGTAGCCTGCAATTCCATCTCTCTTCAAAAATTCGTAGCGGACATCGAGCGCTGGCTTCACCTCGAAGAGAGCTTGAATGTGACCATTCAACTGCTCGATATCAGCAATGCCTTCCCATCTCTCGTTCAGGAGCAAGCCTGCCTTGTCACGAATGCCAATAATTAATTCCCCGCCATCCGCATTTGAAAATGCGGCAGCTATTTTCTGTATCGCGCGTCCACCAACCGCGTGTGCTTTGACATCAAAAAAGTGCGACTCGTCCCGGCTCACAATTCCAATGTACTCTTGGTTTGAAATGGAAATTGTTTTCAATTGACGATCCCTATAGTCGGTCACTAGCCGTTCGGCTCGAAGCCGAATTGCGAGCTTTCACGATGGCACAATGCAGGGTAGCAGGCGAGGATCGGGACGTTTGTCCGGACTATTCACAGGGGTTGTCTCGATCAGCGAACGATCCGGTAGCCGCACATCATCGGCCCAGCCGTCTGCCTGCAGCGGTGATCGCGGCAATAGATCAGCACATCGCGGACGCATTTCGGGCGATACGTGATTTTTGGCGGGTACTCGCGTTACCAACAGGTAATCACTCAATCATCGTGTGGTGTCGGGCGAAACGCGCGGCATATCCCCATTGAGTTGTTCGTCGAGTCGTTGGTCGCCGGTTCTTCGCTATTGATGACCCTGATGAGCCGCCCGCTCGCATCGAAGTACTGGGCGGAGCCGTCTGGGTATAAGCGCAACTCCGCCCACGTGGTCGTGTCGCCGCGGTAGGTCTTTATCGTCGCGGATTCGCTATTCTTGATGACCCTGAAGAAGTCATCGTTCGAGCGCGATTGTGCCGACACCTCGCTCGTCAGAACGGCGAGTGTCAGCAATGTCAGCAGGATCTTGGCCATTCGGCGTCATCAGGTAATTGTCGCACCAGATGAGTAAAGGTCCGTCAGGTTAATAAGTGAATAACCTGCAATTCGCGCCCTTGAAACGTAATGGGGGCGAGCTGCAAATCCTCTGGCCCACAAATTTCATTGGTTGGCAGCAATTCACAAATCATTGGCGCGAAAGATCAAAAGCCGAGCATACGTGCGGTTGTTCGCCTGCCTACATAAAGCCAGCAAGCCCTTCATCCTTATCGCAGAACAGTTGCAAGACGATGTCTGAAGAATTCAGTGCGCCGATATGTGCTCCAGACGGCGAAGCGCAGGTGTACGACGTTGAAATGCATCGTGTATCTGAGGAGTTCGCGCGGTGCTACCAAGCGGCACATCGTCACATAGACATACAGGCGCAAGGCCGGCTTTTTAGCTGGCTGAGGGTGAGCCTTTATCCACCGTTCCTAGAGCACTTGTCGTTTCGACTTGGAAATCAGCTTCTCTTTATTCGATTTGAGGATGTGGAGGGGCAGCTTGAAGTCCCCGGAAGCCGCAAGGGACTGCAAGCTATCGCCGAGGGGTGCAAGGGGCATGCCTGTCTTATGCCAATGCGCCGCCGCGGCGGAACTTGGGCGCCGGACGCATCGGGGTGGCGCTTTCTCGACGCCCAAACTGGGGTGCCGATTGATCCAGTCGCGCTAATTACCGATGAACGGATCGAGATGACGGACTGGGAATTGCATGACGCCGCCGTTCAGGCCGTGCGTGACGAATTGCAGAAGGACGGCAAACGACTGATGTCATGGACGGGTGATCCCCGTCTTGATCCAGCGATCTGGTTTGTCGGAGACGCCGGACCTGAGTGGATTGTCGTCCGCGCGGCACGTTACCCTGCGCCCACGGAAAATCCGCCCGCGCATTGGAAGCAGATCGCCGAGCGCAGCGCCAAGCTCGGGAAAGAAGGAACGTTTCTCTCGCTTTCAGTAGCCAGTTCACCTGACGCATTCGATCCAGGCGGCGCCGTGCTGCCGGAGCCGTTATGGCGCGGCCATAAGATGTTCGTGAGGTTCGAAGAGCTTGTTACTTGGCCAGCGGGGTCAGCAATGAGCGCGGCAATACGTTCGGCGCTACGTTGGCCGTGAAGGCATATTAGCATCACGTTCGAGCACATCGAGCGCAATTACTACGCACCGAAGAGATCAGGGATTCGGACGAAACAGCCGGCGGTGATGCCCTGAGCTGTTCGTCCTCAGCGGCAGAGGAAGAAGGATGCAGGATCGGTACACGGCCGATGTCGGGGACTTCGCCAAGCTCGGACTTCTAAGGGTAATTGCAAATCACCACTCTGTAGGTGTCCTCTGGTATCGGGTGCCGGACGAGGGCCACAACAGTGATGGGAAGCATGACGGCTATCTTGAACGGCCTTCAAACCGCGCCCTCGACCCAGGTTTGTTCGATCTCCTGCGGCAGGTGAGGAAAAGGTCACCTCGGACGGTTCGAGACTTGCGTCCTGCGTTACCTGGCGCGTCGTTTGTAGAAGAATATGTGCCAACTGGCGTCATAAGGCGCGCAGAGTGGTTTGCGCAATCCAAGGATGCGCTGGGGGGCAAGGAGACGATCTTTCTCGATCCCGACAACGGCATCGCGTCTGGGAAGCTCGCCACAGGCTCCAAAAGAGCGATGAAGTCGGTGTTCATGACCGAGATTAAGTCCCTGCACCAGGCTGGTCACAGCCTAGTAATCTATCATCACGCCACACGTTGGCAGAAAGGTGTGACCGTACCTCAACAGGCTGCACAGTTGGCGGAGCGGCTCCATCAGTCAGGGGCCCGAACTGTTCTGCCAGTAATTTCTCGGCGTGGCACGGTTCGGATTTTCCTTGTCACGAACGTCAACCTTGCTTGTCGCGCGGCTGTCGGTCACTTCGCCGAACGGTGGCGTGATAATATCGACCCTGTGCAAGAATTCGTCGCTGACCCATACAGAACAGAGGCACGCTAACGCGCAGACGGCTGAGCTGCAGCTTGCTGCCAGTGCTCGAACTGTACGAGGCCGAGCGAAAGGCCGCGAAGTAGGCAGGCATGAGCGTATCGGTGACAGCGCGGCAGTTGAGTTTATTCCGCGGCCGTCGGCAGCGCGGCACAGCACCGCCGGCGCCGACGGAATATCAATTGCACTGCGCCGTTGTCGACACGGTGCGGCGCTGGATCATGCCGGGCTGGATTTTCACGCACATCGCCAGCGGCGAATATCGTGACCAAGTGACCGCAGCGCGGCTTAAGCGCATGGGCGTCGTCGCCGGCTTTCCCGATCTGATCTTTTTCGGTCCGCACGGCGAGGTGTGCGCGCTCGAGCTCAAGGCGAAGAACGGCCGGCTATCGGAAGCGCAAGCCGCGGTGAAATGCCACCTCGAGAGCGGCGGCCACGGATATCTGTGCTCGAGCGACTATCGCGAGGTGATCGAGACATTGAAAGATTGGGGCGTTCTGCGATCCGGAATTCATGTGCAGTGAGGGCCGCGGGGCTAATTAGGGTTGGCCCGCATGAACAAGTGTTTGGCGGGAGATAACAAGTCCCTCGCGAAACAATCGCCTATGTGTACCACGCACAAAAGCCGCGCGTTGCGGCGATGTCTGCTGGCATTCTAGGAGATTAAGCCGTGAGAAGAGCATCATTATTATTTGCAGGATTGGTGGGCCTCGGGCTCGCTTTTTCAGCTCCCTCGGCTGAGGCCTCAGTCATCACATCAAACTTCACTTATGCCGATCCTGGCGCAGGTCTCGGCACTGGCCCCTACGGCACAGTAACGGTCACCGATTTCGCAGGCGGTGGTGGAGTCACCATCGACGTGACGCTCCCGACGTCCAGCTGGCTCTTCGTGAATACCGGAAATGGCACCAATCACGAAGCATTTGCGTTTAATGTCAATTCAGCTATCAACCCTGCGTTGCTAACGCTAACCGGCCCGACGTCTGGCGAGTTTACAATTGACATGACGGTGCCCGCATACGAGACGGCGGGCATTGGTCAATTCACTAACGGCATCATCGTCAACGGTGGCAACGGCGCTTCGAACGGCGAGCCGGGCCCAATCCATCTTTCGATTGCGCTTGCGGGGCTCGATACGTCCGACTTCGTGAAAAACGCGGCAGGCTACTATTTTGGGGCCGATGTCGCCAATCCGGCCGGCAAAACAGGTCCTGTTGGGGCAAACACCATGCTCCTAACCGACACCCAGGTCACAGCCGGCGTCCCCGAGCCCTCGACATGGGCCATGATGGTCCTCGGCTTTGCAGGTGTTGGCTTCATGGCGTATCGACGCAAGTCGAAGCCTGCATTTAGGTTCGTCTGATCCATCATCAGATTGAATTGAGAAGCCGCCTGCGGGCGGCTTTTTGTTTGTGAGTATCTTCACTGTGGCAATGATGACCGTTGCGATCGCCTGGCTGAAAGCGCACGGCATCCTGCGCGGCGGGTTTACGGTGCAGTGAAGGATCAAAGTCGATTGCTCAAGTTTGGGGAGTTTCCCCTAATTCACCGAATCGTCTAAGTTGGCATCTTTCCATGGGAGGGATAATGCGTACTTTTGCAATCGCCATTACGACCGCGTTCCTGGTAGTCACCGTCGCAAGCTCGTTCTCATCAGATGCCTACGCCGCGCGGCGAGGAACCATGAGCGGAGTTGACAACACCTACGGATCGAACAAGGGCAGCAAGTGTGCAGGAGGAACCTGCACTCCGATAAAAAAGAAAAAGTAATAGTCGATAAAGAGGCCGCCTCAGTTGGCGGCCTCTTTCATTGGAACAGGCTCAACCGGCGTTCCTATTTGCCGAGCAACCGCTCGAGCTCGGCCAAGTCGCGCGCGCCGGCTGGCCGGTCACCCTGGCGCTGCAGCGAGCGGTCAAAGCGCCGCTTTAGTTTCTGGCCCATTTGCTCGGCGCTGTCGCACTGTCTCGCCAACTTCACCAGCGACCGCAAGGTCGGCCCGCGCGCACGATGGCGACGCAGTTCAGTGCCTTCGAGGTGTCTGGGTTCCATATAATACTTCTCCCCGTCGACGAGCTCGGCCACGAACGGCAGGCTCACCTCGACACGCGCGATCCCGGCGTAACCGGTGAGCATCGGCACCTGGGTGAACATGTGGCGCATGGCGGGGCAGCGTGGTCCTGGCGCGGCGAGCGGTCAATCGGCCTTAACGGGCCGCCGGGTTGGCAGCGCGAGTCAGCGGTGCGTTATTTCGCGGCGGCTGGCATTGGACGGCGGGGAGGCGGAAGGCGCACCGGCGGGGCTGGCGGAGAAGGTGGGATTCGAACCCACGGTAGACTTGCGCCTACGGAGGTTTTCAAGACCTCTGCCTTAAACCACTCGGCCACCTCTCCAAGCTCAGTTTCCACTGCTGTGGCCCTTTTGTGGCCCCTGGGGCACCTCAAAAGCACAGAAACCCCTGTCCTGCAGGCACTTCCTTGCACCGGCACGCCGGTTTTCAAGACCGGTGCCTTAAACCACTCGGCCACCCTTCCGTCTTTGGAAGCCAGCGGCTTAGCAAAGCGGGCAGGGCCGCGAAAGGGGCAACTGGCGCCGATCGGGCATTTCCCACGAGGCGAGCGGGCCGAATTTTTCGAAACGCTCTGTTAATGATTTCCCTTAAAGCGAAATTTCCGTCTTTCGTTGACGATCCCGGCGCCAATCATTTGGCCAGTTCACAAATTGGGGCGTACAGGAATGACGATTTCTCGCGTTTACACAGCGCTGATCGCTGCGGCGGTCGCGGCCGCGGCTTTGCCGACCGCGGCATCCGCTGGATGTTACAACTGCTATGCGCCGCCTCCGCCTTGCGGCACCTGCTATCAGCGCCAGGTCGTGCCGCCGCAATACCGTACCGTCGAGGAAACCGTGATGGTGGCGCCGGGCGCTACGATCGCTCACCGGACGCCGGCGCAATATCGCACCGTGATGGTGCCGCAAACCGTCATGGTCGCGCCTGAAGGCGTGCAATACGAGCAGGTCCCGCCGCAATATGCGACGCGCCAGCACGTCGAGATGGTCGCTCCCGCGCGCGAATATTACGTCGCGGTGCCGCCGCGCTGCAATTCCTGCGGCTACTGACATCATTGGTCGCAGCGTCGGGCAAAGCCGGCGCTGCATACAATCTGCACTGGTCGAGCGGGAAAGCCGAACTAGTTCGCAGACCGATCGTTCGAGGTCAGGTACCCGCCTCGGGCGCCGGCTTGGGCGGCCTGCCGCGCGGCTTGGCAGCGACCGACGGTGCCATCCGCCTGATCGGTTTGAGCGTCACGATGACGGGATTCGGCTTGTGGTCCTGAGCCGCACCGGTGACGGCGTCGAACTCCCATCCCAACAAGCCCGCCGGCGACAATATTGCCGGCGAAACCGACGGCGCCAGTTGCGGGAACTTCCTTCGTCAACTGGACGACCTCAGGCTCGTAGCCTTCCTTGGCGAAACTGACCGTGATGTCGGCGCTGCGCTTGGCGACGATGGCGCAGGGCGTAACGCACGCGGTCGGAACCTCAAGACCCGAGATGGTGGCCTCGGCTCCTGACGGCGTTGATGAAATGCTGATATTTTCAGTCGTTCCGCGCGTCACCGACGCGCAGCCGCCCAACGCCGCGGCGAGCGCCACAACTCCCAAAAGACGCATTGATTGATCTCCCCGAGCCCGGGGGCATCCAATCGCAACCGAAGGATGAGATCAATAGCAACTGCTCGAAGATCTTCAATTCTCGCACACGCGTGAAGGCGACGTTCCGGTGTCGGCGATTTCCGGCTAGTTGAATGCGAACGCGATCAGGCTGGAGCACAGCAGCAGGAGGCTGGCCGTGGTCAGTGCGAGAAACCCGTCGGAGACAATGTCGTGGTTGCGCATGTTACACCTGCCACTCTCGATGCTCGTCCGAATTTGTTAAAACTTTCGGAATCCTCGATCTGCCAGAGGTGATGTGTCTTCCCGCCAGGGCTCACGCCCTCGAGCGAAAACCTTCAAATGCATGGGCGAGGAAAATCCCGGCGCTCACCAGGCCCATCACCGCTGTAACCGTCTCAATCATCGCAAGCTTCCTTTGCGCCCCCGCACGCACCAAACGACTGCCGCGCTGCACAGTCAAAAAGATTCAATTGTCGGAATCGAAGATCCGACCGAGTGATGATTTGTTGCAACAGGCTGTCTGAAAGCGGGACAGGGCAGGGCTGAACAGCCCGCAATCGGCGGGTTCGGGCCCGTAATCTCACGGTCCACGGCTTGTAACCTTTGGTTCACCACGCGGGGGCTCACCCCATTTCCGCCGTGTTCCGGATGCGATATCTTCATCCCTTGGTGCGGAGGTGGGCCGTATCGTGGTGTAAGGCCGTTTGAGTCGCCAAGTAGGCACGCGGCCGGTGGAATGGTAATTGGGGCGATGGGGATTCGACGACCAAATTCGATCGTCCGGGTGGCGCGTGGCGCTGCTGCGGTCGCAACCTGCCTCCTCCTCCTCGCCAACTGCGCCTCGTCGAACAAGTTCTCGAGCCGCGTCGATCCCAAATATGGCGTTTCCAGCAGCCCCCGCGTGGTCGCCTTTGGCGAACCCGTGCCGAAGGGCGGCGGAACCTACCGCGTCGGCAAACCCTATACGGTTGGCGGGCGGGTCTACGTCCCGGAAGAGGATACCGGGTATCGCGAGGAGGGCATGGCCTCCTGGTATGGCGACGATTTCCACGGCCGGCTGACCGCCAATGGCGAAGTGTTCGACATGGGCTCGCTGACCGCCGCGCATCCGACCCTCCCGATGCCGTGCTACGCGCGGGTCACCAACCTGCGCAATGGCAAATCGCTGATCGTCCGCGTCAATGACCGCGGCCCCTATCACGGCAATCGCCTCATCGACGTCTCGAACAAAGCTGCCGAACTGCTTGATTTCAAAGGAAATGGCGTCGCCCGCGTCCGCGTCGAATATGTCGGCCGCGCGCCGCTCGAAGGCTCCGACGATCGCCAGCTGATCGCGACCTTGCGCACCGGCGTTCCCGCGCCATCGCCATCCACGGTCCGAATTGCCTCCGCCCGCCCGTTCGTGCCGGAACTTACCTCATCGGCTGGCCGTATCCGGGGCGAGGTTCCGATGCCGGAAGGGCGGCCCTACAGCCTCGGCAATACCTCAGCCGACTACGCCTCGATCAACGCCACCTCTGAAATGTCGGCCTCCAGCCGCTCGCGCGGCCGGGTTTCGGAGAATCGCCGGGCGGTATCCTACGAAGGTGACGATCGCTACGCAGCCGGCCTAAGCCCGGCCTATCTGCCGATCGATCCGCGCGGACCGGCCGAAGTGCTCAGCGGCCGCGGGCTCTACTAAATCAACCAGTTAGTGCGATTGCTCGAGAAACGCGATGAGAGCTGCGTTGACCTCATCGGCACGTTCCTGCTGAACCCAGTGACCGGCGCCGTCGATGATGAGCTTTTGCCTCAAGTTCGGCAGCACCCGTTCCATATCTCCGACACGCTTGGCGCCGATCAGGCCGGTGATGACGGAATCATTGGATCCCGCGATGAACAGTGAGGGCTGATGGATCTGCGCGCCCTGCCATGGCGCGGTCAGTTCCCAATTGCGGTCGAGGTTGCGGTACCAGTTCAGTCCGCCGCGAAAGCCGGATTTTTTGTAGGCGTCGGCGAAATAAGCGACGTCTGATTCATCCAGCCATGGCGGCAGGGGCAGGTGGTCGCGCAAATTCCCCAAAAATCCCTTGCCGTCCTCGATGAACAGCGAATTAGGATCGGAAACGCCGCGGCCCAGAACCATACGCATGGTCCGAGCGATATCGCGCTCGAACTCGGCTTCGGCAACGCCCGGCGTCTGAAAATACTGCCAGTAGAAATTGGTGATGCCGCCCTCACGCAGGCTATCGAGCGGCAGGCCCCGGCCGCGAAGAGGGGGCGGGACGCTCAGGCCCGCGACCTTCGTGAACATGTCCGGGCGGAACATCGCCGCGTGCCAGGCAACCGGCGCGCCCCAGTCGTGGCCGACGATGATGGCCTGCTGCTCGCCGAGCGCTGCGACCAGCGCGACCATGTCGCCGACAGTATCAAAGATGCTGTAGGCGCCGATCTCGGCCGGCGCGCTGGTTTGGCCGAACCCGCGCATATCGGGCGCCACGACATGAAAGCCGGCGTCCGCGAGCGCCGGGATCTGGTGCCGCCAGGAATAGGACAATTCAGGCCAGCCGTGGCAAAGCACCACCAACGGGCCCTGGCCCTGTTCGAGGACGAACTGTTCGATTCCGTTGGCGGAAAGGGTGCGTGAGGAGGGCATCGCGTTTCCGCCTTGTTTGCCGGATTTTGTTCAGGGAACGGCTTGCTCCTCAGGATAGGTTCCTTTGGCCGCCGCAGCAATCCGATCAGGCTGGAGACAAGTCCGAAACCTCAGTTGTTTGCGGTACTTCCAACTGTTAGAACGCCCGGATTCAGGACATCGCCGATGGCAATCGAGACCGCTATTTCCCGCCAATCCGCCGCCGGGGCAGGACGCCCTTGGCGCAGCCTGATCGCGGCCACGGCTGCGCTGGCTGTCGGATGGGGCGGGATCGTCTATGCCGCCAACAACAGCGTGCAGGGGGCCAAGAAGGAGGAGAACGCGTTCGACGGCGATGCGCCGACCGCGATCCTGATCGAGGCGTCCAGCGGCAGCGTGCTGTTCGAGAAGAACGCCGACGAACTGCGGGCACCGTCCAGCATGATGAAGCTGATGACGGCCGAGGTGGTGTTCAACGCCATCAAGAAAGGCGACGTCAAGCTTAGCGACGAGTACCGGATCAGCGAGAACGCCTGGCGCCGGGGCGGCGCACCCTCCGGCACGTCCACGATGTTCGCGGCCATCAACAGCAAGGTTTCCGTCGACGATCTGCTGCACGGCGCGATCATCCCGAGCGGCAACGACGCCTGCATCGCGCTCGCCGAGGGCATCGCCGGCAATGAGCACACCTTTGCCACCGACTTCATGACCAAGCGCGCCCGCGAACTCGGGCTGACCAAATCGACCTTCGGCAATTCCAACGGGCTGCCCGATCCCGCCAACAAAATGACGGTTCGGGAGCTTTCAAAACTCGCGCGTTACCTCATCCAAACCTATCCCGAGTTTTACAAACTGTTCGGCGAGAAGGAGTTCACCTGGAACAAGATCCGGCAGCAGAACCGCAATCCGCTGCTGAACTCGCTCACCGGCGCCGACGGGCTGAAGACCGGCTACACCAAGGAAGGCGGCTACGGCATGGTCGGCTCCGCGGTCCAGAATGACACAAGGCTGATCGTGGTGGTCAACGGCCTGGAGGATCCCGACGACCGGGCGAGCGAAGCCAAGAAGATGCTGGAATGGGGTTTTCGCAGCTTCGAGACCCGGACATTGTTCGCGCCAAACCAGCAGATCGGCTATGCCAAGGTGTTCGGCGGCGATAGCCGTTCGGTGAAGCTTACCAGCCCCGAACCGGTCAAGGTGATGGTCCCCAAGAACGGCAATGAGAAATTGATCGCCCGCATCGTCTATAACGGACCGGTGCGCGCGCCGATCCAGTCCGGCCAGCAGGTCGGCGTGGTCAGGGTATGGCGCGGCGCCAACATTGCCATGGAAGCGCCGGTTTACGCCGCGGAAGCGGTCGGCACCGGTTCGACGATGCGCCGCGCGATCGACGGGGCCAGCGAGCTTGTGATCGGCATGTTCCGCGCGAGCGCAGAGAAGCTCTGACCATGGCCGAGGCAGCGGTCAAGCGAAGTTCCGGACGCGGGAAGTTCATCTCATTCGAGGGCGGCGAGGGCTCGGGTAAGTCCACGCAGATCAAGAGACTCGCCGAGCGCCTCGATGCGGCGAAGCTCCGCGCCATCGTGACGCGCGAGCCCGGCGGATCGCCGGGCGCCGAAATCATCCGACATCTGCTGCTGTCCGGGATGGGCAAGCTGCTGGGACCCGACGCGGAGACGCTGTTATTTGCCGCCGCGCGCGACGACCATGTGCGCACCGTGATCGAGCCCTCGCTCAGCCAGGGTACATGGGTGCTGTGCGACCGGTTCTTCAACTCGACGCGGGCCTATCAGGGCAGGCTCGGACAGGTCGCGCCCGGCGTGCTCAACGCGATGCAGCGGGTCACCATCGGCGACCTCAAGCCGGACCTGACCATCATCCTCGATGTCCCCGTCGAAGTCGGCCTGCAACGGGCCGCCGCCCGCCGCGGCAGCGGCGCACCGGACCGGTTCGAGGCCGAAGACATCAAATTCCATCAGGATCTGCGTGACGCCTACCGGCAGATTGCCGCCGAAGACCCGCAGCGCTGCGTCTTGATCGACGCCAATGCCAGTGCAGAGGCGGTCGCCGCCCAGGTATGGACCGCCTTGCGCAATCACCTGTTCGCCATATCAAACGCGGCCAGTTCCGCATGAGCGCCCGCAAGACCGAGCAGGAGATTACGGTCCGGCATCCCCGTGAAACGCCCGACCTGTTCGGGCATCGCGAGGCGGAGACGGCGTTGCTGAGCGCTTATCGCGGCGGGAGAATTCCGCATGCGTGGCTGATCGGGGGCGCGCAGGGGATCGGCAAGGCAACACTGGCCTATCGCATGGCGCGGTTCGTGCTCAGCCATCGCGATCCGCTGGCACCTGCCGTGCAACAGGCCGACACGCTCGCGGTCGATCCGGCGGACCCGGTGGCGCGCCAGATCACAGCCGGCGCCCATGGCGGGCTATTGGTGCTCGAACGCGGCCTCAATGACCGCGGCGTGCTGCGGACCGTCATCACCGTCGACGAGACGCGGGAGACGATTTCGTTCTTCGGCTCGACCGCGGCCGAGGACGGCTGGCGGGTCTGCATCGTCGATACCGTCGATGAACTCAATCCGAACGCGGCGAACGCGTTGCTGAAGGTCCTCGAAGAACCGCCGCAGCGATCGCTGTTTCTTCTTGTCAGTCACGCCCCTGCACGGGCGCTGCCCACCATCCTGTCGCGCTGCCGCAAATTGCCGCTGCGGCCGCTCGCCGCCAGCGACGTCATCCGTGCGGCCGCGAGCGCCACCGAAATCGCAGCCGACGATCCCGCCCTTGCGGAGGCTGCCGCGGCGTCGGAGGGAAGCGTCGGGCGCGCGCTGAACCTGCTAGGCGGCGATGCGCTCAAATTGCAGCAGCGGACCGCGGCGATGCTGGCGACGCTGCCGCGGGTCGATCCGCGCGAACTGCACGCGCTGGGCGATGCGCTCGGCACCAGCGACCGGGTCGCGCTGGCGGCCTTCATCGACGGTATCGATCGCTGGATCGGCGAAAAACTGCGCGTCGACGACGCCAACGCAAATCTTCCGCGCCTTGCACGGCTGGCGGAGGTATGGGAAAAGATCATCCGCGCCGCGCGCGATACCGAATCTTATAATCTCGAACGAAAACCGCTGGTTTTCTCGGTATTCTCGATGCTCGCGGAAGCAACGCGGTAGGCGCTCCGCCGCTTGATCAATCCCGACATCTCGGCTGAATTTTTGAAGGAATTCGTGGTGGCGAAGGCTAAGAAGAAATCCCCCAAGAAGAACAAGGCGAAGAAAGTTCGCAAAGCCGCCGCGCGTGTCACCAAGAAGGCCGCAGCGAAGAAGCGCGCGGCCAAGGGCAAGGGCGCCGCCAAGAAGGCTAAGACAGCCAGGAAGACAGCGAAAAAGGCCAACAAGAAAACGGCCGCCAAAAAGACCGCAAAGAAGGCCGTCAAGAAATCCGCGAAGAAGGCGAAGTCGAACAAGCCAGCCTCGGCGCCGAAGCCCGAAGTTGTTGCGGCAAAGGCTCAACCCGCTGCGAAGGCCGCCCCAAAGCCCAAGCGGGCCGTTGCCGTGCCGCCGCCGCCGGCTGCCGCCGCGTCCCGCGAAAACATCTTCTACATCACGACCGCGATCGCCTATCCGAACGGCGTACCGCATATCGGCCACGCCTATGAGGCGATCGCGACCGACGCGCTGGCGCGCTTCCAAAGGCTCGACGGCAAGGACGTGTTTTTCCTGACCGGGACCGACGAGCACGGCCTGAAAATGGTCCAGACCGCGGAGGCCGAAAAGCTGCCGACGATGGAAGTCGCGACCCGCAATGCGCTGCGATTCAAGCAGATGGACGAGCGTCTGAACGTTTCGTTCGACCGTTTCATCCGCACCACGGAGCCCGAGCATCACCGCTCGGTCCAGGTGGTCTGGAATCGTATGCAAGAGAACGGCGACATCTATATCGACACCTATTCGGGCTGGTATTCGGTGCGCGATGAAGCCTATTACGCCGAAGAAGAGACGGCTGTCGGCGAGGACGATGTCCGCCGCGGCCCGCAGGGCTCCCCGGTCGAGTGGGTCGAGGAGAAGAGCTACTTCTTCAAACTGTCGGCCTATCAGGACCGCTTGCTGGCGCTGTACGCGAACCAGCCCGATTTCATCGGCCCGGATTCGCGCCGCAACGAGGTCATCAGCTTCGTCAAGGGCGGCCTGAAGGACCTGTCGATCTCGCGCACCACGTTCGATTGGGGCGTCAAGGTGCCGACCGACCCCGAACACGTGATGTATGTCTGGGTCGACGCGCTGACCAACTACATCACCGGCGTCGGCTTTCCCGACGAGACCAGCGAGAACTGGCGCTACTGGCCGGCCGACGTGCACATCATCGGCAAGGACATCATCCGCTTCCACGCGGTGTACTGGCCGGCGTTCCTGATGTCGGCGGGCATTCCCGTGCAGAAGCGGGTCTATGCCCACGGCTTCCTGTTCAACAGGGGCGAGAAGATGTCGAAGTCGGTCGGCAACGTCGTCGATCCCTTCAATCTTGCCGATCAGTACGGCGTCGACCAGATGCGCTATTTCTTCCTGCGCGAGGTGCCGTTCGGGCAGGACGGCAACTACAACCACGAAGCCATTGTCGCGCGCATCAATGCCGATCTTGCCAACGATCTCGGCAATCTGGCGCAGCGCTCGCTGTCGATGATCGCAAAACAACTCGGCGGCATCTTGCCGGCACCTGGCGAATTCACCGACAGCGACAAGGCGATCCTGGCGCAGGCCGACGGCATGCTGGAGGTGTCGCGAACCGCGATGGCGACGCAGCAGATCCATCAATGGCTGAACGCGGTCTGGGCCGTGGTGGCGGAGGCCAACCGCTATTTTGCGGGCGAGGCGCCTTGGGCGCTGGCGAAGACCGATCCGGCGCGGCAGAAGACCGTGCTGTACGTCACCGCCGAGGTCGTGCGCCAGGTCGCGATCCTGGCGCAGGCGGCGATGCCGGAAGCGTCGGCAAAGCTGCTGGATAGCCTCGGCGTTCCCCACGACGCGCGGAACTTTGTCGCCCTCGGCAGTGCCGAGCGCATTGCGGCGGGAACGGCATTGCCGGCGCCGGTCGGCGTGTTCCCGCGCTACGTCGAACCCAAAGTGGATTGAGCGGTTCGGAAGCCATGCTGGTCGACAGTCACTGCCATCTCGACTTTCCCGATTTCGCCGAGGATCTCGACGCCATCGTCGCGCGCGCCGAGACCGCCGGCATTGGGCGCATCGTCACGATCTCGACCCGGGTGAAGCGGCTCGGCGGGCTGCTGGCGATCGCCGAGCGGTTTCCCAATGTCTATTGCTCGGTCGGCACCCACCCGCATCAGGCCGATGAGGAAGACGGCATTCCCGCCGGCGAACTGATCGAGCTCACAAAGCATCCGAAAGTCGTGGCGCTGGGCGAGGCGGGGCTGGATTACTTTTACGAGCACGGCTCGCGCGAGGCGCAGGAGCGCGGTTTTCGCGCGCATATCGCCGCCGCCCGCACCACCGGCCTGCCGCTGGTGATTCACACCCGCGAGGCCGACGAGGATTGCGGCCGCATCCTCGAAGACGAGGTCGGCAAGGGAGCGTTCAAGGCCGTGCTGCATTGCTACACCGGCGGACGGGAACTTGCGATGAAAGCGATCTCGCTGGGGCTTTCGATTTCATTCACCGGCATTCTGACGTTCAAGAAATCGGAGAGCCTGCGCGCGCTCGCGGCCGAATTGCCGGCCGACCGCATCATGGTCGAAACCGATTCGCCATATCTGGCGCCCGGCAAATTCCGGGGGAAACGCAACGAGCCGTCCTACGTGGTGGAGGTCGCAAAAGTGCTGGCGGAGACCCGCGGCGTCTCGCTGGAAGAGATTTCGCGCCAGACGACCGAAAACTTCTTCCGCCTGTTCTCAAAGGTGCCCGCGCCGAAAGCCGCCGGATGACGCTGACGCTGACAATTCTCGGCTGTGGTTCGTCGGCGGGTGTACCGCGTCCGGCGCTCGGCTGGGGCGCCTGCGATCCCAACAATCCCAAAAATCGACGACGCCGATGTTCGCTGCTCGCCGAACAGACGTCGGAGCAGGGCACCACGCGGATCGTGATCGACACCTCGCCGGATCTGCGCGAGCAGCTGATCGACACCGAAGTCGATCACATCGACGCGGTATTCCTGACCCACGAGCATGCCGACCAGACCCACGGCATCGACGATCTCCGTTCGGTGGTGTTGCACCAGCGCCGCCGAATTCCCGTTTACTTCAATCAGTCGACCGCCAAAGACATCATGGCGCGGTTTTCCTACTGCTTCATCGCGCCCGAAGGCAGCGACTACCCGCCGATCCTGACCCGTCATTCGATCGAGGCGGGTGAGAGCCGTACCATCGAAGGGAAGGGCAGTCCGCTCACTTTGTCGGCGTTCCTGGTTCAGCACGGCAACATCCCGGCGCTCGGCTATCGCATCGGCGACGCCGCCTATACGCCCGATCTCCACGACATTCCCGCGGAGAGCTGGCCGGCGCTGAAAAACCTCGATCTCTGGATCGTCGATGGGCTGCGTTATGCCGGGCACCCCAGCCATTTCAGCGTCAGCGATGCGTTGTCCTGGATAGATCGCTTCAAGCCGAAGCGCGCCGTCATCACCAACATGCATTCCGACCTCGATTACGAGGTGCTGCGCCAGAGCCTGCCAGCGGGGGTGATCCCGGCCTATGACGGCATGCGGCTGACGGTGGAATGATCGCGAAGAACTTGTGTCGTCCCGCTATCGGCAACAGGGTGTAGTTGCACCGAAGCGCAGACTTGAGGTGAGTCATGTCGTCAGATCGCCGGCCGTCACTGGGTGTCGTAGCCCTCGCTCTGTCCTGCTCAATACTCGCACCTGGCGTTTCCGCCCACGCCGAAGAACAGGTGCCCGCACCGCTGCTTGCAACCCATCCGATGGATGCCCTGACGCCGACCGAGATCACGGCGTCGGCCAGAATTCTGCGCGAGGCCGGCAAGCTCGGCGATAACGTCCGGATCGTTTCTCTATCGCTGGAAGAGAATCCCAAGGCCGAGGTGCGCGCCTGGACCAAGGGCCAGCCGTTCGGCCGCCGCGCCTTTGCGGTTCTGCTCGCGGACGGCAAGGTCACAGAGGCCCATATCGATCTCGGGGCGCAAGTGCTGACCGCCTGGACCCCGATCGAAAATCGTCAGGCCGCGCTGACAATCGAGGAATTCATCGCTGCGGGGGATATCGCAAAGGCCGACGACCGCTGGCGCGCGGCAATGGCCAAACGGGGGATCACCACCTTCGGCAACATCGTCTGTTTTCCGATGGCCATCGGGCCGTTGACCGACCCGGCGCTGGCCGGCCATCGTCTGCTCAACGTGCCCTGTGTCGATACGTCAGGCGCGGGCAACAATGTCTGGGGCAAGCCGATCGAGAACGTGATGGCCCTGGTCGACCTCGTCGCGCGAAAAGTCGTCTCGGTCACCGACCTCGGCGTTTTGCCGCCGCCGCCGGAAACGCCAAGCCATGCCTGGGCCGATTCGGGCCGCGCCCGGCCCGTCACGAAGCCGGTTGAAATATCGGCGCCACAGGGTTCGAACATTTCGATTTCGGGCGGCGAGGTGCGCTGGGACAATTGGTCGTTCCACGTTCGCCTCGATCCGAGGCTCGGGTCGGTGCTGTCCCTCATCCGCTACAACGATCATGGTGCCGCGCGCGATATCGCCTATCAGATGTCGGCGAGCGAGATGTTCGTACCCTACATGGATCCGGCCGCGACCTGGTCGTTCCGCGCTTACATGGACATTAGCGAATACGGGTTCGGCGTGCTCGCAACGCAATTGCGGCCGGGACAGGATTGCCCAGCGAGCGCGTCGTTTCTCGATGTCACGATTGCCGGCACCAAGGGGCAGCCGATCGGCTTGAAGGGCGTCGTGTGCCTGTTCGAACGCCCATCCGGCGATCCGTTGTGGCGGCACGACGAGGCCGTCAACCATACGTTCGAGGCGCGGGCAAATACCGAGCTCGTGGTCCGGATGGCGCCGGTCGTCGGCAATTACGATTATCTCATCGACTATGTCTTCAATCGCGCCGGCGATATCGACGTGCGGCTCGGCGCCTACGGCATCGACGAGACAAAGGGCGTTGCGTCCTCCACTCTCTCCGATCCAACGGCCGCGGCGGACACGGCCTATGGCACACTGGTCGCCAAACGTCTCGTTGCCGTCAACCACGATCACTACATGGCGTTCCGGATCGACATGGACGTCGACGGGACCGACAATCGGCTGGTCGAGGACCGCATCGTGCCGCGCCGGATCTCGACGGGCGGTCCGCGACGCAGCCTCTGGCAGGTCGAGAGCCATCCGCTTGCGATCGAGGGGCCGGTGACGACGCCGCTCAATGCCGCGCAATTCCGCGTCGAGAGCGCCAGCCGCCGCAATGCGCAGGGCTATCCGACCGGCTACCAGCTCCAGCCCGGACATACGGACGCTTCGATCCTCGCGCCCGACGACCCGATCCAGGTTCGCGCCGGATTTTCCGCCTATACGCTGTGGGCGAGCGCCTATGCGCCGGGCGAGCGCTTCGCGGCCGGCGCCTATCCAAACGAAAATCCGGAAGCGGACGGCCTGCCAAAATGGGTCACAGCGAAGCGTTCGATCGATGGCCATGATCTCGTGCTCTGGTACACGATCGGCTTTCGGCATGTGCCGCGCGCCGAAGACTGGCCGGCGATGCCGGGACTCTGGCACGGGTTCAAGTTGCGGCCGTTCAACTTTTTCGACCGCAGTCCCGCGCTCGATGTGCCGCCGGAGACGGCGGCAGCGAAATGAGACTGGCGCTGACGATCCTTGCCGTGGTTCTGGCCGCAGCCTCCGTGCCCGGGCAACTGCGCGCAAGCGACAGCATCGAACCTGCGGCGCCGTCAGCTTCAGCGGCACCAGCGGGAACGTTGCTCTATCTCGACCAATCGCGGTGGCGGCAAGCGGACAGGGCGGAGAAGATCGCGCTCGCCGCAGATTTCATGCGCATATTCTGCGGAAATCCCGCGATGCCGCCATCGATCCTCGTCGGGTGCCTCGATAGCGCCGCGCAAGCCGGATCGATGTTCGAGCGCGCGCTGATGTGCGTCGCAACGGATCGCGCTAAGGTTTCGACGCCGCGCTGAAGAATTCACATCCGCTCAGGCCGAAATCGCCTTCGCCGAATCCACCTGATTGCGCAGCATGAATTTCTGGATTTTCCCGGTCGATGTCTTCGGGATCGATCCGAACACGACCGCCTTCGGTGTCTTGAAACCGGACATGTGGGTGCGACAGAACGCGATGATCTCGGCCTCGGTCGCCTTCGCGCCTTCCTTCAGTTCGACGAAGGCGCAGGGCACTTCGCCCCATTTTGCGTCCGGCTTTGCCACCACCGCCGCGAACAGCACGGCGGGATGCTTGTAGAGGATGTCCTCGACCTCGACGGAGGAGATGTTTTCGCCGCCCGAGATGATGATGTCCTTGGAGCGGTCCTTGATGATGACATAGCCGTGCTCGTCGAGCACGCCGAGATCGCCGGTGTGGAACCAGCCGCCCGCAAACGCTTCGCGCGTGGCCTTCTCGTTCTTCAGATAGCCCTTCATCACGATATTGCCGCGGAACATCACCTCGCCGATGGTCTCGCCGTCGCGCGGCACCGGCTGCATGGTTTCGGGATCGATCACCGTGACGCCTTCCTGCAGCGGGTAGGGCACGCCCTGCCGGCGCTTGAGCTGCGCGCGCTGATCGGCGGGCAGATCGTCCCAGCCCGGCTGCTCGGCGCAGACCGAGGCCGGGCCATAGACTTCGGTCAGGCCGTAGACATGCGTCAGCTTGATGCCGATGCGCTCGGCGCCTTCGAGCACGGCGACCGGCGGGGCGGCACCCGCGATCAATCCGACCACGGGCCGCGCGGCGGCGCCCTTCGGCGCGTCGGGCGCGTTGATCAGCGTGTTGTAGACGATCGGCGCGCCGCACATGTGGGTGACGCCGTGCTTTGGGATCAGCTCGAAAATCTTGGCCGGATCGACCTTGCGCAGGCAGACATTGACGCCGGCGGCCGCCGCGATGGTCCAGGGAAAGCACCAGCCGTTGCAGTGGAACATCGGCAGGGTCCAGAGATAGACCGGATGCTGGCCGAGATTGCCGGCCAGGATATTGCTGACGGCGTTGAGATAGGCGCCGCGGTGATGGGTCACCACGCCCTTGGGATTGCCCGTGGTGCCCGAGGTGTAGCTCAGCGCGATCGCGTCCCATTCGTCGCCGGGCAGCCGTGCGACGAAATCCGGATCGCCCTGCGCACAGCGCGCCTCATATTCGATCTCGCCGATCCGCTTGCCGCCCGCGAAGGCCGCATCGTCGACGTCGATGACGAAGGCTTTGGCCCTTCATCAGCGTCAGCGCCTCCGCGATCACGCCGGAAAATTCCGGATCGACCAGAATGATCTTGGCGCCGCCATGATCGAGCTGGAACGCGATCGAGGCGCGCATCGAGCCGGATGTTGAGCGCGTTCAGCACGGCGCCCGCCATCGGCACCGCGAAATGCAGCTCGTTCATCGCCGGGATATTCGGCAGCATCGCCGCCACCGTATCGCCATGGCCGATGTCGCGGCCGGCGAGGTAGGACGCAAAGCGCCGGCAGCGCGTCATAGGTCTGCGCCCAGGTGAAGACTGCGGCCTTCGTAGACCGTGCTGACATGATCGGGATAGACCGCGGCGGTGCGCGCCAGGAAGCTCAGCGGCGTCAGCGGCGACGTAATTGGCCGGCGTCTTGTCCAGACCGATGCGTACTGGTTTTGGGCTGCGCTCATCGGCTTCGTCCCATCTGTCAAAGTTTAAGCTTACAGGAACCCGATCGAAATCCACGGAAAGATCGCCACGATCGATCAGGCCGACCAGCAGCGCCAGCAGATAGCCCCAGATCGGCCGGATGCCCTCGGCCGGATCGACCCGTCCGATGGCGCAGGCGGCATAATAGCCGACGCCGAACGGCGGCGCGAACAATCCGATGCCCATCGCGAGGATGATGATCATCGCATAATGCACCTCGTGCACGCCGACCGCGCGCGCGATCGGAAACAGCAGCGGCCCGAACAGCACGATCGCCGGAATGCCCTCGAGCACGCTGCCGAGGATCGAGAACGCCACGATCGAGACCGCGATGAAGGTCGCCGCACCGCCGGGCAGGCCGGTCATGGCCGCCGCCAGCGCCCGCGAAAAGCCGGATTGCGTCAGGCCCCAGGCCATGCCGGTGGCGGTGCCGATGATCAACAGGATCGCGCCCGACAGGCACGCGGTCTCGATCAGCATCGGCACGAGCCGCCGCCAGTCGAACTTGCG
Source organism: uncultured Alphaproteobacteria bacterium (assembly GCA_963738765.1). Classification (GTDB taxonomy): domain Bacteria; phylum Pseudomonadota; class Alphaproteobacteria; order Rhizobiales; family Xanthobacteraceae; genus Bradyrhizobium. The sequence goes on along the minus strand of CAVTYA010000032.1, from coordinate 94,971 downwards.
GTAGATCAAAAGGCCGTAAATCAGGAAGCCGACGACGACGGCATAGACGATGCCGATGGTGGAGACCTCGGTCGCGGTCGCGATGCCCTCGACCACGGCGGAGCGGATCACGAACGGCAGCGCCAGCGCGGGCAGGGCGATGACGAACGCGCGGAGGATCTCGCCGCCGCTCGCCCTGGTGACGTGGCGCAGGTCCTCGCCGCGGTAGCGCCACCACACCAGCGCCGACAGCGTGATCGCCAGCACCACGCCCGGCAGCAGGCCGCCGGTGAACAGCGCGGCGATCGAGACGCCGGTCACCGAGCCGATCGTGATCAGCACGAGGCTCGGCGGAATGGTTTCGGTCTGCGCGCCGGTGGCCGCGAGCAGGGCGACGAGATCGCCCGGCTTGGCGCCGCGCGCCTTCATTTCCGGAAACAGCACCGGCGCCACCGCCGCCATGTCGGCGGCCTTCGAGCCGGAGATGCCCGACACCAGGTACATCGCGCCGACCAGCACGTAGTGCAGCCCGCCGCGGACATGGCCGAGCAGGCTGGCCAGGAACGCCACCATGGCCCGCGCCATGCCGGTCATCTCGATCAGCAGCCCCAGGAACACGAACAGCGGCACCGACAGCAGGATCAGATGGCTCATGCCCTCGTCCATGCGGCCGACCAGCACCATCAGCGGCGTGTGCGTGGTCAGCGCCAGATAGCCGAAGATCGCGAGCCCAAATCCGAAGGCGATCGGCACGCCGGCAAACACGCAGAAGCCGGCGACGCCGACGAAGAAGATGATCAGATTGAGATTGCCGAGCGGCTTCAGCCAGCCCTGCGCCAGCCAGAACACCGCGATCACCAGCAGCGACCGACAGGATCGCGGCGAGCACGGTGCGGAAATCGCCGGCGCGCAGCCAGCCGCAGCAACGCAAACAGCGCCATCAGGCAAATGCCGACCGGCAACGCGGCCGCGCGCCAGCTGTTGGGGATCTGCAGCGCCGGCGTGGTGATGAAGCTTTCCTCGTAGGCGTATTCGTAGGACGGCCAGACGATCAGCAGCAGGAACGCCAGCGCCGCGCAGGTCGCGACCAGATCGAGATAGGCGCGCATCGCAGGCCTGGCGCTGGCGACGATCGCCGTCATCCGCATGTGCTCGGCGCGGCGGAACGCCACCGCGGCGCCCAGCATCGCCAGCCACAGGAACAGGATCGAGGCCAGTTCGTCCGACCAGATCAGCGGCCGGTGCAGCCCGTAACGCGCGACCACGCCGGCGAACAGGATGACGATCTCGGCGACGACCAGAAGCGCCGCCGGGATCTCGACCAGCATTCCCAGGACATGTTCGAGCGATCGCCAAAGCGGAACGGCGGCGAGGGGACTGATCCACCTCGCCGGCCATGATCTCGCTCAGTTCGGCATGAGCCATGACGGCCCCCTGCACTCACAGACGCGTTACGACAGCTTGCCGACGGACTTTTCCAGCAGCTCCCAGGCCTGGTCGCCGTATTTGCCCTTCCATTCGGCGTAGAAGCCGGCGGAACGGAGCTTTTCGCGGAACGGCGCCACGTCGGGCTGGTTGAAGACCAGGCCCTTGCCGGCCAGTTCCTGCTGCAGATCCGGCATTCAGCTTGGCGACATCGTCGCGCTCCTTGACGCCGGCCGCGTTGATGTTCTTGGCGACGATCGTGCGGACGTCCTCGGGCAGCTTCTCCCAGGCGCGGCGGTTGGCCAGGAACCAGAAGCCGTCCCACATGTGGTTGGTCAGCGAACAGAATTTCTGCACCTCGTAGAGCTTCGCGGTCGAGATGATCGCCAGCGGATTTTCCTGGCCTTCGACGATCTTGGTCTGCAGCGCCGAATAGACCTCGCTGAAATTGATCGAGGCGGGTGCGGCATCGAACGCCTTGAACATCGAGGTCCAGAGCGGCGAGACCGGCACGCGGATCTTGAAGCCCTTGAAATCGTCCGGGCCGTTGATCGGCTTGGTCGACGACGTGGTCTGGCGGAAGCCGTTGTCCCAGATCTTGTCCATCGACCACGAGACCGGCCTTGGTGATCTCGCCGCGCACATAGGCGCCGAGATCGCCGTCCATGGCCTTCCAGACCGTGTCGTAGTCCGGGAACGCGAAGCCGATGCCGTTGATCGAGGCCGCCGGCACCAGCGTCGCCAGGATCAGGCCCGACAGCGTGAAGAACTCGACGCCGCCGGAGCGGATCTGGCTCAGCATGTCGGTGTCGGAGCCGAGCTGGTTGTTCGGGAAAATCTGCAGGTCGAACCGGCCATTGGTCTCGGCCTTGATCGCCGCCGCCATCTCCTTGGCGCGCGTGTTCATGCGGATGGGAGTCCGGCAGATTGTTGGCATATTTGTAGGTGAATTCGGCCGTCTGGGCCCGCGCCACCATCGGCGCGCCAATGCCGCCCAGAACCGCTGACGCAGCGGATGCCTTCAAAAGCGTGCGTCGTGAAAAGCTCATCTGGTTTCTCCCTTGGGACTTGTTGTTCTTGAGATGCAATCCTATACGGACCTGATGCCGCGCGGTCATCAGCGATCTGGTTCGCGGTCTGGCTTGGGCTTATTGCAGCGTCCGCCGGCGGCGGCAATATCGGCTTTCGGGCGAGCGGACCAACGACGAGAGCCGAGCGCCGGATGCGTGTCGGGTTGGCCGATCCAAACTGATCTTGGTGTGGTAGAAAGTCCGGCTAAATATCTGATCTAATTGTAGATATAAATATTCCATAATATACCTTATGCGAATTCGATATTGAGGACGCTGATCCGCGGGCGCGCCTGAGCCCACCATCCCCGCCGTTTCGCTATGGGAGATCGGGTGTCGTGGCCTGCGGTGAAAGCGCGCTAAGGCCAGATCGCGTTCAGGATTTCGGCCAGCCGCGCGCCACCCTTGGCGAGTTGCTTGCGCTTGATCTGGTCCGCCAGCCAGAGATACGCCGTGTGGTCCTCGAACGCGACCGTCCACTGGATTTCGCGTGCTCGGCGGCTGCGGCGGGTTGAACGTGAATGTCAGCCCCGTGAAGGCCTCGTGGGCAACCATGACCGTGTCGCTCGCCCAGGCCGCCGGCCAGTCATCGGGGGCCCCCGTGGTCGCCGGAACCACCCTCGCCGCCGCCAGCAGTTCCCGGGTCGCGGCATCGCCGATGTCGGTCGGGATGTCGTCCCACTCGGCGTGCAGGTTGATATTCTGGTCCTGGATGAAGTTGCCGCCGATGGTATCGTTCGCCGGATCGATCGCGTGCGCGACATCGGGATCGACCAGCTGGCCGTTATTGTCCAGATAGACCGAGCCGACATGCAGCGGCTGATGCAGGTCGCCGATGAAGTGGGCGAGCAACAACAGCGCTTCCCGCTTGTCCTTGATCGAAAACGCGAATGATGGCGGCACGGGCTTGTCCGACAACACCGCGATCGACGCCGCGATGGCCGCCACCAGATCGTGCGGGTTGGTGCCCTGAAAATTGCGGTCAAAACCGTTGCGCTCGATCGCAACGTCGTCGAAATGAAACGTATTGTGACAGCCAAGCTGCGGCCTGTTGGGATCCGATGGATACAAACAGGTCGTCCAGTTTCGCGAGGCGTAATCCTCCATCAGAGCCCGTTCGTTCTTGAAGGGGATGCACGGCAATTCGTATTCGGGATGCAGGTCACTCAGGGTGTATTTGAATGTGCCGTCGGGCAGCTTGGCAACGCTTTTGACGCAATCGGCCCAGGGCCCTGCCTTGCGCAGATCGAACCCCTGCGACCCCGGCGTCGGGTCGTGCGACCCGGGCGGATTGAGGATCTGCTTGACCTGCGCGCTTGCGTTCGGTTTCAGCAGATTGTCGGCGATCGAGCCAATGACCCGGTGGCCCTGATAGGCCCAGGCCGACGCCGATACAGGATAGAGCGCGCACAACAGGCAACTGAATGCGAAGATTATTCGGGACATGAGCAACCTCACGGTCTCGCAAAAAGCGGGCGCATCCGTCTTGGTTGTGAGTTAGGCACAACGCAATCCCGGGGGCAATGCGGCAAGCCGCCGCCCAAACCATCCTGACGAAATCGTGTGACACCCGTTTCGGCGCCTACCGTCCCTTGAAGCGCGGCTTGCGCCGGGCCAGGAACGCCTCGACGCCTTCCTTGTGATCCTCGGTCAGGCTCGCCAGCGCGAACTGGTCGACGTCCATGTGGCTGGCGAGATCGTCGAGCGCGTGCGCCAGGCGATTGACGGTCAGCTTGGTCATGGCGACCGACAGCGGCGGCTGCGCCGCGACCTTGGCGGCGAGTGCCATCGCGGCGTCGAAGGCCTTGCCGGGATCGGCCACCTCCTCCACCAGACCCCATTCATAGGCCTCGGCCGCGCGAGATGCGCTGGTCGGCCAGGATCACCGCCTGCTTGGTGCGCGCCGGTCCCATCAGATGCAGCATGCGTGGCATGCTCTGCCAGCTCATGTTCATGCCGAGCCCGATCTCGGGCACGCGCAGATGGGCGTCGCGGGCCATGACGCGAAAATCCAGCGCCACCGCCAGCGCCACGCCGCCGCCGATGCAAAAGCCTTCGATGGCGCCGATCGTGATCTGCTCCATCTCCTGCCAGGCGCGGGTCAGCCGCGGTCCGAGTTTCAGATGCCGGCGCAGCGCGCCGATGTCCATGGTCTTGCGCGACCGGCCCTCGGGGTCCTTCAGGTCGAAGCCGGCGCTGAACGCTTTGGCGCCGCCGGTCAGCACCACGACCGAGGTGTCGGCGTCATCCTCGAAGCTGCGCGCGGCGTCGGTGAGCTGGCGCAGCGCCTCCGGCGACAGCGCATTGATGCCGTCGCCGCGGTCGAAGCGCACCACCGCAATGCGGCCCTCGGGCCCGAGGCCCTTTTCGATGGTGACAAATTCCGTCAACTCGGCGTCTCCCTGCCCGCTGTTTCTGCTGATAGCCACAAATGCTCACGCAGATGTCCGGTTGCGCCTGCGACACTCGACACGCGGAATATTGCGCTTATCCTCGGCCCATGACCGATCATGATCACGACCATCATCACCACGATCACGACCATTCGGAACTGTCCGAGACCGAGCTGCGCGTGCGCGCGCTCGAGACGATCCTGACCGAAAAAGGCTATGTCGATCCGGCCGCGCTCGACGCCATCATCCAGGCCTACGAGACCAAGATCGGCCCGCACAACGGCGCGCAGGTCGTCGCCAAGGCCTGGTCCGATCCTGCCTTCAAGCAGGCCCTGCTGGAGGACGCCACCAAGGCCGTCAGCACGCTCGGTCATGTCAGCCGGGTCGGCGATCATCTCGTCGCGGTCGAGAACACGCCGCAGCGCCACAACATGGTCGTGTGCACGCTGTGCTCCTGCTACCCCTGGGAAATGCTGGGGCTGCCGCCGGTCTGGTACAAGGCCGCGCCCTATCGCTCCCGCGCCGTCAAGGACCCGCGCGGCGTGCTCGCCGATTTCGGCGTCAGCCTGCCGAAGGAAACCGAAATCCGGGTCTGGGATTCGACCGCCGAGACGCGCTTCCTGGTGCTGCCGATGCGCCCCGAGGGCACCGAGGGCTGGAGCGAGCAGCAGCTCGCCGAACTCGTGACGCGCGACTCCATGATCGGCACCGGATTTCCGAAGACGCCGGGCGCGCCGTCATGAACGGCGTGCACGACATGGGCGGCATGGACGGCTTCGGCAAGGTCGAGCCGGAGCCGAACGAGCCGATGTTTCACACCGAATGGGAAGCGCGCGTGCTGGCGATGGTGCGCGCGATGGGCGCGGCCGGCGCCTTCAACATCGACACCTCGCGCTTCTATCGCGAGACGTTGCCGCCGCACGTCTATCTCGCGCAGTTCCTACTACAAGAAATGGCTGCTCGGGCTCGAAGACCTGCTGATCGACAAGGGCTACATCGCCGCCGAGGAAGTCGCCGCCGGCCACGCGGTCGCAGCCGGCAAAGCCGCTCAAGCGCGGCAAGTTCACGCTCGCTGATGTCGAGCGCATCATGGTGCGCGGCAAATTCGGCCGCCCGGCGCCGGCGCCGGCGAAGTTCAAGCCGGGCGATCGCGTGCGCGCGAAAAACATTCATCCCGGCGACGCACACCCGGCTGCCGCGCTATGTGCGCGGCCATGTCGGCGTGGTCGAGCGTGATCACGGCTGTCAGGTGTTTCCGGACTCGGCCGCGATGGAAGCCGGCGAAAACCCGCAATGGCTCTACACCGTCGTGTTCGATGGCGCCGAGCTGTGGGGCCCGGATGCCGATCCGACCGTGAAGATATCGATCGATGCGTTCGAGCCGTATCTGGAGCTGGCGTGATGGACGCCGCGCGCGTGCGCGCGACCAGCGGCCGTGCCCGGCATTCCCCGCGACGACGACGGCCCGGTGTTCCGCGAACCCTGGGAAGCGCAGGCCTTCGCGATGGCGCTGGCGCTGCATGAGCGCGGCCTGTTCACCTGGAACGAATGGGCGGCGACGCTCGCCGACGAGATCAAGCGCGCGCAGGCGGCCGGCGATCCCGACACCGGCGAAACCTACTACCGGCACTGGCTCGCGACGCTGGAACGTCTGGTCGCCGAGAAGGGCGTCGCGACGTCCGAAACCCTGCACCGCTATCGCGACGCCTGGGACCACGCCGCCGACCGCACGCCGCACGGCGCGCCGATCGAGTTGAGGCCGGAGGATTTTGCGGCGCTTAGACGCCGACGCGCCCGCATATTCCCGCCATCCCTTCGCGCGCAAGCGCGCAGGCCGGGCATTCGCCGCAGCCATAGCCCCAATCGTGCCGCGCGCCGCGTTCGCCGAGATAGCAGGTGTGGGAGTGCTCGCGGATCAGATCGACCAGCCCTGCCCCGCCGAGTTCATGCGCCAGCTTCCAGGTCGCGGCCTTGTCCAGCCACATCAGCGGCGTGTGCAATTCGAACGGTTTGGCCATGCCGAGATTGAGCGCGGTCTGCAGCGCCCTGATGGTTTCGTCGCGGCAATCCGGATAGCCGGAATAATCGGTCTCGCACATGCCGCCGACGATGTGGCGGATGCCGCGCCGATAGGCCAGCGCCGCGGCAAAGGTCAGAAACACCAGATTGCGGCCGGGCACGAAGGTGTTGGGCAGGCCGTCCGCGCCCATCGCGATCGCGACGTCGCGCGTCAGCGCGGTGTCGGAAATCTCGGCCAGCGTCGGAATCTCCAGCGTGTGGCTCTCGCCGAGCTTTGCGGCCCAATCCGGCGCGCAACGACTTCATGCCGTCGAGCAGCGTCGCGGCAGGCGAGCTCGATGGCGTGGCGCTGGCCGTAGTCGAAGCCGAGCATTTCGACGCGCGCAAAGCGCTGCAGCGCCCAGGCGAGGCAGGTGGCGGAATCCTGTCCGCCGGAAAACAGCACCAGCGCGGTTTCGGATGGCGATTGATCGCTCATGGCCGTGGCCTTAGCACCCAGCGACCGGTCTGGCCAATCGGTGGAAATAGCCGCCGATTCCGGCTCGTTTCGCTGGGATCGGCGTCGCGTCTTGCGGCATACAGGCCCGATCAACTCTCAAAGACTTCGGTGCCCGATGACCCCTTCCCGCGATATTTCACGCCTGCTCGAGATCATGGCGACGCTGCGAACGCCCGGCACCGGCTGCCCCTGGGACCTCGAACAGAATTTCGCGACGATCGCGCCCTACACCATCGAGGAAGCCTATGAGGTCGTCGACGCCATCGCGCGCGGCGATCTCGACGATCTCCGCGACGAACTCGGCGATCTCCTGCTGCAGGTGGTGTTTCACGCCCGCATGGCGGAGGAGCAAAATGCGTTTGCGTTCGGCGACGTGGTCGAGGCGATCACGCGCAAGATGATCCGCCGGCATCCGCATGTGTTCGCCGACAAGGACGGGCGATTGACGCCGTCGCATGTCAAGGGCGCCTGGGACCGCATCAAGGCCGAGGAGAAAGCCGAACGCGCCGCGCGGCGGCCGCCGGAACAGGCCGCGCACAAATCGCTGCTGTCGGGCGTCAAGGCCGGCCAGCCGGCGCTGACGCGCGCGATGGAACTGCAGCGCAAGGCCTCGAGCGTCGGCTTCGACTGGAACGATCCGCGCGCGGTGCTGCACAAGATCCGCGAGGAAGCCGACGAGATCGAGGCCGCGCTCGATCGCGGCGATGCCGACGAACTCGCCGACGAGACCGGCGATCTCCTGTTCGCGCTGGTCAATCTGGCGCGCCATGTCGGCGCCGATCCGGAAACGGCGCTGCGCGGCACCAACGCCAAATTCGAACGCCGCTTTGCCTACATCGAGCGCGCGCTGGCGGCGCAAGGGCCGTTCGCTCGGAGAGCGCCTCGCTCGCCGAGATGGACGCGCTGTGGAACGAGGCGAAGGGCGAGGAGCAAGCTGGCGCCGGCTGCCGCGGTCAAGGCGCTCGGGCGCGGATAGGTCTCTGCGTCGTCCTGGAGATCAAGCCGCGTGCGGCACGCGTCGAACCGGTTGACCACGATGTCGCGCTTGGTCTCGTCGACGCGCACCGTCATGTCGAAACGGCCGTCGTGTAAGCTCCTTGTCCAGCACCTCGGAATTGCGATGCAGCCAGCTGATGCCGGCGCCGTCGGAGGCATCGATCGACAGATCCAGCGTCATGCGGGTCGCGGCCAGCCGGTCCTCGATCGCGGCCAGCAGCGCGTCGATCCCCTCCCCGGTTTCGGCCGAGACCAGGAAGCACGGCCGCTCCGGCGGGCGGCGGGCGGCGATGTTGCGCAGGTTCTCGCGCTCCTCGGGATCGAAGCGATCGATCTTGTTCCAGACTTCGAGGATGCGCGCGCCGGCGTCGGGATCGATGCCGAGTTGGCGCAGCACGGCGTCGACGTCGCGCTGCTGCGCCTCGGCATCTTCATGCGAGATGTCGCGGACGTGGAGGATGACGTCGGCCTCCAGCACTTCCTCCAGCGTCGCGCGGAACGCGGCGACCAGTTGCGTCGGCAGGTTGGAGATGAATCCGACGGTGTCCGACAGCATCGCCTTGCCGCCATGCGGCAGGCGTCAGCGCGCGCAAGGTCGGATCGAGCGTCGCAAACAGCATGTCGGCGGCCTGCACGTCGGCGCGGGTCAGGCGGTTGAACAGCGTCGACTTTCCGGCATTGGTGTAGCCGACCAGCGCCACCACGCGATACGGCACCCGCTGCCGGCCGGCGCGATGCAGCCGCCGCGTCGCCTGCACCTTCTTGATTTCGTTCTCGAGCCGCGATGATGCGGTCGCCGATCAGGCGGCGGTCGGCCTCGATCTGGGTTTCGCCGGGACCGCCCATGAAGCCGAAGCCGCCGCGCTGGCGCTCGAGATGGGTCCATGACCGCACCAGGCGGCTGCGCTGATAGTTCAGATGCGCGAGTTCGACCTGCAGCGCGCCTTCCTTGGTCTTGGCGCGGCGGCCGAAGATTTCGAGGATCAGCCCGGTGCGGTCGAGCACCTTGGTGTTCCAGGCCTTCTCGAGATTGCGCTGCTGGATCGGCGACAGCGCGCAATCCATCACCACCAGTTCGATGTCGTGCCCGGTGATCAGACCGATGATCTCCTCGACCTTGCCCTTGCCGAGATAGGTCGCGGGCCGGATCTGGCTGATCGGCGCGATCAGCGCATCCGCGATCGTCAGGTCGATGGCGCGCGCCAGACCGCCGGCTTCCTCGAGCCGCGCCTCGGAATCGCGGACGGCATGCGTATCCGTTTGCGCATCGGCATCGCCGCGGCGCATGCGCAAATAAGGGCCGATGACGATCACCCGCCCGGTTTCCTGCCCCCCGCCGACCGCGGACGGTCGGCACCCCCTTCAAGATCTCGGGGTTCCAATCAGATCACTTTCAAGCCGGAGCATCCTCGCCGCCTTCGAACAACTGGATCGGAGCGCCCGGCATGATGGTCGAGATCGCATGCTTGTAGACAAGCTGCGAATGACCGTCGCGCCGCAGCAGCAGGCAGAAATTGTCGAACCAGGTGACAATCCCCTGCAGCTTCACTCCATTGACCAGAAAGATCGTCAGTGGCGTTTTGGTTTTGCGAACGTGATTGAGGAAGGTGTCTTGTAGATTTTGTGCGCGGTCTGCCGCCATTGTTTTTGTCCCGCAGTCTTGTGCTTCTTTTTATTGAACCGGTTGTTGCTCTCTAACGGAGCCTCCCCCGGTTGCCGGCCTTCCCTGAGATCCCCCTCCGGGAGGCGCGGCGGTACGATTAGAAGGCAGGCGCGGTTTTTAGGCAAGCCAGTTCGCGCGCCAGCCCGTAGAACCCGGTGTCAATTCTCCAAAAGCTCGGAAAGAGATGAATATTCCAAAGCAATGCATGAACCGGCGCTGGAAAAGCCTTTCGAGCAAGGCCGGTCCTACAGTTGAATGGCGCGACCGATACTGGTCCGCGTGAGGCTGGCGCATCCAAACGACAAGCAGCGGCTCGGCGCCGATCAATCACAACCGATCGGGTCAACCGACGCCGAGCGCCTTGAGCTTGCGATGCAGCGCCGAGCGTTCCATGCCGACGAATTCCGCGGTGCGCGAAATATTGCCGGAGAAGCGGCTGATCTGGGCGATCAGATAGTCGCGCTCGAACACTTCCCGCGCCTCGCGCAGCGGCAGCCCCATGATGTGCTCGCCATTGTTGCTGGTCGGCATCGCCGGCACCATCGAGCCGACGTCCTGCGGCAGCATATCGGCGGTGATGATCACTTCCGGGCCACCGCCGGCCAGAATCATCACGCGCTCGACATTGTTGCGGAGCTGCCGGACGTTGCCGGGCCAGACATGCGACTGCAGCACCGCCATCGCGTCCTGGCCGATCTGGCGTTTCGGCAGGCCGGTGGCGACCGAGATCTGGTCCATGAAATAATCGATCAGTTCGGGAATGTCCTCGCGGCGTTCCGACAGCGGCGGCACCCGGATCGGCACCACCGACAGCCGGTGATAGAGATCCTCGCGGAAATGGCCTTCCGCGATCTCCTCTTCCAGATTGCGTGCGGTCGAGGAGATGATGCGGACGTCGACATGGACCTTGGTGGTGCCGCCGGAACGCTGGAAGGTCTGATCGACCAGCACGCGCAGGATCTTGTTCTGGGTTTCGCGCGGCATGTCGGCGATTTCGTCGATGAACAGCGTGCCGCCATGGGCTTCTTCCAGCGCACCGGCTTTGCGCGACTGCTCGCCGTTGGACTGCTCGATCCCGAACAATTCGACTTCCATCCGCTCCGGCGTGATCGCCGCAGCGTTGATGACGACGAACGGTCCTTCGGCGCGGCTCGAGGCGTGATGCAGCGTGCGCGCCGCCAATTCCTTGCCCGAACCGGACGGACCGACGATCAGGATACGGCTGTTGGCCTTGGCAGCCCGGTCGATGGTCTGGCGCAGCTGATTCATGCAGGCGGAGCGTCCGGTCAGAACGCTAGCCGCAGGAGCCAGTTGCTTGAGTTCCTTCACCTCGCGCTTGAGCCGCGATGTCTCCAGCGCCCGGGTCGCCACCAGAATCAGCCGGTCCGACTTGAACGGTTTTTCGATGAAGTCATAGGCGCCGCGCTTGATCGCCGCGACCGCGGTTTCGATGTTGCCATGGCCGGAGATCATCACGACCGGCACGTCGGCATGATCCTTCTTGATCTGCTCGAGCAGTTGCAAGCCGTCGAGCTTGGAGCCCTGCAGCCAGATGTCGAGGAACACCAGATGCGGACGGCGGTTGGCAATCTCCGTCAGCGCCGAATCGCTGTCGCGCGCGGTCCGGGTGATGAAGCCTTCGTCCTCCAGAATGCCTGCAACCAGATCCCGAATATCTGCTTCGTCGTCGACAATCAGAATGTCACTGGCCATGGGTTACACCTGTCTTGTCAGTTGCCGGTTGCGGCTTCGATTTTTGTTTCATTATTGGTCGTAGATGCCGGCTCAATGGTTTCAGAAACCGGCGTATTTGTTTCGGCGCCCTGCTCTTTTGTCTCGGCCGCCTGCTCCTTTGCATCGGCTTTCGGTGGTTGGCCGGATATGGCGAATCGCAGCCGCATCCAGGCCCCGCGCTGGCCTGGCCGGAAGTCGGAGGCATCCTTGAGTTCGATACGGCCGCCATGGTCTTCGAGCACGCGGCCGACGATCGCAAGTCCGAGCCCGGTGCCCTTCTGGCGCGTCGTCACATAGGGCTCCAGCAAACGCGAACGGGCGACCTTCGGCAGGCCGATACCGTTGTCGATCACGTCGATCACGATGTCGTCGTTGTCGATGGCGGCGATGACATCGATACGACCCTTGCCGAGTTCTTCCGGCGGGACCTGCTCGATCGCCTCGGTCGCGTTCTTGATGATGTTGGTCACCGCCTGCGAAATCAGCCGGCGGTCGAACTGGGCCCGCATCGGGTCGTTCTTGATCTCGGTTTCGATATCGAGATCGGGATGTCCGACCTTCATCAGGAACACCGCCTGGCGCACGGTATCGGCGACGTCCTCGCCTTCCATCACGGGCTTGGGCATCCGCGCAAAGCGCGAGAATTCGTCGACCATCCGCCTGATGTCATCGACCTGTCGCACGATGGTGTCGGTGCACTGCTCGAAGATGCCCTTGTCCTCGACGATGACCTTGCCGAACTTGCGCCGGATACGTTCGGCCGAAAGCTGGATCGGCGTCAGCGGATTCTTGATTTCGTGGGCGATGCGGCGCGCGACGTCGCCCCAGGCCGAGGTGCGTTGCGCGGAAACCAGGTCGGTAATGTCGTCCAGCGTGATGATGTAGCTGTCGCGCGACTGGCTGGTCTGCTCGGCCGCTGACGCGAACCGACAGATTGCGCTCATGGCCGTCGCGGGTAATCGTGATCTGGCCCTGCACCAGCCGCTGCGTGCCTTCGCGCGCGGTCTTCATCATATCGTCGAGCTCGGGCAGCACGTCCGACAGCGGATGACCCAGCGTCTCGGATTCGGCATGGCCGATCAGTTTTTCGGCGGAACGGTTGAGGATGCCGACGCTGCCGGAGGCATCGACGCCGATGATGCCGGCGCTGGCCGACGACAGCACCGCCTCGATGAAGCGGCGGCGGCTATCGATCAGGTCGCTGGCGCTGACCAGTTCGTCGCGCTGGGTGCGCAACTCCTGCGTCATCTTGTTGAAGGTCTCGCCGAGCTGGGCCAGATCGCCTTCCGACTTGTGCACCGGCACCTGGACATGCAGATCGCCGGTGGAAACGATATTGGCGGCGCTCATCAGGTTGCGGATCGGCGCCACCAGCCAGTTGGCGAAGTTCAGCCCGATCAGCACCGAAGCCATCAGGATCGTCAGCGCGATCACCGCAAACATCAGCGCGAAAGCTACCTGGATGCCGAGCCGTCGGGACTTCGATCTGGGCGTATTCGGCGACGCTGGCCTCGGTCTGCTTGAACTGGCTGACCACGCGCGGATCGAGCAGGCGCGCAACATAGAGGAACGTATCCTGGAACGTGCGCAGACGAATCACGGCCGCGACATAATTGGCCTCCGGGAAGACCGCGATCTGCGGCTCGTTCTCGTCGACATTGGAGAGGAAGTCCTGCGGCGGGGTGGTGAATTCCTGCTTGATGCCGGTTTGCGCCGTCTCGAGGACGTGGCCGTCCTTGTCGACCAGCATCGCGCCTGGCAGGTTTCGTACCGAAGCGTTTGCGGTCAGCAGCTCGCGAAATGACTGCCGGTCCTGGTCGAACAACGGCCGGGCACGGGCGATATCGGCGGCCATACCCAGAATATCGCCGCGGATGAGCTGTGCGTGTTCGTAAGTATAGGCGCGAGCAATGATCAGCGAGTTCTGAATCACCTCGCGCGTCGGGCCCGAGAACAGCCGGTCGAGCCCGCGATCGATGGTCACATTGGCGACGACCGCGACCAGAACCGCCGGCAGCACCGCGATGACCGAGAACAGGCTGACGATCTGGACGTGCAGCCGCGCCGCCGCCCGGCCCCGGCGCCGGGCCTGAACCACCTGCCAGATTTCGCGGATGATGATGCCGACCAGCAGCAGGATGGTTCCGGCATTGATCAACAGGAACGAATAGACGACGTGTTTGGTCGGCTCGATCGGCGTCAGGCCGTGAAAGCACGATAAAGGTGAGGAACGCCGACAGCAGTGCGATCGCGACGGCAAACGGCGCCAGCCACTTCCGCAGGGGCCATCCCTTCGGTTCGGCAAGCGACGGGTCAAACGATGGAGCCGAGGTCTCTGCGCTGGTCATACCGGCAATAGGTGAGCTGAAAGACTTATGTCCGCCTGCCGCGGACTGATGCATTCATATCACAATGTTGCCGAATTGCGACAATTCCGCGGCGTAACCGCCCAGAACGTGTTCAATCCCCGTAGCTTTACGTCCCCATATGATGCGTAGCCTAGCCCCCGCTGCGGTAGACCTGAATGTCCAGATCCCGGATCTTCTTCCGCAGCGTATTGCGGTTGAGCCCGAGCAGGTCAGCCGCGCGGATTTGATTGCCGCGCGTCGCCGCCAAGGCCGCCGTGAGCAGCGGCACCTCGATTTCCTTGAGGATGCGGTGGTAGAGGCCGGGCGGCGGCACGCCGTTCGGGAAGCCCGAGAAGTGCGAGGACAAATAGGCCTCGACCGCGCCGCCAAGATTGTCGACGCCGAGCGGCGCGCTGCCGCCGGATGCGACCGCCGGCGGCGCCAGCTCGCCGTCGATGACGGAACCGGTGATCACGTCCTGCGGATAAAGTGCTGCCAGCCGGCGCGCGAGGTTTTCGAGTTCGCGCACGTTGCCGGGCCAGCGATGCTGCTTGAGGCGCTCCAGCGCCAGCGTATCCAGCTTCTTCGGCGGCAAGCCGTCCTTCTCCGCCAGCGCGAAGAAATGCCGGATCAGATCGGGCAGATCTTCGATCCGTTCGCGCAGCGGCGGCAAGCGCAGCGGCACCACGTTGAGGCGGAAGAACAGATCTTCCCGGAACAGGCCCTGCTGGATCAGGATACGCAGGTCCTTGTTGGAGGCTGCGACGATACGGACGTCGGTTTTGATCGGCGTGCGGCCGCCGACGGTGGTGTATTCGCCCTGCTGCAGCACCCGCAGCAACCGGGTCTGCGCCTCCATCGGCATGTCGCCGATTTCGTCAAGGAACAGCGTGCCGCCTTCGGCCTGTTCGAACCGGCCGGAGGCGCGGGTATTGGCGCCGGTGAACGCACCGCGTTCATGGCCGAACAATTCGGACTCGATGAGGTCGCGCGGGATCGCCGCCATGTTGACCGCGACAAAGGGACCATTACGGCGCTTGCCGTAATCATGCAGCGCGCGGGCAACCAGTTCCTTGCCGGTACCGGACTCGCCCGAGATCATCACGGTGAGGTCGGTCTGCATCAGCCGCGCCAGCACCCGATAGATTTCCTGCATCGCCGGCGAGCGGCCGACCAGCGGGATCGAATCGAATTCGCCTTCGTCCGGAGCGTTGGCCACCCGTTCCTTCGGCTCCGCCAGGGCGCGGCCGACGATAGTGATCAACTCCTTCAGGTCGAATGGCTTTGGCAGATATTCATAGGCGCCGCGTTCCGAGGCGCGGATCGCCGTCATGAAGGTGTTTTGGGCGCTCATGACGATGACGGGAAGGTTCGGCCGCATCTTCTTGATCCGCGGCAGCAGATCGAACGCGTTCTCGTCGGGCATCACCACGTCGGTGATGACGAGATCGCCCTCGCCCTGGCTCACCCAACGCCACAGCGTCGCCGCGTTCCCGGTCAGCCGCACCTCGTAGCCGGCGCGGGAGAGAGCCTGGTTGAGAACCGTGCGGATGGCGGTGTCGTCATCGGCGACTAATATGCTACCTGCGGGCATCATGTTTCCTCATCTTGCATCCTGTGAGGCATGCGAGGGCGTACCCGAAACGTCCTCGCGATTGCTTTGGTCAAAATGCTTGGCGGCGTTGAACATCGGCAACAGCACGCGGAAGGTGGTCCGCCGCGGCTGGGATTCACATTCGATGATGCCGCCGTGATCGCCGACGATTTTTGCCACCAGCGCAAGGCCCAGCCCGCTGCCGGTTTGCTTGGTCGTCACGAACGGATCGAACAGGTTGGGAAGCAGGTCTTCCGGCACGCCGGAGCCATTGTCCTTGACGCAGAATTCAAGCGGCAGCGACACCCGCGATTTCTTGCCGGGCACCGAGAGCCGGACGCCCGGTCGGAACGCCGTGGTGAGCTGGATTTCCGCATCCGAGCCGAGATCGGCGACCGCCTCGGCGGCGTTCTTCACCAGATTGAGGAACACCTGGATCAACTGGTCCTGGTTGGCCAGCACCGGCGGCAGCGACGGGTCGTACTCCTCGACGAAGCGGATGTTGCGGGCAAAGCCGGATTGCGCCAGACGTTTGACGTGGTCGAGCACCGAATGGATGTTGACCGGGCCGCGCGCCACCGGCCGGTCGTCGCCGAACACTTCCATGCGGTCGACCAGCGTAACGATGCGGTCGGCTTCGTCGCAGATCAGCCGCGTCAGCATGCGGTCTTCCGATGAGGCCGCCTGCTCCAGCAATTGCGCCGCGCCGCGAATGCCGGACAGCGGGTTCTTGATCTCATGCGCCAGCATCGCGGCCAGCGCGATCACCGAACGCGCCGCACTTCGATGTGTCAGTTGCCGGTCCATCTTGTCGGCAATGGTGCGCTCCTGCAGCATCACGACGATGTGGCCCGGCCGCTCCGTGAGCGGCGCGACGTGAAGATCGACCTGGCGATCGCCGCCGATCCGCGGCGTGCCGAGGTCGACCTTGTATTCGTTGACGGGTGAGCCGCTCGACCGCACCTGGTCGATCAGCGCCAGCAGCGGACTGCCGAACGGCACCAGCTCCTTCAGCGACTGCCGCTGCAGGAATTGGGTCGAGATCTCGAAAAAGGATTCCGCCGCGATGTTGGCGTCGACGATGCGGCCGTCGGGCGCGATCAGCAGCACCGGGTTGGGCAGCGCGTTGAGGATCGCCTCGCCATCGGTTGGCACTCGCCGGCGATGTTCTGCGGCTGAAGTCATGCAGCAGCACTCCATGCAAAATCGTCGAATGCGTCTTCGAGTGAACGGTGCACGCTGGAAGGTTCGTCCGCGGTCAGAATCTTCTGCCGCCAGTTTTTCAGCGTCGCCGCAGGCGCCCGGCTGCACTGGGCTGCGATTTCCAGCGCCCAGCCGAGATGTTTGCGCGCGTGCTTGAGCCCGATGCGCAGCCCGTAAAGGCTGCAGATTTCATCATAGAGCGCGCGGACGTATCTGAGTTGCTCGGCAAGCGTCGGGGGCGATTCGGCTGTCCCGGTTTCAAGCCGGCGCCCGATCTGGCCCGGCAACCAGGGCTGGCCCTGCGCGCCGCGCCCGATCATCACGGCATCGGCGCCCGACATTTCCAGCGCGTCCACGGCTTTCTCGTACGACGTGATATCGCCGTTGACGATGAGGGGTAAGGAGATCGCTTCGCGGACGGCGCGCACCGCGCCCCAGTCCGCTTCGCCCTTGTAGAACTGACACCGCGTGCGCCCGTGCACCGTGATCATGCGCACGCCGGCGGCCTCGGCGCGGCGCGCGAGCTCCGGCGCGTTCAGCGTGCGATCGTCCCAGCCGAGCCGCATCTTCAGCGTCACCGGCACTTTCACGGCCGCGATCGTCGCTTCAATCAGAAGCAAGGCATGATCGAGATCGCGCATCAGCGCCGAACCGGACTGGCCGCCGGTCACATGACGGGCCGGACAGCCCATGTTGATATCGATGATGTCGGCGCCGGCAGCTTCCGCGATGCGGGCGCCCTCCGCCATCCAATGGGTCTGGCAGCCCGCGAGCTGAACGACATGGGGACCTACGCCGGTCGCTTCGCAGCGCAGAACCGACATCGGCCTGCCGTTAGCGAGATCGTCACTGGCGGTCATCTCGGACACCACGAGTCCCGCACCCAAAGTTGCAGAGAGGCGTCGAAACGGGGCGTCGGTGATGCCTGACATCGGCGCGAGGAGAACCCGGTTGGCGACCGCAATATCGCCTATTTTCAAAGGCTTAGGACGTGCATATTCCAGGCCGGTCACGGGCTTCTCGTCATTCTGGCGACCGCGTCATTGCGACCGCTGGCATACATTGTGAGCACAAATCTTGTGCAGTCAAGCTTCATGCCTACACTTTAGACAGTTCTATCATTTGTGCAAGTGCACTGCAACAAAAACTGCTTTTCCCACAGCTAATGGGAATCGCTCTGTTTTTGCGCATGCAGCATGGTAAGGGCTGTCGCCAACGAGCCCGACACCCTCCTCAATCAGAATCATTTTTAATCGAGCCCAATGCCCAAATCCGAGCGTACAGCAGCCATCCTCGTCGCAGCCGGGCGCGGGCTTCGCGCCGGTGCAGGCGGGCCAAAACAATATCGTACAATAGGCGGAGAGACCGTGATCTTCCGCGCGATGGAAGCGTTCTGCCGCCATCCGGATGTATTCGCCGTGCAGCCGGTCGTGAATCCAGATGACGCGGCGATGTTCAACGAAGCCGTCGTCGGTCTGCGCCATGCGCCGCCGGCAAGTGGCGGCGCCACACGCCAGGCGTCGGTGCATGCAGGCCTCGAGGCGCTGGCAGCTGAGAAACCCGACATCGTGCTGATCCACGATGCGGCGCGGCCCTTTGTCACGGCCGCGGTGATTTCGCGGGCGATCGATGCGGCCGGCCGCACCGGCGCCGCCGTTCCGGCCATCCCCGTCACCGATACGATCAAGCTGGTTGACGAAACCGGCAACGTCGAAGCCACGCCCGAACGCGCGCGCCTGCGGATCGCGCAAACGCCGCAGGCGTTTCGCTTCGATGTCATCCTCGAGGCCCATCGCCGCGCCGCGCGGGAGGCGCGCTCTGATTTCACCGATGACGCGGCGCTGGCGGAATGGGCGGGATTGACGGTAGCGACCTTTGAAGGCGATCCTGCCAACATGAAACTGACGACCCCTGAAGATTTCGTCCGCGAAGAAGCCCGCCTCGGCGCCATGCTCGGCGATATCAGGACCGGCACCGGCTATGACGTGCACGCCTTCGGCGATGGCGATCATCTGATGATCTGCGGCGTCCGCGTGCCCCACAGCCGCGGCTTCCTCGCCCATTCCGACGGCGACGTCGGCCTGCATGCGCTGGTCGACGCCATCCTGGGCGCGCTGGCGGATGGCGATATCGGTTCGCATTTTCCGCCCAGCGACTTGAAATGGAAGGGCGCCTCCTCCGACCAGTTTCTCAAATACGCGGTCGAGCGCGTCACCGCGCGCGGCGGTCGCATCGCCAATCTCGAAGTCACGATGATCTGCGAGCGGCCAAAGATCGGACCGTTGCGCGACACCATGCGCGCGCGCATCGCCGAGATATCGGGCATCAATATCTCCCGGATCGCCGTCAAGGCGACCACCAGCGAACGGCTCGGCTTCACCGGGCGCGAGGAAGGCATCGCCGCGACCGCGAGCGCCACCATCCGCCTCCCCTGGAGCGAGTAACATGAGCGGCAGCGACGCCCGCGCCCTTTCCCGCTCGCTGCTGGATCTGTGCCGGATGCGCAAGCTGACGATTGCAACCGCAGAATCCTGCACCGGCGGCCTGGTCGCCGGCGCCCTGACCGACATCCCCGGCTCCTCCGACGTGATCGACCGCGGCTTCGTCACCTATTCCAACGATGCCAAACGCGCGATGCTCGGCGTCAAGGTAACAACGCTTGCGACCTTCGGCGCAGTCAGCAAGGAAACCGCAACCGCGATGGCGATTGGCGCGCTGGAGAAGGCCGGCGTCGATCTAGCGGTCTCCATTACCGGCATCGCGGGGCCCGGCGGCGCGACCCCGGGCAAGCCGATCGGCCTCGTGCATTTTGCGGTCGCCGCGCGCGATGGACGAATCCTGCACCGCGAATGCCGTTTCGGTGCGATCGGCCGCAGCACGGTGCGCCAGCGCTCGGTGGTCGAGGCGCTGCGCATGCTGATGGAATTGGCCCGCGGGCCGCAGGCGCCCGCAAAACCGCGCCGCGAGGCCGCGAGCCGGTTGCGCCCGCGCGTCGCGCGAACACCACGCGGCGGAGCGGTCAAGCGGCGCCGGCCCCCGCGGGCTTAAGGTTCGCGCGGCGGAATCAAGCCGAAGCGGCCATGGCCTTGGCGCGGGTTTCGCTGAGCGAGCTCACCGGCGTCAGCGCCTCCGGGCTGATGGTGAGTTCGATGATGGACGGCAGGCCGGAGGCGACCGCGTCGTCAAAGGCGCGCGCAAAATCCTCGGTGCGATCGACCCGGGCGCCAAATCCGCCGCAGGCACGGGCGAGTGCTGCGAAGTCGGGATTGGCCAGATCGGTGCCGGAGACCCGGCCGGGATAGGTGCGCTCCTGATGCATGCGGATGGTTCCGTACATGCCGTTGTTGCAGACGATCACGATCAGCGGCAGCCGATTTTCGACCGCCGTCATGAACTCCATCCCGGTCATCTGGAAGCAGCCGTCGCCGGCGAAGGCGATGACCATGCGGTCCGGATGCACAAGCTTGGCGGCAACGGCCGCAGGCAAGCCATAGCCCATCGATCCGGAGGTCGGAGCCAGTTCGGTGCGGTACTGCCGGTAGCGCCAAAATCGGTGAACCCAGACCGCATAATTGCCGGCGCCGTTACAGATGATGGCGTCACGCGGCAGACGCTCGCTCAAACCACGCACGATCTGCGCGAGCTGAACGTTGCCGGGCGACTGGTCGGTTCGGCGTACGCGAGATAGTCCGCATGCGCCGCCTTGAACTCGTCGCCGCGCGGGCGATGCCGAGGCGCGAGCCGGCTGATCGCGGCGGCAAACGCCGCGCTGCTGGAAACGATACCCAGCGTCGGCGCATAGACGCGGCCGATCTCCTCGGGATCCGGATAGATGTGAACCAGCGGCTGTTTCGGCTTCGGAATGTCGAACAGGCTGTAGCCCGCTGTCGTTATCTCCCCGAGCCGGGCGCCGAGCGCAATCACCAGATCGCTGTCACGAATCCGGTCGGCGAATTTCGGGGAGATGCCGATCCCGACATGACCGGCATAGGCGGGATGCAGATTGTCGCAGTAATCCTGGCAGCGAAATGACGCGCCGATCGGGACCTCATGCGCGGTGGCGAAGGCTTCGAGGTTGCGGCGCGCCTATCGCTCCAGCCGCCTCCGCCGACCAGCAGGAACGGCTTGCGCGCCGCGGCCAGCAATTCTTCAAACTGCCGCAGACTGTCCTCGCCCGGCGCAACGGTCTGCTGCCGGTAAGGCGGCGCATCCGCAACGTCGGCGCGTGTCGGTCAGCATGTCCTCGGGCAGCGCCAGCACCACCGGGCCGGGGCGGCCGGAGGTCGCGGTGTAGAACGCCCGGGAAATGAATTCCGGAATTCTCCGCGCATCGTCGATTTGCGCGACCCATTTCGTCATCGGCCCGAACATCTGCCGATAGTCGATTTCCTGAAACGCCTCGCGTTCCATCATGTCGCGCCCGACCTGCCCCAGCAGCAGGATCAGCGGCGTCGAGTCCTGAAACGCGACGTGAACGCCGGCCGACGCGTTGGTGGCGCCGGGCCCGCGTGTCGCAAAGGCGATACCCGGCCGTCCCGTCAGCTTGCCGTAGGCGTCCGCCATCATGGCGGCGCCGCCCTCGTGCCGGGCGTTGATGAAGCGGACCTGCTGGCTTTCATACATGCCATCGAGCGCGGCCAGAAAGCTTTCGCCGGGCACGCCGAACACCCTGTCGGCGCCGTGCAGCGCCAGTTGCTCGATGAGAATGTGGCCGCCGGTTCGAATACGCGCGTAAGTGTTCATCGGATCGTCCTCGTCAGATGGGCTCTTGGGTTGCCGGATGCAGCGGCCGCCACGCGCTTAACGGCACGAACTAGCCCTTCCCATACACCACATCGGCGCGTTTCTCGAATGCTGCCGCGAACCGCTGAAACGCGGTGTCAAACATCGTGCCCATCAGCATCGCCAGCATCCGGCTCTTGAATTCGTAAGCGAGGAAAAAGCCGACGTCGCAATCGGTTTCGCTTCTCGGCTCAAAGCTCCAGCGATTTTCCAGATTGGAAAACGGCCCCTTCAGATATTCGACCAGGATCTTCAGATTGGCACGATCGAGCGTCACACGGCTGGTAAAAGTTTCCCGCACAAGCTTGAACGAAACCGTCATGTCGGCAACGACGATTTCGGTGCCGTCGTCTTTCGGCGTGCGCTGGCGAATCTTCAGCGAATGGCACAACGGCACGAATTCCGGATAGCGCTCGACGTCGGCGACCAGATCGAACATCTGCGCCGCGGTGTGGTGGACCCGCCGCTTGCTGGAAAATTTCGGCATCGAATGGTGCTCAGCGGGATATCGCAGCGCGCGCCGCTTGCAGCTTGGCGAAATCCTCGCCGGCATGATGCGACGAGCGGGTCAGCGGGCTCGCCGACACCATCAGAAAGCCCTTGGTGTAGGCGACCTTCTCGTAGCCCGCGAATTCATCCGGCGTCACGTAGCGCATCACCGCGTGGTGCTTGCGGGTCGGCTGCAGATATTGCCCGATGGTGAGGAAATCGACGTCCGCCGAGCGCAGATCGTCCATCACCTGCAACACCTCGTGCCGCTCCTCGCCGAGGCCGACCATGATGCCGGATTTGGTGAAGATGGTCGGATCGATCTCCTTGACCCGCTGCAGCAGCCGGATCGAATGGAAATAGCGCGCGCCCGGGCGCACGGTGAGATAGCGCGACGGCACCGTTTCCAGATTGTGGTTGAACACATCGGGCTTTGCGGCGGCCACGATTTCGAGCGCGCCTTCCTTGCGCAGGAAATCCGGCGTCAGGATCTCGATCGTGGTGGCCGGGCAGCGCGCGCGGATGGCGCGGATGGTCTTTGCGAAATGCTCTGCGCCGCCATCGGCGAGATCGTCGCGGTCGACCGACGTCACCACGATATGGGCGAGCCCGAGCTTGAACGTGGCTTCCGCGACGTGCTCCGGCTCCGACCCATCGAGCGCGCCGGGCATGCCGGTCTTGACGTTGCAGAAGGCGCAGGCCCGGGTACAGGTGTCCCCCATGATCATGAAGGTGGCGTGCTTCTTGTCCCAGCACTCGCCGATATTCGGGCAGCCCGCCTCCTCGCACACCGTGACAAGGCCGTTTTCCTTGACGATTTGGCGGGTATCGGCATAGCCGCGGGTGTTCGGCGCGCGGACCCGGATCCAGTCCGGTTTCGGCGGCGACAGCGCATCCGGCCGGTTCACCTTTTCGGGGTGGCGCGGGCGCACCGGGTTGGTGGAGACGGTATCGACGAGGACGACCATGTTAAGTCCGGAAGTTGCGACTGGTACTAGCTAATCCGTGTCGCCCTGGCTCGCAACCCACTGCGTTCAGCGAAGCGACGCTGCAGGCTCGCCGAAGCTAGCAGAAACGTGCAAGATATTGGCAGCTTTCCCGTCAGTTCCGCACCGATTTCTCATCTAGAATGGCTCAAGTCTCCCAATCCACCGCGCTCATCCCCCTCGCCTTGGAAAACCCATCAAACGCAAGTTTTTCGACCGCAGCGTGCATAAGGTCGCCCCCGACCTGATTGGGGCCACTTTGCTGGTCGACGGCGTCGGCGGCATCATTGTCGAGGTCGAGGCCTATCATCACACCGAACCGGCCGCGCATTCGTTCCGCGGGCCGACGCCACGCAACATGGTGATGTTCGGCCCGGCCGGCTTTTCCTACGTCTATCGTTCCTACGGCATTCATTGGTGCGTGAATTTCGTGTGCGAAGCGCCGGGCTCGGCCAGCGCCGTCCTGATCCGCGCGCTGCAGCCGACCCACGGCCTTGCCGCGATGCGCCGGCGCCGCGGACTGCACGATGAGCGCGCGCTGTGTTCGGGCCCGGGAAAAATGTGCGAGGCGCTCGGCATCACCATCAAGCATAGCGAACTGCCGCTCGATCAGCCTCCATTCGCGCTGCATGCGCGGATCGGCAAACCGGAGATCGTCGCAGGCGTTCGGATCGGCCTTACCAAGGCGGTCGATCTGCCGTGGCGGTATGGGCTCAAGGACTCGAGGTTTTTGAGCAAGCGGTTTTGAAAGGCGGCATCCCTGCCCTCCGCGACGATCGCGTGTCCGAGGATTGGTATACGGCAGGTAACCATTCCTGCTTTGGTGGCTGTCGATCGCCTTGATCAACGGCTTCGGGCGTGGTGGGATTGGAACCCGAACGACGACTGTGCGTTTGCGCGTTTATGGCCGGGCACCCCCATGTTTCAGGCGCCAAACAATAGTGACCGATCATTCGAGCACGGATACGTCCCGCCGGCGCCGAAGCCGCAGGTCAAACCGCTGGGTCCGATCGCCCTGATCCGGACGTTGCGGCGCAACCCGCTGGAGTGCTGGGCGGCGCCACATTTCGAGCGCCCCGTCGTTGCAGGCGGCCTCCCCTTCGGGCACGTGCTGCTGGTTCACGAACCCGGCGCCATCCGGCGCGTGCTCCTCGAGAACGTCTCGAACTACCGCAAGGACCGGCTGCAACGCCGCGTGCTGTCGGCGGGCCTCAGTGACGGCCTGCTCAGCGCCGAGGGGGAACCCTGGAGAATTCAAAGACACCTGCTTGCCCCGATGTTTGCGCGCAAGACGGTGACGGGTTTTGCAGCGGCGATGAGCGCGGCCGCCGATTCGTCGATCGACCGATGGTCGAAGCTTGGAGACGATGCAACGATCGATGCTGCGGCCGAAATGGCGATCGTCACGCTGGACGTACTCGAACGCACCATTTTTACGGACGGGTTCAGGTCGAACGCCGAAGCCATCCGCGCGGCCATGGCGACCTATTTCAACACCATCGGCAAGATCAGCGCGCTCGACATTCTGGGCGTGCCGGAATTTGTGCCGCGGCTGTCCCGCCTCCAGGTACGATCGACCCTCGAATTCTTCGAGGCGGAAGTGGAAAACGTCATTTCCGAGCGCCGCCGAATAATGGCTGATTGCCCCGACGACGTCCCCGATGATCTCTTGACCCATCTGCTTCGGGCGCTTGGTCCGACAACCGGCGATCGCATCACGGAACCCGAGTTGCGATCGAACATTCTGACGTTCATCGCGGCGGGCCACGAAACCACGGCGAACTCGCTGGCCTGGGCGATATTCCTGCTGTCGCAATCGAGTGAATGGCGCAGCCGTGTCGAGGCTGAAGGCGACCGCGAATTAACCGGAGGCACCGACGGGTGCGTTGACCGTCTCATTGAAACGCGCGCCGTCGTCGAAGAGGCTATCCGGCTTTATCCGCCGATAGCCGCGATAAGCCGCGTTGCGCTTGGTTCGGACGAACTGGCTGGCGAACGGGTGAAACCGGGATCGTTGATCGTGATCTCGCCCTACGTACTGCACCGGCATCGCATGTTGTGGCAGCGGCCGGACGTGTTTGATCCCCAGCGGTTTCTCGGCAAAGAACGTTCCAAAATTGACCGGTTCGCGTATCTCCCGTTCGGGGTGGGTCCGCGCATATGCATCGGCTCAGCCTTCGCCCTGCAGGAGGCGACGCTTGTGCTTGCCACGATCGTGCGACATTTCCATTTTGACCTCCGACCGGGACATGCCGTCCGTCCAACCCTGAAGGTGACCTTGCGTCCGGAAAATGGCCTGCCGATGATGCTGCGAAAACGAACGGCAAATCATCTTCAAACCGCGTGATGGCAGACCGCCTCGATCCGGTTGCCGTCAGGGTCCCGCAAAAACGCGCCGTAATAGGACGCGTGATGATCGCGCAGGCCCGGCGCGCCGTCGTCGGTGCCGCCGGCCGCGATGCCGGCGTCCCAGAACGCATCGACCTGGGTCCGCCACTTCGCCTTAAAGCACCAGTGGCGGCCAAAAGCGTCCTCGGGTTTTGGGCCCTTGCGGATGGTCAGATAGACCCGGTCCGGATACGCCGCCCGCGCCCGCTCGCCATAGCCGAGCCAGTCGTCGCGGCGACCGACCTTGACGACATCAAGCGCCTTCATGATGGCGTCGTAGAACCGTTCGGCGGCGGCGATGTCAGACACGGTGATGGAGACGTGGTCGAGCATCGATCGATCCCGTTACGACGCGTTTTTCAGCCGCTCGAGCGCTTCGAGGATCTTTTCCTTGCGCGCGACTGCTGCTTCGCGCTTCTCTTTCTCTTCCTCGACGATCTCGTCCGGCGCGTTGGCGACGAATTTCTCGTTGCCGAGTTTTGCGTCGACACGCTTGATATCGGCGTCGGCCTTGGCGATTTCCTTGTCGAGGCGGGTTCGCTCGGCCGAGAGGTCGATTACGCCCTTGAGCGGCAGGGCCACGGTCTCGCCGCGCACCAGCAATTGCACCGCGCCTTCCGGCGGGCGATCGGCGAAGGAGATTTCGGCGAGCCGGGCCATCCGCTTGACGACATCGCTCCAGCGCTGGACGCGGTCTTTGGTCTCGGCTGATGCGCCCGCGAGCACCAGCGGCGTTAGCGTCGCCGGCGCGATATTCATTTCCGCGCGCACCGATCGGATAGCGGTGACGAGATCGACCACCCAGCCAATCTCGGCTTCGGCGGCGGGATCGGCGAAATCGGCGGGGTCGGAGGCGGCAAGTATGGCAGACACCAGGCGCGGATCGGTATCCACGCCAGGCAATGCCGCCATCGACAGCTCCGCATCCTCGATCACCGTCACCTTGCGCGGCCAAACCGCCAGGACCAAAAGGCCATCGCGCTTCGCCGTGACCGCCCACAGTTCCTCGGTGATGAAGGGCATGAACGGATGCAGCAGTTTGAGGATTTCGTCGCGCGCCCACGCGGTCATGGCGCGGGTTTCGGCCTTTGCCGCGCCCTCCTCGCCCAGCAACACCGGTTTTGCCAATTCGACATACCAGTCGCAATAGACATTCCAGACGAAACGGTAGATCGCATTCGCCGCATCGTTGAAGCGATAGGCCTCGATCGCCTCGGTGACCTCGCGCGTCGCGCGCGACGTCTCATGCGCGATCCAGCGGTTCAGCGTCTCCTTGGCGTTCGCCGGATCGAAATCCGCTGGCATCGCGCAGCCGTTCATCTCGGCAAAGCGGCAAGCATTCCACAGCTTGGTTGCAAAGTTGCGGTTGGTCTCGACCAGTTGCGGCGACAGCTTGATGTCGTGGCTGTGGGCGGCACCCCGCGCCAGCGCAAAGCGCAGCGCGTCGGCGCCAAAATCGTCGATGACGCCGAGGGGATCGATGACGTTGCCTTTCGACTTCGACATCTTGGCGCCCTTCTCGTCGCGGACGAGACGGTGGATGTAGACGGTCGAGAACGGCGGCTCCTTCATGAAGTGGATGCCCATCATCATCATCCTGGCGACCCAGAAGAAGATGATGTCCCATCCCGTGACCAGCACGTTGGTCGGGTAATAGCGCTGCACTTCCGGCGTTTGGTCCGGCCAGCCAAGGGTCGAGAACGGCCACAGCCCGGAAGAGAACCAGGTGTCGAGCACGTCTTCATCCCGCGTGATGAAGTTCTCGCGCTTGGCCGGGTCTTCCGCCATCGCCTGCCCCTGCTCGGGCGTGATGACTTCCTGTTCGACGTAATAGCCGAGCGCGTTGCCGACGGCTTCTTCCTCGGTTTCGGCGACGAACACCTTGCCGTCGGGCCCGTACCACGCCGGGATCTGATGGCCCCACCAGAGCTGGCGCGAGATGCACCACGGCTGGATGTTCTCCATCCATTCGAAATAGGTCTTCTCCCAGTTCTTCGGCACGAAACTCGTCGCACCCGAACGCACGGCCGCGATCGCCGGCTGCGCCATGGTCTTGGCGTCGACGTACCATTGATCGGTCAGATAGGGCTCGATAACGGTGCCGGAACGGTCGCCATGCGGAACCATGTGCGTGTTCGGTTCGATCTTCTCGAGGAAGCCGAAATCCTCCAGCCGTGCGACGATCCGCTTGCGCGCGGCAAAGCGCTCGACCTTGTTCAGCTCTTCGGCCAGTTGCGCCGCGCCTTCCGGCAAACCGCGCAGATAATCCTCGTTGTCGACGAGCGCGAGACAGCCCTCCTGATCGAGCACGCTGACCTGCGGCAGGCCGTGCCGCTTGCCGACTTCGAAATCGTTGAAATCGTGCGCCGGCGTGATCTTGACCGCGCCGGAGCCTTTGTCCGGGTCGGCATAATCGTCGCCGATGATCGGGATCCGGCGTCCGACCAGCGGCAGAATGACGTGCTGGCCGATCAGGTGTCCCAGCCGTTCGTTGTCCGGATGCACTGCGACCGCGGTGTCACCGAGCATGGTTTCGGGGCGCGTGGTCGCGACCACGATGAAGGTCGAAGCATCGTCAGGATTGAAACTCTTGCCCTCGATCGGATAGCGCAGATACCACAGGCTGCCCCTGACCTCGATCTGCTGCACCTCGAGATCGGAGATCGCGGTGAGCAGTTTGGTGTCCCAGTTCACCAGCCGCTTGTCTTTGTAGATCAGCCCCTCGCGGTGCAGATCGACGAACACTTTGACGACCGCGCGGGACAAACCCTCGTCCATCGTAAAACGTTCGCGTGACCAGTCGCAGGAAGCCCCTAGCCGCTTCAACTGGTTGACGATGACGCCGCCGCTCTCGGCCTTCCATTGCCAGACGCGTTCGAGGAATTTGGCACGGCCCATGTCGCGGCGGCCCGGCTCCTGCCGTTCCATCAATTGCCGCTCGACCACCATCTGGGTTGCGATGCCGGCATGATCGGTGCCGGGCTGCCACAACACGTCGCGCCCGCGCATCCGCTCGAAGCGGCAGAGAATGTCCTGCAGGGTGTTGTTGAGGGCATGGCCCATATGCAGCGAGCCCGTCACATTCGGTGGCGGGATCACGATGGTGAAGGGTTTTGCGTCCTGCCGCCCGGGGCGTCCGGCCTTGAATGCGCCGCTGTCCTCCCAGATCCGGGACATGCGGCTTTCGATATCGGCAGGCTGGTAATTTTTCTCGATCATGACAATGCAATCAGGGCTATGGGAACGGCTAGAAAGCCGCCGGAACGCGGCAAGTCAACCTGACCGGCACGGCAAAAACACGATAAAACCGGCTGTGGTGGCTGAATGAGGGCTTAAAGGGCCTAACGGCCGCGCGAAACCCGCTCGATTTCGGCCTTGACGATGCGTTCCACCAATCCCGGCAGATTGTCGTCGAGCCAGGATTTCAGCATCGGGCGCAGCATTTCCTTGACCAAATCTTCCAGCGTCCGCGCGTTGTTGCTGAGCACGGTATTGGCGAGCGAATTGAAGGCGGATTCGACCGCCGAGACGGTCGAGCGCGACAAGATATGCGGCGCTGGCGCTGCGGCACTTTCGAACGGCGGCGGCTCGTAGGCCGGCGGCCGCAACGCCCGGGCGGCGGCGTTCTCGGTGAATTCGATATCGTCCTGCGGGTCGATCTTGTGGAACGAGGATGCGGGGGCGGCGCGCGCGGCGGCGCCGGATCCGGCAATGCCATCTCGTCGGTGAGTTCGAACACCTCGCCGTCCGGCTGCGGCGCCCGGATCTCGGCCTCGGGCGTCGCCGCATCGAGGCTTGCCAGCATCGCGTCGATGTCGTCCTGGTTGTTGGAGACCGGCTCCGGTTCGGGGGGCGGGGGCGGCGGTGCGGGCTTCGGCGCGGCGGCGGCCGGCTTTGCCGACGGCGCGATCGCCGACGGCGGAATATCCTTCATCGCGGGCGCCTTGGCGGCAGGCGGCGCTGCCGGGGCTTCCGGCCTGGCGGGTGCCGGCGGACTGGCAGGCTTCTCCGCAGCCGCGGGCTTTGCCTCATCATCGGCGATGATGCGACGGATCGACGCCAGAATCTCCTCCATCGAGGGCTCTTGGACCTTTGCAGGTTGCGTCATCTCCGACTCCACATCGAAAGCATTTTACACCAAGCCGCAAAGGATTTGCCGGTTCCGGATATGCAGGCCGGGATTTTCATCGCACAGGCCTGACTTGTCCCCAGATCAAGCCCGCCCGACGCATCGCGCGAGGTCCCGCTCCCCCTTTGGCACCCGAACATCGTCGCCAGGAACGCAAAAACGCGGCGCGAATCGCTCGGTTACCTCCGGTAAAGGTATGTCACGGCAAGATTTGATTGCAAGCAATGCACCCGGCGCACGAACCGCCGGGCGATGACGTCATCCCGCGAGAGGTGGCAATGGTGTCGCGATCAGCGGCCGTCGGGCGTGCGAACGCCGACCCAGCTGTCGCGCACCTGATGGTAATGCACGCTGGGATCGTAGGTCTCAGTCGGCAGCTTGAGCACCTGCGGCGACAACCGTCCGACCGCGTTCAGTACCGCCGTAGGACGCGACCACGCGATCATGCTGTGCGGTGACGAGCGCAACGCGTGCGTTGACCAGCGCCTGCTGGGCGTTCAACACGTCGAGGGTGGTGCGCTGGCCGGCCTTAGCCTCTTCGCGCACGCCGTTGAGCGCGATTTCGGATGCCGTCACCTGTGCCTGCGCCGACGACACCTGGGCCTTGCCGGCGACCAACTGTCCCCATGCGGTGACGACGTTGGCGCGGGTCGCATCACGGGTCTGTTCAAGCGCAAGACGCTGCTGCGCCAGCGTCTCCTTCGACTGGCGGATCAGCGAGTACTCGGCACCGCCCTGATAGATCGGCACCGTCAGATTTGCCGTCGCCGCGGCGCTGAACGAGCGATACAGGATCAGGGAAGATTCGTAGGATTGCGCCACCGCGGCCTGCAACGACACGGTCGGCAACAGCGCACCTTCGTTGACCTTGACCTGGAGATAACTGACGTCGATGCCGTACATCGCGGCAGTCACGTTCGGATTTTCGATCAGGCCGAGTTCGACCGCGCTCGGCAGCGTTGACGGCAGGAAGCGATCGACCGGCGAGCCCGGTGCAAGCCCCTGCGGTTCATTGCCGATGATTTGGCGAAACTTCGATCGCGTCGTGACCAGATTGGCTTCGGCCGTCAACAGCTGGGTCTTGCCCGCGGCCAGCTGCGCTTCCGATTGAGCGACGTCCGTGCGCGTCACTTCGCCGACATTGAAGCGATCCTTGGTCTGCTTCAGCGTCTGTTCGAGAACGCGCACGTTGCTTTGCTGAACCTCGACGATAGCGGAATCGCGCAAGTAATCCATGTAGACCGTGGCGGCCGAGAGCAGGATCGTCTGATCGAGAACCCGCAAGGCCTCGCGCGCGCCGGAGACCTGGCTCTCGGCCGCCCTGGTCTTGTTGGCGGTTTGCTGACCATTGTAGAGCGTCTGCGTCACGGTGGCGCCGACGCTGCGCGGCGGGTTTGCGCCGTGAATATCGGTCTTCACGAGATGGTTGGCGTCGCCGCCCTGGGTGGAAAGGGTATCGAGATATTGGTAACCCGCACTCGCCGTGATCGCGGCCTTCGGGCGATAGCCTGACAACGCCTGCGGCACGTTTTCGTCGGTGAATCGCACCTGGGCGCGCTGCGCGTTGAGCTGAGGATTATTCTGGTAGGCGCGCACCAGCGCTGCCTCGATCGTATCGGCCAACGCGGGCATCGGGCCCATATACGCTAACAGGAGTACCGCAGCCGCAGCTCCGGTAACGACCTTCAACCCACGCATCCCTGGTAATCCATTCATTTTAGTTCGCCGGTCCGTGCACATGAACCGGGCGTCGCTTCACCCAAGTGAGTCCCGGCTCACCTTAGTCCGCACATAGGCCGGACGGAACTACCCCGCAACGGAACGCGGTCGAAACTCTTCACGTGGGGCAATCGGGCCACACTTCTGATTCAGAACGGGATTTTTACAGCCGCCGCAGGCCAGGAATGGCTAGAAAACGAACGCGGCAAGCCGTTCCAGGCCGGGCAAGACCGGTGCGGCGGCGTCGAACAGCGCCCGGCTCCCGAAATCGCCGTGGGAGCGCGTCACAATGGTAGCCCGCTGTGGCTGCGACATCGCGAAGACTCCGACCAGCCGACCGCCGTCGCGGAGCTGGCCATAGAGCCGTTCCGGCACGATCTCGGTCGCGCCGCAGAGCGACGATGACGTCAAACGGAGCGTTCGCCGCATCGCCCTCGGCCGCCGCGCCGGTGCGGACCGCGACATTTCCACAGCCGTTGCGGGACAGGATCTCGCCGGCCTTTGCGGCCAGCGCCGGATCGCTCTCGGTCGCCATCACCTGCCCGGCAAATTGGGCAATCACGGCGGCGGCATAACCGCTGGCGCAGCCGACCACCAAAACCCGGTCGGTCGCCGTAATCTCGGCCGCCTGCAGCATTTTCGCCAGCACCGCGGGCTTGATCAGGAACCGGTTCGCCGAGCCGCTCTCGCTGACATCGAGGTCAAGATCGAGATAGGCCAAGGCGCGCTTGTTGTCGGGGACAAAGGCCTCGCGCGGCACCGCCAACATGGCATCGATGATTCGGATATCGGTGACGTCGCTCGGACGCACCTGACCATCGACCATTTTCTGGCGCGCGGTCGAAAAACCGGACATTGGCAAGACCCTGATAGCGAGCGGCGACGAGCTAGAACCGGGTCATCTTTGGAACAAGCTCCGCCAAAACGCAACACGCCGATGGCGCTGCGCGACGCCGAGGATGGACCTGGAATGTACGCTACTCGATCGTGACCGCGAGCCGGCCGATCAGGAGCGCCACCTCGTCCAGGTGCTCGGAATCATGGTCTTCAACGGCCTGCGCCAGCCGGCGCAGACACTCATCGTCGCTCATGGTCGGAATGTCGCTCGGCACGATCGAAGGCACCGTCTTCAACAGGTCGGTCGCAATGGCTGGCATGGAATCAGCTCCGTGAACCCGGCATCCCCAGCGTCCTGGCCGAATAAGTCGATTTGGCGGCCGGGCCATGCCCCGGACGGATGGCCGGATTGCACCTGCAAGTTGCCAATTGTGTCCGCGGGCGGGTCAAAAGGTCCGACAAACCGTTGTGGTGCAGGGATTTATTGGCTCAAACCAGCCGATGCCGGAGGTCAGCGATTTGGTCCTTTGCAAGCCCGGAAGGCTTTGTTATACGCTCCCCGCTCGCGAACATTTGTTTCGCCTATTCCTCGGTAGCTCAGCGGTAGAGCATTCGACTGTTAATCGAATGGTCGCTGGTTCGAATCCAGCCCGGGGAGCCATTTGGATGTTCTCATCCGTTCTTTTGCATTCGCAGCAGTTCGCGATCTCCTCCCAAGCCTTTGCAGATCAGCCACTTTCTGCCTAACTCCGGTTCGCGTCGGTTCGCAGCCGCTCGCCGACATCGGCAAATTTTTGGGGGTATCAGTCGGGGTATCGCCGTCGCGCCGTTGCTGAAGTGTTCTTTTCGATACCCCCGACTTTCGGCAGGTGGGAGATGAAGCTCAAATTCGCATTGACCGACACCGCCTTGCGGACGGTGAAGCCGCGCGAGAAGTCGTACAAACTGGCCGACGGCGGCGGCTTGTACCTGCTCGTGAAGCCGCACGGCTCAATGCTTTGGCGCTACAAGTTCACGTTCAGCGGAAAGGAAAAGCTGCTGACCCTCGGGCAGTATCCCGCCGTAAAGCTCGCGGCGGCCCGGAAAGCCCACCAAGACGCGAAGATCAAACTGCAGGCCGGGACCGATCCGTCGGCGGCCCGCCAAGCCGAGCGGGCCGAACAGCAGGCGGCGGAGGCGGAAGCCGCGCGTTGTGGGAAGACCTTTGGAGAGGTCGCCGATGAATGGCTCGAAACGCGCAAGCCGCCTGAGGGCAAGAAGAGTAAGCGGTATGACCGGGATGAGCGCATGGTCCGCTATCTCAAACAAGGCAAAGGGACCGCGCCCGGTTTTGCCAAGGCGACAATGGATCAGATCGAACTGAGCCACCTCTCGCCACTGCTTAAGGCAGTCAACCATCCAACCCGAATTCGCATGATCTCGGCGGCTCGGAAGATCATATCCTATGCAAAGGCACACGGCATATGGGCCAAGGACCGCCCCTCGCCGTTCGCTGACATAGACTTCGAGGCGGGTTTCGCCAAGCACAAGGAGAAGCATCGCCCGGCGATCATCGATGCCGTCAAATTCGGTCAGCTTCTCCGCAAGATCGAAGTTTACGAGGGGCGCGGCGACAACCTGACCGGCTACGCCTTGGAATTGCTAGCCCTCACCTTCACGCGCCCGGGCACCATCGCCACTGCCAAATGGGCCCACTTCGATCTCAAGAAGGCGCTCTGGGTGGTGCCGTTCGACGGACTGAAGATGGCGACCGAGCGGTCAGAGGCGGGCAAGTTAGAGGACGACTACATAGTCCCACTCTCGCGCCAAGCGGTCGCGTTGTTGCGCGAGTTGCACAAGATCACGGGCGACGGCGAATACCTTTTCCCCGGGCGCGGTGACCGCACGATCAGCGAGAACACACTGAATTATGCGCTGCATGGTTTGGGATACAAGGGCGTTCACTGCGCTCATGGGTTCCGGTCCAGCGCCTCGACGATGCTCAACCGCGAGCGGGTCAATGGCCGCCGCCGGTTCGAGCGCGAATTGATCGAAATGCAACAGGATCGCCTCGACGCTTCTACCCGCGCGGTCTACGACCGCGACGATCGCCTCCCCGAGCGCATCGAGTTGATGCAGTTCTGGGCGGACCAGATCGATGCACTTCGCTATGGTCGGGGCGAAGACAATTATGTGGCCCGGCTCGCACAAAGCATGTAGATGACCGCCCCCCATCCGCAGCCGATGGTGATCGATACGTCCCGCTTGGTAGAGGCCGCTGCTTGCCTGCAATTAGACCAAGTTGGGTTGGCAAAGCTGGTTGCCGACGTTGACGGGGCGCTCCACTTGCATCAGCTTCGCGATCCAGTGGTCCGGAACCTGCCAACTCGCCGTAAAATTGTCGAGCGGGCCAATTCGGAGCTTCTGTACATCGAGCAGTCGAAGAAGCGGATAATCAAGTCACTGATTTTAATGCCTGCCAGCAGTGAGCAGGCGTCCGCCAAGGCGCAGCAACTTGGCGGTCAGCTTCACGACCTCCTGTCGGAAGTCGAAGGCCATATAAAACGAGAGCTTGCTACCTTCGGTGAACCGGGAAGCCGGTCGAAGACTAACGCCGGAAAGCCCTCGCGCGCGCTCCTGTGGGCCGATCTCTTGGAAATTTGGAAGTCGAACGGCGGGCAACAAACCGGCAACAAGACCGCCAACTTCCTGATGGCAGCATCCCTGCCGTCGCTCGGAGCCGAAATACCAACGAAGGCATCAGTTGTGGAGTGGCTGCGAAGGCATCGCTCACGAGCCACGCGCAACTCCTGACGTTCCACAAACGAGCCGAAATTCGCAGGGCTCCAAAGTGGAATGCGCACACCCGTCTTTTCGGGTTCTTATCGCTCCAGTCCCAACCGCCGCAGTTCGCGGCAAAACGACTGGCAAGGATGATGTTGCAAGAACCCACCCTCACCGCTCCGCGCAAGCGCTACGTTCCGCGCAAGATGGGCTTCAAGGCTCTTAACGTTGGTAACACGAAGGGTCACGACCTGATCAATCGCGGCCTAATCAAGGCCGTGAAGTTGGACGGCAAGACCCTGATCGACATGGACTCCGTCGAACAGTTCCTCGCCTCCCTGCCCGACGCTCGCGTCGCGTAGTCAAAGAAAAAGCGGCCGCCCCGCCAAGGCGCTCCCTCCTCCTCCAAAACAGAATTTCCAAAAATGTCTTCCACCGATACCAGCGCCGCCGACGGCACCCACGCCGACGCCGCGAAAATCTCGGCAACCGGCAATCCATTCCTCGATTACGCAATCGAGTGTGGTTACGATCCGCGCAAGAAGATCAAGAAAAACGCGCGCCATATCGTGCTCGGGCAAGCCGTGAGCGCGCACATTTGTGCCGGTGGCAAGGAGCTGATCAACACCCCGAGCGGGCCGTGGCTCTATTCGCTGGGCGTCTGGTCGCGAGTTCAACAAACGTTGGCTCGCCGTGCGCATCGAGATGGCTTGTCGCGGCCTCGACTTCAGCAGCGACACCAAGCTGATCAACGAAACCCGCAACTGGATTTTTCGTCAGCCCGAGCTGTGGCGTGACCGTTCGCCGCCGCAGCAGGACCGCAAGCCGTCGGGAGCGCGCCTGTGAACGCGCATCCCAAAATCCCCGAAGCCGATACCGACACGATCAGCAAATTCCTCTACGTGCTGTTCGCGCCGGATTTCGTGCATGCATTCCCGGATGCATGGATCGAGATCGTCTGCATCGCGCCCGATAAAAAGCTGACTTGGCGTTTTTTCTCTGCGCACGATCTCAAGCCCATCGTCGATTACGCCGCGACGACGAATTCGCGCGGGTACAACGTCTACGTCGGCGCTGCCCTGCGTCACGGCGAGAAGCCTGCGGACGGCGAGCGGGGTGGTAAAAAGCACGTCTGCGCCGCCTCTCACTTTTGGGCCGATTGCGATGACCAAGGTTGTTATGAGCGCGCGGTGGACATCTGCAAGCGCGAGCAACTTAGCCCCGCCATGGTTCATATCACTGGCACCACGCCGAATACGCGCGCCCAGATTTGGATCAAGAGCGCCCAGCCGATCACCAGCATCGCAGAGCTGGAAGCCGCTACTACCGCGCTGCGCGACGCCTTCGGTAGCGACAATGTGCAGAACGCCGATCGCATCATGCGCATCGCGGGCACTGTCAATTTTCCGACGCCGCACAAGACAGAAAAGGGCTACAGCGTCGAGCTGACGAAGCTGCACAAAAACGCCGACCCGCCGACCTACAAGGCCGACCGCCTGCTCGCGCTTGACGGCATCGCTAAACCCGAACTGAGCGATCCCTTGGCCGCCTACGCGGCCTTCCCAGAGCAGTATGGCCCGAAGACCGGCAAGAGCAATGAAGAGTTGATCTCGCTGCTCAAGCAGAGCCGCGCCACGTCCGGCAAGGGCTGGCGCGATCCGATGTTAAAGTTCATTGGCAGCACCGTCGGCAAGGGCTGGTCCGACCTCCAAATAAAGCTGGCATGTGCGCCGTACAGTGATGGCGGTGTCGATGATCCTGACATTCAGAAAGAGATTGACTACGCCCGCAAGAAGTTTGGCAAGCCGGAAAACGGCGAAGTTGACTACAGCGGCGCGGGTGCGACCCCCGAGAGCAATGTCCCCCGGCCCGGCGCTGCTGCTCACCTATTTCGGCGAGTTCGGCAACAAGGCCAAGAAACGTCCGATCCTGAAGGGCTTTATCGACGAAAGGCAAGTCCTCGTCCCGCTGATCGGCCCGCCGAAGTCCCTGAAGTCCGGGTTGATGGCCGAGATCGCAATCTACTGCGCCGCCGGTCAGGATTGGCGCGGCCACTCCGCGACTGAGTTTCTGCGGGGTCGTCATCTTTGCCCTCTAGCGCGCCGACCTCTACCGGCGTCGGTTCGACGCCTATGCACGGCGCGACGGCTATAAAGACCTGCCGGTCGCGGTGGCCGGTGCGGTGATCGACCTGCTCAATCCTAACTGCATCAAGACTATCGTCGCCACGGTCCGGGAGGTCGAACAGAAACTTGGGCGTGCCGTCGGCCTGATCGTTATCGACACGTTCTCGAAAGGTATCGCAGCGGGCGGCGGCGACGAGGACAAGGCCAAGGACCAGAACCGGGTCGCTGCCAACTTGCGCCGCGTGCAGGAATTGATCGATATACATATCGCCTGTGTCGGCCACACCGGCAAGGACGAAGGCCGGGGGGCGCGCGGCAGCAACGCACATCTCGGCGACATCGATCTGATGATCCAGATCAGCGGCGACAAGATCAAGACCGCCAAAGTGACCGCCGCCAACGATCAGCCCGAGCGGGTGCTCGCCCAGTTTCAAGCTGAGCTGGTCGATGTGGGCGTGGATGAGGACGGCGTGGTGGAGACCGTGGCGATCGTCTCCAACGAGGAGGTGTCGAGCGCCGACACTGCCACCGCCAGCAAGCTGTCGGACATTCAGCAGGCCGCTTTGAATGAGCTGTGGAATTGCCTCGCGGACGGCGAAACCGCGCCGCGCCCAAACGACGTACACGTTCCAGTTGGTGTCACAGGTCTCACGCTCGCCACTTGGAGAAATCGGCTCGCTGCAAGGGGGGTCATCAACCCCGAAGGCAACCCGTACCAGCAGTTCAAACGCATCTATGTGAAATTGGCGAGCCTGAAGAAGATCGGAATTTGGAAGGAATTTGTGTGGCCGGTCAATTAGTTAAAAAGGTTACCCCTCGCAGGTCTCACGATCTCACAGGCCCTCACATCGTCTCACATCGAAGGGGACGTGAGATTGCCTGATCTGGTCTCACAGATCTCACTCACATCCGCCTCTCTATAGAGAGGCGGGGGAGTCGGCTGAGACCAAGGGGAGGTCAGCGGAGAAGAATAATTTGCGCGCGCCTCGCAAAGGGTCCTTCCCGACGGGAGCCACCCTACGGGTCGCGCCCGCGCGACCCCCATGCCCAGAGCCAGTATTTTTCATAGACCTACAACAACAGTGAGACCGACATGAAGCTCTTCTCCGCCTTCGGCGCGGCCGATCTGCTGGAACGTGACCGGCAGACCGTCCGGCGCGCCCTGCGTCACGTGCCCCCGGACGGTCATGAACGGAAACAACCCCGTTGGCGACTGAAAACGATCATCGATGCCGTCGACGCCCATCTCGGGCGCAATACGACGGCAACTCCGCCTGCCGGTTCGACCCTGCAGGTGCTGTTCGACCAATTCGACACCGGCTGTAAGAACCTCGCCATAATGCCTGATCTCAAGGCGCGGCGGCGTGAGGCACATCGCCTGATCGCACTGCTGGTCGAGCTGGACAGGGCCATGCGCGCCGATGCCCGTTCCCGTCGTGAGGACGAACTGCGGGCCTCGTTGCGTTGCGACCAGCATTTTCGACTCGCAATGCGCAACTTCGAGCAGCCGTGTGAGTGGAACCACGACCAGTGCTGGAAGGTGCTGGAAAACGTCCCTGACGAGCATGAAGCGCCGCGCCCGGTCCGTGGCATGAACGGGGGCGACTGATGGCCGATCCTATCGGGCGGATCACCGCTAACCTTGAGCAGGCCCTAGCCGACGTGAAGCGTCTCGAAAATGCTGGCGACGTGATCGATGCAATCCGCGACGGCGGCGTCTTGACCGTCCAGCAGGCGGCGATTGTTTGTGGACGTGACGATCAAACGATTTACCGTTGGATCGAAGACGCTGTCGAGAAGGGCCGACCGCTTGGCTTAAAGCGGGCAACGTGGATGGTCGGTACCGAGCGACTGTTCGACTACGTGGAGAGGCATCAGGGCGGCCTGCCTGCGCGGGTAAAGGCCGAAAACCGGCTAAGGAACTTCTCTGGGCGATGTCTTCGCAACCGCAGGAACTGCGGGCGGCGGTGAAGGGGCGTACGACCGGCTGAGACTGCGCGAACCCCTCGGCGATGCGCAGCCCGACATGCATGCCGTTCCAGATCGGCGGCAGTTCGTTCACGACATCGAGCGGGTCGAACGGCTCGGCGTTCGGGTCACGTTTGATCAGGATCGTCATTGCGCTTCACCCCCATGATTTCAGCACCCGGAAAGTTCCGCTTTCACAGCGGCAATCTTCATCGCCCGCGCATCGAGCGAGATCAACATCGCGACCTCGTCGGGCGAGAACCACTTCGCAGCCGGATGATGTTTGCGTGCCTGCTCGCCTGCCGCTGGCGTCGACGCGATGATGATCTCCAGCCCGGTCGCGTTGTCGCGGCCGATCATGTAGGCGTCGTCAGGCACGTTCGCCGCCGCCAGCTTCGCCGAGATCAGCGCATAGGCCCGGCATAGTCGGCCGCCCTCGGTCTCGACCTCGGTCGAGGTGCCCACGTCCATCGCCGTCTCGAACCGGTCGAGCTGCGCTTGGAACTGGTCGGCCAGCTTCGGGTTATGGTTCCGCACGGCGTTGCGGGTCCAGCGTGCCTCGAACCCCAACGCCGCCGCCGTGACGCGTGGTTTCCATGTTCGGATCACGAAATCGATCGTCCGCGTCATCTCGCGACGGCTCACGACGTGCCCTCCGACGCCGTAATGGCCGACGTGACGATCCCGGATGAGCCGGACACGGAAAATGCGAAAATGTGGGACGCACCACAAGAAACCGCACTCAACGTGGAGCGATCCACGCGCCGGGGCTACGCAACTCAGGTCACGGCGGCGTAGACTTGCTGGATGAAACTCCCGTTCCGAAAGACCATGATGCAAAAAATTGAAACCACCGTCGCCGCGCTTGCGAAGCGCGACGAACAACTCGCCGCCAAGCGGGTGACCACGCAGGAAGCGTTGGACAAAGCGACTAGGGCTCGCCAGCAGGCGCTGTTGTCGGGGGATTTGGACGATCAGCGGGCGCTCGACAAGCTGCAGGCTGCAGTGGACACGGCGGCGTCGGCGCTGGCGGGCATCGACGATGTGATCAGCGTGTTGGCGCAGCAGAAGAGCGGAAGCCGAAGGCCGCCTTGCCGCCGAACGCGATCGTATCGAGCGTGTTGCGGCGGCCGACAAGCTGGACAAGCAGGTCGCCGCCATCGAGGCGGCCCTCCCGTGTTATCTTAAGCAGTCGCGCGCTCTTGTCGATGCGCTGTCGGAGGTGAGCCACTTCCATTTCGAGTCCGGCCAGATGGCGAGCTTCGTCCAGAATGCCATGGGTCAGGTCGAAATTGCCGCCAACTTCACGTTGGTCGAGTTAAAGACTATGCCGGACGCGATCCGCAAGTGTCGGCAAGCAATCCCGCGCCAAGAGCCGGAACCCCACCCGGTCCCCATGCCGGAACCGCCGCCGCCGACGATGACCGTATTCATGTTGCGGTCCGCGAAATATCGCGACCACGACGGCAGAAAGCAGTTCGCGGGGCAATTCGAGGACGCCATGATGCCGGTGTCGACGGCACAGCGGGCCTTACGTCACGGCGTGGCGGTGTCGGTGGCCGATCCGCGCCGCGCCCAGCTCCGTGGCTCCCGTGGCGGCGACTTCAACCCGTGCGCGTCCGACGTTGTCGATCTCGACGCCATCGAGAAGTCCAAGGACGTGCCGTATTTTGGTGCTGTCGACGACCCGGTTCTGGCCGCCGCCAATTTCCAGCCGCTTGATCGCGGCTCCGACCGTCTCCTGAAGGTCACGCCGTGAAAACCGGCACCGCCCGGCTGGCAACCTCATCAGATCATGACGCGCGTCGACGGTTGGCTTGTCGATCCAGCGGACGAAAATCGTATCCCCGCTGCCGTCGCTCAGATGATCGCTCGTGCGATGCCACAGCCCGGCGACCACGGCGTCGCCGCCATCCGCAAGCGCATGTACGCCCGGCACAAGGAGGTATTCCCCAATGACTAAACCCATTCCGGCCGACGAAGGCAACGCGCAGCCTGCGGCCTCGCCCGCCGGGACTGTGGCCGCTGCCTGCGTTGGGGTGGGCACCGCCGACAACGGCAGCGGTCACGACGAGGTCGATGAGTACGATACACTGCTCGCATCACTTGGCCGCACGGAGGAGCACGACCAGCGGGTGTGCTTGCACGAGCTTGGACATTTTTTGGTGAATAGAATTACCGGGAGGTCCAGCATCTCTGAAGTCACGATCAATCCGGGCGACAGATATGAAGGCATTTGTCGCGGGGCGCGTCGTGCCGCGTTCGTGAATAGCAGCGTGACCAGCATAGACGCCTCTGATGTCCGCACAATAATTCAGCCGCAGATGGCGGCCGAGGGCGAGGACCGGGGGCCGACCGCCGACGTTTTTCAGAGTGTAGTCGATGCAT
Organism: uncultured Alphaproteobacteria bacterium; assembly: GCA_963738765.1. Classification (GTDB taxonomy): domain Bacteria; phylum Pseudomonadota; class Alphaproteobacteria; order Rhizobiales; family Xanthobacteraceae; genus Bradyrhizobium. The sequence goes on along the minus strand of CAVTYA010000032.1, from coordinate 53,473 downwards.
GCACAGAATTCATGGCGGGCATCGTCGCCGAAAAAATGCTACTCGAAGGCGAGCCGTCGTCCGGTTCCGATGACCTCCGCCAAGCGACCGAATTGGCATCTCTCATCTGCAAATCGCGGCCAGCGGTCGCGGCGTTCCTCGCCTTTTGCGAACGGCAGGCTTTTGATCTGCTCGCCGAGCACGTAACGCTCCTCATGGGAATGAGCATTGTACTCCGCCTTCGTCGCACGATGACCGGCGAAGAGCTGGACGCCGCCATCGTCACTGTGCTCGCCGCCGACGCGGCGGCGGTCGAACGTCGTCGCCGCGCCGATTGGCGCGCGCGAGAACTGGCCGCCAACAGCTTCCAGATTGAATGCGATCACGTCAATGTCGCATAGCTGCCACGCTCTGCACCAGATCGGGTGCGGTAATCGGCAACATCAACGATCAGAAGGCTCGACGGATGTACTCGGGCCTGATGATCAAGAACGGCCCCGGCGCACTCTATCGCCGGGGCCGCTTCACATTCTCGGGCTGCTTAGCGCTGATGCCCCACACCAATGCCAAGCCTAAGCGCCTTCTGTCTCAACGAACCTTCGGACCTCTTCATCAGTTTCGAAAGTTTGACGACCGGCGTGCGGGCTTTGGAATGTGCCTTGAGCAGCTTTACATCGTCCTTCGTATACTCTTTGCGCTTGCTCTTCGTCTTCTTCGCCACTTCATGTTCTCCAGAATGATTGTAAGGCCGCGTAGTACCACGTCGAACTCGTTGATCAAGTGAACCGATGTGAACAACCGCGATATCGCAGCCGAACAGACGCGCCGTCGTCCAATAGTTCCCCGGTATCTAAACCGGAGCTAATGAGCTAGGATACGGCTTGGGGGCGTGGAAGACGGAGGTCGGTCAATGAGTATGAGTTACCAACATGCCTTTTCGGACCCGAATGCACAGGCCAAGTCAATGATCGATGCAGTGACAGGCCACCAGCCGAGCCCGCTGGACGCGTCAGAAACACCAGCCGCACCGAGACAGAAACTCGGCGAGAAAAACGTCAAATCTCGTCGGATGGAAAACGAGTAGTCACGCGCGTAGGCAAGCGAGTAGCGGGCGATTTCGCGAAAGGCGCGGCCTCGTCGCAAGTTACTGGCGTCGTGCCCGCACGCGCATTGATCGATCTCCCGGATCGATCCGATGCAGCTTCTGGCGAACTGAGAAATACCATATCCAAATTGGAGGTCATCTATGAACCAAGTACAAGTCGAGCAGAAAAGCTATCAGATGCCACCGCAGGATGGGTTTACCGTCGCGCACTTTCTCACCGTCGCCGACGTCGAGCGATCGCTACGATTTTACGAAACGGTCTTCGGAGGTCGCATTCTGAGCAGAGGCGACAGCAGCGGCGCGCCGGGGTACATCCAGATCGCGAACACATGGCTCCTTGTTAACCCCGGGGGCGGTCCGACACCCGACAAACCATCGGTAACGCTCAGCGTCCCCGCCAATCCCGATTTAGTCAGCAGCTTTATGAATATCCGCGTTGCAGATATTCAAGCGTGTTATAAACTTTGGCGAAGTCGAGGAGCCGAGTTCATCACGGAGCCGAAGCCCAAGTACGGCGAGACGCGCTGCTACATTCGCGATCCTGATGGCTATATTATAGAAGTCGGGCAAAGCAATCCGGGCGTTGCTTACGGCTAAACCGACGAGCTGATCGAATAACCTCGCGACTTCCGTTGTGGATGCACGAAACGGACCTGAGCGGGTAGCCTTCCGACGTCTGCTCTCGGTGTTTGAGTGGACATCCACGTCGGCGCTTCGCCGCGCGGTTGATGATAGACCCTGAATGGTGCCGCGATAGCAATGCGATACGGTCGTGTATTGATCGGCAACGATGCTGTGGAGCACGGGCTAGCGTTCACCTTCGAGGGGGCCGCTGCAACAGTCCCATTCTGGATGGAACTTAATGCGTTTGGTCAGTATGCATTTGCCGACTTGGGCGATACGGCCACATTCTCTTTCGCTCAGTTGCCTGACGGGGTTAGCTACACCTCTGCGTCCGGTGATTTCCTAGCGGGACCGGGAGCCGTCCCCGAACCATCGACATGGGCCATGATGCTCCTCGGCTTCACTGGCATCGGCTTCATGGCTTATCGTCGGAAGTCAAAGCCAGCATTGATGGCTGCCTGATCTCGGATCATCGGGTTGGAATTTAAGAGCCGCCTTCGGGCGGCTTTTCTTTGCGCAAGCGAAGCGCGCTTACAATGAGGTCGAGCGGACCTTCGGGGCGTTAGGCTCTCGCCGCACTGGCGTTGGAAGGAGTATCCTCACCGCCGCCCGCTCCGGGGAATTCCTCGCCATGCGCTGCCTGAGTTACTCCGTAGAGTTGCGCCACCAACTCGGCTTGTGCAACTTTCTCTCGCAGCGAAATTAATTCAGACATTTTCTGCAAAAGTTTTTCGCGCGAAATGTGGCGTCTACCCGACGTGCTGGTTTTCTTTGGTTGTGCATGATCCTCCATGCATAGGTCTCCCGTGCACAAAAAACTGGATAGCAACTTCAAGCGTCCGCGATGCGACCAAAAGTGCGACGCCATGAACGCCACCTCCGACTACTCGGCCATATCGAGGTGCCCAGCCAACATTAACACTCATTTTAATGCCGGATATTCTAGAGTGTATTAATTTGTATCAATAGGACATCGATGTTGTCCTTTTGAAATGTCATAAAATTTAACGCCGTTAACACTCTATTAACCATGTTCGAGCACTTTCCACCCGTCCTTTCTGGACACAGTGTGTGCGTGAGGGAGAAGCCGTTACCGCTTCGTCCCGGTGACGGCTTCATCACTTCGCGAGCGGTGGAGTAGAAGCTATGTCTGAAAAACTCGACAAGGTGCAGCCTGAGGCGAACGTGCTTGCCGCCTTTGCGTCGACGATTGCCGGTGCTTTTGCCGTAGGCTTACCCATGGCGGCAGCAATTATCTGGGTTTGCTCCTGATTTCCTCGCCTGTCCTAACGCTTGGCATCAGTCGCAAGCGGATGTCCGTGCTGTCAATGGTGCCGTGATCCGGCGTCATGACGGCTATGTCAACGACGTGCAGCGATTTGGGACGATCATAAAAATATTTGAGGTGCGAGGGGGAACCAAAGTCCGGCGTGACGAGGAAATCGCCGGAACTAAGCGCGCGCGTGATCAGTTTGACCGCGTCGCGATTTTTCAGTGGCGAGCGCAACAGGGCGTCGATCAGAGCGGCCAGCGATAAGCCGTCGTTCAATAGGACCCGCGCGAGGTCGTCGCCGTGAACCTGCCTTAACGCATTGACAATCGCCGCGACGGTGTTCGGATCGCGCATCCATGCATCTCCGACGATTTACGGCCCTTTAGGCAAATGTGCGGACGCCTAAACTGATTTGCCTCAGATCAGGCTGTCGCGAGAGCGCCTTTCATTACGCTTCCGCCAATAGCCCAAGATACTCACTGGCGGCGACGGGTCGCCGCCGCCGATCAGCCGAGCTTTCGCCACGCCGCCCGGTGACGCGCGATCCCGGCATCGGCCTCGGCCTTGAATGCTCGCATTCCCTCTAGCCAGTCCTGATCGGGATGACTGACGAGCAGCGGGCCTTAAGCGCGTCGAGACCGGCACGATAGGATTGCCACTCTTCCAACGACGCTAAAGGATCGGGCGGCTCGATGCGCGCGGGCACCCATGGTGCGCGCATCTTTTCTTCTTCATCGAACCCAGACCCCCATCGCCTGATTATAGGTAGCCGTGCAGCTTCCTGAAAATAAGACGATGGATCAAGCGATCTGGGCCGTGGACACCACTCCTCCTCACGCTCCCAGCCCAACGCCGCGACCACACGTCCGGCACTTCGTCGGCGGTCAGCATCATCGGCATCGCCTTCGGATGGATCGGCTCCACGATCGCGTTCGGAAATCTTTGGCGCGCTCCAGTGACTCGTCAAGCGGTCGTTCCATCTGGATCATCTTGCTTGATATAGTCGTCTGATGCCGATCTCGGTCCGCGCTGTGCAGTACAAACGCCGCTTGCCTTCTTGGCGCGACGAGTTTTCTTCCTAACCTTGTCTAAGGACGCGACCGTTTCGCGAAGGGCGAGGACTTCCGCCATGCGTCGACGAAGGTCACTACATTCAACAGACAATACGTATGACAAGACAGATTGGCGGCGTTCAGCGTCCATCGCAGCTCCTGACCCCTTGGGCGCTGCTTCGGCGCGCCGAGCTTCCAACGAGCTACGAATACGGTCGTTCCAGCAGGAATATCGAGGTTGCCGATTTTTCTTGGAACGAGCCGCGCTACGGGCTCAAACCATTCGCCGCTCCGGCGATAGGTCGTGAGAATAATGCGAGCACTCGACGACGGCTAAGAGAGCAGCCGTTCTCAGTGCTGCGGGGTCTCGCTCGCCTTTTGCGGCGCATGCAAGAATATACGATGCGATTTCGGCTTTCATCGTCGAGGTTCGCTTCGCTTCCGGCAGCGTGGCCGTGGCCTCGTCGAGGACTACCTTCATCAGTTCGATCAATTCGGGTTGAAAAACCCTTCCAGTTGCGCGCATCGCCGTTTCCTCGTGCGGTACTGCCCCTTTTCCTATTTATTCCGCAACGATTTGTTGCGCGTCTGTTCGGTACCGGACAGACGAGTGAAATATAGACGCAGGCTACCGATCACCGTTGAACCTCGTCCAGATGCCAGCGAGTGCGAACAGCGGGCGGTCAGCCTAATTTGACTTGTGTTCACTTTGGAACTGAAGGCCCGCGACGGCATTTTAGGATGGGAACTCCCTCAAACCCTGCGGTGTAGGACCCGCAAAAGCTACGAGGTGTGTTATGCGACGTCGCCGTTTCAAACACGAAGATCAGCTTGAAGATCGGTTGGATGAATTGGCAAAGCGCCTCCGTGAGAAAGCCAAACTGCTAAAACCTAGCGCGGCCCGCGACGCGCTTCTGCGCAGAGCCAGACAAGCCGAGACCGGCGCTCACATGAGCGAATGGCTACGGTCGCCGGGGCTTCGTCCACCGCAATAGGCGCGACGACCGTGGACCGGTAAATGGTCTCGCGTGACTTGGTGCCCATGGCGAGAGGATGCGCCGGGCCACGCAGGACAGGCAAGCCGCTACAGATTGCGGTGGATGACGTGCCGCCTACCGGCTCTGGCAGATCAAGCAGCAGGTCAAGAAATCGCGCAGCACAGGCCGCTAACCGGCAGGTCGAGATGTTCCAATTGGACCATTGCCGCCTCGCTTGACATGGATCAAGGCCATCGTCCGACGACTGTAGACAACGATGGCGCATTGCATTTGACCCAAGACGGGTTTTCAGCATCGAGGTGGCCTGCTTGCCAGAGCGGAACCTTGTTTTTGTCGTCGATGACGACGCCATGATGTTGAAGAGCGTAGCGCGACTGCTGCGGCAGTTGGGCTACGAGAGCGTGCTGTTTCCCTCGGCGGAAACCTTCGTAAATCACGGCGATTTCGACAGGGTAATTTGCGTCATTCTCGACATCAACTTGGGCGATGTTTCAGGTATCGATCTTCGGCAACGTCTCAAAGAAGCGAACATTTCTGTGCCGGTCATCTACATCACCGGGAACGACAGCCCAGCCGTTCGCAGGGCTGCGCATCAATCCGGGTGCCTCGCCTATCTGACAAAGCCATTCTCGGCGAAGTCGTTGATGGAGCCGCTGCATAGGGCGGTGACGGGGCTGGCGTAGCGCTCCCACGTATCCGACGGCTGGCACGGTTCGACGAAGCCGGAGGGACACCGCCGCCCGACGAGACGATGGTGGCTGCTACTGTGCGCTCGCTGCAGTCGGAGCGTGGCGGCGGCCTTTAGTCGGTCTAGCCTTAGCTCAGGGCGGGGCTCAACCACTACTTCTTTGTCGTCTGGCCACACCAGCACGACCTTGCGACCGAAGTGATCCGCCAGCGCATGCATAAGTTTGTCTAACCTATCAGCTTCGGTCCGCAGATCGGCTGACACTTGTGTTTTTGATTTCGGCACTTCCACGATCCCCAACTACGTCCCGGAACCGAAATCGTAGGTCTCCGTGAGTCGCCCTAATTATGACAGTCTACCGAACACAGAGGGAGCAACCGCACATTTCCAGCGTGTGTGACAAATCTGCACGGTCGCGGCCAGCGTCGACCGGAGCCGGATAATCCGGAAACACGCCCGGCATCGGCGGCAGGTTGCCGACGTACCGGTTGACGACCCGGAACAGCGCCGTGATGGCCGCTTGGTTCGTCGTGATGCTGTAGAGGTTGCACATGCGCTTCGCGGAAGCGAGGCTCGACCTCGATCATCGTGCCGGTGCTCGATGACGGACAAACCAACGGCAAAACCGGCTACACGAAAATGATTAGCATCCAGATCGCCGCACCGCAGAGGACGACAAACCCAGCAAACGAAAGCCAGACTAGCAGGTCATCTCGGGTCATGTTTCGGGTTCTGCTGGATGATATTGGTTTGGCCGCGAAGTGCGGATACCCGGCGGCGCTGATGCGCTACCTGAACAACCGCGTGCAGTCTTGTTATCGCGCGCCAGTGATTTGGTTTTTCGCGCCTCACGCTCGCCGCGCCAGTTACCGACGCCCGTTTTACCCGGGCGGATGGCCCGCCTGAGCGTAAGCCACGAAACAAGCAAGTTAGCCCAACGTGGCATTGAACCATTTGGCTGTTTGCGTAGCATCGGGTACGGCGGGGGGAACATTGTGAAGATCATAGCTATAGCAGGCTGCGTCCGCAGCTCTGGCTGGCTGCGCCATGCAGCGGGCCCAAATAGCCTCTCGCACCAATGGGGAGGAGTGGATGCAGGGGGCTGAGAGAGTTTTGCAGCAGATCGCGTTCGGCTACGTCGTCATGCCTTCGGGCAAGATGCGCGGGATGTACAATTACGAAATGATCGACCTCGCGCGCGAAGCATGTGAGCAGCTCGGGATCGCATACTCGAACGGTGCGTGCAAACCGTTCAGGCCCGCAGAGAGTGCCACCAAGGGGTTCGCTGGCGGCACGGCGCAAGATGCAGGCGGGTGTTTGAATTGCGAATGCTAAGGCCGGTTGCGGCCCCCGGGCGTATCGCACCTACCTATCAATCATCGCCTCAAGCTCCTGAGCGATCTTAATGTACAGCTTTACGATACGCTCGCAGAACTCGCGCTCGCCGCGATCCTCACCTTTGGTCGCGAGATCAAGGTATTCCTGCGCATTGCCGAGAACATCAATGAGCTTGGCCTTGGGATCGATCATCATGGCGATCCTCCGTCCTCATTTGGGAGAACGACCGAGCCGCAGGATTGTCCAATGATGCCACCCGGCTTACCTCGGCGGCTGTAGCCAGCTCTTGATCCAACCCATTGTTCGATCGCTTCTCATAGGATCAGGGCGGTCACACTCGAAACACGGCAACATCCGCCGTCCGGTGCCACCGGCAGGCTGTGTTAAAGTCAGATTGGCCCCGCACTTGGGGCAAGTCGGTCGCCCTGCCTCTCCCATAACGCAGAATTTGCCGCCAGAACGGCGATCCGTCCATTCCAAATGAAGTTCAACCGAGAGAATTTTTTACCGGGCTTGGTACAGCCGTCAGCCGATCTTCAAGCTCGACAATCAGGTCTCGCACAAGCCGTTCAGCCAACGGGTCATCGGTCTCGGTCTCAAGAAGCCGTAGCTGATGAAGCCGATGATGAAGGTCTTCGAGCGTTAGGTCCATCTGACACCCCCTCGTAGAGTCCAAGTCAGGCGATCGGCTTATGTTTCTGGAACTTGTATTTTTCTTGGCGATCAGGTGGCAATGGGATCGAACCGCCGAGGATGGTTAGCAGTCCATTAGGACTGCACGAATTTGATCGTCGAAACAGGCCACTTCCCGTCGTGGCCCCTGATCGAAATCCGCAGGCCGTGAAGCTCGTCGAGCAAAACGTTCTCTACCGTCCCCGCCTTTCCATCAGTAAGGACTACGGCCTTGCCGACCAGATCAGACCGGGCCTCATCGACCGAGCCAAGGATCGTTAACGCATTGAGCTTTGCCGGTGGCATGATTGTCTCCGAAATCAGACCATGGGCGCGGGTGTTGCGCCGCAAAGGTGCGCAAGTCGTGACCGTTCGGCGGCGAGAATGGGGGCTGCCCCTCGGAACTTTCCGGTCTTACTTCGGCGGCTGAACCTCGGTGCCGCCCCAGACCGGAGCACCTGACTTCGGAGGATCGGTGTGGATTTGAGCGTCAAAGACGAGACCACAGCTTATGCATCTAAGTGTCAGGTACTCGAACCCGGCGCGAATTGGGACAACGTTCTGGACGGCCGCAACGGCTCGGCATTTGGGGCAGCGCTGACGCCCAAGCGAAGCGGTTGATGCAGCGGGTTCTGACGGCACGCCGTAACCGATATCTCCCATAGGATGTCCTCCACCGTTCTGGGCAACTGGATCGGGGCAGTTCGGTTCCTCTGGGCCGCATGCACGGTTACGACCGAAAGCCCAAGGAACGATTATTAGCACCACCGGTTCGTTTGTCGGGTTGCTTGTACACTCCCGTACACGTGGCCCGCACGGCCTCGCCCCCTCAGCCCCCTTATACAAAGGGCGGGGCCGTGCGCTTTTGGGCAAAGCCCGCTGCCCGAGATGATCCCCATTGGGGCTTTCATGCGTGGTCGCAGCCCGGTATGTTTCTAAGGGGGGGGCAGATCATGACGGCCATTCTACGGTTCATCGACAAAGATGAACTCGACTCTGTATTTGATGACCTCGCAACGAAGGCCATGGGCGAAGCGTTCGATGCTGCCTGTAAAGACCTTCATGATGCCGGACAGCCGAGCCTCGCTTACGAGACCATCGCCAAACGCATCATCGAAGCGGCGAGATCAGGCGAGCGTGATCCGGACATTCTAAGGGACCGCGCGCTGACGGCCTTCGGTCGCAGACGGCCGTGACCGCGTTCAGTCCCGGCGACGCGGCGCTGCCCGTTCCCCAATGTCGGAAGGTTCGTACGCGACATGGAAGACCTAAAGGAAATGGTCGCGAAGCTACTGGAGGCCGCTCGCAAGCTACCTGCCGGAAAAATGCGACATGAAGCCCTAAAGGAGATCGGTCGGTTACGTGTCCGGCTAGATGCTCTTGCCGAACGATTGAACCGGCCAACCTCTGATAAATAGATGACCGGCACCCGAGGGTGCTATGTTAGTGCCAGCGCCTACCCGATGGCTTCAGTACGAGCGGCTCCCAGACCGGATAATCGTAAACGCCAGCCCATGAATGCACCATCCTCCCGCAGTCTGTGCAGTCAAACCGCCCGGCGCTCTTGTCCCGGTGGCGTTCTTGCGTGGCGACGTAAAGCAGGCCGCATTTCGCACAGGCGAATATGACGGGGATCGGCGTTCGGCTGAACATCGGGCGAATACCTCCCGCCTTCAGGACTGCACGAATTTGATCGTCGAGACAGGCCACTTCCCATCGTGGCCCCTGATCGATATTCGCAGGCCGCGAAGCTCGTCCAGCGAAACGTTCTCTACTGTCCCCGCCTTTCCATCGGTAAGGACTACAGCCTTGCCGACAAGGTCAGACCGGGCCTCATCGACAGCGCCAAGGATCGTTAACGCGTTGAGCTTCGCCGTCGGCATGGTTGTCTCCGAAATCAGGCCATGCGCGCGGGGTGTTTGCACCGTAAGGGTGCGCAAGTCGTGACCGTTCGGCGGCGAGAATGGGGGCTGCTTTCCTGCGGAGGCTCCGAACCGCGATGGGCGCTGGCGGCGATTAAAATGCCGCGCGGGAACGATCTTTAGCACCACCGGTTCATTTGTCGGGTCGCTTGTACACGCTCGTACCTGTGGCCTGCACGGCCTCCCCCCCCCTTAGCCCCCTTACCACAAGGCGAGGCCGTGCCCCTCGTGGGCGACGGGGCGCTTCTGCATCCGTGGTGCTCGCCCTCTCAAGTCGGTACCGACGAACCCCATGCACGCGGGGCTAATGACGACGAGCTGGCCGGAGATCAATAGGAGTTCAGACGGTGCGACCGAGCGTCGCACCGTCAACCGGGGCACCGCGCAAAATTCGGGGTATCGAAACGGGGTATCGAAGACTCTCGCTATCAAAAAACTATTTCAGAACAATGTGGTAGACGCGGTCTGCGGCTCCAGCCCGGGGAGCCAGATATCGTCATTTAGAATGGGCATGCGGGCGCGGGATCCCACCAACCGTTGCCTTCGAAATTCACGCCGGTCACACAATTTCCGGTTCCCTCTAGGGAAAACCTCAAGCCATAGCGTTGGCCGTCCGCAACGCTCCCGGTCGTGTATCGATAGGTTTGGGTCGGTAGTGGATCGTGCGGAATGGCGCTCAGATAGCCGCCGTCCACGAGAAACGGCTTTAAATCTTCCACGGAATTGTCGGGAAACGTTACCGGAAATGTACCGCGCGCCGCATGGTACCGATCGAGCGCATCCTTCAGGAGCTTGGCGTGCCCGATGCGAATTGCGTCGCGCGATCTGATGTCCAGTGAGTTCAGGGCGAACAGCGTCCCGAAAAAGAAGACGGCAACGATGCCAACTCCACCGATGCAACGCAGAAGGACTCTGGCGACTCGGTTGCTCATGACGCGACGTATCGGATCCGGCGGTTCTCTCACTTCCAGCACGACGCGGCGCCACACATAGCCGGAGTGTTCGAAGCAACCGCGCGCAACCGTATGTCGGTCCTATTTGGAAGGCAATTTGATTTGAAGGCCGGGGCGCGGTGGCCAACGCGCGCGAAACCAGCGTATCTGCGCCATTGACGTCCTCCGAAACGTCGAACACCCGGCCCGATCCAAACGGGCGGAATGCTTTCGGCGTTAGCCCACGGGCCGCATCAGCGTCAGACCCGGGCTTTCGGCCGCGGTGCAGACACGGTTGCGCCCCTTCTCCTTGGCGACGTAGAGCGCGCCGTCGGCGGCCGCCATCATCGAAGCGGTGGAGCTTCTCGCGTCGCATTTCCCACCGGCGACGCCAACGCTGATGGTGACGCAGCCATGTGGGCTGCCCTGATGCGGGATAGCGAGATCGGCGACGGCCTTCCTGATCGTCTCGGCGACCACCTCCGCGTTGCCCGGGCCTGTCTCGGGGAGCAGAACCGCGAACTCCTCCCCGCCATAGCGTGCGACCAGATCCCCCGGCCGCTTGAGATCCGATGCGAGCGCCTGCGCTACCCGGCGGATGCAGTCGTCGCCGGCGCCGTGACCGTAGGTGTCGTTGAACGATTTGAACTTGTCGATGTCGATGAACAGTACCGACAGCTGCGATCCGGAGCGCTGACAGCGCTTGAATTCGCCGGCGAAAGCGCGGTCGAACCGGCGGCGGTTGGCGACCCCGGTCAGCGTGTCGGTTTCGGAGAGCGCCCTGAGCTGCTCGTTCGCCTCGACCAACTGCTCCTCGGCGGCCTTTCGCTTGGAGATGTCGCGGATCACGGCGACGATTTCCGCATTCGGTTCGCCGACGTCCTGGACGAAGTTCAGCTGGGCCTCGACCCAGACGTAGCTGCCGTCCCGCCGACGGCTTGGATACTCGCAGGTGGCGGTCCGCTTCTCCGGGCCAAGCTTCTCGATCAAGCTCTTGACCAGATCGCGATACTCGGGATGGATATTGGAGTAGGACGACTGCTGGATGATCTCGGACGGCATCCAGCCGAGGAGCTTCTCGATCGACGGCGAAATGTAAAGCCGATTGCCCTTGGTATCGACGCGGGTGACCACGTCCTCGACGTTTTCGGCGAGCAGCCGGTAGCCGCGCTCCCGCTCGCTCAACATTCGCGCCATTGCAGAGCGCTTGCGGAATTGCATCCACAGCACGACCGCCAGACCGATCAGGACCGCGGATACAGCACCGCCGAGAACAAGGTCGAAGTTGCGATCGCCGCGCCAGGTATTGAGGATATCGTCCTCGGGAACGGCGACGCTGATCACGATCGGAAAGTCCTGAAGAATTTCGTAGGCAAACTGTTTCGTGCGACCGTCGAACGGCGAGACGATGGCGTACAGCCCGGTGCCCGAATCTCTGAGGCGACTGGAAAACAGCGAACTGCCCGCCATATCCTTGCCGATCTGGTCATCGCGGCGATGCACGAGCACCTTGCCGCTCGTTTTCATCAGCGTGATCGTTCGGTTCTGCTCGGCTTCGAAGCTCGCATAGAACGATCGGAAATAAGCGAGGTCGATGGCCGCGAAGACCACGCCTGCGAAGGAGCCGTCGGCATTCGACATGCGCTGCGTCATCAGGAGGGTGGGCCTTCCCGTGACCCGGGATAGCAGCGGTTCGCTGATACGCGGTGCGCGGTCCTCGGGATGGAGCCGGTGATATTGGAAGTATTCCCGATCGAAATTGTTCACGGTGGGTACCGTCTCGAACGACGAGTACATCCAGTCGCCCGCTTCCGACAGCACGCCGATCTCGCGCACCTGAGGGATGTTCCTGGCGTACTGCGCAAGCAGGTCGTTGATCTCCGCGGACGCCCGCGCGGACTTGTCGGAATGCTGGATGTACTGGCCCGCCCCGAACAGGGCGAGCGCAACCGCACCGAAACTCTTCGAGGCGTTTTCCGCAAGCGAGTGCGTAAGTCCCTGCGTCTCGGATCCCGCCTTCGCGAACGCAAGCGCCCTCTCCTGCTCACCTTTCCAGGTGATGAGGCTCCAGAAGCTGGCGAGCGTAAAGCTCAGCAGCACGAGGATGACGGTTAATGGCGACTTTACGATCTTCGACACGGCCGGGCTGTCCTGATTGCGCGGACAGGATGCGCCTCCCGATTGAATTTGAAGTTAGCCGCTCCGGATCGAGCTGGATTCCAGATCGCATCGTTAATTTGTGCGGAATGCGTGGCCGGTTCGACGAAAATCTCCGGTACTTCTACGGAACAATTCGATCGCCGGCGCTTCTCTAGAATTGAATCGGTCGTCAGAGACGAAGTTGTTGAAAACAAGCGCCGCACCGGATTTCTGCCGAGACGCCATCGAACGGTTTACCAAATGTTGAGCGTCATTTCATGCGAACGGCCAGTTGCTCAGGATCGCTTGCCCACCCCAATTGCCGTCGACCGCCAGCTTAAGACGGAAGCCCTCCCCTCATTGCTCAAAATACGCCCGGCACGCCTCGCTCAGACTCGCCTTCTGCCGGCGCAGGCAGGCGGTGATGGCGCGGACGTTCGGGATTTCGCCGGGGCAGAGGCGATAGACATCCGGCGTGCATGCCTTGCGCTGTTCGGGCGTGCCGATCGCATGCGCCGAGCCAGCCGCGAGCAGCGTCAGAAAGAGAGCCAAGCGCCAAAGCCGGATTGGCGCGGACCGCAAATCGTGCAAAACTGGCGTTCATAACGTCTCTCCCCGATTGTGGTCGGCGCGCATCGTGGCGCCGGCATCCTCGGGGCAATTACGTGAAATAGATTTTTCCAAATGTGATTTTTCTCACATTTGGTTTTGTCGGCGCGGGCATAAGTTCCGCCCCGGGGAAATCAAGACTTCGGTAACCATATTTGCCGTGTCGGGCCGATCGATAAAACTCGAACGATCGGTTCAATCCGGAAACAAAACAGTTTTGAGACGATGCGCGCTCGAACCCCGGAGCGCGCGATGAGTGAAGTTGAATTCGACCTTTTGCTGGATGCCGTGAAAACGGCCATTGCGCCCGTACCGGAGGAGGATTTTTTGCCTCAGACCTCGCCCCTCACCCTGCCGCTCAACAGGCCGCCGCGCGCCGCCAACGACAATCGGTCGCCCTGGCCGCTGGTTCCGTTTCCCGAGGGCTGGTACGCCGCCTGCTGACGCCTGGACGTAGCGCATGGAGGCTTCGTCCTGCCTCTCATCTATCACGCGCAAGTCTTTGATTATACGGATGGAGGCCACGTCCGGAATTGAACCGGATTAAACGGTTTTGCAGAGCGGTGCGTAACCACTCCGCCACGTGGCCCCATCGGGGCGCACTCATATACGGCCTCACCCCGATAGGCAACCAAGCCGCCGAGACCGTGGGAGCCCTTGGGGTCCCCGATTGGAAATCAGGCCCGCTTGCGGCGTCGGTAATCCTTCTTCTTCGGCTTTGGCGCCAGTTCCGGCATTTCGGCCTGCACTTCGCGGTAGCGCGCCAGCAGCCGCTCGAAACTGGCGTTCAGCGTCGCGGCGATATCCGGCCGCTTCTCGAGCCCGGCCAGCAGCATCGCCGCCGCCTCGATGGTGGACAGTCCGTCGCGGCGCGGCTCCTTGCGCAGCTTGCCGTAGCGCGACGGCCGTTCGGGTCCGAGGATCGACCCGCTGGCACTTCAGCATCCAGGCATTGCGCCACCACAGCGCCTTGGCCTGGCTCCAGGTGCCGTCGAGCAGCACGATGCCCTCGATATCGCCGAGGATGGCGCGCTGGTTGCGGCTCGACCTCGCCCTTGCGGTTGAGGGCGACGATCTCGCGGTCGGTACTCGAGGTCGGCGACCTTGGCCGAGCCGAGATAGAGCACCGCCCAGCGCGAGGGATCGTGCACGGGCGGCCCAGCGCCTTGGACAGGCTCGGCCAGGACAGGCCGATCTTGACCACGGCATTCTTGAAATGCAGCGCGGTCAGCCGCGCGGTGCCGAGCGCCCTGTCCTGCTCCTGCGGATGCTGCAGGATCAGGAGCGAGATCCGGTTCTCGATCGGCTCGATGCTGTCGCAGATGCACAGCGGCAGCGGCTTGGCGCAATCGGGGCAGTCCGGGATCGCCTCCGGACGGTGCCGGCCTTGCGGTTCGGATTGTTTTGACATGTGCCCGCTATACGCCTCGCGGCCAGTAATTCAACTATTCCGCCGGTGCTGCGACCGGCGCCGGCTCGCCGGCCATCGCCGCCGCAGGCGGTCGATCAGGAGATAGATCACCGGCGTCGTGTACAGCGTCAGGATCTGCGAGACGAACAGGCCGCCGATGATGGTGATGCCGAGCGGCCGGCGCAGCTCGGTGCCGGGACCGGTCGCGATCACCAGCGGAATGCCGGCGAACAGCGCCGCCATCGTCGTCATCAGGATCGGCCGGAAGCGGGCGCTGCAGGCCTCGAAGATCGCCTCCGCCGACGACAGGCCGCGATGGCGTTCGGCATCGAGCGCGAAATCGACGATCATGATGCCGTTCTTCTTGACGATGCCGATCAGCAGGATGATCCCGACGAAGGCGATGATGGTCAGCGGCGTGTTGGTCACCTGCAGCGCCAGCAGCGCGCCGAGCCCGGCCGACGGCAAGGTCGAGATGATGGTGAGGGGATGCGCGAGGCTCTCGTAGAGCACGCCGAGCACGATATACATCGCCACCAGCGCGCCGAGGATCATCAGCAACTGCCGGCCGCGGTCTTGTTGGCGAAATCGCCGGCATTGCCGTCAAAACTGCCGCGAATGCCCTCCGGCATGTGCAATTCGTCCACCGCGCGCTGGATATTCGAGGTCGCGACCTCCAGCGGCACATCGGGCACGAGATTGAACGACACCGTCGTCGATGGCACCGACTGCGAGTGAAACACCGCGAGCGGCGACAGCCCGCGCTCGTAACGAACCACGGTCGACAGCGGCACCTGCGCGCCATTGGCGCCGGCGACGAAGATGCGATCGAGGTTGGACGGATCGCTCTGGAATTTCGGATCGATCTCCAGCACCACCATGTACTGGTTGCGCTGGGTGTAGATGATCGAAATCTGCCGCTGCGAGAACGCGTTGTTGAGCGCGTTGTCGATGTCCTGGACGCGCACGCCGAGCCTCGACGCCGTCTGGCGGTCGATCGACAGCGTCAGCTGCAAGCCCGCCGGGATCGCGGTCGGTGGAGATGTCGGTGATGCCCTCGACCGTCTCCATGCGCTTGGCGACGATCGGCGCCCATTTCTGCAACAGATCGAGATCGGTGCTCGACAGCGTGTATTGATAGTTGGAATCGCTCTGCCGCCCGCCGGCGCGAACGTCCTGGGCCGCGAACATGAACAGCCGGATGCCCGCGACCCGGTAGAGATTCTTGCGCAGGCGGTCGATCACCTCCGCGGTCGACACGCCCTGCGCTCCGCCGGCGGCTTGAGGCTGATGAACATGGTGCCGCGATTGGAGCCTCCGCCGAAGGGCCGCCTCCGCCGAGCACCGAGCCGATGCCGGCCACGGCCGGATCGGCCATCACGATGTCGGCGAGTTGCTGCTGAAGTCCCGAGCATCGACTGGAACGAGATATCGGCCGATGCGCGGGTCGCGCCGATCACGAAGCCGGAATCGTCGATCGGGAAATCGCCCTTCGGGGTCTTGATATAGAGCGTCACCGTCAGCGCGATGGTCGCAAAGAACACCAGCAGTGTCAGGAACGGGAAATCCAGCACCGCGCCGCAAGGTCCGCGCGTAGAACGCCACCATGCGCGACAACGTGCCCTCGACGATGCGGTCGAACCAGGTCGCGCTCGCGGAGGTCGTCGTCTTGATGTAGTGGGCGCAGATCATCGGCGTGATCGTCAGCGACACCACCGTCGAAACCACGATGGCAAACGTCAGGGTCAGCGAAAATTCGCGCAACAGCCGGCCGATAATGCCGTCCATGAAAATCAGCGGCGCGAAGGCTGCGATCAGCGACAGGCTGATCGACACCACGGTGAAGCCGATCTGCCTCGCGCCTTCCAGCGCCGCCTGATAGGGCCGCCATGCCGTGCTCGAGGTTGCGGTACATGTTCTCGATCATGACGATGGCGTCGTCGACCACGAAGCCGACCGAGATCGCCAGCGCCATCAGCGACAGATTGTTGATCGAGTAACCGGCGAGCCACATCCCGGCGCAGGTGCCGGCCAGCGCCAGCGGCACCGAGACGCCGGCCGCGATGGTCGGCGTGATCCGGCGCAGGAACACGAACACCACGAGCATCACCAGGAACGCGGTCGCCAGCAGCGTCAGCTGCATGTCCTGGACGCTGGCGCGGATGGTTCCGGTGCGATCGACCAGGGTCGAAATATCGACTCCGCCCGGGATCCACTGCTTGAGTTCGGGGATCAGCGCCTTGACGCGATCGACGGTATCGATGACGTTGGCGTCGCCCTGCTTTGTGATCTGGATCAGCACCGCGGGCTGCTTGTTGAACCAGGCGATCGATCGGCTGTTGCGGACCGAATCTTCGACCTCGGCGACGTCGGAGAGCCGGACGAAATTGCCGTTCGAACTCTTGATCACGATGTCGCGGAATTCCGCGGCGGTGCGCATCTGCTGGTTGATCGACAATGTCTCGCTCTGGCGGCCGCCATTGAAGATGCCGACCGGACCGAGCGGATTGGCGTTGATGATCGCGAGCCTGACGTCGTCGGTGGCGATCCCGGCGTTCGATAGCGCCACCGGATTGAGCGCAATGCGGACCGCCGGCTGGTCGGCGCCGCTGACGGTGACCTCGCCCACGCCTGGCACTTGCGAGATGCGCTGCGCGAGCACGGTGTCGGCGACGTCGTAGATCGCGCTCGACAGGATCGTCTTCGATGTCAGCGCCAGCACGAATACCGGCGCCGCGGCGGTATTGGCCTTGCGGAATTTCGGCAATGCCGGCAGGTCGCTCGGCAGATCGGCCAGCGAGGCGTTGATCGCGGCCTGCACGTCGCGCGCGGCGCGGTCGATGTTGCGGCCGATGGAGAACTGCAGCTGGATGTTGGTGTTGCCGAGCGAACTCGTCGAGGTGATCTGGTCGATCCCCGCGATCTCGCCGAGCCGCCGCTCCAGCGGCGCGGCCACCGTCGCCGCCATCACCGATGGGTCGGCGCCCGGGCGCGTCGCGAAGACCCGGATCGATGGGAAGTCGACATTGGGCACCGACGCCACCGGCAGAAACTCGTAAGCGACCCCGCCGACCAGAAACAGCCCGATCGCCAGCAGCGTGGTGCCGACCGGCCGGCGAATGAAGGGCTCCGAGATCGAGGCCATTACTGCATCCCCTCGGTCGCTCCCGCCACCGGCGGCCCTGGGGTCCCGGCTCCGGCACCGCCTTCTCGATCCGGCGGTTGAGCCGGTCGAGCGCGAGATAGATCACCGGCGTCGTGTAGAGCGTCAGCAACTGGCTCAGCAGCAGGCCGCCGATGATGGAGATGCCGAGCGGGAAACGCAGCTCGGCGCCGGTGCCGCTCTCGACCGCGAGCGGCAACGCGCCGAACAAGGCGGCCAGCGTCGTCATCATGATCGGGCGGAAGCGCAGCAGGCAGGCCTGCACGATCGCCTCGTTCGCCGACATGCCCTGGTGCCGTTCGGCCTCGAGCGCGAAGTCGATCATCATGATCGCGTTCTTCTTGACGATGCCCATCAGGAGAATGATGCCGATCAGGCCGATCACGGACAGATCCTGACCGAACAGCATCAGCGCGAGAATGGCGCCGACGCCGGCCGATGGCAGCGTCGAGAGAATGGTGATCGGGTGAATGTAGCTCTCATAGAGCACGCCGAGCACGATGTAGATGGTGACGATCGCCGCCAGGATCAGCCAGGGCTGTCCCGGCCAGCGATTTCGAGAACTCGGCCGCGTCGCCGGCAAAGACACCGACGATGCTGCCGGGCATGCCGATCCGGGTTTCGATCGACTTGACGGCTTCGACCGCATCGCCGAGCGACTCGCCGGGCGCGAGATTGAAGCTGAGCGAGACCGCCGGAAACTGCGCCTGATGCGAAATCGCCAACGGCGCTGTGGTTCGCGTCAAGGTCGCCACCGCCGACAGCGGCACCTGGGCGCCGGCGGCACCGGGCAGATAGAGCTTCGAGAGCATGGACGGATCGCGCTGGTACATCGGCAGCGCCTCCAGCACCACGCGGTACTGGTTGGCCTGGCCGTAGATGGTCGAAATCTGCCGCTGCGCGAAGGCGTCGTTCAGCGTATCGGTGACGCCCTGGAGGCTGACGCCGAGTTGGCCGGCGCGCTGCGCGGTTGATGTCGAGGGCGGCGCGCAAGCCACCCTCCTGGCGCCTCCGACGAGACGTCGCGGAACAGCGGATCGCGGCGCATTTCGGCGACCAGCTTGTTGGACCACAGCGTCACTCCGGCGGCATCGGTACCGGTCAGCGTATACTGGTATTGCGATCGGCTGGACTGGGTCGAGATCTGCACGTCCTGCACCGGCTGGAAATAGATGCGTCATGCCGGGGATCGACGCCGTGCGTGCTTCAGCCGCGCGATCACGGCCGAGACATCGTCGCGCCGCTCGTCACGCGGTTTCAGCGTCATGACCAGGCGGCCGACATTGGTGGTCGGATTGACCGAGCCCGCGCCAATCACGGAGACCACGCCGATGACATCGGGATCGGCCTGGATGGCGGTCGCGGCGGCCGTCTGCCGGCTTTGCATCTCGGCGAAGGAAACGTCCGGACCGGCTTCGGTCACCGCCGTGATCGACGCCGTATCCTGCAGCGGCAGGAAACCCTTCGGCGCGATCGACATACATCAGCAGGGTCGCGGCAATGGTCGCGAACGTCACCAGCAGCGTCGCGCGCTGGTGCCTGAGCACCACGAGCAGCGTGCGATGGTAGAACGCGACCATGCGGTCGATGCCGCGGCTGATGGCGGCGAGCCCCGGGACCGCCATCTCCTCGCCGACATGCTTCAACAGCCGCGAGCACATCATCGGCGTCAGCGTCAGCGAGACGATCGCCGAGGTCACGACCGCAATCGTCAGCGTCAGCGCGAATTCACGGAACATGCGTCCGACCAGCCCGGACATGAACAATAGCGGGATGAACACCGCGATCAACGACACCGTCAGCGATATCACGGTAAAGCCGATTTCGCTGGCGCCCTTCAGCGAGGCCTCCATCACGGACTTCGCCGTCTTCCATGTGGCGCACGATGTTCTCGATCATCACGATGGCATCGTCGACCACAAAACCAGTGCCGATCGTCAGCGCCATCAGCGACAGATTGTCGAGGCTGAAGCCCGCGAAATACATCACGCCGAAGCTCGTGATCAGCGACAGCGGCAGCGCCACGCCGGCGATCAACGTGGCGCGCAGCGAGCGCAGGAACAGCAGCACCACCAGCGTCACCAGTACCACGCTGAGGATCAGCGTGAACTGCACGTCGTGCACGGAGGCGCGGATGGTGACGGTGCGGTCGGAGACCACGGTTAGCTTGACGCCGGCCGGGATCGCGCGCTGTACCTTGGGAATTTCGGCGCGGATCTGGCTGACCACGTCGATGACATTGGCGCCGGGCTGCCGCTGGATGTCGATGATGACGGCGGGCGTGCCCTGGTACCAGCCGCCGGTGCGGTCGTTCTCCAGTCCGTCGACGATGATGGCGACGTCGCCGATGGTGACGGGCGTTGCCGTTGCGATAGGCGATGATGATGGGCTTGTAGGCCTCGGCCGCCGCGATCTGGTCGTTGGCGGCGATGGTGTAGGCCTGCTGCGCGCCGTCGAGCGAGCCTTTCGGGCCCGAGACATTGGCGCCGGCGATGGCGTTGCGAAGGTCTTCCATCGCAATCCCGTAGGCCGCCAGCCGCGCCAGATCGGCCTGGACCCGCACCGCGGGCTTCAGTCCGCCCAGGATCGCGACACGGCCGACGCCGGAAATCTGGCTGAGGCGCTGGCCCAGAAGCGTATCGGCGATATCGCTCATGGCGCGCAGCGAGATCGTTTCCGACGTCAGCGCCAGCGTCAGCACCGGCGCATCCGCCGGATTTACCTTGGCGTAGGTCGGCGGGTACGGCAGCGTTCTCGGCAGGATGCCGGCCGCCGCATTGATCGCGGCCTGGACGTCCTGGGTCGCGCCGTCGATGTCGCGGTTGAGATCGAACTGCAGCGAAATCTGGCTGACGCCGAACGAACTGGTCGACTGCATCAATGACAGCGATGGAATCTGTCCGAGCTGACGTTCCAGGGGCGCTGTGATCAGCGACGCAATCACATCGGGACTGGCGCCCGGGAGTTGCGTCGTCACCTGCACGGTCGGGAAATCGACCTGCGGCAGCGCCGACACCGGCAGCGCCCAATAGCCGAGCGCACCGCCGATCAACAGCGCGATCCCCAACAGCGAGGTCGCGATCGGTCGGCGGATGAACGGTTCAGAGACGCTCATGGTTGCGTACTCATGGCTGCACGGTCAGATTTTCAGGCGGCGAATGATTCGGTCACTGCGACTTCGCTGCGCCGCCCGGCGGCTCGCTCCCCGATGGTGCCACCCCGCTTTGTGCCTTTTGATCGGCCTCGCCCTTCTTCCCGCGACGCTCGCCTTGACCGTCTTTGGCTTGACCGTCTTTCGCCGGGGCGTCCCTGCTGCTGCGTTTCTTTTTCGGCGCGAGGTCGGCGGCAGGAGCCTGGTCGTTCTTGCCGATGATGACCTTGGCGCCGTCGGACAGATTGGCAAAGCCGGTGGTCACCACGCGGTCGGAAGTCGACAGCCCGCTCGCGATCACGGCGTCGGTTTCGTTCTGCTGCGTCACCGTGACCGGTTTGGCAGTGGCGACATTGTCGTCGCCGATTACATAGCTGAAGGTTCCGACCGGGCCACGCTGCACCGCCGACGTCGGCACCACGATCGCCTTCGGCAAGGTCTCGACCTTGAGGCGGACATTGACGAATTGCCCCGGCCAGAGCTGGAAACTGCCATTGGGGAATTCGGCCTTGAGTTTGAGCGTGCCGGTGGTGGGATCGACCTGGTTGTCGATGCCGGTCAATTTGCCGGTATCGATCACGGTTACCCCGTCATTGCCGAACACATCGACCGTCAGCGGGCCCTTCGCGGATGCCGCATTCACCCGCACGATCTGCTGTTGCGGCAGGCTGAACCACACCGCGATCGGCTGCAGCTGGGTGATGATGACGAGACCGGTCGTATCGGCGGCGTGGATGATGT
Source organism: uncultured Alphaproteobacteria bacterium (assembly GCA_963738765.1). Lineage (GTDB taxonomy): Bacteria > Pseudomonadota > Alphaproteobacteria > Rhizobiales > Xanthobacteraceae > Bradyrhizobium. Next base: position 31,676 of record CAVTYA010000032.1, on the reverse strand, counting down.
TGCCCTGGTCGACCTGACGCAGGCCGGCGCGGCCCGACAGCGGCGCGATGATCTTGGTATAGCCCAGCGTCGCCGTCGCATTGTCGATCGCGGCCTGGTCGGCATTCACCAGCGCTTCCTGTTGCGCCACCACTGCCTTTTGCGTATCGGCCTGCTGCTTCGAGCCGGCATTGGAAGCGGCGAGCTGCTGATAGCGCGCCAGATCGATCCGCTGGTTGGCGAGCAGCGCTTCATCCTGCGCCTTCTTGGCAACCGCCTGATCGTAGGCCGCCTTGTAGATCACAGGATCGATCTCGCCGAGCACGTCGCCCTTCTTGACGTCCTGGCCCTCGACGAAATTCACCGAGATCAATTTGCCGTCGACCTGCGCGCGCACGATCACGTTGTTGAGCGCACGAACCGAGCCGACGCCGTCGAGATAAACCGGAACGTCCTGGATGCGCGGCGTCGCTGCCAGCACCGGCACCGGAAGATCGGGGCGAGCGCCTGGCCCGTTGGCGGCCGGCTTTTTCTGCTGCCAGGCGAGCCAGCCGATATAGCCGAGACCGCCGACGATCACGACGGTAATGGTCAGCGACACCATGCGCTTGAGAATGCGCGACAGCAGACTTGGCTTGCGCTTCTCGGCGGCCTTCGCGTCGTCGTTTTCTTCCGGCTTAAAGAGCATCGACCGGCTTCTCCATCCTCGGCTCCCAGCCGCCCCCCAGCGCCTGATAAAGGCTGACGATCGCGAGCAGCCGGGCCAGTTGGGCCTGCGACAGCGCATCTTCCGCCTGGAATAACGTCACTTGCGTGTTTAGCACAGTTACGATGTCGGCGGTGCCGGCCCGCAACTGCTGCTCGGACAATTCAAAGGCGCGCCTCGAGGCCGCCAGCACATCGCGCTTGCAGCCGCAGCTTGATCGGTGGTCTGGCGAATCGCCATCAGCGCGTTGTCGACGTCGGCGAACGACTGCACCACGGTCTTGCGATAGGTCTGCAGCAGTTCGTCCTGTTTCGCCTTGTTGAATTCGAAATTGCCGAGGATCTTTCCGCCGTCGAAGATCGGCTGGGTCGCGCTGCCGACCAGGCTGAAGAACGCCGCATGCGGCTGGAACAGCGACACCAGCGCCGAGCTTTGATAGCCGCCCTGCCCGGTCAACTGAATGCTCGGGAAAAATTGCGCGCGGGCGCTGCCGACATTGGCCGTGGCAGAGGCCAGTTGCGCTTCCTGCCGCCGGATGTCGGGCCGCTGCGTCAGCAATTCCGACGGCAGGCCCGGCGTGACCCGCGGCGATGGCGATCTGATTGAGCGAGCCGCCGGCGACCCGCACGGCTTCCGGCGGCCGCGACACCAGCGTGGCCAGCGCGTTGATGTTCTGATCGAGCGTTTGCCGCAGCGGCGGCACCGACGCGCGCTGATTGGCGAGCACGCTCTCCTGCTGCGCGACGTCGAGGTCGGTCCCGGTGCCGGCTTTCAGTCGATCCTTGATCGCATCGAGAATCCGTGTGGCGCTGGCGATATTGCGCTCGGCGGTACGGATCCGGTCCTGCGAGGCAAGCACCTGGAAATAGGCGTTGGCGACCGTCGTCAGCGTCGTCAGCGCCACCACGTCGCGGTCGAAGCGGTTGGCGACCGCGGTCTCTTCGGCAGCCTGCGCCGCATCGCGGTTCTGGCCCCAGAAATCGAGCTGATAACTGGCGCTCAGCGAGGCCGAATAATTGACGGTCTCGCGGCCGCCATTGGTCAGGCCGCTGGCGCTGGAGCCCGAGGTGCGGCCATAGGATTCCGAACCGCTCCCCGACAAGCTTGGCAACAGGGCGGCGCCCGCGATCCGCGCCTGTGCGTCGGCCTGGATGAATCGCGCGGTGGCGGCGGCGATATCCAGATTGACCGTCTGGGCCTCCTCCATCAACTGGGTCAGTTCCGCCGAGCGAAAAGCGCGCCACCAGTCCAGTGGCGGCGGTGCGTCGGTCGCAGTCCTCAGCCGGGCCGTCTTGTAGCCGTCGGGAACGTCGAGCGCCGGATCGGGAATGTCCTGGGTCAGGATGCAGCCCGCCGAACTGGCGACAAGGCCGAGCACCAGAAGCGATCGCACCAAGCCGTTCGCGCCGGGCAAACGCGCAAGCCATCCGTCGACCGGGGTCCCCCGAATGTTCTGAGTCACACCCGTTCTCCACCGGGAAAATCCCGATGCGGCGCGCGACGATCGCTTGTTTGGATGGCCTGCGACACGCTCACGGGGGTGATGCTTCCGTTGGAACCGAGGCGTCATACTACCCGTGGGATCAGGGCGCGGACAGCCCCGTCACCCGCCGGCCAAGGGTCGCCAACCAAGCCAACCCGGCACGGAAAAGCTGACTTCCCCTTATTTCATAGGCCTTGGAACTGGGTCGAGGTACCGCGGAGGGCAAAATCTTACGAAGATTTCATGGGGGTTTTCCCCTGTTCCGGAGGTCCGAACCTGTCCTTCGCACCCAAAGTCGCGCCTGCGGCCGATTTGAAACCCCAAGAACCGGCATTCCGTATCTCGGAGGGGACAACGGAGGGGCGTTCGAATGCGGGTCGCGGTTATCGGAACGGGAATTGCCGGCAATGCCGCGGCCTGGACCCTGTCGAAACATTATCCGGTCACCGTCTACGACCGCGAACTGCGTCCCGGCGGCCACAGCCACACCGTCACCATCGACTACGACGGCACCAGGCTTGCCGTCGATATCGGCTTCATCGTCTACAACGAACTCAACTATCCCGACCTGACCGCGCTGTTCGCCCATCTCGGCGTCGAGACCGTGGAGAGCTGCATGAGCTTTGCAGTGACCGCGGACACCGGCCGCTTCGAATGGAAGGGCGGCGGCAACAACTGGCTGGAGACCGGCAAAAGGCCTGTTCGCGCAACCGCGCAACCTGCTGTCGCCCTCGTATCTGTGGATGCTCCGCGACATCCTGACCTTCAACCAGCAGAGCGTCGCCGATTACGCAGGCGGCAAACTGGCCGGGCTCACGCTCGGCGAATATTTCAAAACGCGCCATTTTGCGCCGCGCCTGCTGACGGACTATCTCGCGCCGATGGGGGCTGCGATCTGGTCGGCGCCGGCGCGCGAAATGCTGGATTTCCCGGCCGAGAACTTTGTCGCCTTCTTCAGCAATCATCGCCTGCTGCAATATGACCGCCCGGTCTGGCGCACGGTCAAAGGCGGCAGCCAGCGCTATGTCGAGAAACTGACCGCAGGCTTCCGCGACCGCATCAGGCTGGGCTGCGCGGTGACGTCGATCGAGCGGACCTCGCACGGGGTCGTCGTTCATGACAGCCACGGCAAGAGCGAAATCTACGATCACGTCGTGATCGCCGCGCATAGCGATCAGGCACTGGCGATGCTGTCGGATGCCGACGATCGCGAGCGGTCGATCCTCGGCGCGATCGGCTACTCTCCGAACTCGGTCTATCTGCACCGCGACACCAGATTGATGCCGAAGCGCCAGCGCGCCTGGGCGTCGTGGAATTTCCTGCGCTGGCAGCGCCAGGGAACAACTCAAAACGACGTCGCGGTGACCTACTGGATGAACCCGCTGCAGGGCATCGATGATGACAAGCCGCTGTTCGTCAGCCTCAATCCGCCGTTCGAACCCGATCCGGCGCTGACCTTCGGCAAATACATGTGCGAACATCCGCAATATAATGCCGCAGCTTTTGCCGCGCAGAAGCGGCTCGGCGAAATCCAGGGCCGGCGTCACACCTGGTTCTGCGGCGCCTGGACCGGATACGGCTTCCATGAGGATGGATTGCGGTCCGGCCTTGCGGTCGCAGAGGCACTCGGCGCGGTGGCGCCATGGCGCGAAGCGCCGCCCGAACTGGCGGAAGCCGCGGAGTAGCGATGCGCGAACCAGCCGCCCAAACCAATGTTCGGGGCGATCCCGCCGACGCCGCGGCTGCGCTCTACGTCGGCGAGGTCATGCATGCGCGGCTCAAGCCGATCGGCCATCGCTTCAGCTACCGCGTCATGAGCCTGTTGATCGATCTCGACCGGCTCGAGGCCGCGGACCGGCAATCACGCCTGTTCGGCGTCAACCGGGCGGCACTCTACAGCTTCAACGAGGCCGACCATGGCGACGCGCGACGGATCGTCGCTGCGCGACTATGCGCAACGCTTGCGCCACGGAGCGCGGCATCGAGCTCATCGGTGGGCGGGTGCTGCTGCTCTGCTATCCCCGGCTGCTCGGCTACACCTTCAATCCGCTGTCGGTCTATTTCTGCTACCGCGCCGACGGCGAACTGGCGCTGCTGATCTACGAGGTGCGCAACACCTTTGGCGAACTCCACGCTTACGTGCTTCCCGTGCAACGAAGGCGAGCTCAGCGACGCCGGCGTGCGTCAGAGTAGGAGAAGCTGTTCTACGTCTCGCCCTTTATCGAGATGGCGATGCGCTACCATTTTCGCGTCCTGCCGCCGGCGGACAGCGTCAAATTGCGCATCCTGGAAACCGACCGTGAAGGCCCCCTGCTCGCTGCAACTTTCAATGGCCGCCGCCGTGTCCTGAACACGGTGCAGTTGCTGCGATCGGTGGTCGCGCTGCCGCTGGTGACGCTGAAGATCGTGGCGGCGATCCATTGGGAAGCGCTGCGGCTCTGGCTCAAGGGCGTGCGGCTGGTGCCGCGTCACGACGCCGCCTCCAATACCGGCTTGGCGATCGGCAACAGCAACCATTATACTTCGCCGGCGTTGTCTGCCCGCGGCAAGAAGTGAAGCCGGGTCGATCGACCATGGCAAGCCCGGGTAAGCCTCCGTTCGATGGATTGCCCATGCCCGAGCTGATTTCGATCACATCGGAAACTGTCGACGCGGTGCTGCCCGAGCTGCCCCGCATGGTCCGCCTGGCGCTTGGCTTCGGATCGAAGCTGCGGCACGGCACACTCGACGTCACCTTGCCCGACGGCCGCACGGTCAGGCTGGGCGGCAACGGGCCGGGACCGGCGGCCGTCATGAAGGTCTACGATTTCGGCTTTGCGTCGCGGCTGCTGCGCAGCGGCGACATCGGCATTGCCGAGGCCTATCTGCGCGGCGAATGGGACACGCCCGATCTGACGCAGTTTCTCTATCTGTTCTGCGTCAATCAAGACTGGATGCAGACGATGCTGGTCGGCAAGCCGCTGATGCGCATCCTGCAGACGATCCGGCACTGGTTCAACCGCAACACCCGCCGGCAGGCGCGGCGCAACATCTATGCGCATTACGACATCGGCAACGCCTTCTATTCGGCGTGGCTCGATCCCAGCATGACCTATTCCTCGGCGCTGTTCGAGGACGGCACCGCGGATCTGACGGCGGCGCAGACCAACAAATATCGCCGGCTGGCCGAAGCGATCGACCTGCAGCCCGGCCAGAAGCTGCTGGAGATCGGCTGCGGCTGGGGCGGCTTTGCCGAGTATCGCCGCCAAGACCTTTGGCGCCAAAGTGGTCGGACTGACCATCAGCCGGGAGCAGCGCGATTTCGCCCAAGCCCGTATCCAGAAAGCCGGTCTCACCGACCAGGTCGAGATCCGCCTGCAGGACTATCGCGACGAGCGCGACCGCTATGACCGGATCGCCTCGATCGAGATGATCGAGGCGGTCGGCGAGCAATTCTGGCCGAATTATTTTTCACAGTTGCGCGACCGCCTGCTGCCCGGCGGCCTTGCCGGCATTCAGGCCATCACCATTCAGGACAATCTGTTTCAGACCTATCGGCGCGACGTCGACTTCATCCAGCGCTACGTTTTCCCGGGCGGCATGCTGCCCTCGCCGCAGATCCTGAAGTCGCTGGGCGAGCGGTTCGGCGTTCCCGTCATCCGCGAGCGCATTTTCGGGCAAGATTATGCCAGGACGCTGGCGATCTGGCGAAGCAATTTCCGCGCGGCCTGGCCGCATCTGATGCCGTCAGGTTTCGACGACCGGTTCCGCCGGCTGTGGGAATATTACCTCGCCTATTGCGAGGCCGGCTTCCTGTCGGGAAACATCGACGTGCGACAGGTGGTATTCGCAAAATCCGGTTAGATTTCGCCGCACTGCAAAAGCCTTTCACTTTTGCTGCCTGCAGCACTAGGGTCGCGCCAGATTTGGTAACAGACTGGCAAAGAATTCCCTGACATGACCTTCAATAAAGACGTCGTCGAGGCGATCGGCAACACGCCGCTGATCAAGCTGAAACGCGCTTCCGAACTGACCGGCTGCACCATTCTCGGCAAGGCCGAATTCATGAATCCCGGCCAGTCGGTCAAGGACCGCGCCGGCAAATGGATGATCCTGGAAGCCGAGAAGCGCGGCGAGCTCAAGCCCGGCGGCCTGGTGGTCGAGGCGACCGCCGGCAACACCGGCATCGGCCTGGCGGTGGTCGCGAGCGCACGCGGTTACCGGACCCTGATCCTGATCCCGGAAACCCAGAGCCAGGAAAAGAAGGACATGCTGCGGCTGTGCGGCGCCGAATTGATCGAAGTGCCGGCGCTGCCCTATTCCAATCCGAACAATTACCAGCATGTCGGCAAGCGGCTGGCCGAACGCTGCGCAAGAGCGAGCCGAACGGCGTGTTGTTCGCCGATCAGTGGAACAACCTCGACAACGCCAAGGCGCACTACGATTCAACCGGTCCGGAAATCTGGCATCAGACCGGCGGCAAGATCGACGGATTCATCTGCTCGGTCGGCACCGGCGGCACGCTCGCCGGCACCAGCCGGGCGCTGAAGGAAAAGAACAAGGGCATCGTGATCGCCTGCGCCGATCCGCATGGTTTTGCGATGTATGAATTGTTCAAGAACGGCAAGGCCAAATCGACGCCGGGCGACTCGATCACCGAAGGCATCGGCCTCGGCCGCGTCACGCCTGTGATCGCGACCGCCGAGGTCGACGACGCCTTCCTGATTTCGGACGAGGAAGCCGTGACCGTGATCTACGAACTGCTCGAACACGAGGGCCTGTGCCTCGGCGGCTCGACCGGCATCAACGTCGCCGGCGCGATCCGGCTCGCCAAGCAGCTCGGGCCCGGCAAGACCATCGTCACCATCCTCTGCGATTCCGGCAACCGCTATCAGTCGAAGCTGTTCAATCCGGCATTCATGCGCGCGAAGAACCTGCCGGTGCCGGCATGGCTGGAGAAGCGCAGCAAGATCGAGGTGCCGTTCGAGAAGGTGTGAGAGGCGAGTAGCGAATGGCGAGTGGAACGGAATCCCCATTCGCTATTCGCCAATCACCATTCGCCGCTTCACCGCAAAATCTGGCTGAGGAACAGCTTCGTCCGCGCGTGCTGCGGATTGGCGAAGAAATTCTGCCGGCGTGTTCGACTCGATGATCTGGCCGGCATCCATGAACACGATGCGGTTGGCGACTTCCCGCGCAAATCCCATTTCGTGGGTCACGACCAGCATGGTCATGCCTTCCTTGGCGAGGTCGACCATGGTGTCGAGCACTTCCTTGACCATTTCAGGGTCGAGCGCCGAGGTCGGCTCGTCGAACAGCATCACCTTCGGGTTCATGGTCAGCGCGCGCGCGATCGCCACGCGCTGCTGCTGGCCGCCCGACATCTGGCCCGGATACTTGTTGGCCTGATGCGGAATCTTGACCCGCTCCAGATATTTCATGGCGGCGGCTTCGGCGTCCTTTTTCGGGATATTGCGCACCCAGATCGGCGCCAGCGTGCAGTTGTCCAGCACGGTCAGATGCGGGAACAGGTTGAAACTCTGGAACACCATGCCGACCTCGCGCCGGACTTCGTCGACCCGGCGCAGGTTCGGCCCGAGATCGATGCCGTCGACGACGATCTTGCCCTCCTGGAATTCCTCCAGCGCATTGATGCAGCGGATCAGGGTCGATTTGCCCGAGCCCGAGGGGCCGCAGATCACGATGCGCTCGCCCTTGCCGACGTCGAGGTTGATGTCGCGCAGCACGTGAAAATCGCCGTACCACTTGTTGAGGCCATTGATGCTGACGATCGGGGTCTCGGTCATGGTGATGTACTCAGTTGCGCCGGTGTGCGTTCAGCCGGTTCTCGACGAACAGCGAGTAACGCGACATGCCAAAGCAGAAAGTGAAATAGATCATTCCGGCGAAGGCAAAGCCGGTGAACAGGGTCGTCGGCGTCGCCCAGACCGGATCGCTGAAGGAGGTCCTGCACCGATCCGAGCAGATCGAACAGCGCCACGATCGAGACCAGCGAGGTGTCCTTGAACAGCGCGATGAAGCTGTTGACGAGGCCGGGAATGACATGGCGCAGCGCCTGCGGCATCACGATCAATGCGGTGGTCTTCCACCAGGACAGGCCGAGCGCGCTCGCCGCCTCGCCCTGTCCGCGCGGGATCGCCTGCAGGCCGCCGCGGATCACCTCGGCCTGATAGGCGCCGGCAAAAAGCGCGATGCCGATCAGGGCGCGCATCAGTCCATCGATGGTGAAGCCGGTCGGCACGAACAGCGGCAGCATGTAGGTCGCAAAGAACAACACCGTGATCAGCGGCACCCCGCGCCAGAACTCGATGAAGGTAATCGAGAAGATCCGGATCAAGCGGGATGGTCGAGCGCCGGCCGAGCGCCAGCGCGATGCCGACCGGCATCGACGCCACGATGCCCGTCACCGACACCACCAGCGTCACCAGCAGGCCGCCCCATTGCAGGGTATCGACGATCGGCAGCCCGCCGCGGTCGAGGCCCATGACCGCGATCACAATCCCGATGCCGGCGAAGCTCGCAAGGCTGACGATCAGCACGCGCCAGCCGCTGCGGAAGCCGCCGCCGAGCAGGAACAGCACGAGCGAAACGATCATGGCCGTGACGGCCAAATCAGCCCAGACCGGCCGGCCGGCCATCTGGACCTGGTCGCGCAGCCATGTCAGCGGCGAGATCAACCAGGAAATGACGGTGCTGATCAGGACGATCAGTTGGCCGAGCAGCCACAGCAGCGGTCCGATCACGGCCGTCGCCCCGCCGGAGGCCGCAAGCTTCCGGCCGCCTTCGCCGATGCTGTCGTTGAACCCTGACAAAAGGCCGGCGGTCCAGCTGACGCCAAACCCCTGCAGTCCGCCGCCATGCAGCAGGAAGAAGGCGACAACGGGCAACGCCAGGAAAAACAGGCAGGCGTTGAGGCCCTTGGCCGGCAGCCGCGGAATCAGCAGCGGCAGCAGCAGCACCGCGGCAAGAAGGAAGGTCAGATTGACACGCCAGCGTTCCGGCTCGGGATAGAATCCGTAGATGAACTGGTTGAATTTTGCCTGCACGAACGGCCAGCAGGCGCCGACCGTGTGTCCGGCGTTTTCAGCCAGGCAGGCGTTGCGATCGCTGCCGCTCCAGACCGCATCGACCAGCAGGAATTTTAGCGCGGGAACGACGATGAACCAGAGCAGCAGCGCGCTCGTGATGGTGATCAGGATGTTGGTCGGCGAATTGAACAGTCGTGTGCGCAGGAAGCCGACAAAACCGGTGGTCTTCACCGGCGCCGGGCGTTCGGGAACCAGGTTTTGGCGGACGAAAGAGGACGTGGTGATGTCGCGGCTTATATCGCTCATGGCGCCAGGCTCCGGCCGAGCCGCCAACCGTAGAAGCTCATGATCGCGCTGGTGACGAGCGAGATCCCGAGATAGACGCCCATGGTGATACCGATGATCTCGATCGCCTGCCCGGTCTGGCTCAGCGTCGTTCCCGCGAATACCGAGAACAGGTCGGGATAGCCGATCGCCGACCGCCAGCGACGAGTTCTTGGTGAGGTTGAGATACTGGTTGGTGAGCGGCGGCAGGATCACGCGCAGCGCCTGCGGGATCACGATCAGCCGCAGCACCGAGCCGCGCTGCAGCCCGAGCGAGGAGCCCGCTTCCATCTGGCCCTTGTGAACCGACAGGATACCGGCGCGAACGATCTCGGCGATGAAGGCTGCGGTATAGATCGACAGCGCCAGCGTCAGCGCCACGAATTCCGGAATGACGCGCGAGCCGCCGGCGAAGTTGAACCCCTTGAGGACCGGCACTTCGAACAAAACCGGCGCGCCGAAGATCAGCACGCTCAGCAACGGCAGGCCGATGACGAGACCAAGCGCATAGGGCCAGACCTTGATCACCCGGCCGCTTTCGAACAATTGCCGGCGCGAATACCGCCATAACCCGATGGCAGCGACGATCGCGAGCACGACGGCAACGACAAAGGGCTCAAACCCGGGTTCGCCGATCGGTTTTGGAATCACCAGGCCGCGATTGCTCAGGAAGGCGATCGGCGCGGGAACCGGCAGATTCATGAACTGTAGAAGACCGTCGAGGCCGAAGCTGGCCGAAAGCTTGATGCTTTGCCGGGGACCCGGCAGGGCTGCGAGCACCGCCAGGTACCAGAACAGGATCTGGAACAAGCAGCGGCAGGTTGCGCACCAGTTCGACATAGCCGCCGGAGATCCGCGCCAGCAGCCAGTTCGGCGACAACCGGCCGAGCGCCACCAGAAATCCGATCAGGGTGGCGAAGAAAATGCCGATCACCGAGACCAGCAGCGTGTTGAGCAGGCCGACCAGAAAAACCCGGGTGTAGGTATCCGATCCGGAATACGGGATCAGGTTCTGGCTGACGTCGAAACCGGCCGTATTGGCCAGAAAGCCAAAGCCCGCGGTGATGTGCTGCGCCTGCAGATTGGCGCGGGCATTGGCGACGATCTCGTAGGCAATCCAGGCCAGCACCGCGACGAACAGGATCTGGACGACGAAGCCGCTCCACCCCGCGCGGCCGCCCAGCGCGCGCTGCAGCTTGGCAACAAACTGCGGCGGTGGTTGTCGGGGCTCGATGGTCATCGCGGCGCCGGCTGCGATCAGCGGATCGGCGGCGCGTACTGGATACCGCCCTTGTTCCAGAGCTGGTTGAGCCCGCGCGCGATCCCGAGCTTCGAGCCGGCGCCGACATTGCGGTCGAAGGCCTCGCCGTAATTGCCGACCGCCTTGACGATGCGCGACACCCAGTCCTTGGTCAGGCCGAGCTGCTCGCCGAGATTGCCGTCGGTGCCGAAGGCGCGTTTGAGCTCGGGCTTGTCGGATTTGGCCATGTCATCGACGTTCTTCTGGGTGACGCCGAGTTCCTCGGCGTCGAGCATCGCAAACAGCGTCCACTTCACGATGTCGAACCACTGATCGTCGCCATGGCGGACCATCGGCCCGAGCGGCTCCTTCGAGATCACTTCCGGCAGCACGGCGTGGTCGGCCGGATTGGCGAGCTTCAAGCGCTCGGCATACAGCTGCGACACGTCCGAGGTGAAGACGTCGCAACGTCCGGATTCATAGGCCTTGACGGTTTCGTCGGCGGAGGTGAACGCGATCACCTCGTACTTCATGTTGTTGCCCTTGAAGTAGTCGGCGAGATTCTGCTCGGTGGTGGTACCGGTCTGCACGCAGACCGAGGCGCTGTTCAATTCCAGCGCGGAATTCACCTTCAGCGACTTCTTCACCAGAAAGCCCTGGCCGTCATAATAGGTCACGCCGGTGAAATTGGCGCCGAGCGAGGTATCGCGCGACAGCGTCCAGGTGGTGTTGCGCGACAGCACGTCGATTTCGCCGGACTGCAGCGCCGTGAAGCGGTCCTTGGCCGACAGCGGCACGAACTTGACCTTGGTCGGGTCATTGAAGATCGCCGCCGCCAGCGCCCGGCAGACGTCGACGTCGAGCCCGGTCCAGTTGCCCTTGTCGTCAGGGGACGAGAAACCCGGCAGGCCCTGGCTGACGCCGCACGAGAGCATGCCCCGGTCCTTGACCGTCTTGAGGGTTTGCGCCGAGGCGGCTTGGGCCGAAAGACCGGCGGCAACGGCAAGGGTGAGAGCCAGAGATACGCGTTTCATGGGATGAGGCCTTTCAAGGGTCGCCCGGGTACGTTGGTTCGGTATCGCCTGACGTTGTTGGGCCAACCCCATGATCCCTTGCTGAAAACGCCGATTTGACCGGGCAGTTTGACGTGCGATTCGGTCAACTTCGGTCAAGCAGTGGATCGGAGGTCGCGGCAAGCCCCTCAACGTGCGGCGACTGGATAGTTGCGCCGCATCACAGAACGACTGGCGATCCGGGTCAAGGGGTTGACGGCTGTCTTCTGTGTCCTGTTATTAACAAACCCGGCCCCGGACCCGCCGCCAGGCGGCTTTTTCGACACACGTTGCGGCTGCGGCATAACGTCTTTGGGTAACGGCAAACGCATGAGCTCTTCGAACGACGGACCGTCCAACCCGCAAAAGCCCGAAACCAGACTGGTGACGTCGGGCCGCGACACCAAGGCCCAGAAGGGTTTTGTCAATCCGCCGGTCTTCCACGGTTCGACCGTTCTCTATCCGACCGCAGACGACCTGCACGCCCATCGCAGCGAGTTCCAGTACGGGCGGCACGGCACGCCGACCACCCGGGCGCTGCAGGACGTGCTGATGGCGCTGGAGGGCCCGCAATGCGCCGGCGTCGGCCTCGCGCCGTCGGGCCTCGCCGCGATCACCACCACGCTGCTGTCGGTGCTCAAGTCAGGCGATCATCTGCTGGTGTGTGACAACGTCTACCGGCCGTCGCGCAATTTCTGCAACGGCATGCTCGCCCGCTATGGCGTCCAGACGACTTATTTCGATCCGCTGATCGGCGGGGCCATCGAAAACCTGTTCAAACCGAACACCAAAGCGGTATTGGTCGAGGCGCCCGGCTCGCAATCCTTTGAGATGCCCGACATCCCGGCCATCGCCGCCGTGGCGCATGCGCGCGGCGCGCTCGTTATCGACGACAACACCTGGGCCACGCCGCTCTATCATCGCTCGCTCGACCAGGGCGTCGACATCAGCATGCAGGCCGCCACCAAATATATCGGCGGTCACTCCGACATCATGTTCGGGACGATTTCGGCCAACGCGAAGGCGTGGCCGCAGCTCGCTGAAGGTATCCGGCTGCTCGGCGTCTGCGCCGGACCGGATGACGTATTCCTCGCGCTTCGCGGCATCCGCACGCTGTCGGTGCGGCTGGCGCAGCATCACAAGTCGGGGCTGGAGATGGCGCGCTGGCTCGCGGCGCGGCCGGAGGTGATGCGGGTGCTGCACCCTGCCCTCGAAAGCCATCCCGGTCACGCCCTCTGGAAGCGCGATTTCACCGGCGCATCCGGTCTGTTCAGCATCGTTCTGAAGCCCGTACCACAGCAGGCGGTCGACGCCATGCTCGATACCGTAAAACTGTTCGGCATGGGCTTTTCCTGGGGCGGCTTTGAAAGCCTCGTCATTCCCTTCGACTGCGACCTCTATCGCACGGCCACCAAATGGGCGCCGGGCGGCCCGACGCTGCGGTTTCACATCGGGCTCGAGAATGTCGAGGATCTGAAGGCCGACCTCGATCGTGGATTTGCGGCGTTGAACGCGGCGTAGCGACTGGCAGCCCCTCGGCGCCGCGCTGATCGTTCAGCCCCATTCGCGGACATCGACAAACCGGCCGGCGATCGCAGCCGCGGCCGCCATCGCCGGCGAGACCAGATGGGTTCGGCCCTTATGGCCCTGGCGGCCCTCGAAATTGCGGTTCGAGGTCGAGGCGCAGCGCTCGCCGGGCTTGAGCTTGTCGGGATTTATCGCAAGGCACATCGAGCAGCCGGGCTCGCGCCAGTCGAAGCCGGCCTTGATGAATATCCTGTGCAAGCCTTCGGCCTCGGCCTGCGCCTTTACGAGGCCGGACCCGGGGACGATCATCGCCTGAACGTTGGCGTTGACCGTCTTGCCGCTGGCCACGCGCGCGACTTCGCGCAGATCCTCGATCCGGGCATTAACGCAGGAGCCGATGAAGACACGATCGATCATGATGTCGACGATCTTTTCACCGCCCGCCAGCCCCATATAGGCCAGCGAACGCTCCGCCGCCGTACGCTTGCCGTCGTTCGCGATGTCGGCGGGATTGGGGACGCGGCCGGTGATCGCGGTGACCTGCTCCGGATTCGTGCCCCAGGTGACGAGCGGCGGCAGCGCGCTGACATCGAGCCTGATCTCGCGGTCGAATTCCGCTGAAACGTCGGAGCGCAGCGTTTCCCAGTAGCGCATGGCGTCGTCCCACATCTTGCCCTTGGGGGATTTCGGTCGGCCTTTCAGGTACTCGAACGTCTTTTGGTCGGGGGCGATAATGCCGGTTCGGGCGCCCGCCTCGGCCGACATGTTGCAGACGGTCATGCGGCCTTCCATCGACAGTGCGTCGATCGCTTCACCGGAGAACTCCAGCGCATGGCCGGTGCCGCCGCCCGCGCCGATCTCGCCGATGATGGCGAGGATGATGTCCTTGGCGGTGACATCGGGCGGCAGCTTGCCGTCGACCACCACGCGCATATTCCCGGACTTTCGCAGGATCAGCGTCTGGGTCGCGAGCACGTGCTCGACGTCGGACGTGCCGATGCCGTAGGCCAGTGCGCCGAAGGCGCCATGGGTCGTGGTGTGGCTGTCGCCACACACGATCATCGTGCCCGGCAGCGTAAAACCCTGCTCGGGTCCGACGACGTGACAGATGCCCTGGCGCCTGTCAAACTCATCGTAATATTCCAGCCCGAACAACGCCGCGTTGTCGGCAATGTAGGCGATCTGCGCCGCGCTCTCGGGATCAGGATTGGGCGCTGATCGATCCGACGTCGGGACATTGTGGTCGACGACCAGCAACGTTTTTTCGGGCGCCCTGACCGGGAGGCCGGCGCGCCGCAGCCCCGCGAACGCCTGCGGACTGTCGACCTCGTGGACGAGATGACGGTCGACATAGAGCAGGCACGTTCCGTCAGGCGCTTCGTCGACCAGATGGTCGCGCCAAACCTTGTCATAGAGCGTATGGTGCATCCTGCCCAACATGCGCGGACTGAAGTCGCGGCCGCGTCGTTGCCAACAGATCGCGGCCGGCGTCGGTGGCTTCGATCGATAGCTGGCCGTCGATCCTGCAGCGCTGCACCAGCGCCTGGTCGATGGCGTCTTCCCAGATGGTCAGGCGCGGACAGCTGGTCTTCCACACCTCCATCACCTCGGAATAGCGGCGCGGGCTGGCCGCGATCCATTCCACGAAATCAAGCACGAGCGCGTCGGGACGGTGGTTCATGCCGCGACGATAGCAATCCCTGGAGCGCATATCCAATATATGGCATAAGGAGAATCCATATATCATCGATATGGCATGCCCATGGACCTGCGCCTGCTCCGCTACTTTCTTGTCGTCGCCGAAGAGCTGCACGTCACGCGGGCCGCGGCGCGCCTCGGCATTCAGCAAGCTCCGCTCAGCCAGCAGATCAAGCTGTTCGAACGGACGCTCGGCGTGCAGCTGTTCCGGCGCAAGGCGCGCGGCGTCGAGCTGACCGAGGCTGGCCTCGCCCTGCGCAAGGAAGCAGCATCGATCTTTGCGAGCGTCGATCGCGCCGTCGATACGGTCAGCCGCGTCGCACGCGGCGAGCATGGCGACATCCAGATCGGACTGACCACCTCGGCGTGCTTTCATCCGTTTCCGCCGCGGGCGATCCGATCGTTCCGGCGCGCCAATCCGCAGGTGAATATCCAGTTCGAGCAAAACAGCACGCCGGGACTGATCGAGCGTCTGCAAACCGGCCGCATCGACGTGGCGTTCATCCGCACCGCGATCGGCAAGCCCCCCGGCGTCCAGGTTTTGCAGCTCTTCGAAGAACCGATGGTCGTGGCGCTTCCGGCGGGCCATCCGCTTGCAAACGGCAAGAGCCGTCGCGGGCTCACCATCCGATCGCTCGCCCATGAGACGTTCATCGGCTATCCCCGCGCCGCCGGCGCCGGTCTCTACGATGCGGTGATCGCGGCCTGCATCGCCAGCGGATTCAGTCCTGATGTCGCCTATGAGGCGCCGCAGATCGTCTCGACCCTGAACCTGGTGGCGGCGGGCATGGGTATTTCCATCGTGCCGTCATCGATGCAGCGGCTGCATCTCGATGAGGTCGTCTACCGTCCGATGTCCGGCCCGCACATTCCCAACGGCCAGCTCAATCTGGCTGTCCGGGACGACGCCATCGCGTCGCCTGCAAGCGCGTTTCTCGCGCTGGTACGAAAAGCCGTGGCCTCGTTTGCGGCACGCAACGCCTAGGGTTCGGCGATCGCCTGACGTCCATTGACGATGATGAAATAGAGATTGCGAATGTAGACCACGAGGCCGAACGCCTGCCCGGCGATGAAGACCGGATCCCTGCGATACAGCGCATAGATCAGCAGCAGCACCCCGCCGCCGATCGAGAAGAACCAGAACGCCACCGGCACCACGCTCTTGCGCGCGCGTTCGGAGGCGATCCACTGCACCAGGAATCGCGCGGTAAAGAAGCCCTGTGCGATGAAGCCGAGCACGACCCAGGCGTCGAACTTGATGATGAAAACATCGTGCAGGTAGTTGAGGATATCAGTCATGAGGCGTCACCTCGGTCGCAACAGGGGTCGGCTTCTTGCGGCGGATCAGCCACCATACGCCGGCAAGATCCATGATCCCGATCCATAGCCGGTCGAAGAAGCCGTAATTTGATACGCCGGAATGGCGCGGGCGATCGATCACATCGACATAGGCGATAGCAAAACCTTCGCGGCGGACCAGCGCCGGCAGAAAGCGATGCAGTCCGTCGAAATAAGGCAGGGTCAGATAGACATCGCGCGGAAAGGCCTTCAGCCCGCAACCGGTATCGCGGGTGCCGTCGCTCAGGATCGAGCTGCGTACGGCGTTGGCGATCCGCGACTGCATTTTCTTGAAGCCGGTGTCCTTGCGCCCCACCCGCTGGCCGGCGGCGAGGCCGACGCGGCCGCCGCCCTTCTCGATCGCCAAAACCAGGTCGGGCAGAAATGCCGGATTGTTTTGTCCGTCGCCATCGAGCGTCGCCACGATGGCGCCGCGCGCGGCGCGAACGCCGCTGCGCACCGCCGCCGATTGTCCGGTCGAATTCGCATGCCGAAGCTGCCTGAGATTTGGGCGCTGCGTCATGATCGCAGCAAGCCGTTCGGCCGTCGCATCCGTCGAGCCGTCATTGACGTAGATGATCTCATAGGCCCAGCGGCCGTCGAGCGCGCTGGCGATTTCCGCGATCAGCGGCGCGACGTTGTCCGCCTCGTTGCGCACGGGCACAACGATGGAGACGGTCACGGCGGCTTGGTCGGAAGCAGGCAAATCGGCACTCGCGGCTTGAATCGGGCTTTGGCTGGTTGGGTTTGAAGCCGGCTGGAACCGCCTGGTCCGGCCGGTCACGGCGTCCGCTTCTTATGGGGCGAAAGCGCCCCGGGCAACCCTTTTGAGACGCCCTGGCGAGGGTCCGGTCAGGGCCACAATGGTACCGTCCCGTTGGATCGCAAAGCCCAGCCGGCGGGCCGCGAACCAGTAACGCACCGCCATCGCGCCGGTGATGCCGACCAGCGCCCCGGCAACGACGTCGCTGGGGTGGTGGGCCAACAGCACAAGGCGGGTTGCCACGATCAAAAGCGCGTAGGCGATCATCGCGATCCGCGCCCGCGGCCAGATCGCGGCAACGGCGAAGGCCAGCGCAAAGGCCGTGGTCGCATGCCCGGAGGGAAAGCTGGAATAGGCCTCGGTGCCGGCAAAGTGCGAAAAGTTGAAGGCGTTGGCCTTTCCGCCGACAAAGGGACGACCGCGGCCAACGACCCATTTGATCAATTCGCCCGTGAGAACCGGCACCAGCACCGCAAAAAACAGGAACTGCAGACGCGTTCCCAAACCCAGCAACAGCGCTCGCTGGATTCCACGCAACGCCGGTGCAACGACCGCGACCGCGATCAGCAGCGCGCCCAGCGCCCCCAGCACGTAAACATCCTTGCCGAAATCGGTCAGGATCCGAAACGGCCAAAGCGCAGGCGTGCCGCGCGACGGCATCGAACTGATTTCGCGCACATCCAGCCCATACATCAGCACAACGATGGCGACGCCGACGATGGCCACCAGCAGCACGACGTGACGCGCTGACCGGCGCGCGGCTTCCGTGCGGCGCGAATGCGACGGCGCGCGCACGATCTGGGCAAGCGACCGCCATGTCAGCGTGCCAAGGCGCGAAAAATAATTGGTGGGCTCGGCGATGGCTGGAAGCGCGGACATCCTATTCGGTGCCCTCGGAGCGGAAGATCGCGATCGAAACCGCCCTGCCCTGCGAGATGTTGTAGCCGTCGATGCGGGTCGGCGCGTTGTAACGCAGCCCGATGGCTTCGGCGCGCTGGATAAAACTGCGTTCGGTGCGCGCTTCCACCAGCGCGAATCTGCAACTGCCCTGGCTGAGAAAATCCGCCGCTCCCGATCCGTCGGTCAGCAACGTGTCGGTGCCGGTCATGAAGACCAGGCTCGGCTCCAAAAAGCCCGCCGCGGCGGCTTTCGGCCCGACGCAGACCACGTTGCGCAGCGCGCGCGCCACCTCGGCACTCGGAAACAGTGTCGTCAGCGACGGTATCACCAGGCCATAGACGCCCGCCGCCAGCAATGCGGCGGCAAGAACCGCATTCAACAGCGAACGTTCGGCGCGGCTTTCTTCGAACAGCCACCAGGCGACCAGGCCGAAGATCATCGCCACGGCGAACAGCGGCCACGCCGGAAACACGGGCTGATGCGTCAGCTTGATGGCGGCGACGATCATGATGACGGACGTGATCGCGGGGATCGCGAACCACCAGGCCGCGCCGCGCACCAGCCAGGAGCGCGACAGCACGCGGCGTTCCAGTGCGCCGACGGTCAGGATCGCAATCGCCGGATAGAGCGGCAGCACGTAATGCGGCAGCTTTGTCAGCACGGCTTCAAAAACGATCCAGGACGGGATCAGCCACGCCAGCAGAAATTGCGCGCCGGGCTCGCGCCGCGCCCGCCACACCGCGGGCGCCGCCATCCCGGCGAGCGGCGCGCCCGGCCAGAACGTGACCCAGAACAGCACCAGATAGAGTCCCGGCGGCGCGCCATGGGATTCCTGCGCGGCGAGCTTGCTCAACATGTCGCCGCCGATCGAATTGGCGAAAAACGCATCACCCGCGCGCCAGAAGATCGCGACGAACCACGGCAGCACCAGAACCAGCAGCCACATCAGGCCCCACACCGGGCGCATCCGCCACATCCAGACCGCCGAGCGGTCGAGGATCGCGAGTACCGCGATGGTCAGCCCGACAAACATCAGGATCAGCGGCCCTTTGAGCAAAATGCCACCGGCCAGCGCGGTCCAGAAGATCGCCGGCGAACTCCACGACGGATGCGCCGGGTCCTCGCCGCGCTGCCAGGACAGATACACCCGCGCCATCGCGCCCATCGCGGCGACGACGGTGAACAGCAGCAGCGCATCGGTCTTCGCCAGCCGCGCCTCGCCGCCGAGCAGGACGCAACTGCAGATCATCAGCGCGGCCAATGCCGCCCCGCGCCGCGTCACGAAGGCGAGCGCGGTCCAGTAGGTCAGCAGGACTGCGCCAATGGCGCCGATCAGGGAGGGAACGCGGTAGAGCCAGATGCGAAGTTGCGCCCGCGGCAGGCCGAGCGCCGAGGCGGTCTCGACCGCGGCGGATTGCAGCCAGTAGACGCCGACGGGTTTTTTGTACCGAACGTCGTCCTGGAAGCGGATGTCGACGAAATCGCCGGTTTCGACCATCTGCTTGGTCGCCTGCGCGAACCGCGCCTCGTCCCGATCGATCGGTGGAATCGTGAAAAAGCCGGGCAGGAAAAATATCAGCCCGACCAGCGTCAGGAACACCATCGCGCGCAGATGATTGGCCGTGGCGAAGTCGAACGCGGCGAGCAGCCTGCGGCTGGAATTCGCAGGTTTCACAGACTGTTGGCCTGCTCCAAAACGCCTGACTTGGACGGGTTCAACCATCTTGTTCGCATACGATGAAACCGCACTGCAAACAACACCGCAGTTCCATCTAATCAGGGCTCTCCCCGACCTTGTCCACCCGCCGGGGAAGTTTTAAGAGAGCGTTAAGGGTGACACCCGCCCGACCCCGCAAATCCAACGTGGCGCTCAAGAAAATGGCAATCGCCGATTATATCAGCCGCAAGCGCGCACGGCGTTTCGCAATCGCCCTGATCGTGCTGGTTCCGGCGCTGTATTTTGCGCCCTATGTGACGCTGTTCTTCATCGCCTGCGGCGCGCTCGACATCAGCCGCCATTTCAAGGTCACGCCTAACATGGCCGAGAAGTATTTTCTCGGCAATGGTATTCCGACCTGGCTGTTGTCGCCGGTCAATTTGTTCGCCGACATGCTGTCGGCGCGCAACCTCGGCATGTACCGGCTGGAGGATCTGCCGGCGGAGCATCGCGCCGAAATCGAGGCCTGCGTGAAGGCCTTCGTCGACAATGGCGATTTGATCAAGGCCCGCGTCTCCGAGGTGCTCGGCGACAAGAAGCGCGGCATGCTGACGTTCAAATGGTACGCCAAGCAGCAGGACATCACGGTGCGGATTCCCGCCTTCGAGCAGGAATATCGCTACATCAAGACGATTGCGGTGTCGGTGTTCAACACCCGCGAAAAAACCTCCTGGCATTTCGGACCGCTGCGCCTGACATTCCGCGTGCTCTACAATCTCGATCCGATCGACAGCGAGAATGTCTTCATCAATGTCGACGACAAGACCCACTACTGGAACAAGCAGCCGCTGTTCGTGTTCGACGACACCCTGTTCCATCGCTCCGTCAACGACGTCGACCAGGCGCGCTACTGCCTGTTCATGGACATCGTGCGGCCCAACCATCTGCAGCCAGCTTTCAACGCCGCCGTCGCAGGTGCAGCGTTGATCGCGTCCTCGTTCAAGACGATCTTTTACAAGAACTGGTCGTTTATCCGCTGAGCCAGTCACTGCACCCGGATCACGACGGTATCCGCAGCCCCCGTCGCATCGATCACGGTCAATCGCGCAAAGCCCGGTCCGGGCGGATCGATCAGGCGCTGGCGGCGGCTGTCGATATCGCCGACGGAGATGCCGTTCACCATCATGGTCAGCGGCAGCACGCCGCCGGCGATCTTGACCGGCATCGCCGCGAACCGGCCGTTGTCCGAGCGATCGACGTCGATCCGCGAGCCGTTCAGCGGAAACTGGATATGCGGCGCCAGCTCACCGCCGGTCCGCACCAGTTCGCCGACGGCGCGGAACCGGCGCAGCGGCAGCGGCAATTTGGCGTTGCTGGCGACCAGCACGCCCTTCGGCGGCTTGGGTAACGCGGCGGGGATTTTACCGGTGCGCGCGAACGCGTCGAACAGGATTGGTGCCGCAGCGGTGCGGCCGACCAGTCCCGGCACCGGCGCGCCGTCGGGACGACCGACCCAGACGCCGATGGTGATGCGGCCGTCGAAGCCGACCGACCAGGCGTCGCGATAGCCGTAACTGGTGCCGGTCTTGAACGCGATTTTGTTGTGCACGCCGTTTTCCGGCGGTGGCGTCCCGATCAGGACGTTGCCGACCTGCCAGGCCGCGGCCTGATCCATCAGCCGCAACGGATCGCGCTCGTCTTTGGCCAGCATGACCTCGCGCAGCGGCCGCGTGGTGCCGAGCCGCGCCAGCCCGGAATAGAGCTGCGCCAGATCCTGCAAGGTGACGCCGACGCCGCCGAGCCCCATCGCGAGCCCCGGCGCTTCGTCCTTCGGCAGCACCAGAATGCCGCCGGCCTGCTTCAGCCGCGACGACAGCCGGCTGGCGCCGACGCGGTCGAGCAGCTCAATCGCCGGCACGTTCAGCGACAACTGCAGCGCCTTGCGCACCGGCACCGTGCCCTGGAACGTCATGTCGAAATTTTCCGGCGCGTAGGAGCCGAAGCGGATCGGACGGTCGTCGATCAGGCTTTCCGGATGCACAAAACCGTCTTCGAAGGCGAGCCCGTAGATGAACGGCTTAAGCGTCGATCCCGGCGAGCGCACCGCGCGGGTCATATCGACCTGCCCGGCCCGGCGTTCGTCGAAATAATCCGGCGAGCCGACGCGGGCCAGCACGTCGCCGCTCTCATTGTCGACGGCGATGATCGCCACCGAAATGTTCGGGCCCTGCGCAATCGCACGATCGCGCGCCAGCGCTTCCAGCGTCTTCTGCAGGCTCGCATCCAGCGTCAGCCGGATGACCGGCGTGTCCTTCATGATCGCGATAGCAGCGTCGGACGAATGCGGCGCCAGGATCGGCATCTGCTTGCGCATTCTTGGCACCGGCGCCGCCCGGGCCTGAACCGCGTCGTCAGCGGACACGATGCTCGTCTTCCACCATGCGGTCGAGCACGCGATCGCGCGCGGCGCGCGCGCGATCGGGATAACGGTCCAGCCGCCGCGTCTCCGGCGATTGCGGCAGCGCCACCAACAGTGCCGATTCCGCCAGCGACAGCCGCTTCGGCTCCTTGCCGAAATACGCGATCGAGGCGGCGCGCACGCCCTCGAGATTGCCGCCGAACGGCGCCAGCGCCAGATAGAGATCGAGGATCTCGTCCTTGTTCAATTGCCGCTCGATCTGGAACGCGCGCACGACCTGGCGCAGCTTTGCGTAAACCGAGCGCTCGCGCCGCGGCTCCATCAGCCGCGCCAGTTGCATCGTGATGGTCGAGCCGCCGGAGACGATGTGGCCGCTGGTGACGAGTTGGAACGCGGCGCGGCCGAGCGCCAGCGGATCGACGCCGCCATGCGAATAGAAGCGCCGGTCCTCGTAGGCGAACAGCAGTTTCAGATAGCCGGGATCAACAGCGGTTTTGGCGTCGACCGGCAACCGCCAGCGGCCGTCGGCCATAGCGTAGGCGCGCAACAGTTTGCCGTTGCGGTCGACGATGGTGGTGGAGACTTGCCGGGCTTGATCGAGCGGCAAGGGGCCGAGTGAGAAAACCCAGGCGGCGAAGGCAGCGACAGTGATCAGGCCGGCGACGGCCGATACGGCCGCCGCCTTCTTGATCCGTCGCCAGCGATGCGCATTATTCAGCGCCGGCGCTATGGTCGCCTCCCCACTCATTTCGCCGAACGCACCTCGACTGTGCCGGTGCCGGAGCGACCGTAACGCGAGGGGTTATACATATCCTCGACATAGGCCTGCGGCAGCACGTATTTGCCGGGAGATACCGCGCGTACGACATAGGCGACCGTGAACACAGCCTTGTCATCGCTGGCGCGGTCGATCGCCGCGGTGAAGCGGTCATCGCGGAACTCGGTATTTTCCGGCTCCTCGCCATCCTCGATCCAGTCCAGCGTGCCGGTATCGCCGGACGAGACCAGATGCGGGTTGTCGATCTCGAGCCCGGCCGGCAGATAGTCGGACACCATGATGTGCCCGAATTCCGGCTTGGCCTCGGTGACCTTCAACACCACCGCAAAGCGATCGTTCTGCTTCGCCTTGCTGACATCGGCCGGCTTGCCGTCGAGCGTAAAGTAATTGCGCTCGATCTTGAAGCCGTTCGATGCCGCGGGCTCCGGCGTCATCGGCGAACCCGACACCGAGACCACCGCCTGCACCGGCGCGTCGCCGGTGTTGGTGATCTTGACCGGCTTGCCCGCCATCGCCTCGGCCTTGTAGCTGCGATAGACCGCGGTCTTGCTCGGCTGCCCGTCGATATCGAGCGTCAGCGTCTCCTTGGCCAGCGCCCGCGCGGCCAGCACCATCCAGGCGTTTTCCTGGGTCGAGGTGTAGGGCGTCAGCCCGCGCGCCGCTTCGACCCGCAACACCGCCTGCGTCAGCGTCGCCCGCGGGGCGTTGCCTTCGCTGGCAAGCGAAACCAATGCGGCGGCATCGCGCAGCGCGCGAGCCGTAGTCGACCCGGCCGAACTCGATCACGGGCTTTGGCGCCAGCGCATCGAGCGCTGCGCCATAGACCCGTTCCGCCCGCGCCTTGTCGCCGACCAAAGCCAGCGCCGCCGCCAGCTGCGATTTTGCGATCGGCGTTGCGAGATTGCCAAGCTTGGTATCGGCGAGATAGCGCAGATCGCCGATCGGCGCTGCGCCATTGCGGGCGAGCACATAGAGGCCGTAGGCGAGATCGCGGCCGCCGTCCTTTTCCGGCTCATTGGCGTTGACCACGGAATTGCGGATGCGGTCGAGCGCGCTCTTGAACAGCACGTCCGGCACCGCAAAGCCCTTTTCGCGGGCGCGGGTCAGGAAGTCCGTGACGTAGGCATCGAGCCAGGCGTCGTCGCCACCGGCGGACCACAGCCCGAACGAGCCGTTCGAACCCTGCCGCGCCAGCAGCCGGTCGATGGCGTCCTTGATGCGCTCGTCGACCGCGGTATCCATAGCCAGATGAGCGCCGGCTGCGAGATCGTTGACATAGAGCAGCGGCATGGCGCGGCTGGTGATCTGTTCGGAACAGCCATAGGGATAGCGATCCAGCGCCTTCAGAATGGTCGCGGCGTCGAGCGCTGTGGAGAAGCTCGCCGACAGCGAGACGCTGCCGGTGCCCGGGACCAGATCGGAGAACATGTCCGAGGTCAGCGTCAGGCTCTCGCCCTTTGCAAGCGTCCGGATCGAGCGCCGCGCCAGGATCTGCGTTGCCGCCTTGACGTCGAGCGCATAGTGCCGCGCCAGCGTCAGCCCGTTCGGCCCCGCGATATCGACGTCGAGGTTGGCGGTACCGGCGCCGCCGGCATCGAGCGCCAGCGCCATCGAGGTCCGCTGCCTGGCGGCGAGTTTTGCAGTCGTGGTCGGATTGCCGGTCACTTTCACCGGGCCTGACGTTTTGACGGTGATGGCGTAATCGCCGGGTGCGCCTTCGACATTGTCGAGGTCAAGGCTCATGGTGCCGTGGTCGCCATTGAGCAGGAAGCGCGGCAAGGTCGCCGTCAGCACCACGGGATCGCGCACGATGACGTCGGTGGTGGCGCGGCCGACCTTGGTCGAACTCCACGCCACCGCCATCACCCGCGCGGTGCCGGCGAATTCCGGAATGTCAAAACTGATCTCGGCTGACCCGTCGGGCCCGACCGTGACAATGCCGGAATACAGCGCCAGCGGCTTTTGCGTCGGCGGGGAGCCCTGCAGCTCGGCGCCGCCGGAATCGCCGCCGGTCTTGAGCTGGCCGCGGGTGCCCTGCATGCCGTCGATCAATTGCCCGTAGAGGTCGCGAATTTCGGAGGTCAGGCGGCGCTGGCCGAGAAAATAGTCGTCCGGCGCCGGTGGCTTGTAATTGGTCAGGTTGAGAATGCCGACATCGACCGCGGCGACCACGATCTTGGCGTCCTCGCCGGGATTGAGACCGCCGAGTTTGACCGGGAATCTTCAGCGCGTGCCCGGTCGCACCAGCGCCGGCGGCGACAGATTGACCTGAAGCGTGCGGGTCTTCTTGTCGATGCCGAACCATTTTAGCCCGATCGCCCGTCCGGGCATCCGCAGCGCCGCCGCATCGAGCGGCCGGCGCAGCGTCGCGAGTACATAGGCGCCGGCGCCCCAGTCCTTGCCGACGGGAATTTTGACCTGCTGGGTGCCTTCCTTGACGTCGGTGGTCTGCGTCGTCAGCAGACGGTCGCCGAGCACGTTGACGGTGAGTTTTCCGGCCGAGCGGGCGTTGACCGACACCACCATGGTGTCGCCGGACGCGTATTCCGGCTTGTCGATCGAGGTCTCCAGCAGGTCCGGCGTGTCGGCGCTGCCGTCGGAATACCAGCCGACATCGAACTGCACCGAGGTGATCGGGCCGTCCACATCGGATGATTTGACGTCGAGACGGTAGCGGCCGGGCTGCGGCGACAGCGTCACGCGCGACGGCTTGTCGGCCGCGAGGGTCAGGTCACCGTCGGCGACACGGCTGGTCGATTTGACCGGCTCATATTCCCAGGACGAGTTCTGGCGGTACCACTGGTAGCGGGATTCCATCTTCAAAAGTTCGTAGCGCAGGCCATCGCGCGGCAATTGCTTGCCGTCGGGCGCGACGAACACCACGTCGAATTCGGCCTTGTCGCCTTCGGCGACGCTCTTGTCGCCGAACAGCGGCTTGACGCCGATCAGGTTCACCGCCGGCGCCACCGGCAGCACCAGCTTGCGCTCGACGGCGCGGCCGCCGGTTTCGGTCATGCGGATGAAGATCTGGGCTTCCTGCGGCCGGGTCGAGGACGGCGGTTTTGCGAGCGAGACCGGGAAGGTCGCGACGCCATTGGCGTCGGCTTCGGGCAGGTTCTCGATCGGCGTGCGCTCGTTGCTGGCGGTCTCCTCGTCGGCGACGCCGAACTGGTAGCCGGGATAACCGGGCCGTGCCGCCGCCGGCGCGACCAGCATGTCGCCCTCGAGCTGCAGCCCGGAAGCCGGTGCGCCATAAAGGAAATGTCCGTCGACCTTAAGTTCTACAGGAACTTCAGCTTTGATCAGCTTGTCCTTGGCGGTGAGATCGAATTCGATCCGCTCGGGGACGTAATCCTCGACCATGAAGGTGGTCTCGCCGACCGACGATCCCTTCGGGTCGGTGAAGGCGCGCACCCGCCAGGTCCCGGTCGGGACCGCGGAATTGAGCGGCACCGCCATGGAGTGGCCGCCCGCGCCCTGGTCCGCCAGCACCGCGCGGCGGAACTCGACGCCGTCGGGCCGCTCGATCACCAGCGTCAGCGGCCCGCCGGTCATGGCGTTGCCCTGCCCGTCGCGCAGCAAGGCGGTGAGATAGACGGTCTCGTTGGAGCGGTAGACGCCCCGCTCGGCATAGACGAAGGCGTCGGCGCCGCTGGGCACCGCCCGTCCCGCCACGCCGCGGTCGGTGAGGTCGAACGCGCTGGTTTTCAGGCTGAGGAAGGCGTAGTCGGCCTTCTCGCTCATCACGGTCAGCAGCGCCGGCGACAGGCCGCCCTCGCCGCGCGCCAGCCCAGCTTCGAACAGCACGTGGCCGGATTCATCGGTCTTGCGGGTCGCCAAAATCTCGTTGTTGCGCGCGACCAGCTTTACCTCGGCCTTGGCGACCGCATCCGTCGACGCCAGCGAATTGACGAAGACATGGATGCCGTCATTGCCCGAGAACGCCGTCAGGCCCATGTCGGAGACGATGAACCATTGCGTCGCCAGCGTGCCGTCATCGTCACTGCCGGGGCTTTTAGGCGCGGCCGTCATGACGTAGACGCCGGGTTGCAGGTCGCCGAGGGCCTGGTCGACCGGGAACGCGGTAATGACGTCCTGGTTCAGCGTGGTCGCGGTCGCGAGTTCGCCGGACCAGACTTTGACGCCGCGCTCGTCACCGAGATCGTTGAGCTGGTAGCGGCTCAGCGTCTTCTGGAAATCGCTGTCGATCACGGTGTTGATCAAATTGCGGTCGCCGATCCGGAACACGGTCACGTTCACCGCGGGCGTATTGACGCTGACCAGCGGTATGCCGCGCTGGCCGGTGCGCGGCAGCACGTAGGCGCGGCCGGTGAAGCGCACGAACGGCTTGCGGTCGCGGACATAGATGTTGAATTCAGCCGATTTCGGCAGGCTCTCCTTGACCGTGGACGGCAGGCCCGCGCGCAGATTGATGTTGTAGCGCTCGCCGTGCTTCAGGCCGTCGACGCAGAGCTGTTTGCCCTCGGCCGACAGCGCCGGCTTGTCGGTGCCGGCCAGCGCCAGAAACGGCGCGAAATCGACCCGTTTCGCCAGATCCTCGGAGAACTGGAAGCAGGCCCGCGGCGACGCCCCGTCGGAATCGACGGTGTAATCCAGCAGCCGAAAACCGTGCTCGTCGCGCATCTTCTCGTATTGGCCGCGGACATCGGCGACTTCGCGCATGTCGAGCGACAGCCGTAGCGCATCTAGCGCCGGCCGCCACAGCTTTCGGTCCGACATCGCCCGGCCGAGCACCGCCAGCGCATCCGCCTCCTCTGCCGGGTTGCCGGCGCGCTGATAGGCGATGTAGGCGGCGGTCGAGGCCCGCTCCAGCAGAAAAGTCTGCTCGCTGGTGGTGGCGGAGCGGATCTGGAAAATGGTTTTGGCCAGCCGCAGCCAGTTGGCGCTGTCCTCCGGCGTGGTGGCGGCGATCTGCCCGAGAATTTGTAGCCCGGTGCGGAAATCGAGCCGCTTGAAGGCGGCGTCCGCGTCGGTGCGCAAGCTCGCGTTGGATTTGGCGACCGGGCCCGCTTCGCTCTTGATCTGGGCTTCCAGCTTGATGGCCGAATCGGCGAGATCGTCGCGTTTGAAGGCCTTGTCCGCTGCCTGCGCGGTGGCGAGGCCAAGAGAGAGCCCAAGCGCCAGCGTGGCGCAAAATGCTGCGGCGCGAACCAGACCAATCATGACGGAGCTCCTCGGGCCCGCGGACGAACGCCGCGTGGCCAACAAATGGGCGCGAAAAGGTGACGGACTTAAGGCGCGAAAATGAACGGGCGAAAAAGTCGCATGTAACATTGCCGAACGCGTCCTTGGCATTTTCCTGGCCCGGCCGAAAGCGGGTTACCGTCGCAGCCGGCATGGTGGGCGGACAGAAACCTGACGGTCCACCGCCAGCTTTTGTCGCGCGGTCCTCCAAATCGGTTCGGAACGGGCTTGGCGCGGGAGCGGATTTTTCATATTGGCAGTGCTAGAAGACCCCGACGGTCCCATAGCTCAACTGGATAGAGTAACGGATTTCTACTCCGTGGGTTGCAGGTTCGAATCCTGCTGGGATCGCCACTCATCTTTTTGCCGTCTGTCCTTTCAATGACTTATCGTTCGTTTTGGCAAACTGGGTTTCCGGTTTGCCAATTGCTGTTCCGGAAATGAGCTTCGCCCGGCACTCTCCGCGAGCCTGCTTCCGGTTAGCGTCCTCGATGTAGCGTTCGGCCTCGCCGATCGTCTTCCAGCCGAACCACGCCATAAGCTGCGTGCGCTGTCGCGCCATGATCGGCGAGACGCGTTGCCGCTGCCTTGCGCAGCCCATGTGAGCGTGCCACGGCAACCCGCCTCGTCTACATCGATCCGCGAACCAGTTGCCGAACCCCGCCGCCGTGAATGACTTGCCCTGCTCTGTCACCAGGAACGTCAGATGTCGCTCGCGGCATGCGGCGAATCGCGTCCTGCAGCGAGGGCAACACGGGGATGTCGAACGGCACGCCGGCTTTCTGCCGCTCGCATCGATAGTGTTCCGTTCCGGACGTGCTGGCGGCCCATCCTCACGGCGTCGCAGCGCGACTGCCCAACCGGTAAGAGTAACTCATAGGCCAGCCGCGCCCGCGTGCCGACCGCATGATGGGCCTCAAACTGGGTACACTCATCCGTGCTCCCAGGGATGATGACCATTCGACTTGACCGACACGAGCTTACGCCGACGACGGATCCACGCCGATCAGATCGAGGGACAGACAATGATCGATAAAACCCGCGCAGAGCCTTCCGCCAGTTCGAAGCGGCGGCCGGGGTTTTTTTGTTCAGTATTGCCTGGATCGCCTTCTTGTGGAGCAACGCTATCCGCTTGTCGCCGGCGCCTCCGCGAATTGCTCCAGGATTGCCCGGCGCATCTTCTGTGAGCTTTTTGACAGACCATCGGTGAAGGCGCTCGATTGGTAGTACGACACAAGGGCGGCATTCACGGTACCGGGCTTGGTCCGGCTGGCGCCGAGTTGCGGGGCAACCCAGTCCTCCTTCAGAGCCCTCTCCCGCGCTTCCATAAACTCCGGCGACCACGGCAATCCCGGTAGCGGCACAAGCTTCCGGCCCGGCACCCGAAGATAAATAGCGGGCCTTACCGGTGCCCTGATCGGCGAGAAACTCGTGACTTCGGATTTTTCCGACGCTTCACTGCACTTCGTCCCACTCGTTCGCCTGTCCCCCATCGTCGGGGCGGCCGGCGAACACCGATGATCTTGCCTCCTTGGACCTCGATGCGCTTCACAGACAAGCCAGCGTTCACCGCGCCCTTAATGGCCTTGGTTTATGTCGCCCTGCTTAAATTCTGTGGAATGCCCCTGGACATCAGGCCGCGACCTCGCCACGCGCGGCATCCATCGCCCGGTCTATTTCCAGCACGGTCCCTTATTTGCCGGTCAAGACCGGGTAAATGGATTGGCTTTGGCGCCAGGCCAAGGCGCACAGAGCTTCTTGAACGTGCCAGGAGACACGCCCCAATAGGCAGAAGCCTGCCGCACGTTAAATCCGCGCGGCACTACGTTCGATGGAAGGGTGTTGGTCTTTGTCACTTCGGTGTCTCCTGACTTCTAAAAACGAAAAATCATCGACGACCCCCTTCTCCGGGGGGCTGCCATCCGACCCATTCGCTTCAGAGTCTAGGGTTTTTACCGGCCAGCAGCTGGATGCTGGGAGTAATCCCTTTTTCGACTTAACCGAGCGAAACACAAATAGCACAGCGTGCTTGAGATTGGCAACTCTTGGTCAATGGTATGCAAGAAGATTCCGGGAAATGCCCGCTTCCGTCGTCCTGGCGGATTTGGGGGCAGACAAAAACCCGCCAGCGTGACACCGAGCGGGCTCTTATCGTCACAGCAGTCGCATCAGGCGCATTTCAGCAGCTCCTGCAGCTTCTCGGCACGCTCGGTGATTTGGCGAGGCTAGGCGATACACTCCAGGACCGGCATAGTCTGCGCTGTCACCAGAAAGCACGATACAACAGAAGGTTGCCGAGGTCGATGATTTCGTCGGCAATTTCCGCTGGCCAATCCATCATGCGGGCACCATCATGCCGGGCAGCACTTCCGCCAGGTTTTCGATCAGAAAGAAATGCCAGGAGCGTCTCTTGTCGGACTCGTCGTAGCATAGATCGCTCGGCCAGCCCTCGCCATCCGTGTCGGCAGCATTGGCATACGCCGAGCAGCGCCATGACACCTGCAATCGTCGTGGGTCGCTCCGTAACCGAGGACGCCAGCCCGCGTCAACTTCGGCATCGAACGCCTGCGACAATGCGTCTTTGGAATCCACCAAAACGGGGATCATTTTCGCGCTCGTGGATAGGCATCGGACGCAATTCCAATTCAACGGCCTGAACAGCGTCTACAGCAGAATACATGACCCCGCGCGCAGCTTTATGGGCATCAATGGCCTTAAAGATCTCATCATCATAGGCCATTGCCAGTTCGTGCTGCTCTGAAAATCTGCTCCTCCAGTTCGAGCAGCGCCCCGTCATCGGCGGGCAGGGCAACAGCCTTCGTGGCAACAGCCGCGGCTGTCGCGCCGGCAGCAACGACGGCAGCGGTGGGAAAGGAAAAAGCGCGACGCGTGCTATCTATGGGAATTAGCTTGAGCCATTGTGACCTCAGTGGTTCGGGTTAGAGCCGGGGCGGAAGTTCACTGCTTCCCCTCGGCTTGTTATTGTGCTATCACAAGCCCATGATCAAATCAACTGGTGATAACACAACGCCACGATGGAAACGGTCGGCCGTCAAGGGGACGCTCATCGGCGTTCGCCTGCAGCCGGCTCACCTGAAGGCGCTGGATGCCTGGATCGATAACCAGAAAGAGCCTTACACCCGGCCCGAGGCGATCCGACGCTTCGTTGAGGTGGGGCTGAAGGCCAAGCCGAAAGTCCTGATTGGAACGCTTGGCCCGCAGCAAGCCTGCAATGGGCCCGTCACCGCAATTCGGACCGTCGCATTTGTTTCATTAACGCGATGGCAATTTAAGCGGCTTATTTTTTCAGTACAGCGGCTTGACTTCAACCCGCAGGGGGTGTTGAATTAACGGAACTTAATATTTCAATTCAGTTCTGTAGAATCAAGTCAACTTGGGAGGGTTCTATGCGTAAGATGTCGCTTTGCACCGCGATCGTCGGTGCGCTGATGTGTGTAGCCGCCGTGGCCCGCCAACGCAGCTTTGGTTAACGTTCAACTGTTTTCCGTTCAAGGAAGCGGAATTAACTATCACCTGGCGGCAACCCTGATTTCCATAGCGATCCCTGCGGTAGTTGCA
>CAVTYA010000031.1:0-30358 GCA_963738765.1 uncultured Alphaproteobacteria bacterium | reverse complement strand
GACGGTCATGAGATGCCAGGGCTCGGTGGGAATGGGGGTTAGCCTCGCACGGGGCGCCGGCCGGTTCAACTCGGGGCATGGTCATTGCGAGCGGCGCGAAGCGATCCATGGCGCAGCAGGAAAGAAAAGCCGGATTGCTTCGCGGAGCCTGTCATCGGGCGCGCATTCGCGCGACCCGTTGGCTCGCGAGGACGTGAAGACATGCGTCCGCATTCACGCGGCGCGAAAGCGCCCGGGTTATGCAAGAAACCTTGTCCCTCCAAAAAGCAGAGGGCGCAGGGAAAGCCGGGTGCGCGCTGCACCCGCGGTCTCGCGTGCAAAAAGGGTAGCAAAGCGCACACGAGCATACAGGTTCAGCGGAGGCAATCCGGCCTTCCCTGCGCAATGGTTTTAACGGTTTCCTTCGCGCTCTCCCCGGTGACCGGCTTTCTTGCCACCGTCATAAGCGGATAATTCCGCAAACTTGATGCCAGCGTCGGGGCATCAGGACCACACGACTTCGCCGTCCGCATCCAATGCTCTCGTCTTGAGCATTGTCAGCGTCCACCGCATCCCGCCCCGCGTTCGTGACGTTGCGCAACGCCCCTCTGTGTGGGACGGGATCAAATCGCTCTATTCCTGTTTCTACCGCGGCGTCAAGCGGAATTTCTGAAAATCAGAAATCGACCGGAGTGCCCTCGGTGGGAGTCGGTGGGTGCCGGCGGCCGGTTTCGCGCCGCTTGGGGGCCTCGGGCACCCGGCGACAGATCGGCATTCAGCCGTGATACGCAAACAGCTCGATCGGGTCGTTGAAGCCGCGCACCGGATATTCGCCGACGCGTTCGAGATCGAAATCGCTTTCGACGAAGTCGGCGAACGCGCGGGACAGCAGCACCGTTCTCCCCAATTGTTTGGTGAGGGTTTCGAGACGCGAAGCCATGTTGACCGCGGGACCGATGACGGTGAAGTCGAGCCGGGTGCGCGACCCGATATTGCCGTACATGACGTCTCCGACGTGGACGCCGATGCCGTAATTCAGCGGCGCACGGCCGGTTTCGCTGTTCTTTTCGTTCAGGGCAACCATGGCCTGACGGGCTTCGGCCACGGCATGCAGCAGATTTGCGCAGGCCGACGGCTGGCTGAGCGGAAAAATGGCGAGCAGACCGTCGCCGATGAATTTCAGTATTTCCCCGCCATGTCGCGCAATCGGCTCCGACATCGCGTCGAAATAGCCGTTCAGAAGATCGATGACGTCATCGCGCGGCCAGTTGTCGGAGATCCGGGTGAAATCACGCAGATCGCAGATCATGATGGCGGCGCGCACCGTCGTCCCGCTTCCGCGCCGGGTGGCGCCGGCCAGAATGAGCTCGCCGGCATGCGAGCCGACATAGGTTTCGAGCAGCGTTCGCGCCAGCCGGTTCTTGATCCGGATTTCGCTGACCAGCGCCAGGACCGGCAACAGTTTCAACAGGCCGGCGATATGCGCGTCGTCGAAACCTCCGGGCCGGTCGGTTGCAAAGGTCACGATATGCCGCTTGCCGAGCGTATGGTACAGCGGCCACGCCACATAGTCGGTCAGGCCTTTCGCCCGCATCTCGTCATAGACGGCGTGCTTGCGGCCCAGCGAGGCATCGCGTTCGAGATTCTCGCGCACCTCGGTGGCACCGTCATGAATTTCGTTGGCGGGACTATCGATGTATTCGGATCGCCCCCTGACATCGTAGTCGACCCGCGCAAGCTCGGCCTCGCGCATCCCGTCGGCCCACATGATCCTGGCGCCAAGCCATTGCGGATGGTGGATCAGGACGTGAAGCGTCGCCCGCTTGACGGGAATGCCCGCCCGCTGGAGCCGGACACACAGCTCAGCGAAAATATTGTCAATGAAGCGCTCATCGCGCGTGTCGTTTGTCAGCCAGTGCACGACGTCGCTGTCGGAAACCGGATCGATTTTTGGCGGCGCGTTCATATCTTGCTCCCGAACAAGGACCTGGATCGACGATCCGGGATATGTCGTGTCCCGGCTCGACGGCGTCAATGGAGTCCGCCGCAATCCGCTTGCGCGCACCGGCTTGCCCGGGGGTTGTCGCGTGGATCCTCGTTGCGCCTTCTGATGGGCAAAGCTGCCGGGCATTTGGTCGATACATCGGGTCAGGAACTCGAGATCATTGCGATCTCGTGGCACGCCGGCATCGGACGCCGCCGATCTTTGGGGTGTCCGCTTCGCGCCGCCAGAAGCCGCCATTGCCCGAATGACGTTTCGGACTTCAGTCGGTACTGTCATCGCAAACCGCCGGCGCCGACGCGCGCCGGGTCCGAAGCGTGGCCGGCTTGACGGCTGCGCGCTGCAGCATTGCGAATTGCGGGCACCGGGATCGTCGGCAATTTCCCTGTCCCACGCCGTAGTTCTACGGGGGCGATATTTCACCGAGGCTTAAGCTGGCGATGGAAAGGTGGGCATCCCGCGCACCGGATTTCTGTTCGGAGCCGAGTAAAAAGCCGCGCGCTGGGCCGGCGCTTCTTACTTTTTCCGATCTTCTCCAGACCAGCACCAAATTGACGCCGGTTCCGGGTCATCCGATCGCGTGGCGCGTAGAAGGAAGCGGTAACGTGGCCAGTGTTGCGCAGTCCGATAGCTTGCCCTTGCGGCCGAAGCTCTCCTTTGCCGGCGTCGACTACGAAGAGAATTTTCGCCGATACTACCACGGCTTCTACTATCGCTACGCCCAGGCCAGCCTCGCCGTCGGGATGATACTGATCCTTGCCGATTTCCTCGTCGACTACCTGGCCTTCGACAGCGAACCCGCAAATCTCTATCGCATTCAGCTCTGCCTGCCGCTTCTTGGAATCGGGATTGCGTATTCCTTTACGGACTATGCCAGACGCCACTGGCAATCCGTCATGTCCGGATTCATCGTGGCGGTCTCCTGCAGCCTGTTCTGGGTCTTGCTGGTGATCGACAGCCAGGGCGGCACGGGGCTCAAATCCTGGGTCGGAATTCTCAATTTCGTTTTTCTGGAGTTTTATTGCTTCGTCATTCTGGGCGTCCAATTCCGATATGCGCTGCCGTCGGGAATCATGATTCTCCTGATGTTCGAGGCGGCCATGCAGGTCGAACTCGGCAAAGACCTGGGGACGTTCTGCTACTGGTCCTATCACGTCGTAACCCTGTTCATTCTGGCGGCGGGAATCGGCTGGTGGCGCGAATTCCTGGTGCGCAAGGACTTCTCGACCCAGACGACCCTGAAGGCGGCCAAGGATTTCCTGAAGAACCAGAACGAGCTTCTCGAAATCGAAGTCGAAAAACGCACCCGCAAGATTCAGGAAATGCAGGATGCGACAATCGTCATTCTGGCGTCGCTGGTGGAGACCCGCGACAACGAAACCGGCAATCATATCCGCCGCACCCAGCACTATGTCAGGACCCTGGCCCGGCAACTGCAATCTCACCCGGCGTTTGCCGATTACCTGGGGGAGCATCAGATGGACATTCTGTTCAAGTCCGCGCCCCTTCACGACATCGGCAAGGTCGGCATTCCCGACAGCATCCTGCTGAAGCCGGGCAAGCTCGACGCGGCCGAATTCGAGATCATGAAGACCCACACGACACTTGGCCACGACGCGATCGAAAATGCCGAAAAACAACTCGGCATCACCGTCGAATTTCTCGCCTGCGCAAAGGAAATTGCCCTGAACCATCAGGAAAAGTGGGATGGCAGCGGCTACCCGAGACAGCTCGCGGGCAACGCCATTCCAATCTCAGCCCGCCTGATGGCGGTGGCCGACGTCTACGACGCGCTGACCACCCACCGTGTCTACAAGGACGCCATGCCGCATGACGAGGCGATCGCGATCATCCTCGAAGGCAGGGGCAGCCATTTCGACCCGGATATCGTCGACGCCTTCGCCGCCATCACCGAGCAGTTCAGGGAGATCGCGAACCGTTACGCGGACTGAGCGCGGCGCCGCCATCGCGCCAGCCGGCTGATCGTCTTCGACGATCGCCTACTCCTTCGCCGCATCGGTGACGATCGGCCCGAAGGCCTGCCAGTGCTCGCCGTCGAACTTCACCATCTGCAACTGCTTGTTGACGCGGTAGTCGGTCGGCGAGGTCGAGACCGAAATTCCCGGCAGCAGCAGATCGAGCTCCACGTTGTGCAGGCTGGTGGCCTGCTTCAGCACGTTCTCGCGGGTCAGCTCGTCGCCGCACTGCTTGAGCACCTGGACCAGCAGCTGCGCGGTGATGTAGCCGTAGACGTTGAGGCTCGATGCCTTGTCGCCGTCGGGATAATATTTCTGCATGAAGTCGAGGTAGCGCTGCATGCCGGGATCGTCCTTCGCCGGCTCCGAGGGATCCTTGACATAGCCGACGCTGATGATGCCCTTGGCCGCCTCGAGGCCGGCCGGCTTCAGCACGGCGCCGACCGAGTTGGCGTTGATGTCGACGATCTGCAGGGGGTGCCAGCCGAGCTCGGCGATCTTCTTGATCGCCTGGGCGGCCTGCTTCGGCGTGGTGGCGCTGAAGAACAGATCCGCGCCGCTGTCCTTGATCTTGAGGATCTGGGAATCGATGGTCGGCTCGGTCAGCTCGTAGGAAACTTCCGTCACGATCATCTTCGCGGCCTTGTCGCCGAGGCCGGCCTTCAGTCCGTTGAGATAATCCTTGCCGAGGTCGTCGTTCTGATAGAGCACGCCGATTTTGGCGTCCGGATGCTCCTTCAGAATGTATTGGCCGTAGATCCGGCCCTCGACGAAGTAAGAGGGATTGAAGCCCATCGTCCACGGAAAATTCTTCGGGTCGGTGAACTTCGACGCGCCGGTGGCGGCGAACAGCTGCGGCACCTTCTTGCCGTTGAGGTATTTCAGCACGGCGGCGTTCGGCGCGGTGCCGATGATCTGGAACGTCAGCAGCACCTCGTCGCCCTCGACCAGCTTGCGCACCTGCTCCACCGTCTTCGGCGGGCTGTAGGCGTCGTCATACTGGATCAGGTCGATCTTGCGCCCGTTCACGCCGCCCTGGTCGTTGATCATCTTCATGTAGGCGGCCTGCGCCTTGCCGACCGTGGCATAGGCCGAGGCCGGTCCTGAGAACGGCACCGTCTGGCCCACCTTGATTTCGGTGTCGGTGGCGCCGGCGTCGTATTTCTTCTGCGCGGCGGCGGAGGAAACCGACAGCGCGACGGCGATCGCGGACGCCGCTGTCAGGTTGAAAATATTATGCCTCATTGCGTTCTGTCCTCGTGAATGTTGATCCGGAATCGCTATTCGCCCTTGAGGCCGGCCTCGCGGATCAGTTCGCCCCATTTGCGCGTCTCGTCGTCGATGAAGGCGCCGAACTCGGCGGCGGTGCCGCCATGGGCTTCCAGTCCCTGGACCAGGAGCTTCTGCTTCACCTCGGGATCGGCCAGCGCGCGGCCGATTTCCGCCTGCAGCCGGTCGGTGATCGCGGCCGGCACGGCGGCCGGCGCCATGAAGCCGTACCAGCCGGAAGCGACCACCTTGGCAAAGCCCTGCTCGCGCAAGGTCGGGGCCTGCGGATAGATCGCGCTGCGCTCGGCGGACGCCACGCCGAGCACGCGCAGCTTGCCGGTCTCGATATAGGGCAAGGCCGTGCTGATCGCGGTGAACGTGGCATCGACGCGGCCGGCCAACAGCTCGGTGTAGGCCTGGGCATCGCCGCGGAAGGGAATGTTGAGGCCCTTGACGCCGGCGTCGCGGAACAACAGCTCGGCCGCCAGATGCGGCTGCGAGCCGACGCCGGGAGACGCAAAGGTCAGCCCGTCGGGCCGCGACTTGCCGTAGGCGATCAGCTCCTGCAGGTTCTTGAAGCTCGCCTCCGCGTTGACGATCAGGAAGATCGGCGCCAGCACCGCCATCGCCACCGGCTGCAGGTCCTTGCGCGCGTAGGTCAGTTTCCCGAACAGGGCTTCGGCGGTGGCATAGGGCGCCGCCGCGTAGAGGAAGGTGTATCCGTCTGCCGCGGCATGCGCGACGAACTCGTTGGCGAGGCGGGTGCCCGCGCCCGGCCGGTTCTCGACGATGAACTGCTGGCCGAGACGATTGCCGAGATACTCGGCGAGGATGCGCAGCGAGATGTCGTTGGCCCCGCCGGCCCCGTAGGGCGAAATCATCCGGACATAGCGCGTGGGCCAATCGCCCTGCGCGAAAGCGGGGAAGCCGGAGCCTGCCGCGAGACCGGCGGCGATGGAGCCGAGCATGGTCTCGGCGCGTGACGTTCGATCGCGCACCGGCCGATCGGTTTGATGCCACCATGGCTTCTCCTCCCTTTTTTCGTTGCAAGCCGGCGCCGTTTTTCTTGTTGTCACCGTCGCGCCGGTGTCGTGCTCAGCGATCCCACGCGGCCAGTTTCCGCATCATTTGGCTGTCTTCTTTTTGGGTTGCTGACGAGGTTCGATCGCCGGCTCGGCTTCGTTGACGAGCGAGCGGATGCTGGCGGCGAGCGCGGCGATGCGCGGCCCGATCTCGGCTTCGAGCTGCCCGGGCTGCAAGCGAAAGGCGGGAATGCCGCAATTGATCGAAAAGGTCTGCTTCAGGCTTCGCGCATGAAACAGGGGAGCGGCGACCGCGTGAATGGAAGCCATGTATTCGCCGAAGCAGGTGCAGAATCCCCGCTCCGCGCATTGCCTGACACCGTCGCGGTACTTGTCGGAATAAGCGGACCACGAATCCGCGCCGTCGGCCTTCATCCGCTCTTCCAGCAGCGCCGACTCGGTCGCGGGCAGGATCGCCGCCGCGGCGCGCCCCATCGCCGTGAGGATGACGGGAATCGGCAGGCCGATGTCGGGGGTGTGCGGTCCGACGTCGCCCGATCGCGCGGACTCGACGTAGATCATCGCGGTGCCGTCGAGCAGGCCGATCGACACGGTCCCGCGAACACTCTGCGCGAGTTCCTGCATCAACGGCCGCGCGACCTGCCGGAATTTCATGCTGGCGAGCAGCGGCCGCACCATGCGCAACGCGCGGGCGCCGAGGCGGTATTTGGCAAGGTCCTGGTCGTAACGGAGGTAACCGAGCTCCGCGAGCGTATGCGTCAACCGCGCCACCGTCGGCCGCGGAATCCCCGTGCGCGCCGACAGCTCCATGTTGCCGAGCATGGGCGCATCGGCATCGAAGGCCTCGAGCACCACCAGCCCCTTGGCAAGCGTGGTCGCAAACGCCGCGTCGCCGGCACTTTCCGCGAGCACCGATTCGGCGGTCGGGGACGGAATGAAGGCGGGCTGGCGCTGGAGGGCGGCGGTCATGCCGGTTTATTGGACCAAGTTTTATCCGGCTGTCCAATAAATTTCCAATTTTGCTTAATATGCGTCCACTATGTGGACGACTGCAGGCCGATCTTTGATCGGCCCGGTACGCCGTTGCCGCTGCTGTCCGGCCAGCGTTCGCCGATCGAAAAAACGAGAATTTTCGCGGCCATGTCGGCGTCGTGCGATCCCAGAAAACGCGCGTTCTATTCGAAAGAACACCCGGAGGCGGAAGGCTAGATCAAGTCAGGAGCTGTCGGCTCCCGACCACTGCTCGTCAGCGCGCGAGGTCGAGCCCCACCGAGGATGTCGCATGCCCAGGTCGTCTTCATCATCGCAGCCCCCGATCGGATCGCTGGTTCTCATTGCCGCCGTTGTCGCCGCCGGCGCCGGTCTCTTCGCCTATACGGCAGGATGGCTGTCTCCCGGCCGCCTGACGCCGACGAAACTCGTCGATGCGCTGGCGCCTCCCGGCGGTCCGGCGCTCGGCCACCGGCGCAATCATGCCAAGGGCATCTGCTTCACCGGCGTGTTCGAATCCAACGGCAACGGCGCGGAGCTGTCGCGGGCGCAGGTTTTCTCGCGCGCGCGAATATCCGGTTCTCGGCCGCTTCAACCTCGGCACGCCCGACCCGAACGAACCGGACGCGAAGGTCCGGGTGCGCGGCATGGGCCTGCAGATCTCGACCCCGGACGGCGAGGTATGGCGCAGCGCCATGATCGATCTTCCGTTCTTTCCGGTGGCGACGCCGCAAGCCTTTTACGAATTGCTGCGGATGTCCGGCAGCAAGGATCCGGATGCTGAGAAGAATTTCGCCGCCGCGCATCCGGAGTTCGCCGTGTTCGGCGCATGGGCCAAGAGCGCGCCCTGGACCGCGAGCTACGCCGAGGAGCAATATAACGGCCTCAACAGCTTCATTTTCGTCGACAATGCCGGCGCCGAGCACGCGGTGCGATGGTCGCTGTTGCCGTCGGCGCCCGTGGTGCCGATCAGCGACGACGATCTCGCCAAGCTCGGCCCCAATCATCTCGAACAGGATATCGCGGATCGCGTCGCCAAGGCGCCGCAGCGCTGGACCATGGTCGTGACGCTCGCCAATCCCGGGCGATCCGACGGCCGATCCGAGCAAGGCCTGGCCGGAGGGACGCCGCACCGTCGAGGTCGGCACGCTGGTGGTGCGGCGGATCGAA
Organism: uncultured Alphaproteobacteria bacterium; assembly: GCA_963738765.1. Lineage (GTDB taxonomy): Bacteria > Pseudomonadota > Alphaproteobacteria > Rhizobiales > Xanthobacteraceae > Bradyrhizobium. The sequence goes on along the minus strand of CAVTYA010000031.1, from coordinate 21,929 downwards.
GCCGAACCGACGGCCCGTGCCGCGACATCAATTTCGATCCGACCATCCTGCCTGATGGCATCGAGGTGTCCGACGATCCGTTCCCGGCCGCGCGATCCTCGGCTTACGCGAAGTCGTACGACCTGCGGACGTCGGAAGTTAAGGATTATCCCTATCGCCAGCAAGCCGCAGCAGGTGAAAAGCCATGACCAGCCCCGGCACGCAATTCACGTTTCTGCAGCGCTTCCTGCACTGGCTGATGGCCGCCTGCATATTGGCGATGCTCTTCATCGGGGTCGGCATGGTGTCGACCGTGATGCCCAAATACGTTCCGCTGCTGGCGACGCACAAGACGCTCGGCATCGGTATCCTCGTGCTCGCGCTGATCCGACTTGGCGTGCGCGCCCGCACCGGCGCGCCTTCGCTGCCTGTCGATCTGCCGGAGCCGATGAAGCTCGCGGCGGTGCTGTCGCATTACGCGCTGTATGCCCTGATGATCGGAATGCCCCTGATCGGCTGGGCGATGCTGTCGGCCGGCGCCTATCCGGTCGTGCTGTACGGAGGCCTGCGCCTGCCCGCTATCGTCCCGCAGAGCGACGCCCTGCATACGCTGCTCTGGAATGCGCATTTCTATCTTGCGTTTGCGTTCTTCGCGCTGGTGCTGCTCCACCTCGCCGCCGCGCTGTTCCACGCGCTGGTTCGAAAGGACGGCGTGTTCGAGAGCATGGCTGGCGTGCCGTTGCACGGCGAGACCGCGCCCGTCCGCCAGCATGGTTCACCCCAGATGAATTGAAACGCGCAGGCTGCGTCGACGGCGGGAGCTTGCGAGAGCGTTCGTTGTCAATGCTCGATCCAGACGGTCATTCCAGGCTCGAGGCCTGCCGGCTGTCCTTGCGGGTCGAGGCGCAAGCGCAGCGTATTGCGGTCATGATCGCCAATAACCCGCTCGGCCTGCCAGGTCGCGAACGCCCCGAGCGGCCGCAGTTCGGTGACGGCGCCCTTGATCGCATCACCGGCTCCGTTCCGCGTCACGCTCACCGTTTTTCCGACCGTGAGACCGCCGAGATCATCTTCGCGTGCATTGAACGAAAGCCATTGCTTGCCTGAGGCCTCGATCATCAGGATCGGTTGACCGGCGCGGACATTCTCGCCGAGCGCGATCAGACCGGATGCCGCCGGGGTGGAGCCGGATTGCCTTGGCGAGCAACATCGATCGGGAACTCGGGGATAGCCCGGCGTGCTGATGCGTAGATTGGCGCGCCCGAAGAGATTCGAACTCCTGACCCCTAAATTCGTAGTCTAGTGCTCTATCCAGCTGAGCTACGGGCGCGTGTTTCGCTAGGCATCTTGGGCGTTAACGCCCACATGCGTCATCGAGGCATGTCCAGAAGGATCGCGAAAGCGCGCCATAGCTACCGGCTCCGGCAGCGATTGGCAAGCGCTGCAACACGGCAACCGAGCCTCTATTATGCCGGCGGATCCGCCAGCGCGCTTGCGAAAAGCGCAAAGCTTACCAGGAGCTTAAGCCCTGGCCCGCTCGTTGCGCACGCTCAGGAGTTCCACCGGGCGGTCGGGGACGGCGATCCGGAAGGTGGCGCCGATGGTGCCTTCGACGAGATTGATCTCCCCGCCATGGGCGCGGATCAGTTCGGCGGCGATCGCAAGCCCGAGCCCGCTGCCGCCGGGACGCCCTGAGGTCTGGAACGCCTCGAACAGATGGTCGCGGGCCTTTTGCGGCACGCCGGGGCCGGTATCGGACACCTCGATGATCGCGACCGTGCCTTCGCGCCGCCCGGTGATGCGAATCTGGGTCGCGGCGCCGCTGCGGGGATTGTTTTCCAGCGCCTGCGCGGCGTTGCGCACGAGGTTGAGCAGCACCCGGAACAGCTGGTCGGGGTCGGCATCGATCGAGAGCCCGCGCTCGATCGCGGCGATCCAGGTGATCGAGGCATCCGTGGCCAATCCTGCTGAATTCGCGCACCTCGGCCACCACGGGCTCGATCAGGATCATGCGGCGGTCGGGGGCGGCCTCCTGGGCGCGGCCATAGGACAGGGTCGACTGGCAGAACGCGATGGCGCGCTCCAGCGAGCGCATCAGTTTCGGCGCGAAGCGCTGCACCCGCGGATCCGGCACGCTGGCGAGCTGGTCGGACAACAGCTGCGAGGATGCCAGCAGGTTGCGCAAATCGTGGTTGATCTTGGAGACCGCGAGGCCAAGGGCCGCGAGCCGGCTCTTCTGATGCAGCATCGACACCAGGTCGCGCTGCATGTCGGACAATTCGCGCTCGGCGACGCCGATCTCGTCGCCGCGCTGGCTCGGCACGATGATGCGCGCCGAACTCTCCGGATTCTCGTGGAAGGCGACCAGGCTCGCGGTCAGCCGCCGCATCGGCCGCACGAACAGATAATGCAAGGCGAGATACACCAGCCCCGCGGTGAGACCCGCGATGCCGAGCGATACCAGCAAAAGATTGCCCGAAAACCGGTACATCGCCTGGCGCAATGGCGCCTCGTCGATCACCACCTCGATGAACTGCGCGCCGCCCGGCGCCGGCCCGACCACGCGGATCGCCTGGTTGCCGGTTTCGAGCATGGTCTCGAAGGAATCGACGATCGCCGACCACACTGTCATCTCGCGCATGTCGACATCATGGTCGATCGCCGCCGGCAGATCGGCGCTGGCCAGCAGCCGGCGCTGCTGCCCCATCTTGATCGCCACCGCGCGGGCACCGATGCTCTTGAGGATCTGCCGCGCCAGCGAATCCGGGACCATCCCGAGCGGCGCGGCATCCAGCACCAGCGCCGCGGTATTGGCCGCCGCCAGCCGGTCGTTCAGCCGGTTGATCCGGAAATTGGCGATCGCGGGCACATAGATCATCATTCCCGCGATCATCACCAGGGGAATGGTCAGCAGCAGCAGCTTTCCGGACAAGCCCAGCCTGCGCGGCGGCCTCGGCCGCGGCGTTCCGATGGAAGGCTGTTCTTCGGTCTCTGACACAATAGCTGCCTTCAACTCCTCGCAAGGTCGAGGATGCGACCGGCTCCCCAAGCGGTCAAATTACGGATCGCTAATGTCGGCCGGTTCCCGTCATCTAATAATTCCCCTGAAAGACGCCATCCTCGCGATCAAAAACACCGGAAAATGCGACATATTCGCGCGGAGCACGCCGATTTCGATGGCCCCGGCGGCGCCTCAATTGCGCCGAGCGGCCAGATTGACGAAAACGGGTCGCTCCCGTATAAGCCGCGCCAATTGTCCGCGATGACCCGGCTCGACCGGGGCGGCTCTTTTTGGGCCGGAAACGGCCCGCTTTGGGCCCGCCAGCATCCGCGGACTTACCTCATTTATCAGGCGTAATTGCCCGGTCAGCGGAGAACGACCCGTGAAGCGGACTTATCAACCCAGCAAACTGGTGCGCAAGCGCCGTCACGGCTTCCGTGCCCGCCTCGCGACGACCGGCGGCCGCAAGGTCCTCGCCGCCCGCCGCGCCCGGGGCCGCAAGCGTCTGAGCGCCTGAGCCGGGCTTCCCGGAGACCCCCATCATGGATCGGCTAAGGCAGCGGGCGGACTTCCTCGCCGTTGCCAATGGCGCGCGGGCGGGCAGCGCTGCCTTCGTGCTGCAGGGCCGCCGCCGCGACGATGACGGGCCGGTCCGGGTCGGCTTTACCGTTACCAAAAAGCACGGAACCGCCACCGAGCGAAACCGCATCCGGCGCAGGCTTCGCGAATTGGTGAAGCGGCTGGACGTCATAACAATGCGACCGCACAGTGATTATGTGCTAGTCGGCCGTCGTGCCGCACTGACTTGTGACTTCGCGACCATGCTCGACGACCTCCGCTCGGCACTGCATCGCCTCGAACGGCAGCCCAAGAATCCAGTAGCGAAGAATCCAGTAGCGAAGCATCCAGCAGCGAAGCCTCATCGACCCGCCAAGCCCCGTGATGCGACCGCCGCCAACCGAACAGAATGACGAGACCTTGAACGATGTCCGATAATCGCAACACCATCCTCGCCGTCATTCTGTCCGGCCTCGTGCTGATCGCCTGGCAATATTTCTACAACGTTCCGGCGATGGAGAAGCAGCGCGCCGCGCAGCAGGCCACCGAACTGGCCAAATCCGCGACCCCGGCGGCGAACCAGGCGAATCCCCAGGCCACGCCGCAGGCCGGCGGGGCGCCCACCGCCAACGCTCCCGCGCAGCCGGCCGCCACGACGGCCGTGGTCAGCCGCGACGCCGCGATCGCAGCCGGCCCGCGCGTCAAGATCGACACCCCCACCTTGACCGGCAGCATCTCGCTGAGGGGCGCCCGGATCGACGACCTGTCGCTGGTGCAGTTCCGCGAGACTGTCGACCCCGCTTCGCCGGCGATCGTGCTGTATTCGCCCTCGGGCACCGCGAACCCCTATTACGCCGAATTCGGCTGGGTCGGCGCCGCCGGCTCCACGGTGAAAATACCCGACCAGAACACCGTTTGGCAGCAGGAGGGCTCGGGCAGCCTGACGGCCTCGACGCCGGTGACGCTGAAATATGACAACGGCGACGGTCTCACCTTCCGCCGCGTCATTTCGATCGACGACCGCTACCTCTTCACCATCAAGGACGACGTCAGCAACGTCGGCAGCGCGCCGGTCACGCTGTATCCGTTCGCGCTGATCTCGCGGCACGGCACCCCGCAGGTCGCCGGCTATTACATTCTGCATGAAGGCCTGATCGGCTATCTCGGCGACCAGGGCCTGCAGGAATACAGCTACAAGAAGATCGACGATGCCAAGTCGGTCAGCTTCAAGGTCACCGACGGCTGGCTCGGCATCACCGACAAATACTGGGCCTCGGCGCTGCTGCCCGACACCAACGCGCAGCTGCAGGCGCAATTCTCGTCCAACCAGGTCGGCGCGACGCACAACTACCAGACCGACTATCTGCAGGACCCACAGACCATCGCGATCGGCGGTTCGGCAAGCGCCAATGCGCGGCTGTTCGCCGGCGCCAAGGAAGCCAAGGTCGTCGGCATCAATTTTCCGCTGGCCGGTCTCGGCGGCTACAACCAGCAGCTTTCGCTCAACCACTTCGATCTGTTGATCGACTGGGGCTGGTTCTACTTCATCACCAAGCCGATGTTCCTGGCGCTCGACTTCTTCTACCATCTGGTCGGCAATTTCGGCATCTCGATCCTGCTGGTGACGGTGCTGGTGAAGTTGCTGTTCTTCCCGCTCGCCAACAAGTCCTACGCCTCGATGGCGAAGATGAAATCGGTGCAGCCGCAGCTGGCGCTGCTGAAGGAGCGCTATCCCGACGACAAGGTGAAGCAGCAGCAGGAGATGATGGAAATCTACAAGAAGGAGAAGATCAACCCGATCGCCGGTTGTCTTCCCGTCGCCTTGCAAATTCCGGTGTTCTTCTCGCTCTACAAGGTGCTGTTCGTCACCATCGAGATGCGACACGCGCCGTTCTTCGGCTGGGTCAAGGACCTGTCGGCGCCGGATCCGACCAACCTGTTCACCCTGTTCGGCCTCCTGCATTTCGATCCGACCCAGTTGCCGCTGTTCGGACACTACCTCGCGCTCGGCGTCTGGCCGATCATCATGGGCATCACGATGTGGTTCCAGATGAAGCTCAATCCGACGCCGCCGGATCCGACCCAGCAGATGATCTTCACCTGGATGCCGCTGATCTTCACCTTCATGCTGGCGGGCTTCCCGGCGGGTCTGGTGATCTACTGGGCCTGGAACAACACCCTGTCGGTGCTGCAGCAGAGCTTCATCATGCGCCGCAACGGCGTGAAGGTTGAACTGCTGGATAATCTCAAGGCGACGTTCGGGTCCAAGAAGGCCGAATCGAAGACGTGACGAGTAGCTCGCAAGAGCTTGCAGAGCGCTGAAGTCTCCAAATCGTCGTGCCCGGCCAAAAGGCGCGAAGCGCCGTCTTCGCGCCTGACGTGCCGGGCATCCACGTCTTAGAGAGTTGCCGAGAAGGAAGACGTGGATGGCCGGGACGAGCCCGGCCATGACGGAGAATGGAAGACCTTCGCATGACCGCCAAATCCGATGCGAAGCTGGTCGAGGACGGGCGAAGACTGTTCGCGGGCGACTGGCAGTTCATCTGGGCCTCGCCCTCGATCGAGACGCTGCCGCCGATGGCAGGCGTCGAGGTGGCCTTCGCCGGCCGCTCCAATGTCGGCAAATCCAGCCTGATCAACGCCCTGACCGGGCGCAACGCGCTGGCGCGGACCTCGCATACGCCGGGCCGCACCCAGGAGCTGATCTTCTTCGAAGGCCCCGGCGACGCCGGCTTCCGGCTGGTCGACATGCCCGGTTACGGCTACGCCTCCGCGCCGAAGGCCAAAGTCGCGTCGTGGACCGCGCTGATCCACAAATTCCTGCAGGGCCGCAGCAACCTGGCGCGGGTCTATGTGCTGATCGACGCCCGGCACGGCCTGAAAGAAGTCGACCTCGACGTGCTGAATACGCTCGACAAATCGGCGGTCAGCTACCAGGTCGTGCTGACCAAGGCCGACCAGGTGAAGGCAGGCGAGCTGGAACAACGTATCGCCGATGTCGGCGCCGCGCTGGCCAAGCATCCGGCGGCCTTTCCCGAAGTGCTGGTGACGTCCTCGCGCAGCGGCGCCGGCATGCCGGAACTGCGCGCCGCGATGGTGCGCCTGCTCGGGGAGCGCCGTTGATGGCTGCCTCCCGCGCTCACCGCATCCTGATCGGGCTTTCCGGAATCATGGGCGCCGACGGCGTCATCCTGGCGGCGGCCTCCGCGCACCAGGCCGATGCGTCACGGCTGGGCCCGGCTTCATCGATGCTGCTGTTTCACGCCTGCGCGGTGCTCGCCACCGTGGCGTTGCTCGAGCGCGGCGTCATCCATGCCCGGATCGGAACCGTGGCCGCGTGGGGTTTTGTCATCGCGGCCGCCTTGTTTGCAACCGACCTGGCGCTTCGGCAATATGCCGGCCACAGCCTGTTTCCCTTTGCCGCCCCGACCGGCGGCACGCTCCTGATCGCGAGCTGGCTCGCACTCGCGGTGGCGGCGGCATGGCCGCCGGGGAATTGAAGCTGGACATTTTTCCTTCTCCCCTAGTGGGAGACGGGAAAAGCGCCACTTTGCGCCGGGCCCGGCAATCGGATAGAAACCGCCCGACCCCGCTGACCGCGAGACCCCCTTCATGACCGACGTGTCGAACATCAGTCCGCTCGATCAGGCCCGCATCCTGTCCGAGGCACTGCCGCACATGCAGCAGTATGACGAGGAAACCATCGTCATCAAATATGGCGGCCATGCCATGGGCGCCGAGGAAACCGCCAAGGCGTTCGCGCGCGACATCGTTCTTCTGGAACAGACCGCCATCAACCCGGTGGTGGTGCACGGCGGCGGGCCGCAGATCGCGACCATGCTGAAGCGGCTCGGTATCCAGTCGGAATTCGCCGCCGGCCTGCGCATCACCGATGCTGCGACCATCGAGATCGTCGAAATGGTGCTGGCCGGTTCGATCAACAAGCAGCTGGTCGGCTACATCAACGAGGCCGGCGGCAAGGCGGTCGGCCTGTGCGGCAAGGACGGCAACATGGTGAGGGCGTCGAAGGCGACGCGCACCATGGTCGACCCGGATTCCCATATCGAGAAGGTGGTCGATCTTGGCTTCGTCGGCGAACCCGAAAAGGTCGACCTGACGCTGTTGAACCAGCTGATCGGCCATGAACTGATCCCGGTGCTGGCGCCGCTGGCGACCTCGAAGACGGGACAGACCTTCAATGTCAACGCCGACACCTTCGCCGGCGCGGTCGCGGGCGCGCTCAAGGCAAAACGGCTGTTGCTGCTTGACCGACGTTCCCGGCGTGCTCGACAAGTCGAAGAAGCTGATTTCGGAACTGTCGGTGAAGGACGCGCGCAAGCTGATTGCCGACGGCACCATTTCCGGCGGCATGATCCCGAAGGTCGAAACCTGCATCTACGCGCTGGAGCAGGGCGTGCAGGGCGTCGTCATCATCGACGGCAAGACGCCGCACGCGGTTTTGCTCGAATTGTTCACCAATCAGGGCACGGGCACGCTGATCCACAAGTGATCACATACGACCATTCATCGTCATGGCCGGGCCAAGTAGTCTGCCTGGCGCAGACTACGGACACTCGTCTGCGCTCCCGGCCGTCCACGTCTTACTTACGGCGAGTTCGTAAGGAAGTCGCGGATGCCCGGATCATCAGGCGCGAAGACGGCGCTTCGCGCTTTTTGCCCGGGCATGACGGTTTGGATATGATGCGCTACGTCTTTTCTATCCTCATCGCGCTGCCCGCCGCCATCATCTGTTTTCTCGCCTCGGCGGAGCCGGCCTATGCCGATCTGAAGATCTGCAACCGCATGAGCTATGTCGTCGAGGTTGCGATCGGCATCGACGAGAAGTCCGCTACCGCGACGCGCGGCTGGTTCCGCATCGATCCGGCGGCCTGTCATGTCGCGGTGCAGGGCACGCTGACCGCCGACCGCATCTTGCTGAACGCGCACGCGCTCGGCCTCTATGGTTCCTCGCCGATCCCGCAAAACGGCAGCGATACGCTGTGCGTCGCGCCCGGCAATTTCGTCATTGCCGCGGCCCGCCAGTGCCGCAGCGGGCAGACGCCGGCGCCATTTACCCAGATCACACCGACGACGGCCGACGACGGCAATCTGGTGGCCTATCTGGCCGAGGACAGCGAATATGACGACGAGCAGGCGAGGCTCGCCGGGATTCAGCGGCTGCTGGTGATCGCGGGCTATGACGCCGCGCCGATCGACGGTGTCGACGGCCCGAAGACGCAAGCCGCACTGGCGGCGTTCCTGAAAAGCCGCGGCATGCCGCTCGACATCGCGCAGGCGCCGAATTTCTTCACCATGATGGTCGCAGCCGTGCAGGCGCCTTCCGCCACCGGGCTGACCTGGTGCAACGACACGCCGCACAAGGTCATGGCTGCGGTCGCCACCGACGACGGCAAGACCGTGGTAAGCCGCGGCTGGTACCGGGTCGATCCCGGCAAATGCCTGCATCCCGACGTCACCGGGCAACCGAAGCAGGTCTTCAGTTTCGCCGAAGCCGTCGATGCCGACAACCGCACGCTCAAGATCAAGGACAAGCCGCTGAACTGGGGCGGCACCAAGGAGCTCTGCACCCGCGAGAGCAAGTTCGAGATCAACGAACAGGGCGACTGCGGCAGCCGCGGGCTTGCGGTGACCGGCTTTGCCGCCGTCGACATGTCGAGCGGCGGCAAGACGCTACGCTTTGCGCTGCCGTGATTTTTCGCCGGGACAATGTTGAGAAAATGAAAAATCCTCGCCCCTTCACCCATATCGACACCTGGGTGTTCGACCTCGACAACACGCTGTATCCGCATCACGTCAATCTGTGGCAGCAGGTCGACGCCCGGATCGGCGAATTCGTCAGTCGCTGGCTCAAGGTGTCCGCTGAAGAAGCGCGGGTGATCCAGAAGGATTATTATCGCCGCTACGGCACCACCATGCGCGGCATGATGACCGAGCATGGCGTGCACGCCGACGACTTTCTCACTTACGTACACGAGATCGACCACTCGCCGCTGGAGCCCAACCCCGCGATGGGAACGGCCATCGCAAACCTTCCCGGGCGCAAGCTGATCCTGACCAACGGCTCGACCGACCATGCCGGCAAGGTGCTGGAACGGCTCGGCATCGGGGAGCATTTCGAGGCGGTGTTCGACATCGTCGCCGCCGAGCTCGAACCAAAGCCGGCGCCGCAGACCTACCGGAAATTCCTGGCCGATCACGCCGTCAATCCGAACTCCTCGGCGATGTTCGAGGATCTGGCGCGCAACCTCGTGGTGCCGCACCAGCTCGGCATGACCACGGTGCTGGTGGTGCCCGACGGCTCCAGGGAAGTGGTACGCGAGGACTGGGAGCTGGAAGGCCGGGATGCCGCCCATGTCGATCACGTCACCGACGATCTGACCGGGTTTTTGCAGGGGTTGGCGCGGTAAGTTTCGTCGTCCCGGCGAAGGCTGGGACCCATAATCCCGGTCATCCGTTGTTGACAGAAGCCGTCGAGCAATGTGCTCGGCAATAGCCGCCACGGAGTATGGGTCCCAGCGTTCGCCGGGACGACATCTGGAGTGTCTTGACACCGCCTCCCCAAATCCCGACAAAGCTCCTCGCCGACGAAATCGCCCAAGGAAATCTCGATGTCCCTGCCCGCCCTCGAAGCCACCATCAACGCCGCGTTCGATGCCCGCGATGGAATCTCGACCGCGACCAAGGGTGAAGTCCGCGACGCCGTCGATTCCGCGCTCGATCTGCTCGACAAGGGCGAGGCGCGCGTGGCCGAGCGCGAGGCGAGCGGCAAATGGAAGGTCAATCAGTGGCTGAAGAAGGCGGTGCTGCTGTCGTTCCGGCTGAACGACATGAGCGCGATCGCCGGCGGTCCGGGCAAGGCCTCGTGGTGGGACAAGGTGCCGTCGAAATTCGAAGGCTGGGGCGAGAATCGTTTTCGCGATGCGGGCTTCCGCGCGGTGCCGGGCGCGATCGTGCGCCGCTCGGCCTTCATCGCCAAGAACGTCGTCCTGATGCCGTCCTTCGTCAATCTCGGCGCCTATGTCGATGAGTCGACGATGATCGACACCTGGTCGACCGTCGGCTCCTGCGCCCAGATCGGCAAGCGCGTGCACATTTCCGGCGGCGTCGGCATCGGCGGCGTGCTGGAGCCGCTGCAGGCCGAGCCCGTGATCGTCGAGGACGATTGCTTCATCGGCGCGCGCTCGGAAGTCGCCGAGGGCGTCATCGTGCGCAAGGGCGCAGTGCTGGCGATGGGCGTGTTCCTGGGCGCCTCCACCAAGATCGTCGACCGCGACACCGGCGAGACGTTTATCGGCGAGGTGCCGGAATACGCCGTGGTGGTACCGGGGATGTTGCCGGCCCGGCCGCTGAAGAACGGCCAGCCGGGGCCCTCCACCGCCTGCGCCGTCATCGTCAAGCGCGTCGACGAGCGCACCCGGGCCAAGACCAGCATCAACGAACTGCTGCGGGACTAATCGCCGATCCATACGACCAATATTTCGGACAGCCGGGCTGTACCCGCCGTCCGGAGATCAGGTCGTGGACAGAAGCTATACCAGCAACCAATTCCTGTTTCGCAGCCCGCGCCCGGCCCCGAACTGGGACCAGCTTCGCGATCTGGAATTTGTTCCGCACAGTGCTGGCCCATCGCCGGGCGAGCATGTTAAGCGGGAGCATGACTGACGCCCTTTCCATTGCCCGCGATCTGCTCCGCTGCCCCTCGGTAACCCCGGCCGACGCCGGCGCGCTCGGCGTGCTTGAAACCATCCTGGAGGCCGCCGATTTCGAGGTGCATCGCGTCACCTTCGGCGAACCCGGCACCGCCGACGTCGACAACCTCTATGCCCGCCTCGGCGACAGCGCCCCGCACATCACCTTTGCCGGGCATACCGACGTGGTGCCCCCCGGCGACGAGAGCGCCTGGACCCACGGCGCGTTCGCCGGCGACGTCAAGGACGGGTTTCTCTACGGTCGCGGCGCCGTCGACATGAAGGGCGGCATCGCCTGCAGCGTCGCCGCGGTGCTGGATTATCTCGCCGACAACGGCGGCAAGCCAAAGGGCTCGATCTCGTTTTTGATCACCGGCGACGAGGAGGACATCTCCGTCAACGGAACGATAAAACTGTTGCAATGGGCGGCGGCGCGCGGCGAGAAATTCGACCATTGCGTGCTCGGCGAACCCTCCAATGTCGAAGAGCTCGGCGACTGCATCAAGATCGGCCGCCGCGGCTCCCTGCATGGCATGCTGTACGTCGACGGCATCCAGGGCCACGTCGCCTATCCGCAGCGCGCCGCCAACCCGGTGCCGGATATTTCACGGCTGATCGTGGCGCTCAGCGACGAGCCGCTCGATCGCGGCAGCGCGCAATTCCAGGCCTCGAACCTCGAATTCACCTCGGTCGATGTCGGCAACAAGGCCGGCAACGTGATCCCCGGCCAGGCGCGGGCAAAATTCAACATCCGCTTCAACGATCTCCACACCCAGGAGACGCTGCGCGCTTTGGTCGAAGAGCGGCTGGCGAAGGCCGCAGGCAACCGCATTCGCGCCCGCATCGTCTGGGAGCCGTCCAATTCCAACGTGTTCGTGACCAAGCCGGGCCCCTTCACCGACCTCGCGGTCTCTGCGATCGAAGAGGTCACCGGCCGCAAGCCGGAATTGAGCACCAGCGGCGGCACTTCGGACGCGCGCTTCATCGCGAGCTATTGCCCGGTGATCGAGTTCGGCCTGGTCGGCCAGACCATGCACCAGATCGACGAGCGCACGCCGGTCGCGGATCTGGAGAAGCTGACGAAGATCTATCGGGGAATACTGGATCGGTATTTCGCATAGTGCTGTCATCGTCCGCGAAGGCGGACGATTCAGTACTCCGAGGCCTCTCGGCTCGATCTCAGGGGCCGCGGCGTACTGGGTACCCCGCCTTCGCGGGGTACGACGAGAAGAGCAAACAGCAGCAGCCTATTTCAATAATCCACCCGCACCAGATACAGCCCCTCCGGCGGGGCGACGGGACCGCAGGCGGCGCGGTTGCGCGCGGCTAACGCCGTGGCAAGATCGTCGGGGCTCCAGCGGCCGTCGCCGACCCAGACCAGCGAGCCTACCATCGAGCGCACCTGGCTGTGCAGGAACGAGCGCGCCGAGGTGACGATGTGAATGGCATCGCCGTCCCTGACGACATCGAGCTGATCCAGCGTGCGCTCCGGCGATTTGGCCTGGCACTCGGTGTCGCGAAACGTCGTGAAATCGTGCTTGCCGACCAGTTTCTGCGCCGCTTCGTGCATCGCGTCGGTATCGAGCCGCCGCGGCAGGCGCCAGGCGCGGCCGATGTCGAGCGCGAGGTTGGCGCGGCGATTGGCGATCCGGTAGAGATAGTGCCGCTTTTTCGCGGAGAACCGCGCCTCGAAATCATCCGGCACGATATCGGCACTGAGCACGCCGATCGGATGCGGGCGCAGATGCGCGTTCAGCCCATCACGGAATCGTCCCGGCACGAAATGCTTGGCAATGTCGCAATGAGCGACCTGCGCCAGCGCATGCACGCCGGCATCGGTACGGCCGGCGCCGTGAACGCGGACCTGCTCGCCGCAGACCGCTTTAATCGCGTCCTCCAGCGCGCCCTGCACCGATGGGCCGTTGTCCTGGATCTGCCAGCCGCAGAACGGCGCGCCGTCATATTCGATGATGAGCTTGTAGCGGGGCATCAGATTAGCCGCAGCGGCGGCTTCAGCGGCGTGCCGCGCAAAAATTCCTCCGCTTTCATCGGCGCCTTGCCGGCGCGCTGCAGTTCGAGAATGCGGATGGCGCCTTCGCCGCAGGCGAAGGTGAGATGATCGTCGAGCAAGTCGCCCGCCGCGCCGCTTCCCCCGGCCAGCGCACAGCGCAGGATTTTTACACGCACCGGCTGGCCCTCGATTGGCATCTCGCACCATGCTCCCGGAAACGGCGACAGCCCGTGAATATGGCGCAACACTTCTCGCGCGGGCTTGCTCCAGTCGATCCGCGCCTCGGCCTTGTCGATCTTGGCGGCGTAGCTGACGCCCTGCTCGCTCTGTTTGGTCAGTTGCAGCTTGCCGCGCTCCAGCGCGCCGATCGCGCGCACCATCAGGTCGCCGCCGAGCCGCGCTAGCGCGTCGTGCAGGTCGCTTGCCGTCATCGCATCGCCGATGGCGATGCGCTCGGCCATCGCCACGTCGCCGGTATCGAGGCCTGCGTCCATCTTCATCACCATCACCCCGGTTTCCGCATCGCCCGCCATAATGGCGCGGTTGATCGGCGCCGCCCCGCGCCAGCGCGGCAGCAGCGAGGCATGCAGGTTGAAGCAGCCAAGTTTGGGGGTATCGAGAATGGCCTGCGGCAGGATCATGCCGTAGGCGACCACCACGGCGGCATCGGCCTCATGGCTGCGGAATTCCTCCAGCGCCTCCGGCGTCTTCAGGGTCTTCGGCGTCACCACGGCAATGCCGAGCCGCCGCGCCTCCTGTTCGACCGGCGTGGGCTGCAGCTTCATGCCGCGCCCGGCGGGTTTGGCCGCGCGGGTATAGACCGCGGCGATCTCATGGCCATGGGCGACGAGCTCGAGCAGCGTCGGCACCGCGAAATCAGGCGTGCCCATGAAGATCAAGCGGAGGGACATGATTATAGGTTACCCACGACGGCTATAGTTTATTCGTCATGGCCGGGCTTGTCCCGACCATCCACGCTCTTGGTGCAGCGAGAAAGGACGTGGATGCCCGGCACAAGGCCGGGCATGACGACCGATAGATTGTACCTACTCCGCCGCCCGCTTCGCGGCCTTGGCGAATTTCTTCAGCACGCGATCGCGCTTCAGCTTCGACAGATAATCCACGAACAGCACGCCGTTGAGATGGTCGATCTCGTGCTGGATGCAGGTGGCGAACAGGCCCTCGGCGTCTTCCTCGTGCACCTTGCCGTCGAGATCGGTGAACCGCACCCGCACCTTGGCCGGCCGCTCCACTTCCTCGTAATATTCGGGGATCGACAGGCAGCCTTCCTCGTAGACCGACGTCTCCTCCGACGAGGACAGGACTTCCGGATTGATGAAGACCCGCGGCTGCGGATTGGTCTCGCCTTCCTCGTTCTTCTTGGCGAGATCCATCGTGATCAGCCGCACCGGCTGGGCGACCTGGATCGCGGCGAGCCCGATTCCGGGCGCGTCGTACATGGTCTCGAACATGTCGTCGGCGAGCTTGCGGATCTCCGAAGTGACCTTTTCGATCGGTTTGGAGACCAGCCGCAGCTGCTTGTCCGGCAGGATGATGATTTCTCGGAGTGCCATGATGTCTCTGGATAGCTTGGCGGGCGATTTAAGCTGCCGACTTGCCGGGGTCAATGCGAAGCGCGGGCGTGTTTACCTTCGGTTAACCACGAATTTTAGCGAAGGGTTAACCATAAAAATTTACCCGCAATTCACCATAAATGTTCCCTCTTCGTTCGCGTTCAAGGCCGAATCGGCTACAAGGGCTCCATGAACGAGATTCTTTTCATGATCGGCGACCTGCCGGTCCGCACCGGCGCCGCCCTGATCGGCTTTGGCGCGCTGGCGCTATCGCTGCTCCTGATCATTGCCGTCGTGATCGCCCGCTCCGGCCGGCGCGGCGCGGAGATGGCGATGGCGCAGGCGATTCGCGCCGACGAACTGGAAGAGCGGCTCTCCGAAATGATGCGCGCGCAGAGCGAGGCCACCGGCAGGGTCGACGCGATGGGCCAGGCGCTGGCCGGCCGCCAGGCCGAGATGGCGCGCGCCGTCAGCGAGCGGCTGGATTCGGTGACCCACCGGGTCGGCCAGTCGATGGAGCAGACCACCCGCAACACCATGGACTCCCTGCGCGTGCTGCACGAGCGGCTCGGCATCATCGACAACGCGCACAAGAACCTCACCGACCTGACCTCGCAAGTCACCACGCTGCGCGATGTGCTCGCCAACAAGCAGTCGCGCGGCGCGTTCGGCCAGGCGCGGATGGAGGCGATCGTCCAGGACGGCATGCCGAAGGGTTCCTACGAATTCCAGTTCACGCTGTCGACGGGAAAACGGCCGGACTGCGTGGTGTTCCTGCCGGACCAGCGTCCGCTCTGCATCGACGCCAAATTCCCGCTGGAGGCGATGACCGCGCTGCACGACGCCCGCAGCGACGAGGAAAAGAAGATCGCCACGCAGCGGCTGCGCAATGACGTGATGAAGCATGTCAGCGACATCGCGGAAAAATACCTGATTGCGGGCGAGACCCAGGACACCGCGCTGATGTTCGTGCCGTCGGAATCGGTCTATGCCGAAATCCACGACGGTTTCGACGACGTGATCCAGAAGGCCTACCGCGCCCGCGTGGTGCTGGTGTCGCCGTCGCTCCTGATGCTGGCGATCCAGGTGATGCAGCAGATCCTGAAAGACGCGCGGATGCGCGATGCCGCCGACCAGATCCGCACCGAGGTGCTCAACCTCGGCGACGACCTTACGCGCCTGCGCGATCGCGTGCTGAAGCTGCAGAAGCATTTTTCCGACGTCAACGAGGACGTCCGCCAGATCCTGATCTCCGCCGACAAGATCGAAAAGCGCGCCGGCCGTATCGAGGAACTCGATTTCAGCAAGGAGCCCCCGCCCACCACGGAGGTGCCGCGCCTCGTCAAGCCGGATACCTCCGAGCTGTTTCCCCTGCCGCGCAAGCTGCAGGCGGGGGAGTAACGCCGGAAAGGAGCGACACACCGGCTGTCATCGCCCGGCTTGACCGGATGATGACAGTATAATTTGTTGCGCCGAATCCGCTAACACCCCTGCGCTACCGCACCTGAAGCCGCGTCCACATCATCCGCCGCCCGACGCGGCCCGAACTAATCCAGCCCCGCGCGGCGAAAACCCTCCAGATAGTGCTGCCGATCGGCCTCGTGCATGATGGGCATCTGGCCCGCTAGCCAGGTGAGCGAAATATTGGGTTGCGCGCGGCGAAGCTCGCACAACGCTGCCGCGGCGACATCGGCCTTTCCGGCCATGCCGGCGGCCGCCGTGAGCACCCGATGGGCGCCGTTGAAGTCGCTGCGTTGCCGGATACTTTCGCGCGACAGGCGAATGGCCTCATCGTAATTATGCCCGACGAACTCCGCGTAGGCGGCGATGCCACAAAAAACTGCCGAGAACGGATCGCGCGGGCTCAGCCGCAGCGCGCGCCGCGCGGCAACGCTGCCTTCTTCCCCCCGCCCGGCATAGGACAACACCAGACCGTAATAGCCCTGCGCCAGCGAGAAGTTCGGATTGAGCCGAAGCGCGACCTCCAGTTCCGCCAGCGAATCCTCGAAACGCCGCCTGAACAAATAAACGGAACCCAGCGCGTTATGCGCCCACGGGTCTTCGCTGTCGGCCCGGATCGCGGCCAGCGCCGCACGCTCGGCCAGCGGGACCACCGCCGCCATATCCGACCAACCCATATGGGCGCTGAAGGTCTGGCTGGTGGCAAGCACGCCAAGCGCCTGGCCGTAGTTCGGATCGATCGCGGTCGCCTTCTCGAGCAAGGCCTGCGCCACCAGATAATCCTGACGCGTCACGCGCCAGAAATGCGAGAGCGCACGCATCACCAGATCCCAGGCGTCCATGCTGTTGGGCGGCTTGCGCCGCGAACGAAAGGTTTCCGCGGCATAGAGTTGCGGCTCGATCGCGGCGACGATCGCCTCGGTGATCTCGTCCTGCACCGCGAATACGTCGGCAAGGGCGCGGTCGTAGCGTTCCGCCCAGATATTGTTGCCGGTGGCGGCGTCACTGAGCTGAACCGTGATGCGCACGCGGTCACCGACCTTGCGCACGCTGCCTTCGACGACATAGCCGACGCCGAGTTCCTCGGCGATCCGCTTCATGTGGACCGGCTTGCCCTTGTAGATGAACGACGAGTTGCGCGCGATCACGAAGAACCAGCGCAGCTTGGAAAGCGCGGTGATGATGTCCTCGGTGATGCCGTCGGAAAAATACTCCTGCTCCGGATCGCCGCTCAAATTGGCAAAGGGCAGCACGGCGATGGCCGGCCGGTCGGGCAACGGCAGCGCGGCGCGCGGCGGCTCGTGGCTTTCATGCGGCGGCTCGACGGACTGCTCGTTACCCCCTGACTGGGTTCGCACCGCGCCGACAAAGCGAAGGCCCTTGCGCGGGATGGTGCGGATCAGTTTCTGGCCTTCGCCGCTATCGCCCACCGCCCGGCGCGCGGCGTTGATGCGGCTGGACAGCGTCGATTCCGATACGATCCGGCCGCCCCAGACCGCGTCGATGAGGTCGTCCTTGCTGACGACGTGATCGCGATTCTCCACCAGGAATACCAGGAGATCGAACACCTGGGGCTCGACGGCTATCGTCTCCGGACCGCGGTGGAGTTCGCGGCGGTCGGTGTCGAGCGCATGATCGTCAAAGAAGAATTGCACGGCACCCTCAAATCCGGACCACGCCGCCGCTCTCAAGGAATAATCAAGTTCACCTCAAGGGCAAATCAAGCGTCAGGCAAAGTCTTACGGTCAGGCTAGCCTCATCCTCTAGCCTCAAGGACGGTCGTCCGGATCGTCCGATCGGAGGATATTATGACCCAATCTCAGATATTCAGCCCGGACTCCCGGAGCAATCCAATAGCCAGAATAGTCGCATTTCTGTACGGAATCGTCGCCTATTTCGTGTTTTTCGTCACGTTTCTCTGCGCCATCGGCTTCGTAACCGGCCTGGTGGTTCCGAAAACCCTCGACAGCGGCCCGGCCGGGCCTCCGATGGAAGCGGCCATCGTCAACCTCATTCTGATGTCGATATTCGCCGTCCAGCACAGCGTCATGGCGCGCCGGCAGTTCAAGGAATGGTGGACGCAATTCGTCCCGAAGTCGGTGGAGCGAAGCACCTATGTGCTGTTCTCGAGCCTCGCGCTCGCGCTGCTGCTCTGGCAGTGGCGCCCGATCCCGACGGTGGTGTGGGAGATCGACGATCCGCAGATCGCCATGGCGGTAACCGGCCTTTCGCTGCTGGGCTTCGTGATCGCCCTCACCAGCACCTTCCTGATCAACCATTTCGAGCTGTTCGGACTGCACCAGGTCGCCAACAATCTCGCCGGCCGCTCAATGCCCGCGCCGCGCTTCCGTACGCCGCTCTATTACCAATTCGTGCGGCACCCGCTCTATCTCGGCTTCATCATCGCGTTCTGGGCGGCGCCGACGATGACCGTCGGGCACCTGTTATTCGCCGCGGTCACAACGGCCTACATCTTCGTCGGCATCCTGCTCGAGGAGCGCGATCTGATCGATCTCTTCGGCGACGAATATCGACGCTACCGGGAGCGTGTGTCGATGCTGGTGCCCTGGCGCAAATCCAATTGATCAATCGAAACGATTCCAATTTCACGGCGGCACCGGATTGCGCCGGTGCCGCGTCCCGCGGCGTCCGCCGCGGCCAAAGGAACCATGTCATGATCGAAGATATCAGCGGCAATATCGACTACGAGGAATCAGGCACTGGGCCGACGATGGTGCTGGTGCCGGGATCGTGCAGCACCGGCGCGGCGTGGCGACCGGTGATCGCCGCCTGGGAGAACCGGTTTCGCTGCGTCACCACCAGCCTGCCCGGCTATGGCGGAACCGCGGAGCGGCGAATACCGGGCAATTCGTCGATATCGCTTGAAGCCGAGACGCTCGAGTCGGTCATTCGAAAAGCGGGCGGCCGGGTCCATCTGGTCGGCCACTCCTTCGGCGGCCTGGTGGCGCTCGCCGTGGCGCTGCGCGGCCGGGCCAGGCTCGCAAGCCTTACCGTGATCGAGGCGCCGGCCGTGATGATGCTGGACGGAAGCGGGGAAATGCAGCACATCCGCGCGTTCGGCGAGATGACGGGCGGCTACTTCGCCGCCTTCAGGGATGGCAAGGCCGACGCGATCGAGGCGCTGATCGACTTTTTCGCCGGCGCCGGCACCTTTGCCTCGTGGCCGCCGCGGGTTCGCGCCTACGCCATGGCGACGACGCCGGTCAACATCCTCGATTGGGAAACCGCGTTCGATTATCCGCTGACAGCGGAGGTGCTGGCGCAAGTCGAGGTCCCGACGCTGGTCATCCGGGGCGGAGAAAGTCACCCTGCCATGCAACGCGTCAACGAGATTCTGAGCGAGCGCATGACGCGGGCGACGCTTGCCACCATCGAAGGCGCCGCGCATTTCATGATCGCAACCCACGCGGCCGAGGTGGCGCGATTGGTCGCGCTGCACGCCCACCGTGCGGAAACGGCGCCGGCGGCGATGTCGGGGCCGGTTTCAGTCGGCAGGCAAGCGGGGTCATGGCGGGTAAGCTGCTTTAAGCAATGGAAGGAACCTCCGTCAGGATATCGGCTGTGACAGGGTTTCGCCGCGGGCTAGCGCGGCCGGGAGGAGAGGCATCGCCGCCCGAATCCTGCTAGCACTGCGGCATGACCAGTGCCCCCGACAGCCTGCCCAAGCCACCGATTGCGGCGACACCCGACACTGCCCCCCGCGCCTCCTGGCGCGACAGCCTCGCGGTTTACCTGCAGCGGCGGGTGCTGATCGTGATGCTGCTCGGATTTTCCTCCGGGCTGCCGCTGGCGCTGTCGGGATCGACGCTCTTGGTGTGGATGCGCGAATCCGGCGTCGATCTCGGCACCATCGGGCTGTTCGCGCTGGTCGGCACGCCCTACACGCTGAAATTCCTGTG
Source organism: uncultured Alphaproteobacteria bacterium (assembly GCA_963738765.1). Classification (GTDB taxonomy): domain Bacteria; phylum Pseudomonadota; class Alphaproteobacteria; order Rhizobiales; family Xanthobacteraceae; genus Bradyrhizobium. The sequence continues at coordinate 1,716 of CAVTYA010000031.1, read as the reverse complement.
GGCGCCGCTGACCGACGCGCTGCATGTGCCGTGGTTCACGCGAGCCTTTGGCCGCCGGCGCGGCTGGCTGCTGTGCTCGCAACTGCTGCTGATCATATCGATCCTGCTTCTGGCGCTCACCGACCCGGCGCGTTCGCCGCTGTTCGTGGCACTCGGCGCGCTTTTGGTAGCCGCAATGTCATCGACCCAGGACATCGTGGTCGACGCGTTCCGGGTCGAAAGCCTGCCCGAGAGCGAGCAGGCCGCCGGCATGGCGTCCTATGTCGCGGCCTATCGTATCGGCATGCTGGTTTCGACCGCGGGCGCGCTGTTCCTGGTCAGCGCCTATGAAGGCACCGGCCTTCCGCGCGCCTCGGCGTGGATGTGGGGCTATGTGACGATGGCGGCCATGGTGCTGATCGGAACTCTCACCGCGCTCGCCGCCACCGAGCCCGAACAGTCGGCGCGCGCGGAGGCCGCGACCAGCACCGAGACGGCGTATACGCGCGTGCTCAACGCCGCGGTCGGCGCGTTCTCCGAATTCCTGGTGCGCAAGGACGCGCTCGCGGCGCTCGCCTTCGTGGTGCTGTACAAATTCACCGACGCGTTCTCCGGCACCATGACCGCGCCGTTCGTGATCGACCTCGGCTTTTCCCGCAACGACTATGCCGCCATCGTCAAGGGCGTGGGGCTGGCCGCGACCCTGATCGGCGGCTTTGCCGGCGGCTTTGTCGCGCGGCGCTATTCGCTGGCCGCAAGCCTGTGGATCGGCGGGGTGCTGCAGGCGGTGGCCAATTTGTCATTCTCGTGGCTGGCGCTGGTCGGCATCAATCAATGGGCGCTGGCGTTCGCGATCACGGCGGAGAATTTCACCAGCGCCATCGGCACCGTGATCTTCGTCGCCTACCTGTCGGCGCTGTGCCAGAACCCGCTGCACACCGCGACCCAATATGCGCTGCTGACCGCGCTCGCCGCGGTCGGGCGCACCTATCTGTCGTCGGGCGCGGGCTTTGTGGCGAAAGCGACCGGGTGGCCGCTGTTCTTCATGATTTGCGTCGTGGTCGCGGTGCCGAGCCTGATCCTGCTGGCCTGGCTGCAGCGGCGCGGACATTTTGCGGCGCTGGAAGCGTCGAAGGTGTAGCATGGTCGGTGTCGTCACCCGGCTCGACCGGGTGACCCAGTATTCCGCTGCTATCCACGATTAAGTCGAGACGTCGCAGCGTACTTGATCGCCCGGTCAAGCCGGGCGATGACAGCTTTGGCTTGAGGCTCTAGCTCGCCAGCTTCTCGATGGCCGCGTTGTCCAGGCCGACCTTGGCGCCGGCCGCGACGATCTCCTGCCAGGTGGCGGGGTCGACCGGGATGCCCTCGGCCAGCCGCTGCTTCTTCCATTCGCGCTCGGGCTCGCCGGCAATCTTCACATGGTCGACGCCCTCGGCCGGCGGCGAGGCGATGTGCCAGGCAACAAAACTTTCCATCTCGCGCGCCAAATTCTCGCCGGTGCCCATCTTGGCGGGATCGATCAGAATGGAGAACATGCTGTTGATCACCTTGCGGGTACCCTCCAGCGGGCCGCTCAAGGTCTTGCCGCCCGAGAGCGCGCCGCCGAGCAGTTCGCAGATCAGAGCCAGCCCCGAGCCCTTGTGCTCGCCGAACGGCAGGATGGCGCCCGAGGGCTCGATGACGGTAAAGCGCGGGTCGGTCGACGGGTTGCCGTGGTTGTCGATGATGGTGTTG
>CAVTYA010000030.1:0-82500 GCA_963738765.1 uncultured Alphaproteobacteria bacterium | reverse complement strand
ATCGCCGCGCGCGCATGCCTGATGCCGACCGCGGGATTGCCGGTGGCCTCCACGATCACTTCGATAGCGCCGGAGGTCGCCTTGGCGGCGTCGGCGGTGAAGGTCGTCGCCGCGATCCGCGCGGCGTCCCAGCCGACGGTGCGGCAGGCCTCGCGCGCGCGCTCCGGATCGAGATCGACGATGACAGGCACTTCGAGCCCCGGCGTATGCGGCACCTGCGACAGGAACATCGAGCCGAACTTGCCGGCGCCGATCAGCGCGACGCGAACCGGCTTTCCGGCGGCGCGGCGGGCGTTGAGCAGGTGGTGAAGATTCATGGAGGGACGATCCGATGCTGAATCGTTCCGGGCGAGAGGCAGCAGCGGCGCGCTCCCTCTCCGCAGAGCCGGGATCGAGGGATCCAGGTCGTAGAGGCCCCGCTCACGCGGATCGCATCTGACGATGCGATCCGCCTCTGCCGATGGGAGAGGTGACGCAGAACTTACTCCGCCGCCTGGCGCTGGCTGCGCGCAAGCCGCAGCAGCGCATCGTCGTCCACGGTCCGGATCGGCGTGAAATCGCGATGCGCGATGTACTCCGGCCGCGTCGGGGTGCGGATGTAGTTCGAAACGGCGTTCAGCGTCAGGTAGACGATCTTGCGCGGATAGGGCGTGATGTTGCCGGCCGAGCCGTGCACCAGATTGCCGTGGAACATCAGCATGCCGCCGGCCTTGCCGGTCGGCGCGACGATGCCGCCTTCCTTCACCAGCCGCGTCACGGTCTCCTCGTCCAGCGTCCACAGCGGATAGGAGGTGGTCTCGAGGTCGTGCGAGGCCTTGAGGTCGCCGGCGGTCTGGCTCTTCGGCACCAGCATCAGCGGGCCGTTGATCGGCATCACCTCGTCGAGAAAGATCGCGATGTTCATCGCCCGCGGCTCCGGCATGCCGTCGTCGCGTTTCCAGGTGCCGTAATCCTGGTGCCATTGCCAGACGTCGCCGGTAAAGGCCGACTTGGCGTTGATCTTGTACTGGTGCATGTAGACCTTCTCGCCGAAGATCTGCTCCACCGGATCGATCATGCGCGGATGCGCGCCGAGCAGGCCGAACGCCTCGTTGTAGAGATGGGCGGCAAAGGCGGTGCGCGGCGCGCCGCTCTTCTCGCGCCATACCTCCGGGCGGTCGGTGTCGTAGATGCCCTCCGCCTCGTGCGCCAGCAGCGCCACTTCCTCGCGGCTGAACAGTTCGGGCAGGAACAGCCAGCCTTCGCGGTTGAAGTCGTCGATCTGTTGCTGGGTCAGTTTCATCCGGTTCCTCCTCGCGTTTTTGGGGCGAAGCCCTTAGGTTTGTTGACCGAAACACTAGCACCGCGGCGGCGCCTTTACCAACCCGCACATGGCCCATAGCCTGGCCGCGTTGCGGCTCCGGAGGAGTTGAAATGACTGCAAATGATCGGCCCGTTGTCACCCGGCAGGGTCATGAAGACAGCAACACCGCCCAATCCGGCGGTTTGAAGCTGATCACCGGAGTCGGAACGCAGCACACGCCCGCAACCAGGCTATGGTTCGGCAAGGCCTCCAATCCGCCCGGGTTCCGTTCGCTGCCGCACCATCACGGCGAGGCCGAAACCGGCGCCTACCTGCTATCGGGCCGCGCGCGGATCTATTTCGGCAAGGACTACCGGGACTATGTCGAGATGTCGGAGGGCGACTTCATGTTCGTGCCGCCGTTTCTTCCCCATCTCGAGGCCAATATGAGCACGACGGAAGAATTGTGGTGGCTGGCTTGCCGTACGCCGGAGAACATCGTGATCAATCTTCCGGACGTCGAGGACTCCCTGCTCGCGGGCTATCGGCGGGCGATAGAGCCTTCGAGCCGTCTATGCCGCGAGAAAATCCAGGACGACTTCGCAAAACCGCTGCGGCGCCTGCTCGAACATCCAGTGGCCGGCGCCGGCTATCATCGCGGTCTTTGCGCCGGGAACATGCGCCGACAGCGCGCGCAGCACCGCGGGCAGCGGCCCCTTGGTGTCGGCGCCGCCGACGAACAGCGTCGGCGTCCCGATCGATTCCGCCTGCTGCCTGGTATAGGGCTGGCGGTTTTCGCCGACCTGCCCGATCAAGGTGTAGACGTTGTCGCGTAGCTGCTGCTTGGGCGCGGCGGGCAGCCGCCCCCACGCGCCTTCGCCCTCGATTGCATCGAAGAAAAGCAACAGCCCGCCCTCGATGTCACCCGCTTTGACCCTTTCGGCCGATGCGGCGAATCGCGACACGCGCGGCGAGGGTCCGGCGGCGGGATCGAGCGACGGGTCCAACTCGCCGCCCGGTTCGGCCAGCACTATCCTGCGCAGCAAATCGGGCCGCTGCTGCGCGACGCGAAACGCGATGTGTCCGCCGCGCGAATGTCCCATCAGGTCCAGCGGCTTGTCAGCGAATTTCTCGATGAAGGCGATCACGTCGGCGACATGCTGCGCCATCAGGTAGTCATTGCCGACGCCGTCCCAATGCTCGGGGAAAAAGCGCCGCAACGAAACCGAGATCACGCGGCGCTGTTTCGACAGCGGCCCGCACACCGCCGACCAGGTCCGAAAATCACCGAGCGTGCCATGGACGCAGACCAGCGGCGGCCCCTTTCCGACCTCGAGATAGGCCATGTCGTATCCGTTGACGGCAAGCGTTTGCATGGGAGCTCCAGGGAATGTGATAGGGGGCACATGGTGGCTTTACGGCGCACCCAAAAACTCCAGCACGATCTTGCAGAATTGGTGCGGCGCCTGCTCGAACATCGGGTGGGTGGCGTTGGGGATCATCGCCGTCCTTGAATTGGGAACGTGGGCGGCAAGCGTGTGCAGCACATGCGGCAGCGATCCCCTGGTCCTGGCGCCGCCGATGAACAGCGTCGGCATCCCGATCGCTTCGGCATCGGCCCTGGAGAAGGGCGGGCGCCGGTCGCGGGCTTGCCCGATCAGCGTGTAGGCATTGTCGCGTAATTGCTGTTTCGGCATCGCCGGCAGTCGTGCCCACTTGCCGGGACCTTCGATCGCCTCGAAGAACAGCTTCAGCCCACCCTCGACGTCGCCGGCCGCGATCAGGCTGGCGGCCGCCGCGACTCTCGCGGCGAGCGGCGACGGCCCTGGTGTCGCGGCGGGGTCGAGCGTGGCATCGAGTTCGCCGCCGGGTTCGGCCAGGATCAGCCGGCGCAACAGATCGGGCCGCCTTTGCGCGACCCGGAACGAGACGTGCCCGCCGCGCGAATGTCCCATCAGGTCGACCGGCCCGGCGTTCAACTGCTCGATGAAGCCGATCATGTCCTCGACATGCTGCGCGATCGAGTAGGTGTCGCCGACGCCATCCCACTGCTCGGGGAAAAAGTGCCGCAGGGAGACCGCGATCACGCGGTGTTTTTGTGATAGCGGCCCCATCACGCAGAACCAGCTCCGAAAATCGTTGAGCGAGCCGTGCACGCACACCAGAGGCGGGCCCTGGCCGACCTCCAGATAGGCCATGTCGGTGCCGTTGACGGGAAGGGTTTGCATGGGGACCCGGGTGGGGCAGACGGAAGGCGAATGCCGATCATTCCATGAAATCCGGCAAATGCCTACTGACCCCGTCGTCGTGATTCGCCGCTGGTCCGCGTGGCTCAGGCCCCGGAATGACGGGATGAGCGTCATCCTGTGCATGCCGCCGGTTCCGTCGGATTTCGGGTGGATCGCAACAATTTCCAAGCCTAGATTCCCTGCCAGCACGGAATATCCAGCCCATATATGGAGCCACAAGATTTGGAGCCGGCCATGACAGAGCAGCATTTTGCGTTATTCGACACCGCGATCGGCCATTGCGGCATCGTGTGGGGCGCGCGCGGCGTGGTCGCCGTGCAACTGCCGATGTCGAGCGAGGACAAGACCCGCGGCCGCATCCGCCAGCGCTATGGCGACATTGCCGAGGCGCCGCCGCCGGCCGAGGTGCAAGGCGCGATTGACGGGATGGTGGAGTTGCTCGCGGGCAAACCCAACGATCTGTCGGACGTCGTGCTCGATCTCGACGGCGTTCCCGAATTCAACCGCGGCGTCTACGACATCGCGCGCACCATTCCGCCGGGCAAGACGCTGACCTATGGCGATATCGCCAGGCGGCTCGGCGGCGTCGAACTGTCACGCGACGTCGGCCAGGCGCTCGGGCGCAATCCCTGTCCGATCGTGGTGCCCTGCCACCGCGTGCTCGCCGCCGGCGGCAAGCCCGGCGGATTTTCCGCCAATGGCGGCGTGGTGACCAAACTCAAAATGCTCGCGATCGAGGGCGCAGTGGTCAATCACACGCCGAGCCTGTTCGATTGATCGCTCCCTCGCCCCGCGCTTGCGGGGAGAGGGCTGAGGTGAGGGGCTCTGTCCGCGAGTCGATCGCAATCGAGGTTACGCCGGCGGCGGCACCGAGATCTTGACCGAAGGCCGCTTCAGCATCTTTTCGTGGAAAGCATCGAGCTTCGGATAGGCCTTGCGCCAGCCGCAATCGGGAAAGCGGAAATCGGCATAGCCGAGCACGCAGACCAGCGCGATCTGCGAGATGTCGAGCGGCCGTGACAGCATGTCGGCCTGCTTCTCGAACCGCGCCATGCCGTTCCACGCCCGGTTCCAGTGATCGTCGCTCCACGCCTGCCAGCGCAGTTCCTGCGGCCGCACCATCCGCTCGTAGCGGCACAGCAGCATCGAATCGAGCATGCCCTGCAGCAGCGAATGGTCGCTCTTGACCTTCCATTGGACGGCGCCGGATGCCGGAACGAGCTTGCCGCCGCCGGCGAGCTCATCGAGATATTCGACGATGACGTAGGAATCGACGATCACGTCGCCATTGTCGAGGATCAGCGCCGGCAGCTTCTTCACCGGATTGATCTGCGAGTATTCGTCATTGGGCTGGCCCGGCACCACGGTGGCCGGGATGAACTCGATCTTGTCGATCAGGCCGAGTTCGATCGCGGCGATGCGGACCTTGCGGGCGAACGGCGAGGCGGGAGAGAAGGTGAGTTTCATTGGAGTATTCCTTTTCTCCGTCATGGCCGGGACAAGCCCGGCCGTCGTACGTCATTAGAGCGACTGGATGCACGCTGGATGCCGGGACGAGCACGTCAGCTGATGCATCGTCGCATCCTCACGCCGCGACGATTTCCTGCCGCTGCTCGCCGAGCCCCTCGATGCCGAGCGTGACGACGTCGCCGACGTTGAGGAACTTGGGCGGCTTCATGCCGGCGCCGACGCCGGGCGGCGTGCCGGTGGTGATGATGTCGCCGGGCAGCAGGGTCAGGAACGTCGAGACGTAGGAAATGCACTTCGCCATGGTGAAGATCATGGTCGAGGTCGATCCGGTCTGGCAGCGCTTGCCGTTGACGTCGAGCCACATCGAGAGCTTCTGCACGTCCGGGATTTCGTCCTTGGTGACCAGCCACGGGCCGAGCGGGCCGAAGGTGTCGTGCGATTTGCCCTTGGTCCATTGTCCGCCGCGCTCCTGCTGGAAGTAGCGCTCGGAGACGTCGTTGCAGACGCAGTAGCCGGCGACGTGATTGAGCGCGTCGGCCTCGGAGACATATTTGGCGCGGGTGCCGATGATGGCGGCGATTTCGACTTCCCAGTCGAGCTTCTTGGATCCGCGCGGCTTCTCGACCGGGTCGTTGGGGCCGCTGAGGCTGGTGTTGGCCTTCAGGAAGAAGATCGGCTCGGGCGGAATTGGGTTTCCGGTCTCCTTGGCGTGATCGACATAGTTCAGGCCGATGGCGACGAATTTCGAGATGCCGGTGACCGGCGCGCCGAGCCGCGGCTTGCCGTCGACGGCGGGGAGCTTGGCGGTGTCGAGGCCGGCGAGCTTGGCCAGCGAGGCCGGCGCATAGGCCTCGCCGTTGAGGTCCTTCACATGCGCCGACAGATCGCGCAATTGACCCGATTTATCGATCAGGCCGGGCTTTTCCTGGCCAATGGCCCCGTACCGAACAAGCTTCATTTTCATCACTCCCTGACATGGTTTTGGTTGCTTGGATGCTTCATGGAACAGCGCGCGGGGAAATTCAACTGCTGACTGCGCGCCGCATGGCAGGCCCTCATCCGAGGCGCTGGCAGCGGCTCGGGATCATGCCCTAAACGATGAATTTGAAGGCATCGCCGTCGCGCCGGATGCGGCCGCCGTTGAAATGCCCGCCGATCACCAGCGTCGGCGTGTCGGCAAAACGCGAGAACAATTCGCGCCGCGTCACCGCCGACTGCACCGGGTCGGAATCCGCGGTCGACGACCAGTCGAGATGCGCCATCTGGCAGGGATGATGGGCGACGTCGCCGGTCAGCAGGGCGTCTTCGCCGTCCGACTGGATGTGAAGGCTCATATGGCCCGGGCTGTGGCCGGGCGTCGGGATCAGGGTGATTTCGTCGCAGATTCTGGCGTCGCTGGCGACGAGGTCGGCCTTGCCGGCATCGACGATCGGCTTCACCGAGTCATTGAAAACCGCGACCTTGTCGGGCTCGTCGCTGTGGTCGCGCCAATGCTCGTATTCGGTCTTGCCGAACACATAGCGCGCCTTGGCGAAGGTCGGCACCCATTTGCCGCCGTCGAGCCTGGTGTTCCAGCCGACATGGTCGACATGCAGATGCGTGCAAAGCACGGTGTCGATGCTGTCGGGCGCAAAGCCCGCCGCCGTCATGGTCTCGAGGAACGGGCTCCTTGCGGTTGTTCCAGGTCGGCACCTTGCGGCCTTCCTTGTCGTTGCCAAGACCGGTATCGACCACGATCCGCCGCGTCGGCGTCTCGACCACCAGCGAGTGGATCGACATTTTGAGCCGGCCTTCCTCGGTGGCGAAATGCGGGAATCGAGCCAGGGCAATTTCCGGATTTCCTCGTTGCTGGCCAGCGGCAGGATGAATCGCGTGCTGCCGACCGTCTCCAGTTCGACGATCTTGGTGATTTTGACCTTGCCCACTTTCCAGTGCATCCGGCGTTCCCTTCGATCTACCGCGCGCAATCGACGATGACGGTGCCGAGCTTGTCGCCTTTTTCCACCGCCAGGTGAGCCTGGACGGTTTCCGACAGCGCGAACTGCCCGGCGATGTTGTGAATACGCGTTCCTGCCGCCAGCCATTTCGAAATATCGGCCTGGGCTGCCGCGAGCAGCGGCGGCGGCAGCGCGGGCAGCACCAGCGCGCGCAGCGCGATGCATTTTCTCCATCAGGTCGCGCATCGGCACCACCGGGTTGCGATTGCCGTTGGTGGCGTAGACCGCGATGGTCGAATTCATCGCCATCAGCTTCAGCGTGGTTGCGATGTTGCCGCCGAAATCGACGTCGACGACGCGATCGACGCCGCGCTGTCCGGTGAACGCCATCGCCTTGGCGACGACGTCCTCGGTCCTGTAGTTGACGACGAGATCGGCGCCGGCAAGGCGCGCCTGCTCGGCCTTCATCGGCGAACTGACGGTCGCGATGACGCGTGCGCCGCCCCATTTCGCCAGTTGCACGGCATAGTGGCCGACCGCGCCGGCGCCGCCGGTGACCAGCACGGTCTGGCCCGCGATCGGGCCGTCGCCGAACAGGCAGCACCATGCGGTCATGCAGGGAATGCCGAGCGTCGCGCCCGGCCGCGAACGACACGTCGTCCGGCAGCGGCGTCACCAGATGCTCGGCGAGCGCGATATATTCGGCCGCGGTGCCGAACGCGCGGCCGTTGCGCTGGCCGTTAAAGAGCCAGACGCGCTGGCCGACGCTGAGCCGCGTGACGCCGGCGCCGACCTGATCGACGATGCCGGCGCCGTCGCTGTTGGGGATCACGCGGGGATATTCCATCGCGCGGTAGCTGCCGGCGCGGCGGCCGACATCGGCGGGATTGACGCCGGAGGCCTCCAGCCGGACCCGGACTTCGCCGGGGCCGGCCACCGGCGTCGGCATCTCGCCAAAGCTCAGCACCTCGGGTGCCGCGCCCGTGCGCTCGTACCAGACCGCCTTCATTCGGAGCGCTTTCGGTTAGAGCGTGCCGGGGAACGCGCCGCCATCGAGCAGGATGTTCTGCCCGGTGATGAAGCCGGCCTTGGCGCCGCACAGAAACGCGCAGGCCAGCGCCGAATTCGTCGGGATCGCCGAAGCGCCCGGCCGGATTGAGCTTGGCGCGTTCCGCCAGCATCTGCTCCACGGTGATGCCGCGCTTCTCGGCCTCCGCCTTCGCGGTGCCGCGCAGCCGGTCGGTATCGAACGGGCCCGGCAGCAGGCCGTTGATGGTGACGTTGTTGATCACGGTCTTGCGCGAGATGCCGGCGACGAAGCCGGTGAGGCCGGCGCGCGCGCCGTTGGACAGGCCCAGTATCTCGATCGGCGACTTCACCGCGGCCGAGGTGATGTTGACGATGCGGCCGAACTTGCGCGCCATCATGCCGTCCACCGTCGCCTTGATCAGCTCGATCGGGGTCAGCATGTTGGCGTCGATCGCCTTGATCCAGTCGTCGCGGGTCCAGTTGCGGAAATCGCCGGGCGGCGGGCCGCCGGCATTGTTGATCAGGATGTCCGGATCGGGACAGGCCTTCAGCGCGGCCTCGCGGCCCGCCGGCGTGGTGATGTCGCCGACGACTTCGGTCACCGTGACGCCGGGATTGGCCTTGCGGATTTCGGCGGCGGCTTTGGCCAGCGCCTCGGCGCCGCGCGCCGTCAGCGTGACATGGACGCCCTCGGCGGCCAGCGCGCCGCGCAGGCGCGTCCCAAGCCCTTGCTCGATGCGCAGACGATGGCGCGGCGGCCTTTGATTCCAGATCCACTGTCTCACTCCCGTATTCATTGGCTGATTTGATGTCGCGATCGGCGCACTGTAGCCAAGAATGGAGGCAGCGCTGATAAGGGCTACCATCAGACAGATCGCCGAAATGCATATCAGCGCGTCGGGCTCAAGCACGCGCGGTCGTGGTTCTTCAGGCGATCGATGTAGGCAACGTACGATCCGGGCGGCAGCGATTTGAAGCCCTTCGCTGCCCGACGTGCGGACAGCAGCGGCCGCAGCTGCGACCGGTCGAGGTAGGCCGGCTGGCGGCTGCACGGCACGCAGCTGGTCGAAGATCAGCACCAGCGTGACCGCGACCAGGCCGACGCGAACCGCGCCAAGCGCGCGCCGGCCGAGGTCGGTCTGCCGATCCCGGCTTCGGCCCAAGGCGTCATCGACGCGCCATCCGCATCAGCTTTCCCAGCGCGATGCCGGTGACCAGGAAGATGCCGAAGAACAGCAGCGAATTCTGCGTCAGCGGCGAACTGATGCCCGGTCGAGTTTCGGCGATATCAGCGACGTGATCGCCCAGACCGCGACCGGCATCGCGATCAGATAGGCCAGGATCGTGACCGCGCTGCGCAGCAGGCCGGCATTGAAGCCGGTACATGCGCGACATCAGCGCGGCATGACGACGGCGTCGAAGCTGTTCATCCGACTGATCCCAGCGGTTGGCCTGGCATCGATGGAACCCGATGGCCAGAGAATTCGTGTCGCACGGATCAATTCGCCCGCATCTCCGCCTTGATCATGTCGGCGGCCTTCTCGCCGATCATGATGGTCGGCGCATTGGTGTTGCCGCCGATCAGCGTCGGCATGATCGAGGCGTCGACCACGCGCAGGCCTTCGAGGCCGTGGACCTTCAGCTTCGGATCGACCACGGCCAGCGGATCGTTGACGCCCATCTTGCAGGTGCCGACCGGGTGATAGACGGTGTCGACGCGCTCGCGCAGCACTTTGCGGATGTCGTCGTCGGTCTCGACGCCTTCGGTGAACACGTCGGTGTTCTGCAGCGCCTTCAGCGCCGGCGTCTCCATCAGCCGCTGCGTCATCTTGAAGCCGGCGACCATGGTCTCGAGATCGGCTTGCTCGCCGAGGAAATTCGGATCGATCGCCGGCGCGGCAAGCGGATCGGCGCTTTGCAGCCAGACGCTGCCGCGGCTCTTCGGGCGCAGCAGGCAGACGTGGCAGGAGAAGCCGGTGCCCCAGCGCGGCTTGCGGCCGTGGTCGTCGACCATCGCCATGCAGAAATGCAGCTGGATGTCGGGCACGTCGAGGTCGGGGCGGGTCTTCAGGAAGCCGCCGCATTCGGCGAAGTTCGAGGTCATCGGTCCGCGCCGCTCGCGGCGGTATTGCGCGATGCCCTTGAAGATCCGCGCGATGCCGCCGAACGACAGGCCGGCGAAATGCGGCGTGTCGGAGGTGAAGCCGAACACGAAGTCCGGATGATCCTGCAGGTTCTGTCCGACGCCCGGCAGATGATGCATCGATGGCGATGCCGTGCTTGGCAAGCGCGGCGCTGTCGCCGACGCCGGACAGCATCAGCAGTTGCGGCGTCTGGAACGCGCCGGCGGACAGGATCACCTCGCGGCGGGCGCGAATCTGCTTGGTCTCCTTGCCTTGCCGGTATTCGACGCCGACCGCGCGCTTGCCCTCGAACAGGATGCGGGTGGCGTGCGCGTTGGTCTCGACGCGCAGATTGGCGCGCGTGTCCATGAACGGGATGGATGTAGGCGCGCGCCGCGCTCCAGCGCTCGCCGTTCTTCTGCGTCACCTGGTAGATGCCGAGGCCTTCCTGCTCCTCGGCGTTGAAATCCTCGCGGATGCGGAACTGCGCCTCGCGCGCGGCCTGCAGGAAGATCTCGCTGCACCGGATTGTCGGAGCGCAGTCCGGTGACGTGAAGCGGACCGCCCTTGCCGTGATACTCGCCGTCGAATTCGGAATTGTCCTCCGAGCGCTTGAAGTAGGGCAGCACGTCGGCATAGGACCAGCCGGTGTTGCCGAGCGAGGCCCACTGGTCGTAATCGCTGCGGTGGCCGCGGATATAGACCATGGCGTTGATCGCGGACGAGCCGCCGAGTCCCTTGCCGCGCGGCTGATAGCCGATCCGGCCGTTGAGGCCCGTCTGCGGCACGGTATCGAACGCCCAGTTGTTGACCTTGCCGGAGATCATCAGGATCATCGCGCCCGGCGTGGTGACGACCCAGTTGTCGTTCTTGCCGCCGGCTTCGAGCAGCGCCACCGAGGTATTGGGATCCTCGGAGAGCCGGCTCGCCACCGCGCAGCCGCCGGAGCCGCCGCCCACCACCACGAAATCGAATGTATCCGTCACGGTTGTTCCCCCTCGTTGATATTTTTTATGGCTTGCCAGCGCTCGTCGATTGCGAGAGCGAAGCGACGAAGCGATCCTGGCGCTACGACATGAATCGCAGCATCTTCTCCAGCCGCGCGATCTTGGCGCCGTAGGGCGGATAGAGATCGGCCAGCCGGTTGAACGGCGAACGATAGAACACCGGCTTCAGCTTGCTTAAGGTGTCGAAAGCCCCATTCGCCGTGATAGGCGCCGGTGCCGGACGCGCCGACGCCGCCCATCGGCTGGTTGATCTGCGTGAAGTGAAACAGGCAGTCGTTGACGGTGACGCCGCCGGAGACGGTGCGCGACAGCACCTCGTCGCGCGCCGCGTTGTCCTTGCCGAACCAGTACAGCGCCAGCGGCCGGTCGTGCCTGTTGATGTAGGCGATCGGCTCGGCGGCGTCCCGTGTAGCCCATGACCGGCAGCAGCGGCCCGAAGATCTCCTCCTGCATGACGGTCATGTCGGGCGTGACGCCGATCACGATGGTCGGCGGAAATTTGCGCTTCGATTTCCAGGCGGGATCGTCTGGCCTTCGCGGCCTGCATGACCTTGGCGCCCTTGGCGGCGGCGTCCGCGACCAGGCCCTCGAGCCGGGCATAATGCCGGTCGGAGACGATCGAGGTGTAGTCGGTATTGCCGGGATCGGTGCCGAACATGCGTCGCATATTGGCCTGCAGCCGCTCGGCGAAATCCTGCACCGAGGCTTCCGGCACCAGCGCATAGTCGGGCGCGATGCAGGTCTGGCCGGCATTGAGCAGCTTGCCATAGGCGATGCGCGCCGCGGCCTCCGCCGAGATCGGCCGAGCGGTCGACGATCGCCGGCGACTTGCCGCCGAGCTCGAGCGTGACCGGCGTCAGATTGCGCCCGGCGGCTTCCGCCACCAGACGGCCGACCCGGGTCGAGCCGGTGAACATCAGATGGTCGAACGGCAGCGAGGCAAAGGCCTGCGCGATATCGTCCTCGATGCCGGTCACCATCATTTCGGTGGCGTCGAATTTCGCGCGCGATGACTTCCCTGAGCAGCGCGGAAAAACGCGGCACCAGCTCGCTCGGCTTGATCATCACCCGATTGCCGGCGGCAAGCGCCGCCACCGCCGGCGCCAGCGTCAGCTGCAGCGGATAATTCCAGGGCGCGATGATGCCGACCACGCCGAGCGGCTGCGGCGATCAGCCGGTTCTTGGCCGGCATGAACTGCAGCGCGGTCGAGACCCGCTGCGGCGCCATCCATTTCTTCAGATGCTTGGTGGCGTGCCTGATTTCGCCGAGCACCAGCAAGCTTTCGGCGATCGCAGTCTCGATGCTGCTGCGATGGCCGAAATCCGCCGAGATCGCCTGTTCGAAGCGGCTTTCGTTGTCCGAGATCGCCGCGCGCAACCGCGCCAGCCGGTCGAGCCGCTCGGTCAGCGTCGGCGCCGGCGTCGGTCCGCGACAGCTCGAACATGCGCTGAAACGCATCATCCAGGGCGCTTTGCCCCCGGCTTTTCAGCGGCTGGTCCATGGCGTTCCCCCCGAAATTCTGTTGGCCCAAAGCTGGGCTTTTGCGCCAATTCTGGCAAGAGCGGCCTTGCCGGCCGCTTTGGCCTGATAAAGCCTGTTCCGCCCCGATAAAACCCCGAAAAGATCGCTCGCGGGCCTTTCCAAAGCACCTTCGCATTGGTACATACCGCTCGCGCCCATGGGCATTTGCCCGGGTTGCCTTCTCAGGAAGCCTCCGGACGGGATCGATCGGCGCCTTTGGGCGTGGGCCAAATTCGTTTCGGAGGTCGGTTTTCGGGAAGGCGAGCAATGGTTTATCGCGGGGTGGAGCAGCCCGGTAGCTCGTCAGGCTCATAACCTGAAGGTCACAGGTTCAAATCCTGTCCCCGCAACCAAGACAACCGCTGGTATTTCAGCTTTGATCGAAAGCCGCCCTTCGGGGCGGCTTTTTGATGTCGGGAATTGCCACCCGGGATGTAACCGAGAGACAGTGTCGCTTAAAGCAAGTCAGCGCGAGCCGGATCGCAGCCGAATGCGCCATACCGGCAATTGTCCGATTGGCGCTTGCTGACGCACAAACTCAGCGTCGGGAATCGCTGCCTGATAAAGTGTTTCGGTTGGTTCCGATACAATTAGCAGGATATTCGCTTCCGTCGGCAGCGCCGCAAGGGCTGCGGCGGTCGGCATTCCCTTCAGATCCCGACCCTGCGGTACTCCGCGCTGGACGAAAGAGCCGTTCGCTATCCGGCACCCGGTCAGAATTTCCGCGTACTCGAGCGGCTTATAGTGCTGCACGGTAAGCAGGCCATCGACCATGGTGTGACTTTCCGTAATCAAGAAACAGGGGTCTTTGCCGGCGAAAACATCCTGGATATTGGTCAGGTCGGAACGCGAAATGCGCTCCTTCTGGTAAACGCCGGCAACGTGCCTAAGGTCGCCGGTTGCAAGGACCGCGGCCAGAACAGCCACTCCTCCCAATGCCCAGCTTGCCGCCCGTGCTGCTCGGCCCTCGCCAAGCGCGAAAAAGGCGACTGCGCACAAGGCGCAAAACATCAGGGCCGCTTGCGGAAATATCAGATACCAACGCGCAAAGTCGGGCGTGATTCCGACCGGGAAAGAACCTGTCGCAAACGCAATTCCGGTCAGCCACACGATACCCAGGACTCCGCCCATGCGTGCGAAGGCCGATGCGCGCGGATGAACGCCGCGCACCAAACTGGCTGTGGCTAGACAAATCAGGATGCAGCCGACCAGCACCATTCCCCTGTAGGGCGAGTGCCAGAGCGGGAAGGATGGACCGTTAAAGATGAATAGTATTTCGTCATATTCGCCGGACAGGATGTCGACGATCTGCCCAATTGCTTGCACCGGGTGGGGCATCCCGAAACTGCCGCCGCGCGGATCGCTGAACGCCGCTTTCATCAGCAGCGCAAATACACCGAAGGACGCCAGCCCGATAAAGCCCAGTCGTAGAGCGACGATCCACTCGTCCCGCTGACGGGGAAAATGCACGAGGATGTAGGCCGCCAGGAATGTGACGACCAAATAGAACATCGAATAATGGAGCAGTATCGCCCCGGCGAAAGCCGCAACGGCGAAGGGAATTCCGATGTTTTTCCTTGCTGCAATCAGCAGCAACCCGGCCAGAAACGGGAATACGAGTCCGGCCAGAAGCTGCGCATTCTTTCCATGCTGCAGCGTGAATGTAGCTGACCGTTCCAGTCCGAACACCGCAACGTAGGACAGCATCAGCATCAACCAGAACGGTATCGGCAGATGGAAAATCCGGCAAGCCGTCCAGGCCCAACCGATCGGGAGCAGCGTCACCAGAACGATCGACAACATCTTGAAGACGAACAGGCTTTGTAGAGGGGTGACCAGTCTGCTGATGCACGAAAATATAATCGGGTAACCGGGCGGATAGGCATACCCGGAATCTCCCGGACGGTAGATATCCATTGTCGTGGCGTGCGAAAGCAATCCGTTGGCGAGAGTTGGCACGGCGATCGGATCGTGTCCGGCCAAGACGTAACCCGGCGAGGTGACGACAAATAAAACCGTTCCGGTGATGCCAATGATAAGCAAGCATGCCCAGAGCGCTCCGCGATCCAGCGTCGATTTGGCGAGTTGCGGTGGCAATACCCATCGTTGAAACGCCCAGCCCGCCGCGCCAGCCAGGGCAAAGGCAAGAATGGGGCGTCCGTGAGCGAGACCCAGCCGCGATACGGCCAGGAAGGTCAAAACATATATCAGGACAATAAGGACAGTCGTGAGAACAACGCGCTCCAGTCGAAGCAGACCTGGATCAATCGTTGAGTCGTCGGCACGATCGACGATGTGGGGTTCCACGACGCTTTTTCTCCAACGGCCTTAGGCGCCGGCGTGCTGGCACGCCAAAGTTATAATCTAAGTCTTTGACTGTAAATACTTTTTCGGTATCGCGGGGTGTAACAACCCGGTAGATCGTCAGGCTCATAGGCTGAAGGTCGCAGATTCAAATCCTGTCCCCGCAACCAGGACAACCGCCGGTATTTCAGCTTTGATCGAAAGCCGCCCTTCGGAGCGGCTTTCTGGTTTTCGCGGGCGGTCCTTGCGAAACTTGCCGCCTCCGCCAGCATCGCTATATCGGGGCTTTCCGCCACCACCGTCTGCCACCCCACGAGACCGATAATGACCACCGATACCGAAACCCCCGTTGAATCCCAGCCATTCCAGGCCGAGGTCTCCGAGCTCCTGCACCTGATGGTGCATTCGGTCTATTCGGAGACCGATATTTTCCTGCGCGAATTGATCTCGAACGCGTCGGACGCCTGCGACAAGCTGCGCTATGAGGCGATCGCCCGTCCCGAACTGATCGCGGACGGCGAGCCGCCGAAAATCCGGATCGCGCCCAACAAGAAAGACAATACGCTGACGGTTACCGACAGCGGCATTGGCATGGACCGGCAGGAGCTGATCGACAATCTCGGCACCATCGCCCGTTCCGGCACCCGGTCCTTCCTGTCGCGTCTGGCCGAGGCCAAGGACGGCGCCAATCTGATCGGCCAGTTCGGCGTCGGGTTTTATTCCGCCTTCATGGTGGCCGAGCGGATCGTCGTCACCAGCCGCCGGGCGGGTGCCGACGAGGTCTGGACCTGGTCTTCGTCGGGCGGCAGCGGATTTCGAAATCGCACCGGCACGCGAGGAGGATGCGAAGCGGATCGCGCGGGGCACCGAGATCGTGCTGCACCTGAAACCCGATGCCAAAAAATACCTCGAGACCTACGAGATCGAACGTATCGTCGGCGCCTATTCCGACAACATCCAGTTTCCGATCCTGCTGGTTCCGGAAGAGGGCGAGCCGCGCCAGATCAATTCGGCCAGCGCGCTGTGGCAGCGCCCCAAGTCGGAATTGAAGCCGGAGGACTATGCGCAGGCCTACAAGTCGATCGCGGGCGCGTTCGACGAGCCGGCGATGACGCTGCATTACCGCGCCGAGGGACGGCAGTCCTACGCGGTGCTGCTGTTCGCACCCTCCACCAAGCCGTTCGACCTGTTCGAGCCGTCGCGCAAGGGCAGGGTCAAGCTCTATGTGCGTCGTGTCTTCATCACCGACGATGCCGACCTGTTGCCGGCTTACTTGCGCTTCATCCGCGGCGTGGTCGACAGCGAGGACCTTCCGCTCAACATCTCGCGCGAGATGCTGCAGAACAATCCGCAACTGGCGCAGATCAGGAAAGCGGTCACCGGCCGCGTTGTCGGCGAGCTCGAGACGCTGGGCGAAAAGGAGCCCGACAGCTTCGGCAAGATCTGGGACGCCTTCGGCCCGGTGATCAAGGAAGGCCTCTACGAGGATTTCGAGCGGCGCGAGAAATTGCTGGCGCTGGCGCGATTTACCACGACCGCGGGCGACAAGCGGTCGCTCAAGCAATATATCGCCGGCCTCAAGCCCAACCAGACCGAGATTTACTTCCTGGTCGGCGACAGCATCGAGCGACTGAAGTCGAATCCCAAGCTCGAGTCGGCGGCGGCCCGCGGCATCGAGGTGCTGCTGCTGACCGATCCGGTGGATGCGTTCTGGACCTCGGCGCGGCTCGACTTCGAAGGCAAGCCGCTGAAATCGCTGAGCCAGGGCGATGTCAACTTCGATCTCGTTCCGCTGCTCGATGACAGCGCCGGCAAAGACGCCAAGGACGCGGCCGTGACCGACGAGGCGGCGACGATTGCGGTCATCAAGGCGAGCCTCGGCGATCGCGTCACCGATGTCAGGGCCTCGCAGCGGTTGACCACCAGCGCATCCTGTCTGGTCGCGGGCAGTCAGGGGCCGGATCGGGAGCTCGAACGCCTGTTGTCGCAGCAAAATCGCGGGGTCAGGACCAAGCCGATCCTGGAGATCAATCTTCGGCATCCGCTGGTGGCGGCGATCGCAAAGGCCGAAGCAGGGTCGGCGACCGCAGACGACCTGTCGCTTTTGTTGCTGGAGCAGGCTCAAATCCTCGACGGCGAATTGCCCGAGGATCCCGCAGCCTTTGCCGCGCGCCTCAATCGCCTCGTCCTGCAGGCGATGCCGTCGCCGGGCGAAGCCACGACATGAACAATGGCGCGGCATCGTCAGCGCTGCGGGCAGGATTGGCGATCGTCCTGGCGATCACGGTCGTCGCGGTTCGATCGCCAGCCGTGGCGCAAGCCAGCGCGCCAAAAGCGCTCGCGGTAATTCCGCCGGACAAGGATACCGACCTCAAATTCTATTCCGGCGACGGTCCGCCCCAGCAAGGTGCCGCCGCACTCCAACACATGATGTCCGACGCCGATCTGGTGCTCTGGGTCGCAGGCAACCAGTTTTTCGCGATGGATGAGGTGATCGGTGCTTTCCGGAAGGTCCATCCCGGGGTGACCGTCGGGCTGATCACGCTGCCACCCGGCCTGCTTCTTTCGGCGATCGAAGGCGGTGGCTGGGTCTATGACGGCAAGGAATATCGCGGCACTCCCGACGTCTATGCCTCCGTCAATCTCGGGCACCTGAAAAAGCTCAGGGACGCCGGCCTCATGGGTAGCTACGAGATCTACATGCATAACGAGCTGCAGATCATGGTGGCCAAGGGCAATCCGAAGGCCATCACCGGCATCGACGATCTCGTCCGGGCCAACGTCCGGACTTCGCTGCCCAATCCCGTGAGCGAGGGCATCATGCAATTCTATGCCCGCAAGGTGCTGGAACGGCATGGGCTGTGGCAGGCGATTGCCAACGGCCAGGAATGCGCTTCCTGCCAGACCACGGAGCGGAACTGGTTCACCGCCGTCCATCACCGGGAGACGCCCGAACGCATCCGCGACGACAAGTCGGATGCCGGCATCGTCTGGAAGACCGAAGGGATGGAAGCCCTGCGTCACGGCGCTCAGATCGAGACCGTGGAATTGCCGCCGGCCGACAGCTTGCGCGACGAAGTCTCCTATGCCGTCGGCGCGCTGCAAAACAGCCGGCACCAGGAAAACGCGGAGAGTTACCTTGCCTTCCTGAGATCGGATGCCGCACAGGACGCCTATGCGCAATTCGGCTTTGTCAAGGCGCGGCCGGAGGAGCTGGTGCTCAAGCCCATCGATTGAGCTGCGATCGGCCGGCTCGACCCGCCTTGCAGCGAGCCCGGAAAATGCTACCCAACCGGGAACGTCATGGGCGCGCTAGGCATCAAAAAAATACCTGGAGGAACCATGGGCCGGAGGATAGCGATTGTCGGAGCGGGTGCTGTCGGCGGGTATGCCGGGGCGCATATGGTGCAGGCGGGCGAGGACGTGACGTTCATCGATCCGTGGCCCGAGCATGTCGAGCATATGCGCAAGCACGGCCTGCGCGTCACCCACGCCAGGGACGTTCCGGAATTCACCGTTCCGGTGCGCGCGCTGCACGTCACCGACGCCCAGCAGCTCGCCAAGGAGACCCCGGTCGACATCGCCTTTGTCTGCATGAAGTCCTACGACACCGCCTGGGCCACCATGCTGATCCGCCAGTATCTGGCGCCGGCCGGCTACGTGGTGTCGCTGCAGAACTGCATGAATGAAGAGACCATCGCCGGCATCGTCGGCTGGGGCAAGACGCTCGGCTGCATCGCCAGCAGCATTACGGTCAACCTGCCTGAGCCGGGCCATATCCACCGCGGTGCGGCCAAGCACGGCGCGGCGCACACCGTATTTCGCGCCGGCGAGGTGCACGGCCGCATCACGCCGCGGTCGGAAGAAATCTGCCGCCTGGTCGGCTACGCCGACAGCGCCAAGGTCACCGGCAATCTGTGGGGCGAGCGCTGGTCGAAACTGGTCGCCAACGTCATGGGCAATGGGCTCGCCGCCTGCACCGGCCTGCCGGGCGGCGAGCTGTTGAAAAGCGAACCGATCCGCCGCTTCTCCACCCGGCTCGGCAGCGAAGCGATCCGCGTCGGGCAAGCGCACGGCTACCAGCTGGAGGAGATTCTGCATCTGCCGCCGGAGACGATCGCGCGAGCCGGCGAGGGCGACGAGACGGCGATGCGCGCCTGCGACGACCAGCGCTTCAAGGACGCTAGCCGCACGTCGTCCGAGCAGCGTCCCTCCATGGGCCAGGACATGCAGAAGGGCCGGCGCACCGAGATCGAATTCCTCAACGGCTTTGTGGTGCGCGAGGGCGAGAAGGTCGGCCTCACCTGCCGCGCCAATGCCGTGCTGACCGACATCGTCAAGCGCGTGGAACGCAACGAGCTCAAGGCCGATCCGCGGCACATCACCGAGCTGCGGTTGAACTGAACAGGCACGCACGCCCCGTTACGGTTCTGTGGTCCGTACTGCCGCCGGCAACGATCCGGCACGGCTCGCCGGTCGCTCAATGAATAAGCAAATGCACGTCGCAAAAGCTGCGCATAGGTAATGAGCAGACGCCGGCGCGAAATCCAACTTACTGACAATATGAACGATTCCCGAACCTCGCGACGCCCGAACGCGTTGTACACAATGGCATGGGGCTTGCTTAACTATCTCCGGCAGTTCTTGCGGGGGGTACGTAGGTCATGGCCAACGCGAAGTATTCATCCGGCGGTACGGTCGCTGCCGAGCCAGCGCCGATTGATCTCGATTGGTCGAGCACGGCGCTCGTCATCATCGACATGCAGCGCGATTTCATGGAGCCCGGCGGTTTCGGCGAGACGCTGGGCAACGATGTCTCGCAGCTCGCGAGCGCGGTAGAGCCGATCGCGGCGGTGCTGGCCGCGGCGCGCGAGAGCGGGATGCTGGTGGTGCACACCCGCGAGGGCCATTTGCCCGACCTGTCCGATGCGCCGCCCGCCAAGATCGAACGTGGCGCGCCGTCCTTGCGTATCGGCGATCCCGGTCCGATGGGCCGGATCCTGATCCGCGGCGAAGACGGTCACGACATCATTCCGGCGCTTTATCCGATCGACGGCGAGATCGTCATCGACAAGCCGGGCAAGGGTGCGTTCTACGCCACCGAACTCGGCGACCTCCTGCAGAAATACGGCATCAAGGATCTGCTTGGTGTGCGGCGTCACGACGGAGGTCTGCGTCAACACCACCGTGCGCGAGGCCAACGACCGCGGCTACCGCTGCGTCGTGCTGGCCGACGGCTGCGCGTCCTATTTCCCCGAATTCCACGAGATGGGCCTGAAAATGATCAAGGCCCAGGGCGGCATTTTCGGCTGGGTCAGCGACTCCGCCGCGGTTCTGGAGGCAATGACACCGGAGACTTCGAACAAGTTGGCAGCGGGAGCATCACGATGAGCACGAGCACGACGGGGACTGCTGGAGATTTCAAGCCGGTATTGTGGACGCCGGGCGACTGGAATGCCTTTTTCGGCTTCGGCACCAACATCCTGGTCAACATGCTGGTGCTGACCGGGTTGCTGCGCTTCGTGCTGAAAATGCCCGACTCGCTGGTGTTCGGACGCATCCTGCCGGCGCTCGGCCTGATGATGTGCCTCTCCACCTTCTATTATGCGTGGCTTGCCTACCGGCTGGCGCAGAAAACCGGCCGTACCGATGTCTGCGCGCTGCCATCAGGCGTCAGCGTGCCGCACATGTTCATCGTCACCTTCGTGATCATGCTGCCGGTCACGCTCAAGACCGGCGACGCGATGAAGGGCTGGTCCGCGGGCCTGGTCTGGGTGTTCTTCCAGAGCTTCATTCTGATGATCGGCGGCTTCATCGCGCCGTACATCCGGAAAATTACCCCGCGCGCGGCCCTGCTCGGCACGCTGGCCGGCGTATCCGTCACCTTCATCTCGATGCGGCCGGCGCTGGAGATGTACATGACGCCGCAGATCGGCCTGATCTGCTTTGCCATCATCCTGGTGAGCTGGTTCGGCGGCGTGAAATATTTCAAGGGAATACCGGCGGGCCTCGTCGCCATCGCGGCCGGCATGATCATCGCCTGGGGCTCCAACCTGTTCGGGCTCGGGCTCGGCGGCTTGAGCGTCAAGGGCGTCGGCGACGCCTTCGCAAGCTTCGGCTTCTCGGTGCCGATCCCGGCGGTCGGCCAGGTGTTTTCGGGTTTCGAATTCCTTGGCGTCATCCTGGTGACGGCGATCCCGTTCGGCATCTACGACCTGGTCGAGGCGATGGATAACGTCGAAAGCGCCGAGGCCGCGGGCGATGAATACCCCACCACCCGCGTGCTGACCGCCGACGGCGTCGTCAGCCTGATCGGCTGCCTGATGGGCAATCCGTTCATCAACGCGGTCTATATCGGCCATCCCGGCTGGAAGGCGATGGGCGGCCGGATCGGCTATTCGGCGGCGACCGGGATCATGGTGGTGGTGTTGTCCTGGTTCGGCATCATCTCGGTGCTGCTGGCGCTGGTGCCGGTGGTCGCGATCTCGCCGATCCTGCTCTACATCGGCATGCTGATCGGCGCGCAGGCGTTCCAGACCACGCCGGTCAAGCATGCGCCGGCGATCGTGCTGGCCTTGACCCCGCATCTTGCGGCCTGGGCCAAGCTGCAGATCGACACCATGCTCGGCTCGACGCTCAATGCGGCCCAGAGCGTCGGCGGCCTCGCCGCCGACAAGGTCGGCGCGGTCAAGACCGCGGCGATTGCAGCACTGCCGCAGCAGGGCGTGCTCTACCACGGGCTGGAAGTGATGGGCGGCGGCTCGATCCTTGCCGGACTGGTGCTGGGTGCGATCGGTGTCTTCGTCATCGAGCGCGATTTCACCAAGGCCTCGGCCTTCGCGCTGGCGGGTGCGGTGTTGACCTATTTCGGCTTCATGCACGGCGAGGCCGTCGGCATCGGCGGCGGAATGGGCGTGACGCCCGGCGTAGCACTGGCTTACGCCGTGATGGCAATCGGCTTCCTCATGGTGGAGAAGCTCGGTGCGAGCACCATGGCCGTTCCGGATGTGACCCACGCGGTGCCGGCGGAGTGATGGCCGGAAGCTGGCTCCTCGAGGGGGCGCAGGTTTAGACCTGCTGCCGCCACCGGACACAAAAAGCCCCTGAAAACATTTTGTTTTCAGGGGCTTTTGTATTTGATGCGCGGCGCCGGCTGCCTTTCGCGAACCGATTTCCGGTGCCGGCCGTATCTTGCAGTGACTTGACGACTGCCAAAATCCGGACCATCCCGCAGCCATGACCACGCCTGGCAATTCCTTCTACGGCAGCATTCCGGTGTTTCGCGGCTTTTCCAGCCTGATGGATCCGGCGCTGTATTCGCCGTTGCCGCAGGACTGGTCGATCGGCATCGCCGATATCGTGGAATCGACCCGGGCGATTGCCGAGAAGCGTTACAAGGCGGTCAACATGGCCGGCGCTTCCGTGATCGCGGCTGTCACCAATGCGCTGGAGGGACGCGAATTTCCGTTCGTGTTCGGCGGCGACGGCGCCAGCTTTGCGGTATCGCCTGACGATCTCGATCGCGCGCGCGAAGCGCTGGCGGCGACCGCCAGCTGGGTCGAGGAAAGCCTTGGCCTTGTGATGCGGGTGGCGCTGGTGCCGGTCAAAGCGGTGCGGGCGCAGGGCCTTGACGTTCGCGTCGCCCGGTTCGGGCCGTCGGCGAACTTGTCCTATGCGATGTTTTCCGGCGGCGGCCTGGGGTGGGCGGAAGCGGCGATGAAGCGCGGCGAGTTCGCGGTGCCGAAAGCGCCGCCGGGAACGCAGCCCGATCTGACCGGGCTGTCATGCCGGTTCGAGGAAATACCTTCGGTGCACGGTCTCATTCTTTCGGTGCTGGTGGTGCCGACGCAGGCCGCCGATCCCGCGGCTTTTCGCAAGCTGATCGAGGACGTCATAGCGCTGTCCGAGCGCAGTCCGGATGCCGGCCGGCCGGTGCCGCCGGGCGGTCCGCCGCTGCGATGGCCGCCGGCCGGAGTCGAATACGAGGCCCGTGCCGGCCGCACAGGCTCGCTGTTCAGGCGGCGGGCGCTGGTGCTGGCGCATACGCTGTTTGCCTATCTGGTGATGCGCTTTGGCATCAGCGTCGGAGGCTTTGTGCCGAAAACCTATGTGCAGCAGGTGGTGGAGAATTCCGACTTCCGCAAATACGACGATGGGCTGCGCATGATCCTCGATTGCACGCCGGAACTGGAGCGAGCGCTGACGCAGCGTCTTGCCGCGGCGGCCTCGGCCGGAATCGCGCGCTACGGCCTGCACCGGCAGGACGCGGCGATGATGACCTGCTTTACGCCGTCGGCGTTGCGCAGCGATCACGTCCATTTCATCGATGGCGCCCGCGGCGGCTATGCCTCGGCGGCGACCGCGCTGAAGGCGACGGCGGCCTGAGCCTAGCGGCCCGACCGGCTCCAGGTCTCGCCGCCGCAGAGCGCGCCGACGCAGCCTTCGACCTTCAGCGAGTCCGGACCGGCCAGCGAAATATTGCTGGTATAGCTGTTGCCGTCATCGGCGTTGTAGATCTGGCCGGACCACTTGTTCGGGCCGGAGGGCCGCATGCCGCTGAACAGCGGAAGCCCGATCATCGGACGCTTTGCCAGGGACGGGTTGCGGTTCTTGTCATCGACCTGGGGTTTGCCGGTTGCGGAATCGATCGGATCCTTCAGCCAGACGATGACCCCGCAAATTCCACCGCCGCATTTGCTGACGCGAACCTTGGCGTCGCCCGCTTGCGTCAACCAGATACCGCTGACTTGGCCACCGGTCTGCGCTTTCGCCGGCGAAGCGCTCAAGAGAGCCGTCAAAACCGCGATGATAAAACCGAACCTGCTAGCCATTAGAATTCTTCCCCAAAAAGCAGCTCTGAATAGCAAAAAATCGAATTTGTGCAATGCCATATCGGCCGGCAAGGTCATTCACCCGCGCATGGTCACCAAGGCAGGCCGCATAGGTCGATCACGCCCTTCAGCGGCGCGCGCTTGAGGCTGTAGAGGTAGGGCGCGATGGCGTTGAACCGGACCCGTCCCGCGGGCTGCTGGCATAGACTTCGCCGTCGAACGGCTTCCAGCCGCGGCCGACGTAAAACGGCACGTTGTGCGGTTCGCAAAACAACATCGCGAAATCGGCCGAACCTTCGTCCCGCAAGGTTCGGATCGCCGCATCCAGCGCGATGCTGGCATAGCCGCGGCGGCGAAAGTCCTCGCGGGTCAGAACCCCGCCGATGCCGCCGGCCCGCATCTTGCGCCCGTTCCAGGTGACCTCGCGGCGATAGATGCCGACATGGCAGATGGCGCCTTCCGGCTCGGCCTGCACCAGCACCCGCAACTCGGCATTGGCGAAAACGATGCCGGCCCAGGGCAGTTTAGCCACGACGTCGGGCGGCCAGACCGCGTCGAACAGCGGTTTGGCCATCGGCCACGATGTATTTCCGTTCAAAACGTCGATCTCGATGCTCATTGCCCTGCCATTCGCGGGGCGCGCGCCGGACCCCGTTTTCCCAAATTGCGGTGTTTCAGACCGATGGAACCTTCTATAAGGGTTCCCGTTACACCATGTCTCCCATCATTGCGGACATCCCCCATGACCTTCACGCTGCCCAACCTGCCTTACGCCCATGACGCCCTTGCGCCCCATATGTCGAAGGAAACGCTGGAGTATCACCACGACAAGCATCATCAGGCCTACGTCACCAACGGAAACAACGCGATCAAGGGGACCGAATTCGAGGGCAAATCCCTCGAGGAGATCGTGAAGGGCTCGTTCGGCAAGAACCCGGCGGTTTTCAACAATGCCGGCCAGCACTACAACCACCTGCATTTCTGGAACTGGATGAAGCCCAATGGCGGCGGCAGCAAGCTGCCCGGCCGCCTGGAAAAGAAGATCACCGAGGACCTCGGTGGCCTCGAGAAATTCAAGACCGACTTCGCCGCCGCCGGCGTCGGCCAGTTCGGCTCGGGCTGGTGCTGGCTGCCGGTCAAGAACGGCAAGCTCGAAATCTCCAAGACGCCGAACGGCGAGAGCCCGCTGGTGCATGGCGCCACGCCGATCCTCGGCTGCGACGTCTGGGAGCACTCCTATTACATCGATTATCGCAACCGCCGTCCGGACTATCTGAAGGCGTTCGTCGATCATCTGGTGAACTGGGAATATGTCGACCAGTTGTTCTCGAAGGCCTGATACTTCCCAGGCAAAGAAGTTTAGGGCGGCAGCATCAGCTGCCGCCCTTTTGTTTGGATATTCTACGTCATGGCCGGGACATGCCCGGCCATGACGAGATTCACGGCGTAGCTGTTGTGCAGGAAATCACGAGGTAGATTTGAGTATGCCGCCTCGATCTAATATCATCGTGCTCCGGTGGTGGCCTGATCGGCCGATGCGGGAAATGCCTGATGAACTATCTTCTGGTTTTTGTCGGCGGCGGCCTCGGTGCCACGCTGCGTCACCTTGTCAACGTCGTGTGCGGGCGCTGGTTCGGTACCGCCTTTCCGTATCACACCTTCATCATCAACATCACAGGCTCGATCGTGATGGGCCTGATCGCCGGCTATCTCGCGTTCAAGGGCGAGCGCGTCGCAGTCCTGGCGGCTGTTCCTGATGACCGGCATCCTCGGCGGCTACACCACGTTCTCGGCGTTCTCGCTCGATACCGCGCTGCTCTACGAGCGCGGCGAGATCGGGCTTGCCGCGTTCTACGTGGTGGGGTCGGTGGTGTTTTCGATTGCGGGCCTGTTCGCCGGTCTCGCGCTGGTTCGCCATCTGACGTGACCTCTTTCGGCCGCTGCAATCCCCGCATGGGCCTCCAATGAGCCGCGCATGGATTTGGCCGCTGTTCTGTTTGCTTCGCCGTGCCGCCAAGACTAAGCCATTGCGGTCTCATCACCCGCCAGACCGATTGCCTTGACCGAACTTCCTCTGAATGACCCGGCGCCTGCCGACGCCGACGATGGCGAACCGGGTCCCCGGCGTAAACGCAAGCCGATCGGCTGGTCGATGATCTTTATCGGCGTGCTGGTCGCGGTCAGCGCCACGCTGGTCTACCGGCGCGACGGCATCGACGGCGTACTGGAAATCCTCACCCACGATCTCTGGCTGTTCGGCGGCATCCTGCCGCGCGTGCTGGCGGGCTGCCTGCTCGGCGCGTTCATTGCCGAGATCTTGCCGCATGAGAAGGTGTCGCGGTCGCTGGGGCCGGCCTCCGGGCTGAAAGGCCTGCTGATCGGAACCGCGTTCGGCGCGATCCTGCCGGGCGGGCCTTTCACCGCCTATCCGGTGGCAAGCGCGCTGCTCACGGTCGGCGCCGATTTCGGCGCCACCATCGCGATGGTCGTAAGCTGGACGCTGATCGGTTACGGCCGGGCGGTCGCCTGGGAATTGCCGATCATGGGGGTCGACTTCACGATGTGGCGCATCGTGATCTCGCTGCCATTGCCGGTGCTGGCCGGCGCGCTCGGCCGTTTTGTCTATGTCAGGATGTATCCGAAGGGCGCGCCGCCATGAGCGCGGCCCTGCTGATCGACATCATCCTGTGGGGCTCGGTGGCCGCGGTCGGGTTTTTGGCTCTGCAGCGCGGCCGTCCCGTGCTGGTCGCCTCGCTGCGCGACGGCACCATCGACTTCATCGCCGTGGTGCCGCGCATCGCGCTCGGCGTGGTCGGCTCGGGCTATATCGCAGCCGTCATCCCGCAGGAGATCATCACCGGCTGGCTCGGCCCTCACTCAGGCTGGCTCGGCGTGCTCACCGCCGTGATCGCGGGCGCCGCGACCCCGGGCGGGCCGGTGATCGGCTTTTCGATCGGGGCTGTCGCATTGAAGGCCGGCGGCGGTGCGCCGCAGGTGATCGCCTATGTGGTCGCCTGGGCGCTGTTCGCCTTTCAGCGGTTGCTGCTGTGGGAAATCCCGTTCATGCCGGCGCGGTTCGTCTGGTTCCGCGCCGCGGTGTCGCTGCCGTTTCCGTTTCTGGCCGCCGCCATCGCGATGGCGATCGGCAAACCGTAGCCCGCCGGACCGGCTGCGAGGCTTCCTGAGAACGCGCGAAACCGCTATCAAACGGAGCGCCCAAATGAACGTCGCCCGACGCCGCAATACTATCCGGACCGAACAATGAGCCGTTTCTGGAGCCGCTTGACGCACGACCTTAAGCCTTACGTGCCCGGCGAACAGCCGCGCTTGGCGGAACTGGTCAAGCTCAACACCAATGAAAATCCGATCGGTCCTTCGCCGCGCGCGTTGGAGGCGATCCGCGACCAGGCGACCGATACGCTGCGCCTCTATCCCGACCCGCAGGCCACCGCGCTGCGGACTGCCTTGGCCGGCTATCACCGGGTGCAGCCCGAACAGGTGTTCGTCGGCAACGGCTCGGACGAGGTATTGGCGCACGCCTTCGCCGCGCTGCTCAAGCACGATGCGCCGCTGCTGTTCCCGGACATCACCTACAGTTTCTACCCGGTCTATTGCCGCCTGTTCGGCATCCACTACGAGACCGTGCCGCTCGACGACGCCATGCGGATCCGCGTTGCCGATTATCGCCGGCCGGCCGGCGCGATCATCCTGCCCAATCCGAATGCGCCGACGGGAGTAGCGCTGTCGCGGGCCGAGATCGTCACGTTGCTGGAGCAGCATCCTGACGCTCCCGTGGTGATCGACGAGGCCTATGTCGACTTCGGCGCCGAGACCGCGATTCCGCTGGTCGCTTCCCACCCGAACCTTCTGGTCGTGCAAACCATGTCCAAGTCCCGGGCGCTGGCCGGGCTGCGGGTGGGCTATGCGATCGGCGATGCCGACCTGATCGAGGCGCTGACCCGGGTCAAGGACAGCTTCAACTCCTATCCGCTCGGCCGGCCGGCCCAGGCCGGCGCCATCGCCTCGCTGGAGGACGAAGCCTGGTTTCAACAGAGCCGGGCGCGCGTGATCGAAGGCCGCGAGCGGCTAACTCGCGGCCTGGTCCGGCTCGGCTTCAAGGTGTTGCCGTCCGCCGCCAACTTCGTCTTCGCGTGTCATCCGGCGCATGAAGGCGCGGCGCTGGCTGCGGCACTGCGGCAACGGGCGGTGATCGTCCGCCATTTTGCCGCGCCCCGCATCAGCGACTATCTGCGGATCACCGTGGGCACGGACGCGCAGATCGACCGGCTGTTGTCGGCCTTGTCGGACATTCTGGGCAGCAAGCCTGCGGCGGCCTGACGAGGACTCAAACTCCCAGCGACAACTGCGGGTTCGTGGACTTTTGTTATGTTATAATATAACGTTTATCCGTGACCCACGCCCCCAGCCATGCCCACAGCCACGGCCCGGCTTCCCCGCACCCGGCGCAACCGGCGCCCTGGTCGATCCTGCGCATGACGCTGGTTGCCCGATTGGGCGCAGCACTCGCGGTCAGCACCGGGCTCTGGGCGGTGGTGTGGCTTTCGATGAGGTGAGCATGGCCGCGCAACTGCAATTCCGCGATGTCACGCTAGGCTACGACCGGCATCCGGCGGTGCATCATCTCAGCGGCGAGGTCGCGACCGGCGCGCTGCTCGCCGTGGTCGGACCGAACGGCGCCGGCAAGTCGACGCTGTTTCGCGGGCTGGTCGGCATCCTCAAGCCGCTGGCGGGCTCGATCGGGCTAGGCGATCTCGATGCGCGCGACATCGCCTATCTGCCGCAGACCGTTGATATCGACCGCAGCTTCCCGATCTCGGTGTTCGATTTCGTCGGCACCGGGCTGTGGCGCTCGATCGGGTTGTTCGGCGGCATCGGCAAGTCGGCCCGCGACGGGATCGCGCAGGCGCTGGCAGCCGTTGGTCTCAACGGCTTCGAGAACCGGGCCATCGGCACGCTGTCCGGCGGCCAGATGCAGCGGATGTTGTTCGCGCGCGTGCTGCTGCAGAATGCGCGCCTGATCGTGCTGGACGAGCCCTTCAACGCCATCGACGCCAAGACCTCAGCCGATCTGCTGGCGCTGGTGCGGCGCTGGCATTCCGAGCAACGCACCGTGCTGGCGGCACTCCACGACATGGATCTGGTGCGCGCCAATTTCCCCGACACGCTGTTGCTGGCGCGCGCGCCGGTCGCCTGGGGCGCCACATCGGAGGTGCTGACCGCTGACAATCTGATGCGGGCGCGGCGGATGTGCGAAGCGTTCGACGACGGCGCGGCGGCCTGCGCCGTCGACGATGTGCCGTCGCGGGCCGCCTGAATCATGATCGATGATGCGCTGATCGCGCCCTTCACCGAATTTGAATTCATGCGCCGCGCGCTGGCGGCGGTGACGGCACTGGCGCTCGGCGGCGCGCCGATCGGCGTGTTCCTGATGCTGCGTCGCATGAGCCTGGTCGGTGACGCCATGGCGCATGCGATCCTGCCCGGTGCCGCGATCGGTTTCCTGCTGTCGGGCCTCAATCTTTTTGCGATGACAACAGGCGGGTTGATCGCGGGCTTTACGGTGGCGATTCTCGCCGGGTTAGTCGCGCGCACCACCGAACTGAAGGAAGACGCCTCGCTGGCGACGTTCTACCTGGTGTCGCTGGCGCTCGGGGTAACCATCGTTTCCATCAAGGGCACCAATATCGATCTGCTGCACGTGCTGTTCGGCGACATCCTGGCGATGGACGACCAGACCCTGCTGGTGATCGCGTTCAACGCGACCATCACATTGATCGTGCTGGCGGTGATCTATCGTCCGCTGGTGATCGAATGCGTCGATCCGGTGTTCCTGCGCACCGTGAGCCGGGCCGGTGCGCCGGCGCATCTGGCGTTCCTGGCGCTGGTGGTCATCAACCTCGTCAACGGCTTTCATGCGCTCGGCACCCTTTTGGCGGTGGGGCTGATGATCTTGCCGGCCGGCATCGCACGGTTCTGGTCGCGCGACATCACCGGCATGATCTGCATCGCGGTCGCAAGCGCCATCGTATCGGGTTATGCGGGCCTCGTGCTGTCGTTTCAGACACGGGTACCGTCGGGACCGGCGATCATCCTGGCGGCGGCGGTGCTGTACATTATTTCCGTCCTGTTCGGCAGCGTCGGCGGCCTGGTGAGGCAGATGTTCCCCGGCCGCCACCTCGAGGCGTAGCGATGAGGATGAAGCGGCGCTCTTCTTCACCTCTCCCCTTGTGGGAGAGGTCGGATCGCATCGCCAGATGCGATCCGGGTGAGGGGTTACGGACGATCGATAGACCGGTACCCCTCACCCCAACCCTCTCCCACAAGGGGAGAGGGGGCTCACTGCCGCTTTGCTGCATCGAGCCAGTCATCGATCTGCAGGCATGTTATGCCTGTTGCTAATAGCAGCAACCGCTCCCGCCCACACGCAACAGCCCCTCAACGTCGTCGCCAGTTTTTCGATCCTCGGCGATTTCGCAAAAAACGTCGGCGGCGAGCGCGTCGACGTGACGACATTGGTCGGTCCCAATGGCGACGTGCACGTCTATACGCCGGCGCCGGCGGACGCCGGCAAGGTCGCGGAAGCCAAGCTCCTGGTTATCAACGGCCTCGGTCTCGAAGGCTGGCTGCCGCGGCTGGTGCAATCCTCCGGCGGCAAGGCCGCGGTCGTGACGGCGACCGATGGCATCGCGCCGATCAAGGTCGGCGCCGATGCCGATCCGCATGCCTGGCAGTCGGTCGCCAATGCCAAAATATACGTCACCAACATCCGCGATGCGCTGGTGGCCGTCGATCCCGCCGGCGCAACGGCCTATCGGACCAATACGGAAAGCTATCTGGCGAAACTCGACGCGCTCGACCGCGAGGTGCGCGCGGCCATCGCCCAAATTCCCCCCGATCGCCGCAAGGTGGTCTTGACCCACAAGGCCTTTGGCTATTTCGCCGCCGCCTATGGCATCGACTTTATCGCTCTTTTGGGGGTTTCCACCGAATCCGAGCCCAGTGCGCGCGACCTCGCCGACATTATCACCCGGATCAGGACCTTGCGCATTCCGGCGGTGTTTCTTGAGAATATCAGCGACCCCCGGCTGATCCGCCGGATCGCCGCCGAGACCGGCGCCAGGATCGGCGGAACGCTCTATTCCGACAGCCTGACGGATGAAAAGGGCGACGCCCCCACTTACATTGAACTGGTCAGGCACAATATAAAGGCGCTGACCAGCGCGCTGGCCGATTAGGGCAGGGGCCTCCCTGCCGCCGGCGCGGTGTATCGCTGTTTTTCCGGAGTTGTCATGCCTGAACCGACCTCGCAAAAAATTCCCGTGACCGTGCTCACCGGCTATCTCGGCGCCGGCAAGACCACGCTGCTCAATCGCATCCTGTCGGAAAACCATGGCAAGAAATACGCCGTGATCGTCAACGAATTCGGCGAGATCGGCATCGACAACGACCTGATCATCGGCGCCGACGAAGAAGTGTTCGAGATGAACAATGGCTGCGTCTGCTGCACGGTGCGCGGCGATCTCGTCCGCATCCTCGAAGGCCTGATGAAACGAAAAGGCAAGTTCGACGCCATCATCGTCGAGACCACCGGCCTCGCCGACCCGGCGCCGGTGGCGCAGACCTTCTTTGTCGACGAGGACGTGCAGAGGAACGCCCGGCTCGATGCGGTGGTGACGGTCGCCGACGCCAAATGGCTGAGCGACCGCCTGAAAGACGCGCCCGAAGCCAAGAACCAGATCGCCTTTGCCGACGTTATCGTCCTCAACAAGACCGACCTCGTTTCCGGGGCCGAACTGGCCGAAGTCGAGGCGCGGATTCGCGGCATCAATCCCTACGCCAAACTGCATCGCACCGAGCGTTGCCAGGTTGCGCTGTCCGACGTGCTGGAGCGCGGCGCGTTCGATCTCGACCGTATCCTCGAAATCGAGCCGGAATTTCTCGACGCCGGCGACGATCACGACCATGACCACGACCACCATCATCACGGCCATGACCACGACCACGATCACCACCATGGCGGCCTCAAGCATTACCATGACGAGGACATGCAATCGCTGTCCCTGCGCACCGACAAGCCGCTCGACGCCACCAAGTTCATGCCCTGGCTGCAGGGCCTCATCGCCAGCGAGGGCCAGCGGATCCTGCGCTCGAAGGGGATTCTCGCCTTCAGCGACGACAACGACCGTTATGTGTTCCAGGGCGTGCACATGATGCTGGAGGGCGATCACCAGCGGGCCTGGAAGGACGGCGAGGCGCGCGAGAGCCGTCTGGTCTTCATCGGCCGCGAATTGCCCGAGCAGACCATCCGCGACGGATTCGAGCGCTGTATCACCACGTGATGAAAGAGTTCGACCCAGGCGACAATGCCGCCTCCATCGTTTCCGTCACCGATCGGGTGCGCAGCCTGACGATCGGCATGCCGGTCACATCCGTGCATTTTCTCGGCGAGAACGCGGCCTTTGTCGGCGCCGAGGAGGAGGTTGCGCTGGTGAACGGCGACGGCGGGATTTCGCGCGTCGCCGTCCACAGCGGCGGTATCCTGTGCACGGCCTTTGACGGGACGCGCCTGGTGATGGGCGGCGACGACGGCAAGCTCAAGGCCCTCAACGCGGCGGGTGAAGTCGCGCTGCTCGCGACCGATCCGAAACGGCGCTGGATCGACAATGTCGCGCTGCATCCCGATGGCGCGGTGGCATGGTCGGCCGGCAAGACCGCGTTTGTCCGCGGCGGCAACGGCGAGGAAAAATCCTTCGACGCGCCCTCGACGGTCGGTGGCCTCGCGTTTGCGCCCAAGGGCCTGCGGCTGGCGATCGCGCATTATAACGGCGTGACGCTGTGGTTTCCCAACATGACGGCCAAGCCGGAAGTTCTGGAATGGGCCGGCTCGCATCTCGCCGTCGTGTTCAGCCCGGACAACAAATTCGTGGTCACCGCGATGCATGAGCCGGCGCTGCATGGCTGGCGGCTGGCCGACAACCGGCACATGCGCATGACCGGTTATCCCGGACGCGTCAGGTCGATGTCGTGGAGCGTCGGCGGCAAATCGCTGGCGACCTCGGGCGCCGACATGGTGATCGTGTGGCCATTCGCCAGCAAGGACGGACCGATGGGCAAGGAGCCCGCGATGCTGGCGCCGCTGCAGGCGCGCGTCTCCGCGGTCGCCTGCCATCCGAAGCAGGATATCCTCGCCGCCGGCTACAGCGACGGCACCATCCTGATGGTGAGGCTGGATGACGGCGCCGAAATCCTGGTCCGCCGCAGAAGCGCCACCTCACCGGTCGCGGCGCTGGCCTGGAACAGCAAAGGCACCCTGCTGGCGTTCGGCGCCGAAGACGGCGATGCCGGGCTGCTGACGCTTTAGGGCGGCGGCTGGCCTCATTTACCGGTTCCCCCGGGAACAATGAGCCGCGGCGTCGGTTAACCCCGCTGGCAATCGCGGGGTGAACGACATGTCTCCGGACGACAGAAAACGCGCCTACAGGAACGATCTGCTGCTGGCATCGGTGATGGTCGCGGCGGGGCTTGCGTTGTCCGGTGTTTCGCTGATTGATCTGGCGGTTCCCGGGCCGCAGATGGCGCAGGCGACGCCGCCGCTGCAATCGACGCCCGGTGCGGAAACCAAGCCGTCGGCGCCGGCCGAGCCCGTGACGACGGGCCAGCGGCCATCGGAGATTCCGCCGCAACCGGCGCATCCCGACGCCGAGGCGCAAAAGGCCGGAGCCACGCCGGCGCTGCCGCCCGCGCCGGCGGAAAAGATCGCCGCGCCGATCGAACGAAAAGTAAATTGCTTTCGTCATCAGCCGGACTACGTGATCCAGCTCTGCGTCGACGCCGTGACCGTCCTCTGCCGATTTTACAGCCTCGCCAGTTGCGCCTCGCTGCCGCATAATGTGTGCATCCGATAGCCACCCCTGAGGCGGATCATGAAAATCGACGACGTCCGGCGAACCGCCTATTCGATGCCGCTGACCAGCCCGTCGTTCCCGCCCGGGCCCTATCGTTTTTTCAACCGCGAATATTTCGTCATCACCTACCGGACCGATCCGGAAGCGCTGGCCGCCGTGGTGCCGGAGCCGCTCGAGGTCACCGATCCCGTCGTCAAATATGAATTCATCCGGATGCCGGACTCGACCGGCTTTGGCGACTACACCGAGACCGGGCAGGTGATTCCGGTCCGCCTCGACGGCGTCGACGGTGTCTATATCCACTCGATGTATCTCGACGACGATGCGCCGATCGCCGGCGGCCGCGAGTTATGGGGATTTCCCAAAAAGCGCGCCTCGCCGAAAATCGAGGTCGAGAGCGACGTGCTGGTGGGATCGCTGCATTACGGCTCGGTGCTCTGCGCCTCCGGCACCATGGGCTACAAGCATCGCACCGTCGATCACGACACCGTGTTGAAATCGCCTGAAGGTGCCGAATTTCATTCTCAAGATCATTCCGCATGTCGACGGGTCGCCGCGGATCTGCGAACTGGTGCGCTATTATCTCGAAGACATCGTGCTGAAAGAGGCGTGGACCGGCCCCGGCGCGCTCGGCCTGTTTCCCCACGCGCTGGCGGACGTCGCGCGGCTGCCGGTGCGCGAGGTGGTGTCGGCGCTGCATTTCAAGGCGGACCTGACGCTGGGGCTCGGCAGCGTCGCATTCGATTATCTGGCGAAGTGACGGCGCGCCGTTCCAAAGCAGGATGAGTTTTAGTTCGATCGATTTGTCCGCAGCCCAACGACCTCTCCCATAGGGAGAGGTCGGCACGTAGCGCCGGGTCTCTGGTGAGAGCTGCGCCCCCTCACCCGATTTGCTGCGCAAATCGACCTCTCCCCGCTGGGGAGAGGTGGACCGAACACGCGATAGGACTGATTCAAGCAAAATTCATCCGGCGCTAGTTCAGCGGCCGCCAGACGATGTCACAGCGCCCTTGCAGTTGTTGCAATGCGTCGGTTGACCGAACGTGCTGGCCAGTTCCCATTCCTGCGATTCGTTGCTCCACTGAACGGTGGCGGAGGAGATGATGTCGTCGGATTGGCAGCTCGAGCAGACCGGGGTCGACCGCGATGCCGCTCGACCGAGGAATGTAGCGGTTTTGGTCAGCTTGGTTGGTTCCTGGTTCAGGTTGAACGGATTGAGAAGTACCGCGTGTTTCATGTCGTAGCCCACCGGTGAGTCGAATCACCTACCCCCGGTGTGACGATAGAGCCTTGGCGATCAGGGCGTCATCAGGATTTTCAGCATCTGTGGATTGTGGCAGCTCGAACCGAACGGTTCTGAACGCGATCCTCGTTGCGAAACGCTTCAATCATCGCACCAGCACGTTGCGGAACTGCCACGGATCCGACGTGTCGATATCCTCCGGGAACAATCCGGGCCGGTCGGTCAGCGGGGTCCAGTCGGTGTAGTAACCGTTCACCGGGCCGAGATACGGCCTCTGGATTTCGAGGCAGCGGCGGAAATCCATCTCGTCGGCCTCGACGATTCCGGCGGTGGGATTTTCCAGCGCCCACACCATGCCGGCGAGCACCGCCGACGACACCTGCATGCCGGTGGCGTTCTGGTAGGGCGCGATGTCGCGGGTTTCCTCGATCGAAAGCTGCGAGCCGTACCAATAGGCGTTCTTGCCGTGGCCGTAGACGAGCACGCCGAGTTCGTCGATGCCGTCCTCGATCTCGTTCTCGTCCAGGATGTGCCATTTCGGCTGCATCCTGCCGGTCGCGCCGAACATTTCGTGCAGCGACAGCACCGCGTCGTTGGCCGGGATGGTAGGCGTAGTGGCAGGTCGGGCGATAGATCACCTTCTGGCCGTCGCGCACCGTGAAATAGTCGGCGATCGAGATCGACTCATTGTGGGTGACGAGGAAGCCGTATTGCGCGCCCGGCGTCGGGCACCACGAGCGGACGCGCGTATTGGCGCCGGGCTGCAGCAGATAGATCGCCGCCCCGCAGCCGTGGCTGTGGGTGCGGCCATTGTCCGGCATCCATTTCTCGTGCGTGCCCCAGCCGAGCTCGGCCGGCTGCATGCCCTCGGAGACGAAGCCTTCCACCGACCAGGTGTTGACGAACACGTTCATCGGCTTCGGCTTCTTCGAGCGCTGGGTGTCGCGCTCGGCGATATGGATGCCCTTGACGCCGAGCTTGTGGGCGAGCTGGCCCCAGCCTTCGCGGCTCTTCGGCTCGTTGAACGGCGTGTCGGTGTCGCGGGCGATGTCGAGCAGCGCCTGCTTGACGAACCACGACACCATGCCGGGATTGGCGCCGCAGGTGGAGACCGCGGTCGGCCCGCCCGGGCTCTTGTGCTTGGCCGCGAGCAGCGTCTCGCGCAGCGCGTAATTCGAGCGCGCCTCGGGGCCGATACTCTTGTCGAAATAGAAGCCGAGCCACGGCTCGACGACGGTGTCGATATAGAGCGCGCCGATCTCGCGGCACATGCGTCATGATATCGACCGACGAGGTGTCCACCGACAGGTTGACGCAAAAGCCCTGGCCGCCGCCGGCGGTCAACAGCGGCACCAGCACCTCGCGATAATTGTCGCGGGTGATCGCCTGCTTGATGAAGCGCACGCCGTGCTGCTTTGGCGATCTCGCCGTCCTCATGCGGATCGATGATGACGAAGCGCGATTTGTCATAGTCGAAATGCCGCTCGATCAGCGGCAGCGTGCCCTTGCCGATCGAGCCGAAGCCGATCATGACAATGGGGCCGGAAATCTTGGCGTGGATTTGCGGGTACGGACGGGCTCATCAATAGTCTCCGGATAGGGATGCGCTGGGCGCGATGGAGGGATCAGAGCGGTGCGGCGCTTCGCGGTCACTTCGATCTCGATCTTCATCTCGGGCTTGTAGAGCCCCGCGACCACCAGCAGCGTCGCGGCCGGCCTGATATCGCCGAGCCTTTCGCCGCAGACCGCGAACACGGCATCGGCGTCGCCGGCGTCGGTGATGTAATAGGTCGCGCGGACGATGTCGGCCATGGCGAAGCCGCCATCCTTCAGCGCGGCCTCGATGGTCTTGAAGCAGTTTCGTGTCTGGCTCGTGACATCCGGCCGGCATCGTCATGGTGGCGTAATCGTAGCCGGTGGTGCCGGCCACGAAGGCGAAATCGCCGTCGATCACGGCGCGGCTGTAGCCGGCGGTCTTCTCGAACGGCGAGCCGGTGGAAATCAGGCGGCGGGACATCGGGACCTCGATCTGGGCTTTGCGCGCGGTTTACCGGCCTTTTTTGCAGGCCGGCACGGCAACTCGCTATCGCACGACGAGCGATATGTCACGCCGGGAACGACAGCGGCGGCGGAAGCCCGTCGGCGCGCGAAGATGTCCCTGATGATCATGACAACCAGCATGATCATCAAGACCGTGGTAACGGTCTCGGGTGCGCAAATTCGCGGCATCGTCGCGCGTCATCGATCGGACTGCCGGCATGATGGCGCTCAGGCCGCGTGCGGCATTGCCGGGTCTTCCTGACGCGATTGGCCTGGTTTTGGGCAGCGAAGCACCGGCCGGCACGATCATGCCCCAGGCGCCGTCGAGCGCGCCGTCGCGCAGTTCGAGGCCGAGCAGGCGGTCGCGTTCGAACGGGCCGGGCAGCGACAGTTCGCCGGTCTTGCAGCGCCGAGAAGCCGAAGCGGGCATAGTAAGGCGCGTCGCCGAGCAGGATCACCGCGCCGTGGCCGCGCCGTTTCGCGGCCGCCAGCGCGTGATTCATCAGCGCCGCTCCGACGCCGAGCTTCGCGGCACGACGGATCGACCGCCAGCGGGCCAAGCACCAGCGCCGGCACGCCGCCGGCGCTGACGTGCCACAACCGCAAGGTTCCGACCAGCCGGGCTTTCGACCGTCTGGCGCACGGCCGAGAAGGCGAGGCCTTCGGCGGGCGCGCGTCCGTCGCGCAGGCGCTGGCAGGTGCGCGTATGGCGGTTTTCGCCAAAGCAGGCATCCAGCAGCGCTTCGCGCGCGACGACGTCCGAGGCGCGCTCGCGCGCGGATCACGAACGGGGCGGCGTCGGCGCGAGGGCAACCGGGGTCTCTTGCGCAGTCATAAGGCAGTCATGGCACGTCAGTCCCCACTCCAACGGCACGGATGCCAGCGGAGTGTTGTCAGCAAATTCGCATGTGAGGGATGGAAGCCGGCGGACCGGCTCCCGGTTGTTTTGCTCCCTCTCCCGCGCTTGCGGGGGAGGGTCGGGGTGGGGGCTGCCGCAGCGAAACGCTGTTAGAGCTTTCCCCCACCCGGCGCTTCGCGCCGACCTCCCCCGCAAGCGGGAGAGGTAAGCGGAAGCATCAGATGTGGTAGGTCCGCAGCGGCGGGAAGCCGTTGAAGGCCACCGACGAGTAGGTCGACGTATACGCGCCGGTGCCTTCGATCAGCAGCTTGTCGCCGATCTCGAGCGTCACCGGAAGCGGGTACGGCAGCTTCTCGTACATCACGTCGGCGGAATCGCAGGTCGGGCCCGCGAGCACGCACGGCGTCATTTCCGCGCCGTCATGCGGCGTGCGGATGGCGTAGCGGATCGACTCGTCCATGGTCTCGGCGAGACCGCCGAACTTGCCGATGTCCAGATACACCCAGCGCACATCGTCCTCGTCGCTCTTCTTGGAGATCAGAACGACTTCGGTCTCGATGATGCCGGCATTGCCGACCATGCCGCGGCCCGGCTCGATGATGGTCTCCGGGATCGCGTTGCCGAAATGCTTGCGCAGCGCGCGGAAGATCGACCGGCCGTACTGCACGACCGGGGGAACGTCCTTGAGGTACTTGGTCGGGAATCCGCCGCCCATGTTGACCATGGACAGGTTGATGCCGCGCTCGGCGCAGTCGCGGAACACCGTCGAGGCCATCGCCAGCGCACGGTCCCACGCCTTCACCTTGCGCTGCTGCGAGCCGACATGGAACGAGATGCCCTACGGCTCCAGGCCCAGACGCTTGGCGAGATCGAGCACGTCGACGGCCATTTCCGGATCGCAGCCGAACTTGCGCGACAGCGGCCACTCGGCGCCGGCGCAATCGTAGAGAATGCGGCAGAACACCTTGGCGCCGGGAGCGGCGCGGGCGATCTTCTCGACCTCGGCGGTGCAATCGACCGAGAACAGCCGAATGCCGAGCGCGAAGGCGCGCGCGATATCGCGCTCCTTCTTGATCGTGTTGCCATAGGAGATCCGCTCCGGGCCGGCACCTGCGGCCAGCGCCATCTGGATTTCGGCGACCGAGGCGCAGTCGAAGCACGAGCCCATCGAGGCCAGCAGCGACAGCACTTCCGGCGCCGGGTTGGCCTTCACCGCGTAGAACACGCGGCTGTCCGGCAGCGCCTTGGCGAAGCTCTGGTAGTTGTCGCGCACGACTTCGAGGTCGACGACGAGACACGGCTCGACGTCCTGGCCCTCGTTACGGCGGTTGCGCAGGAATTCCTGAATACGTTCAGTCATAGCACCCTCCCAAACGGCCCAGCGACGGGACACGTTCAAAAATGATCTCGGATCAAGAGCGTTTCGGCCACATCGCGCGATGGAGGCGCGACGAAGCCAAAAAACTCAGAACCGAACTGTGCTGCCGTGGATTGGTTGGGAAGGATCCCGCCCGCACACCTGGCAATGAAGGACAAGCCTCTTCGGTATTCGCGCCGGCTGGTGGAAAGCCGGCAGAGACCAAAAAAGCCCGATCCGTCGTTGCTTTAAGTCGCGTCCCCCGTTGAGAACGAGGTGCGCCGGTTCGCCTCCGGCTGCCAGTCACGGTTGCAAGGAGTGAAGAGACCTTCAACGGCATCTCTTGAGAGAGATGCTGGCCTTTCAAGTCCGGATGACTTGAGCGACCCTCGGTTCTTCATCCCTTGGCGGCTGTCCGGCCTCTTGTCCGGATACCTACCGACTGACACACGACCACAGGCACGTGCGAAATTGGGCAAGAGTGCAAATAAGGGTTTTGAGTTTGCTTTGCAACATTTTTTTTGCGCTGGGGACAAATTTCCCTAACGCGCGCTTTCAGCGCCGCTCTCGGCGCGCGCCAGCGCGCTCGAACGTGAACAGGCGTTAAGTTTCTTTAATGAGGCGTTAGCGTTTGACGCAAGCGCGCAAGCGGCTTTGTCGCTCGAGCTGCCTCACGCGCGCCGCGTGAACGGCTCGACGCGCTGCGCGGCGCGGATGAACGCCACCATGATGAGGACGCCGAGCGCGAACAGCACGGCTTGCAGGATGTGCGCGCCGGTGTCGTCGAGACCGAACAGGATCGCGAGCGCCCAGCCGCCGGCGAACGCCGCGCCGAACACTTCGGCGCCGATCAGGATCGCGGCGCTGATCACGGTGACGACGCTGGGCCAGACGATCTGGCGGGCGCGGTCGGGGTGGGCTGCGAGCTCATGAGGCGGATCCTGTTGCGGGCGCAATCTCTCCGCAAAAGGGCCTCGCTATCAAGCGCAAAAGGCCCAAAAAAGCCCGATCGCGTGCTATAGCTCGGTCCGATCATTTTTGAGGCGACAAACGGGAATCTGCGATGTCTGAAACCTTGGAAAAGACCACCACCTCGCAAGCCCAGGCAAACCCGCTGCTGAAGCCGTGGCAGACGCCGTTCGAGACGCCGCCGTTCGCCGAGATCGCGCCCGAGCACTTCCTGCCCGCCTTCGAGCAGGCCTTCGCCGATCACTCCGCCGAGATCGCCGCGATCACCCACGATCCCGCCGCGCCGGATTTCGCCAACACCATCACCGCGCTGGAGCGCTCGGGCAAGCTGCTCTCCAGGGTGTCGGCGGTGTTCTACGACCTGGTGTCGGCGCACTCCAACCCGGCGCTGCTCGAGATCGACAAGGAGGTGTCGCTGCGGATGGCGCGGCACTGGAACCCGATCATGATGAACGCGGTGCTGTTTCGGCCGGATCGCGCTGCTGCACGACAACCGCGCCACGCTCGGACTGACCGCCGAGCAGATGCGGCTCCTGGAGCGCACCTACACCCGCTTCCACCGCGCCGGCGCCGGGCTCGACGAGGCCGCCAAGAAGCGGATGGCCGAGATCAACGAGCGGCTGGCGCATCTCGGCACCGCCTTCAGCCATCATCTGCTCGGCGACGAGCAGGACTGGTTCATGGAGCTCGGCGAGGCCGATCGCGACGGCCTGTCGGACACCTTTATCGCAGTCGGCCAAGGCCGCGGCCGAGCGAGCGCGGCATGGCCGGCAAGGCGATCATGACGCTGTCGCGCTCCTTCGTTGAGCCGTTCCTGAAGAGCTCCAGCCGGCGCGACCTGCGCGAGAAGGTGTTCAAGGCCTTCACCGCGCGCGGCGACAACGGCAACGCCAACGACAACAACGCCACCATCGTCGAGATCCTTGAGCTGCGCGAGGAGAGCGCCAAGCTGCTGGGCTTTCCGACCTTCGCCGCCTATCGGCTGGAGGATTCCATGGCCAAGACGCCCGAGGCGGTGCGCGGCCTGCTGGAGCGGGTCTGGAAGCCGGCGCGCGCCCGCGCGCTGGCCGATCGCGACGACCTGCAGGCGCTGGTGGCGGAGGAGGGCGGCAATTTCGCGCTGGCGCCGTGGGACTGGCGCTACTACGCCGAAAAGCTGCGGCAGCGCCGGGCCAATTTCGACGACGCCGCGATCAAGCCCTATCTCGCGCTCGACCACATGATCGAGGCCGCCTTCGACTGCGCCACCCGCCTGTTCGGCGTCAGCTTCGCCGAGCGCAAGGATATTCCGGTCTGGCATCCGGACGTGCGGGTCTGGGAGGTCAAGGACGCTGCCGGCAGGCACAAGGC
Source organism: uncultured Alphaproteobacteria bacterium (assembly GCA_963738765.1). GTDB lineage: Bacteria > Pseudomonadota > Alphaproteobacteria > Rhizobiales > Xanthobacteraceae > Bradyrhizobium. The sequence goes on along the minus strand of CAVTYA010000030.1, from coordinate 41,002 downwards.
GCTGTTCTATGGCGACTACTTCGCCCGGCCCTCGAAGCGCTCCGGGGCCTGGATGACCTCGCTGCGCGACCAGCAGAAGCTCGACGGCGACGATCGCCCCCCTGATCATCAATGTCTGCAATTTCTCCAAGGGCGCCGACGGCCAGCCGTCGCTGCTGTCGCCGGACGACGCGCGGACCCTGTTCCACGAATTCGGCCACGGCCTGCACGGGATGCTGTCGGATGTGACCTATCCGTCGCTGTCCGGCACCAGCGTGTTCACCGATTTCGTCGAGCTGCCCTCGCAGCTTTACGAGCACTGGCAGGAACAGCCGCAGGTGCTGCGGCAGTTCGCCCGGCATTACCAGACCGGCGAGCCGCTGCCGGACGACCTGCTGAAACGCTTCCTCGCCGCGCGCCAGTTCAACCAGGGCTTTGCCACCGTCGAATTCGTCTCCTCGGCGCTGATCGATCTCGAATTCCACACCCAGCCGGCTTCCGCCAGCCGGGACGTGCGGGCGTTCGAGCGCAAGGAGCTGGAAAAGATCGGCATGCCCGCCGGAGATTTCGCTGCGGCACCGGCCGCAGCAGTTCGGCCACATTTTCTCCGGCGATCATTATGCGTCGGGCTATTACAGCTACATGTGGTCCGAGGTGATGGACGCCGACGCGTTCGGCGCCTTCGAGGAGGCCGGCAATATCTTCGATCCCGCGGTCGCCAAACGCCTGCATCGACGACATCTATTCGTCGGGCGGCTCGCGCGATCCCGAAGACGCCTATGTCGCCTTCCGTGGCCGCGAGCCGGAGCCGGACGCGCTGCTGCGCCGGCGCGGCCTCCTGGAAACGCCCGAAGCGGCCTGACGTGAACAGGCTCCCCGAGGCTGGGTCTGTGCTGCGCCGGGTGTCCGGCTGGCTGCTGCTGGCCGCAAGTCTCGCTCTCGGCGCCCATGCAGCACAGGCGCATCCGCATGTCTGGATCACCGCCGGCAGCGAGTTGCTCTACGGCGCCGATGGCTCGATCACCGGCGTGCGCCATGCCTGGACCTTCGACGACGCGTTCTCCAGCTATATGTTGCAGGGCATCGAGACCAAGACCGAAGGCGTCTACAGCCGCGAGGAACTGGCGCCGCTGGCGCAGACCAATGTCGAATCGCTGCACGAATTCGGCTTCTTCACCTTCGCCCGCGCCGACGGCAGGAAGCAGAAGTTTCAGGAGCCGGTCGATTATTTTTTTGAATACAAGGACAGCCGGCTGACGCTGCATTTCACCCTGCCGCTGAAGACGCCGGTGAAGCCCAAGGTGCTGGCGCTCGAAGTGTTCGATCCGGAGTTCTTCATCGACTTCAAGTTCGCCGACCCGGATCCGGTCGCGCTGGTCGGTGCGCCCGACGGTTGCCGGATGACATTCCAGCGGCCGGCCGACGGCACGGTCGAAGCCCAGAAACTCGGCGAGCAGAATTTCATGAGCTGGCGGCAATTCGAATTACGGCGCGATGTTCGCCAACAAGATCACGGTGGAGTGCCCGTGAGAGGCATCGCCCTTCCCAACCATGATTCGCGATCTGCCGGTTCCGTCTCGGGAACTGCCGTCGATAGTTGGTGACAGGTTGTCGTGTTGTTCAGTTTAATTTGCGCACCCGCAACGAGTTTGGTCCTCTGCCCTGGGGTATGCACTGAGACACTCACGGGGGCACCATGCTGATGCGTGGAATTGGCGCTGTCGCGCTGATCGTATCTCTTTCATCTGCAGCGTTGGCGGAGACGCAGGGCATCCTGCATCGAATATCATGCACGATGGTTCGCGGTTACGTCGCGAGGTATTCGGCTTCGACCGCAGAAATGTGGGCGCGCAGTCATGGGGCAACCGAGGCGCAGATTGAGGCTGCGCGCGAATGCTTGAAGGGAATGGCAGACCAGACCGTGCAGACTACCCGCTGGTTTGGCCGGTAGATCGCGATCTCCATTCATCCAGTGAGCGGACACGACGTCGGCCGCCGTACCTCTATCAGCGGATATCGCCGCGGACGGAGTGTAACGGCGGCGCGATTCAAGGCCGGTTACCGGGACCGATTGTCGGGGTTTTCTACGTGACGACCGCGATGACCACGCATTTCGGCATGGGCATTGTTTGCGGTGTTGGGAGTAGCCGCAACCGCAGGGGCGGCCGTGCCTTTCTCCCGCCCGAGGCGGTTCATCTTTCCGTAAGGGGTCTCGGCACCTCCGTTCAGCGGATCCTGATCCGGATACAGTGCGCACTGCGCGCACTGCGCAGCCGCGGACGACGTCGACAGGACAGTCGCTACGGGTGCTGCCGCAATCAACAGCAACACTGCGGCCAGGCGTTTTACGTTTTTGTGGTTCATGATGGTTTCTCCCGAGACTCTGATAGTCATTGATAGTCATTGTTTCCGCGCCCTTGATGGGCACATGACCCTTCATTCTCGGAGGGAATAGCTTGGCTTGCAGTGAGGCTGGTATGCGCAGGCGAGGGTGGAATCCGCGCGGCGGCAAACGGCTTCGTTTGTTCGCCGGTCAGGCCGAATTTTTTCGGAAAATGATTCTTTCGAGGAAGATTTTGACACGAACGAAAGGCGACGCGCGGCTTTGCGTGATCGCTGGCGATTGGCGCCTGTCAGTGAAAACACCTTCAACTCAGGCTTGCCAATGAAGCGGGCGGCGTTTTGCCCTTGTTCCGGACGACGCGCTCGCCGATGATGGCGCCAACAACGAATGTGCCCAGGGAGAGCGCCACGATGCCGGTTTTGTACGGGATTCTCACGGCCGTGTTACTGCTGGCTGGCGTAACACCATCATGGGCGCAGGGATATCCGAACCGGCCGGTGCGCGTGGTGGTTGGGTTCACGCCCGGCGGCCCCACCGACGTCATCGCGCGCCTCGTGGCGCAAAAACTTTCCGACAGTCTCGGCCAGCAATTCTTCGTCGAGAACCTCGCCGGCGCGGGCGGCAACATCGCGGCCGGTCAGGTCGCGCACGCAACCCCCGACGGCTACACCATCATGGCGATCAGCACCGGCTACATGGTGAACCCCAGCCTCTACGCCACGGTGCCGTACGATCCGGTCAAGGATTTCGCCGCCGTGACCCTGGTTGCGGTTTCGCCAAACGTCGTGGTGGTCAATCCGTCGGTTCCGGCCAGGACGCTGCCGGAGCTCGTGCAGCTGATCCGGGACAATCCCGGCAAATACAGCTATGCCGGCCCGGGCGTGGGCTCGACGCCGCATCTCGGCGGCGAGCTGTTTCGTCTGACCTACAAGCTTGATCTGGTCCACGTTCCCTTCGCCGGCGCCGCGCCGGCGGTGCAGGCCACCATCGGCAACCACACGCCCATCGCCTTCACCGCGTTGCCGTCCTCGCTTGCGGCGATCCAGGCCGGCCAGGTGCGGGCGATCGGCATTGCGGCTGCCGAGCGCGCGGAGCAGATACCCGACGTGCCGACCTTCGCCGAACAGGGCGTCAAGGATCAGGAAGCCGATACGCTGACCGGCATCGTAGCGCCCGCGGGCACGCCAAAAGAGATTGTCGAGCTGCTGGCTCGCGAGATCGCCAAAAGCGTTGCCCAGCCCGAGTTCAGGGCCAAGCTTGCGACGCTCGGCTTCAAGCCGGTCGCCAATACACCCGACCAGTTCGCCGCGCGCATCAAGCTGGAGATCGCAAAGTGGGGCAAGGTCGTGCGCGACGCGAACCTGAGGATCGAATGAGCGGGCTGCGCGATGCATCCCGAACAATGAAGTCATTCAGGGTGAAGATCGTCCTAGCGGACAGAAGCGCCGGGGATCACCAGTGAATTGACATTCGGCTGCTGGCTGAAGCCGACCCCGAGCGAAAGGCTGAGATTCGACGTCGGCTGGAATTCCACGCCCGCCCGCGCGCTATAGCCTGACAACGAGTTGGACGTGTTGTCGAAGGGGGCAAAGGGGTTACCGATGCCGTTGTTGTATTTCAGGGTGTCGAAACCGGCAAAGACCCTGACGGGTGAGTTCTGGAAGTTGTAGCCGACCTGCATGCCCTGGTAGGAACCCGGGTTGATGTTGCTTATGCCGGTCAAGCCGAGGCCGCCGGCTTCGCTGCCGACAAACCAGCCGTTCGGAAAATTGTAGCGCTGATAGGAAAAGCCGCCGCTTCGGGCATCGGTGCCGTCAAAGCTCGGAAAGTTGCCGTAAGTGTTCAGGCTCTGGCCGCCGGTTGAATTGCCGCCGAAGCCGAAAAGCGAGCCTGGGATCCAGTATGACACCGGGGCGGTTTGGGCATGGGCTGTTTGCCCGCCCGAACACAGCGCCGCCAATACCAGTGTCAGACCCAATCGGCTTGTTAAAATCGACATCCGCGCGACCGTTAATTGTCCTCCAAATATACCGTCTGGAGACCAAAAAAGCCAGTGTGAATGGGGCCGGCATATCCATCCGGTTCAATTCGCCAAGGCTGTTGCGATGATATCCGAACCCTTCTCCGCGACCATAATTGTGGCGGGATGAATGTTCGGCGATGGCATCGCCGGCATCACGGAAGCGTCGACTACCCGCAACCCGTCGATGCCGCGAACACGCAGCTGGCTGTCGACCACCGCGTCGTTCTGCTCGCCCATCCGGCAGGTTCCGCACGGATGAAAGACGGTCGAGCCGACCTTGCGGACATAGTCCTCGATCTGCTCGTCGCTTTTCACCTCGGGCCCCGGCCGCAACGGTTCGCTGACGAGCGAACGGAACGGATCGGTCGCCGCAATCTGGCTGGCGATGCGAAACGCCGCCACCATGATCCTGACGTCGTCGGGGTGGGTCAGGTAGTTGGCGACGAATGCGTGGCGGCAGCCGGCCTTCCTTGTCGCGCAGCGTGATCTCGCCCCGGCTTTTCGGCCGGCAGACGCTGAAGATGAAGCTGAAGCCGGGCCAGCGATGCAGGCCCTTCACAATGCCGTCCGACGAGTAGTTGAGCACCTGGTACTGGATATCCGGCACCGGTTCCGACGGATTCGATTTGGCGAACAGCGTCGCCTCGGTCGCACCGACGGCCATCTGGCCGGAGCCGGTGAGCAACCATTGCAACGCGAGTTTTGCCGACTTGACCGGCGACAGGATCGTTTCGTTGAGCGTGCCGGGCAGGTGGGTCTTGAATGCAAAGCTCGACTGATAGTGATCCTGCAGATTCTTGCCGACACCGGGAAGATCGAGCTTGACGTCGATGCCTTGCGCGGTGAGTTCGCCGGCGGGTCCGACGCCGGAGGCGAGCAGCAGCACCGGCGAGTTGATCGAGCCGCCGGACAGCACCAGTTCGCGGCGCGCGCCGATGCGCTGGATCTGGCCGTTGCGCTCGACCTCGACGCCGACAGCGCGGCGGCCTTCGAACAGAATCCGGCGCACGTGGGTCCTGGTCATCAGTTCAAGATTGCGCCGCTTGAGGTTCGGCTTGAGATAGCCGACCGCGGTCGAACGGCGCCAGCCATTGTGGACGTTGAGCGGCGCGAAACCGATGCCGTCGATGCGCTCGCCGTTGAAATCCGGATTGCGCTGGTACTGCAGGCGCTCGCAGGCTTCGACGAAGGCTCTTGCGACCGTCGACGGACGCTTGATCTGCGAAACCGTCATCGGCCCGCCGGTGCCGCGCCACGTATTGGCGCCGTCGACGCAATGCTCCATCCGCTTGAAGTAGGGCAGCACGTCGCGGTAGCTCCAGCCCTGCGCCCCGAGCCGTTGCCATTCGTCGTAGTCGCTCGGCGCGCCCCGCAGGAACACCAGGCCGTTGATGGAGCCGGAGCCGCCCAGCACCTTGCCGCGTGGCCAGACGATGCTGCGGCCGCCGAGGCCCGGCTCCGGCTCGGTCGCGTAGCCCCAGTTGACGTTCGGATTGGGGACGAGCTTGCCGAAACCCATCGGTATGTGGATCCACGGATTGCGGTCACGTCCACCGGCCTCGATAGCACAAAGCGTAATGTCCGGATTCTCGGTAAGACGCGCCGACAGCACGCAGCCCGCCGAGCCGGCGCCGACCACGACGACATCGAATTCGGCGTCAAATCCGGATTTGGTCATGGCTGTCCCTTTGACATGATCGCACTCGGGAGAGGACTAGGCGGCGAGCCCCGCCGGGGTCACGGTCGATCGAACAGCACCCAACGGTTCAAAATTGAAACGGCGTGACCGAAACCGACATCTTCCCGTCCGCGGTTTGCTCCACCTTGAAATCCACCTCTTTTTCCGCCGTGGCATCCGCGACGGTGGCATACAACAATCCGCTGCAGGTGACGGTTCGTTTGGCCTTGTTTCTTGAATTCATCCGTATTGTCTCATCCAGTTTATAGGCCGCACCTTTTCTCGCCTTTTCCAGAATCGCCGATTTCTCGGCCTCGCTGGTCGTACTCTTGGCCATTTCCGTAACCGCACTCGAATTTTTGGCGGCGTAATTGACCAGCGCATTGTTGCTGTTGTCGGAAACGATCCTGACCACCGAATTGCGCGCATCCGGCGTATCGCACTCAGGCCCGGCGCCGCTGCCGCTGCAATCGGTCAGCAAACCCAGAACGAAGAGGCACCCCAAGACCGTCTGCCCTTCCCGAAAATGCTTCATCGGAGTGCTCACGATTATCTCCTTAGTCTCACCATAACGGACATCGCCGGCCGACCCGGCATGTCCGTTTCGTACCAACAGACAAGATCGCGCACCCCGCGAAAAATTCCGGCGCTTGGCCGGGATCGATATCTCATGCCTTGTTGGTGAACCAGATCGTCGGCGCTCCGGCCACTCCCGCATTCTGCATGGCACTCTTTAATTCGGCGCTGGTGGCGAAGGCTTGCGCGGCTTCGAGCGAGGCAAACTCGTGGGTTACGGTAATGTCATTGGGATTGTCGGCTGCCCGGTATACAGCCTGAGCTGTTACGCCCTTGGCCTTCTGGACCGGCGCGAAATCGTCATAGGCCTTACGCCAGATCTTGTAGTCGGTGACTGTGTGCCTGACAAACATGGTCGTCATTGTCGTTCCTCCCTGAAAGATTTGCATCAACTTCTCCCGGCCGTTCGCCTGCGTCCGCTATTCCAACCCGGGCTCGCATTCGCCGTCGCGGGCATCGACGCTTTGATCGCCGCATTTGCCATGACCGACGAACCCGCGGCACGATTTGCCTCTGCCGAGGCTGCCCTGGTCAAAGTGCTTTCGATGAGTCCCGACAACGCGATGGCTCATATGATACTGGGTGGAATTCAAATTTTCACCAACCGGGCGGCCCGGGCGATCGGCGAGTGCGAACAGGCCTTGTTGCTGGATCGAAATTTGGCGGCGGCGCATGCCATGATCGGGTACGCCAAATATTATTGCGGTCGCGCCGAGGAAACCGAGACCCATATCCAGGTAGCCCTCCGCTTGTCGCCTCGCGATCCGATGGCCTTTGTCTGGATGTCTCACCTTGGCGGCGCCAAGCTGCAGCTCGGGGCTGATGCCGAGGCCCTCCTGTGGTTTCGCCGATGCATCGACACCAATCGAAATCACCCGCTTGCGAATTTCTTTCTTGGCGCTGCCCTGGCGCTGCTTGGCGAAGTGGAGGAAGGGCGATCTGCCGTTAAAACTGGCCTCGCGCTCAATCCCACCTTCACCATTCGCCGCTTCCGCGCCAGCGTGCAAAACGACAATGCGATTTTCGTTGCCGGACGTGAGCGCGTGATCGGCGCGATGCGTATGGTTGGCGTGCCGGATGGGTGAGTGGCCCTCGCGATGTGCGGATAGAATCGCATGGCTTGCGAGGAATCCTTGGAGCGTAAATAAACTAGCCTCCTGGCTCAAATCCCTTCGACTTGAAGTGCGGCGCCGCGTCTTTTCCTGACAAAAACTCGATCAACGCCTTCGCCGCATCCGCCGATGCCGTTTCCGCGCCAATGCCACCCGTGAACAGCGATATGCTGCCAAGCTCTCCCGGCAGCGGACCAACCAGTTGCACTCCCGCAACCGGCATGATTTCCGAGGCCTGCGCGATACCCAATTCCACCTCACCTTTTGCCACCAGATCCGGTGCTTCAGCGCCGGGCACAAGCGTGGTCTTTGCCTTCATCTGCTCGGCGATCCCGAGGCGTTCGATGGCCTTGGCTGCAACCACGCCGCTCACGCCGCCCTTGGCCGGATCGGCGTAGGAGATCGATTTGGCTGACAGCAGCGTCTGCTTGAATGCGTCGGCGGTGGAGATATCCGGCTTCGCTGCCCCGGCACGAGCCGCGAGCGAGACCGGGGTGCCGGCAACATTCACGATGTTGGCGGTCGCCAGCTTGTTCTGCTTGATCAGGTCCTCCATCATCGCCCGCGTCAGGATGATCACATCGGCGCGCTCGCCGTCGAGGATGCGCTTCTTCTGGACCGCCGCCAGATCATAGCTGATGGAGAGCTTATCACCTGTCTTCTGCTCGAAAATCGGCGAAAGCTCGTTGAGCGCTTGCTTGAGCGCGATCGACGTAAACACCTTAAGCTCAGCCGTGTGACCAACCGTCGCGGACACCATCAAGCCGCTCACGGCCGCGGCAACCCTCATCAGCACTCGCCTGTTCATACGTCCCTCCCCGGCACCAGTTTATTTGCGCGATTAGAGGCCATAGCGATTGACCCGACAAGCCGGGGATTTCACTTTATTTCGGTGCAGCAAGTTACGAAAGCGAGCAGTCGTAAGGCCGAACCTCCGCCTTATACAGACTGAGCCGTGGTAGTGTGGTCACCTCAGGGTCTGCGCCGAACTACCAAATTCAGAGTGCTTCGGTCCGGTCCCCGCTCGCCTCGTCTGCGCCATTGGGCGGCCCTATGCGGCGCGCCATGGAGACAGCCGCGGAATCCACCGCGGAACATTGGCCCGGAAATCCTCGTACTGGGCCCCAAACGTCTGAGCAAGCACCGGCTCCTCGTACGCCAGGACAAAGGCGTGGAAGGCGAGCCACATGAGCCCGCCGTACGTCATGAGACGCGAGTCGCCAAACAGGATCGCTTGGCCCAGAATGACGGCGACGACGGCAACGTACATGGGATTGCGCACGTAGCGATAGAGGCCGGTAACGACGAGGTTTTGCGGCGGGGCGATCGGCGCCGGCGTGCCGAGCCCCTGCAGCGCAAATCGCGCAAACAAGTCAACAAGCCCGGGTACACCCGCAACGATCAACAGTATCCCGACAGCGCGCGTCGCTTGCAAATCGAAGAATGGCGGCAGAAATTCCCAACGCGAAATCCACCACGGGACCACCCCGGCCAGCACGCAGGGCACGAACACGAAGAAGATAGCGGTGCCGATGACGGCGGCGGCTCTGCGCACGGACACGATCCGTTCCTGGCCAATATCAAACCATATTGCGCGAATGTCTCAGTCGGGTCAAAAGCGGACGTCGTGAGCCCCTTGGCCGATGTCCGCTGTTCCCCCGAAAACTGACATCAGTGGTCGCCCTCGGCATGTCCACGCTGCCGAGTTCATGACTTCACTTGCCTGACGCCCTTGGCGAAGAGAAGGCTGCAATTCTGGCCCACACTCCGATCGACCGTCAGCCCTCGAATTTGAATGAGACCTTGAGCTTGGCTCGGTAGGCTTCGACCTTGCCCTTCGCATCGAGTTGAAGGTCGAGTTGAACGACTTCGGCGACGCGAAGATCACGCAGGGATTTTCCGGCTCTGTTGACGGCGGCCGTGGCTGCCTTTTCCCACAATTCTTTGCTCGTGCCGATCAGCTCAATCACCTTGTAGACGCTCTCTGTCATCACGCTCTCCTGCTGGTACTAGGTTAGGAAGTTATTCTGCCGCTCCGCGGCGTGAGCCTAGCATCGCAAAGTGAGCGCCGATAGGATGCGGCGCAACATGCCGGCGCGGATAAATGGAGTAGCACAAGCGGCTTCCACTCAACGGACCCGACGAGGTTATCGAGTATCTGATCGAGCACCGGGATCGCCAAGCGTTGCGTCTGCTGCGTTGCAATGGAATTTCGCACTGATGTCGCAGATGGGTCAAAAGCCGACCTGACGGCCTTGAAATGCGATTTCCGCTATTTCCCCGAAAGCAGACGTCGCCCGCCAGAGCAGCCATGTCCGCTAAGTGCCGAATGCCGACAACAGACTTTGTTCTCTGCGCTGCATGCGCTTTGAAAGCGATCACACTATTTTGCGCTAAAACAAGCGAAGTTAGCTATCACTAGCGAGGTTGCGTTCCAGGAAGATCAATATCCGCTCGACCTCGTCGCGGTATTGAGCGGAGCTTTCGAAGATGCCGTTATGTCGACCGCCTTCGTAGTATACCGCTTCAACCGACTTTCCCGCGGCACTGAGCTTCCGCTCAAAATCGCGTGCCATCTCGACGTTCGTAAACTCGGTCCCTCCGTCCGCAGGGCTGTCGGCCGTACCGTGCAACATCAAGAGTGGCACTTTGAGCTCCGAGGCGCGCATCGTAAGCTCACTTGGATAGCGAGCCGAGTTAAGCACAGCCGCTCGCACATCGGAGTTTCGCAGGATGTAATTCAGTGTAGCTCCGCCACCGCGAGAGTGCCCGAGAATGCCGAGCGCATTTGGAAGCACGTCCGGCAAACTCCGCACGGCCTGGACAAGTATGCTTACGGTTCGCAAGGCTTCATTACTCAGAGGATCAGGGCATGGAGGTGCATTACGGCATGCAATCGGGGAGATGAAGCGGGTTCCCTCGCCACTACCTCCGTCAAACCAGCAGGCGGCAACTCCCAGGAAACCTCCTCGGCTTAGATCCTTCGCTAGATTCACGTATTCCTGAGCGAAGCCATGAGTACCGTGCAAGAGAAGAACAGCGGGCCAGGGACCCACGCCGGTTGGCCGTGTCACAGCAGCGAGCGAGATCCCCAAACCGGGGATGTTCACGCTGATCCACTCGGCCCCTAGTCCGTCGGCCCCGAATGGAACGTCAGCGACGGAAACGGTCGGGATGATCTGCATCGACAACTCCTCGCCAGTCCAAAACCTCGAAGGTTGGCATGTCAGATTATCAGTTCAATCTTCCCTAGTCTCCTGCAGTGGAATTCGTAGGCACGCACCAGGGCCGCTCGCTTGGGCAGATATTTTGATGGCGGCCGCTTGATATTGACTTTGGAAATGCGCACGATTGCGGCGGATATGATCCGGCCACACGCAGGAGTGCCATTGCGGCGAGGGAGTTTGTGTATGTCAGCAGATATCCCGAATGTACGGCAGGTGCATGGGTACTGCAGTCTTTGCCTCGCCCGCTGCGGAACCGTGGCGACAGTGACGGATGGTAGGTTTACGCGTCTAGATCCCGATCCGACCCACCCGACCGGCGCGGCAATTTGCGCCAAGGGCCGTGCGGCTCCCGAACTGGTCTATCACAAGGATAGACTGAAGCAGCCGCTTACGTCGAACACGGCCGAAGGGCGACGCAAATCCGGGATGGGAAGAAATTTCATGGGATGCGGCGCTCGACCAGATCGCCGCCGCCATGCACGGCATCGCGGAACGGCATGGGCCTGAAGCGGTCGCCTTCAGCCAATCGTCCCCCTCGACAACCGCTATTGCGGATTCCGCGGTCTTCGTTCGTAGACTGATGAATGCTTTCGGCACGCCCAACCAGGTATCGCACCTCGACCTGTGCGGCTGGGGACGTGGTTTTGCGACGCGCTATGTCTTCGGCGTTGGCAGCGTTGCCACGGGAAGCGCTGGCGGCGCGATGGCAGACATTGCCGAATCCGGCTGTCTGATCCTGTGGGGCTACAATCCTTCGTTTACGCGCATCACCCACGCAACGGCGACGGTCGCGGGCCTGAAACGCGGAATGAAGCTGATCGTAATTGATCCGCGCAATGTCGGGCTCGCCAACAAGGCCGATGTCTGGCTGCGCGTGCGTCCTGGAACAGACGGCGCGCTGGCGCTGGGTCTGGCTAACATCATGATCGAGCGAGAGTGGTTCGATCAGGATTTCGTCCGCGCGTGGAGCAATGGACCTCTCTTGGTGCGCTCGGATACCGACAGGTTGCTGAAAGCAGAAGACCTGGTTTCCTCCACCGGCTCCGGACAATTTGTTGCTTGGGATGCTCTGACCAACTGTGTCGTTGGCTATGATCCGGTCGCTGGTCGCTACGAGGCACCCAACGAGCATCTTGCCCTGCGAGGCGAATACATCATCGCAACTGTCGATGGTGCAATCAGCTGCCAGCCTGTTTTCGAGCGCTATGCGGCGCTGTGCAAAAGATATACGCCCGAAGTGATTGAAGCGACATGCTGGATTCCTCGCGGGCAACTGGAGGAAGCTGCAGGCATGATTTGGCATTCCCGGCCGGTTTCTTACTACGCCTACAGCGGGCACGAGCATCACGCCAACGTCACGGAAACCGCGCGGGCGATGGCGATGCTCTATGCGCTGACCGGCAGCTTCGATGCGGCCGGGGGCAATGTGCTGTTCCCTGCCGTACCGGCCAGTTCAATCACCGGAGAAGACTTGCCTTCGGCAAAGCGGCTTGCTCCCGCGATCGGTTTTGCCGAACGTCCGCTTGGACCCGCGCGCTGGAACCACGTCTCCCCTCATGACTTCTACCGCGCTGTTCTGGAAGGTACCCCCTATCCGGTTCGCGGACTGATCGGGTTCGGCGCCAATCTGCTGCTCGCTCGGGGCGATCCTGTTCGCGGACGTGCCGCGCTCGCCGCGCTCGATTTTTACGCCCATGCCGATCTGTTCATGACGCCCACGGCCGCGCTTGCGGATATCGTGCTGCCTGTGGCGTCCTGCTTCGAATGCGAAGCTCTGAGGGTCGGATTCGAAATCAACGAAGATGCACAATCGCACGTTCAGCTTCGGCAGGCGATCGTTGCGCCGCCGGGCCAGGCACGGTCGGACACCGATTTCATCTTCGACCTCGCCGTGCGTCTCGGCCTTGGCGAGCATTTCTGGAACGGTGATGTCGATGCGGCTTACCGATATCAGCTTGGTCCGAGCGGCATTACCTTGGATCAGCTTCGAGCCGAACCTGCCGGATTGCGGAAACCGCTGACGACCCGTCACACCAAGCACGCGGCGAGAGACGACAAAGGAAACCCGCGCGGCTTCCCGACGCCGTCGCGGAAAATCGAATTCTGGTCCGAGACCTTCCTTGATCACGGTTATCCCGGCCCTGCCGGACTTTGTCGAACCGCCAATCGGCCCGGTTTCGCGCCCTGACCTGTCTGCTTCCTTCCCTTTAATCTTGACCTGCGCCAAGCCCAGTCTCTTTTGTCAGACCCAGCATCGTGCACTGCCGAGTCTGCGCAAGCGCGCACTGCACCCGGAGATCGAACTGAATCCTGCGACTGCCGCAGCCCGCGGAATCAAGAACGGCGATTGGGTTGACGTGCGCACCCCGGCCGGCGGAATGCGAGCCCGGGCGCGTTTCAGCGAAAAACTCGATCCACGCGTTGTCGTCGGCGAGCATGGCTGGTGGCAAGGATGCGATGAATTGGGAGTTGGCGACTCCGATCCGTTCAATCCGAACGGCACTAACTTCAACCTGACGGTTGACGCCGCCGTTCGCGATCCTGTCAGCGGCACTCAATCCCATCGATCTAATCTCTGTGAAGTTCAGCTTGTGCCAGGATCTTGAAAGCAGAAGAGCTTCAGAGAAATCAATTCCAGGTCTGGACCAGCGAGCCGAACACCTGAAAATTCAACTCGTCCAGCCCGTATGGAAAACGTCGAATGTCCGCCCGGGGTCAATCGCGTCGATTTCGCATTTGACCCAGGAGGTCCGCTTCACCTCCAATAACGGACATCCAAAGGGCAATGTGGAACCAATTGGTCGCACCCTGCTTGAACTTGGTCGGGCTTGCTGAGTTCGGGATGTGGCGCCTTGCATAGGTCCAATTGGAAACCAAAGATCGTGCCCTATGGGGCGGATTGAGATTTTGTGCGCGCCGCTCCTTGGAGATTCGTATATTGGGCGCATGCAATCGACGGGATCAACAGTGCGGCGGAGACAAGTAGAAGAAGATATTTTGGATTTTTCATTGCAATCATTTCTTCCGGAAGTTGTTTTTTAAAAACTAAACATTAAACACTTCGGAAGGGTAGCACTTCGGGTCATTTGATGTCATCTTTAATCACAGCCAGGTGGTGTTCATGCTGGGCAAGAGTAGTTGGCAGCTCCGCGACAGTGAACAAATCATTGTTTGCAATGGAAGCCTCTTGGGTCAAAAGCACTTTTTGATCGGAATCACCCGCGTTCGCAATGAAGCGCTTATTCTCCAGGACACGCTGGACTACGTCGGCAAGAACGTCGATGCGATCGTCGCCTATGACGACGCGAGCACGGATCGAACGCTGGAGATTCTTGGCGGGCACCCAAAAGTTGCTCTGGTTGTGACCAATCGGTCGTGGGAGCCGGACATCGAGGCACGTCGGATTGCCGAGGGTCGACATCGCGGGCTTCTACTGCACGCGGCGCGCGAACACCTGCAGTTCGACTGGATATTTTGCTTCGATCCGGATGAGCGCGTTACCGGAGATCTGCGGGGATTCACCGAAGGAACGCATTCCAGCGATTACGACGGCGTGCGGATTTAATTGTTCGACGCCTATATGACGCCTGGCGATCAGGCACCCTATCAAGCCGATCGCGAATTATTGGGCTTTCGTCGTTTCTTCGGCCCGGAGCGGCGAGACATTCTGATGTTGTGGCGAAACCGGTTGGAGTTCATCTTCGCGAAGCGAGAACCGAGCGGCGTAGAACACGTGCGAACCGGTCTCTATTGCCAACACTATGGTAAGTCGTTGTCGGTCGACCATTGGGAAGAGACCTGCGACTACTACATGCGACACTTTCCATACGATACCTACGGACGAAAATGGCTCGAGCGCAAAGGTCGAGCAATCCACACCCAATCTGACTTCATGCGACCGTTGTACGAGTGGGGCGACACGCTCTTCGCGAATGCGGTCAAGATGTGACTGAAAATCGAGCGTGCGCATCGTGCCAATGTGACCGCTTGGTTGACAGGCTTAAGCCGGGTAGCCTTGCGGGAGCCCGGGGGGATTTTTTGCCGATGTCCGCTTCGGGTCAAAGCAGACCTGAGGGCCCCGAAGTGCGGGGTCCGGCATAAGGGAAATCCCTGAGGCGGCCTCTTTTCTTCCTATTTGCCGATATTCTTGATTGCTGCGGCGAGCCGGAAGATGAGGCCCTTGATCCATTGGTTTTCATGCTTGAGCATATCAAGTGTGGCCTGCACTTGGGCCTCTTCCTCCTCCAGGAGCAGGTATCGTGTCCTGAGCGGAACTAGTTCGGGAGTCGTCATACCGGACAGCCTTATGCAACGTCGATTTGCGGGGTTTCGCCCGACGCCTGAGCAACCGCGTTGGCGAGCAAATGCCATTCGATAGCCAGCTCATCCCACTCTGATCGAATGACCAGGTCGGACGCATCGCGGGCTCGCTGCTCGCTCTGGACGGCCCTCAATCGGAAGGTGCGGCTCTGGGCTTTCATCCTGCTAACGTATATGCGCGGTTCGATTGTGACTTTGAGTTAGGTCAACCTCTACGTAATCATACGTACCAGCCGCCGCTGAGGCGGCCTTTACTCTTTTCGCTCGGGATGGAGGGCGGCCTTTTTCCCCCCTCGGCCGTTCTATCAGGCTTTCAATCACATCAATCATGTCTGCTTTGTGCCAAAAGCGGTCGCCTCCACGCCGTATCTCAAGTTCTGCGCGAGCACCGGTCGATCGGATCGGATTGCCGGGTATCCAATTGTTGGTGCCAGGACACGGCGGTTACCCCTGTACCCGCTGTTCTCCGGGGATACGCACCCTACATTGACTGCAAATGAGCAACGGCCTTCACCCTTCCTTCGACGCCGCGACCGCGCGAACGGCCGAAGGGATGCGTTCGCCTACGTACCCTCGCCTCGTTCTCGTAACGACGATCCTGGCATCGAGCCTGGCGTTCATAGACGGTTCGGTCGTGAATGTTGGACTACCAGCGATTGGTCGGAGTTTTCATGCAGACGCCATCGGCCTGCAGTGGGTCGTCAATGCCTATTTGCTTCCCCTGAGCGCGTTACTTTTATTGGGAGGGGCAGCGGGAGACCGGTACGGGCGCCGTCGTCTCCTGATCGCGGGCGTTCTGCTGTTCGGCATCGCCTCTCTGGCTTGCGCGATGGCGCCGAGCCTGGTCTTGTTGCTGCTTGCTCGCTTTCTGCAGGGTGCGAGCGCCGCTATACTGATGCCAAACAGTCTCGCGATCCTGGGCCAGAGTTTCTCCGGAGAGGCGAAAGGCCGCGCAATCGGCATATGGGCGGCGACCGGAGCTGGTGCGGGCGCGATCGGACCTGTCCTTGGTGGGTGGCTTATCGATGCCGGCAGTTGGCGCCTTGCCTTTCTGATCAACGTTCCTCTGTCCTTAGCCGCGATCACGCTGGCGTTCCGCTACGTCGAAAGGGATATTGACGACACAGCCGGCGGTCTCGACTGGTCAGGCGGAGCGCTAATCACGGCTGCCTTGGGCCTCGCGACCTGGGCGTTGACCGAAGGATCCGGTCGGGCCTGGTCGGCTTCCACCTTCATCGCCCTCGGAGCGGGCTTGATCTTCTCGCTCCTGTTCCTGTCTGCGGAGCGACGGCTTGGCGACACCGCCATGATGCCGCTCTCGCTGTTCGGATCCCGGAGCTTCGTCGGCCTCACGCTTTTGACACTCCTGCTTTACGGCGCTCTCGGCGGGTTGTTCGTGCTGGTGCCCTATGTGTTGATTCAAACGGGCGGGTACACTGCAGTGCAGGCCGGCGCTGCGCTCCTTCCCCTGCCGCTGGTCATCGCCGTGGCATCGCCTGCCGCCGGTGCGTTGGCGGCCAAGGTAGGTCCACGATGGTTGCTGACCACAGGACCGCTCATCGTCGCGGCCGGTTTTCTCCTGATGTTGCGGATCGGATCGGCTACAGACTATTGGTTTGGGGTGTTTCCCGCGATGGTCGTGATCGCCTTGGGCATGGCTGGTGCGGTTGCCCCGCTCACAACCGCCGTCCTGATGTCCGTCGACAGCAGGCACACGGGTGCAGCATCCGGGCTCAACAGCGCCGTAGCGCGCGCAGGCGGATTGGTCGCTACGGCCCTTATCGGACCAGTGATAGCGTCATCTGGACCTGCCTTGCTTTCTGCTTTTGGTGTAGCCGCATCGATAGGCGCAGTCGTCTGCTCGGTAGCAGCGGCGAGCGCTGCCCTGCTGATCACCCGGGCGGGGAAGGCCCAACCATCGATACAACGATGACCGGCCCTTCCCCGAGCCCCATAGCCGCACCAGGATCGTGATGCCTGCGAGACCCTCGGCTGTGAAAAAGACGGAAAGTGGATCAGCAACCACTGCAAGGCGGCCTGTCACTTAAATCTTGATGAAAATCGCGAATCGGCGCGTTTAGACTTCATTAATGATGCCGCCTTTTATCGCGTACCGATGTTTCCCGTACCGCCCATGTTCATGCAATGACGAGTAAGCATTGCTTAACAGCTGATCTTCAGAGTTCCGCTCTGCCGAGAGATCGGCGGAGGCTACTCTTCGCCTTCTCCTGTCCGATGCTTGAAATCCCAGATTGCCTCTGACGCGGACCTGCGGCGATTAGGATGAAGATTATGCATCGTGCTTGGTTGTATCGCTTCGCCAGAGATCGCAAGGCGAATGTCGCCGTGATCACTGCGCTGACGATGGTTCCGATCATCTTTCTGCTGGGCATGACGCTGGATTTCAGCCAGGCGATGCACAAGAAGGGGCAATTGGACGCGGCTGCCGACGCCGCCGCAATTGCGGCGGTGAGGCCCGCCATGCTGATGCAATCCGATGCGGTGGCCCAGAGCACCGCTAACGCGATCTTTATGTCAGTGGCAAACAATGTTCCCGGCCTGGTCGCGATACCGACGCCCACGATCACCATCACCGATTTGGGACTTCAGCGCACCGTCTCGGTTTCGTATAGCGCCGCAGCCCTCAATAATTTTCCCAAAGTGCTCGTGAATACCGCGTCGTGGCCGATCAATGGCACGGCGACGGCGCAGGCGGCGAGCGCGCCCAATATGAATTTCTACCTGCTCATGGACGACTCGCCGTCGATGGGAATCGGCGCGACCCTGACCGACATCAACAATCTCATCACGGCCACTGCGCCTTCGAAACAGCCGGCATCATCCTCGCAGAATTGCGGCTTCGCCTGTCATGAAACCAATATAGCTCACGACGGCGGGACCAAGGATAACCTCACGATCGCACGTAACAACAATATCACCTTGCGGATCGATCTCGTGACCAATGCCGTCAACCAGTTGCTCAATACATGGACGAACTGCCCCCAGTCGGGCATATCGGGCGGCGTTATGCAGTGCATGTCGGCCCTGAACAACACCACCTATAAAGCGGCGCTTTATACCTTCGACACCGGCTTGAACACATTGGCGACGCTGACCACCCCGACGAGCGCCGGGCACCCAGGTTTCCAACATTTCGCTGATGTCGGTGCTCTACCAGAACTGCGTCACTTCAGCGTCCTGCAACACCGACTACGGTACGAACATCGCCGGCGCGCTTTCCAGCCTGAACAGCATCATGCCGAACCCCGGCCTTGGCAGTAACTCGGCGGGAGACACGCCTCAGGAGGTGGTATTCCTTGTCACCGACGGCGTCGAAGACAAGATCGTCGCATCCTGCCCCAACGCGACTTTCGCCTCCAACAGTAGATGCCAGCAGCCGCTCGACACGACGAACTGCACCACGATCAAGAACCGGGGAATCAAGATCGCCATCCTCTACACGGAGTATCTGCAACTTATCAATCTCGGCCCCAGCCACAATATTACGGATAGCTGGTACATGAGCTGGGTTAACGCCTACGACGGCCCAACCTCCGATACTGGCCAGATTGCGCAGAATCTCCAGGCGTGCGCCTCGCCCGGCTTCTTCTCCGACGTGACAACCGGCGGCGATATCTCAACCGCGCTGACAAACCTTTTCATCAAGGTTGCGTCCAGCACCGCCAGCCTCACGCAGTAAAAGAACCGTCATGACCCCAGTGGAATCCGCAAAGACGACGAGACCCCGCAGTCGTTTTGGCGCCTTCATCAGGCACAGCGAGGGCGCCACTGCGGTCGAATTCGCACTGATTGCCGCGCCGTTTCTTGCCCTGATCGCAGGTCTGATCCAGACGTTTCTTCTGTTCTTTGCACAGTCGGTGCTCGAGAATGCGGTCCGGGCGTCAGCCCGCCAAGTTCTAACCGGGCAGGTGCAAACCCAGGATGCGAGCTTGAGCTCCTCCGCAGCCATGGCGGCATTTCATCAGACCGTGTGCAACAACTCCAACGTCCTTTTCAACTGCTCTGGCTTGATGGTCGACGTACAGGTCGCCAACAACTGGTCGTCAACCAATACCGCGATGCCGACGTTGACCTATGACGGCAGCGGGAATGTCAACAATAATTGGCAATTCAATCCCGGAGATGCAGGCGATATCGTTGTCGTCCGCGTGATGTATCTCTGGCCGGTTTTCTTCGGCCCCCTCGCTTTCAACTGGGGCAACCAGGCTAACGGCAGCCGGGAGATCATGGCATCCGCCGCTTTCCAGAACGAGCCGGCCATTCCGTAGGGGGATTAACCTTTGACCGCACCGTTGTTTCGCCTACGGAGATTTCCGACCGCCGCCGATGGCGTCGCGGCGACGGAGTTCGCCATTGTAGTGCCGTTCATGCTGGTGTTGTTGGTCGGCGGCGCCGAACTCGGAGACGGAATGGCGATCAACGTCAAGGTCAGCGCCACTGCACATGCTGTCGCCGACATGGTCACGCAGAACACGTCGCTCAGCACGGCCTCGATGCAGAACATTCTGACCGGGGCGACCTCCATCATTGCACCGTATCACGTCGACAATAGCCAACTCCTGATTACGGTGTCCGAAGTCTCCAGCGACGCCAATGGCAACCTGACCCTTCGATGGAGTCAGTCATACAATGGATCGAGCTTTGGAGCGGGAAGGACCAGTTTGGGCACAAACGGCCTCTACGGTGCCTTGACACGGCCGTCGTCGCTCAACGGAACGGTGGGCAATGCAAACAATGCCAACAATCAAAACGACCAGGTTTCGTTCATCGTGAGTGAAGTCAGCTACGCCTTTACACCCAATCTCGGGTACACGATCAGCGGGACTGTCAATCTTGGGGACAGCTATTGGCTGTTTCCGCGCTGTTCGACCAACAGCCCCGCGAACTCGAGCGGTCCGGCGTACTACGACGTCAAATTCTCGACCTCGACGACGACGTGCACCTGTACCCAGCATTTGCAGCAAAAGATCTGTTAGCTCCGCGAGAAGCGGCGCTGGGTTACTCCCGCTTCCTTGTTCATTGCCTGGCCGCGCCTACGGGGCCTGGTTGTCCGCCACACAGCGGCCAAAAAAAACCGTTCGGCCAGCAAGGGCAAGTGGACGGAAAAGGGCGAATGCTGCCCTGGGGCCGACTACAGGTTGGCGCGGAAGAACTTGGTGAGTGCGTCGTTGAACTGCTCGTGAAACTGGGCCCGGTCCAGACCAGGCGGATCGTTGCAGATGACCGGCAGTTTCTCGACACATTCCGGCGGGCAGACCAACAGGAACGAGAAGTGCTGCGCGTGCTCTACCTTTGTGAAGGTGTGCGGCGCTTTGAGCGCCGTATCGAGCGCCTCCACAGTCTTCGGCTCCACGCCGTCGCCGCCGTTCTCCGAGCCCCATAGCTGCACCGGGATCGTGATGCCCGCGAGACCCTCGGCCGTGAAAAAGACGGAAAGTGGATCGGCTATCACTGCGGCCTTGATCCGGCGATCGTGCGTCAATGGTTCCTTGGGATACTCTTGCGCTCGAATCTGATCACAGACCTTGTCTGTCCGGCCCTGGCACAAGGGCAACCCGAGCGCGAAATCGGGATTGGCGCCGATGGCGACGAGGGCCGTATAGCCTCCCCGTGAAAACCCATAGATACCAATTCGCTTTGGATCGATCGTGGTTGCCAAAGACGAAGCTCCGGTAAGGAAGTCAATGACACGTTTCACGTCCAGGGGACGTTGCATGTAGATCGACAAATCGTAAAACAGGCTCTTGTCGAGCGCGTTGTCGCCGGGATGGTTAAGCGCCGCGACGACAAATCCCGCATCGGCCAAGCGCTCGGCAGTATCGTGGTGCACGACGAATGATCCGCCCCGCCCATGCGAGAGGACGACGAGCGGCAGGCCGCTGCCATCAATTGTGCCATCCTGCGCCGCAAGCGCCGTGAATGGAGCGAACGTGACCGGAGAGGGTTTGTCGGCGCTCGGATACCAGACCGCGACTGTGATCGCCGGACCGCTTGCGTCAGCCGGTACAGTGAGAAGCTTGAGACCGGCTGCGGCGGCGGGAGCACTCATGATGACAGCAGCGAGAAGTCCGACCAACCAATGCCGGCACATTCCCGGACAACCCCGGCCGGTTTTGCGACCGACCTGGGGCAAGGCGGACGTCCGCTTCGGGTCAAACGCTGGCCCCACGTTCCCAAAATGTGACTTCCGCTCTTCCCCCGAAAGCGGACATTCGCCGGCAAGACGGCGCGGTTCGTTTTGTGCCATCAGCGGTGATCAGAACTTTATCATGCCGGTCCTTGTCAGCGTCACCTTGGGCGAGATGATTGGAACGTGCGACATGTGCCAAGCCACGTACTGCTCCGCAAACGCTTCCACCGACCCGATTCCGTCTACCGGGATAACAACATTGAGTCCGCGCAGCGCGGCAGCGCCGCCCGTATAAGTCACGAGGCCCTCCGCCGAGGTGCCGACCACGATGACAGTCTGGATACCCTTGTCCTTCAAGATCTGTTCCAGATTGGTCTTGAAAAACTTGTCCACGCCAGACTGCACCGACGGCTCATCGGCGGTCGGGGCAACATCGGTCATGATATCCGCAGTCGTCGTGTTGGGTGGCAAACTGTAGATGACCGTGGCCTTTGCCGCACGCGCTTCGCTAAGGAGCTTCTTGATCGCGGGAATTGCTGTCGCGCAGCGCGGCCGCTTGGCGCAAAGCTGGTTCACCAGGTCGCCCATCATCAGGGCCGTGGTCTTTGGGTCAACGGTTACCGCCTTGATCTCGGGGGCAGCGGGCGTCTTCACGTTTGCCCACTCGTCAATGATATCGGAGGCGACTGCTTTGGAAACAGTGCCGCCCGTCATAGCCCCGATTATTCCGATTACTGCACAGATGATGGCGGACCGGCTACCCATTGCGTTTGCTCCCTGATCGCAGCCTGCATGTTTCTGAGGCTTCGCATGCAGAATGCGAAATTATTCGGGTAGTGTCAAAGACCTGATATCAACCTCGTTATTCTGCCGATGTTTTGCCCGCGGGCGCGTAGCGACGAAGCAATCCATTCCTTCCCTACATCGGCAGATAACCCCGGATCGCCGGCATGAAGAAGATCGCGATATTGATCGCAAGCCCGATGCTCCACAGGATCGAGCGCAGCGTCGGACGATCGCCGAGATAGGTCAGGACATAGGCGATCCGCACGATCAGGAACAGCACCGCCAGTTCGTCGATCAGCCGTTGCGGGCCGGCGCGAAATTCCGCCAGCAGCACGGCGACGGCGAAAAACGGAAATGCCTCGATGCCGTTCTGATGCGCGCCCAGCGCGCGGGCGCGAATCGGGTCGTCGTAGAAGGCGGGGTCGCGCGGTTTGGCATTGTCGAAACGGCGAAATCCGATCCACTTGATCGGAACGATCGTCAGCAAATAGAGCACCAGCGTTCCGAAAACGCACCACTCGGCGACCGTCATGGCTCCTCCCGACCGGCGATGCCCGCATCGCCTGGTCCAAGCGCGACAGTATCGAACAGGCCATTATCTTGACAAGGATGGTTCAACGCGCGAAGCCACTGAAATCATGACAACGGTCGCTCACCATCGAAAGCGCGAAGGCTGCGGCCGCCGCCGAGGCCGGAGCGCGTCGGCGTCCTGCTGGTCAATCTCGGCACCCCCGACAGCGCCGACGCGCAGCGGCGTGCGGGTCTACCTAAAGGAATTCCTGTCCGATCCGCGGGTGATCGAAAATCAGGGGCTGTTGTGGAAGCTGGCGCTCAACGGCGTCATCCTGCGCACCCGTCCGGCGCCGCAAGGCGCGCGACTACCGGAAGATCTGGAATACCGAGAAGAACGAATCGCCGCTCAAGACCATCACGCGCGCGCAGTCCGACAAGCTTGCGGCCGCCATCGCCGACCACGACCATGTCGTGGTCGATTGGGCGATGCGCTACGGCAATCCGTCGATCCGCTCGCGGATCGACGCCCTGACGGCGCAGGGCTGCGACCGGCTCCTGGTGGTGCCGCTCTATCCGCAATATTCGGCCGCGACCTCGGCGACCGTCTGCGACGAGGTGTTTCGCGTGCTCGGCGACATGCGCGCGCAGCCGACCTTGCGGGTGACGCCGCCCTATTACGACGATCCGGACTACATCGAGGCGCTCGCGGTCTCGATCAATGCGCATCTGAAGACGCTGCCGTTCCAGCCCGAACTGATCGTGGCCTCGTTCCACGGCATGCCGCAGAAATACATCGACAAGGGCGATCCCTATCAGGCGCAATGCATCGCGACGACGGAGGCGCTTGCGCAAACGCATGGGCCTCGATGCCTCGAAGCTGCTGCTGACATTCCAGTCGCGCTTCGGCTTCGACGAGTGGCTGCAGCCCTACACCGACAAGACCATCGCGCAACTGGCGAAGGACGGCGTGCGCCGCATCGCGGTGGTGACGCCCGGCTTTTCGGCCGATTGCCTGGAGACGCTGGAAGAGATCGCGCAGGAAAATGCCGAGATCTTCAAGCATAATGGCGGCGAGCAGTTTGCCGCCATTCCCTGCCTGAACGACAGCGACGCCGGGCATGGACGTGATCCGCCAACTGGTGCTGCGCGAGTTGCAGGGGTGGATATAAATCGCGCAGCCGGCGTCTCGTATTTCTGCAGGTCGAACCTACATCCGGGTTCGGCAGACCAAGGGATTGTTTCGCCGCACTGCAATGTGTGACAACGGTTGCAGCACGGCGCGCGGGCTTTCAGGCCGGGCTCGTTCGCCTGAGGAAGATTTCGAGGAGATTTTGATGACCGGGTTTGACATTTTCGCCATTGCGCTGGTGCTGCTGGTTATTTTGACGCTGTTCGCCGGCGTCAAGACGGTGCCGCAGGGCTACGACTGGACCATCGAGCGGTTCGGCAAATACACCCGCACGCTGGCGCCGGGGCTGAACATCATCATCCCCTATTTCGACCGCGTCGGCCGCAAGATGAACATGATGGAGCAGGTGATCAGCATTCCCGAGCAGGAAGTGATCACCAAGGACAACGCCACCGTGACGGTGGACGGCGTCGCGTTCTTCCAGGTGTTCGACGCCGCCAAGGCGAGCTACGAGGTCTCCAATCTCAACCAGGCGATCATCGTGCTGACCATGACCAACATCCGCTCGGTGATGGGCGCGATGGATCTCGACCAGGTGCTGTCGCATCGCGACGAGATCAACGAGCGACTGCTGCGCGTGGTCGATGCCGCGGTGTCGCCGTGGGGGCTCAAGGTCAACCGCATCGAGATCAAGGACATCGTGCCGCCGGCCGACCTGGTCGAGGCGATGGGACGTCAGATGAAGGCCGAGCGCGTCAAGCGCGCCGACATCCTGCAGGCCGAAGGCCAGCGGCAATCGGAAATTCTGCGCGCCGAAGGCGCCAAGCAGGCGCCAGATCTTGCAGGCCGAAGGCCGCCGCGAGGCCGCGTTCCGCGACGCCGAGGCGCGCGAACGCTCGGCGCGAAGCCGAAGCCAAGGCGACCCAGATGGTCTCCGAGGCGATCGCCAAGGGCGATGTCGCCGCGCTGAACTATTTTATCGCCGACAAGTACATCAAGGCGTTCGGCCAGCTGGCGGATTCGCCGAACCAGAAGATCATCATGCTGCCGATCGAGGCGATGAGCATTCTGGGATCGCTCGCCGGCATCGGCGAGATCGCCAAGGCGACGTTCGGCGAAAGTGCCGCCTCCGCGCAAGCCGCGGCGCGGCGCGGATCGGTGCCATCAGCCGGATCCGGCGCCGTGCCGCCGGTCTAGAATTCCTTTACCTCTCCCCTTGTGGGAGAGGCGTAGGCCGCCTTCAGCGGCCGTATCGGACAAGAAAAGAACGCTGAAGCGGAGCTTCAGCTACGTCGCATCGACAGATGCGATCCGGGTGAGGGGTCACAGACTATCGATAGACCGTAACCCCTCACCCCAACCCTCTCCCACAAGGGGAGAGGGAGCGCACCGAGATTGTGAATTAGGGATCGATATAAACGAAAGAGTTAAGAGGCGAACCCCATGAGCGAGATGTTCTCCACGCTGGGCACCTGGAACTGGCTGATCTTCGGCATCGTGCTGATGGCGCTGGAATTGCTCGCGCCCGGCGTCTTCCTGTTCTGGCTCGGGCTCGCCGCGCTGCTGGTCGGGCTGTTGTCGTTCGTGCTCCATCCGTCGTGGCAGCTGCAGATCCTGATGTTCGCGATTTTCGCCGCTGCCGCGGTGCCGCTGTGGCGGCGCGTTGCGCGCAACAACACCGCCGTCAGCAAAAGCAATCCGTTTCTCAACAAGCGCGCCGATGCGCTGGTCGGCCGGGTGTTCACGCTGGAGAAGCCGATCATCGACGGCTCGGGCACGGTGCGGATCGACGACACCATCTGGCGCGTCGCCGGCCCCGATGCGCCCGCCGGCAGCCGCGTCAAGATCGTGCAGGCCGATGGCGCCAGCCTGACGGTGGCCGCAGCCTAGGCCACGCCGGCGCGCAGCACGTCGTGGACGTGCACGATGCCGACCGGCTTCCTGCCTTCGGCGACGATCAGCACGGTGACCGCGGGTTTCGACGAATTGAGGATCTCCAGCATCTCGGTGGCGAGCATGCCGGGCGGAATGGTGCGGGGATTTTTGGTCATGACGTCGTCGACCCGCGCGGTCATCAGGTCGGGCCGCATGTGACGGCGCAAGTCGCCGTCGGTGATGATGCCGGCGATCTCGCCCGCGTCGTCGACGATGCAGACGCAGCCAAAACCCTTGGTCGACATCTCCACCAGCGCGTCCGACATCCTGGCGCCGAGCGGCTTCACCGGAATGGCGTCGCCGGTATGCATGATGTCGCGGACGAATTTCAGCATCGCTCCGAGCTTGCCGCCGGGATGGAAGTTGGCGAATTCGAGCGCGGTGAAGCCGCGGCCCTCGAGCAGCGCGATCGCCAGCGCGTCGCCGATCGCGGCCTGCATCAGCGACGATGTGGTCGGCGCGAGATTATGCGGGCAGGCCTCGCGCGCCTTCGGCAGTTCGAGCACGATATCGCGCGGCTTCGCCGAGCGAGGAGCCGGCATTCGAGGTCACCGCGATCATCGGGATGCCGAAGCGGCTGGAATAATTGACGAGGTTCTTCATCTCCGGCTGCTCGCCGGACCACGACAGCGCGATGATGACGTCGTCCTGCGTGATCATGCCGAGGTCGCCGTGGCTGGCCTCCGCCGCATGGACGAAGAAGGCCGGCGTGCCGGTGGAGGCAAAGGTCGCCGCGATCTTGCGCGCGACATGGCCGGACTTGCCGAGCCCGGTGACGATGACGCGGCCCTTGGCGCTGCGGATCAGCTCGACGGCGGCGGCAAAGGCCGTGCCGAGACGGTCCCTGAAGGGCGGCCGAGATCGCGGCGATGCCGCTGCTTTCGGCGTCGAGCGTCCGCAGCGCCGATTGCACGGCTTCATTGGCCTGATCGGTCACGGCTGGTTTCACCTGCGGTTTTGAATTGGCCATGCCCGGTTCCGAAAGGGGGAGGGCGCCTCGGTTTTGGCCCCTGCCTCCTTCTTAGCACGGGCAAACCACCGAGGCGACGCGAGGCCCGGTTCTCAACGGCTCATTAACCATAATTGTTTTAACTCCATTAACGACGTGTTTCCGCGCGTGCGCGTTCCCGCGCGCGAGGCGGTCGTCAAGCGTATGAATTTGTTGGAGTATTTTTGATCGTGATGTCGGGTCCAGCCAAGGGCCGCCGCAGGCGCGTGAACGCCTTACGCGCGCTTTTGCCATGCCTTGTTCCCGCCTTGCGCTGACCGCCTTCGATTGCAGCGTCCGACGCGCCCAGACCGTCACCCCCGATCTGTTCAGCCCGCTGCCGGACGCTTCCGTCGCGCCGCCGGATTCGCCGTTGCGCAGGACCGACAGGACCGACAGGACCGCGGCCGCTGACGATGATCTGCGGCTGCGCGACAAGGACAAACCGGCGCCGTCAAGGATCGGCCAGATCCCGACCTATGGACTTCCCGCCGCCAATGGCGCCAAGGACACCGGCTTCGACTCGCTCGGCCGCACCCGCAAGAAGCCGAAGTTCTATCCGGGCCAGGCCAAGCCGAAACCCTCGCCGGGTCCCGGCACCCCGCCGCCGCCCACCACGCCGCCACCGGCGACTACGGCGCCGCCACGGCTGTCGGTCCCGCCGTCGCAGACCGCCAACAAGACGCCGCTGGCGCCCGCGATGGCCGGCACCGTCGACGGCCAGCCGCCGCGCAGACCGCTGAAGGTCGATAACGATCCGTTCGGCGCGGTCGGCGACTACGCCGGCAGCTTCCTCATCAAGTCGGCGGTCGAACTCAGCGGCGGCTACGACACCAATCCCGGTCGGCTTCCGGAGCCGCGTGGCTTGCCGTTCTGGGTGGTCGCGCCGGAATTCCTCGCCGTCTCCGACTGGGAACGCCACGCGCTGGTTGCCGATCTCAAGGGGTCGTTCACCGGCTATGGCGGTTCGCTGCCATCGACGGTCGACGGCGCCATTTCGCCGGCGCCGACCAATGTCGACCGGCCCAGTTTCAACGGTCACATCGACGGCCGTCTCGATGTCACGCAGGACACCCATTTGACCGCGGAGGTGCGCCTGCTTGCCGCCACCGACAATCCCGGCAGTCCGAACATCCAGGCCGGGTTGGCCAAATACCCCGTCTACACCACGCTCGGCGGCACTTTCGGCATCGACCAGAACTTCAACCGCCTCGAGGTTTCCGCCGGCGCCACCATCGATCGCACCGTCTACCAGAACTCGGTGCTGACAGACGGCAGCTCGACCACCAACGACGACCGCAACTTCAACCAGTATGGCGGCGTCGGCCGCGTCAGCTACGATCTGATGCCGGGGCTGAAGCCGTTCGTCGAGGTCGAGGGCGACAACCGGGTGCACGACCTGTTCCTCGATCGCAACTTCTATGCGCGCGATTCCACCGGCGGCTACGCCAAGGCCGGCACGTCGTTCGAATTCACCCGCCTGCTTACCGGCGAAATCTCGGTCGGCTACGCCGAGCGCAGCTATGTCGACGCCCGGCTGCAGCGCCTGCAGGGCCTGCTGGTCGCTTCCTCGTTGACCTGGACCGCGACGCCGCTGACCACGGCAAAGTTCTATTCGACCACCTCGATCGACGAGACCACGCTGCCCGGCGTCTCCGGCGTGCTGACGCACACCTACACCGTGGAGGTCGATCACGATTTCCGCCGCTGGCTGACGGCGATCGGCAAATTCACCTTCGCCACGCTCGACTACCAGGGCGACGGCCGGTTCGACAAGACCTACTCGGCCGAGGCCGACCTGGTCTACAAGATGACCCGCAACCTCTGGGTCAAGGGAACGCTGCGCCGCGACGTCCTCAACTCCAATCTCCCCGGCAACAGCACGGCCTCGACGGTGGTGATGCTGGGGGTGCGGCTGCAGAATTGATCGTGGTTAGCGGGACGAGGCCAAACGTCTCTGCCGCGAACACCGAACGTTAACGCGCCCTGCAATAAGGTGCCTCCCGAGCGGGAGAAGGGCAGAATGTCCGATTTGATCAGGGTCCAGTGCCCGAAATGCGGGGGCACCATGAAGGCCAAAGCCAAGAAAATCCGCGGCGGCGCCTCGATGCCCTGCACCCATTGCGCCACCGCGATCGTGTTCGAGAGCGAGTCGCGCGAGGACTCGATCCGGCAGGCGCTGAGCCTTGCCCGGCGCCTGCGCCGGCAAGCGCTCGCCATGCACTGAAAGCGCCGATGGAGGACTCCGTCCAGATACGCTGCACCCGGTGCAAATCCACTTTCCGCGAGCGGGCGCGACGGCTGCAACCGGGCTATTCCAGGCAATGCCCGAACTGCGAAGGGGTCATCTTCTTCGAGGAAAGCTCCAACGACAAGAACGTCCAGACCGCGCTTCTGGAGGCCCGCCGGCTGCGCCGCCTGCTGCGGGAAGCCGATGAAGTGAAAGTCGGCGCCAAGCCGGCGCCGGTCTATGACAGGTCGTCGTAGGGCGGCACTTGAAGACTACGTCGTGCCCGGCTTGTCCCGGCCATCCACGTCCTGACCTTCGAAAGAAGCTACCGCGGCAGATTCGTCGTCCCCATCAGGAACGCATCGATCGCCCGCGCGCAGAGCCGTCCTTCGCGGATCGCCCAGACCACCAGCGACTGTCCGCGGCGCATGTCGCCGGCGGAGAACACTTTCGGCAGCGAGGTCTGGTAGTCGGAGGTGTTGGCGCGGACGTTGCCGCGCGGGTCGAGGTCGACGCCGAGCGTCTTCAACAGGCCCTCATGCACCGGATGCACGAAGCCCATCGCCAGCAGCACCAGTTCGGCGTCGAGATCGAATTCGGTTCCCGCCACCGGCTTGAACTTGTCGTCGACCTGCACGCAATGCAGCTTTGCCACCTTGCCGTCGATGCCCTGAGAACTTCTGCGTCAGCACCGCGAATTCGCGGCGCGCGCCTTCGGCCTGGCTCGATGAGGTCCGCATCTTCAGCGGCCAGTTCGGCCAGGTCAGGCCCTTGTTCTCGTGCTCGGGCGGCGCCGGCATGATCTCGAGCTGGGTCACGGACTTGCGCGCCCTGCCGGAACGACGTGCCGATGCAGTCCGAGCCGGTGTCGCCGCCGCCGATCACCACCACATGCTTGCCGCCGGCGAGAATGTCGGCGGCATTGCCGAGCGGCTCGGAGGAGACGCGGCGGTTCTGCTGCGGCAGGAAATCCATCGCGAAGTGAATGCCGGCAAGATCGCGGCCGGGGATCGGCAGGTCGCGCGCGGCTTCGGCGCCGCCGGTCAGCGCCACCGCGTCATACTGGTTGAGCATCGCGCGCGGATCGAGCGCGCCGGATGAGGTGCCGCCGACATGGACGCCGTAATGGAAGGTGACGCCCTCGGCCTCCATCTGCGTCACGCGGCGGTCGATGACGTGCTTCTCCATCTTGAAATCGGGAATGCCGTAGCGAAGCAGGCCGCCGGCCTTGGCGTATTTCTCGAACAGGTGCACGTCGTGGCCGGCGCGCGCGAGCTGCTGGGCGCAGGCGAGGCCCGCCGGGCCGGAGCCGACCACCGCGACCTTCCTGCCGGTCTTGGCCGATGGCAGTTCCGGCTTGACCCAGCCATTGTCCCAGGCGCGATCGACGATGGCGCATTCGATGGTCTTGATGGTGACGGGATTGTCGTCGATGTTGAGCGTGCAGGAGGCTTCGCACGGCGCCGGGCAGATGCGCCCGGTGAATTCCGGAAAATTGTTGGTCGAGTGCAGGTTGCGCGAGGCTTCTTCCCAGTTGCCGGAATAGACCAGGTCGTTGAAATCCGGAATCTGGTTGTTGACCGGGCAGCCCGGCGTGCCCGGCGCCACCGAGCCGGTGCCGTGGCAATAGGGAATGCCGCAATTCATGCAGCGCGCGGCCTGGTCGCGGGTGTCCTTCTCGCTCAGGGGAACGACGAATTCGCGATAGCTCTTGATGCGCTCGGCGACCGGCGCGTATTTGCGATCGTGCCGGTCGATCTCCAGAAAACCTGTAATCTTGCCCATTAAACCTGACGCCCCTGCAATCTTCGTCTTCGTCATCCGGACGTGCGCCCCGTCATTGCGCAGGAGCGAAGCGACGAAGCAATCCATGTCTACTCGCCGGATTCCGGGTTCGACGCTCTCGCTGCGCTCGCAATGACGCTTGAATTCGTCTGTTACGCCCCGATCGCGATCTTCGGCTCGGCGTCGGCGTTGGCCTTCATTTCCTTCAGCGCGCGGCGGTATTCCACCGGCATCACCTTGCGGAATTTCGGCAGCCAGGTCTTCCAGTTCGCCAGGATCTCGGCGGCGCGGCTGGAGCCGGTCAGCTTGGCGTGGCGCGTGATCAGGATGTGCAGCCGCTCGACATCGGATTCCAGCAGGTTGGCGAACACGTCGACCCGGCCATGGGCTTCGAGATCGCCCGACTGGTGATAGGTGTTCTCGTTGATCATCTCTTCCGACAACACCGGCTCGAGTTCGACCATCGCCATGTTGCAGAGTTTCTGGAAGTCGCCGGCCTCGTCCAGCACATAGGCGATGCCGCCGGACATGCCGGCCGCGAAGTTGCGCCCGGTCTTGCCGAGCACCACGACGATGCCGCCGGTCATGTATTCGCAGCAATGATCGCCGGCGCCTTCGACCACGGCGACCGCGCCGGAATTGCGCACCGCGAAGCGTTCGCCGGCGATGCCGCGGAAATAGCATTCGCCCTCGATCGCGCCGTACATCACGGTGTTGCCGACGATGATCGATTCCTCCGGCACGATGCCGGAATTGCGCGGCGGCTTGACGATGATGCGGCCGCCGGACAGGCCCTTGCCGACATAGTCGTTGCCTTCGCCTTCGAGATCGAAGGTGATGCCGCGCGCCAGCCACGCGCCGAAGGCCTGGCCCGCGGTGCCCTTGAAGCTGACCTGGATGGTGTCATGCGGCAGCCCGGCATGGCCGTAGATCTTCGCCACCGTGCCCGACAGCATCGCGCCGGCGCTGCGGTCGGTGTTGTTGATCTCCATCTCGATCTTGACCGGCGCGCCGCGGTCGAGCGCGGCTTGCGCCTTTTCGATCAGCGTGCGGTCGAGCACGGCTTCCAGATGATGGTCCTGCGCCTCGGCGTGATAGATCTTCTGGCCCGGCAGTTCCTTCTGGCGCACGAACAGCTTCGAGAAATCGAGCCCCTTGGCCTTCCAGTGCGCCACCAGCGCTGGTCTGGTCGAGCATCTGGGTCTGGCCGACCATCTCGTTGAAGCTGCGATAGCCGAGCGCCGCCATGATCTCGCGGACTTCCTCGGCGACGAAGAAGAAATAGTTGATGACGTGCTCGGGCTGGCCGGTGAAGCGCTTGCGCAGCACCGGATCCTGCGTCGCGACGCCGACCGGGCAGGTGTTGAGATGGCACTTGCGCATCATGATGCAGCCGGCCGCGATCAGGGGCGCGGTGGCGAAGCCGAATTCGTCGGCGCCGAGCAGCGCGCCGATCACGACGTCGCGTCCGGTGCGGAAGCCGCCGTCGACCTGCACCACGATGCGGCTGCGCAGCCGCTCGCGCACCAGCGTCTGGTGGGTTTCGGCGAGGCCGATTTCCCACGGGCTGCCGGCGTGCTTGATCGAGGTCAGCGGCGAAGCGCCGGTGCCGCCTTCGAAGCCGGCGATGGTGACATGGTCGGCGCGCGCCTTGGCGACGCCCGCGGCGACCGTGCCGACGCCGATTTCGGAGACCAGCTTGACCGAGACCAGGCCGTCCGGATTGACGTTCTTCAGGTCGTAGATCAGCTGCGCCAGATCCTCGATCGAATAGATGTCGTGATGCGGCGGCGGCGAGATCAGGCCGACGCCCGGCGTCGAATGCCGCACCCGCGCGATGATGGCGTCGACCTTGTGGCCGGGCAATTGTCCGCCTTCGCCGGGCTTGGCGCCCTGCGCCATCTTGATCTGCATCATGTCGGAGTTGACGAGATATTCCGTGGTGACGCCGAATCGTCCCGAGGCGACCTGCTTGATCGCCGAGCGCATCGAATCGCCGTTCGGCATCGGCTTGAAGCGGTCGCTCTCCTCGCCGCCTTCGCCGGTGTTGGACTTGCCGCCGATCCGGTTCATCGCGATCGCCAGCGTGGTGTGGGCCTCGCGCGAGATCGAGCCGAACGACATCGCGCCGGTGGCGAAGCGCTTGACGATGTCCTTGGCCGGCTCGACCTGGTCGAGCGGCACCGGCTTGCGCTTCTCGTCCTCGGCGGTCTTGATCCTGAACAGGCCGCGCAAGGTCAACAGCCGCTCGGACTGCTCGTTGAGGATTTTCGCGAACGCCCGGTAGCGCTCCAGCGAATTGCCGCGCACCGCATGCTGCAGCGTCGAGACCGATTCGGCGGTCCAGGCGTGATCCTCGCCGCGGGTGCGGTAGGCATATTCGCCGCCGACGTCGAGCGCGGTCTTGTAGACGCAGCGCGTCGCCGAACGCGTCGGCATGGCGGCGCGCGGTTTCCTCGGCGATCTCGGCGAGGCCGACGCCCTCGATGCGGGTGTGGGTGCCGACGAAATATTTCGGCGACGAAATCCGCCTTCAGCCCGACGGCGTCGAAGATCTGCGCGCCGCAATAGGACTGATAGGTCGAGATGCCCATCTTCGACATCACCTTCAACAGGCCCTTGCCGATCGACTTGATGTAGCGCTTGACGATCTCGTAGTCGTCGAGCGCCGCCGGCAGCCGGTCCTTCATCGCGATGATGGTCTCGAAGGCCAGATAGGGATTGATCGCCTCGGCGCCGTAGCCGGCCAGGCAGGCGAAGTGATGCACCTCGCGCGGCTCGCCGGATTCGACCACGAGGCCGACCGAGGTGCGCAAGCCGGTGCGGATCAGGTGATGATGCACGGCGGCGCAGGCCGAGCAGCGAGGGGATCGGAATCCGGTCCGAGCCCGCCATGCGGTCGGACAGGATGATGATGTTGACGCCCTCGCGCACGGCGGCTTCGGCGCGCGCGCAGAGTTCGTCGAGCACCTGCTCGAGTCCGGCCGCGCCGAGCCCGGCATGGAAGGTGGTGTCGAGCGTGCGCGACTTGAAATGGGTGTCGGCGATCTCCGAGATCGAGCGGATCTTCTCCAGATCGGCATCGGTCAGGATCGGCTGGCGCACTTCGAGCCGCTTGGTGCCGGCCACGCCCTGCAGGTCGAACAGGTTCGGCCGCGGCCCGATGATCGAGACCAGGCTCATCACCAGTTCCTCGCGGATCGGATCGATCGGCGGGTTGGTGACCTGCGCGAAGTTCTGCTTGAAGTAGGTGAACAGCGGCTTCGGCTTGTCCGACAGCGCCGAGATCGGCGTGTCGTTGCCCATCGAGCCGTTGGCTTCCTCGCCGGTGGAGGCCATCGGC
This sequence comes from uncultured Alphaproteobacteria bacterium, assembly GCA_963738765.1. Lineage (GTDB taxonomy): Bacteria > Pseudomonadota > Alphaproteobacteria > Rhizobiales > Xanthobacteraceae > Bradyrhizobium. Next base: position 6,883 of record CAVTYA010000030.1, on the reverse strand, counting down.
GTCATCAGGATGGTGATGTCTTCCTGCGATATAGCCGAACGCCTGCTGCCGATCGAGCAGCGGCAGGTTGGAGCGCATGCCCTTGGTCGGCGCATCCGGCAATTCCTCCAGCACGATCTGGGTGCGGTCGAGCCACTCGCGATAGGGATGGCTCTTGGCCAGCTGCGCCTTGATCTCGTCGTCGGGAATGAGCCGGCCCTGTTCGAGATCGACCAGCAGCATCTTGCCGGGCTGCAGCCGCCACTTGGTGACGATCTGGTCTTCCGGAATCTTCAGCACGCCCATTTCGGACGCCATCACGATGCGGTCGTCGCGGGTGACGAGATAGCGCGCCGGACGCAGGCCGTTGCGGTCGAGCGTGGCGCCGATCTGGCGGCCGTCGGTGAAGGCGATCGCGGCGGGGCCGTCCCACGGCTCCATGATCGCGGCGTGATATTCGTAGAACGCGCGGCGCTGTCTCATCCATCAGCGGATTGCCGGCCCAGGCTTCCGGAATCATCATCATCACGGCATGCGGCAGCGAGTAGCCGCCCTGCACCAGGAATTCGAGCCCGTTGTCGAAACAGGCGGTGTCGGACTGGCCTTCATAGGAGATCGGCCACAGCCGGCTGATGTCCTTGCCGTACAGTTCCGAATGCACCGAGGCCTGCCGCGCCGCCATCCAGTTGACGTTGCCGCGCAGCGTGTTGATCTCGCCGTTATGCGCGATCATCCGATAGGGATGCGCCAGCGACCAGGTCGGGAAGGTGTTGGTCGAGAAGCGCTGATGCACCAGCGCCAGCGCGCTCTCGAAATCCGGCTCGTGCAGGTCGGGATAGTACTTGCCGAGCTGGTCGGCGAGGAACATGCCCTTGTAGACCACGGTGCGGCACGACAGCGACACCGGGTAATAGCCGGCGAGGCCGCGGTCGCGGCGCTGATAGATCGCCTGCGAGATCGACTTGCGCAGGATATAGAGCCGGCGCTCGAATTCGTCCTCGGTCTTGATATGCGTCGCCGCGGCCGATGAACACCTGCATGTTGGCGGGCTCGGTCGGCTTGACGGTCTCGCCGAGCGAGGAATTGTCGGTCGGCACGTCGCGCCAGCCGAGCAGCATCAGTTGCTTCGGCCTTGATCTGGTCGGCGATGATGCTCTTGATGACTTTGCGCCAGGCCGTCTCCCTCGGCATGAACAGCGCGCCGACCGCATAGTCGCCGGGCTTGCGGCAGCGTGAAGCCGATCTCGGCGGCCTTGCGCGCGAAGAAGGCGTGCGGAATCTGCACCAGGATGCCGGCGCCGTCGCCGGCGCGCGGATCGGCGCCGACCGCGCCGCGATGCTCGAGATTGCAGAGAATGCTGATCGCGTCGGAGACGATCTGATGCGACTTCTTGCCCTTGATGTTGGCGATGAAGCCGACGCCGCAGGAATCCTTTTCCAGCGACAGGATCGTAGAGGCCCTCGGCCGGCGGCCGCCAGGTGTGCTCGCGCGCGGGCTCGAGCCGGTTTCGAGGCCGGGGCCGCCGACAGCGCATCCGTCACGATGTTTTCGCGCTCGAACTCCGACCCGCTCATCTCCGTCCTCTCAACAAGGCTAAGGGCCTCACCGTCGTCGTCGGCGCACCTTGGGCGTTTGCGGCACCCACCGGGCCACCGCTCGTCCTCCGCGAGCCGCAATTTCTTAGAATTCAGGCCTGGGCGTTCAGCGTCCCCGACGAACGGCCTTGCCTTTATCTTCTGGCGCCTGAGCACCCAACTTTGCGTTGCAATCCCCGTGCCGGGTTTGCCACGCAAATTGAGACAGTGATGCTGTCCTAACTCCGACCATGCCAAATTTTTTTCTATCACACAAGCGCGTGAAAGTCGCCGGCCGCTGCATGCGCTCCGGCCGGCAGTCTGTCTCGCCCCGGATTTGAAGCAAACGCGCCGCGATCCGGCCCAAGGACCGCCGGATTCGGCCGACGAAGTTGTCGGCCGGGATAAAGGGCCGAAGGCTCTGGGCGTGGGGCGTGACAGGAGCGATTGCGCGATGAAGCTGTTCACAGGATGGGTGATGTCGGCCGGGCTGGTTCTTGCGGCGACGGCCGCGAATGCGCAGATGCTGGCGCCATACGAAATGGGGTCGCCCTACACGGCGGTGTCCGACTTCGTGGGCCCTATGCGGCGATGCCGCCGGAGGCGCCGCTGCCGCGCTATTACGAGCCGGCGAGCCAGGCTATCGGCCCGGCTACGGCGGCCGATGCTGCTGCCGCCGTCGGAGGTTTACGCGGTGGTGCGCGAGAACGGGTTTTCGCCGCTCGGCATCCCGCACCAGCGCGGCCTGTTCTACACGATTGCGGTGATCGACCGCCGCGGCGACGACGGGCGGCTGGTGATCGATGCCCGCAACGGGCGGATCGTCCGCTTCATGCCGGCCTACCGGATGGGCGACAATTTCGGCGACGAGCCGACCGTCATCTATGGCCGGCCGCCGGGACCGCTGGCGCCGATGCCGCCGGTCGGCAGCTTGAGAGAGCCGCCGCGGCCGCCGGCCCCGGTGCCGCGCGTGGCGAGCCGCACGCCTGCGGTGCCGCTGCCGAAAGCGTCGCCGCCGCATGCCGTCGAGGCCAAGCCGCTGGCCGTCAAGCCGCTGCCGCCAAGCCCGCGGAGCCGGCGCAGCAATCGGCCGCGGTGCAGGCGAAGCCGGCGGATGCGCCGTCAGCCGCGGCCGCCGCGCCGGTCGTCGAGGCCAAGCCCGCGCCGCAGATCCAGCCGACCCAGCCGATGCCGAAGGTGCAGGGGCTGGAGTAAGCCGTCATCGCCGGGACGCGAATGCCGCTCGAAGACGAGAGCGGCGCTCGAGAGCGCGCAGCGCGGCTCCAGGATGAGCTCGAGAGCTCGCACAAAAAACGCCCCGGTTTCCCGGGGCGTTTTGCATTCAGGTGACTGCCGAAAATCAAGCCGCGCTTACGCGGCGGCTTTCTCGGCCGAGCCGTCGACCACCTGCGGGCAGCCGCGTTGGTCGTCGAGATCGGAATGCTGCGGGGCTTCTTGGCCTCGGGGATCTCGCGGACGAGATCGACATGGAGCAGGCCGTTCTCGAGCGAGGCGTTCTTCACCAGCACGAAATCGGCAAGCTGGAACGCCCGCTCGAAGGCGCGCGCCGCGATGCCGCGATAGAGCACCTCGGACTTGTCCTTGCCGTTTTCGTTGGCGGTTTTCTCGCCCTTGATCGTCAGCGTGTTTTCCTTGGCGACGATCGAAAGTTCGCCCTGCGAGAAGCCGGAGACCGCGACGCTGATGCGGTAGGTGTTCTCGCCGGTGCGCTCGATGTTGTAGGGCGGATAGCCGGGGCTGCCGTCCGAGGTGGCCTGGTCGAGCAGGGAAAAGAACCGGTCGAAGCCGACGGTGGAACGATAAAACGGGGTGAGATCGTAGGTACGCATAGGATAGTCCTCCATTGAGCGACTGTTGAGTGTAACCCGCCCGCCATCGGGCCGGGCTTTCGTCGTGTGCAGCCTTGCGTCCCGGTTCCCGAAACACTGGTAGCGGCCTGCACGAAGGTGATATGGGAGGGGCCGAAGGGTGTTCAAGAGGGCGGAATCGATGCCCTTTTTTGACGCTCACCGCCCTTGATTTCCAGCACTTTTCACCTAGCCGGTCCCGCTCCATGACGCTCGTCTCGATTCCCGCCAATCCCGTTCCGGAAAACGTCGTCACCGGCACCATCAAGACGCCCGACGGCGCCGAACTGCGCTTTGCGCGCTGGGCGCCGCCGGCCAGTCGCAAGGGCACGGTCTGCGTCTTCACCGGGCGCGGCGAGCAGATCGAGAAATATTTCGAGACCGTGCGCGACCTGCGCGACCGCGGTTTCGCGGTGGCGATGATCGACTGGCGCGGGCAGGGCCATTCGTCGCGGCGCCTGCGCGATCCGCGCAAGGGCTATGTCCGCGATTTCTCCGATTTCGAGGTCGACGTCGAGACCTTCGTGCAGCAGGTGGTGCTGCCGGATTGTCCGCCGCCGTATTTCGCGCTGGCGCATTCGATGGGCGGCGCGGTGATGCTGCGGGTCGCGCATGCCGGCAAGCGCTGGTTCGACCGCATGGTGCTGTCGGCGCCGATGATCGATCTGCCCGGACACCGCACCTCATTTCCGGCGCGCGCGCTGCTGCGGGTGCTGCGGCTGGCCGGGCCAGGGCGGCCGCTACGTTCCCGGCGGCAGCGACGAGCTGACCGGCGCGGCCTCGTTCGTCAACAATCCCCTGACCAGCGATCCCGTGCGCTATGCCCGCAACGCCGCGATCCTGGAGGAAGATCCGACGCTCGGCATCGCCTCGCCGACGGTGGCCTGGGCCGATACCGCCTTCACGGCGATGCGCGGCTTTCGCGCCGCCGATTATCCGTTGGAAATCCGCCAGCCGATCCTGATGCTGGCGGCCAGCAACGACACCATCGTCTCGACCGCGGCGATCGAGGAATTCGCCTATCATCTGCGCGCCGGCTCGCATCTGGTGATCGCCGGCTCGAAGCATGAAATCCTGCAGGAGCAGGACCGCTACCGCGCGCAATTCTGGGCGGCGTTCGACGCCTTCGTGCCGGGCACGCCGCTGTTCAAGTGAGGGCCGTCAGGCCCGCGCGATGATTGTAGATCGCGCTGCCCGCCAGATAGATCCCGAGAAAAATCATCGCGATCAGAAACCAGCGGCGGAACGCCTCCGGCTGCATCCGCGTGCGCACCGCCTGTCCGATGAACATGCCGGCAAAGCGCGGCCGCCATCGCGACCGCGCCGGGCAGCGCGGTGGCCGCGGTCAATAGTCCGGCGCTGGTGAGATTGAAGGCGAGCGCCACCGTCGCGACGGTGAAGAACACCCCGAGCGCCTGCACCAGTTCGTCCTTCTCCATGCCGATCGCCTGCATGAACGGCATCGACGGGATCACCTGCACGCCGGTCGCGGCGGAAATCATGCCGGTGATGACGCCGACGATGCCGCCGATCCATTTTTCGTCGCGGCGGGCGACCCTGAAGCTGAATTTGCTCAGGCCGACGATGGCGTAGATCACCAGCAGCACGCCGAGCACGATGGTGCCGTAGCGCGCATAGGGGCCGGTCAGCATTGCCCGCGTTCAGCCAGATGCCGACGACGGTGCCGATCATCAGCGGCCACAGCCGCCGGATGATGTCGCGCAGATAGGGGCCGACGAAGGTCTGCCAGATGTTGGTGACGATCGCCGGCACGATGACGATGGCGAGCGCGTGCGCCGGCGGCATCGTCACCGCGAGCAGGCCCATCGACACCGTCGGCAGGCCGAGGCCGATCACGCCCTTGACGAAACCCGCCAGCAGGAACGCCGCGGCGATGAGAATCAACAGAGGTTCGATCATCCGGCGACATTGACCGATCGGCGCCATCGGCACAATCTGCGGCTCGTGAAGCAAGCCTTCGGCTGACGAGCGAAGGCAGGAAATCGCCATGCGTTTCGATCTGGTCGACCTCGAGCTTTTCATCGCGGTGGCGGACAGCGGCAGCATCACGGGCGGTGCGTCCCGCGCGCATCTGGCGCTGGCGTCGGCCAGCGCGCGGATCAAGGGGCTGGAGGCCGCCGTCGGCACGGCGCTGCTGAAGCGCGGCCGCCGCGGCGTCGAACTGACCGCGGCAGGCGAAAGCCTGCTCGATCATGCCCGCCTCATCATGCACAATGTCGATGCCATGCGGGCGATCTGATGGCGTTTGCCCGCGGCATGAAGGCGACGCGTGCGGCTGCTCGCCAATACCTCGGGACTGTCGGAACATCTGCCGAAGGTGCTGGCGGCCTTCCTTGCGCAACATCCCGACATCTGAGCATCGACGTCGAGGAACGCGAAAGCACCGATATCGCCAACGCCATCGCGACCGGCGCCGCCGATATCGGCCTGGTGGCCGAACATGCCTTGCCGGACAGCATCGAGCGGATTCCGTTCAGCGAGGATCGCCTGGTGATCGTCGTCGCGCGCCATGACGAACTGGCGCGGCCGGCGGCAGATCGATTTTCGCGAGGTGGTCGAACCGCGACTTCATCGGCCTGACCTGCGTCGAGCGCGTTGCACGCGCATGTCACCGGCCACGCCGCGCGGCTCGGCGCGCGCCTGCGCTTTCGCGCGCGGCTGCAACATTTCGATGCGATCGGCCAGATGGTGGCGGCGGGCATCGGCATTGCGGTGATGCCGGAAGTCGCGGCCAGACGCTGCGCCCGGTCGATTGCCGATCAGCCGAGGTGCGGATTCGCGACCCCTGGGCCAACCGCCGGCTTGCGATCTGCGCGCGCAGTTTCCGGGCCGCTGCCGCGGCCGGCGCAGCAACTGGTGGAGCATTTGCGCAAGGCGGCGCAGCGCTGAAGCGATCTCATGCGGGAGTTCCCTGATCACTTCTCGATCTGAATGCCGGAGTCCTTGATCACTCTCGCCCACTTGATCGTTTCGGCTTCGATAAAGCCGCGGAAATGTTCCGGCGTGTCGCCGACCAGCGGTAGCGCCCTGGCTCGCCAGTTTTTCCTTCACGGCCGGGTCGCCCATCGCCTCGGTTGCGATCCGGTTCAGCGCGGCGACGATGTCGGGAGGCGTTCCCGCCGGCGCCACCATGCCGTACCAGTTCTGGATCAGCAGGTCCGGCATGCCGACCTCGGCGGTGGTCGGCACTTCCATCGCCGTCGGCGCGCGTTCGCGGGCGCCGATCGCGATCGGCCGCAGCGCGCCGGTCTTGATCTGCGGCAGCAGGACCGGCAGGTCGAGGAACACCATCTGCACCTGCTGGCCCAGCATGATCGGTGACGGCGGGCGCTGCGCCGCGATAGGGCACGTGCACGATGTCGATCCTTGCCGTCAGCTTGAGCAGTTCGCCCGCCAGATGCGGCATGCTGCCGACGCCGGTCGATGCGAAATTGAGTTTG
>CAVTYA010000029.1:0-30649 GCA_963738765.1 uncultured Alphaproteobacteria bacterium | reverse complement strand
TGGAAGTCGAGCAGCGCTCCGTAATTGATGGTGGTGAGGATGTCGCCGTTGGCGACCACCACCGGCAGCCCAGGAGGCGAGGGGAACAGGCCGAGCGCACCGGGCGGTGCCGAGCCGCTCGGCCTCGTGCAAATACTGGATGGCAGCGCCGAAGGAGCTGCCGTCGCCAAAGTGCTTCTCGATCAATTCGGCGCGGTAGTTCACGGAGATGAAGATGTTCTTGAAACCCTGCTGCACGACATCGCGCACGATGGTCTCCAGCAGCGGGCGCCCGCCGACATGAAGCATGGGTTTGGGAACTTCGCGCGTCAGCGGCCAAGCCGTTCGCCGAGGCCGCCGGCCATGATCAGGAACGGATTTTGATAATGCTGCGTTTCCAGCAGTTCGTCGAAGTTCACCCCAACTAACCGGCCGTTGAACGAGTCGAGCAGTGGCAGCTGCTTGATGAATTTCTGCCGCATCAAGTACAGCCGCTCCTCGCGCGACAACCCCACTGAAGCCGACACCGGCGTACGGGTTCATGATGTCGGCGGCGCGTCCGTTGATTTGCACGCCTCGCAGCAGGCCGCGCCGCACGTCGCCATCGGTGACGATGCCAGCGAGGCGGTTTTGCGCATCCAGCACGACGCGACCTGGATGCTGCCGCTCTCGATGGCTGCGATCGCCTCGTTCATCGTGGCGTCTGTTCTAACGATGGCCTTGCGCCAGGACTTCATTCTTTTCGGACCTTACGGCGGTGGCCTCATTGTCTGCTCCCGCCTTGTGAGAACAAGCAGCTATATCGCGACTGCGAAGTGCGCCGTCAATCCCGCGGGAGAGCCCAGCCTCGCCTCCAGCAACGCTATCTGCGCTTCGACCTCGGTCGAGTTCGGTCTTCAGATTCGTCCAAGCCGGCTGCCGCGTGGAGCGTTGGGAAGGGGCTGCTTCGCCGAGCAAGCCGTCCGGGCGGACCGGCGCCCAGCGGGTCAGCCGGATGAAGGTGTTGACCAGAATACCATTACCATCGCCGCGACGCACTTCGCGGAAAATGCGCACAGAGGGTCTTGCGTGGGGATTCGCGCGGCGAGGACGGCATAGCTCGTGTCCTTCCAGCGCGGGCGCGCGCCGGTTCCAGGTGGTACCAGCGCGCGGATGAAGCGCTCCATCTCCGCCGCATCCGACGCCCAATCGATCCCTCTTCGTTGCCATCGCGGCGGCGGCAGCAATACATCCCGACCGGATCGATCGTGGACTGCACGATGTGCTGATCCTTCTCCGCGTAAAATGTCCGGCGATCGCCTTGACGAGCGTATCGGCGCAGAGCTCTTCGGCCTTGGTCAGCAGTGTCGCGTAGTTGTCGCCGGCGCGGATCGGCACCTTGACCTGGCGCACGATGTCGCCGGTATCGAAGCCCAGATCGACCCAGTGCACGGTGATACCGAATTCCTTCTCGCCATTGATGATGGCCGAGGTCAGCGGATTACGCCCACGGTAGAACGGTAACGCCCCGGCGTGGCAGTTGAGCGTGCGGCGTGCGGCAGATCCAGGATCTCTTTCCGCAGGATCTGGTCATAGGACATGGAGACGTGGAGTTCGGCGCCGAACTTCCCAATCTCGGCAAGACTTTCGGTCGCATTGACCGCGCCGGCCGCAACACTGGGACGACGATGGCGTTCGGCCAGCGCAGCAGTCTTTCATCCGGCCGCGAGGCGCGAACCACGACGAAGGCGATGTCGTAGCCGGAAATTCCTCGACGAGCGGCGCAAGCGACAGGCTCCGTCGCCGAAGAAGCGCATCCTCATATCGGATCTTCCTCTTCATGGGCGCGGGTCGCCTTGGTGCCGATCAGCGACCAGTATTCGGATGGTGGTCGGCCGTTGCGGCGCTTGCTCACGATGTGGTCGGGCGCCAGCACTTCGCCGGCCTTCAGTGCGCGGGCCGCCACCAGGCTCTTGCGCGCGATCGGGACGTCCTCGACCTCGGAAGGTTTTGGAGTTTTCAGGCCATCGCCGATGTCCTTCGATGCGGCGGATCGCCGATACGATGCGTTTGAAGTCGCCGGGCTCGAGCGACGCGGCGTGGTCCGGGAGACCTTGGTCGAGTGTCAGGTGCTTTTCGACGACGGTGGCGCCCATGGCGGACGGCTGCAAGCGAGATTTCGATGCTTTCGGTGCTGATTCGGAATAGCCGACCGGAAGCTGGAAGGCGCTTCCGCATGGTTGCTCGCAACCATGCGAAGCGCCTTCCAGCTTCCGGTCGGCTATTCCGATCACACCGAAAGCATCGAAATCTCGCTTGCAGCCGTCGCCATGGGCGCCACCATCATCGAAAAGCACCTGACACTCGACCGCAAGGCCGAGGGTCCGGACCACGCCGCGTCGCTCGAGCCCGGCGACTTCAAACGCATGGTATCGGCGATCCGCCGCATCGAAGGCGCCGTCGGCGATGGCCTGAAGACTCCAAAACCTTCCGAGGTCAAGAACATGCCGATCGCGCGCAAGAGCCTGGTGGCGGCCCGCGCACTGAAGGCCGGCGAAGTGCTGGCGCCCGACCACATCGTGAGCAAGCGCCCCGGCAACGGCCGACCACCGATCGAATACTGGTCGCTGATCGGCACCAAGGCGACCCGCGCCCATGAAGAGGAAGATCCGATATGAGGATCGGCTTCTTCGGCGACGGAGCCTGGGCAGAGCGTTCGCTTGCGCCGCTCGTCGAGGATTCCCGCTACGACATCGCCTTCGTCGTGGTTCGCGCCTCGCGGCCGGATGAAAGACTTGCTGCGCTGGCCGAACGCCATCATATCCCCGTGTTGCGGCCGGCCGCGGTCAATGCGACCGAAAGTCTTGCCGAGATTGGGAAGTTCGGCGCCGAACTCCACGTCTCCATGTCCTATGACCAGATCCTGCGGAAAGAGATCCTGGATCTGCCGCCGCGCGGCACGCTCAACTGCCACGCCGGGGCGTTACCGTTCTACCGTGGGCGTAATCCGCTGACCTGGGCCATCATCAATGGCGAGAAGGAATTCGGTATCACCGTGCACTGGGTCGATCTCGGTATCGATACCGGCGACATCGTGCGCCAGGTCAAGGTGCCGATCCGCGCCGGCGACAACTACGCGACACTGCTGACCAAGGCCGAAGAGCTCTGCGCCGATACGCTCGTCAAGGCGATCGCCGACGTTTACGCGGAGAAGGATCAGCGCATCGTGCAGTCCACGATCGATCCGGTCGGGATGTATTGCTGCCGCCGCCGCGATGGCGACGAAGAGATCGATTGGGCGTCGGATGCGGCGGAGATCGAGCGCTTCATCCGCGCGCTGGTACCGCCTGGACCCGGCGCGCGCACGCGCTGGAAGGACACGAGCTATGCCGTCCTCGCCGCGCAGGAAATCTCCGGCGCAAGACCCTATATCGGCGTTCCCGGCGAAGTCGTCGGCCGCGATGGTAATGGTATTCTGGTCAAATCGCGCGACACCTTCATCCGGCTGACCCGCTGGGCGCCGGTCCGCCCGGACGGCTTGCTCGGCGAAGCAGCCCTTCCCAACGCTCCACGCGGCAGCCGGCTTGGACGAAATCTGAAGACCGAACTCGACCGAGTTGAAGCGCAAATAGCGTTGCTGGAGGCGAGGCTGGGGCTCTCCCGCGGGGATTGACGGCGCACTTCGCAGTCGCGATATAGCTGTGTTCTCACAAGGCGGGAGCAGACAATGAGGCCACCGCCGTAAGGTCCGAAAAGAATGAAATCCTGGCGCAAGGCCATCGTTGGAACGGACGCCACGATGGACGAGGCGATCGCCGCGATCGAGAGCGGCAGCATCCAGGTCGCGCTGGTGCTGGATGCGCAAAACCGCCTGCTCGGCATCGTCACCGACGGCGACGTCGGCGCGGCCTGCTGCGCGGCATCTCGCTATCAACGGACGTGCCACCGACGTCATGAACCGTACGCCGGTGTCGGCTTCGGCGAGGTTGTCGCGCGAGGAGCGGCTGCACCTGATGCGGCAGAAATTCATCAAGCAGCTTCCGCTGCTCGATGCGAACGGCCAGTTGGTCGGGGTCGAGACCTTCGACGAATTGCTGGAAACGCACGCATTATCAAAATCCCGTTCCTGATCATGGCCGGCGGCCTCGGCGAACGGCTCGGCGCGCTGACGCGCGAAGTTCCCAAACCCATGCTTCATGTCGGCGGGCGTCCGCTGCTCGAGACCATCGTGCGCAACGTCGTGCAGCAGGGTTTCAAGAACATCTTCATCTCCGTGAACTACCGCGCCGAACTGATCGAGAAGCACTTTCGGCGACGGCGGCGCCTTCGGCGCCGCCATCCAGTATCTGCACGAGACCGAGCGGCTCGGCACCGCCGGTGCGCTCGGCCTGTTCCCCTCGCCGCCGGATCTGCCGGTGGTGGTCACCAACGGCGATATCCTCACCACCATCAATTACGGCGCGCTGCTCGACTTCCATAACTCGACGCCGGCAGAAGCGACCATGGCCGTGCGCGAACACAAGGTGCACGTTCCCTATGGTGTCGTGACCGCCTCCGAAGGCTATCTTCAGGTCATCCGGGAAAAGCCGACCGAGAGCTGGTTCGTCAGCGCCGGCATCTATGTGATCGGACGCGCCGTGTTCGATCATGTCGAGCGCGGGATCAAGGTCGACATGCCGGCCGTGCTCGAGCGCGTCGTCGCCAACAAGAGGACGTGTCGCGATCTATCCGATCCGGGAATATTGGCTCGATATCGGACGCATGGAGGATTTCGAGCAGGCCCATGCGGAGTTTCACGAGGTCTTCCAGTGACGGCAAACAATGCGGTCGTCGTGGGCCTCGGCTCGATCGGAACGCGCCACGCACGCATTCTCGGCGAACTCGGACTTGATGTTGCGACCGTCAGCCGCCGCGGCAGCGGCGATCACACCAGCATTCGCGATGCCGTCGCCGCAAAGCGGCCGGGCTACGCTGTCGTTGCGACCGAGACGGCGCAGCACGAGCAATCGCTGCGCGAACTTTCCGATGCGGGATTCCGCGGCACGGTGCTGGTGGAGAAGCCGCTGTTTTCCAAAGGCGGGCGTGAAGCCGGACTATCCCTTCGCAAAAACCGTCGTCGGCTACAATCTCCGCTTCCACCCGGTGATGCACGCGCTTGCCGATCGCGTGCGCGGACGCAAGGCGATCACCGTCTCCGCCTATGTCGGCCAGGACATCCGCGACTGGCGGCCGGGACGCGATCACCGCGCCACCGCCTCCTCGACGGTTGCGGCCGGCGGCGGCGTGCTTCGCGATCTCAGTCACGAACTGGATTATCTGCTATGGCTGTTCGGCCCGTGGCGCCGCGTCGCGGCGCTGGGCGGCTCGTCCGGCGCGCGGCAGATCGCGGTGGACGACCACGTCGATCTGCTGCTGGAAATGGACAGGGCGCAGGCGGTCCAGGTGCATATGGACTATCTGGACCGTTCCGGCGTGCGCAGGATTCGCGTGAACCTCGAAGACGAGACGATCGAGGCCGATCTCGTCAACGGCCGGCTCACCATCAATGCGGCCGTGAGCGACATTCCGGCCGAGCGCGACGTCAGCTACCGCGCCATGCACAAGGCGGCGATCGCGGGCGAGGCCCCGATCTGCTCCCTGTCGGAAGGGCTCGCGGTGATGGACCTGATCGACGCCACCGAGCGCGCGCTCAATTCCCGCGCCTGGGTGTCGGCATGACGATGCTCTGCACCATATGCGCCCGCGGCGGCTCGAAGGGCGTCGCCGGCAAGAATGCCCGCGAGTTGCTGGGCCGGCCGCTCTTGGCCTGGACCATCGATCAGGCCCGCGAGAGCGGACTGTTCGAGGCCATCGCGTTCAGCAGCGATTCCGATGAGCTGCTCGCGGCCGCGCTGAAAGCCGGCGCCGACATCGCCGTCAAGCGCCCGGACGAGATGGCGACCGACACCGCGCCGAAACTACCCGCGATCCGGCATTGCCTGGAACAGGCCATCGCCCGCACTGGTACCAGCCCCGACATCTTCGTCGATCTCGACGTGACCTCACCGCTGCGACTTGCTTCCGACATCACAGGCGCGGTGCGGCTCCTGGAACAAACCGGCGCACGCAATGTGATCACCGGCGCGCCGGCGCGGCGATCGCCCTATTTCAACCTGGTCGAGGCGCGAAAGGACGGTTCGGTCGGCTTGTCGAAAGCGGCCGATCCGCCGGTCACGCGGCGGCAGGACGCGCCACGCTGCTATGACATGAACGCGTCGATCTATGTCTGGCGCGTCGCTCCTTTCCTGGAGCATCCATCCGTGTTCTACCCGGACACGCAGCTGTTCGAGATGCCGGAAGAGCGATCGGTCGATATCGATTCCGAACTCGACTTCATCCTGGTGGAACTCCTGCTCCGTCGGCGGCAGGCAAGCGAGAGCGGGCGACCATGACGACGAGTTTCAAGACCCTGTTCGACCTCTCCGGACGCACCGCCGTGATCACCGGCGGCTGCGGTATCCTGGGCAGCCGCTTTCGCGAGGGTCTTGCCGAGTTCGGCGCCAATGTCGCCATCATCGATCTCGACCAGGCTGCGACCGACAAGGCCGCGAGCGATTTGGCGAGCCGTCACGCCATCCGCGCCAAGGGCTATGCCTGCGACATCACCCAGCCCCGATTCGGTTCGCGACACGGCGCAGAAGATCGAGAAAGATCTCGGCGCGGTCTCGATCCTGCTCAACAATGCCGCGAGCAAGACCCGCGACGTCGATGCCTTCTTCGCGCCGGTCGAGAAATTCTCGCTGGAAACCTGGCGCGAGATCATGGCCGTCAATCTCGACGGCATGTTCAACGTGGCGCAGGTATTCGGCGCGCCTGATGGCCGAACGCGGCTACGGCGCCATCGTTCAGACCGCCTCGATCTACGGCCTGATGGGACCGGACCAGCGCATCTACGAAGGCTCCGAATATCTCGGGCGCGCCATCAACACGCCGGCGGTCTACACGGCCTCGAAGGCGGGCGTGATCGGCCTGACCAAGCATCTCGCCACCTACTGGGCGGCCAAGGGCGTGCGCGTCAACACGCATCACGCCCGGCGGCGTCGAGAGCGGCCAGAACGAGACCTTCAAGCAGCGCTATGGCGCCCGCATTCCGCTCGGCCGGATGGCGCGCGCCGACGAGATGGTCGGCGCCGTGCTGTTCCTGGTGTCGGACGCGGCGTCCTACGTCACCGGCCAGAACATCGCGGTCGATGGGGGCCTCAGCGCATGGTGACGTCGCACTCATGCTGAAACGGCTGATCCACAACACCATCATTTCGACGATCGCGTTCGGCGCTGCCGCGCTGCTCGGCCTGGTCGTCATTCCCGTGATCATCCGCACCTGGGGCGTGACCGAATTCGGCCTGATCGTACTCGCGCGGCTCCTGTTGCCGACGGGCTTGATGGCCGTGCTCGATCTCGGCCTGTCGGAAGTCGCGACCCAGGTCTTCGCGCGCGCACGCGAACATCGCGACTGGCGATTGGCCGGCCAGCAGCTTTCGTTCCTGCTGGTGCTGTCGATTGGGCTGGCGCTGGTCCTGAGCGCTGCGACATGGCTCGCAGCGCCGTATCTCGCTTCCGTGATGAAGGTCGATCCCGCTCACACGGCGAAATTCACCGAGATCCTTCACACCACCGCGATTGCCAATCTGGTCCTCATTCCTGCGCTCGTGGGGGAAGGAATCATCAAGGGATTCGAACGCTACAATCTCCTGAGGATTTCGGAGTTCGCTTCGACCGCCGCCTATGTCGCGCTCACCGTCTGGGCTTCGAGGCACTCCGCGTCCTTCGACGTTGTCGCCTATATCTACCTCGGCACCCTGGTGGCGCGAGCGCTCGCGGTGTTCGTCGCGGCCGCTACCGCGCTGGACGAAGGGCACCCGGCTCGCAGCCTGGACGACCGAGGTCAGGAAGCGATTGCTGCACAGGTGCCTGCTGCTTCTCCAGGGCAAGCTGATCGGCGGCATCTCCGGGCCTGCGCCAGCTTTCGTCGCGGGATTGCTGTTTGGCCCCGCCGGCGTCGGCACCTACGACGCGCTGATGCGGCTCTCGCGCGTATCCAAGATCGTCGTCGGTCTTCTCACCTCGGCATTGCTGCCCGTCGCGAGCCGCCTCGACGAGCGCGGCAGCTCAACCACATTCCAGCGGCTGGGTGAACTTGGTCTCATCCTGCTGCCCATGTTCACCGTCCCACCCCTTGCCGCGGCCGCCGTGTTGTCGTCCGACATCCTGCGCTTGTGGATCGGGCCGCTGCTGGCGCCTTACGCTTTCTGGATGGGACTCAGCTTTCTGATTCCGATCTGTGCGCAGTACCTGGCGATCGGAAGCGTCATTTTCCTGACCCGCACCGAGGTGCAGGCGCGTCTCAATCTGCTCGCAGGCATCCAACTCCTGATCTGGGTGTTGGTATCGTCCGCGACCGTCGGACTGTTCGCCGAACGGGCGCTGATCCTGGGTCAGGTTGTAGGGTAGCCTGATCGTGCTACCCTGGCAGATCGGAACGTTGCGCAGGGCGCTAACACTGGCGCCTCGTCGTCTTCAAAAAGCGATTGGAACTCAAATAGTTATCCTGATTTCTGGAAGCGCTCTGCTGGCCCTATTAACGGCTTACATTGACGTCGACAGCGTGATAAAGCTGGCCGCGATCGCCGGCCTGTTTTGCCTTGCAAGCTGGTTTGCCCAGTATTTCCTGGTCCTGGAACAGAGGGATCGCGCGATCTTTCCGCAAGTCGGACATCTCCTGGGCGTGGCGCCCAAGGCAATCGACTGAACGCTGACCGGGCCAAACGCATGCAGACTGGCGCAGACGACATTCTCGGATCGCTCTCTCCGGCGTCGCTGCCCGATCGCGTCTTCGCCTATTCGCATCGATGCCGCGAAAAGCATTTATCGATTGATCACGCGGAGGATCGAGCGCACGGCGGACGTGGTGAATTCGGAGTACAACCTTTCGCATTGGCAAAAGGTGCTCTCGAACAAGGCGTGGGAGAGCGCCGACGATCTGACTGCCTTCCTGGCGCCGCCGGATTCCACCAAGTGGCTGAGAAAGATCGACAACCAGATCGCTCGTGTTTCCGCGCAGAAACTACTATCAGTACCGCATCCCCGCGTTGGGCGCGCTGATCGGGCGGCATTGCGGCGGCGCCAAGCGGATTGTAGAGATGGGAACCGGCTATGGCTACAACCTGTTTTCGCTCAGCCTGAGCCATCCGGACTGGATGATGAAGGGTTTCGACATCTCCGCCAACGGCATCGCCGCCGGACGCGCGATTGCCTCGCATTTCGGGCTTGTCGGACAGGATTTCGCTGGGCCGGATCGACCTGACGGATTCGTCCGATCCCAATCTCGCCGAGGTCAGGGACGAGGTCGTCTTCACCTACTTCTGCATCGAGCAAATTCCATATGACGTGCGCAAGGTGGTCGAGAACATCATCGCCGCGAGGCCGAGGCGCGTCATCAACATCGAACCGACGACGGAGCTTCTCGATCTGAGGGCGCCCCGCGACCTGATCAGCCTCTTCTATATCCGCTCGGTCGATTTCCAGACCGCAGCTGTTCTCCATCCTCGATGAATTCGAGCGCCAGGGACGGATACGCATTATCGCGCGCGAACGAATGCCCTTCGCTCCAACGATCCACAATGATGGATTTCTGTATTGCTGGGAGCCAACATGACCATGGTCAACACCGCCAGCCGCACCGGCTCCGAAGAAGCAGAAGATCAGCCAGTTCCGCCGGCTGCTCTGGCATGTCAACCGGACCGACCTCGGCTGGGTCACCAAGACGGCCCTCACCGGCCTGCAACTCGGCGCCCGCGCCAAGCGCGTCGAAATCCTGGAGCCAGCTGCCGACCGCGCCGGCCTGGAGCGAGGCCAGCCGCAAGCTCGCCGAGGACGGCTATGTCGACGTGACCTCGATCGTCGACCGCAGCCTGGCTGAGGCGGTTGCCGCCGTGTCCGACGACAAGGTCAGCCGGCTCAATGAGCTCAAGGGAAAACAGCAGCTCGGCCACAAATCCTTCTGGGTGAGCCTGCTCGACGAGGATCTGGTCAACGGCGCGTTCGCGACCGATCATCCCTTCGTCCGCTACGCGCTGCAGCCTTCCGTGCTGCGCATCCTCGGCGACTTCATGCACGACCTGCCGCAATTGTCGGACGTGCTGCTGACGCTGTCGCAGCCGACCGAGAACAAGCCGCTCAGCTATTCGCAGCTCTGGCACCTCGACCATGACGACAAGCGGGTCTGCAAGCTGTTCATCTATCTGACCGACGTGCGCGACACCAAGGACGGTCCGCTCACCTTCATCCCGGCGCCGTCGTCAAAGCCGTTCCGCAACACCATCAAGAGCCACATGAGCGACGAGAAGGTGTTCGCCAAGGTCGATCGCTCCGCGGTGAAGGAGATCGTCGCACCGCGCCTTTCCTCTTTCATCGTCAACACCGCGCGTTGCCTGCATATGGGCAGCCGCATTCAATCCGACCGGACGCGTCTGCTCTATACCGCAACCTATATTCAGCCGCCGCGGATGTATCCCGAGCCGCCCGCCCGCTTTCGGACGACGGGGCCCATCACCGAGATCGAGCGTGCGGTGATGCGCCTCTGATCCGGACCTTCCGGGGAGCTGTTCGTGCGCGTCGGATTGGTGGTCGACCACCCCAAGCGGGACTTGGCGGGCAGCGTTCTGCTTGCCTATCAACTCGCGCGCCGGGGCGCCTCGGTGGTGATCGTGCCGATGTATGAGCAGGCCGTCGACGTGCCGCGGCTCGGGCTCGATACGCTCGTCGTCAATTACGCGCGCGATGCCAATCTCGACTTGATGCGGAGTTTCGCGCAAGGCGGGCTTTCGCTCTATGTGCTCGACACCGAAGGCGGCGTGCTCGCCGACAAGGGCGGCAATTCGCCGCCGGCGATGGCCGCCTACGTGCAAAACAGCGGCTACGCAAAACTGCTGTCGGGCTATTTCTTCTGGGGCAGCAAGCTTCACGCCGCCTTCAACGACAACAAGACGATGCCGCCCGACTGAGCTGCATCTGACCGGCTGCCCGCGTTTCGATTTCGCCGCGCCGCGCTGGCGCGCGCTGCTCGACGGCGAGCCGCGCGGCTATGTGCTGGTCAACGCCAACTTTCCCGCTGGTCAATTCCCGCTTTTACCAGCAAGCCCGGCGCCGAGCGCGACACCATGGTGCGGGCCGGCTGGGACGGCGCCTACGTCGACCGCTTCCTCGTCGACCTGAAGCAGGTCTTTGCCAACTATCTCGGCGAAATCGGACGGCTCGCCGCGGCGCGGCCGGATCGCGCCGATCCTGGTCCGGCCGCATCCGTTCGAAAATGAAGAGGTCTATCGTTCGGCACTGGCCAAGCATGCGCAATGTCGTCGTCGACGGCAGCGGCAGCGTGCTCGACCGTATCCGCAATGCCGCGGCCGTGGTTCACCTCAACTGCGGCACCGCCGTCGAATCCGTGCTGCTCGGCAAGCTGCCGATCCAGCTCGAATATCTCAACACGCCGGTGACCGCCGGCCACGCCTCGCTGCCGGCGCGCGTCAGCCGCGCCGTCGCCTCGTTCGAGGAATTGCTGTCCGTGATCGACGACATCGATACGGAGACGAAGAAATTCGATTTCGCCGGCGTTCATGCCGCCAATATCGAGGCGTTCTTTCATCTCAATGACGGCGCCGCGGCCGAGCGCGTCGCCGAGGTTCTCGCAACGCGCGGCGGTTCCCGCCGTCCCTATGTCTCGCTTCTCACCGCCATGAGGGGCACCCGCGCCAATGCCAGCGCCGGACAGATCGCCAAGGGCGTTGCGAGCCTTGTGGCCGGCTCGGCCGTCACCGAAAGGCTGCGCAGCCGCTTCAATCCGGCGCGGCGCGACAAGCACATCGCACCGGCGTACGTTTCCTCGCTGTTGGGCCAGATCGCCAAACATGACAAAAGCGACCCATCGGCCTTTGTGGCGACGCGCGCGCGATGCGTGACGACCGGACTGCCGCTCGCCAGCATCGCCATCGAGAAGCGGCCGAACCGCGCATGACCGCCGTCCTCCGAAACCATCCTGATCACGACGCTGGCGGAATACCAGACGAGGTTCTGGATTCCGGTCGCACAGCGGCTGCGCGGCTCCGGACGCGAGGTGCGCCTGCTCGCCTTCGACGACCGCAGCGCGGAGATGGCGGAGGCGCAAGGCGTGCCCGTCACCAACATCTATCGCACGGGGCTTGCCGGCGGCGCCGCCGTCGACGATGCCAGCGCGTTCGACGCGCGCATTGCCGGTTACGGGCTTGACGGCACCAACTTCCTGTTCAGCCACGAGCGCGTCACCTTCGGCATCCGCGATACCGCGGCGCTGCGCCGCCGCTTCATGATCTACAGCAACGCCATGGAGCGCGTGCTCGACGATCTCGCCGCGCAGGCAAAGCCTTCCGTCGTCGTCCAGGAACTCGGCGGCTTTCTTTCCGTCATTGCCGCCTTCTATGCGGCAAAGAAGCGCGGCATCCGCAACTGGTTCATCGAGCCCTCGTTCTTTCGCGGCCGGCTTTACTTCACGCCGGACAGTTTTGCCGCGCCCGACACCATGCCGTCGCCGGCGGAGACGGTGTCGGCGGAAGTGCGCGCCTATCTAGACCAGACCCTGCAGCAGCGCGCCATCGTCATTCCGCAGAAGGACCGGCATCAATATTCCGCCGCCTTCCGCAAGGTCGCCAACGCCCGCAACGCCAGACGGCTCGCCGAAAAACTCTGGGACCAGTACGCGCTGCGCAAGCATCAGGAATTCGGTCACAACATCCGGCACGCGCGCGTGCACGCCGTCATGGCGCTGAATGCGACGCGGCTGAAGCGGCTCTACCGGCCGATGCCGGAACAGCCGTTCGTCTATTATCCGCTGCACGTGCCGGCCGACATGGCGCTGACCCTGCGCTCGCCGGAATATCTCGACCAGGTCGCGACCATCGACTTCCTGCTGCGCACCATTCCCGATTCGCATGTTCTGGTCGTCAAGGAGCACCCGGCGCAGATCGGCGCGATCTCGGCCGAGCGCCTGTTCGAGCTTGCCCGGCGTTTCGACAATTTCGTGCTGCTGCCGCCGCAGACCAACAATTACACCGTGCTCGACCGTGCCGCCGCCGTGGTCTCGGTCAACAGCAAGTCCGGCGCGGAAGCGGTGCTGCTCGGCAAGCCGGTTGTGGTAATGGGCGACGCCTTCTATCGCTCCTGCCCGCTGGTCTTCGCCGTGGACGGCTTGAAGAACGTGCCGCAGCGGCTGCGCGAGGCGCTGCGCGCGCCGTCCTTCGATCCCGCCGCGGCCGCGCCGTTCTTCGAGACCGCGTGGCGGAAATCCTTTCCGGGCGAACTCTATGTAGATAACGCAAACCAACATGACGTGTTCGCGGCGTCGCTGGCTTCCGCGATCAGCGACCCCCATGCTAAGGATTGACAGGTCCCTGGCATGCCCCTCGTTTCGATCATCACCCCGTCCTGGAACGTCGAGCGTCTGATCGGCGAGACGATCGAATCGGTGCAGGCGCAGACCTTTGGCGACTGGGAACTTCTGATCGCCGATGACTGCTCGACCGACCAGACGCCGGCCATTGTCGGCCGCTACGCCGCCGCCGATCCGCGGATCAAGCTGATCCGGCAGCCGAGGAATGGCGGCCCGGCGCTCGCCCGCCAGGCCGCGATCGACCACGCCCAGGGCCGCTATCTCGCCTTCCTCGACAGCGACGACCTGTGGTTGCCGGCCAAGCTCGAGCGCCAGCTCGCCTTTGCGAGAGAAGTCGGCGCGCCGCTCAGCTATACCGCCTTTCGGCGGATCGACGAGGCAGGCGCCGTGACCGGCCGGCTGATCACGGTACCGGCGTCGCTCACCTACCAGCAGCTTCTGAAAAACACCGCGATCGCCACGCTGACTGCGCTGGTCGACCGCGAGCTTGCCGGCCCGGTCGCCATGAAGAACGAGCCGTATGACGATTTCTGCCTCTGGCTCTCGATCCTCAAGCCGGGGCTCACAGCCTACGGCCTCAACGAAGACCTCGCCCGCTACCGTGTCAGGGGCCAATCGGTATCCAGCCGCCCGCTGCGGTCCGCCAGCTGGGTCTGGCACATCTATCGCAAGGTGGAGAAGCTGCCGTTGCCCGAAGCGGCCTGGTGCTTCGCGCATTGGAGCACAAGGGCCTGCCTGAAGCGAATGCAGTTCTGACGCCAGCCGCCATTCCGGCCTCCGCGCCCTTGCAACCATATAAGTATTATAATACCTCCGTCGGCGAGAAAATCGTTGGCTAGGCGGTCCGTACCCGATAGGTCTCGCGCGTCCGATCGTCTCCCCGCAAGAGCCCTCCAAGCCGGTTGCTGCCGGCCAACATCTGGAATGAACAATGGCGTTCAAGCGCTACAAGAACAGCAGGATTCTGGTCACGGGCGGCGCGGGCTTCATCGGATCCCATCTGTGCGAAAGGCTGCTAGCCGAGGGCGCGGAGGTGGTATCCGCCGACAACTATTTCACCGGCAGCCGGCGCAACATCGCCCATCTGATCCCGAACCCGCTGTTCGAGGCTGTCAGGCACGACGTCACCTTCCCGCTCTATATCGAGGTCGACGCCATCTTCAACATGGCCTGCCCGGCCTCGCCGATCCACTACCAGCGCGATCCCGTGCAGACCACCAAGACCAGCGTCCATGGCGCGATCAACATGCTCGGGCTCGCCAGGCGCCTGAAAGCCCATATCTTCCAGGCCTCGACCAGCGAGGTCTATGGCGACCCGCTGATCCACCCGCAGACCGAGGATTACTGGGGCAATGTCAATCCGATCGGCATCCGCTCCTGCTATGACGAGGGCAAGCGCTGCGCGGAGACGCTGTTCTTCGACTACTGGCGCCAGCACGGGCTGCCGATCAAGGTCGCGCGCATCTTCAACACCTATGGCCCGCGCATGCAGCCCGACGACGGCCGCGTCGTGTCGTCCTTCATCGTGCAGGCGCTGAAGGGCGAGCCGATCACCATGTTCGGCGACGGCGGACAGACCCGGTCGTTCTGCTATGTCGACGATCTCATCGAGGCGATCGCGCGGCTGATGCTGACCGGCGACAAGATCACCGGGCCGATCAATCTCGGCAACAGCTCGGAGTTCACCATTCGCGAGCTCGCCGAAAAGGTCGTGAGCCTCACCGGCTCCCGCTCGAAGCTGGTGTTCAAGCCGCTGCCGCAGGACGATCCGCGGCAGCGTCAGCCCGACCTGAGCCGCGCCAAGGCGGACCTCGGCTGGGAACCGAAAATCGCGCTGGAGGACGGCTTGAAGGAGACCATCGCCTATTTCAAGCGCACCCTCGAAGCAGGCTGAGCCCAATCAGCGCGACCGCCTGGCGATTTCACTGCCGTACCCCGATGCCCAGCTCACAAATCAACTCAGTTGCAGTCAGTGACCCGGCCCCGCGGTCCGCCCTCGTGCGCGCGGGGCTGTTGATCCTGATCCTGCTCCACATCGCCGTGTGCTGCGTGTCGCTGATCAAGGTCGCCCAGTATCAATCCTATATGCCTTACGATCGACAGCACCTGACCGCTGCCGTCGCTATCGTGGTCGCCTTTTCGCCAGTCGCCCTGCTCTTCGTCCTTGGACGGTTCAGCTTCGGCTATTTCACGGGGTTCTACCTGTACACGATGGTGCTGGGCTTCCTGTGGCTGACCCGGTTCACGCAATTTCACTATGACACGACGCTTGCAGCCGTCTCCGCCGGGATATCGGCAATCCTGTTCCTGGTTCCGGCGCTGCTGATCGATGCACCCATCAGGCAGGTCCTCGTGCCGTCACGGCGGAATTTCGAACGCCTGCTGGCCGCGATCATGGCGCTCACTGTGGCCACCATCGCCGCGGGCTCGATGTACAATTTCAAGTTCGTATCCCTCTTCCATATCTACGATTTCCGCGACGAAATCGCCTTCCCCATGGCCATTCGGTACCTGATCGGAATCGTTCCGAACGCCCTGCTGCCCTTCGCGTTTGCGTCCTACCTGGCGCTTAGATCGTACTGGAAGGCGGCCGCAGCCCTGCTGCTCTTTCCGCTGTTCTATCCTCTCACGGTCAGCAAGCTGATGTTCTTCGCGCCGTTCTGGATTCTTGCGCTGTCGATGGCTTCGAGGGCCATCGAGTCGAGAGTTTTGGTCGTCCTGTCTCTGGTTGTGCCGATGATCCTGGGCTTGATGCTGATAGACCTGGTGCACCACGACGAGGCGTACCCGTTCTTCAACATCATCAATATCCGCATGATCGCGACGCCGTCATCGGCGCTCGACTTCTATAACGACTTCTTCGCCCACCATCCCCACACCTGGTTTTGCCAGGTCTCGATCATCAAGGCATTCGCCAGTTGCCCGTACCAGGAACCGCTGGCCGTCGTGATGCAGCACGGATACGGGATCGGCAATCTTAACGCCTCGCTGTTCGCCACCGAAGGCGTGGCTTCGGTCGGCCTTTATCTTGCCCCGCTAGCGGCGCTGGCATGCGGACTGATCATCGCGGTCGGCAACCGGGCAAGCAGCGGCCTGCCTTCGCGGTTCGTGCTGATTTCCGGATCGCTGATGCCGCAACTCCTGCTCAACGTGCCGCTGACCATCACCATGGTGACCCATGGCGCGACTCTTCTGTTTCTGCTCTGGTACATTACGCCGCGCTCGATCTTCGAACCGGACTAAGCGCATGATCCGGGGCAGCGGCTTTCCGAAAAGATAATGCGCCAACAATAATCCAGCGGCGCCTTCGAAAGCGCGCCCAACCGTTGTCTCGTGGATATGACCGAAACCAGCGAAGTGGCCCCGGAATCCGCGCCCACACCCAGCAGGCTGAAGCTGCTCGCGCTTCTGGTCGTGTTTGTCGCGGCCTGCTGCCTGTCGATGCTCGGCGTCATTCATTATTATGATTACCTGAAACTGTTCGCCTTCGACTGGGCGCAGCTTGCTCCCGCGTTTCTGACCGTTGCCCCCATCGCCGTGCTCTCGCCGCTGTTCGTCTTCAGCCGCTTCAGCTTCGGCTATTACATCGGCTTCCACTTCTTCACCATCATCCTCGGCTATGTCTGGCTTTCGAAGTTTTCGCTGCTCGATTACGACCATGGGCTCGGCAGCCTCTCCGCGCTGGTTTCGCTTGTCTTGTTCCTTATGCCGGCGCTGTTCGTGACATCGCCGATCAGGCAGCGGACCGTCCTGTCCGAGCGCGCGTTCGACCTGCTGCTGTCCCTTATCCTGGTTTTCGCCGCCGCCGTGATCGCCATCGGCGTCTCCTATAATTTCCGCGTCGTCGGCCTCGCCGACATCTACAAATTCCGCCTCGACCTCCAATTCCCGAAGGCACTGTCCTATGCCATCGGCATCTCCTCCAACGCGCTTCTGCCCTTCGCCTTCGCTGCCTGCTATCTTCGCGGCGATCGCTGGCGGGCGGCCGCCGCCCTGGTGCTGCTCTTGCTGTTCTATCCGATCACGCTGACCAAGCTGGCCTTCTTTTCTCCGCTCTGGCTCGTCTTCCTGGCGCTGCTCGCGGCACGTTTCGAAGCCAGCATTGTGGTCGTGCTGTCGCTGCTTCTGGTGATCGTGCCGGGCCTCGTGCTGCTGCCGTTGGAGGCGCAGTATATCATTTCGAAGGGCCTGTTCGTCAGCTATTTCGGACCGATCAATTTCCGGATGATCGCCACGCCTGCGATCGTGCAGGATATGTACGCCGATTTCTTCTCCAAACATGCGCTCACGTATTTCTGCCAGATGTCTTTCCTGAAGCCATTCGTCAGCTGTCCCTACAGCGAGCCGCTGCAGATGGTCATGAACAGCAACTATCCGATGGGCTACGCCAATGCCTCGCTGTTCAGCAATGAAGGTGTCGCCTCGGTCGGGCTGAAATGGGCGCCGGTGTCCGCATTCGTTTGCGGGCTGGTCATTGCGCTGGCCAATCGGCTTTCGGCCGGGTTGCCGGGAACATTCGTGCTGCTGTCGGCCAGCGTGCTCACGCAGGTGTTGATGAATGTCCCGCTCGCGACGTCGATGCTGTCGAACGGCGCCGCCGTCCTGTTCCTGTTGTGGTATATCACGCCGCGCGCGGCGTTCGAGAAGCCCTGATTAGATGCGGACCGGCGCCTACCGCAGCTGCCCAACCAGATCCTTCAATTGGGCGCCGTAGCGCTCCACTGTCATCGCCGCCATGCGTTCCCGCGCCCGGTCGGCGCGTACTCTGGCGGGAGCCGGATTGTTTACGATCTCCAGGATCGCATCCCTGATCGACGCAATCGAGTTGGGATCGAACAGCAGGCCGGCGTCGCCGACTTGCTCCGGCAGAGCGACGACGTTGGACGCAGCCACGGGGGTGCCGGCCTGGAATGCCTCATAGATCGGAATGCTGATGCTTTCGAATAGCGACGGCATCACCAGCGCGGTCGCAAGATGATAGATCGCCTGAATGTCCTCTAGCGTCACATAGCCGGGATGGATGACCTTCTCCCGCAAGCCGAACGTATCGATCGCGCGTATCGCGGCGGCATAAGCTTCATATTTCTTGCCGGTCAGCACGAGCCCGAGGTCGGGAACCTCGCGGGAAACGTCGCGAAACGCCTCGATCAGGCGCATGTGGTTCTTGTGCGGCCAGAAATGCGCCGGATAGAACAGGAAGCGTTGCGGCAGATGCAACCGGTTCCGCACCGCATGCAACTGCTCCTCGCCCGGCGCCAGCAGGAAATTCCCGTGTGGCGGCGCCGGAATCACGGCGATGCGCTCGGCGGCGACGCCGTAGAAGCGGATGATATCCGCCTTCACGTATTCGGATTCGCAGATGATGCGCCGTGCGCGCGCGGAGACACGAGTGTAGATCCGGTGCCGCCAAAGCCGCTGAAGGCGCGAGAAGTTTTGCGGATAATGAAGCTGCTGCAGATCGTGCAACGTATAGGCAAACGGCCTTGACGTATGCAGTAGCGCAAGCGAATAGATCGGCGCCAGCATGACGTCTTCGGCCGCAAAGGGATCGGCAAGGCCGATATTCAACCGGTCGGCCGCGAGCGCACGGAGCTGTCGCGTGTGAGGCTCATGGAAGGGAACGACGGGAAAGCCGAGTCGCTTGAAATCGGCATTCTGCGGATCGCCGTAGAGCGTGACCTTCAAACCACTGGCATGCCGCAATCCATCCAGCATCGAAAGCGTATACTGGTAGGTGCCGCCATTGGCGGGGGTGGCGACCGCAACAACACCCAGCCTGGTCGTCACGCGGGACACATTTCCTTCAGCAGTTCGTTCACATCGGAGCCGATGCGCCGGACGTCGGATCGGCGGAGCTCGTAGAACGACGGCAGGTTGAGGCCGATCTGCGCCTTCTTCGCCGCGACCGGCAATGGCGCCTGCTTGTACATCGGCATCGACGACAGCGCGCAGAAGTAAGGGCGGGAATCGATGCCGCGCCTCCTCAAGCTCTGCATGAAGGCGTCACGACGCTTGTCGTCGAACCAGTCGACCTCGAGGCACACCATCCAGAACGCGCTTTTCGCCCAGTTCTTGACCCGGTTGAGCCGAACCTGGTTGGTCGCCGGAATCTCCTCGCGATACCAGTCCATGATCTCGGTCCGCCGTTCCAGGAAATCGCCGATGCGCTCCAGCTGCGCGACGCCGAGGGCTGCCTGCAGATTGGTGATGCGGTAGTTGAAGCCGCGCTCCTCGTGGAAATAGCGGCGCTGCGGATGCATGGCGTGATCGCGCAGGCGCCTGGCGCGCTGAAAGAGCTCACGGTCATTGGTCGTCAGCATGCCGCCTTCGCCGGTCGTGATCACCTTGTTGCCGTAGAAGCTGAACACCGCGCATTTGCCAAAATTCCCGACGCGCCTTCCCTTGTATTCGGCGCCATGGGCTTCGGCCGCGTCCTCGATGACGGCGATGCCCTGCGCGCCGGCGATCTCATTCAACGCATCCATGTCGGCCGGATGGCCGTAGAGATGCACCGGCATGATCGCTTTGGTGCGCGGCGACAGCAGCGCCTTCACCGAGGCGCAGATCGAGGCACAGCGTATCGGGATCGACGTCGGCCAGCACCGGCCTGGCGCCGGTATAGGCGACCGCGTTGGCGGTCGCGACGAAGGTCAGATCCGGCACGATCACCTCGTCGCCCGGCCCGATGCCGAGCGCTTCGAGCGCGAGATGCAGTCCGGTCGTTCCATTGCTCACCGTCAGCGCAAATTCGGTGCCGCAGTAGCGCGCGAAACCGGCCTCGAACTCGTCGATGTATTTTCCGATCGAGGAAACCCAACCGGAATCGAGCGCGTCGAGCACGAGCTCCCTCTCGCGCGCACCGATCAGGGGCTGGGAAATCGGAATGAAACGGTCGGACATTGAGCGCCTTCTAGCGCATGACCCGGGAAGGTGGAAGCCGGTTTTTCCTGAAAAAACATGCAAAACCATAAGATTATGGCGCTCACCGGGTCGAACGGCGTCGCCTTTATACCCCTCCTGTGGTACGTCACGCGCGCGATATTCGACGCCGGCGGGCTAGCCGGGTCGGAGGGAAAGCGAGCGGGAGAGAAGAAATCAGTGCGGGGCCCAGCTTCGATCATCACGCTCCGATCCGAGCCCGGCGATGCGGTCCAGCTCGCCGATCTGCAGCCGGTCGAATGCTCCTCGCTCGTGCGCGTCGGAGGCGCAAATGACGGCGGCTATGTCGTGCCGCTGGAAGCCGTGGAGGCGGCCGGCGCGCTGCTTTCATTCGGCCTTTCGCACGACTGGACGTTCGAACGCGATTTCGAGCGGCACAATCCGAAGGCCGCCATTCATTGCTATGACCATACGGTCTCGGTGCTGACGGCCGTGCCCTACTCGTTCGGCCAGTTTGCCCGCTTCGTCGTCCGCCGCAAGGCCCGCTATCTCCGCAACGTTTTGGCCTGGCTCGACTACCTCTCGTTCTTTCGCGGCAAGAACGTCCATTTCAGAGAGCGGATCTGGCGCGACCATTCGGACGGCAGCGCCACGATCGCAGACGCATTTGGCCGGCTTCCGGCCAAATGCCCGGTCTTCGTGAAAATGGATATCGAGGGTAGCGAATATGGCGTCATCGACGACCTGCTTGCGCGGGCGCAGGACATCGTCGCCATGACCATCGAATTTCACGAAGTCGACATCGCACCGGATCGCTTCAACGCAA
Source organism: uncultured Alphaproteobacteria bacterium (assembly GCA_963738765.1). Taxonomy (GTDB): domain Bacteria; phylum Pseudomonadota; class Alphaproteobacteria; order Rhizobiales; family Xanthobacteraceae; genus Bradyrhizobium. The sequence continues at coordinate 9,530 of CAVTYA010000029.1, read as the reverse complement.
CCATCGCGAAAATCAAGCGCGACTTCCATCTCGTGCATATCCACGGCAACAATATGGGCGGACTGGCCCCCTTCCATTTTCCCGTGTCGCCGGAAATCACCTTCCTCAACAAGCGCTTCTTCCGCTCGCCGCCGGCGCCGTCACGCCTCGCATACCCGGTCGCCGGGCTCGACCGCCCCAACCATCCGGACCTGCCCGAGTTCGGATTTGAATTCGGGACGCGCTAGATCGAAGCCACCAGCGCTTCGAAGCGCTGCCACTGCACTTCCTTGGCATAGCGGCTCGCCACCATCTCGTGCCCGGCCCGCGCGAGAGCCGATCGCCGTTCCTTCATCCGCCAGCAATGCCCTGGCCTGCGACACCGCATGTTCGGGCGAACGATAGGTCGCTATCGTCTCGCCGTCCTTCATGCCATCGGGGTAATTGCCTTCGTCCGAGAGCAGGAGCGCGCCGCTTCCCAGCGCCTCGAAACAGCGCATGTTGCCGCGGTCCGTGCCCGCCATGTCGATGGCGCCGTTGAGAACGATTTTGGCAGCCGAGAGCGCTTCATAATAGTCGAGGCCGAACACCGGCTTTTTCGCGATCGCGCGGATAGCCGGCGGCCTGCGATGTTGGCCTAGCGGCAGCAGATAGCCGAGCGGCGATTCGGCGAGCGCGCACAGGCGCGAGCGGTCGAGGTGAAAGGCGATGGTGTATCGGCCGGCCAATTCCGTCATCGCTTCGAGAACAGCCGCGCGCTGCCGGTGATGACGCGAATAGCCGCCGACAAAGAGCACGTCGATCGGGCGGTCTTTTCGCGCGGCGTAAGGCGCGAAGGCGGGATCGTAGGCCGGAAAGAAATATTCCGCCCGGCAGCCGCGCTCGCGCAGGCTTTCGAGAATGGACGGGAAATTGCAGACGACGAGATCGTAGTCGGAGAACACCACGTTGCGCAAAGGTGCGGCGTGCCAGGCGATGACGTGCTTGACGCAGCCCGGCAGGGTTCGGACGAAGTCGCTGCCCCACCCCGTTGCGTCGAGATTGTAGAAGACGTCCGCGCGATGCTCCTCGATCTGGGCTTTGAGAATTTCCTCCAGCGACGCACGCGGGCTCAGGCCGCGCTCCTTCGCCCACAGCCTCTGGACTTCGGCATCGTCGCCGTTGGTGAAAAAGGCCCACTCGGCGTGCTGGTCGATCGGCAGCAGGGTGTGAGCCCCGTTCTGTCGGAAATCCACAAAGGCGGCGACCTGACCGGCGAAGGTCGAATGTCCCCTGGCGAGCTCACGCAACCTCGGGCGGAGCGAAGGATAGTAGCGGCAGTTCTGGAACAGTCTCACAGGCCTAACCCGGTATGAAATCGGTCAGTCTGGCCCGCAACCGTGCGCTCGCGAGCGGGCTTGCGGCAAGCCCTGCGATCACAAGCCAGATCGCGCATTCGGCGATGAAGCGCGCAAATCCGTCGAACGGCAGCGCCGAGCGGATCGCCGCGCCGAGCGCCCAGCCGCCCGCCGTGACGACCACCATCAGCGCGGCCAGGAACAGGACGTGACGCACGGGCCGCTCGAGCGTTTCCCGATGACGGTGCTCGCAAGCAGGCCGAACTGCACCACGAGATCGGTGACGACCAGCGCGAGCGCCATTCCGAGCGGTCCCAGCCACGGCGTGAGCAACAGCGACAACACCACGAAGCAGACGAGCTGCAGTCCCTTGGTCCGCGCCAGAAGCCGCGCCGCGGTCGCTGTAATAGCCGTAGCTCAGCGCCAGCATCGCGGGCGCCACGAGCTCCGCGCCGACCAGTAGCGTCCAGGTCAGGAGCGGATCGTAGGGAATGGCGCCGCGGGTCCACAGCGCAAAGAAATCCTGCCAGAACGCCAGCAGGCCCGAGACCACGGCGCTTGCGAGCAGCGTGACCAGCACGGAGCCGCGGGCATAAAGCCGCCGCAAGGCGTCGGTCGCGCCGACGGCGCGGTCATGGCCGAGTTCGGCGGCGATCGGCAGCGAGGCCTGCACGCAGAGCATGCGCACCAGTCCCGCCACGACGCGGGTCAGGCCCCATTGCGCGACCGCCACGCGATCGGTCACGATCGCGCTGACCAGCAGCACCGGCAGGCTCTGCAGCGCGATCTCCGTGCTGCCGGCAACGGCGAACGGAAACGCGCGGCGGAACTGGCCGGCGCTCCAGCGCCACGACCACCGTGCTTGCGCGCGCGGCTGCGTGAGGAACGGAAACAGCGCCCGCGCATCGACGAACAGGAGATAGGCCGCGACCACGATCTGCGGCACGACGAAGGCAAGCGCGATCATGGTCAGGCTGCCCGTGGCGACGATCGCCGCGACCTGCGCGAGCTGCGCCACCAGCATTGCCGCGCTCTGCAGCCAGACCGCGCGGCCATAGAGCCCGTGCGACCGGTACAGCGACGACACCATATTGGACGGCAGCATCAGCAGCATGCCCGCCGTCATGATCACGAACGCGACGTCGAAATCCGGGATCGCCGAAAATCCCAGGACAACGGAAGGACGAAGCACGAGACTGCCGGCGACGGTGAGCACGACCAGCACGGCCGTCAGCGCCAGATAGACGCGTTGCAGGCCGGCGAAGAATTGCGCGCTTCGTCCGTCGCTGTCGGCGCAGGATTTCAGCGCGAGGAAACGGTTGATGGCACGCGCCTGCAGGCCGAAATCGGCAACCAGCGCGAGATTGCCGGCGGCATAGAGCGCAAGCCAGGCGGCGAGCACCTCGCTCGAACAATAATGCAGGATGATCGGGACCAGCGCGAGCTGCTGGGTCACGCCCAGGACGAGCTGGACCAGATTGGCGGACCATCCGCCGAGCATCCGTTGCAAGCGACTGCGGCCGGCGGCACTCATCGGAGCCCCCGCATCGGCGCGCCCGGCGGCATGAACAGGATCGGCCAAACTCTCAAAATCTCGGTTCCCCGAGGAAGCGGCTAGCAGCCCGTCGCGGGATTGTCGATAGTTGAGAGGTTATTCCGCCACCTTGCCGCAGAGGTTGACGAGGGCCTTGCGGGGCCTCTCGTCAGGCTCAATGGAGGATGAAGCTGTTCATCAGATGGATCAGATTCGCGTCGGGATGAGGCGACGCCTCCAGTGCGTTGAAATAGCTCGACCGCCTCGTGATTGCCGGCCACCACGTGCAAACACGAACCCGACCTCTGCGGCGGGGGAATTGAACACGGAGGCCAGCTCGTTCATGGCGGCCTGCGCCGCCGGGGCGCTGAAGTCGACCGTGGCGGGAGCGGATGAATTATTGTCGGCAGAACACGAATGAATCATTGTTGGCCGGACCCGGCGCCGGTGCGGCAGGCGACGTCGGACCGATCGTTCCATCGCCGTTGAGATCCTGGTGGAAGATAGGCTCGAGCGATTCCAGCGCGCTACTGGTCCCCGATACAATTCCCCCCGTGGCATTAGAGATCACGTTGCCGCTGCTGTCGGTGCCCCACACGGTGTACTGATCGCTCCCCGGCAAATGCAGCGCAACGTCGTAACCTCCGCCGGCAACCTGCTCTGCCCCGATGAACGTCCAGCTTCCGAACTCACCAGCGGTCACCGGTGTCCCGCCATATTTGAACTCCGGTCCCGTCCCGCCGCCGACTGGGTTGAAGAAGTAGTTGCTGCCGACCTGCGCGAGCGCGGTCGAACCATACGTTTCAATCACCGTTGTCGGAACGCCGATGGTCCCGTCGCCGTTGAGGTCTTGATGGAAGGTGGGCTCGAGCGATTCCAGCGCGCTACTGGTCCCCGATACAATTCCTCCCGTGGCATTAGAGATCACGTTGCCGCTGCTGTCGGTGCCCCACACCGTGTACTGATCACTCCCCGGCAAGTGCAGCGCAACGTCGTAACCTCCGCCGGCGATCTGCTCTGCCCCGATGAACGTCCAGCTTCCGAACTCACCAGCGGTCACCGGTGTCCCGCCATATTTGAACTCCGGTCCCGTCCCGCCGCCGACTGGGTTGAAGAAGTAGTTGCTGCCGACCTGCGCGAGCGCGGTCGAACCATACGCTTCAATCACCGTTGTCGGAACGCCGATGGTCCCATCGCCGTTGAGGTCTTGATGGAAGGTGGGCTCGAGCGATTCCAGCGCGCTGCTCGTCCCCGATACAATTCCCCCCGTGGCATTGGAGATCACGTTGCCGCTGCTGTCGGTGCCCCACACCGTGTACTGATCACTACCCGGCAAATGCAGCGCTACGTCATAAACTCCGCCGGCGATCTGCTCTGCCCCGATGAACGTCCAGCTTCCGAACTCACCAGCGGTCACCGGTGTCCCGCCATATTTGAACTCCGGTCCCGTCCCGCCGCCGACTGGGTTGAAGAAGTAGTTGCTGCCGACCTGCGCGAGCGCGGTCGAACCATACGTTTCAATCACCGTTGTCGGAACGCCGATGGTCCCATCGCCATTGAGGTCTTGATGGAAGGTGGGCTCGAGCGATTCCAGCGTGCTACTGGTCCCCGATACAATTCCCCCTGCGGCATTAGAGATCACGTTGCCGCTGCTGTCGGTGCCCCACACCGTGTACTGATCACTCCCCGGCAGGTGCAGCGCTACGTCATAGCCGCCGGTGACCTGCCCGACGCCAATAAACGTCCAGGCTCCGAACTCGCCGACGGTCACCGGTGTGCCGCCATATTTGAGTTCCGGCCCCGTCCCGCCCCCAACGGGGTTGAGGAAATAATTGCTGCCGACCAGCGCGAGCTCGGTCGAGCCGTAGGCTGAGATGATGATGGGCGCGATGCCGATAGTGCCATCGCCATTGAGGTCTTGATGGAAGGTGGGCTCGAGCGATTCCAGCGCGCTGCTCGTCCCCGATACAATTCCGCCAGTGAGGTTGGAGACCACGTTGCCGCTGCTGTCGGTGGCCCACACCGTGTACTGATCACTTCCCGGCAGGTGCAGGGCAACGTCGTAGCCGCCACCGCTGACCTGTTCGGCGCCGATATAAGTCCAGCTTCCGAACTCGCCTGTCGTTACCGGAGAGCCGCCATAAACGAATTCTGGACCGTAGCCGGTGCCGATGCTGTCGAGATAATAGTTGCCGGCCAATTGCAGCAGACGCGTGGATCCAGCCTGCTCGATGATGGAAGCGGTGGCGGCGCCGATCACGCCGTCGCCGTTCAGGTCCTGGTGCAGAACAGTCTCGGCCGTTTCCAGGGCTGAGCTTGTTGCGCCGATCGTTCCGCTGGTGGAGACGTAGTTGCCGTTGCTGTCGGCGGTCCAGAGCGAGAACTCGTCGGTGCCGGGAAGCCGCCAGGCAACTTCGTAGCCGCCGCCCGAGACCTGCTCCGCGCCAACCGGGGTCCAGGTACCGAACTCGCCGGCGGTAACCGGCGTGCCCTGATATTCAAGCTGCGGACCGTTGCCGCCCCCCACGGGATTGAGGAAAAAATTGTTTCCGACTTCGACCAGGCTGGTCGATCCGGCCTGCTCGATGACGGTCCTGACCGGCGCCATCGTGTGAAAGCCGAGTGCGTCGAGGATCTGCTTGTCGGCGGCGGTCAGGCCCTGAATGGTGCTGCCGTCGTAAAATTCGTTGAAGGGATCGTTCGGTCCCTGCACGCCGCTGTTGAGGAAGTCGCTGGGATCGGAGGTCTGACCGAAATCGGCGATCTTGGTGTGGCCGCCGTCGGTCGAGAAATAGGCGGCCGGCGCGATATTGCCGCCGGCAAACAAGCGCGTGCCGACGCTGGTGAAGCGAAACAGGTCGAACACGTCCGGCTGCGGTCCATAGGGCACGCGGCCCATCGCGTGCGTGAGCTCATGCAGGGCGACGCCGACCAGAAGGTTCGGATTGATGTCGGTGGCAAACGTCGCGCTGCCGTCGTCGGTCGTGGTGTCGTTGGCGCCGAGAAAGCCCCACAGCTTCAGCTGCGCGTTCCAGACCGCGACATAGGACTGGCCCTGGATCGACGAGCCGGTCGGCAACGCGTTGAAGGTGCCGTCGCCCGGCGTCGCGCTGTTGACCAGGTCGGACCTGATGGTCGAGTAGTTCTCGAACAGGCCGCTGTCGGGCCCTGCCGCGGCGCCGCCGCCGGTGCCGCTATAGTCGATGTTGAGGTTGACGGTGATCTTGTCGGAAATCGTCGAGGCCAGGATCGCGGCGGCCTGCGCGATGCCGGCGCGAAAGCTCGCGGGCGCGGCCATCGCCGCGGCGTCGAACAGCAGATTGATGGTGATGCCCCCGGAGGTTTCCGCAACCACGGGCCCGGTGCCCGGGGCGCTGCCGCCGCTCGAACTTCCGCCCGAACTGGCGTCCGAGGGAATATAGGTGCCGTAGATCGTATCGCCGGTCACCGTATAGAACGGGTCATCAGACGGCGCCTGCATCGCTTATCCCTTGATCTCCAACGCAGACCTTTCCGGTCATCACGCCACCGTACCCGCCTCATATGACGCCACCGACAGTCCAGGCACTGATCGGACAGCGTGGACGGTTCGAACTCGACGCGGAACAGCCTCTTACTCCTACGTTAATTCGTGGTTTCAGATCGAGTTCAGATTTGTATGAAGTGCCATCCGTCACACGAACGAAACCGGCCACAAATTCGGTCCCAAGGCCCGAGGATCTTCCACCGACTTAATTCCCCGACATTTACAATTCCTACCGGGTCCGCAAATTTGCGGGTGGCCCCAGGGTTCCGCAGCCCTCCTGCGTTCGCCGCATGCCTGCCCAAGCCCCGCAATCACCTATTGAATTTGCGCCCGATCTGGCCGATCAAAACCATCGTTTCGTTCCCGCAATTTCCCGGAGCTGTCCGAAATGGCCTTCCCGCGTGCTTCGCAGGCTTTGTCCCGCTTTACCGTGCTCGACCTCACACGCGTCCGCGCCGGTCCGACCTGCGTGCGGCAGCTTGCGGACTGGGGCGCCAATGTCATCAAGATCGACGCGATTCTGGAGGATGCGGGCGGCGAGCAGCTCGGCGGCCCGCGCCACGGCGCCGACTTCCAGAATTTGCACCGCAACAAAAGGGCGATGTCGCTGAACCTGAAGGACCCCAAGGGCCTCGAGGTGTTCAGCCGCCTGGTCGCCAAGGCCGACGTCGTGGTCGAGAATTTCCGCCCCGACGTGAAGGCCAAGCTCGGCGTCGACTATGAAAGCGTGAAGAAGATCAATCCGCGCGTCGTCTATGGCAGCATTTCCGGCTTCGGCCAGGACGGCCCCTACCACAAGCGCCCCGGCTTCGATCAGATCGCCCAGGGCATGGGCGGGCTGATGTCGATCACGGGCGCGCCCGGCGAGGGTCCGATGCGGGTCGGCATTCCCGTGGCCGACCTCACGGCGGGCCTGTTCTGCGCCATGGGCATCCTCACCGCGCTGCTGGAGCGCGACGTGTCGGGCGAAGGCCAGTGGGTGCAGACCTCGCTGTTGCAGGCGCAGATCTTCATGCTGGATTTCCAGGCCGCGCGCTGGCTGATGGACAAGGACGTGGCGCAACAGGCCGGCAACGACCATCCGACCTCGATCCCGACCGGCGTGTTCAAGACCTCCGACGGCTACATCAACATCGCCACGACAGGCGGCCGGATCTGGCAGCGCTTCGCCGAGGCGCTGGGGGCGCCGGACCTGCCGAACCGGCCGGAATACGCCACCGCGCCCGGACCGCTCGAAGAACCGAAAAGCACTCAACGCCGAGATCAACAAATACACCGAGAAGAAATCGAGCGAGGCCTGGGTCAAGGAGTTCAACGCCGCAGGTGTCCCCTGCGGCCCGATCTATTCCATCGACCAGGTGTTCGCCGACGCGCAGGTCCAGCATCTCGGCATGGCCCAGCACGTGCCGAACGACGAGAACCGGCACATCCAGCTGGTCGGCCAGCCCGTGACGCTGTCGCGCACGCCGAGCAAGATGGCGGCGCGGCCGCCGGAATTCGGCGAGCAGACCGAGGAGGTGCTGGCCGAGTTCGGCTTCGGCGCCGAGGAGATCGCATATCTCAGGCAGCGCAAGGTAGTCTGACGGCCCGCGCGGGCGACATCGCCGCAATCCTAAAAAGGCCCCGGGTGACCGGGCTTTTCTTTACTTGGCGAAGCGGCGTCGCTTCAGTATTTGGCGACGACCGTTCTGGTTGTGAACTCGTAGTTGATGCCGGCGCGGGGACTTGGTCGTGGAAGCATGTTATGATGGCCCTCTGTGGGAATGCTAAGCGTAAGCCATCATGCGCACGGCGGCCGACTTTAATGCTTTCTATTCAGTGCCCGACCCATGGGGCGTTTCCCGCGCGACATTTCGCGACAGAGTGCTGCGCGATCGATTAGCGAAGTTCGTCCGGGGTAAATCAGTGCTTGAACTTGGTTGCGGTGAAGGTCACCTGACGCAGGTCGTTTTCGATGAGACCTGCTCGGTGACCGGCGTCGATATCAGCGACGTCGCGATCGAGCGCGCCAAAGCGCTCAAACTTTCCAATGCTAGATTTGAAAGCCGAGATTTCTTGGGAATGTCGTTCCAAGGCTATGACGTCATCACCGCAGTCGAATGCATCTACTACCTCTCCGCGGAGGAGCAAGACACGTTCTTTGCTAAGGTGGCGCGCGAGCATCCGCAAAAGCTCTTGATACTGTCCGGTCCGATCATCGGTGAGAACGAGCATCGAAAATACTTCACGCATGAAGGGTTAATCGAAACCTTCCGCCGGCATCGATTTTCCTTGGTTGAGTACCGAAACTTGTACGTTCAGCCGACAGGCGCGCTGCGAACGATCGCGGCAGCGCTAGTGCGTTTCCCGTTTTGCGTGTCGCTCATGGATTGGATTCCCGAGCCGCTCGTTTATCAGCGGGCGTATGTTCTCAGATCGGCATAAAGCTCGGCCCATGCGTGCCGCTGCAGCGGGCTGGGGTTGCCCTGCCCCCATGTACAAAGGACTGCAATCTAAAGGTGTGAATCAAATCACAAAAATACGGCAACGCCTCATGGTGTCGCGGCAGAGGTTTCCGGCAAGCGTCGCGGCGCTTGCCGCGCGCAGCGCAAGGTTTTGGGCGCGCCACGCCGCGGGAAAAATAAAAGCCCCGGACACCGGGCTTAGCTTGTCGGGAAGCGGGCTCACCTCAGTATTTAGCGACGACCGGCCCGGCCCTGAACTCGTAGTTGATGCCGGCGCGAAGGATGTGGTCGTGGAAGCCCACATCAGCCTGATTGGCCGTTCCGGCGAAGAAAGTCTTGGTGCCGAAATCCATGGACAGATAGTCCAGCTTGCCCGACCAGTTCGGCGTGAACTTGTGCTCGACGCCTGCGCCCGCCGTCCAGCCCGCGCGACTGTCGGAGTTGCTGGCGGCAGGTCCGACCGGCAGGGTGAATGCGACGCCAGTAGGCGTCGTTCCGCCCAAGCCAGGTCCGAACACCTGAACGCCGAGGTTGGTCGCCGCCGAGTACTTGAGTTCGCCGACAGCGAGACCGCCCGTCGCATAGAGCAGCGTCTCCGGCGTGGCGAAGAGTCCGACCCGGCCGCGGAAGGTTGCAAACCATCGCAGGTCATAGGAGAGGCTTGTGGATAGTGTTGCGATCGAATTGAAGTCGCGAGAGGCCGTCGCGCC
>CAVTYA010000028.1:0-71216 GCA_963738765.1 uncultured Alphaproteobacteria bacterium | reverse complement strand
CAAGGTTCTTGCAAGCCTCGGGCGAACTGCGCCGCGAGAACGCGACGGCATGCATTAGTTGAACAAGGAATTTCAACAACGTCGTCCCGGCCTTGAGCCGGGACCCATAACCACCGGCCCATCGACTCAAAATGCTGGCGTTAGATACCTTCTGCAACAACAACGGCCGCAGCGTATGGGTCCCGGCTCAAGGCCGGGACGACGAGATGGAATTATCCCAACCTCACTCATCACAGGGCTTTGCACGCAAAAAGCCGCTTCGGGCTTCGGCCAAATTGGATTATGCTACCCCACATTGATGCAAGTTATTATACAATTGCGAGGAGAAGTGGCGATGATCAGATCACATGGGATCGGCCGATGCGCCAAAGCGCATGCCGCGGCATTTGCAACAGCTCTCTCAATCGTTTTCGCATCCGCATTCGCCGCATGTGCGGCGCCGGTCAGCAACATTCAGGGTTATCCGATCCTGGAGGCGCTTCAGGCCAAGGGCCAGACGCTTGCGCCGGACACCCTGGACTGGATGAAAAAATGGAAGGGCATGAATCTCGACGATAGTGCGAGCTATCAATTCAAGGAATTGTCCGGCTCGACGTCGATCAACATGAAGATCGAGAAGATCGATACCTCGGACCCGAAAGGCTACAAATCCCGCGGCTCCTATGTTCCGCGCAACTCATCGGCCAATCCCGATGTCGAGATCGGGGCCTCTCAGCTCGGCGCGCTGCTGGGTTTCGATTCGATCTATCGTCCGGCCGCGCCCTATGAGCTTGGTCCGGTGGGCAGCAAGGCGCTGAAGTCGCTGATCGACAGCGCGCACATCGTCGGCCAGCAGCGGCTCGCAAACAAGGCCAATATCCTCAAGGCGATTCAGAGCGGCATGCCCCTGAAGGGCTGCGTCAAGGCCAAGAAGGACGATACCAATGTCGCCTTCGACGAAATCGCAAATACCCACGCCGCGCCGAATGGCGCGCCGAACCTGCAGCATCCGATCATGCGTTTGCTGCAGGCGTCCGCGCCGCAGCCGGTGCAGGGCAAAAGCGTCACGCTGAAGAACGGCTATGTCGGCGACGAGCTCGAACTGGCGCGCGAATATTCCGTGATCATGCTGATCGACGCGGTGACCCAGCAATGGGATCGCTACAGCGGCGGAAACGTCGTCATTCGAAAGGACGCTCAGGGACATGCGCATTTCTACGCGACCGACAATGGCGGCGCGGATATCGCCAGCAGCTGGAGCCCGCGTAACCTGAGCTGGTTCAGCCGGTTCGACCGGTCCGCCGTGCAGAAGCTCACCGATATCAAGAAATTCCTCGACGCGCCGGCAACCGGCTATCTCGGATACACCGATCCCAAGGTGTTCGTGGTCGATCTCGGCTTCTATTCGCTGATGGGCGCGGATGTCTATGCGCAGCGGCTGACCAGGAATATCGGCTTGGTGCTGGACTACGTCAAAACGACGGAAGCCAAATTCGGCAACGCGGCTTATTTTCCGTGAGGCGATCGCGACCGTGACCGAGCAGCCTCTTGCGATGAGCGCGCCGACCTCGACGCTGACGCCCGACGCCGGGCCGGGCGTTGCCTACGGCGCCGCCTTCGTGGCGGCGTCAAGCGCGCAAGGGATGACCGGGGCCGGCGTGCTGCGCCCGCTGATCGACGACCTGAACGCCCAGGCCGCGATGGCGCCGGCCGACAAGGCCACGGCCGCACGCGTCGCCTGCAACGCCCAAAGCACGCCGGGCTGGGGCGCCGGCCCCGTGGTCGTCATGCCGAACGGCGATCTCATCGTGACGTCGCGGATGCACTCGCCGGATGCGCCGGTGCTGGTCGTCAAGCCCGACGGCGCCGTGCAGCGCGGCACCGCCTACGTCGAAATGCTCGACGAGACGACGTGCCGGGTCTCCAACGTCAGGGAAGGGGAGTGGCCGGCCAAGGGGGTGTGGGTCGGGCCGTCGGAATAGGCGTTGCCGTTTGACAATTGAATCAGAAGCGATCCAACCGTCACGGCTTCGTCATTAACCTTCAAGGCCAACCTCCACACGAGGGTCGCATTAGCGTCACCTTGCCGCGCTATGTCCGCGGCAACGGAGTACGCATGACAAAGATTTCGCCCATCGACTTCAAGCCGGAACTGGTCGCACTGATGAAATCCGTGCTGGAGCAGGCTTCAGCTCATGTCGACAGTGCATCGGGCAAGCCCGCCACGCCGGCGACCAAGGTGAAGATGGCGTCGCGGATTCTTGCGACCGCGGCCGAAGGCGTGACCTGCGCCGACAAATTGCACTCGGTCGCGATCGAAGAAGGGCTGTGCCCGGCCGATTGAGGCCGGCCGCGCCGGTTTTCCGCTAACCGATCGCCGCCGCCAGCCAGCGCGCATCGCGCGGCGAGGGCCGGCGGTGCAGGCGTTGGTCGAGCATAGCCCGGGCGCGGGCCAGTTCGCCGCTACGCATCAGCGCGACGATAAAGGTGTCCTCGACGATCTCGCGCTGCGCATGGCTGCCGCCGATCCGCACGACGTCGTCGAGCACGGGGGCGAGATGGCGGACGCAGGCCTGATAGTCCTCGCCGGCAAAGGCGTGCATCGCCATGCATATTTTGGGCACCACGGGACCCGCCGCCAGCTTGCCCTCGGCCACGCGTTGCTCGATGACGCGAAGGCGCTGCTCCAGCGCGGCCTGGTTGCGGGTCGCCGCGGCGAACAGCACCATGTGAACATCGGCAAAGGGCATGCTCGATTTCGGAAAGGCGCGTTGCGCATAGGCGTCGGCTTCGGTCCAGAGTTCGCGCGGCACGTCATGGCCGTAGGCCGACAGCCGCCACAGCAGCGAGGCGTCGTCGGTGACCGCGTTGAGCGGCGGGGCCGCCGTGACGGAAGGTTTCAGGACATCGGCATAAATCGCCAGCGCCCGGGCCGCATCGCCGTGCTCGAGCGCACCGAGCGCCTGATGCCAGCGGATATGGCCGTGCAGGATGCCGGAACGGTCGTAGCTCCGGGATCCATTCGGTGACCAGCGCGTCGGCATCCGCGACCGAGCCGTCCTCGAACATCGCGTGCAGCAGCGCATGTGCTGCGTTGGCATTGGCACGGCGCATGGCGAAGGCGCGCTCCGTCATGGCGCGGCCGTGCGCCACATCGCCGTTCTCGGTCATCGCCCAGCCGTGCGTGGTGAGAACCACCAGTCGTCGCCGTAATGACCGCGCGAACGCGCTCGGCCAGATCGACTGCCGCGCCTGGTCGTGATCGGCCATCCCGGAGAACGCGAACAGCCCGAACGCGCCGATCGGCAGCGACATCACCACCGCATCGCGCGGCGATGTCTCCAGATGCGTCAGCGCCGATGCCAGCGCCGCCGGGATCTGGCCCTCGACCGCCAGCGCCAGCGTCTCGACATGGCTGCGCTCGCGTTCGGTGCCGTTGCGCGCCACCAGCTCGCGTGCGAGCGCCGCCTTTTCCGCGCGACGTCGCCCTGCTGGTAGAACGTATGGATGCGGGCGCGGGCGATATGCGCCAGCGCGAAGTCCGGATCGGCCGCGATCGCGCGGTCGAACGCTTCCGCCGGCACCGGTCCATGCCGACAGCAAGCAGGTCGACGCCGTCGCGATAGGCGCTGCGGCCTCCGACGAAGTGGTCGAGAGCGTCAGGCCGTAGCGATCCTGATGCGACATCGTGCCTCACGCGCGGTTGTGTTTCAGCCGCCGTCCGCGCCCGCCGCCCCTCGATCGGGTAGGCCGGATCGTTGAAGCCCGGCGTCGAGGGATGGCCGCTCGCGACGAGGCGATCGATCAGCGCCTCGTCCTCGGCGGTGAAGCGATAGTCGAGCGCGTTCAGAGTAATCGTCCCATTGCTGCTTCGGTGCGGGGACCGGCGATCACCGCGCTGACGAACGAGGAGTTCAGCACCCATGACACCGCGAACTGCCCGGCGGTGATGCCTCTGGCTTCGGCGTGGCTGCTTGATCTCCTGCGCGAGTTGCAGCGATTCCGGGCGCCATTCGGTCTGCATCATGCGCGTGTCGTTGCGCCCGGCGCGGGTGTCCTTGTCGGGCGCGGCATCGGGGCGGTATTTGCCGGTCAGCACGCCGCGCGCCAGCGGGCTGTAGGGCACGATGCCGAGGCCGTAATAGCCGCAGGCCGGAAAGTGCTCGACCTCGGGCATGCGGTTCATCGCGTTGTAATAGGGCTGGCTGACGATCGGGCGGTCGATGCCGAGCCGGTCGCAGATGTTGCAGATCTCGGCGACACGCCAGGCGCGGTAGTTCGAGACGCCGAAATAGCGCACCTTGCCGTGGCGGATCAGATCGCCCATCGCGCGCACGGTCTCGTCCAGCGGCGTCGCGTGGTCTTCCTTGTGCAGGTAATAGATGTCGATGTAGTCGGTGCCGAGCCGCTTCAGGCTCTCTTCCGCCGCCTGCAGCACCCAGCGCCGCGACAGCCCGCCGTGATTGGGATCGTCGCCGATCGGGTTGGCGAGTTTGGTCGCCAGCACCCAGTTCTGCCGGTTGTTGGAAATCGCGCGGCCGACCACCTGCTCGGAGTTGCCGCCGTTGTAGGCATCCGCCGAGTCGATGAAGTTGATGCCGGCCTCGCGCGCCTTGGCGACGATCCGCGACGAGGTCGCCTCGTCGGTCGGCCCGCCGAACATCATGGTGCCCAGGCAGATCGGCGAAATCTTCAGGCCGCTGCGGCCGAGTTGGCGGTATTGCATCGGGCTACTCCCACGACATACACCGTCATTCCGGGATGGCGCGTTAGCACCAGACCCGGAATCTCGAGATTCCGGGTTCGATGCTTCGCATCGCCCCGGAATGACGGCGTCTAACTTTCGTTCTTCAATATCTTGAACACGCCGCTGGCCATCGCAATACAGCGCTTGTCGACGGTCACCTCGGTCGTGATGAAAATCAGGCTGCGGGTGGAGCGTACCACGTGCGGGCGCGAGACCAGGATCTCGCCGATCTTGCCGGCCTCGACGAAATGCGTGTCGATCTGCACGGTCGCGAGCGTCGGCTTGCCCGAGACATAGCGCGCGGTCATGCCGCAGGTGCGGTCGGCGAAGGTCATCAGCACGCCGCCCTGCACCAGGCCGCGGCGGTTATGGTGCTTGTCCTCGGTAACGAGCGCGTATTCATGCACGCCGTCCGTGACCCGCTGCCACAGCGGCCCGATCAGGTGCAGGAAGCCCGATGTTTCGACGATCTTCCAGCCGTCGGATTTGAGTTTGTCCGCGGCCTTGTTCGTCATCTCGTTTTGTCCGTTCCCTGCAGGCAGCCATGTTCGTCAGGTCATTTCATCGGTCGCAGGACTGTTGTAGTCAAGCGCAATGGCCCGCTTGTTTGACGATACCACCCGGCGGAATATCGCAGAGCTCTGCGCGGCGTTCACCCGCACGCAGGCGGATGACGCCGCGCCGGCGCTGAAGCGCGCCGCGGTCGTGATCGCGCTCACGGCAAGCGATGCCGGGAGCGAGACGACATTTCTGTTGACCCGGCGCGCGGCGGGCCTGCGCTCCCACCGCGCGCAATGGGCGCTGCCGGGCGGCCGCTGCGACGCCGGCGAGACCCAGGTCGAGGCCGCGCTGCGCGAGCTTCACGAAGAACTCGGCCTGGCGCTTGGCGAGGGCGATGTGCTCGGCCTGCTCGACGATTATCCGACCCGCTCCGGCTACCTCATCACGCCGGTCGTGGTGTGGGTGACGGGGAGGGCCGTGATCTCGCCCAATCCCGCCGAGGTCGCGTCCGTGCACCGGATCGCACTGGAGGCAATCGAGCGGGACGATGCCTTCGACTTCACCGCGATCCCCGAAAGCCCGCGGCGCGTGATCCGTTTTCGCCTCGCCGGTCAGCATATCCACGCGCCGACCGCGGCGCTGATCTATCAGTTTCGCGAAGTGCTGGCCGGTCGCGATACCCGCGTCGCCGACCTGGAACAGCCGGTGTTCGCGTGGAAGTAAGCGGCTTTTCATGGCTGACTTCGCGCGGGTGCTTGCTACAACAGGTCGATGCGCCCGCAATTGATTCGCGTTGGATTTGGATTGGTCGCGCTCGCGTGGTTCGCGGGTGCGCCGCCGGCCGTGGCGCTCAAGCTCGGCACATTGTCGGCTGCGACCGCCAATGCGATGGCGCAGGCGGCTTCGCCACAGGCGATCGCGGAATATCGCCGCAAGCTGAAAGAATATCAGGAAGTGCGCGGCGCGTTCGACGCGGAAGCCGGCGCCTATTGGGCGTCGATCTCCGAGAAGCGGCGCGGCCGCAACGCCAAGCGCCGCGAGCGCCAGACCGTCACACTCGATGACTATGTGCTGACCCAGCCCCCGGTCTATACCGGCCCGAAACGGCCGATCAATCCCGAGCCCGAGGAGGGCAAGGCGCCGCGCATCCACAAGGCCATTCCGGTGGTCGCCGACCTGCTGCAGGCCGCCGCCGAGCAATTCCAGTTCACGCCGCAACGGCCCGGCACCGAGATCGAATTCAAGCGCGCCTACGCGCGCGTCGCTTCCGCCGCCGGACTGACGCGCGAGCAGGCGGTGCGGGTCTATTCGTTCGAGACCGGCGGCACCGGCAATTACGACGTGCAGTCGGGCATCGAGCATGGCGGCAAGCGCGCGATTTCGACCGCGATGGGTTACAACCAGTTGCTCACCACCAACAGCGTCGAACTGGTCGCCGAGCAGGGCCACGAATTCGTCAGGGCTTTGACGGAGAAGGCTGCCACTCTGTCCGGCCCGCCGCGCAAGACGATGGAGCACAAGATCGCGGTCCTGAAGCGGATGGTGGCGTTCACACGCAGCGTGCCCGACGACTGGTCGGCGCACGAAAAACTCGCCGATACGCCGCAGGGCTGGGCGGTGCACGCCATGGTGCTGGACATCGACATCGGGCCGCTGCTGCAGACCCACAAGCTGCTGACCTCGGTGATCTTCGCCCGCGCCAAGGGCTACAACCGCGCGCTGACCGCGGCCGAACTCGAGATGATGAACCTGACCGGCGACGGTACCGGGCTCGACATGGTGACAATGCCGCAGGCGATGCGCGAACAGGTGCCGACCTCGAACTTCTTCCAGCGCAACGGCTACGAGCGCAACCCGGTCGCGATCCGCCACAACACGGTCGCGAAGCTGCTGGCGGTCACCGACGATCGCATGGACAGCAACAGCAACAAGCCCGGCGCCAGGGAATTGGCGGCGGCGTTTTAGGTCTTATTTCCCTCTCCCACAGGGGGAGAAGGGAAGAAGCTCAATTCGTTCCGAACATGAACTTGCCGTCGCCTTCGAGATAGGGGCCGGTGCGCATGTACAGCTGGCCGTTCTGGCCGATGAAGAACAACGTGCCCTTCGGCACCTTCCTGGCGCCCTTCAACAGCATGCCGGCATTGTTGGTCCCCATCTTGTAGGAGAGCATCTTGCCCTCCTTGTCGTAGCCATAGCCGATGTCCGGCTTCATCTCCCACGGTGTCGGCGCGGCGGCTTGCGCAAATGCGGATGTCGTCAGTGCGGCCAGCGCTGCCGCCATGAAAAAGGTTTTGGTCGAAAATCCCGTCATCGTCATCCTCCCGGCGG
This sequence comes from uncultured Alphaproteobacteria bacterium, assembly GCA_963738765.1. Taxonomy (GTDB): domain Bacteria; phylum Pseudomonadota; class Alphaproteobacteria; order Rhizobiales; family Xanthobacteraceae; genus Bradyrhizobium. Next base: position 63,661 of record CAVTYA010000028.1, on the reverse strand, counting down.
CTTGAAAATGCCTCCATTGCCCAGCCTCTTGAACAAATCACGAACGCCTTTATTCCGTCAATGGCACCTTCGCCGCATGCTTGGCCATCGCCGGTCTTCACCTCAGTCCCGCGACTTTGTGATTTCCCGCGTCCGGCTTCGCGACTATGTTTCCGTTTGCGTCTACAAACGTGTATTGCGAAAAACCTCATAGGGATGATTCGGATGACCCACGTCATGAAAATCGGTTTCGGTGTTGCGCTGTCGTTCATGACGCTGGCCTCGGCGGCTGCCGCCGATGAATTCAAGCTCAGCAACAACCAGCGGATTTCGTGCAGCCGGGGCCTGAGCGCCGGCAAGCTCAACACCGCGACCTGCAAATCCTATGCGTATGTCTTCAACGCCAAGACCTCGGAATATTTCCGTTGCCAGGTTTCGCTGGCGCTGACGCGGGACAACAAGGAAGTCATCAACGTGCAGACCGACGGCGGCTGCACCAAGAAGCCTCGCATCTTCGAGACCGATTCGAACTACTCGTTCGACGCCACCGAAACCGAGCCGCCGAACACCAATTCGTTCTTCGGTCCCGGCGGCTATTCGGTGTGGGCCAGCGACAACAATGCGCTGAAGGTGCGCGGCTGCATCATCATCTCCTCCGGCCTCGGCTCCGACATCTCGAAATGTCTCGACATGTCGTTCCAGTGATGGGCCGGCAAGCCTGAGTTTGCCTCGACCGCTCATGGCTTTCGGTCCGAACCGGACGCCAGCAAAGGGCGAGCGCGGGCAAATTTCTTGATCCCCATCGGCTTGTTGAACAGATAGCCCTGCATCAGATCGAAACCGAGGCCATGCACGGCGAGAAAATCGGCGCGGGTCTCGACGCCCTGGGCCACCACCCGCGCGCCATGGTCCTGGGCGAGTTCGACGATTCGGCGGCATACGGTCGCCTTCAGCCGGTCGTCGGCGCAGCCGGTGACGAATTGATGGTCGACCTTCAGCTCGACGAAAGGAAAGTTCGGAAGCCCCGTCAGCGCCGGCCATTCCGCGCCGACATTATCGATCACGATCGCAATATTATGCAGGCGCACGTCGCGCGCGACACCGATCACGAGATCCAGATTGCCAATCACCTCGGCGCTGTCGATCTCGATCAGCAAGCCGCTGAAGGCGGGATTATCGGGCACCGCGCGGCACAGATTGCGTACCGCGTCCCGATCGCCGAGGAACGACACCGGCATGTTGATCGAGAGATCGACCGGCCCCTGCTGCTCGAGCAGATAGCGCCAATCCTCGATCGCGCGGCCGATCACGAATTCCGACAGGGCGCGAAAATGCGGATCCTTGTCATCGGGGATGAAATAGGCCGGCGGAACCACGCCCCAGGCCGGATGCCGCATCCGCACCAATGCTTCGGCGCCGCTGGGAACCAGGGTGCGGACATTGATTTTCTGCTGGTACCACAATTCGAGCCAGCCGGCCTTCAACGCCTCGGCCACGTCCACCGCCGGGCTCGGCGCCGGTTCTGAAGGCAGCAGCGTCGCAACACTGTCACGCAATGTCCCGGCGCTGAAAGGCGTCTGCAGGCAAGGCAGCATCGCGATGCCGTATTCCTCGCCAATTTGCCGGATGGCCTTTACCATGATCGATCCCGGCTGGCCGATGACCAGAACCTTTCCGGTGAAGTTCTTCGTGACCAGGATCTCGAGAATTTTGCCGACCTCGACCCCGTCGAAAGACACGCCGAGGACGACCAGATCGGGCTGTTGCGCGTCCAGAACTGCGGCCAGCCCGCTGGCCTGGCCGCATTCGCTGGTGATGAACCCAAGGTCGTCCAGCGCCTCGGAAAGGAAGGTCCGAAGGTGCTTTTTGCCGTCGGTGACGCACGCGCGTGGCATCACCTTGCGATGGCCGAACGCGACGGGTCGGGCATGTTCGATAGGATTGATATGATTTCATTCTTGCCGCTCCAAAGATGCTGGCGAGAGTCGTACATCCGCGCGGCGGCGTTAATCTTGGAGTTTTAGGGACGCGGCGATGATTGCTTTGGTAAGGTTAAAGCCGGCATTGCGATTAAAATTGTAACGAGATCGGCAACGAATCGGGTCGTGAGATCGCAACACAGCCCCCAACCCCTTGTTGGTTGCTGCCGCAGGCTCGCCTCATGGACCGATGCGCGCACTCGCACGCATGTCTCATCGCTGGATGCGCATTAACGTCTGTGTTCGCTTGCCGGCTTGTCCACAGTCGGTGCCGCTGCGGAGAGCTGCTCGAGACGACCATCGCGCCCCGAATTTTTTCCGCGGCGCGATTTTTCGGTGTGTGGGCGGATGGTCGGAATCCGTGCCGGGCGCATCCTGCTGCCCGATAGGCACGCCGGCTCGATATCGCCGGTCTCGCCGGTTCCTGCATGCGCCCGGCGCCACCGCGTATGCATATTTGGCCTTTGCGTGCGTCGTTTGGATGGGTTGACCGGGCCTCTTGGCCCGTCCAACTTCCCGGCGAAATTTTTAAGGGGGGAGAATAGTGCTTATGAATTCGAAGTTGATGGCGGCTGCCGTTGCGGCAGCGGCGGTTTTGTCGGCGCCCGCCGCCCAGGCGCAGGCATTCATTAACGTGCTGACCGGCGGAACTTCCGGCGTGTATTACCCGCTCGGCGTCGCCATTGGAAAAATCTTCGGCGACAAGATTCCGAACGTCAAAACCCAGGTGCAGGCCACCAAGGCGTCGGTCGAAAACCTGATCCTGCTGCAGCAGGGCCGCGGCGAGATCGCGTTCACGCTCGGCGACTCGCTGAAAGCCGCCTGGGAAGGCGACGAGGAGGCCGGCTTCAAGTCCAAACTGGACAAGCTGCGCACCATCGGCGCGATCTATCCGAATTACATCCAGATCGTCGCTACCGCCGACAGCGGCATCAAGACGCTGGCCGATCTGAAGGGCAAGAGCCTTTCGGTCGGCGCGCCGAAATCCGGCACCGAGCTCAATTCGCGTGCGATCCTGGCCGCCGCCGGCTTGACCTACAAGGACATCGGCAAGGTCGAATATCTGCCGTTCGCCGAATCCGTCGACCTGATGAAGAATCGCCAGCTCAATGCGACGCTGCAATCGGCCGGCCTCGGCGTCGCCTCGCTGAAAGACCTGTCGACCTCGACCGACATCACCGTGGTGGCGGTGCCGAAGGAGACCGTCGACAAGATCGGTCCGCCTTTCGTTGCCGTGACCATCCCCGCCAATACCTATACCGGCCAGGACAAGGACGTCCCGACCGCGGCGGTGATCAATTATCTGGTGACCAGTTCCGCGGTCTCCGACGACCTGGCCTACCAGATGACCAAGCTGATCTTCGAATCCCTGCCGGAACTGGCGAATTCGCATGCCGCCGGCAAGGAGATCAAGCTCGAGACCGCCGCCATCGGCAGCCCGGTGCCGCTGCACCCCGGCGCGATCCGCTATTACAAGGAAAAGGGGCTGATCAAGTAGGGCCTCTGCGTCCGCCGTCGTGCCCGCCGCGAGCTTTCCCCGGGTCCAACCGGTGATATAAGCGTCGCGGGCACGGGGAATGATTCAGATGTTGCAAACCGAGGGCGCAGAAGCGCCGGTCAAGGTCGAATTCGACAATTTCGAGCACGGGTTTCCGGAAGGCTTTGGCCCGGGCGGCTGGGGCCATCTGGCCTACGCTGATCGGCATCGCGTTTGCGGTGTTCCAGCTTGTGGTCGCGGCCTGGAACGTGCTGCCGAGCCAGGTGGTGCGCGGCGTCCATGTCGGCTTCCTGATCCTGATGACCTTCGGCCTGATCGGCAACTTCACCGCCAGGAGCAATCTTTCGGCCGCGCGCTCGGCTGGCTGATCGGCGGCGTCGGCTTCCTGTGCGGGCTCTATCAGTGGATCTTCTATGCCGACCTGATCGCCCGCGACGGCGATCCGACCAATGCTCGATCTTGCCGTCGGCACGCTGCTGGCGGTGCTGATCTTCGAAGGCACGCGGCGGCTGATGGGTCTGGCGCTGCCGCTGATGTGCGGCGCCTGCCTGCTGTACTGGTTCTTCGGCCAGTATCTGCCGCCGCCGTTCAATCATCGCGGCTATGATTTCGATCAGATCATCACGCATCTGTCCTACGGCACCGAAGGGTTTTACGGCGTCCCGATCTATGTCTCGGCGACCTACATCTTCCTGTTCATCCTGTTCGGCTCGTTCCTCGAACGCGCCGGCATGATCCAGCTGTTCACCGATGTATCGCTCGGCCTGTTCGGCCGTACCCGGGGCGGACCGGCCAAGGTCGCGGTATTTGCGTCGGGCATGATGGGCACGATCTCGGGCTCCGGCGTCGCCAATGTCGTCACCGTCGGCCAGTTCACGATTCCCCTGATGATCAAGTTCGGCTATCGCCGCGCCTTTGCCGCCGGCGTCGAGGCCACCGCGTCGATGGGCGGACAGATCATGCCGCCGGTGATGGGCGCGGTCGCCTTCATCATGGCGGAGACGCTGGGCGTCGAATATTCCGCCATCGTCAAGGCCGCGGTGATCCCGGCGATGCTGTATTTCGCCTCGGCGTTCTGGATGGTGCATCTGGAGGCCGGCAAGCACGGCCTGGTCGGCATGAAGCGCTCGGAAATCCCGAGCGCCTGGAAAGCGCTGGTGGCGCGCTGGTATCTGGTGCTGCCGCTGGCGGCGCTGGTCTACATGCTGTTCGAAGGATTTACGCCGCTCTATGCCGGCAGCATGGGGCTCGCGCTGACGGTGGCGCTGATCCTCGGCGCCAGCATCACGCTCGGTTTCTCCAATCTCGTGGTGCGCTACGTTTTCTGGATCGGTCTGGCGCTGGTGGTCGGCGCGGTGTCGCGCAACGGCCTCGAGATCGTGCCGGTCGCCGGCGTGGTCGGCGGACTGATCCTGATTGCCGCGATCACTCGCGGCGGCCGCGCGACGCTCAAAGCCTGCCGCGACTCGCTAGCCGACAGCGCCAAGTCGGCGCTGACCGTCGGCATGGCCTGCGCCATCGTCGGCACCATCATCGGCATGATGACGCAGACCGGTGTCGGCACCGTCTTCGGCGGCTGGATCATCGGGCTCGGCGCCAAGAGCCTGTTTCTCGCGCTGATCATGACCATGCTGCTGTCGATCCTGCTCGGCACCGGCATCCCGACGATTCCGACCTACATCATCACCGCGGCGCTGGCTGCACCCGCGCTGGCCAAGCTCGGCGTGCCCCTGATCGCCAGCCACATGTTCGCGTTCTATTACGGCATCATGGCCGACCTCTCGCCGCCGGTGGCGCTGGCGGCGCTGGCGGCGGCGCCGATCGCGCGGGAAAACCCCGACAAGATCGGCTGGGAGGCGATGCGCATCGCGCTGGCCGGCTACGTCATTCCCTTCATCTTCGTCTATTCGCCGGCGCTGATGCTGCAGGCCGGCGATCCGATGGCAGCCCAACTCGGCTTCTATGGCGCGGTGGCGCTGGCGACCTTCAAGGCGCTGGTCGCGATCGGCCTGTTCGGCATCGTCGCGATCGGTTTTCTGTTCACGCGGCTGACACTGGCTTGAAATCGCGCTCGCCCTTGTCGCGGCACTGTGCCTGCTCGGCGATTTCCGCTTCAGCGACACGCTGGGCTTTGCGCTCGCAGCGACCCTCGTGCTCTGGCAATGGCGGCAGCGCCCGCGCAGCGCGGTGGCGGCGGCTTGAGCCTGTGTCTTGCCTCCTCAGGTGTCGTGAAGACGCTGTCGATCGCGGCGTTCACGCTGGCCTGGACCCATTCGATCGAAAAGATCGACTGGCAGGAAGACTGGCGCGTCACGCCGGCCGGTCTCGAACTGGTGCAGGCCCGCGTCAAGGGCTCTGGCGCCGGCATGGAGCCGCCGCCGGATGCACGCCTGGTCGACGGCTGGTTTCAATGGCAGCCCAAGGGCGCACCGATGCCGGAAGTGGTGCTCGGCAATTCCGGCGCCGCCGGCGAATGGCGGTTATGCGAAGGTGGAAATTGCCGGACGCTGTCGGAGATCTTTGGGCACCCGATCGGTGCTAATGTCACGACCATGCGCGCCTGCAATGATCCGTAGCCCGGATGAAGCGCTTGCGAAATCCGGGACCTCATTTGTACAGCTCCCCGGATTGCGCTTCGCTTCATCCGGGCTACGATAATCTCAACACAAAATCATAACGGGAGAAGTCGATGGAACGGCTCAAGGGCAAGACGGCGATGGTGGTCGGCGCCGGCTCGATCGGTCCGGGCTGGGGCAACGGCAAGGCGACCGCGGTGACCTTTGCGCGCGAGGGCGCGCAGGTGTTTTGCGTCGACCGCAATGCGGCGGCGGCCGAGGAGACCGTGAAGATCATCACCGGCGAGGGCGGCAAGGCGGCCGCGTTCACCGCCGATGTCTCCCGCGCCAGCGAAGTCGAGGCGATGGTGGCGGCATGCCTGAAGGCCTATGGCCGCATCGACGTGCTCGACAACAATGTCGGCATCGCCGAGATGGGCAGCGTGGTCGAGGTCAACGAGGCCAGTTGGGATCACGTCTTCGCGGTCAATCTCAAGAGCGCCTATCTCGCCATGAAGCACGTCATTCCGGTGATGGTGCGGCAGGGCGGCGGCTCGATCATCAACATCTCCTCGATCGCCTCGATCCGCCATCTCGGCATTTCCTATGTCACCTATGGCGCCACCAAGGCCGCGATGAACCAGATGACGCGCACCACGGCGGTCGAATTCGCAGCCGACTACGTCCGGGTCAACGCCATCCTGCCGGGCCTGATGAAGACGCCGATGGTCGAGCATTCCGCGGGCCTGGCGGCGAGCTATGCCAAGGGCGATGTCGAAGCGATGTGGCGCGCCCGCGACGCGCAGGTGCCGATGGGACACATGGGCGAGGCCTGGGATGTCGCCAACGCGGCGTTGTTTCTCGCATCGGACGAATCCGATATGTCACCGGTGTCGAACTCGTGGTCGATGGCGGGATCACCTGCCGGGCCTAGCTATCGCGGTGATCTCCTGTCAAACCCGCGAGCGATAATCGCTGTAAATCTGCCGCTGTGCGAACCGCGCGTCGCTTGCTAGGATCGTTCGGGTGACAAGGATGCTTGCCGGCCATTCCATGCGAGATGTTTTTGTAATCCTGATCCGGAACACGGCCGCCGGCTGTTTTCTGTGGCTCATGCTCTCGCCTGGCGCATTCGCAGCCGGCGTCGAGCCGGCCAAGGATCTGCTGATCGACCCCGCGCCATGCCTCGCCGCGGCGGCCGCAGCCGACGACGACAAGATCGTCAGCGTCTGCGGCGCGCTGATCGACAATGAAAAGACGGACAGGGCCGACCGCATCAAGGCGCTGATCGCGCGCGCCGGCGCCTTTGGGCGCAAGGACATGATCGACCGCGCCATCTCCGACTACGACACCGTGCTGCGGCTCGATCCGGCGCTGGCCGATATCTTCAACGCGCGCGGCGAACTCTGGCGCAAGAAGGGCGACCGGCCGAAGGCGCTGGCCGATTTCGGCGCCGCGATCAAGCTGAAGCCGGATCATCCGAGCGCGCGCGGCAACTACAAATCGCTGGCGCAGGAGCTGGAGCGACTCGGCGCGTTGAAGGCAGTCGCCGGCAAGCCGAGCTTCAATTGCGCCACCGCGCGGCGCCCGGTGGAGAGGGCGATCTGCGCCAATCCGGAGATCGCCGATCTCGACCGCGAAATCAACGCCGCCACAATCAGGGTGATCGGCGAGGCCAGGAGTCCCGGTGAAGCCCGCGCGCTGCAGCGCGAGCAGAACGAGTTCATCGCCCGCCGCAATGCCGAGTTCGGCCGGCCGGGCTATGATCTGCGCAAAGCCATGAAGGAGCGGCTGCAGAACCTGGTGGGCGTTGACGGCTATTAACCGCTTCGCCTCTTCCTCATGGGGGGTTAAGGCCGGCTTTCGAACCTCCGCGGAGGCCGCCGCGACATAGCGTCAGGTGCGGCACGCCTGCGAGAAGTGCCGGTAATTTTGAGAGCCGGTCATGCGATCATCGATTTCGCCGCTTGCCGCAAGTGCGGTATTTGCCATCACGGTCCTGATATCCGTCGCAGCCCGCGCCGAGCCGGCTGCCGAACCGCCGGTCGTCTGTGCCGCGCTGACGGTCGCGGCTCCCGCGCAGCTGATCGAAAGCTGCACCGCGCTGATCGACAATCCGGCAACGCCGGACGGCGACCGTCTCGATGCCATGATTACCCGTGCCGTCGCGCGCCATGGCAGCGGCGAGAGCGACAAGGCGCTGGCCGAAATCGACGCGGTCATCGCCAGGGATCCCAACCGTGCGCGCGCGTTTCGCGCCCGCGGCGAAATCCTGCGCCAGACCGGCAAGCGGGAGGCTGCTCTCGAAGCTCTGAACCAGGCCATCCGGCTCGAGCCTGACAATGCCAACGGCTATGAGAGCCGCGGCAATACCTTCAACAATGCCGGCAAATACGATCGCGCCATCGAGGACTATGACGAGGCGCTGCGGCTCAAGCCGGATTTCGCGCAGGCGTTTTCCGATCGCGGCGCCGCCTGGTATTTCAAGGGCGAGTATCAGAAGGCGATCGGCGATTACGACCAGGCGATCCGCCTCGAACCGAACCGCGCACGGACCTACACCAACCGCGCCTCGGCCTATCGCAAGCTCGGCCGCTCCGAGCGCGCGCTCGAGGACGACAGCGCTGCGATCCGGATCGATCCGTCGCAGCCGGAGTTCTTCGACAATCGCGGGCTGAATCTGGCCGGCAACGGCGATTACGCCCGTGCGATCGCCGATTACGACGAAGCGATTGGAATTCGTCCCGAGGCCAAATTCCTGACCAATCGCGGCGACGCCTATCAGGCCTTGAAGAACTACGACCGCGCCATTGCGGATTACGATGCGGCCTTGAAACTGGATCCAAAATTTCAGCGCGCCTACAACAACCGCGGCGCGGCGTGGCGCGGCAAGGGTGACCGGACCCGCGCGCTGCAGGATTACGCCGAGGCGATCCGCCTCGATCCCGCCGACAAGACCGCGGCCACCAATCATCAGGAGATCGCGCTCGAAGTCGAACGGCTGGGCGCGCTGGCCTACCAGAAGAATCTGCCGAGCTTCAATTGCGCCACCGCGAAGCGTCAGGTGGAGAAAGCGATCTGCGCCGACCCCGGCCTTGCCCAGCTCGACCGCAACATCAACGATGTATTCCTGCGGGTGATCGCCAGCGCGGAATCCGACAGCCACCGTGCAGCGCTGGCGCTGACCCGGCAGCAGCGCGATTTCATCGGCAAACGCAACGCGTCGTTCGGCCGCCGCGGCTACGACCTGCGCCAGGCGATGGCGGATCGGCTGGACCAGCTCAATACCATCGCCCGGCAGTAGGTTTAGCCGAACGGCATCTGTTCCGGCTTGATCTGGTGCCGCTTCCCGTGACAATGCCATCGGAAAATGTGGCCTGAAATTGATCCTGGTCATGGCTGGGCGCTTGCCGCCCGTTCAGGTCTGGTATCGTGCAGAGCCACCAGAATAGCGTTGAGCGGGAGACACGCCATGAACATCCACGAGAAAAGCCGGTATCACGAGGTCCACGCCCGCTCGCTGGCCGATCCCGAGGGCTTTTGGGCCGAGGCGGCGGCGGAGATCGACTGGATCGAGCCGGCCAAGAAGATCTTCGATCCCTCCATGGGGCTCTACGGCCGCTGGTTCGCCGGCGCCGTGGTCAACACCTGCTACAACGCGCTCGACCGCCATGTCGCCGGCGGCCGCGCCGACCAGGTGGCGCTGATCCACGATTCGCCGCTGGCCAACAGCGTCACGAAACTCACCTATGCCGAGATGCTGAACGAGGTGCAGACGCTCGCCGCGGTCATGCACGATTTCGGCGTCGCCAAGGGCGACCGCGTCATCCTCTATATGCCGATGGTGCCGGAGGCCGTGGTCGCGATGCTGGCCTGCGCGCGGATCGGCGCGGTGCATTCGGTGGTGTTCGGCGGCTTCGCGGCCAAGGAACTGGCGACCCGGATCGAGGACGCCAAGCCAAAGCTGATCTTCTCGGCAAGCTGCGGGCTCGAGCCCGGCCGCATCGTGCACTACAAGCCGCTGCTCGACGAGGCGATCAGGCTGTCCAGCGTCAAGCCGGAGGCCTGCATCATCCTGCAGCGGCCGCAGCATGGCTGCGATCTCGTCGCCGGCCGCGATCACGACTGGGCGACGCTGCGCCGCGCAGCGATCGACGCCGGCAAAGCCGCGCCGTGCGTGCCGGTGCTCGCGACCGATCCGCTCTACATCCTCTACACCTCGGGCACCACCGGCATCCCCAAGGGCGTGGTGCGCGACAATGGCGGGCATCTGGTCGCGCTGAAATGGTCGATGTTCAATCTCTACGGCGTCAAGCCCGGCGAGGTCTGGTGGTGCGGCTCCGACATCGGCTGGGTGGTCGGCCACAGCTACATCGTCTACGGGCCGCTGATCCATGGCGCGACCTCGATCATGTATGAGGGCAAGCCGATCGGCACGCCGGACGCCGGCGCGTTCTGGCGGGTGATCTCCGAACACGAGGCGGTCGCGCTTCTTCACCGCGCCGACCGCGTTCCGCGCCATCCGCAAGGAAGACCCGGAAGGCAAGTTCATCCGCAAATACGACCTGTCGAAATTCCGCACGCTGTTTCTGGCCGGCGAGCGCGCCGATCCGCCGACGGTGGAATGGGCGGAGCAGCAGTTGAAGGTGCCTGTGATCGATCACTGGTGGCAGACCGAAACCGGCTGGTGCATCGCCGGCAATCCGATGGGGCTCGGCATGCTGCCGGTCAAGCACGGCTCGCCGACGGTGCCGATGCCGGGCTACCAGGTCGACGTGGTCGACGAAGCGGCAAAGCCGCTGCCGCCGGCACCATGGGCTCGATCGTGATCAAACTGCCGATGCCGCCGGGCTGCCTGCCGACGCTGTGGCAGCAGGACGAGCGCTGCAAGGAGGCCTATCTCAACGAATTCCCCGGCTACTACAAAACCTCCGACGCCGGCTACAAGGACGAGGACGGCTACGTCTTCGTGATGGGCCGCACCGACGACATCATCAATGTCGCCGGCCACCGGCTCTCCACCGGCGGCATGGAGGAGATTCTCGCCTCGCATCCCGACGTCGCCGAATGCGCGGTGCTCGGCATCAAGGACGCGATCAAGGGCGAGGTGCCCTGCGGCTTCCTGGTGCTGAAGGCCGGCGTCACCCGCAGCCCGCTCGAGATCGAAAAGGAGATCGTGGCGCTGGTGCGCGAAAAGCTCGGCCCGGTCGCGGCGTTCAAGCTCGCGATCACCGTCGGCCGGCTGCCGAAGACGCGCTCCGGAAAGATCCTGCGCGGCACCATCAAGAAGATCGCCGACGGCGACGCCTGGACGATGCCCGCGACCATCGAGGATCCCAAGGTGCTGGACGAGATCGGCGACGCGCTGAAGGGCAGGGTGTGAGGAATGACGACCACCCGTCATGCCCGGGCGAAAGCGCGAAGCGCGTCTTTGTCCTGGGTGACCCGGGCATCCATCAGATATCAAAGCAGCTTGCCTTCTTTTTGATGGATTGCCGGGTCAAGCCCGGCAATGACGAAACACAGCGATGGAACCAGCACATGCGATGCAAGCCGGCACAACTCCTCATTCCGCTCTTGCTCGTCGCCCCGCTGCTCGCGGGCTGCCTCGAGCGCGGGCAGCCGACCATGGTCGATGCCGGCGGCGATGACGACGACGCGTTCTGCCGCGCCAACAATGTCGCGGCCGGCTCGTCGGAATACATCGCCTGCCGCAAGGACCGCGACGTCCAGCGCAACAACGCCGACGCCCGCGCCGACCGCCGCCAGCGCGACCTCGGCGAATACATGCTGAATCATCCGGACCATCCGTGACATCGGGAGCGCACCATGAACGAAGACGTTTTCAACGCCAGCCTGCGCGGCTTTCTGAAGAAGGTCGGCATCACCTCGCAGCGCGAAATCGAAAAAGCGGTCCGCGACGCCGTCGCCGCCGGACGCCTCAAGGGCCATGAGAAGCTGCCGGCCAAGATGGTGCTGACCATCGGCGGCGTCAGTCTCAGTCACGAGATTTCGGACGAGATCGAACTGGGCTGAAGCGGGCGAGGCTCTTCTTCCCCTCTCCCCTTGTGGGAGATGCCACCTTCTCCCACAAGGGGAGAAGGAAGCAAAAGCGCTTCACCGGTTAAGGACATCATCATGGACATCAAGGTCAGGGATTCCAACGGCGCGCTGCTCGCCGAGGGCGACACCGTCACGTTGATCAAGGATCTGAAGCTGAAGGGCTCGTCCACCGTGCTCAAGCGCGGCACCGTGATCAAGAACATCCACCTCACCGACAATGAAGACGAGATCGAAGGCCGCACCGACAAGGTCAAGGGCCTGGTGCTGCGCACGGAGTTTTTGAAGAAGGCGTGAGCTAGCCGCTCACTCCTCGGGCGGCTTCTTTTTGAAAGCGCCCTTGATCGCGTCGATGGCCTCGGCGATCGGGGCGGCGAGTACGAAGAAGGCGCCCATCGCCACCGAAATGATGATGAAGCTGAGCGAGGTTTTTTCCTCGGCATCGTAGCGGTGCGCTTCCTTGTCGATCGTCGCGGGTGCGAGATTGCTGTCCGAGGCGCGGGGCCCGTCGTATTTCCGCGGCCGGCGCGGCGGGGCCATCACCACCACGAACAGCACGTTCAGAAGCAGCCAAATCCCGAGAATAATCAGAACCGTACGCACCAAGGCCTCTTGTTGCAAAGGGCTAATCAAAATACGCGAAAAGGCTACTCCGGTTGCGGTCCCGGCACAAATTCTCCCTCGGTATTGGGAAGCCCCGGGAACCGGCAATTATTCCCTGAACCTTCGCTGGTTCCGGGGACAGCGCCTGACAGATCAACGTCCTAGGACTATATACCGAGTTGTCGGCAGGCGCTCGGCATTCCCCGCCGCAAGCAAAAACGCGGCAGGTCGCCCCGCCGCGTTCGATTCCCGCTCCGAATGCGAGAAACCCTTTACTCGTCGTCGTCCTGCTTCTTGCCGCCGATGGTCTTCAGCTTGGCGAACACGGCATCGACGTTGAGGTCGTCGCGCTGCTTTTCGGTCGGCTCGTATTCCGGCTCCTTCTTGGTGGTCTCGGAGGCCGGCAGCAGGGTGGCGCCGCCGTAGGCTGCGGGCACCGGCTTTTCCTTGGCGGCGCGCTGCACCTCGAAATCGAGCTCGATCTGCGAGCACAGGCCGAGCGTCACCGGGTCCATCGGGGTCAGGGTCGAGGCGTTCCAGTGGGTGCGGTCGCGGACGCTGGCGATCGTGGTCTTGGTGGTGCCGACCAGGCGCATGATCTGCGCGTCCTTCAATTCGGGATGGTTGCGCACCAGCCACAGGATCGCGCTCGGCCGCTCGTGGCGGCGCGACACCGGGGTGTAGCGCGGGCCCTTCTTCTTGGCCTGCGGCGGCAGCGCCACCTTGCTCTCGCCGAGCCTGAGCCGGTAGTTCGGGTCGCTTTCGCCCTTTTCGATCTCGTCGCGGGTCAATTGCCCGGTCGAAATCGGGTCCATGCCCTTGATGCCCTGGGCGGCGTCGCCGTCGGCGATGGCGCGGACCTCAAGCGGGTGCATTTTGGTGAAATCCGCCACCTGGTCGAAGGTCAGCGCGGTATTATCGACCAGCCACACGGCAGTCGCCTTCGGCATCAGCGGTGCATTGCTCATGGCAAATCTCCTTTGTGCTTCGCCCACCTCTTTCGGAGGCGAAGTCGTGGTCATCAGCGATGACGGGAATTAGGGGCCTATATAAGCCCGGAGGGGGGATTGGCGCAATGGCCTAGCAAAAGTGCCTTGACAGTGCCCCAAAGCAGCCCCAAGTCCTTATGCGAATTGACCGTTCCCCGCCCGCCGGCGAGGGGTGATTCGGTCCCGAGATAGACCTCATGTCAGCCAAACCAGTCCTTAAAATCGTGCTTTGTTCTCCCCGGGGCTTCTGCGCCGGCGTGGTCCGGGCGATCGACACCGTGGAACGGGCGCTCACCATCTATGGCGCCCCGGTCTATGTCCGCCACGAGATCGTCCATAACCGCTATGTGGTCGACAGCCTGAAGACCAAGGGCGCGATTTTCGTCGAGGAACTGGCCGAAATCCCCGACAATACCAACGCGCCGGTGGTGTTTTCGGCCCATGGGGTGCCGAAATCGGTCCCGGCGGATGCCCGCGCCCGCAATTTCTTCTCGCTGGATGCGACCTGCCCGCTGGTCACCAAGGTGCACCGCGAGGCCGCGATCCATTTCAAGCGCGGCCGCGAAATCCTGCTGATCGGGCATTCCCACCATCCGGAAGTGGTCGGCACGCTCGGGCAGTTGCCGCAGGGCGCGGTGACGCTGATCGAGACCGCGGAAGACGCCAAGACCTTCACGCCGAAGGATCCGAACAACCTCGCCTTCGTGACCCAGACGACGCTGTCGATCGACGACACCGCCGAAATCGTCGCGATGCTGAAGGAGCGTTTCCCGAACATCTCTGGCCCGCACAAGGAAGACATCTGCTACGCCACCACCAACCGCCAGCTCGCGGTGAAGAAGGTGGCGCCGGTGGTCGATGCCTTGATCGTGGTCGGCGCGCCGAATTCGTCGAACTCGCAGCGGCTGCGCGAAGTCGCCGAGCGCGAGGGCTGCCCGATCGCGGTGCTGGCGCAGCGCGCCGGCGATCTCGACTGGGCGCGCTTCGAGGGCATCAAGAGCCTCGGCATCACCGCGGGCGCCTCGGCGCCGGAAGTGATCGTCGAGGAGATCATGGGCGCCTTCGCCGAGCGCTATGAGCTGCATGTGGAGACGGTCTCGGCCGCGGAAGAGAACGAATTCTTCCCGCTGCCGCGTTCGCTGCGGCCCGACGCGGCTTAAGGCGCGTCCCCATGGCGGTCTACACCGACGTTGCCGCCGAAGACCTCGCGGAATTCCTGAAGGGCTACGACATCGGCGAATTGCTGTCCTACAAGGGCATCGCCGAAGGCGTCGAGAATTCCAACTTCCTGATGCACACCAGCAAGGGCGCATTCATCCTCACGCTCTATGAGAAGCGCGTGGCGGCGGACGATCTGCCGTATTTCCTGTCGCTGATGGCGCATCTGGCCGAGCGCGGCGTGCGTTGCCCGCAGCCGGCCAGGAATCGCAAGGGCGAAGTCTATTCGACGCTGGCGGACCGGCCGGCCGCGATCATCAATTTCCTCGAAGGCATGTGGCCGCGGCGGCCGAACGCCGCGCATTGCAGCGGCGTCGGCGAGGCGCTCGCCAAGATGCATCTGGCCGGACGTGATTTTCCGCTGGTCCGGAAAAATCCGCTGTCGGTCGCAGGCTGGCGGCCGCTGTTCGATCTGGCCGCACCGCGCGCCGACAGCGTACAGCCCGGCCTGCGCGATTTCATCGCGCGCGAACTCGATCATCTGGAAGCGCGCTGGCCCGGCGATCTGCCGGTCGGCGTCATCCATGCCGACCTGTTTCCCGACAACGTGTTCTTCCTCGGCGACAAACTGTCGGGGCTGATCGACTTTCCGTTCTCCTGCAACGACATCCTGGCCTACGACGTCGCGATCTGCCTCAACGCCTGGTGCTTCGAGCCGGATCATTCCTTCAACGTCACCAAGGCCCGCGCGCTGCTCAACGCCTATGGCCGCGAGCGCAAACTGTCCGATGCCGAGCAGGAGGCGCTGCCGCTGCTGGCGCGCGGCGCCGCACTGCGCTTTTTGCTGACGCGTCTGGTCGACTTCCTCAACGTGCCGCCGGGCGCGCTGGTGAAGCCGAAGGACCCGCTCGAATATGTCCGCAAGCTGCGCTTCCACCAGAGCGTCCAGAGTGCGCGCGATTACGGCGTGACGCAGCCGGGATGCGCGGCGTGAGCGAACTGCCCCGGGTGACGGTCTTCACCGACGGCGCCTGCTCGGGCAATCCCGGGCCCGGCGGCTGGGGCGCGATCCTGAAATTCGGCGAGACCGAAAAGGAATTGAAGGGCGGCGAGGCGCACACCACCAACAACCGCATGGAATTGATGGCGGCGATCTCGGCGCTGGAAGCGCTGAAGAAGCCCTGCGTGGTCGACCTCACCACCGACAGCCAGTATGTCCGCCAGGGCATCACCGGCTGGATCCATGGCTGGAAGAAGAACGGCTGGCGCACTGCGGACAAGAAGCCGGTCAAGAATGTCGATCTGTGGCAGCGGCTCGACGCCGCGCTGAAACCGCATCAGGTGCACTGGCACTGGATCAAGGGCCACGCCGGCCACGACGAAAACGAGCGCGCCGACCAGCTCGCGCGTGAGGGCGTCGCGATGGCGAGGTTGAAGGCCTGAGGGGAATTCGTAGGGTGGGTAGAGCGAAGCGAAACCCACCAATAGCCCGCGCGAGCGTTGATGGGTATCGCTACGCTCCACCCATCCTACATACTGTCATCGCCCGGCTTTAGGCCCGGGCGACGACAGTTGTGATTGGTGCGCGAGCGCCGCGCGCGATCGGCTTACAGCTGCCCGAGCAGGGTATCGCCGCCGGAGACCTCGACCTTGCCGGGCGCGGGCTCGCGGTTGAGCTTCTTGACCACGCCGTCTTCCACCAGCATCGAGTAACGATGCGAGCGGATGCCGAGGCCGTTGCCGGAAGCGTCGAGCTCCATGCCGATCGCCTTGGTGAAGTCGGCATTGCCGTCGGCCAGGAACACGGCCTCGTCGCGCTGGTCGGTGTCGCGCTTCCAGGCGTTCATCACGAAGGCGTCGTTGACCGAGACGATCGCGATCGTGTTCACGCCCTTGTCCTTGATGGCATAGGCGTTGAGGAAGATGCTGGGCAGATGCATCTTGTGGCAGGTGCCGGTATAGGCGCCGGGCACCGCGAACAGCGCCACCTTCTTGCCCTTGAAAATATCGTCGGTGGTTTTGACCTGCGGACCTTCCGCCGTCATCACGCGAAACTTGGCTTCCGGCAGCTTGTCGCCAACGCTGATCGTCATCGTCAATTCTCCTTGAATGTGCGGATGTGTCTTAGAGCATTTTGGGGTGGGGAGGAAACCACCTCACCATCGTTTGATGGGGTGGTGCCTACAAATTTTGCGTCATTGCGAGCGCAGCGAAGCAATCCATAGCCCGGCAAGGCACGAATGGATTGCTTCGTCGCTTTCGCTCCTCGCAATGACGAGGAGGCAGTCCCTCAGGCCGCGGCCTTCTTCTCGTCGCGCAGTTCGCGGCGCAGGATCTTGCCGACATTGGTCTTGGGCAGGTCGTTCCTGAACTCGATCTGCTTGGGGACCTTGTAGCCGGTCAGTTGGGTGGCGCAGATATTTGATGATGTCCTCGGGGGTGACGATCGGGTCCTTCTTGACCACGAACGCCTTGACCGCTTCGCCGGATTTGGCGTCGGGGACGCCGATCACGGCGCATTCCAGCACGCCGGGATGGCTCGCGATCACTTCCTCGATCTCGTTGGGATAGACGTTGAAGCCGGAAACCAGGATCATGTCCTTCTTGCGGTCCACGATCTTGGTGTAGCCGTTCTCGTCCATCACGCCGATGTCGCCGGTGCGGAAATAGCCGTCTGATGTCATCACGTTCGCGGTCTCTTCCGGCCTGTTCCAGTAGCCGGCCATCACCTGCGGGCCCTTGGCGCAGATCTCGCCGGCCTCGCCGATCGGCAATTCCTTGCCGTCATCGTCGCGGATCGAGAGGTAAGTCGAGGGCACGGGAAGGCCGATCGTACCGGAGAACTGGTCGATGTCGGCGCGGTTGCAGGTCAGCGTCGGCGAGGTCTCGGACAACCCGTAGCCTTCCGACAGCGCGCAGCCGGTGGTTTTCAGCCATTTCTCGGCAACCGGCTTTTGCGTTGCCATGCCGCCGCCGTTGGAGATCTTCAGCTTGGAGAAATCGAGCTTGTCAAAGCCTGGCGTGTTCAACAGGCCATTGTAGAGCGTGTTGACCGCCGGGAAAAAGCTGACCTGGTATTTCGCCAGCTCCTTGACGAAGCCGGCCATGTCGCGCGGGTTGGGAATCAACAAATTGGTGCCGCCGCTGCGCACGCCCAGCAGGTAGCAGGCGGTCAGCGCGAAGATGTGATAGAGCGGCAGCGCGCAGACGATGATCATGTTGTCGACAATCGGCGGCTTCTTCAGCGCCGGCTGCAGCCAGGCGTCATTCTGCAGCACGTTGGCCAGCACGTTCTGGTGCAGCAGCGTCGCACCCTTGGAAACGCCTGTGGTGCCGCCGGTATATTGCAGGAAGGCGACGTCCTCGCGCGTGATCGCGGCTTGTTGAACTTCATGGCGCGGCCGGCGGCGATCGCATCGTTGAAGGCTACGGCGCCGGGAATCGAATAGTCCGGCACCATCTTCTTCACTTTGCGGATCACCAGGTTGACGATCACGCCCTTGAAGCCGAGCAGGTCGCCCATGCTGCCGACGATGACATGCTTGACGGCAGTGTTGGCGATCACCTTCTGCACGGTGGTCGCGAAATTCTCCAAGACCACGATCGCCTCGGCGCCGGAATCCTTCAGCTGATGTTCGAGCTCGCGCGGGGTGTAGAGCGGGTTGACGTTGACCACTGCATAGCCGGCGCGCAACACCGCCGCGGTCGAGATCGGATATTGCAGCACGTTCGGCATCATCAGCGCGACGCGGGCGCCCTTTTGCAGGCCCTTGCTCTGCAGATAGGCGGCGAGCGCCTGCGACATCTCGTCGAGATCGCGGTAGCTGATCGACTTGTCCATGCAGATGAAAGCCTTGCGGTCGGCAAACTTCGCAAAGCTTTCTTCCAGCAATTCAACCAGCGATGAGTACTGGGTGACGTCGATATCGGCGGGCACGCCGGCCGGATATTGCTTGAGCCAGATCCGCTCCATGGTATTTCCCCTCTGGTTGACTTCCCGTTTTTTGGCCCGGGCCGCCGTGTTTGGGGCAGTATTGAGCAATGCCACCGCCCATGGCAAGCGGCTGCGCGCGATCGACGCATTGTCGCGCGAAACGGACCGGCCGGGCATTGCAAAAACTTGCCTAAGCGGCGGGCACGACGGCGCTATCAGCTGGCGGGCTTGGTCTCGGTTTTGGGTTTTGCGGCGGCCTTGGGCTTGGCCGGTTTCGACGCCGGCTTGGCGGCCGAGGCGGCGGGCTTGTCGGCCGGCTTCGCGGCTGCAGCATCCGGCTTGGCGTTGGCATGCCTGACGGCAGCCGGCTTCGCGGCGGACTTGGCGTCGGTCTTCGGCTCAGCCGTCGCGTCCGGTTTCTTTGCCGCGACCCGCGTTCTCTTTCCGCGCCGCGGCGTCGCCTGCTTTTCGGAGTCCGCGGCCACCGCGGCGATCAGGGCCGATCCGGTTCGCTTCGGGCCGGTATAGACCACCATGGGTTCTGAGGCCACGGGGCCGTCCGTCAGCAACGCCGACGGCTTCAGCATCGGCGGCTGCAATCCGGCGGTGAAGAAGCTGACGGGTGACTCGCTACTGCTCGCGGACGCACTGGCGGCACTGATATCTTCATCCTCGTCGCTGGCCGGCTTATGGCGTTTGCCGCCGCACATCTCGTCGCGCAGGTTCGGCGGCGAGGCGTCGATCGGCACCAGATTGTCGACGGTGCCGAGTGAGGGACGCAACCACGACAGCCCGTTACTGGCGAAACCGCGCTCGAGCAGTTGCGCGGCCCGCACCGCGCGCATGTGGCCGGAGGACGAACCGAGCACCACGGCGATCAGCCGCTTGCCGTTGCGCGTCGCCGAACCCACCAGATTATATCCGGAGGCGCAGATGAAGCCGGTCTTGAAGCCGTCGGCGCCGGGATAGCGTCCGATCAGATGGTTGAAATTGTTGGTGACCCTGCGGCCGTAGCGGATCGAGGGGATGTGGTAGAAATATTCGTATTCCGGCAGATCGTGAATGATCGCGCGCGCCAGGATCGCAAGATCGCGCGCCGAGGTGATCTGGCCGTCGGCAGGCAGGCCGTTCGGATTGACGTAACTGGTCTGCGTCATGCCGAGCCGCTGCGCGTACTCGTTCATGATCGCCGAGAATCCGTCGATCGAGCCGCCGACGCCTTCGGCGAGCACCACGGCCATGTCGTTGGCCGATTTCACCATCATCATCGCCAGCGCATTTTCGACGGTGACCTGCGTGCCCGGCCGCAAGCCCATCTTGGACGGCGACTGCGAGGCGGCGACCGGCGACACCGTGAACAGCGTATCGAGCGACAGCTTGCCGTCCTTGACCGCCTTGAGCGTCGCATAGGCCGTCATCATCTTGGTGACGGAGGCCGGGTACCACGGCATCGTGGCGTTATCCGCCTGCAGCACCTTTCCGGTGTCGGCTTCGACAAGCAACAGCGCTTCCGCCTGCACGGTGCGCGACGTAACGACAGCCAGCGCTGCGACGAAAAAAACCCGGATCAACGATGAGTTGCGAAGCAGCGGTCGAAGCAAATGCACTATCCGATTCCGGTCCTTTGAGACCCGCCTTGGCAAAGGAGGTCTGACATCTGACTTACGGGTTTCAAGCGTGTCCGGCGCGGGCGCTTATGGCAGCGCAAACCTATACCGGCTTGCCGATCCAGAACAGAGGCCCGACGATTAAATCGTGGACGGAATGGGCGCAATTTCGGCTAAATCCGGCGCGTGATGCCAGCCAATTTTTGCCTATTTTGCCTCGATGCTGGCGCGGGCATTTTCGCTGCACCATGAACTGGGCCCTCGCGAGTTCCGCAAAACGGCCGCCTTTTGTCACCAGTTCATCGAAAGTTCCGCTTTCGATCACGCGGCCGTTGTCGAACACCAGGATGCGGGTGGCGTTGCGGATGGTCGAGAGCCGGTGCGCGATCACGAAGGTGGTGCGTCCCTTCATCACTTCATCGAGAGCGGCGTTAACCTTGGCCTCGGTGACGGCATCGAGCGCGCTGGTCGCCTCGTCGAGGATCAGGATCGGCGGGTCCTTCAAAATCGCGCGCGCGATCGACAACCGCTGCCGTTCGCCGCCGGAGAGCATGCGGCCGCGCTCGCCGGCATGGGTCTCGAACTTCCGCTCGCCGCGCTCGATGAATTCGAGCGCCTGCGCACGCGTGGCCGCGGCGCGCATTTCCTGATCGGTCGCGTCCGGTTTGCCGACGCGCAGATTGTCGGCGATCGAACGGTTGAACAGCAGCGCCTCCTGGAACACGACGCCGATATTCCGGCGCAACGCCGTCAGCTTCAGGCCGCGGATGTCCATGCCGTCGATCTTGATGATGCCGGACTGCGGATCGAACGCGCGGTGCAATAGCGCGATCGCGGTCGACTTGCCGGCGCCGGTCGGGCCGACCAGCGCGATGGTCTGGCCGGGCAGCGCGGTGAAGGAGAGGTCCTCGATCGCCGGCCGCTTGCCGTCATAGGAAAACGACACGTCGTTGAATTCGACCAGGCCCGAGAGCCGCCCGGTATCGATCGCGTCGGGGCGGTCGCGCACCGCCGGCACGGCGTCGAGCACGTCGAAGAATTCCTGCAGGCGAGGCGCTTCCATGAACACGCTGTTGATGAAGCCGACCACCTGTTCGAGCTTCTGGATCAGCATGGTCGCGAAACTGACGAACATCACGATCTCGCCGACCGTGGTCAGCCCCTGTTCGTGCAGCACGATGCCGACGGTGAAGATCGCGAGCACGGTGATGGTGGTCGAGGCGCGGGTGATCACGGTGACCAGCGCCCACCACGACAGCACCGGCATCTGCACGGCCAGCAGCTTGTCGGCGACGAAGCGCAGGCCCTGTACCTCGGCGTCGATGCGCACGAAGCTCTGCACCAGCGCGACATTGCCGAGCGCGTCGGAGGCGCGCGCCGAAAGGTCGCTGTAATGCGCCTCGACCTCGCTCTGCATGCCGTAGGTCTTGCGCACCACCAGCGTCGTCAGCACCGTGAACACCACGCACAGCACGAACAGCAGGATCGCCAGCCGCCAGTTGAGATAGAGCGCGAGCGGCAGCAGCACCACCAGCGACATGATCGCGGCAAAATGCTCGCGGAAAAAGCCGAGCCAAAGCCGCCACAGCGAGTCGGTGCCGTTGAGCATCACCTTCATCAGCCGCCCGGAATGGGTGCCGGTGTGGAAGGTCAGCGGCAACTGCATGATGTGCTCGAAATAATCGGTCAGCACCGCCTGGCGCTGGCGGTGCGCGAGCCGGTCGGCGTTCAGCGCGACCGCGGCGCTGCACAGGATAGTGAACAGCCCGAAGACCACCCAGGCCCCCAGCAACGGCCATGCCGAGGACGAGGCCAGCGGACCCGTCGACGGCTTGCCGGACAGCACGTCGACGATGCGGCCGAACAGCACGGGTTCTGCGAATTGCGCGCCGGCCAGCAGCAGATTGGCGCCGGCGAGAATCCAGCCGAGTCGGGCCTCCTTGCCGAGCAACTCCAGGACGCGGGTGTAAAGGCGGAGCATGGACTTGCCGGAATGGCCAGAGGGAGCAACGGGCGAGAGCGGTCGAGCCGCATTCTAAGCAGGGATCGCCGCCAAGAACCAGCGCAACGACCGGCGTCCAGGCCTTTTACTCGATACCTTTACTCAATTGATCAGGCGGCCGTTGAGTGGGGGCAGGAAGGAATTGTCGAAAATGTCGGCAGCCGCCGGCCGTTTCTGGAATTTGAAATCTTCCGCGACCTGATCGATCGAGCGCTCGAACCGCGCAGCATCGATGCCGCCGATGCCGTTGTGTTTGACTTCGCCGGTGAGGATGTTGTCGGAGATCACGGTACGCAGGCGCTCGAGCTCGAGATCGCGCGATCCGCCGTCGATCCGGCTGACAACCTCGTCCGCCGCGTGCTCGGGCTCCCGGATGGCGAGCTGCGTGCCGGCAATCACCGCGCGCAGAAAACCTTTCACCGCCTCCGGCTTTGCCGCGGCGAATGCCGGGTTGACGATGACCGCGAAGCCGTAGGCCTCGCAGCCGTAATCGGCGTATCGCAGTACCGCAAGGTCATCGGCCGGCACGCCGCGGTCCCGTAAGTTGACCGCAGACAGATAGGAAAACCCGGCTACCGCATCGACCTGACCCGCCGACAGGATCGGCTCGCGCACCGCGGCGCTGATCCTGTTCTGCTTGACGCTGGCGGCCTTGATGCCGTTCTGCCGCGCCAGGGCAGGCCACAGCCGGATCGACAGATCGCCCTCGGCGACGCCGAGGGTCTTGCCGTCGATATCGGAGAGCGCGTGGATGCCCCGGCTTTTGCGCGCAACGATGGCATAGGGCGATTTGTTGAACAGCACGAACACCGCCTTGATCGGCGGCGCGCCTGCCTTGCCATGGAAACGAATGAGCTCGTTGATATCGACCAGCGCGAAATCGCTGCTGCCGGCCGCAACGCGCGCAATCGCATCCGGCGATCCGCTGGCGATATTGGTCGTGACCGCGAGGCCTTCCGCGCTGAACAGGCCGCGGGCCGACGCCAGTATCAACGGGGCAGCACCGGCCTCGATCGGCCGATCGAGCGAAAACTGGATCGCGATCGGGGGCTTCGGTTCGTCCGCAGCCAGGCTTTGGTTCGGACCCAGGCCCACAATTCCGCAAAGGCCGATCAGCGCGGCCAGGATCGAGCGGGTGGCTTTGGTCCGGATTACGCGCATTGAGCTTACGTCAGCAGGAGGTGGGCAAGTTGCCGCGTCGGCTATGTCTGTTTCATGACATCGCGGGCGTCATTACAAGCACCAAACGCACGCATTTTGCCGCATCCAATCTGAATGGTCGATGACTGCCACGATTTCGCCAGAGATCGTTCAGCCTGCATTCGGATTGGGGAACCTAACATCGGCGCAGTGGTTAGCTATCCAAGGCCTGTCCGGCCATGCGATCACGGAGGATGTTGTGATGGTTACGCGAAAAGCTGTGTTTTCATCGATTGGCCGCGCCTGCGCGGTGGCGACGGTCGTCGCGGTTGCGCTGACGGCGGTCGAGCCGTCGATGGCGTTCGCAGGCTCCGCCGCTTCAGGCAAGGGCATCACGGCTACGACCGGGACCAGCGGCGCGACCGACATCAGTGCCCGCCGCAGGTATTATCGCGGTGGCGGCGGGTGCCGCGGCCGCGGCTGCTTTTGCCGGGATCGTCGGCACGGGACTTGCGATTGCCGCGGCCCAGAACCGCCGCGACTATTATGACAGCTACGACTACTACGGCGGTGGCCCGACCTACTATGGCGGCGGCCCGGTCTATGGCTACGGCGGCGGCTACTACGGTCATCGATCGAGCGTGCCGTATTTCCACGGGCATCCCGCGGCCGGCTGGTAACGACAAGATTTTTATGAAAAACCAATCCACCGGCCGCTCCGGCCGGTGGATTTTTTTGGTTGTCAAGCAGGCCGTTAACACGCTGGCCATGAGTTTCGATTAGGCTTGAGGAATGAGTGATTTGCTCGGGCGGCTTTATCAAGCGGTGATCGCGGCCAAGGATCTCGATCCGGCGACGTCGCGCACGGCGCGCTTGTTTCAGCGCGGCCCGGCCAAGATGGCCAAGAAGCTCGCCGAGGAAGCCATCGAAGTCGTGATCGATGCCGTCAACGGCAAGACCGACGCCGTGGTCCGCGAGAGCGCCGACCTGCTCTATAATCTAACCGTTCTATGGGCATCGGCCGGAGTAAGGCCCGAGGATGTCTGGCGCGAGATGGAGCGGCGCGAACATCTGCTCGGCATTGCCGAGAAGCTGCCGAAGTCCGGAATGAAACTGTCCGCCGTCCCTGCTACCCCGGAAGTGCGGCGGCGAATTGTCGCGCTTGAGAACAGCCTGCGCAAGCGGCGCTGAACGCGGCAAAAGAAGCCTCAAAATCCCGCATCGACCGCCATGGACAAATGCGCCCGATGATGGTTCATCGCGGCCATGCTGAGACGAATTTACGACTGGTGCATCGACGCCGCCGACAAGCCCTACGCGCTCGGGATTCTGGCAGCCGTAGCGTTTGCCGAAAGTTCCTTCTTTCCGGTGCCGCCCGATATCATGCTGCTGCCGATGTCGCTGGCGCGGCCGAAGCGGGCATGGTGGTTCGCCGCCATCTGCACGGCCGCGTCGGTGACCGGCGGCCTGCTCGGCTATGCGATCGGCGCGCTGCTCTATGACTTCGATCGGGCACTGGCTGATCACGCTCTACGGCCTCGGCGACAAGGTCGACGCCTTCCGTGCGTCCTATGCCGAATGGGGCGCAGTGATCATCCTGGTCAAGGGTTTGACGCCGATCCCCTACAAGCTCGTGACCATCACCTCCGGCTTTGCCGGCTACAATATCGGGCTGTTTATCCTGTGCTCGATTGTCGCACGCGGCGGGCGGTTCTTCGTGGTCGCTATCCTGCTCAACCGCTACGGCGACGTCATTCGGGCCGAGCTGGAAAAGCGGCTGGGCCTGTGGGTGGCGCTCGGAGCTGCGGTCCTCGTGCTCGGATTCTATATCGCGTTCCGGCTGATCTAGCGGTAAGCGCTTTGCCGGGTCGCGGCCTTCGGGTTACGCTGGCCAATATGCTTGATCGAATTGACATTCTCTTCAGGCCACTCGGGGCGCATGTCGCAACCGCGAGCCTGGCATTATCGATGCTGACGATCGCCCCGGTGGCGTGCTGGCCGCAGGCCGCGCCGCCGGCTTCGCTCGGCGTGCAGTCACCGGCGCAGCAAACGCTGCCCGAGCAGCCGGCGCCGCAGCAGATCGAGCCTGCGCCGCCGCCGCCCGCGCCATCCGGAGAAAATCCGGGCCTGATCAACGAAATGGGCAAGCTGTTCGAGAAATCGCTCTCGATCCTGCCGAAAATGAAGAGCCCAAGCGAGACCCTCGACGACCTCAATGCCCGCGCCAAGGATGCCGGGCAGAGCTTGTCGAATATGGCAAAGCCGTCGCTGATGGTCACCGGCCGCGCGGCGTGCGTGGTGGCGGCCAACGGCGCACCGGACTGCAAGGCCGGCGCCGACAAGCTCTGTCAAAGCAAGGGCTACAAGGAAGGCAAGAGCCTCGACACGGATGCTGCCGAGAAATGCTCGGCGAAAGTGTTCCTGCCGGGCCGCAAACGCGAGCCGGGCGACTGCAAGACCGAAAATTACGTGATCCGGGCGCTCTGCCAGTAGAGCAAAAGATCACGCTCGAACAAGGGGATGAGACGCATGATTCGATTGGACCAAATCGGATCATGATGGCAGCGCCAAAACGCAATACTTGACAGTGGAAAGATTGCCTTGTTGGTATGATGTCCGGCACCGCCTGAGCCGATGTTTCACGCCACGGAATAACCTGAAGGAACCGTTTCGAATGTCCATGCCTGCCTTGTTCAAGGGGCGTCTGTCGATTCCCGTCATCGGTGCGCCGCTCTTCATCATTTCCGTGCCCGATCTGGTGATCGCGCAATGCAAGGCCGGCGTGGTCGGATCGTTTCCGGCGCTGAACGCGCGGCCGGCGGCGCTGCTCGATGAATGGATCGCGCGGATCAAGGAAGAACTCGCCGCCCACGACAAGGCGCATCCCGACCGGCTGTCGGCGCCGTTTGCGGTGAACCAGATCGTGCACAAGTCGAACAACCGGCTCGATCACGATCTTGCGGTTTGCGAGAAACACAAAGTGCCGATGATGATCACCTCGCTCGGTGCGCGCGAGGAGCTCAATCAGGCGGCCCACGGCTGGGGCGGCATCGTGTTCCACGACGTGATCAATCAGAAGTTCGCGCACAAGGCGGTCGAGAAGGGCGCCGATGGCCTGATCCTGGTCTCGGCCGGCGCCGGCGGCCATGCCGGCGAGATTTCGCCGCTGGCCTTCGTGGCGGAGACGCGGGCCTGGTTCGACGGTCCGATCGCGTTGTCGGGTGCGATTGCAAACGGCCGTGCCATCCGCGCGGCGCGGATCCTGGGTGCCGACTTCGCCTATATCGGCTCGGCCTTCATCGCCACCACGGAAGCCAATGCGGTGGAAGGCTACAAAGAGATGATCACGGCGTCGGGTGCCGAAGACATCGTCTATTCGAACCTGTTCACCGGCGTGCACGGCAATTATCTGAAGCCGTCGATCGTCGCGGCCGGCATGGATCCGGAAAACCTGCCGACCTCGGATCCGTCGAAAATGAGTTTTGGCACCGATGCGTCAGGCGAACGGGCCAAAGCCGAAGGCCTGGAAGGAAATCTGGGGCTCGGGCCAGGGCGTCGGCAGCGTCGCCAAGGTTTTGCCCGCCGCCGAACTGATCGCGCGCTTCAAAAAGGAATACGCCGAGGCCGTCGACCCCGCGCTGTGACGTCGAATGCATCCGTGTCCCGGACGCGGTGCAGCGTATAACGCTGCTCCGCAGAGCCGGGACCCATGAACGCCCGATGGACCCCGGATCAGCAGCGCACCACGCCGCAAGCGCGGCGCGCTGCGCAGCATCCGGGGAACGCCGTTATAGACCAACGCCCTTGATGACCATGCGACCGCTGTGCCACAAAGACCGGCATGACAGCCAGCACGGTCAATATCGTCAGCCATCCCCTGGTCCAGCACAAGCTCACGCTGATGCGCGAGCGTGATCGATCGACCAAAGGCTTTCGCGAGCTCACTAACGAGATCGGGATGCTGCTTTGCTATGAAGTCACCCGCGATCTGCCGCTCGAGATGGTGGACATCGAGACGCCGCTGACGCCGATGAAGGCGCCGACGATCGCCGGCAAGAAACTGACGCTGGCGCCGATCCTGCGGGCCGGCGTCGGATTTCTGGACGGCATGCTGGCGATGGTGCCGTCGGCGCGCGTGGCGCATATCGGGCTCTATCGCGATCCCCAGACCTTGCAGGCCGTCGAATATTACTTCAAGGCGCCGCAGGATCTGTCGGATCGCACCGTGATCCTGATGGATCCGATGCTTGCGACCGGCAATTCCGCCTGTGCGGCAGCCTCGCTGCTCAAGACGCGCGGCGCCCGCGACATCCGGTTCGTTTGCCTGCTGGCAGCACCCGAGGGGATTGCGCACTTCCAGAGCGAGCATCCGGACATCCCGGTCTGGACCGCGGCCGTCGATGAAAGACTGAACGACCACGGCTACATCCTGCCGGGCCTCGGCGACGCCGGCGACCGGATGTTCGGCACCAAGTAATATGGATCCCATCTTTCGCGTCGACGGCAACCGCGTCGTCACCAGCGCCGACGCGGCCGGTCCCTGGGATCCGCGCATGCAGCACGGCTCGGCGCCGGCGGCGCTGGTGGTGTGGGCGGCGGAAGCGATTGCAACACCGGTGCCGATGCAGATCGCGCGCGTCACCATCGATCTGATGCGCCCGGTGCCGGTGGCGCCGCTGACGATCGCGACCGAAGTTTTGCGCGAGGGCCGCAAGATCCAGCTTTGCGCGATCAGACTGCTCGCCGATGGCGTCGTCGTGGTCAGCGCAAGCGTGCTCAAGATCAAGACGCAGGCGTTGGCGCTGCCGCCTGACATCGCGGATTTGCCGCTCGAACTGCCGGGGCCGGACCAGTCGATGGTCGAACCCGCCGACCATGCCGGCAGTCCCTTCACCAAATGCATTTCGATGCGCGCCGCGCGCGGCCGCTTCGGCATGGTCGGCCCCGCCGCGATCTGGTTTCGGATCGACCAGCCGCTGATCGCGGGATCGCCGATCTCGCAGGCGATGCGCGCCGTGGTCGCGGCCGATTTTTCCAACGGCACCTCGTCCGCACTGGATTTTCGGCAATGGACTTTCATCAATGCCGACCTCTCCGTTAATTTCGCGCGGCAACCGGTCGGCGAATGGATCTTGCTCGAACGGCGAATGCTGGATCGGCCCCGACGGCGCGGGCCTGGCGATGTCGCGCCTTGCCGACAGCAGCGGCTATTTCGGCCGCGCCGTCCAGAGCCTGGTGATCGAGAAGCGCTGAAGCCGCCCTGCGAAGCGCAGCCGATCCGGTTCGGGCTCGCTCTGGTTCGCAGGGCTTGACAGGTGACCAAATGGTCACGTATTGTCGACCGGCATGGATGATGTG
Source organism: uncultured Alphaproteobacteria bacterium (assembly GCA_963738765.1). Taxonomy (GTDB): domain Bacteria; phylum Pseudomonadota; class Alphaproteobacteria; order Rhizobiales; family Xanthobacteraceae; genus Bradyrhizobium. The sequence goes on along the minus strand of CAVTYA010000028.1, from coordinate 34,799 downwards.
TTCAGAGCCCTTGCGGACCCGACCCGTCGGAGCCTGCTCGACGAGCTGTTCAAGCGGGATGGGCAGACGTTGAGCGCGCTCGAGGAGCGGCTGCCGATGACGCGCTTCGGCGTCATGAAGCACCTGAAGATGCTGGAGGAGGCCGGGCTTGTCGTGAGCAAGCGGCGCGGGCGCGAGAAGCTGCACTTCCTGAACCCGGTCCCGATCCGGCTCGTCCACGACCGCTGGGTGAGCAAATACGCCGAGCCGTGGGCCGCCGACGCTGAGCGACCTCAAGCAGCAGATTGGAGGACAAGACGATGGAGAAGGTGTTCGAAATCTACATCAAGACGACGCCCGAACGGCTCTGGCAGGCGATCACCGACACCGAGATGCGGCGCAAATACACCTTCGGCGCCGTCGTCACCTCGGACTGGACGACGGGCTCTCGCTACGAGGGTCGCGGCCATCGGCGATCTGATCTTCGAGGGCGAGAATCTCGAGGTCGATCCGCCGCGCCGGCTGGTCCAGAGCTTCCGAGCGCTCTGGGGCGAGGACGTGAAGAGCGAGGGGACCTCGCGCGTGACCTGGGAGATCGAGCCGGTCGGCGATTCTGCCGGCTGACGGTCACCCACGATCAACTGCGCGAGGGCGCCAACACTCAGCTCTACGGCGGCTGGCCGATGATCCTCTCCGGCATCAAGACGCTGCTCGAGACCGGCGAGATGCTGACGACGCCGGGATCGCTGCGCTGGCTGGAGGGCAACACGGAGCATTTGCCCGAAGTGCGGTGACCGCGTGAGTGATTTGTCCGAGTCGATCGACCGACCAACACCCGGAAGGAGCAATGAACATGCCAAAGCTGGTCGTCTACAATTCGATGTCGCTGGACGGCTATTTCACCGACGCCGAGGCGACATGAGCTGGGCCCACAAGCAGCGATCCGGAGTGGCAGGCCTTTGTCTCCGAGAACGCCAGCGGCGGCGGCCAGCTTGTTGTTCGGCAGGGTCACCTATGAACTGATGGCGAGCTTCTGGCCGACGCCGCTTGCGGCGCAAAGCAATCCAATCGTCGCCGAGCGGATGAACAGCCTGCGAAAGTGCGTGTTCTCCACGACGCTGGAACAGGTCGCATGGAACAACACCACGCTGTTGAAGGGCGACGTGGCCGCGGAAGTCCGCAAGTTGAAGCAGGAGCCCGGTCCGGACATCGTGATCATGGGAAGCGGCAGCGTCGTCGCGCAATTGGCGGATGCCGGATTGATCGACGAATACCAGATCGTGCTCAACCCGATCGTCGTCGGCAAGCGGCCGGACGCTGTTCGACGGCGTCAAGAGAAAGCTGCCGCTGAAACTGGCGAAGTCGCGGGCCTTCGGCAACGGCAATGTCGTGCTGTTCTACGAGCCGGTGGCGTGAGGCAGGATTAGCCTCGCTCGTGTCCCGGATGCAGCGTAGGGCGCCGCTGATCCGGGACCCATGCGGCCGGAGTGGTAGGTCCCGGCTCTGCGGAGCAGCGTGAAGAACGCTGCACCGCGTCCGGGACACGAGAGCAACTACCCCACCATCCGCTCGCGGCCGGTCCAGAAGCCTGCCTTCAGCACCTTCTTGTCGACCTTGCCGACGCCGGTCATCGGCAATTCCTTGACGAACTGGATCTGCTTTGGCGCATGCGCCGAGCCCTTGCGCGCCTTCACCAGGTTGATCAGTTCGTCCGCGTTCGGCCGGGCGCCCTCGCGCGCGACCACGACGGCGGTGACGGCCTCGCCCCATTTGTCGTCGGGCACGCCGACCACGGCGACCATCGCGACGTCGGCGTGCTGCGACAGCACGTCCTCGACCTCGCGCGGAAAGATGTTGAAGCCGCCGGAGACGATCATGTCCTTCTTGCGGTCGAGGATGAACATGTAGCCGCGCTCGTCCGCGCGCGCGATGTCGCCGGTATGCAGCCAGCCGTTCTTCAGCGTCTCGGCGGTGCTGCTCCGGCCGCTTCCAGTATTCGGCCATCACGTGCGGCGCGCGCACGCAGATCTCGCCGGCCTCGCCGGTCGCGACCTCCTGGTCGTCGTCGTCGAGAATCTTGACCTCGCAGGCGGCGATCGGGAAGCCGCAGGACAGAAACAGCTCCGGCGTTTTCGGGATCATGGTCGGCCTTGCGCAGCACCGAGACCGGATAGCATTCGGTCTGGCCGTAGAGCTGCGAGAACACCGGCCCGATCCGCTCGATGCCCTCGACCAGCCGGCTCGGCGACATCGCCGAGGCGCCATAGAGCAGCAGTTCGAGCGAGGAGAGATCGGTCTTGTCGAGCGCGGGATGATCCAGCAGCACATAGATCATGGTCGGCACGAACAGCGTGAAGTTGATGCGCTCGCGCGCGATCGTCTTGCAGCACCGCCTCGGGATCGAACCCTTTGAGCATGTGCACGGTGCCGCCGCGCATCAGCGTCGGCAGCACCTTGGTGCCGGCGACATGGCTGATCGGCGCCACCGTGAGATAGCGCGGCGTCTCCGGAATTTCGAAATCGGCGAGGATGGCGCTGGCGAAGCCGCCGATTTCGCGGTGGTAGCGCAGCGCGCCCTTGGATTTGCCGGTGGTGCCGCCGGTGTAGTTCAGCGTCGCGATATCGTCGGGGCCGGCGAAGCAGCGCGCGCTGGCGTGTGCCGGCCGGCCTCGATCGCCGCCAGCAGATCGACGCCGTAATTGGCCGGGCCGAGCGTGAAGACGGTCTTCAGGCCGGCCGCCTTGCGCGGCGAGATCGCCGCCGCGATCGCGGAAGGTGGCGGCATCGATCACCAGCATCTGCGCCTCGGAATCCTCGATCTGGAACAGCTGATCGTCGAGCGAGCCCAGCGGATGCAGCCAGGTGATCGCAAGCCGCGACAATTGCGCGGCGACGCCCGCGCACCAGGTGTCGGCGCGATTGGCGGTGAGGAAGGCGACGCGCGTGCCGGGCGCGAGGCCGAGCCGCATGAACACGCCCTGGATCCGGCCGATCAGGTCGGTCGCGCCCTGATAGGTGATCGATCCGCCCGGCCAGGCGAACGCGGTGCGCGACGGATAGCGCGCCAGCGCCCGCAGCGTCTGCTCGCACGACCGTCGGAAACGCATAGAGCGGATTGCTCATGCTGTTCATCCTCCCGATTGTGTCGCTTTGTCATTCGGCGTTTCGTGTCGTGCCAATGTTGGCGGCAACGCTAGCACAGCGACAGCTCGCTGCTCAAGCCGCGGAACGACAAGCGCCGTTTGCCAACTGCCGATCCTCTCGTCGCGCTTTCGCGACCGTCTCAGCCTGCCGCTGATCGCGGCGCCGATGTTTCTGGTCTCCGGCGTCGAGCTCGTGGTCGCGGCCTGCCGCAACGGCGTGATCGGCGCGTTTCCGACGGTGAATTGCCGCAGCCCCGAACAGCTCGATGGCTGGCTCGACCGAGATCGAGAGCCGGCTGCGCAGCATTCGCGACAGAGCGGCAAAGCCGCGGCGCCGATCTGCCCGAACCTGATCGTGCATCGCTCCAACGCGCGGCTGGCGCAGGATCTCGCGGTACTGCTGCGGCACAAGCCCGAGATCGTCATCACCTCGGTCGGCTCGCCGGCGCCGGTGCTGGCGCCGCTGCATGATGCCGGCGCGCTGGTGCTCGCCGATGTCGCCTGCATCCGCCACGCCGAGCGCGCGGTGGCGGCCGGCGCCGACGGCCTGGTGCTGCTGACGGCCGGCGCGGGCGGCCAGACCGGCTGGCTCAACCCGTTCGCCTTCGTGCGCGCGGTGCGCGCGTTCTTCGACGGCCCGATCGTGCTGGCGGGCGGCATCGGCGACGGCCACGCGCTGCGCGCCGCGCGAGGTGCTCGGCTGCGATCTCGCCTATATGGGCACCAAATTCATCGCCACGCGCGAGAGCATGGCGGATGCGCGCTACAAGGCAGATGCTGGTCGAAAGCAGCGCCGACGATATCCTGCTGACCACCGCCTTCACCGGCCTGCAGACCAACATGCTGCGGCCGTCGATCGTGGCCGCCGGCCTCGATCCCGACGATCTGCCGGCAGCGCGGCGCGATCGATATCGGCAAGGACATCGACATCGGCGCGCGCGAAAGCCGCCCGAAGCGCTGGCGCGACATCTGGAGCGCGGGACATTCGACCTCGGGCGTGACCGAGGTGCTGTCGGTCGACGAACTGGTGGCGCGGACGATTGTGGAATATCGCGCGGCGGCGGAGAGCGCGCTAGCAAGGGCGCTGCTTGCTCGACCCGGTCGCGAATGACCCACTTCAGACATCGTGTCCGCTTCATTCAAAATTGAGCATTTGGCGCGTTAGAGGTTGACGCAATCCGCTTGCACAACCTAGTGACATGCTTAGAACTGCGCCGCTCGCGAATGCTAGGATGTCGATGATGTCACGATTTTTCCTGCCGCTCGCGGTGGTAGCAGCGATGGTTCTTGGTTTAACGGGCTGCTCAAGATCCGAAACCCACAGATACAAACTGACGCTGGCAGTTAATACGCCCGAGGGCGTCAAGCGCGGTTCAAGTGTCGTTGAAGTGAAGTTTTACCAGGTCAGCGTTCCTGAGCGCGGCACCATGCACAAGCTGCGTGGCGAAGCATTGTATCTGGACCTCGGTCCCGGCGCGCGGCCCCTGATTGCGTTGTTGACGCGCTACCTGCCGAAAGGCGGTGCGGGGCACCACTGGTCGCGCGACGCGGGACCCGAAACCGCGTGGATGTTGCGGATCGACGGTCAAACCCCAACGGATAAATATGTAGATGACGTGCCGCGCCTCGCGCGCTTGCGGGGCCCGCGCCAGATTACGCCGGCAGACCTGCCCGACCTCGTGACTTTCGCCGACGTCAAAGATCCCAAGAGCGTGGTCGAAGTCGATCCGAACGATCTTCAGGCGACGCTCGGCCCTGGCATTACGTGGAACGAAATCACTCTTGAGAGCACGGATGAGGCTATCACGACCGGCATTGCAATGAAGCTGCCCTGGTTGCCAGCATATTCTGAAAAAAACCTAAGACTGGATGGATCTAACCACGGGGCCAAAAGTGACCTTGCTAACATTCTTAGTGGGTTTGAATTTGATCAGTCCGGCGACTTGAAGAGGCGCAATTAGATGGCCACGGCAACGCAAGCCCCCCATTTACCGCTGAGCCACTTCCGAGTCGGCACATGGCATCATTTTCGGTGCGGTGCAGAATTTGGTCGCTATCGGGCAAAGCGGACATCGATCAAGCCGCGCCAATCAAGCTCGATTTATGAGTACGCACCCTAGTTCGCCACGAAATACCAATCCTTGCCGTAGCGCACCAGCCGCGTCGGCGGCTTGTCGTCGAACTCGAAGAATTCTTCGGGATCGCCGCCGGGCGGCACGTGCAGGAAGCCGCTGAAAGTGTGCTTCAGGCCGCGCGACGTCAGGAACAGCACATAGCTGCCCTGGTCGGTCTGGTCGACGACGATGTCGTTACCCCCTACGGAAACATTGGGCGCGTCGTCGCCGAGCGCGATCAGGTTTTCGTTGGTGTCGACATTGGGCTTGAGATCGCCGGCCTCGACCCGCGCCACGATCCGTTCGCGCATCGCGCGGTGCCAGTCGAAATTTCGCTGTAATGCGATTTGCTGCAGCGGCGCGGTGGTGAGGATAGCCAGCGTCAGCGCGCAAATGAAAAACGGCGCCGCGAATTTCACGCCGCCGCGGCGGACCCGGATCAGCAATATCGCCGACCACAGGCCGCAGCCGAAAAACAACAAGGCGACCAGCGGCAGGACGCCGAGCAGGACAAAGCTCGACGGCCAGTCCGCCATCGACAATTCGAAGGTCGCAACCAGCAGCGTGACGATCGAGATAACCGTGGCCGCCAGCACGGCGGCGCGGACCGGCGGCGCTGCCGTCGCAGCCGTCGCATGCTGAGGTGTCCATCCCGCCATTCAAACCTGTTCCGCGGCGCGGTTCGCGCCTGATCGATGCTGTCCGGTCTTAACGCGCCGTTAACCACGGCAGCCCCAACAATAGCCCCACAGGATGGTCCGCCGCCACGGCCGGATCGACCAACTGAGAAGGGGATGCGAGATGGATTTCGAGGCGCTTTTTGCAAAAACCCCGGCGACAATCGATGAACTCAAGACCCGGGTGTTCTACGCCCTGCAGCGGCATCCGATGTGCCGCAGCGTCGAATTCGACATTGTCAGCACGCCCCGAACACGCAGGACCAACTGGACCGTCGCCATGCGCTCGATCGCGCCCGGCGCGATGTGGGAAGCGAATGAGATCGTCGCCGACATCCAGGAAGCCTATGAGCTGGCCGCGGCGGCCTGATTTCGGGTGTTTTCGGCGCGATTTTTACCCTTTTCCGTTCGCCGTACCCCGCTCGGCGGCATGGTAAAGCCTTAATTAGCATCCAGTTTTCGAGGGCAGGCCGAGGCGGTCGACGCGAATGGAGACCTTTTTGACCAGAGCCATCACCATCGTTGCGCTGACCTGCTTCCTCGTGGTCGGTGCCGCCGCCACCAGCATTCTCGCCCGCGACAGCGTACCGGCGGCGCGCTACGAGATGGCTTCCGTAGCGATCGAAAGGCCCCCCGTTTCCAACAAGGAAGGCAAGAAGGACCGGCTTGCTATCGCCACCTTCGCGCTGGCGTCGTTCGAGCCGCCCAAAGTCCAGGTTCAAGCCCAACCTCAAGATCAAACCCAAAATCAAACTCAAGACCAAACTCAAGACCAAACGCCCGTCCTGACCGAGCCGCTGCGTCAGGCCTATGCCTCGACCGCGCCGGCCGACGTCGGCGTGCCGAAGCTCGCCGAGGCTGCGGCACCGGCGAAGCCGAAGGCCGCGAGCAAGCCGCAGCCGCAAAAGAATTATGCGCTGCTCAGCGACGTGCAGATCGCCGGCATCAAGGACCGCCTGAAACTTTCCTCCGAGCAGGAATCCTACTGGCCGCCGGTGGAAAGCGCGTTGCGCGCCGTCGCCCGCAAGATCCACGCCGGTCGGCAGGTCAACCCCGGCGCCACCGGCATGCCGATCGATCCCGACTCCGAAGAAGTGCAGCAGTTGAAATCGGCGGCGATGCCGCTTCTGTTCCAGCTCCGCGAAGACCAGAAGAGCGAAGTGCGCTCGCTCGCCCGCATCATCGGGCTGGAAAAAGTCGCCGCGATGATCTGAGCGGCAGCAGGCGGCTACCGCGCCGCCGATTCCTGAAAGCTGAATCCAGATATATCGACGCGCGGTGTCGGCGCGCCAGCAGCTCGCCGGGTTCCAGCCCGCGCGTCCGCCCTCGCATAGGAACATCGGCCCGCCCCTGCGCGTTTGCCTGCAGGAACAGGAGCTGAGCCATGCGCACATCGACGGCTTATTTCGCTGGAGCGGGAACCGTGGTCGCCGCCATCGTCGCGGGCCTTGGCGGCGGCCTGTTGATTGCCAATATCGTCAGTCCCCATTCGTCGAAGAATGGCACCGAGATGACGAGACTGGAGCAGCGGATGTCGGCGCAGCCGATAGCTGTGATCGCTGCGCCCTCGGAACCGGTGCCTTATGTCGCGGCGACGCAGGCGGTGGCGGCCACGAACGTGGCGCCTCAAGCCCAGCCGGAACAAGGTCAGCAAGCCCAGGCGGCCAATACTGCGCCAACAACCGAAGGGCGCGACAGCACCACGGCGCCGCAATCCGCAACTTCCACGTCTTTGCAATCTGCAACGCCTGCCGCGCAACCCGTCGCAGGTGAGCAAGCCGCTTCACCGCAAGATGCCGTGGCCAGAGCGCGCGACGCCGACACCAGGCACGCCGTCGTCGAGAAGCGGCGGTACGACCGCCGCCCGCAGTGGGCGGAGAGACACCGATACCACCAACGGCAGGATCAGGAGTTGCGCGAGGTCGAGCAAAAGGTCAGGGAACAGACCGAGCCGACGCAGTCGTTCGCGGCGGAGCCGGCGAGACTCGAAATGCCCAAGGTCAGGCTGTTTGAATCCGAATAATGCCGATCAGGCTGCATTTTTCATCGTCTACCGATCGGCTTCCCGCCATCGCGCCGTGCGATGACGGCCTGAGCGGTAAAAAGTCGCATCCCCCCGCAAATGGACGGCCTCTTGTTGCGGTCGGTCGCGATCGGATATACAATCTCAGATTGAGAGGCTATTATTCGGTAATTGAACAAGACCGGAAAGGGGAATTCGATGCCCCCGCTGCCCGCGGTTTCTTTTGCCACTGACATTCTTCCGCTGTTCAGCACGACCACGGACATCCCCCATATGGCGCAGAGGGGGATCTTCCTTGCCGACTACACTTACATGTCGGTTCCCGCCAATGCGCAAAACGTGCTCGACCACCTCACCGGAACGAAGCGGCCGCTGATGCCGCCGCGGCCGGAGGAGCCGTGGAGCGCCGACAATATTGCGCTGTTCCAGGCCTGGATCGCCGGCGGATATCAGCCCTAGCCGTACGCTCTCACGCAAAGCTGCCTCATCACGCAGGAGCAGAGACATGAGCCCGCCTCCCTATCGCGCCGTTGCCCTGGCATCCGCGCTTGGCGCCTTGTTCTGCGTTTCGACGCCAACCTCATCATCAGCGCAATATACGGCCTGCACGTTTCCGGCCGCCATGGCCGCGACGCCGGAGGAGACCGCCTGGCGGTTGTTCGTGGCGGCCAACTGCCCGACCAGCGCGGGTCATATGGTATGGGAGGGCTGGATCGAGCAATTGCAGTTCTATCCAGCCACCGCCGGCGCCGCCGCGGGCGCCCAAAGCGCCAAGAGGCTTCACGCCAGCCCGCTTGCGCGCGCGCTATCAGCCCGGGCGCAAGGCCTTCGCGTTCTTCTGGCGCCGACCACCGAATGCAACGCGATGCAAGGGCCGCCGGCGAATGTCGTCACGGGTGCGACCATTTGCGAAGAAGCCCGATTGAATCCCGAGGCTGCGGCGTTCATCACCACCGCCGGCTATCAGGTCCGTACCGCGCAAATGGCGGCGGCGCAGAACAAAACCGACATTGAATTCACCAAACCCTCGATCGAAGTGAAGGTCGACTGGATTCCCGCCAGCGATTTCAGCCCGCCCTTCACCTGCGACAATCCGCCGGCCGGCGTTCACGCCGAAACCATCGAGGGCCAATGCTACGCGATGGCGGGAATGCACATCTCGTCAAAGCTGCTGGATAAATGGCTGTGGGCGACGTTCGAACCGCAGAGCATGCTCACCAATCCGCTTCGTTGCGTGACGTTCGGCGCCTGCAACGACGCGTTTGGCTCAAATCCCGCCACCAGCAACGGCGGTCAGGCCGGGTTCACCCAATTGACCCCGGCCCTGCAGGACCTGATGACGCAAGCAAAACTGGCGCCCGAATTTCTCAATTACCGACTGGACGGGGTGCAAATCGACTTTACCACCGCGGACGGCAAGCCGACGCTGCTCGGCAATTCCGTCATCGAGGGAGAAAACGTCGGGATGAAAACCGGCGAGGCGTCCTGCATCACTTGTCATTCGGTATCTTCGATCAAGACGGACGGAACGGACGGCTTCAATACCTTTATCAATATGCCCAGTCCCCCTGTCGGTCCCAAGTATCAGCCACCCGCTGATTGGGTTGCCCGTGATTTCGTCTGGTCGCTGGGATTTGCCTGCCCCGACCCGACCCAGACGGGCGAGCAGGCCTGTCACTAGAGACCTGATCGGGTTTGATTGAATAGCGTCGGACCGGCCGCGAAATCGCGGCCGGTCCGACTGTGCGCTCTATTCACCCGCCGTGACTCTCCACCACCTTGCGACAGCCGTCGGAGAGTTTTGCCTTGTTGTCGCGCAGGCAGGCATTCATCTGCGGCGGCTTGCCGATATGTTCGGCGCAAAATTTTCCTGCGTCGCCGCGGCAGGCCATCTTCTCTTGCGGGGTCGGCCCGGATTGCGCGGCCGCCGACGCGGTCGCTGCGATCAGCAGAACGAGCGAGACACAGACTGACTTCACTGACTTTTTCATGATCATCTTTCGGCGAGTTAATGTGAGGGGTTGCGGTTAAGGACCCGGAACATCGTCGAGGTGAGGGCGCCGATCCATGCCATGTTCATGGCATCCGACAATTCCCGCAAAACCAGCGTTTTCAGGCCTGAAACGACCGAATCCGCCTGCGTCGGCCCACCCCCCATCTTCATGGGATGTTGCGGCCCCCGGCCATGGCCCATGTACATCCGCGTCGGCTGCGGTGACCGATCGGTCGATCGCAAGGTCGCAAACGCAAAACACAGGAGATGAACATGTTGAAGAAGGCAGGATGGATGAGCGCTGGTCTGGTGGCGCTTTCGACGCTGGCGGCGGTTTCGTTGAGTGCTGCTCCGGCCAACGCCGCGGTGGTGTATTGCAAGACGGCCGGCGTGCCGCAGGGTTGCATCGTTCGGACCGCGCCGGTGGTTCGGCCGGTCTACCGGGTAGCCCCGGTTGCCGCGACCAGTGTCCGCGTGACCCGCGTCGGTGTCACCCGCGTGACGCCCTACGGTGTGCGGCACGTTGCCTATCGTTCGGTCCGCGTCCGCTGAACCGAATGGATCAAGCGCCGGCAGCGTCGCTGTCGGGAAAGCGGTGCGGCAACAGGAGCCGCACCCGCGTGCCGCCGGTGCCGGAGCTCAGCTCGAGCTCGGCACCGCAACGGGCGGCGCGGCTTTGCATGTTGCGCAAGCCGCGCCCCGATTTCCCGCTGGCAGCGTTCGCTCCGCCATCCGGAGTGAGCGCAAAACCGTTTCCATCGTCCGAAACCGTGATGCAGCCGCGCGCGAGGCCGGGCGTCTCGGTGAGCGTCTCGATGCGCACCGCGATGCGCCGCGCGTGGGCGTGCTTGACCGCATTGGTCACGGCTTCATCCAGCAGCCGCACGATCTGGATCACATGCCAGGGCCTGAGTTCGGGGTGAACCGGCAGGCCTTGCGGCATCACCGCCCAATCCAGCGCAATGTCATGCGGCCGCAGCTGCGCCGTGGCGCGTTCGCGCCACGATCCCAGCGCCAGCATCAGATCACCGCCGATATCGTCCATGGAATCGATCACGAGGCGGAGGTCCTTGAGCGCCGCGCGCGCCGCGTCGCCGATTCCGCCGCCGCTGTTGCCGCGCTCCGAAAGCGCGACGATGCTGACGAGCTGGCCGCCAAGTCCGTCGTGAAGGTCGCGCATCAGCCGCGTGCGCTCCCGCGCCAGCGCCGCAGCCCGGGCGCGCGCTTCCTCGCGCGCCAGGCTGGCGCGCAATTTTTCCTCGGCCTCGCGAACCTGGATGACCATCCGGCCGGCAAAACTGTCGACCCGATTGAGCGCGCGCGCAAAGCGCCAGGTCAGGCCGGCGCCGATGGCGACCAGCATCGCCGAATAGGACAGCCGCGCGGTGAAGATGCGGCGGTCGGGCGTGATCTGCAGCACCGAGAGCAGGTCATGAACCCAGCAGGTGAACACGATGGTGATGGCGCAGCCGAGAATGAGCGTGGTGATATCGTCACGTCGCAGCACCGCATTCGCCACGATCAGCGCCAGCAGCAGCAGATAGAGGCCGACCGCCGGGTAGCCGATGAACAGGAACAGGTCGCGCACCGACTGCTCTCCGATCAGCGCGCCGATCGCAACGATCACGCCGGGGACGAACAGCAGCGCGCCGTAGCGGGGCCATTTCCTGCCGAAAAACAGCATCGCAAAGCCCACGATCAACGCGCTCTCGATCGGTGCGGAGGCGATCACGATGGCGTTGAGCCGCGAATATTGCGACGGGTCGACCGCGGACGGCAGGAACGCCTGCGCGACGCCGAGCGCCATTGCCGCTGCCAGCACGCCGTATGCCGGCTCATGGCGCCGCATCAGCCACATGATCGCGAGAATCACGGCGAGGATCGCCTGCCAGGCCGAAAACACCACCGGCAAGGTGACGAAGGCCAGCTCCCGCTGATTGTAGCGGGGCCGCAGCACGTCGTCGGGGCCGATATAGATGCGATCGAGAAAGCCCGAGATCGGGCCCCACACGAACAACCGGACGGAGATGTCGTTCAGGCCGGAGTGCAGCAGCGACGCCGGGATCACGCCGATTTGCGGCGTGTTGCGGTCGGGCCGGTTGGCGGCGGGATCGCGCCGGCTGTCCAGCACCACGACGCCGTTGATGGCGACCTCGACGGCGTTGGTGAAGCGCGGCAGGAAAACCGACCACGCGCGCTGCGAGTCGTCGTCCGGCCAGGTGAATTGGCCGCTGTAGTGCGGCGGATTGGCGGTCGGTGAACGCGTCACGGTGAAGTTCGGCAAGGTGACTGCGCGCGCGATGCCGCCCTCCGTGAGGCTGAACTCGGTGACGCGATAGCGCGACGGCGGGTCGGGCAGCGATTCGTGCAGCACGAAGACGCAAACGATGACGATCAAGAGCTGCAGCAAGCCATACTGGACCAGGCGCGAGACCTGCAATCGCCGGCGCTGTTGGCCGGCGGCGCCGGGTTTGGCGGCACCGTCGTCGGTCACAGCTTGATCAGACCCTGCTGGACCGCCTCGAACACCGCCTCACCCCCGGTATGGACCTCGAGCTTGCGGTAGATATTCTTGATATGCCCAGGCACGGTCTGGCGCGACAGCCCGAGATGGCCGGCGATCTCGGCGTAGCTGAATCCCTTGGCGAGGCCCCACAATATATCGATCTCGCGCGGCGTCAGTTTTGCGGTATTGAGCGGCGGACCGGGCGGCGGCTCGGGATGGTTCTGGGTCCGCCGCACAATGAAGCGCGCGATCGAGGCCGAGATCGGCGAATGCCCGGCGACGAGGTCGCGGACGGTGGCGGCGATGTCGGTCGGAAACGCATCCTTGAGCAGATAGCCGGTGGCGCCGACCGTGATGGCGGAGATCACGCTCTCCTCGTCGCCGAGAATGGAAATCACCATGATCTCCATCTCCGGAAAGCGTTGGCGCGTTTCGCGGATGAGATCGACGCCATGGCCATCGGGCAGTTGCAGATCGGTCAGCAGCACTTTTGGCACGCTTTCGGCGAGACAGGCGCGGGCCTCGGCCAGCGTCGCTGCGGCCCTGACCTGATATCCGGCCTTCACCAGCGCGTCCTGCAACCGCCAGGATGTCGGCGCATCGTCCTCCACCAGCAAGACCGGGATGGCCTGCGCGGTGGGCTCGTCGTTCAACGGCGTCATCGAAACTGCTCCGGCCGGCTTGCCGCGGCCGGGATAATTCTAACCGCGTAGCGGTATTTTGCGACAGCCATATTCATGGGGGCGGGGGCCTGACCGAAAAGGTAAACAGCGTTTTCAGGCTCCCGCTGACGGCTTGAAAATGCTTCACTCGCGATCATGGCCGGGCTTCGTCCCGGCCACCCAACACCCCCGACGAAAGGGCTCCGATGAGCACGCGACGCGAACACGATCTGCTGGGCGACCGCGATGTTCCGGCAGACGCCTACTATGGCGTTCACACGCTGCGCGCGGTGGAGAATTTTCCGATCAGCGGTACCCCGATCTCGATCTATCCGGACCTGGTCGCGGCGCTGGCCTCGATCAAGCTGGCCGCAGCGAAGAGCCAATCGCGAACTGGGACTGCTGGACGCGACGCGCGCCGACGCCATCGTCGCCGCGTGCCGAGGAAGTGCGGGCGGGCCGGCTGCACGAGCAGTTCGTGGTCGACGTCATCCAGGGCGGCGCCGGCACCTCGACCAACATGAACGCCAACGAGGTGATCGCCAATCGCGCGCTGGAACTGCTGGGCCAGCCGAAGGGCGACTACCAGTTCCTGCATCCCAACGAGCACGTCAACATGAGCCAGAGCACCAACGACGTCTATCCGACGGCGCTCAAGCTCGCGGCGCTATTCCGGCATCATGCGGCTGGTCGACGCGATGGCGCGTGCTGCGCGAGGCCTTCGAAGCACAAGGCCGACGAGTTCAGGGACATCCTCAAGATGGGCCGCACCCAGCTGCAGGACGCGGTGCCGATGACGCTCGGGCAGGAGTTCTCGCACCTATGCGGTGATGCTGGGCGAAGACGAGCAGCGGCTGAAGGAAGCGGTGCTGCTGATCTGCGAAATCAACCTGGGCGCCACCGCGATCGGCACCGGCATCAACGCGCATCCGGACTATGCCGCGGCTGGTCGTGCCGGCATCTGCGCGACGTCACCGGCATTCCGGTCGTGACCGCGCCCAACCTGATCGAGGCGACGCAGGACTGCGGCGCGTTCGTGCAGCTCTCCGGCGTGCTGAAGCGCGTCGCGGTCAAGCTGTCGAAGACCTGCAACGACCTGCGGCTGTTGTCGTCGGGCCCGCGCGTCGGCTTCGGCGAGATCAACCTGCCGCCGATGCAGGCCGGCTCCAGCATCATGCCGGGCAAGGTCAATCCGGTGATCCCCGAGGTCGTCAACCAGATCGCGCTTCGAGGTGATCGGCAACGACGTCACCGTGAGCTTCGCGGCCGAGGCCGGCCAGCTGCAGCTCAACGCGTTCGAGCCGATCATCGCCCACAGCCTGTTCAAGAGCGTCAACCATCTGCGCGCCGGCTGCCTGACGCTGGCGACGCGCTGCGTCAACGGCATCACCGCCAACCGCGAGCATCTGCGCCGCGGGCGTCGAGAACTCGATCGGCATCGTCACCGCGCTCAATCCCTATATCGGCTACGCCAACGCCACCGAGATCGCCCAGGAGGCGCTGGTCACCGGCGCGCAGCGTCTACGACCTGGTGCTGGAGAAGAAGCTGCTGACGCGCGAGCAGCTCGACGAGATCCTGCAGCCGGAAGTGCTGACACGGCCGCGGGCGTTTGCGGTGACGTCGGTGGCGGGCCAGCCGCAGGTCGAGATGGTGGTGCCGAAGGAGATCGGGTGAGGGGGCGAGCCATGGCCCAACCAAAGACACAGTGGGCGTATTCTCTTCCCTGAGCCCGATGCGAAAACACAATGAGCTGTGTCGTGTCGTGCGCTGGAATGAGGAGAATGAAGATGTTCTCTGTCTTTTTCGACAAATTTGATCGTCGCTCGCTCATCGCGGCCGGCCTCGTTCTGGCGCTCGTGGCCGGCGGCATTGCAGGATCGGCACGCGCGCAAACGGCGCTGCCGCGGATACTGCTGCTCGCCACCGGAGGCACCATCGCCGGTCAGGCCAGCGCGCGGGCCGGCAATGCCTATGATTCCGCCAAGGTCAGCGGGGCTAACCTTGTCGCTGCAGTGCCGGGCCTCGACAAGGTTGCAACGATCTCGGCGGAGCAGATTTCCTCGATCGGCTCGCAGGACATGAACGACAAAGTCTGGTTCGATCTCGCCGCGCGCATCAAGACCGCGATCGATAGCAAGGAGGCCGACGGCATCGTGATCACCCACGGCACCGACACGATGGAGGAGACCGCCTTCTTCCTGCAATCGATCCTCGATACCGACATGCCGGTGGTGCTGGTCGGCTCGATGCGGCCGTCAACCGCGGTCGGTGCCGATGGCCCCGCCAATCTCTATGAGGCGGTGGAGGTCGCCGCCTCGCCGCAAGCGCGCGGCCGCGGTGTGCTGGTGGTGCTCAACGACGTCATTCACGGCGCGCGGTGGGTGCAGAAGACCAACTCGACCAGTGTCGACACCTTCCATTCGGCGAATGCTGGTCCCGTCGGCTATGTCGACCCCGCGTCGGTGCGGTTTCTGCAGCCGGCCGGTGCAGTCAAAGCCTCGGGGCTGAAGCTCCCCGCCGCGCCGCCGCTGCCGCGGGTCGACATCGTCTATTCCCATGCCAACATGGACGCAGCTCCGGTCGAGGATGCGGTCAAGCGCGGCGCCAAGGGCATCGTGCTCGCCGGCGTCGGTGACGGCAACTCGTCCAAGGCCGCGATCGACGCGCTAGCCGCCGCTGCCAAGAGCGGCGTGCTGGTGGTGCGCGCGACGCGCGTCGGCTCGGGCTTCGTCAACCGCAATGTCGAGGTCGAGGATGATACGCTGGGTTTTGCCGTGTCGCTCGACCTCAATCCGCAGAAGGCGCGCCTGTTGCTCGCGCTACTGATCGCCAACGGCATCACGGATCCGAAAAAGGTGCAGCAGGCGTTTGAAGGAACTTTTTAATGCAAGCGCCGGTCCGGAGCGCTCTTCGGTACGGATCAAACGCATGCGCGGTCGGTCGCTACAGCAGCCCCCGATAAATCCCCGGCTCGGATCCCTCGATCGGTACCGCGCCGACCGCCTTCGCATAAAATTCCGCCGGCCCGACGCCGCCGATGATGGCGTAGCCAAAACCCTGGTGCTTCATGGCCTCGAGGCAGGCGAACAGCAGGGCTTTTCCGATGCCGCCTTTTTGCGCCTTCGGGTCGACGCCGGTGGGACCGAAGAAGTTGGGACAGGTCGCGTCGTGGCAGGCGAAGCCCACGATCTTTTTTTGCTGGATTGCGATGAAGCAGGAGACCGGCTGGCGGCTGAACGCGACCTCGGCTTCGCTGGCCCATGCCTCGCTAAAGGTCTGCCGCACAAAGGCGATGACCTTGTGCTTTTCGGGGGCGAGCGCGCGGCGCATGACGATTTCGGCCTTCAACAACCGATCGTAGGCGGGCGCGGAATCGGGCAGCGCATAGAGTTTGACGAGCATGTCCATCGCCCGACCTTAGTGGAAAAGTTGCCCGACGGGCAAATGACGCCCGTCCCCGACTACCTGCGCTGCGTCCTGGCGGCGGCGACCTTTGCCCTGATCTCGATGGCTTGCCCAAGCCGCGGGGTTGGCCCGGCGGCGGTAGCCCGATCTATCCGTAGTCGTACTTTTAGGCTATTCAACAGAAGCGTGTGTGCTACCATCCGCGTGGGAGAGCTGGGGGTGGGTGACGTGACCGAGGATGTTGAAGGTCATCGATTCAATGACGATGTCCTGACAGGGCCGACCGATGTCGTTGAAGCCGGCAAACGCTTTCAGGACCTGATCCACGTCCTGGATCATCCGGAGTTGCGCAAGCTGCTCCAGCAATACGACGTTCCGGCAAATGCAGCGAAGAAGACCAGCCAAAAATGGGGCGTGACGGCGGTCCTGCTCGCGTCCCTGGCGCTGTTCGGCGCCGCGTCGACACCCTTGCTCCACCACCTCTCGGAAGATTGCGCCAAATCCCTCGAGTTTCTATCCGCGCTGTTGGGCGTGGTGAGTATTGCCATCGGTCTCAAGGGCGTACTTTGGCGCCGCGCCAAGACCGGCTGGCTTCAAAATCGGTTGATGACGGAACGCCTGCGGCAGTTTCATTTTCAGGCTTTCGTATGCCACCTCGGCGATATCGTCGATTCTCTCGCTGATCAAAAAGCAGCCGACGATTATGTCGCGAAGCGCGTCGGCTGGTTTGCCGAATTCAGAGCGAGGATCGAGAACGGACGGGTCGCTGAATTCACCGATCTGGTCTCTGACGACCCAAAGAGTTCCGCGTGGCTGTACGACCCATGCACGCCGATCCCGAAGGATAAGCCGGTTCCGGACCGCATCTTCGATGCTTATCGCGAACTGCGTATCAGGCACCAGCTTCGCTACGCCAATTACAAGCTAAGTGCAGGGACTAGCCTGCTTCCCGCCACCATTCGCGCACAGTTGGCGTTTTTTTCCAACGTGACTCTGTTCGGAATCGCAATCCTTCTGGCGATTTATTTGGGGATTGCGGTCGCGATTGCGATCGGCGGCAAGGCGTACCAGCCGCCGCCCTGGATTCATGTGGGTGTGATCTGGATTGCGATTGCCGCTTTGGCGGCGCGTGCCCTCGAGGAGGGCCTTCAGCCCGCGCGGGAACTGGAGCGGTATCTGCGCTACAAGGCTGCCGTCCAGGCGATCCTGGACCGCTTCGAAGCGGCCAAAGTGCCTTGGGAACGCCTCGAAATCATGCGAGAAATGGAACGACTTTCATTCGATGAGATGGTAGATTTTCTGAAGACTCATAATGATGCGCGTTACGTGATGTAGCGGTCTAACTGGCGGTGCTTTTGGACCATATTGGCGGAGTAAAAAACGCGAATGGAAGCTGCTTTCGATATCATTGCCCAGCCTCTATTGCCCACACCCAGCGCTCTATTGACGCCATTCAGGGGCTCTCGGACCAGCGGCGAAACACGGCGCGGAGCGGCGCTGGATTTTCTCGGCAATCGACGCGTCGCGGACTATTGGGCCCGACAGCAACTGATCGACCCGGTCGAGGCCGTCAGGAGGGCGATCCGGCTTCACGACAGGCATCCCGACGACGTGACGCGCGATGATCGCAGCTTCCTGGCTACCCTGGACGAATTCCACTGCCTCAACGACGATGCCACGCTTGAACTCGCACGCTTGGCCGGCGTCAGGCCGGGAGCCTATGTGCTGGACGTTGGCTGCGGACTCGGAGGCCCGAGCAGGCGTCTGGCTGCGGAATATGGCTGCGAGGTATTCGCCGTCGACATTACGCGGGATTTCCTGAAGATTGCCTCCGGCATTACCGAGCGGATGAATCTCGCCGACCGGATCAGCTTCGCCTGGGGCGACGCGATCAGCTACGCATTTCCAAAACGATGTTTTGATTTCGTCTGGATGCAGGTTGCTGCCGCCAATATTTTCCAGCGCGATGCCCTGTACCGGAATCTTGGTACGGCCCTCCGGCCCGGAGGGCGGCTCGCCATCTACGACATATTCGAAGGGTCCAATCCCGGGCTTCATTTTCCGGTTCCGTGGTCGTTCGACGGTACGACCAGCGCGCTGCTCAACGAGGCGGAAACGATCGCAAAGTGCGGAGCCGTTGGATTGAGGTGCGTCGCCCGCCGCGCCGAGCCGCGTGCGATTTCGTGGTTTGAATCCGAGTGGCGCCGAACTGCAACCCGCCACAGGCAGGCGCGCCCGGAGCTGGGTTTCGAGGTATTGTTGCCCCGTTGGCACGATATGTGCGCGAGTCAAATCCTCAATCTCGCGCAAGACAGGCTCTGGTTCGGTTACCTCGTCTTCGAGAAGTCGTAGCCCTCCTGACCGGGAAGCACGAACGCATCTGCGGTACGCCATGAGAGGGTTGCACGATCCCCCGGCGCAAGACGCGCGGCTCCTGGAACCCTCGGCCGCTGCAGCTTGACGACGCCGGCCTCGGAACTCGCAAACTCGACCGACTCCAGAACACCGGTTGTGACGACGGCTTCAACGCTGGCATTCAGCCTGTTCTCGCCGTGCTCGCCGCCGATCGTCATCTTGTGAGCATCAATGACATACGCGACCTTTTCCCCCGCGGCAGGCGAATTCGGCAGCCACGCCGGCAGGCTGGCGGTCAGGACGCCTATCGCGGTGCTCACCGTCGCCGACTCGCCGGTCACGTCGATGATGTGTCCCGTAAACACATTTCGATCTCCGAGAAATTCACCCACGAACCGCGTCCGCGGGCAATTCAGGATTTCGTCCGGCGTGCCGATCTGCTCGATGCTCCCGCGATGCATGACGGCTATTCGGGTGGACAGCGAAAGTGCCTCGTTCTGCTCGTGCGTCACCATGATCATCGTCACTCCGAGGCGATGGTGCAGTTGGCGTATCGTCCCGATCAGTCGCGCGCGCAGGTGCCGATCAAGGCCTCCCACCGGCTCGTCGAGCAAGAGAACCTTGGGATCCAATACCAGGGCGCGCGCGAGGGCTACCCGCTGCTGCTCGCCCCCGCTGAGACTGCGGATTTCCCGGCTTTCGAATTCAGGTAACTCCACGAGGTCGAGCGCCTTCGACACGCGCAGCCGTCGTGTCGCGTCATCGACGCCGCGCACGGCGAGGCCAAAGCCGACATTGGCGCCGACATTCAGGTGCGGAAACAGGGCAAGGGATTGCCACATCATCAGGACGCCATGCTCGGTCGGCGCGAGATCACCGATCGGCAGCCCTCGAAATCGCACCTCGCCGCTGCTCGGTGAAATGATCCCGGCCATCAGCTTCAACAGCGTGGACTTGCCGCACCCGCTCGGTCCCACGATCGACAGAAAGTCGCCTTCCGGAATTTCGAGCGTCACATCTCGCAACGCCGCCGACGTCCCGTAGAGGTGGGAAACTCCGCTAACCTCCAGCAAAGGTGAGTCCGGCTGCGTCATTTGCGGGCAAGCCCGGACATAATCTGTTTGCGCATCGTCAGGCCCGAAATCAGAATGAGCACCAGGGATATCAACGTGATCAATGTCCCGATCGCGTAAAGGCTCGGGTCCAGCGTGTTGCCCATCATGCCATATACGAGCGTCGGCAACGTCTTTTGAAATCCGCTCACGAACCAGGTGATCACGAATTCGTTCCACGAGATCAGACCGCAAATGATCGCGGCGCCGATGCATACATTGGCAAGCTGAGGCAGTACGACCCGTAACGCGATCTGCGCCTCGGAAGCGCCGAGGTTGCGGGCGCATTCCTCGATTTCGGGATCAATATTTTGCTGCGCGACGTAGAGCAGGAAAAAAGCAACTGGCGATGCATAGATCACATGAGCGGCCAGGATACCGGGCATGGTGCCGTCGAGTCCGACGATTTGATAGTAAACGTGCAGCGAGAACCCGGACACGATCGGGGGCAGCAGCGCCGGGAGGCTGAGGAGGATCATGGCGATCAGCGCCGGCGCGGGCGACAAGCCGCGCACCAGCCGCGCGGAGGCGAATCCGAGCGCAACGGAAACGAGACCCGCCATCGCCGCCAGTAGCAGGCTGTTCAAAAAGGCTGTCTGTACCGCGCTGCTCGTGAGCGCGACCTCGTATGATCGCAGTGTCAACCCATGCATTGAGGCGGTCTGGATTCGTGCCGACGACAGCGAATCCACGAAGATGATGGCGAGCGGAGAAAGTGTGTACGCCAGCACGAGAGCCAAAACGCCGGATCGCACCGCCGGCAACAGAGATTGATGCATGCTTGCGCGCCTCATGGTCTTCGCACCGTGACTGCCGGCCCGCGCATAAGCCGCAGAACCAGAGCTATGGTCGTGCATGCCAGGACGACGAGCAAGATGGCCATGGCGGCTGCCGTAGACCAGTCGTCGATCTTCATCCGGTCGTTCAAGGCTGCGGCAAATGTATATTCGACGTTGCCGCCAAGAATCGACGGCGCGAGCAGGTCGCCCAATACGAAGATCACGCACAATTGGGCTGACAGGATCACGGCGCCGGCGCAGCGGGGAAGTTCGATCCGCCACCAGATGTCCCATGCGTCTGCACCGAGATTCCGCGCGGCCATGATTTCCACGGCGGGGATCCTGAGAAGCTGAATGAACAGGATCAACGCGCAGACCGGCAGCACGTTGGAGACGAGGCCGACAACGGTACCGGGAATGGTATACAGCAAGCCGGCTCCCGCCGTCGCGCTGCCAAGGCTCAACCCGCCAAAGGGACCTCCGTTGCTCAACAGGATGCTGTAGCCGAGCATGCGCAGCACTGGACTGGACAGAAGCGGCACGATGATGAGCCCGCCAAGGACCAGCCGAAGCCGCGGTGACTCCAGGGCGAGGACAAGCCGGGCGGCTATCAACGCCAGCGGCACGGCGACGACGGTCGTGATCGCCGCGAACTTCAACGAGGTGAGCGCCGCGCCGGCGAGGCGGGGACTGGTCAACACATCGTGGTAATGCGCCAGCGTGAAGCCCTCGCGGCCGGGCGTCGATGACCCCAGCCCAATCGAAAGCAGCAGGACATTCGCCAGCGCCCCAAGAAACAGCAGCGCAATGACCACAAGCTGGCCGGAGTACATCGCTCGGCTCGCAGTCCGGTCGGTCGTTGGTGCATGCATCGGGTCAGCGCCTGAAGTCGGCTTTTAGATCGCGGGTCAGGACATTCCAGAAATACTCCATCAGGAACGCCGCTTGTTCCTGCGGGAACGGACGAAGCCAGGAGGTGCCGAGGGTTGCACTGTTCTTGCGGCGTTCAAGCCTATCCAGAGTTTTGTCGATGGCGTTCAGTTGCGGAAACGCCTGAACCTTGTTCCGGAACATCTTTTCCGCGACCTTGTTGGCCGGGATTCCGATGTACGGCTTGGTGAACGCGGCCGGGTCGAAGGCCTCGTCCGTGCTGACCCCGAGGCTCAGCCGGATCTGGGTATCCGGCAATGACCAGTGTTTGATGATCCTCTCGAGGAAATCGGCTTCCGCGTTCAGCGTCGGGCAGATGCAATTGATCCAGCTGTACACGCCCTCGATCGGGACCACCGTCGCATACGAACATTCGGTTTCCCGGCAAGTCGCAAGGACGCCGCTGGTTCCGCCAAGGACGATATCGGTATTGCCGCTGCGCAGGTCGTTGCTCAGCGTGTCGAGGCTTCTGACGACTTTGGGTCGTGTAGTCGATCGGGAATCCTGGTACTCGCGGATAATCGAGTTCACCATCTCGGCAATACATACTTCGAACTCTCTCGGAAAATCCCGGGCGGTATTCAGTATCCAATTTGAAAATGATTGAACGTTCTTGATATTGTCGTACTTCAGCAGCGGGAATATCATATCGGTTGCCTTACCCGCCGCGCGGTTTCTGTCGAGCATCGCTGCTGCGTGCGCCAGAAGGATGGTCGGAAACGTGACGACCCACCAGCCCCAAAGTGTTACGCGGTGTCCCTGCCTAAGAAGGGTGGGCAGATCGAAGGCAGCGTAGCTGAAGACGTCGGGTTCGGCGCCATTTGGCTGCCCCGCTTTGATGATCGGACTATCGGTCTTTATGATGATCTCGTTGAAGCCGTAGAGCAAAGGAACGGCGTGGAGGAGCCCTTCGGGATAAAAGCTTTCGTAGTGGCGCTGAATATTAGGGCTGAAGGCACCTCCGTTGAAGCAATTTCTGACGAAATCGGCGCCGTCGTGTCCCTTGAGCGGCCCGATATATCCGCGCTCTTTGTGGAAATTCACCACCTCGATGTCGGAGAACAGGAAATCAAAATGCAAATAGGGATGCTGCAGGCGCGGATAATATTTGGTTGATGTCGGCACTTCGATCAGGCTCCGGTCCATCGTCAGAAACGAGAACGAGTTGTCGCGGTAGCCGTCATCGACAAGCCTCTCGTAGAGCTTGTCTTCCTCAATTCCGCTCCATCCGGCGACATGGATATTGTTCTTGCGCCCGATTTGAAATTTCTTCAGATATTTCTGGTGTTCCAGATCCTCCGCCAGATCGTTCGCTCGGTCCAGAAACGATTCCAGTTTGGATTCCCATGTCTCCTTTTCGGTGGGGGCGACCGCGTAATATCCCGCCTTCGATTTGGTCTTGGCTTTCCACAGAACCGGAACATGTTCGAAGGCCACGTCAAACTGCTCGGCTCCCTCTCTTGCGAATCTTCGCAGGTTCTTGAGATCGGCCGAAGGCGCCACGGTTTTCGTATTGAGGTCGACGATCAATATCCTGTTCGTCGATCCCGGCTTGGTAATGGCCTCAAGCCGCGATAAGGCGAGTTCGAGTTCATAGTGACCAAACGAGATCTTCCAATCGGTCCGTCCCTTGTCCGTTGGCACGCCGGATTGACTGATTTTTGTTCCGTATTCCGGACCAACCAGGATGATGAAGAAGTCGCCGTCGCTTATTGCGCTTCGAATTTCCTGCAGCACGCGTTCCGGATAGATCGTGATGTGGTCGGTCTGAAACGACACGCATTTGAGCAGGCTTCGCTTTTGCACCTCGCGCCAGACATACTCGCGTATCGGATCGAGGCCTTTGAAAACCGAGCCCAGGAATACGTTGCTAGACATGGTATGTTGAGCCCTTGCGTAATCGCTATTTCCCCGCCTTGAACGTTTCCCAGGCGTCCTGCCACGTCTTTTCCGGCTGTTGGGCCGGCAGCGTGCGGACAGCCAGTTTCGCGACCATGGCGTCTATTTCAGGAGCCGTCGTCCACTTCAGGGATTTTCTGTGCGCTGGGGCCATCAGATCGTAGGCCTTCTCGTTCGGCACATAGGAGCTGTAGGCGGGCTTCTGCGAGAGCGCGGCCTGCGCCTCCGGGCCCATCATCCACTTGATGTAGAGCTTGGCGAGGTCGGGATGCGGGGCGTCGGTCGGAATAACCAGCGTATCCACCCACATGACCCCGCCTTCTTTCGGGATCGTCCAGTCGAACGGCTTGCCCTGAAGCTTGAGCGCCAGCGCCGCCCATTCAGCGCCGCCCGGAACGATCCAGGTCTCCTGGTTGGCAAGGGCCGTCATCAACTCCGGGAACGAACCGGCGATCGCCCTGACCTGCGGGCGAAGCTGGAACAGCCGCTGCTTGAGTGCAGCGAATTGCGTGTCGTTGAGGTCGTACGGTTTCTGGTTGCCCAGGCTTCGGCTCAAAACGCCCATGATCGGCAGATACCAGTCCCAGACGCCGACGCGTCCCCTAAGCTTGGGATCGAACAGGATGGCGTAGCTGCCGGCCTCGGCCTCGGTGACATGTTCGGTGTTGTAGACTATTCCGAGCGAGCCGAACTCGACGACGGGGGCGTACAGCTTTCCGTCCATCCAGGAGAGCGGAAATTTCCGGAAATAGGGAAAGTACGCCGACATGTCGAATTCGGCCGGATCGAGCGGGCTCAATCTTCCCAGCGCGTAGAGTTTCTGGACATATTCCGGGTCGACGACGACGACATCGTACACGCCGCGGGATTGGGTGAAGAGGGCGAACATCGCATCGCCGCCGAAGAAGGTCTTGTAGTTGATCTTGACGCCGTACTTCTTTTCGAACGGCTGGATCAGCGACGGATCTTCGTATCCGCCCCACAGCAGTACATTGATCTCGGGCTGCTTCTGTCTGAACCATCCGCGCTGGTAAACAAAAAACCCGCCTGCAAGAACAATCAGTATCAACAGCAATGACGGCAATATTCGCGATTTCATAGATGTTCCTCGTCCCCGAATATGTCGCTAATCTAACAGAGACAATGAGCCCCGCAACCCCAGGTTGGAATAGTCCTGCGAATAACCGGGTGGCTGAACGCGCGACGCGGGTCGGCGAGGCCGCCGGTCATTGCCAGGATGCGGGCATGTGCATGGCGCGGGCTTTCCCCGCGCCATGTCGGGCCTGTCTTGTGCCGGCCATTCGCCACGGGCGTCGATCGGGCGCATTGGCACGATCCGTTGGTTTTACGATGCCGGACCAGGTCCCCGGCGATCCGCGATGTTGCGTTGCGGGCAGGGGCCAGCAAGGGGCTTTTTGAAGCGTGCCGCTGCCACAGATTTGGCGGTGTGAAATCGTCGGCTGGCTTGCTACATATTGCGCAGACTTTATCCGCTATTGAAGGGCCGTCCGCACGCCATGTCCGATCGCAAGTCCATCGTCAGCGATCCCGAGATCGTCCGCGCGCGCGCCATGGAAACGCTGTTCGAGCGGCTGGAGAGCCTGTGCGAAGGCGCGATTGCGATCGATCGCGCCGGGCGCGTGGTCTATGTCAATGAAAAATATTTGCACTCGCTCCGGCTCAACCACGTCTCGGAAGCCCTTGGGCGCCCGATCGAGGAGATCATCCCCAACAGCCTGATGCGCCGCGTCGCCGAGACCGGCGAGCCGATCCTGCTTGATATCATGGAACTTGGCGGCGAGCCGCTGGTCGTGACGCGGATGCCGATCGAGGACGAGAACAAAAATATCATCGGCGCCATCGGCTTCGTGCTCTCGGACCATCTCGACAATCTCAAGCCGCTGATTGCGCGGATGGCGCAGCTTGAAAACGATTTGCGGCTGGCGAAGCGGCAATTGTCGCAGCCGCGCACCGCGCGCTTTACCTTCGACGATTATGTCGGCACCACCTCCGGCATTGCGCGAGCCAAGGAACTGGCCGGCCGCGCGGCGCGACAAAGCGTGACCGTGCTGCTGTCGGGCGAAACCGGCACCGGCAAGGAACTGCTGGCCCAGGCGATCCACAATGCGTCCGCCGCGTGCCGAAAAACCCTTCGTCAGCGTCAATGTCGCCGCCATTCCCGACACGCTGATCGAATCCGAATTTTTTGGCATCGCGTCGGGTGCGTATACGGGCGCCGATCGCAAGGGCCGCGACGGCAAGTTCCGGACCGCCGACGGCGGCACCTTGTTCCTCGACGAGATCGGCGAAATGCCGCTGCAGTTGCAGGTCAAGCTGCTGCGCGTGCTGCAGGAGCGCGAAATCGAGCCAGTCGGATCGGACAAGGTCACCAAAGTCGATTTTCGCGTCATCGCCGCGACCAATGTCGACCTGCAGAAGCGGGTCAACGAGGGCACCTTCCGGGCCGATCTCTACTACCGGCTCAACGTGCTCTCGATCGAGTTGCCGCCGCTTGCGCGATTGCGCCGACGACCTGCCCGAGATCTGCGCGCGGCTGCTCGACGACATCATTCACTCCGGCGATTACCTCAACGCGCGGCTGACCCCCTCGGGTCTTGCCGCGCTGGCTCGCTACGACTGGCCCGGAAATGTCAGGGAACTGCGCAATATCCTGGAACGCGCGCTGATCCTGAGCGATTCCGGCCGCCTCGACCGGCGACGACTTTGCGCGTATTCTGCCCGTCGGCGCCGAGGCGAAGATCGCAGCGCCGGCCACGGAATCGACGGGCGTCGTCGCTGCCCTACGCGGAGGCCGAAGCGGAATTTGAAAGGCAGACCCTTGAACGAGCGCTTGAGGCCAGCAGACGGCCAGATTTCGGAAGCCGCCAAAATGCTGCGGATTTCGCGCGCAACGTTCTACAAGAAACTCGCCAAATTCGGGCTGGCGGTGTCTTCCCGTCTGACTTTCGAGACTTGAATGTGTATCGAGTCTCGGAAAGTTGACATGACGGTATCAGCTGTTTCTCGCCAATAGCGCCGAAACTGCCAGTACTTCAAGCACCTTGCGCTATCGCAAGGCATCTGGCGCGGACCTTGCTCTGGTCCCCAAACAACGCATGTCAAATGCGCGATAAAAATCCTGCCGGGAGGAATCAATGAGTTTTCTGGTCGCGCTCGCCGCCCTCGTTTTCCTGATGTTCGTCGCCTATCGCGGCTTCAGCGTCATTCTGTTTGCGCCGGTCGCAGCGCTCGGCGCGGTGCTGCTGACCGATCCCGGCGCGGTGCCCGCCGCCTTCACCAGCCTCTTCATGGACAAGATGGTCGGTTTTGCGAAACTGTACTTTCCGGTGTTTCTGCTCGGCGCGGTGTTCGGAAAAGTGATCGAGCTCTCCGGCTTCTCGAAATCGATCGTGGCCGCGGTCATCGGCCTCGTCGGCAGCCAGCGCGCGATGCTGGCGATCGTGCTGGTCTGCGCGGTGCTCACATACGGCGGTGTTTCGCTGTTCGTCGTGGTGTTCGCCGCCTATCCGTTCGCGGCGGAAATGTTCCGCGCCGGCAATATTCCAAAGCGCCTGATCCCCGGCACGATCGCGCTCGGCGCCTTTTCCTTCACCATGGATTCGCTGCCGTTCAGCCCGCAGATCCAGAACATCATTCCCACCACCTATTTCAAGACCACCAACGGCGCAGCGCCGATCCTCGGCACTGCAGGCGCGATCTTCATCTTCGTGTTCGGCATGCTCTATCTCGAATGGCGCCGCCGCCAGGCGGCTGCCGCGGGCGAAGGCTATGGCGAGAACCACAGCAACGAGCCGCCGCCGGTCGATACCAAGGAGCTGGCGCCGGCCTTCATCGCCTTCCTGCCGCTGATCGTGGTGTTCCTGGTCAATTTGCTGCTCGGCGGTTTCCCTGGCGTGTTCGGCGGCCTGATCGATCGCGCCTATGGCGCGAATTACGATCTGACGTTGGCGCTGGACCACACCATCGCGACCCCGATTGCCAGCATCAAGGCGATCTGGGCAGTGGAAGGCGCGCTGATCGCGGGCATTCTCACCGTGTTCGTGTTCGCGTTTCCCAAATTGAAAAAGACGTTTGCCGAAGGCAGCAAGGCTGCGGTCGGCGGCGCGCTATTGGCGGCGATGAATACCGCGTCCGAATATGGCTTTGGCGGCGTGATCGCCGCACTTCCCGGCTTCATCGTCATCAAGGATACGCTGTCGGCTATCCCCAACCCGCTGATCAACGTAGCCATCACCGTCACCTCGCTCGCCGGCATCACCGGCTCGGCGTCGGGCGGCATGTCGATCGCGCTGGCCGCCATGGCCAAGGATTTCACCGCCATGGCGGAGGCGGCGCACATTCCGCTCGAGGTCCTGCACCGGGTCGCCTCGATGGCGAGCGGCGGCATGGATACGCTGCCGCACAATGGCGCCGTGATCACCCTGCTCGCGGTGACCGGGCTGACCCATCGGCAGTCGTATAAGGACATCTTTGCCGTGACCTGCCTGAAAACGGCCGCGGTGTTTTTCGTGATCGGCTTCTACTACCTCACAGGATTGGTCTAGGCGCAAACGTCGAACAACCGGCAAAAGATCGGGAAACCCGATGCGCGGTTGAACAATTTCGGGAGGACGGTGAATGAGCCAGCATCCGGCGCTGCCCTATTTGCGCAGCTCGGAGAAGGGCAAGATCGTCACCGCGGCGGAAGCCGTGCGCCTCATTCGCGACGGCGACACGGTTGCCACCGGCGGCTTTGTCGGCATCGGCTTCGCCGAGGAGATCGCCCTCGCGCTGGAGGAGCTTTATCTCGCCAGCGAGGGCGATGCGCCCTATACGCCAGGCAAGCCGCGCAACCTGACGCTGGTCTATGCGGCGGGGCAGGGCGACGGCAAGGACCGCGGCCTCAATCATTTCGCCCATGAGGGACTGGTCAAGCGCGTGATCGGCGGCCATTGGGGGCTGGTGCCCAAACTGCAGCAGCTCGCGATCGCCAACCAGATCGAGGCCTACAACCTGCCGCAGGGCGTCATCACCCATCTGTTCCGCGACATCGCCGCGCGCCGGCCCGGCCATATCTCGCGCGTCGGCATCGGCACCTTCGTCGATCCGCGCCACGGCGGCGGCAAGCTCAACGCCCGCACCACCGAGGACATGGTCGAGCTGGTCACGCTCGGCGGCGAGGAATGCCTGTTCTACAAGACCTTTCCGATCGACGTCGGCATCATCCGCGCCACCACCGGCGACCCCGACGGCAACCTCACGATGGAGAAGGAAGCGCTGACGCTGGAGGCGCTGGCGATCGCGATGGCCGCGCACAATTCCGGCGGCATCGTCATCGCGCAGGTCGAGCGCGTCGCCGAGAGCGGCAGCCTCAATCCGCGCCAGGTCAAGATCCCCGGCATTCTGGTCGACTGCGTCGTGGTGGCGAAGCCGGAAAACCACTGGCAGACCTTCGGCACGCAATACAACCCGGCCTTCTCGAGCGAGATCCGGGTGCGCGCCGGCTCGCTGCCGCCGATGCCGATGAGCGAGCGCAAGATCATCGCGCGCCGCGCCGCGTTCGAGCTGAAGCCCAACAGCGTCGTCAATCTCGGCATCGGCATGCCCGAAGGCATCGCCGGCGTCGCCAACGAAGAGCGGATCATCGACCTCATCACGCTGACGGCGGAGCCCGGCGTGATCGGCGGCATCCCGGCGAGCGGCATCGACTTCGGCGCTGCGATCAATACGCAGGCGGTGATCGACCAGCCCTACCAGTTCGATTTCTACGACGGCGGCGGCCTCGATGCGGCTTTCCTGGGCCTGGCGCAGGTCGATCGCGCCGGCAACCTCAACGTCAGCAAGTTCGGTCCGAAACTCGCCGGCGCCGGCGGCTTCATCAACATCAGCCAGAACGCCAAGGAGGTGGTCTTTGTCGGCACCTTCGGCGCAGGACGCCTGCGCATCGCCGTGTCGCGACGGCAAGCTCGTCATCTCGGAGGAAGCCAAAGCGCGCAAGTTCGTCGAGGCCGTGGAGCATGTGACGTTCAGCGGCGCGCTATGCGGCCAGGCGCGGGCAGCGCGTGCTCTATGTCACCGAGCGCTGCGTGTTTGCGCTTGACGCCCGATGGGCTTGAACTGACCGAAGTCGCGCCCGGCATCGACATCGAGCGCGACATCCTGGCGCTGATGGATTTCAAGCCGCTGATCCCGCGCGATCCCGCCCTCATGGACGCGCGGATCTTCCGCGACGGCGCGATGGACCTGCGCAACGACATGCTGACGATCCCGCTCGACCAGCGCTTTACGCTGGACGAGCAGCAGAACCTGTTCTTCGTCAACCTGGAGCGCTTTGCGCTGCGCAGCCGCGCCGACATCGACGCGATCGCGCGAGCCGTCGAGGCCAGGCTCGGCGGGCTCGACCGGCGCGTCTACGCGATCGTCAACTACGACAATTTCTCGATCCTGCCCGAACTGCTCGACGAATATTCGGCGATGGTGCGCAGCCTGACCGAGCGGTTCTATTCCGGCGTCTCCCGCTACACGACCTCGGGCTTCCTGCGCATCAAGCTCGGCGAAGCGCTGGAGAAGCGCGGCGTCGCCGCGCATATTTTCGAAAGCGCCGAGGAGGCGCAGTCGGATTGGCGAAATGTGGAAGGGGGCGGCGGCTCGGCTGAGCACAAGCGGGCAAGTTGAGGGAGGCACGTTGTTGGCCCGCCATCCGAAGGTTGATACTAGTGTGTTGCTGTCCGTTCCATTGAGCTATGTCAACGACCTCCCTTCTGTCTCTTCTAGGATTTTCTCGGGTGGTCGGCCGTTCTCTCCTGATTGCTATTGCAATGTTCGATCGATCGATCTGCACTAACCAACTGTTTATTTCTTAACTCGAGCTGACGCGCCGTCATCGAGACTTGGGGGGAGTTATTGGTAGGCTTGATCTTCCTGTTACGAAGGGGCTGGAAATGCTCGCGCAAGAAGCTGTGAAGGCCCCATCGCTCGGCTCAATCGTTTCGGTCCGCGGCAGTGTAGTGGATGTGCGATTCGATGAACATTTGCCACCGATTTATTCGGTGCTGCGGGCCGGTGATCAAGGGCGGATTATCATCGAGGTGCTGGCACAACTAGATGCGCGTCACGTGCGCGGGATTGCGCTAACACCCACGCAAGGTCTTGCTCGCGGCATGGCAGTGCAGGACACGGGTGGCCCGCTAGAGGTGCCAGTCGGCAAAGAAGTCCTCTCCCGCATGTTCGATGTGTTTGGCAACGTCATCGACCGCGGAGCGGCGTTGTCCGATTTCCAATTGCGTTCTGTGCATCACGCCCCGCCATCGCTGGCACGAAGATCCACCAAGTCGGAAATCTTCGAAACGGGTATCAAGGCCATCGATGTTCTCATGCCCTTGGAGCGCGGTGGCAAGGCGGGACTGTTCGGCGGGGCAGGCGTGGGAAAGACGGTGTTGCTCACCGAGATGATTCACAACATGGTCGGTCAACACGAGGGCGTGAGTATCTTTTGCGGTATCGGCGAACGCTGTCGCGAGGGCGAGGAGCTTTACCATCAGATGAAGGAAGCCGGCGTGCTGCCGAACATGGTGATGGTGTTCGGCCAGATGAATGAGCCGCCGGGTGCCCGCTTCCGCGTCGGCCATGCGGCGTTGACGATGGCCGAGTATTTCCGCGACGACGAGCATCGCGATGTGCTGCTGCTGATCGATAACATTTTTCGATTCATTCAGGCCGGAATGGAAGTGTCTGGCTTGATGGGCCAGATGCCGTCGCGGTTGGGCTATCAACCGACCATGGGCACTGAGCTGTCAAGGTTGGAAGAGCGCATCGCCAATACCGATACCGGCGCCATCACCTCGATTCAGGCGGTGTATGTGCCGGCGGACGATTTCACCGATCCGGCGGCCGTGCATACGTTCTCGCATCTCTCCGCGTCGATCGTGCTTTCGCGCAAACGGGCAAGCGAAGGGCTTTTTCCGGCCATCGATCCCCTGCAATCCAATTCCAAGATGGCCACGCCGGGTATCGTCGGGGCACGGCACTACGGTTTGGCACAGGAAATCCGTCGGACGTTCGCGCAATACGCCCAACTCAAGGACATCATCTCCATGCTGGGTCTTGAGCAGCTTTCGCCGGAGGACCGCAACGTTGTAGCCCGCGCCCGCCGCCTGGAGCGGTTCCTGACCCAGCCGTTCTTCACGACCAAGCAGTTCACCGGGCTCGACGGCAAACTCGTCAGCCTGGAGGACGCCTTGGACGGCTGTGAGCGAATTCTGCGCGACGAGTTCAAGGACTATCCGGAGTGCTGCGCTCTACATGATCGGGGCGATCAATGAAGCCAAGGGAAAATCGAAGCACGGCCCGACCACGGCTAAATCTAAGTCAATAGCCAAAGCAGACCTGACCCCAGCGGCTAGAGCGACGTAAGAGCCGCATCCTATACCTGGGGCGAAACCTCAACCGACGCTCGAACATGCCGGCGACGCTCATAAATCTTAAGATTCTCTTGCCCTTCCAAATCTTCGCCGAAAAGACCGGCGTATCCCGCATTGTCGCGGAGACGCATGACGGCTCGTTTGGAATCTGCCACATCGACTGGATTGCGTGGCGGCGCTCGCACCGGGAATTCTGATCTTTGAGACGAAGATAGAGGGCGAGACTTACGTGGCCGTGGACGAAGGCGTGCTGGTGAAGACCGGCTCTGACGTGCTTGTTTCCCTCCGTAACGCCATTGCCGGAACCGACCTCGGCCAATTGCGCGATGCGGTGCAGCGGGAGTTTCTGACCCTGGACGAGCGGGAGCGAAGTGTGCGCTCGGTGCTGGCAAAAATGGAAGGCGATCTCGTGCGCCGTATGGCGACGTTTCACAATGCCTGACGAACCGCAAAACAAGCCCTTGAAGCCGAAGCTGGCGCTCAGTGAGGAGGTCGGTGCGATGGCGGCGCGCAAGCTCAGGGCGCGGCGCCACTCCGCAGAGGGCGTCTGGTTCGGCTTGGGCATGATGGGGCTGATTGGCTGGTCAGTGGCAATTCCGACGCTGCTCGGCGCAGCGCTCGGTCTGTGGCTGGATCGGCACTATCCGGGAAGGCATGCCTGGACCCTGGCGCTGCTGGTGGCCGGGCTCGCGATCGGCTGCTTCAACGCGTGGCACTGGATAGCGAAAGAAGAAAAGGCCATGCGGGACGAACGGGAGGATGGCGATGAATGAGGTTTTGCTGCTGGCGCTGGCATTGTTGGCGGGCATGTTGCTGGGCGCCATTTTCTTTGGCGGCCTTTGGTGGACGGTGCGCGAAGGGTGTATTCGTCGGAGCAGCCGGCGTTCTGGTTCCTCGGCAGCCTGTTGATTCGGATGAGCATTGTCCTGGCCGGATTTTACTTTGTTTCCGGCGGTCAGTGGGAAAGGCTGCTGCTTTGTCTCGTTGAATTCGTCATCGCGCGCTTGGTGGTGACGCGGCTGACCCGGTCGTCCGGAGATAACCAAAGCGTCCCGGTGCAGGAGGCCAGATATGCGCCTTAGTCCCGATGAGATGATCTTCTGGCAATCCGGGTCATTCAAATTGAACGGGACAATCGTGTTCACGTGGGCACTGATGTTCGTGCTGGCCGCCGGTTCAAAGCTGATCACGCGCAAGCTTTCCACCGGTCTCGAACGTTCTCGCTGGCAGAGCCTTTTGGAAATCGTCGTTACCGGAATCGAGAAACAAATCGAAGATGTCGGCCTCCGTCACCCCGATAGGTATATCGGCTTTCTCGGCACTCTTTTCCTATTCGTTGCCCTGGCCAGCCTCTGCACCATCATACCCGGCTACGAACCGCCGACGGGGTCGCTTTCGACCACTGCAGGACTTGCGCTGTGCGTTTTGGTGGCTGTCCCGTATTTCGGCATCCGGGAGCAGGGGCTTGGCGGCTACCTCAAGTCTTACGTTGAGCCGACGGCTATCATGCTGCCGTTCAACATCATCAGCGAAATTTCACGCACGCTGGCCCTGGCGGTTCGATTGTTCGGCAACATGATGAGCGGAACGATGATTCTCCGCGATCTTGCTGACCATCACCCCCTTCATCTTCCCGATTGCCATGAGCGTGCTCGGTTTGCTCACAGGCATGGTGCAGGCCTACATCTTCAGCATCCTGGCCGCGGTTTACATCGCGTCCGCCACGCGCGTCCGCAAGCCCGCGCCTGAACCCGACGCAAAACGCTAAAGCACGAACCCCGGCTCAAGAGGAAATACTAATGGATAGCATGACGCTCATCGCAATTGCTTCAATCGTCACCGCCGGCTTGACGATTGCCTTGGGAAGTATCGGACCAGCGCTCGGCGAAGGGCGTGCGGTCGCCACGGCATTGAGTTCGCTCGCGCAGCAACCCGACTCCGCAACGACGATCACACGTACGTTGTTCGTGGGCCTGGCAATGATCAAGTCCATCGCGATCTACTGCTTCGTGGTCTCAATGATTCTCATTTTCGCCAATCCATTCTGGAATCATATCATTGCCCAAGCCGCGGGAAAGTAGCCCATGCTCATCGATTGGTTCACCGTCGGTGCGCAAGCGATCAACTTCATCGTCCTGGTGTGGTTGCTGAAGCGCTTTCTCTATAAGCCGATCCTCGATGCCGTCGATGCGCGGGAGAAGCGGGTCGCTGCGGAACTTGCGGATGCCGACGCGAGAAAGGCCGAAGCCGGAAAGGAACGCGACGAGTTCCAGCACAAGAACGAAGAGTTTGATCAGCAGCGCGCCGCGCTTCTGATCAAGGCTTCGGAGGAGGCGAAAACCGAACGCCGGAGGCTCCTTGGTGAAGCGCGGCAGGCGGCCGACGCCCTGAGCGCGAAACGACAGGAAACGCTGAGAAGCGACGCGCGCAATCTAAGTGAAGCTATCAGTCGCCGGACCCGGCAGGAAGTTTTTGCCATCGCGCGCAAGGCGCTGATGGATCTCGCCACGACGGACCTGGAGGAACGCCTTGCCGAGGTGTTCACGCGCCGCTTGCGGGAGATGGACGGCAAGGCGAAAGCCGGCCTCGCCGAGGCCCTTAAGTCCGCGTCGGATCCCGCGGTGGTGCGCAGTGCGTTCGACCTGCCCGCGGAGCAACGCACGGCGATACAAAACGCGCTCAACGAAAGCTTCCCGGCCAGCATCCGCATCCGCTTCGAGACGGCGCCGGACGTGGTCAGCGGGATCGAACTCACCGCCAATGGCCAAAAAGTGGCTTGGAGCATCGCCGATTACCTCGCG
>CAVTYA010000027.1:0-649029 GCA_963738765.1 uncultured Alphaproteobacteria bacterium | reverse complement strand
ATGGACAGTAGCCGGCCGATCTCGTCGCGGAAATTGACCCGGTTCGGGAGCTCGGTCAGTTCGTCGTAGCGCGCAAGGTGGCTGATCCGGGCCTCGGCGTCGCGCCGCTCGGTGATGTCTTCGAGCAAGACCACCGCGCCGCCGCCCACCATCGGCTGGAAGGTCCAGGAAAGCGAACGGTTTCGCGCGATATCGGGGTCGGTCGTGATCATGTCGCGCGTCTGGGTGTTCTCGATCTCCGCCAGGATCATCCGACCGCTCGGCGCCGAGATCGATCCTGCGCTGACGCAGGCGTCGATGATGTCGGAGGCGCTGCCGCCCCGCTGCACCAGCTTGTCTGACAGGTGCATCATTTCGCTGAAGCGATGGTTCATGACCGCAAGGCGGCCGTCGGCGCGGAACATGCACAGCCCGTGCGGCATGTTGTTCAGGGCGGTATCGAACTGCCCGGCCAGCGCCGCTTCCCTGAAGCTCGAGGTCAGCGCCTTGACGAAGATGGCTTGAAGACCGAGGTTGATGCCCTTCAGACCGATGAAATACAGCACCAGCAGCACCGCAAGGGCGACATAATAGAAACTGCCATGCAGGGCCAACGCCAGTGACATTGGGCCGCATGCCAACAGGATGTGATACTGGATCAGTTTCGGACTGCCGTAATTGCGGGCGGCGGCGCCGCCGGTGTAACCGATCGTCACGGCGACGCACACCATGTGCGCGATCGCGTCATCGTTGCCGAAAATGGTGAGGAAGCACCACACGCCGAGCACGCCAGCATAGATCATGGCGCCGAGCGCGTAGCGCGGCTCCCAATGTTTGGCCTGTTCGAATGTCATGGACCGAGGTGCGGCGTTCGTATTTGCGCATCTGGAATGCGCGGAACGTGCCGATGCCGATAATCAGAACCGCGCACGGCCACAGCAGCACATTGCCGGTCTTGAGCGCCGTCAGCAACGCCGCGACGGCGGCGCAGACCGAGCCGAACAGCATGGGCCAGAAATTCTGGCACATGGAATTGATCAGCGCCGCGTAGAGAACCGGCTCAAGCTCTTCCTGGTTGCTTCGCTTTTTTTGATCGACCAACTGCATCGGCAGCGTACGCGTCCTGTTCAGGGTGCGTACTTTTACCCTTCCCGATGAAGTCTTTCTGAGGGAACATCGTTACCGAGACGTTGCTTTTCGTATCCAGTTGTAGAAATTTGCTCGAAAAATCAGCACGCTAGGCAATGTTTGCCGATTAACGGCACAGCTTCCGCCGGGAGGTATGATTTTCACGGCAGCAGCGGCGACCAGGTCGGATCCGACGCCCCGCCGGGGGTCGGCGCCTGCTTTTCGATGCGTCCGGTGATGTCCACGGTCCACAGCGTGGGCTCCACGCCCGGCGCGTCGCGGTGGAACATGATGTAGCGGCCGTTGGGGGCCCAGGTCGGGCCTTCCTCGAAATAGCTGGTCGACAGGATGCGCTCGTCGGAGCCGTCGGGCTTCATCACCCCGATGGAGAAGCGCGCGCCCTCCTGCTTGGTGAAGGCGATCCAGTCGCCGGTCGGGCTCCAGACCGGGGTGTTGTACTTGCCGCCGCCGCGGGAGATGCGGTGCACGCCCGAGCCGTCGGCGCCCATCACATAGATCTGCGGCGAGCCGGAGCGGTCGGAGTTGAAGGTGATCTGGGCGGCCGTCCGGGCGAGAAGGACGGCGAGGTGTCGATGTCGGGATCGTGGTCAGCCGCTTGGTGCGCTCGGCGCAGGTCGATGACGATAGACGTCGGTGTTGCCGGCGCGCACCATGAGGCGACCTTCTGGCCGTCCGGCGAGAAGCGCGGCGCGAACGACATGCCGGGGAAATGGCCGAGCGCCTCCTCGCGGCCGGACTCGAGGTTGAAGATCAGATCGCGGATCGCCGGCCAGCTCCAGATAGGTGATCTCCCGCGCGCTCGGCGAATAGCGCGGGGTCAGCAGTCGCCGGCGCTGCGCAGGTAGGCAGGATTGGCCCCGTCCTGGTCCATGATTTCGCAGCCGCTTGACCCGGTCCGCGCGGGCCGCTCTCGGCGACGAAGACGATGCGGCTGTCGAAGTAGCCCTTCGCGCCGGTCAGGCGCTCGTAGACCTGGTCGGCGACCTTGTGGGCGACCTTGCGCCAGTTCTCCTTGGTCGGTGAACTTCACCCCGGCCAGCTGCTTGCCGTTGAAGACGTCCCACAGGCGGAAGTCGGGTCTTGAAGGCGACCGTCCGCCGCCGCGCGTGGAGCGGCCGGTGACCACGACCTGCGCGTTGACCGCCTTCCAGCTCGTCGAAAGGACGGCGCCGGTCGGGATTCGTCGCCTGCTCGACGAAACTCCTTCGAATCGATCGGCGTGATGGAACACCGAAGCGGCGGAAATTGTTGGTGATGAGATCCGAGCTCGTCTGTCCGCCCTGCTGCGGGTCGCCCCTGGAAGCTGGGTCAACGGCGATCGGGATGGCTCGGAGATTGTCCGCCCGGCTTGATGTCGAGATAGGGCGCCTGCGCCACGGCGGCGCGCGACGACAGGGGACACGAGAGGGGAGCGCGGAGGCGAGGCCGCAGCGCGCGGCGGCGGGTCAGGAAGCATAGGTCATTCCCGTGATTGTCCGAACGGGGGATCGCGGGATCCGGGGAGCGCGTCATCCCGCCATCTCCGCCGGATCGAAGCGGAGGGAACGCGCCTTCCACTGGTCGTAGAGAGGGCGCGAACTGCGGCGGGATGCGCAGCGGATTGCAAGCGGCGGAACGGCGCGCAGCGCGCTTTCCGCGAGATTGCGCAGATTGGGGGTCGCCCGGCGGATTGAGCAGCGACGGCTGCCCGACGAGCGCGCCGTTCGACGCGTATTCGACCTTGATCTGCGGCACGTAGCGGGCGTCGGCGCCGAGACCGAGATAGGTCCAGCAGGCCTTGTATTGCTCCTGCAACAGCGCGTCGAGCTGGCCCCACATCGATGGCGACATGCGCGCCGCGCTGGCCGTCGGCGCGCCGATCGAGGCGGTCTGGCTGAGCGCGCGCGCCGTCGAGGGACGCTGGCCCGGCGGCTCGCTCGTCAACATGCGCGACAGCGCCGCGGTGTCGAGCCGATGCCTGGGCTCGGTCGTCTCCTCGCCGGATTTCGGCCGCGACGCCGGCTTCGGCGTGTCGGGCTTCCTGTCGTCGAGCAGCTTGGCGAGCGCCACCTTGTCGAGCGGCTTCTCGACGGGCTTCGGCTCCGCCTCTTCGGCTTGGGCGGTGTCAGGCGTCTTGGGCGGCCTGGACCGGCTCGGCGGCGGCTTCGGCGGTTCGCTGGCTTCGGCGATGGCCTCAGCACCGGATCGGGCCTTGGCGGTCGGGCTTCTTGGGCGGGGTCGACGGCGTCGGAGGCAGTTCGGCGTCGCGCTTCTCGGCTACTTCGGCGGAGTCCGGCGTGTCGTCCTCGCCCGGATTTTCCTCGACCTTCGGTTCGACGGCGGCGCGGTGTCGGTGATGACAGGTGCCTTCGCCGCACCTTGCCGATCGGAGTTGCGTTCAACCGATCGGCCTCGGCGACCTTGTCGACCGGCGGTGTCGGATTCGTCCTCCTTCGCCGGTCTTGCTCGCCCGTCATGACGTGGGCGAATTGGTGGTCGGAGACCATCGTCGACCGGCACGGTATTCCTCCGGTGCCGTCGAATGCGCGCGGCGAAGGTGATGAGCGTCCACCCGAGCACGCGCGACATGCAGGGAGATCGACGCGGCCAGGTGTCGGCGATCTTGAGCCTCACTACAGCTTTCCGCTCCGGTCAGTCATCTTGTCGTTTCCTTGGCTCACGAGCCCTGCTCGGGGACGAGGGCCACATTCGCCTTGAAGCCGGCGGTGGTGATATACCCCATTAACTTCACCATACCGTGTAACACACCTCCTTCGCGCCACGCAGATAGACGACGCTTTCGGCCTCGACCGGGTTTCCCGGATCGCCTTGATCTTGGGCAGCAAATCGGCCGACGAAATCAGCGTATCCCCGAGATAGAGTTCGACATTCGAATTGCAGGCGCCGCCGGTCCGCTTGACCGACAGCGTCAGCGGCGGGGCGTTCGACGACAGCGACTTGCCGCCGCTCGCCACCGGCAGGTCGATATCGATGGTCGAGGTCATCAGTGGGGCCGCCACCATGAAGATGATCAGCAGCACCAGCATGACGTCCACCATCGGGGTGACGTTGATTTCCGCCATCACGGCGGCGCGGCGCCGGCCGCGGCGTCCGCCACCGCCGGCCGAACCTGCCATGTTCATCGCCATAATCTGGATCTCACGATGCGCTCATCTAGGCCGTTCATCACGCCCGCTCGTCGATCTGGCGCGACAGGATCGCTGAAAATTCATCGGCAAAACCTTCCAGGCGCTGCGGCCTGCCGGTTCACCTCGGAAGTGAACTTATTGTAGAAGATAGTCGCCGGAATTGCGGCGATCAGGCCGATTGCGGTGGCAAACAGCGCTTCCGCGATGCCGGGCGCCACCACCGCCAAGGAGGTGTTTTTGGAGGCTGCGATCGACTGGAAGCTCGACATGATGCCCCAGACGGTGCCGAACAGGCCGACGAAGGGGCCGGCGGAGCCGACGGTCGCCAGCACCAGCAGCCGCCGTTCCAGCCGCTCGACTTCGCGGGCGATCGAGACGTTCATGACCTTCTCGATCCGCATCTGCAGGCCCGCAAAGGACCGCGACTGGCTTTCGAACGACCGTTTCCATTCGCGCATCGCCGCGACGAAACAGGCCGCCATCGATTGCGTCGGCTTGGCCGAGAGCGCACGATAAAGCTCCTCGATCGATTGCCCGGACCAGAACGCCTGTTCGAAGCGGTCCATGGCGCGCTTGGTGCGCCCGTACAAAATGATCTTGTCGATTGCGATCGCCCAGACCCAGACCGAGCAGGCGAGCAGCCCCAGCATCACCGTTTTCACGATCCATGCGGCCTGCATAAACAGCGTAATCAGCGAGACATCGCTCGAGATCATCGGTAATGCTGACTGAACCGTCTCGGGCGTCATAGGCGGTATCCTCTCAACGCAATATCTCCCGTTTGAGCATGATCTTTTCGGAAAACCGGTCCCCGCTTTTCCGGATCATGCTCCGTCCCAAATCCTCCGGGAGCAAATGGCTGCCGGTTGCACAGCCGCGCGTCGGGCGCGGCGTTGAGCGCCAGCGCGAGAGCCTCATTGGTGTCGCATGGGGGGCCCGTCCAAAGCCGGGTCCTGATTCCCCTGCCAACGTGTCAAAACGAGGGCTATTCGCGCGTCATTACGTCCCTAACCAGACGCTAATCATGGTTAATGCGAGGTTACCAAAGGGGAATTTGGCGGCGGGAAATCGAGGCTGGCCGGGCGGTTACGGGAGGCGGAACCGGGTTCCATGGGCGGTTCGATCGGGCCCGCCAATCCCGGCCACCAGTCCGCGATCCCGCGGCGCAGTTCGCCCGAGGCTTGCAAGAACCTTGTCCCTCGAAAACAGAGGGCGCAGGGAAGTCGCCTTCACCGGAACAACCGCCGGCGTCGCCTGGCATTTTGGTGGTCCCGACGGACCTGTCGGTGTCGACGTCAAAGGTCCGGTTCGCACGCGAAATTCGGAGGGCCTCCGCGAGGCCGTATTGTCAGGCCTTGGCATTGGCTATGCCCCGATCTGGCATTTCACCGACGAACTCGATACCGGCCGCCTCACCCTGTTGCTGCACGGCTATGAACCGAAACCCGAGCCGATTCACGCGATCTATCCCACACGCAGCTTTGTGCCGCAAAAGACCCGCGTCATGATCGATTTTCTCGAACAGCGGTTCGCGATGGACCCGACGCTCAATCCTCGCATGAAGTGAACGGCCTTATGCTGGCGGGACATCGCTCGACGGCATGATGCAGGCATCAAAATCGGGGCCGGCAGCAGTTGCTTTTTCGGTGACCACGAGCTGGCTCCCGGGGGTGAAGGTGCCGACCTCGATATCCCTGTTCGGAAGCATGACGATCGCCCTGTCGTTGACGTACACGAGAATCGGGGCCATCAACCAGGCATCGGACGAAGGTGCGCGCGCTGAATCAATGGCCGCACAGGTCCATGCCTTGAGCTGGCGATAATAGGGTTCGCCCTGCCAGGCAGATGGAAACTCCGGATCAACATGCACCGCAAGGCGCTTTGCGGGACGCTCGTAATACAGCACCATCTTCGCCGTGGTGGGGCGCCACTCGGCTCCAAGCTCGGGGTTGATCAACCAACTGCAATGAAACGAGCGGCAAGAGGGTGGACGGGTATCGTAGATGTGGCAGCCGTCGCGCCCAGCCGTGCAATGCGAGCACCAGCGGCCCGCCGGCTTATCGAGCTCTTCTATCCGCAATACTTTGCAGCACAGAGAGCACGATCCGCAGACGCGTCCTGGCATCACGACAATGGGCTCCGCCATCATATCGCCGCCAGCTTACTACTTCACCGCCACCAGTTTAAAGGTAAACGCGAGGAACATGACGCCAGGCGCTTCTTTCGCGGCAGGCTTGCCTCCCGAAACACATTCCAGTTCGTCCGCCGCCAGTTCGCGTGTCTGGTTCGCCGGTTCGCGCTCAACAAGTTTGGTCATGGCGCGTCCTCCCTTCGATTTGAGATTGAGGGAACCTGGGAAATTCGATTTTGCCGGCGACCACATCACTTTTGCGGCGGCGGCGGTGGCGGCGGGGTCTCATCATCGTGGGCCCACGAGACGGTCTTCACGGCCACCAGTTTAAAGATGAACTGCAGGCCTCCCGTGACGCGCTCCATCTCGTTCGCGGTCAATTCGGTCGTTTCGTTGGTCGGTTCGCGCTCAACATGGTCGGTCATGGCGGGCTCCCTTGGATGTGAGGTTGAGCCCGATTTAGCTTGTCTCCGCGCCCAGGACCGTGACGCACATCACCATCGGGCGGTGGCCGCGCCGCGCCGGCGCATAAGGCAAACCGCCCGCCTGCGTCACTCGCAGACGAACCCATGACCCAACCCGCCGGCAGCCTAGGCTAAAACGCCTTCGGGGCAATTGGTGAGCCGCGCCGGCACGCCGATCGCAGTACATCCGCGCGGCACGTCATTTGTGACGACCGAACCCGCGCCGATTTTGGCGAAGTCACCGATGCTGACGTCGCCGAGGATCGTTGCCCCGCTGCTGAGCAATACGCCGCGGCCGATCCTGGGGGCACGGCCGGGAAGCGCATCCTTCCGTCCAATGGTGACGTTTTGATAGATCGTCACCTCGTCGCCGATGACGGCGAATGCGCCCACGATGATGTCCGTTGCATGATCGAGAAATACCGACGTTCCGATCGAAGCGGAAGGATGAATGCTCACCTGAAGGGAGTCGGACGACAGGCTTTGCAGCAATAAGGCGAGATCGGCGCGGTCGTGATGCCAAAGCCAGTTCGACACGCGCCAGGCCTGCAGCGCGACGTATCCCTTGAAGTTCAACAGCGGCGGCAGCAGTCCGCGCATCGCAGGATCGTGAACGGCAATGCTTTGCAGATCCCGGCTCGCCGCCTCGACCAGATGGGGCGAGGCGTGATGCGCGTCACGGGCGACCCGCGCGAACCGCTCGCGCTCATCCGTTCGTCTGCCGAGCCGTTCCCCGATTTGATAGGCCACCGCATTGCCGAGGCCGGAATGATCGAGGATGGCGGCCGACAAGGAGACGCCAAATAACGGATCGCTGGCGCGGACCGTTTCGGCCTCACGGCGAACGGATCGCCAAAGCTGATCGACCGGTGCAATTGCATTCTGGATCATGGCCATCCGCCTCGGGTAGCGTCGGCTCCAATATACGCCCTCGTCTGCTCATCGCAAACGGGCAGTTCATGGCCGTCCTATTCTATTGAAAGGTCACCTTAGGGCGCGCCCACTCTTCGAGCTTGGTTGTTGCAGCTCGATCGATGTCAGCTAAGCCCCGATAGCGACCAAATTCAGCGGCGCAGCGAAATGACGCGATGTGCCATTAGCCGACATGGCGTCCGTCCCTTTGCGATTATCATCATTCCGTATTGTCCTCACGGACAATGCCCCCAAGTCCAATTGAGAAGGTGTGGGGACCGCGTACGTTGTGCGTTAGGGACTATCCAAAGCGGTCAGATTATGCGGGGCGCAAGAATGCTGAACGCACTTCCGACGAGGCTCGAGTATCCATATGTGACCACAGCGAAACAGCCAGCCGCCATAGCCTCGGAAGGACGGTCGTTTGCCGTTGGCGCAGCCAGGCAACGCGAAACCGATCTGATCATGGAAGCACTGGTCCGCGAATACATGACGGTCCGCAACATAGAAACGTGACCAAGCTCTAAGACCGGGTTGGTGCTGTGCCACCATCGGTGTGAAGCAACATACCCAGTCGTTCGGCAATCGACACCAACTGAGCCAAGGATTGCACCTGCATTTTCTCAGTGACCCTTTGGCGGTGCGCCTTGATGGTGCGTTCTGTCGAACCTAATTCGTGGGCAATCTACTTATTCAGATTACCGCGTACCACTAGCTCAAAGACCTGTCGTTCACGCGGAGTGAGGGTCGCAAGCAGGGTTCAGTAAGCGTCCAGTGTGGCCTGCTGCTTCCGCAAACCTTCATGGCGCGTTATCGCATCCTCTATGGCTTTCAACAGCCTCTCGGAGTCTACCGGCTTACTCAAAACGTCGTCAGCGCCTGCCTTTATCGTCTGCACAGTCGTCTGCAGGTCTGCATGGCCGGATAGAAAGACAATCGGCAGTGTAGAGCCAAGGTCCTTCAAGCGTTGCTGCAATTCCGGACCACTCAAATCGGGGACGCGGATATCAAGAAGAATGCAACTTGTCCTCCTCTCGTCTGGTCGCCGATCGAGAAGGTCTTGGGCGGACGCGTATATCTCCACTTCGTACCCGGCCTTTAGCAACCGGCGCTGAATTGCAGTGCGGAATGAACTATCATCGTCAACGACGTGAATGAGTTTGGGCATTGGCAATCCCCTAGATCCGAAACTATCTCTTGGGATGCTTTGTTCAGCGCACTCCCTTGGCTACGAAAGCAGCGGTACCCTGACGTGAAACGTGGCACCGCCGCTCGCCTTGTTTTCCGCCAGCAACTGGCCACCGTGAGCCTCGACAATGGTCCGGGCAATTGACAAGCCCATCCCCATGCCCTGGAGTTTAGTCGTGAAGAACGGTTCAAACACTTCCTTTAGTTTTTCGGGCGGTATGCCGGGACCGACATCAGACACAGAGATCTGCGCGAAGGCGTCTTTTCGCGCGGCGCTGATGCTCACCGTGCGCTCACCGGTTGGGACTTCCGACATCGCATCCATCGCGTTTATCGCCAAGTTGATGATGACCTGTTGAAGTTGAATGCGGTCACCCTTGATGGGGAGCGAATCTCCGGTAAGGAGGCTGTCGACCTTGACTTTACGAGCAGCAGCAACACGTGAAAGCAAATCAACTGTCTCACCAGCGAGATCGTTTAGGTCAAGACCCTTTAGTTCAAAAGGAGCTTTCTTCAGCAGGCTCCGCAAACGAAAAATGACTTCGCCGGCGCGTTTGTTATCTCGATGGATGTCCGACAAGATTTCCCTGACTTCCTTCAAGTCTGGCGCTGGCGAGTCCAATATCAATTGCGCCGTCTCGGTATTCGCTTGCATTGCCCCAAGCGGCTGATTGATTTCGTGGGCAATTGAAGTGGTTAACTCACCCGCCATCGAGAAGCGATTGACATGTGCAAGCTCCGCTGAACGTCGGCTCGCTTGCACTTCGGCAAACCCTCGGCGGCGACGTTCATAGAGGAGCCCTGCGATCAAAGCGCCTTGAAGCAGGATCAGTGCGCAAGCTAGTGCAATTTGCCAGCGATATTGCTCCCACGCGGTGGGCTCGCGAAATAGCACGATGCTATTGGGCGGAAGCTGATTTTTGCTGATCTTCCAACGCCTCAATTCACGCCAGTCATATGCGGTCGAGTTGAGAACAACGTCGGGCGTTTTGACGGCTGATGCTTTCTCGCCGTTTAGAATACGAAGCGCCGCATCGGCACCAAGCGCCCCTAGTTTTTGTGTCGGCAACAAGGCGCCTCCGACGATACCACGACCCATCTGATAATCACCTGTTCCAAAGATGGGCACGGATGCGACTTCGCGCATGGCGTCGAGCGCGGGCTCTTCCAAATAGGGAATACCCGCCGCGTCCTCGGAAAGCAGGAACCAAAGAATCGCTGTGGTCGGTGGCATC
The DNA here is from genome assembly GCA_963738765.1 of uncultured Alphaproteobacteria bacterium. Classification (GTDB taxonomy): domain Bacteria; phylum Pseudomonadota; class Alphaproteobacteria; order Rhizobiales; family Xanthobacteraceae; genus Bradyrhizobium. Next base: position 638,843 of record CAVTYA010000027.1, on the reverse strand, counting down.
GCCGCGGCGCGTTGTAACATCGCGTCAAATGTCAGATCGTTGAACCATTCGATCTTCACTCGATCAGTAAAGGGTTGAAAGGCGCGGGCCAGCTCCGAGGTCCAGTACCGTTCAACCGGAGAATTGCCGACAACGACTGCGACATCAGTCGTCTGCGGTAGGAGTTTCAAGATGCTCGCAAAGTACTCGGTCAGGTCGAGATCAGAGAGAACGACAGCGTCATTCTCCGCAAGAGAGTTATCGGAGATGCGCCGCCGAGCTGCTCCCACGATAAGCATGGGTGTGTCAGGAAACAGAAGTTGGCGGTTGCGCTGCACGAAAAACGCTGATGGCGCGCCAATCGGTACAATCAAATCAACCTTGCGACCCGCAAGAAGTGCGCGGATATATTCGACAAATGGTGCTTCATCTTGGCGGCTTTGCGCTCGTGCTGTGTCGAGCGATACCTCGTAAAGATCGATTGGTTCTTTGGACTTCTTGAGGAGTTCAACACGAAAACTTCCGGCCATATCGCTCCAGGGGGAGTAGGCATGACCAAACGCATGGATTATCAGGACGCGACGTGGCTCTGCGGCCGAAACAGCCGTTGCCCATATGGTAAGAACAGAGCACGCGATTGCCGCCAAAATCGGCCGACTGAAGTCACGCCGTCCCATTGCCTTCGCCCTATGTCGAGGACCAAGCTATCCGGCTTTGCAATTAACCAAATCAGGAACTTGGGGTTCGCGCAATGGGGTGCGTGCAGTGAGGTATAGCCGCCTTTCGGGCGAAATGGGTCACCAGCATCGATGAGCCTCGGTGCGATGTCCGCTTCGGGTCCAGACTGTGTAAAAACGTTTTTCCTCCCCCCAAAAGCATCACGCAACCGGGGACGATCCGCGTCGACACGACGGTCTGAGCATATTTTTGCTTGATCGAGTCCGGAGTCAACCCGGGCGCGAGTTCGGGCCACGCTGAGCGACCTGAACGGTCACACGATACGCATATCAGCACGAGCTCTTTACGCTCGGATTGCCGCCAGGAGCGGCTTGATGCCGACGATGTTCATTACGCGCGTGAGGTTGTAGGCGAGTACGTTCAGCGCCATTTCGGTCGCGACATTGGGCAACCGCTTCATTAGAAAGTGTGTTGCGCCCATCCGCATCTTCAGTGTGGCGAACGGATGCTCGACGGTTTCGCGGCGCACACGCATGGCTTGCGGGTTCTGATCGAGCCGCGTCTGCGCGGCCTCGACGACGTGTTCGTGTTCCCAGCGTTTGATGCGGCGTTCGTTGGACGTTGTGCACTGATCCTTGAACGGGCATGTGCGGCACGCCTTCGTCAAGTAAATCCGCATTTTCTGGCCATCTTCATCAGCGGTGAAGTGGTGCGCCAGCTTCTCGCCCGCCGGGCAGCGATAGACATCGTCCTTGGCCAAATAGACAAAATCAGGCTTCCCAAAGCGGCCTGCCGACTTGGCTCCCGAGGTTTGCGGCTTGGGTAGCGTGACCGCGACCCCAGCCTGTTCGCATGCCAGAAGTTCCTCACCTTTAAAGTAGCCCCGATCCGCAACGACGTCCAAATGATCGCTGCGCAGCGCGGCTTTCGCCGCCTGCGCCATCGTCGCCAGTTGCGATCTATCGGTGCCGACGTTGGTGACCTCGTGCGCGACAATCAGATGGTTCGTGGTGTCGACCGCACTTTGTACGTTGTAGGCGACCATGCCGGAGCCGCGCCCACTCGTTGCCATCGAGCGGCAATCGGGATCGGTCAGCGATATCTGCTTGTCGGGCGAGGCGAGCAATGCCTTTTCAATCGCGGCCAGCCGTTTCACTTCTTCTTCGAGCTTCGCCAGCTTTTCCCTAAGCCGCGTCTTGGTCAGCAGCACCGTTTCTGACGGCTCTTCTCCTGCGGCAGTCTGGCGGTCGGCGGTGTCCAGTTGACTCATGTAGCGCGCCACGCTCTCTTCGATCTGCTTCTGACGGCGCTGGATCTTGCCTTGCGTGAAGTTGTTGTCGCGACTGTTCACGGCCTTAAACTTGCTGCCGTCGATGGCAACGCTGGCCTTCGTCAGCAGGCCCATCTTGCGGCACAACTCGACGAATTGCGCGCAAACCTTCTTGATCGCAGCGCCATTGTCCTTGCGGAAGTCGGCGATGGTTTTGTGATCCGGCGCGAGCCGTCCGGTCAGCCACATCACCTCGAGATTGCGGCCGGCCTCGCGCTCCAGCCGCCGGCTCGATTGCACCCGGTTGAGATAGCCGTAAATGTAAAGCTTGAGCATCGGCGAAGGATGGTACGCCGGCCGGCCGGTCGCTGCAGGATCAACGCCATCGAACCCGAGGTCGCGCAGTTCCAACGCATCCACGAACACATCGACCGCGCGAATAGAATTGCCCTCGTCGACCCAATCATCGAGGCATTCCGGCAACAGCGTCGTCTGCTGGCGATCCGCCCCTTGAACGAAACCCTGCATTACTTCCCCCGCCAATTCAGCAAGAGAATCATAGCATCGACCAGGTTTTCACACAGCCTGGGTCATTCGCGACCGCGTCGAGCCAGCGACAAGTCCGGCGATGTTCGCTATGCCGCCGAAAGCGGAAGTAGCCTACGATCAGCGCCTCGCGAGCGATGCGATCGGGCGTGAGGCGGCAACACTTCCGACCAAATCCAACAAGCGCCGCGCCGGCGCAAAAGCAAACCGCCCGTCTGCTCTCGCAAACGGGCGGTTGTGTCGCCATCGGGCGTCATGGGGGCATTACGCCTGAGGCTGAACTGTTAGCCCCGAGGTGAGCCTTAGCCCTGCGGCTGATCGTTCGGCGGGGTCGGGCGCTGCTTGTGCTGCGCCATGAAGGCGTCGAACTCTTCCTTGTCCTTGGCGTGGCGCAGGCGGTCGAGGAAGTCGCGGAATTCGACCTGCTCTTCTTCGAGACGCTTCAGCGTTTCGATGCGGTATTCGTCGAAGGCGCGGTTGCCGCTCGAGGGCGGACCGAAGCCGCCGAACGGAAAGCCGCGGCGTTCCATGCGGCCGCGCATCCGCTCCATCTTGTACTGCATCCGCTCCATCTTGTTCGCCCAGCGATCCTGGTGACTCCAGCAACCCATTTTTCTGCTCCCGAGTGTGAAAAAGAGAAGGGCGAGTCCGATCGGCCACCAGATGATGAAGCCGAGAATGGTCACGGCGATCCAGCCGGGATGCCAGGGGCTATCAAGCATATGCGGGCGGTACGGTTCTTCCTCGGGGCCGCGCCATCGATTGACATCTGCGGTGTAGGCCATTTCCCTCTCCATGACGGCATCACGCCGTTGTGAATGTAAATAACATTTACATACCTAAACCATCCAGCGGTTTTGTCAAGCCGGGCGCCAATGGGGCCGGCCTAATTATTTGCGCAATTTTATTTCGGCTTGCCCCAAGGGCCGCCCGGCGGGACCGGCGGAACGGGCGGCGGGCTTGACGATTTCTGGTCTGCCGCGTCTTTCGCAGGCCGCTGGTCGGTCGGGAAACCGAGACCGCGCAGATAAATCAGCACTTCGGCTTCCAACAGATCTTCCGGCGACATCGGCAGCTTGCGCCGCGCGGCATCGCCGCGTCCGAACAGCGACGCGACGCCATGCGACATCGACCAGATGTGCAGCGCCATCATCAGCGCCGGCGGACGCGGCATGCCGGGCGGCGCCAGCGCGGCGAGCCGCTCGGCGGCGGCGCGGATGATCGCGAAATGCCCGCTCGCTGGCGGCCATCAGCGTCGGATTGAGGTCGACGGGGATGCCGGATTCGAACATCGCCGAATAGAACGCCGGCTCCTCGCGGGCGAAAGCGAGATAGGCCTTGCCGACCCGCTCGAACGCCGTGACGGTGTCGGGACGGCCGTCGTCCCAGGCCTGCGTCAGCGATCGCCTCGAACTGCTCGAAGCCGCGCTGCGCGATGCTGGAGAGCAGCTCGTCGCGGTCGCGAAAATGCCGGTAGGGCGCCGCGGGGCTGACGCCGGCCATCCGCGCGGCATCGGCGAAGGTAAATCCGGCCGCACCCTTTTCGCGCGATCAGACCGAGCGCCGCCTGCAGCAGCGCCTCTTTCAGATTGCCGTGATGGTAGCCGCGCTCGGCGCGGCGCTCTTCCTTGCGCCAGCTCATGTGAAAGGCTTTTACATGAGCCGGCGGTAAAGGTCACTAGCTGAGGACCTCGACCGAGCAGTCGTTCACAAAGATTAACGGCGGGCCGTCTTGCCCTGCATCTCGGTGAATCCGGCCGCGACCTGCTGCAACGTCCGCGGAGAAATCCGACATCTCGTGCACCTGGCGGATTTCGATGATCTCGTTCGTCGGAAGCCGGGCACTTCTTCGCCCAGGCGATCGCTTCCTCGCGCGAGTTCACCTCGATCATCCAGTAGCCGCCGAGCACTTCCTTGGACTTCGGTGAAGGGACCGTCGGTCACGATCGGCTTGCCGGTGGCGAACGAGACCCGCGCGCCCATCGATGGCGGATGCAGTCCGTCGAGCGTGATCAGCACGCCGGCGTCCTTGAGCGCCTCGTTGTATTTCATCATCGCGGCCATCCGCTCGGGGTCGAGCATGGACGTCCGGCGCCGCGGTCTCGTAGCCCAGGGGGATCATCAGCATCATGAATCGCATGGTGGGTGTTCCTGTTGGAGACATGGAGTTAACTCTCACCCCCGTCATTCCGGGATGCGCCACTTGGCGCAGGCCCGGAATGACGAAGAGAATTATTTCTTTCCGCCTGCGCGCGCAGACGTTCTTCCTGCTCGCGAAGTTCCGGCGTCAGCGCTTCGCCGAAATCCTCGGCGAAAAGACCTGCCGGATTTCGATCTCGGCGCCGCCGTCGAACGGCGCGCGCTTCATCCAGTCGATCGCTTCATCGCAGCGATTTGGTCTTGATCAGCCAGAAGCCGGCGACCAGATCGCCGGTCAGGCCGAACGGACCGCGGCTCACTGTGCTCTGCCCGCCGGAATATTTGATCCGCGCGCCCTTCGAGCGTCGGATGCAGCCCCTCGCCCGCCTCCATGACGCCGGCCTTGGCCATTTCCTCGTTGAACTTGCCCATCGCGGTCAGCAATTCCGTGCTCGGCATCACGCCGGCTTCCGTATCCTTGCTGGCCTTCACAATCACCATGAACCGCATCGTCTCGCTCCGTTTGATCGCTGTTGCTCGGGCCGGCTATGCAGCCGGTGCTCATCAACAAGACGAACCGGGTTTTGCAGCACCGACATGTGCGGAGGAATTATTTTGGAGGTGATTGCACGACGCAACCGACCATGTGGCTAGGTACTTCATTCTGAGCAGCGCGCTATTGCCGCACAGTCTCGAAGGATAGGCCACCGGCCCATCGCCCGCCTCGGCTGGAGGCCTCTTGGGTCTAAGCTCCGACCCGCTCTTTCAACTGCTCAAATTCGCCGGACCGATAGGCGGCGCCATCCGGCATGATGATTTCCACGTTCAAGCACCCATCCGATATCAGTTCGGCGGCCTTTTTGATCGCCGCGGGTACGGAGTCGCGGTTCAGCGTGACGGTTCCGGACGTATCGAGCGCGGTGATGTAGAATTTCATGTACGGCTCCAAGAGTTCGGTTGCCGTCCAGTCTGACCCGGCTGGCGGCGGCGTCAAGGGGCCTCAATCGTCGATCGCCTGATAGGCGCACGTCCAGAAATCCGCCGAACACACGCGGGCGGCTGCGGCGAATCCATCATGCGCTGGGTCAGCAGGATTCCGGTGAGATTTTCCGTGGGGTCGGAATACCACGAGGTTCCGTAGCCGCCGTCCCAGCCGAACCGGCCCGGCACGGTGTGGAGGTCGTCCCGCCTGGTGAAAACCGAAAGACCCATGCCCCAACCACGGTTGTCGCCGAGGAGCATTTCCGAACCCTGTTTCTGTTCCGCCGTGAGCTGGTCGGTCGTCATCAGTTCGACCGACGGCCGCGACAGGATGTTTTCATTGCCGAGGCGGCCGCCGTTCAACATCATCTGCGCGAAGGCGTTGAAATCGTCGGCGGTCGAGACGAGACCGGCGCTGCCGTTCTCGAATGCCGGCGGGCTCGAGAAATTGCCGGTGGCCGGGTCGTCGAACGCTTTCAACGCTCCGGTCGCACGATCGCGCGTATACACCGTCGCAAACCGGTCGAGGTTTGATTGCGGAACGCTGAACGCGGTGTCCCGCATTCCGAGCGGCGCAAAGATGCGCTCATGCAGGAAATTTGCCAAACGAGATCCCGGCGGCGCGCGCGATCAGCACGCCGAGGATTTCGGTGCCCGAATTGTAGAGCCAGCGCTCGCCGGGCTGATAGACCAATGGCAGGCTGCCATAGCGCCGCATCAATTCATCCGGCGGAAACGCCGGAAATACCGGCCCCGGCGCGAAGCCGGCTTCTGCAATCGCCTGCTGGATCGGGTAGCGATCGGGAAACACCGGGATCATGCCGAGACCCGAGCCGGAACGTCAGCAGATCGCGCAGCGTGATCGCGCGCCGCGCCGGCACGGTGTCGTCGACCGCCGCATCGATTGCGCGCAGCACTTGGCGATCGGCCAGTTCCGGCAGCCATTGATCGACGGGATCGTCGAGCCGCAATCTGCATTCCTCGACCAGGATCATCGCGGCCACCGCGGTCACCGGCTTGGTCATCGAGGTGATGCGAAAGATGGTGTCGCGCTGCATCGGCGGGCCGCCGATCGCGATGCTGCCGATCGCATCGGCAAGAATCTCGCCATGGCGGCTGACCAGCGTCACCAGGCCGGGCACCTCGCCGCTTTCGACGTGGCCTGCCATGACGTCGTGCATGCGGCCGAGACGCGATTTCGAAAGTCCGCAATGACCGGCTATTTTTCGTTCCATGGGAATATCCAACCGTGGTCGCCTTGATAGGGGCGCCATCTGCAGACAGACGAACGAGATCATGCCAAAACGACACGCAGCCGAAAATTTTAATGGCCCTATTTCGGCACCATGCTGAAATAGGGCTCGGCCTCCTTCATCACCCGCGCGACCGAGGGCCGCGCCTTCAAACGTTCGAGATAAGCCGTCACGTTTTTGTTATCGCCGCCGAACGGCTCCGCCATGCTGCCGTAGAACAGCGCCGGCAGCGCCGCGCAGTCGGCGATGCCGAAATCATCGCCCATCGCCCAGCCGCCGGCCGACATCTGCTGTTCGATCATGCCATAGGAGGTCCGCAACTGCGCCCGCGCCACCTCGACGCCATGCGGATCCCGCTTGTCGGCGGGGCGAAGCCGGTCACCCATGACCTTCTGCATCTGCAGATGCACATAGAGATCGTAGAAGCGGTCGCGCAGCCGCGTCTGCAGAGCCAGTTCCGCGATCATCAGGGATGAACTTTGTCCGGCCCGGATAATGCTGGTCGAGATATTCGATGATGACGCTGGACTCCGGAACGGTCTGGTCCCGCGCGTCGTCGCGCAGCACCGGAAATTTTCCGATCGGCGACAATTTCAGCAGCGCCGCGCGCTCGGCCGGATTGCGGAGATCGACCGAATTGGCGGTGAACGGCGTCTCGTTCTCATAGAGCGCGACCAGCGCCTTCCAGCAGAACGACGACAGCGGATGGAAATGCAGCGTCAACGACATGGGACCTCCTCAAACTGCTTGCAATTTGCAACTAGTTGTATCCTGAGATAACCGATGCAATATTGCAAGCAGTTTTTTGATGGCGTTTTCGCCGCATGTCTGGATACCGCCGATGACCGAGCCCGAGCGTTCCGGCTGCGCGATCAACCTCACGCTGGAGGTGGTCGGCGATAAATGGAGCCTGCTCGTGATCCGCGACATGATGTTCGGCAACCGCCGGCATTTTCGCGAGCTATTGACCAAATCCAACGAAGGCATCTCCTCCAATATCCTGGCCGACCGGCTGAAGACGCTGCTCGAACAGGGCATCATCACGCGCGAGGACGATCCGAGCCACAAGCAGAAGGGAATCTACTCGCTGACCGAACAGGGCATCGAGCTGTTGCCGATCCTGGCGCAGATGTCGGCCTGGGGTTACAAATACCTGCCCGTCACCGAGGAACTCGGCATCCGCGCCAGGCTGCTCAGCGAAGGCGGCCCGAAGATGTGGGCGGAGTTCATGGACGAGTTGCGCGAGACCCATCTCGGCATCAAGCGGCGAAAGAAGACGGGGCCGAGCGTCGGCGAGCGGTTGCAGGCGGCGTATCTGAAGGTGATGGCGAAGAAGGCGGCGAACAGGGCCTGAGATCAGGCGCCCCACCTTCGCGTCATCTCCGCCGCCCCTTCCGTCATCATCTCGAACACCGGCGAGGCCAGCACGGCGTGGACGTGCAGCGTCGCGGTGCCGGAGTTGCGAAAACCGTGCAAGCGGCCGGCCGGCACGAGCAGCGATTGGCCTGAGGTCAGGACGGCGCGGTCTTCGCCGATCCACATTTCGGCTTCGCCCTCGCGCACGGTCAGCACCTCCTCGACCGGATGCGAATGGGTCGGCGCGCCGGCGCCGGGCGCGACCCATTGCTCGAAGATGCAGAGTTGCGCCGCGCCGCGCGCGGCCGAGACCAGCATGCGGGTTTCGACGCCCGGCCGCCAATGTTCCGGGTTGCTGTCTCTGATGTCCCTGACGATCATCGGATTTCGTCCTTTCAGTTACCGAAGCTACGCGCGGCTGGTGCTCGCAGCGTGCCCCGGATGCTGCGCAGCGCGCAAGCGGTGCGCTGCTGATCCGGGGTCCACAACGTGTGGCAAGATGGGTCCCGGCTCTGCGGAGCAGCGTAAAGAACGCTGCACCGCGTCCGGGACACGATGCATTGCATGGGCTATAGGAGCCCCAATTCGTCCATCACAAACGGAATTACCCATGGCCCCTGCCCCACAAAAAGTCGCACTCGTGACCGGCGCCGCGCGCGGCATCGGGCTTGCGACCGCCAAACGGTTTCTCGCCGAGGACTGGCGCGTGGCGCTATTGGACATCGAAGGCGAGTTGCTGCGCGGCGCGGTCGCAGCGCTGGCCAAACCGGATAATACGCTGACGCTGCATTGCGACGTCAGCGACGCCGTTGCGGTGACCAGCGCAATGGCCACGGTCAGCCAGCGCTTCGGCCGGCTCGACGCGCTGGTCAACAATGCCGGCGTTGCGGTGTTCGCGCCGTTGCTGGAGACATCGGATGAGGACTGGAACCGGATCCTTGCGGTCAATCTCACCGGGCCGTTCATCTGCACCAAGGCGGCCGCCCCCCTGATGCGCGAGCATGGCGGCGGCGCGGTGGTCAACATCACCTCGATCTCGGCGGTGCGCGCATCGACGCTGCGTTCGGCGTACGGCACCAGCAAGGCCGGTCTTGCGCATCTGACCAAGCAGCTCGCGGTCGAACTGGCTTCGCTCGGCATCCGCGTCAACGGCGTTGCGCCCGGCCCGGTCGAGACCGCGATGGCCAAAGCCGTCCACACGCCGGAAATCCGCGCCGACTATCACGACGCGATACCGCTCAACCGCTACGGCCTCGAGGAAGAACTGGCGGAAGCGGTGTTCTTCTTGTGCAGCGATCGTTCGAGCTACATCACTGGGCAGATCCTCGCCGTCGATGGCGGTTTCGACGCCGCCGGCATCGGCCTGCCGACGCTGCGCGGCGAGCGGCGAAACGGCTAAAGCGGGATGAGTTTAGCTTGAATCGATTTGGGATTCCCAAATCAGTCGGTTTCTGATTCACCATGCTGGCTGGGAGGGAGGCCAGCATGGATGGGCAAGCCTTACTCTCTGGATCTTCGCAAGCGTGTTGTGGCAGCGATTGAGGGCGGTATGTCCCGCAATCAGGCAGCCAAGCAGTTTGGGGTCGCGATCAGCACGGCAATTGGCTGGATGCAGCGGGTCGATGAGACCGGCAGCGTCGCTCCCGGCCAGATGGGCGGTCACAAACCGAAGGCGATTTCGGGCGAGCACGCGGCCTGGCTATCGCAGCGGATCAGAGCCGGCGATTTCACCTTGCGCGGGCTGGTTGCCGAGCTTGCCGGGCGTGGATTGAAGGTCGATTACCGCTCGGTGTGGGAGTTCGTCCATGCCGAGAAGCTCAGCTTCAAAAAAAAGCGTGGCGGCTGGCGAACGCGACCGTCCCGACGTGGCGCGGCGGCGCGCCCAGTGGACAAAGTATCAAGACCGCGTCGAACCTGAGCGGCTGGTCTTCATCGACGAGACCTGGACCAGGACCGATATGGCTCCCTTACGGGGATGGGCGTCACGCGGTCACAGGCTGACCGCCAAGGTGCCACACGGCCGTTGGAAGACCATGACCTTCCTCGCAGCACTGCGACATGACCGGATCGATGCGCCGTGGTTCATCGAGGGGCCGATCGATGGCGAGAGTTTTCGGACCTATGTGGCGAAGGTCCTTCTGCCAACGCTTCGTCCCGGCGACATCGTTGTCATGGACAATCTCGGCAGCCACAAAGGCAAAGCCGTGCGTCAGCTCATTCGCTCGGTCGGCGCCAAGCTCTTCTTTCTGCCCAAATACTCACCCGACCTGAACCCCATCGAACAGGTCTTTGCCAAGCTCAAGCATCTGCTCAGAAGGGCTGCGGCCCGAACCGTCGACGCAGTCTGCGCTGCAATCGCCGAAGCTCTCCAAGCCTTCACGCCCGAAGAGTGCGCCAACTATCTCCAAAACTCAGGTTATCGAACTTAATTTCATCCCGCTTTAGCGTCAAATCCAGCTGCGCCCATTGACCGCGACGACGCGCCAGCCGCCATCGAGGCGATCGATCCGGGTCAGCGACAGCGGATCGATCACAAACCGCAGCGCATGATCGGGCGCAAGGTCGAGCGCAAGCGCGAGCACGGCGCGGATGGTGCCGGAATGCACCACCAGCACCGCGTCGCCTGCGGGCATGTGCGCAAGCCCTGCCCGCGCGCGCGCGATCTGGTCGGCGAAGCTTTCACCGCCGGGCGGCCGGTTGCCGGCCGGCGATTTCCAGAATGCGTGATAGGCCTCGCCGAGTTCGGCCACGAGATCGTTGTGCCGCCGTCCGGTCCATGCGCCAAAATCCTGTTCGCCAAAGGCCGCGTTCTCGATTGCATCGAGTCCCAGCGCACGCGCGGTTTCCCGCGTCCGGCGCGCCGGGCTGCAGACGGCAAACGCGTCCGGCGGTAATTTGGTTTTGAGCGCGGCAAAGGCCGCCGCGTCGCTGAGATCGGCCGGTGCATCCGCGCCGTGAATGACGCCGCGGGGACCATCGACCGGCGCGTGCCGGATCAGCCAGAGATTTGTTTCCAGCGCCCATCTCTTGACTACGTCAGCCGCGCGGCGAGCAGCACGAGGATCGCGGTCTCGGCGATCTGCTCGGCGCCGCCAAGCACATCGCCGGTCTGGCCGCCGATTTGCTTTTGCGCCAGCCGCGCCATGCCGAGCCCACTCAATCCAGCCACCAGTGCTGCGCCCAGCGCGCTCATCCACGGCAGCAACAGCAGCGCGATTGCGAACGCCAGCGCCGCAGCGATCGCTGCGGTCGCCGTATCGGGCCGGCCGGCACTGGCGGCGAGCCCGTCTTTGCGCGCATAGGGCAGGCTCATCGCCATCCACGGCAACACGCCGCGCGCCAGCGCATGCGCTGATATCAGGCTTTGCACGACCTCATTGTCCGGAATCGCGGCCAGCGCGGAAAGTTTCGCTGCAAAGCTCACCAGCAGGATCAGCGCGCCATAGGTGCCGAGCCGGCTGTCGCGCATGATCTCCAGTTTCGCGGAGATATCGCGGCCGCCGCCAAAGCCGTCGGCGACGTCGGCCAGCCCATCCTCATGCAGCGCGCCGGTCAGGATTGCACCGGCGCCGAGCGCCAGGGCGGCCGCGGCCAGATCAGGCACGCCAAAGTAGCGCAGGCCGAGACAAAGCAAGCCGACAGCGGCGCCGATCAGGGCGCCGACCACCGGAAACATTCGCTGCGCGCGCACGAAATTCGGCGGCATCGCGCCGTCCGGATGCGGCATCGGCAGCCGGGTCAGGAAACCGACCGCGGTTTTGAAATCGTCGAGCCATTCATTCATGGTGGTGCCCGGAGAATTGTTTTAGCGTGCTTTCCGCTCGACATGTTCAGGGAATCGCATGCAGTTCGACAGTCTAGACGACATCCGCGCCTTCTGTCGCGACCTGCCCCCGGGCCATACGCGATTCTCCGAAGTGGCTGCGCTGCGGCAGCAAAATCTCACAAAGCCGCCGGGAAGCCTCGGCCGCCTCGAAGAACTGGCGATCTGGCTGGCGCGGTGGCAGGGCCGCGAAATGCCGCAGCTCGCGCGCGTCACGATCGCGGTCTTTGCCGGCAATCACGGCGTCGCCGACCGCGGCGTCTCGGCTTACCCGCAGGCGGTCACCGGACAGATGGTGGCGAATTTTGCCTCAGGCGGTGCGGCCATCAACCAGATCGCAAAACAGGCCGGCGCCGAACTGCGGGTGGTGCCGATCGAGCTCGACCGGCCGACGCGCGATTTCACGGCGGCCGCCGCGATGGATTCGGATGAATTTCTCGCTGCGGTCGATATCGGCTATCGCACCGTGCCCGGCGACTGCGACCTGCTCGCCGTCGGCGAGATGGGGATCGCCAATACCACGACGGCGGCGATGCTGTGCGCGGCGCTGCTCGGCGGCGGCGGTGCGCGCTGGGCCGGCCGCGGCACCGGCGTCGACGATGGCGGGCTATTGCGCAAGCGCGCGGCAATCGACGCGGCGCTGGAGTTTCATCGCGCCATTCTCGGCGATCCGTTGCGCGTAGCGGCCGCGCTCGGCGGCCGCGAGCTGGCTGCGATCGCAGGTGCGGTGCTTGCGGCGCGGCACCACCATATCCCTGTGCTGCTCGACGGGTTTGTGGCGACCGCCGCGGTGCTGCCGCTGGCGCGGCTCGAGCAAAGCGCGCTGGATCATTGCCGCGCCGGGCACGTTTCCGCCGAATCCGCCCACCGCGATCTGCTGCGCGAACTCAAGCTCACCCCGCTGCTTGATCTCGACATGCGGCTTGGCGAGGCCTCCGGCGCCGGCGTTGCGATCCTGCTGGCGCGTGCGGCGCTTGCCTGCCACGCCGGGATGGCGACGTTTGCCGAGGCCGGGGTTTCCGGTGCGAGCGACTGACCGGGCCTTGTCGTGCGCGCGAAGCCTGATTAACTCAGGAGATCACGAGACGCGAAGGAGCCGCTGATGCGAAGGGCGATCATCACGTTGGCCATTGTTGTCGCGGCGCTGTGCGCGGCGGTCTCGCCCACCCGGGCCGAGTTGCGCATTCTTGCAAGTCCGGGCGGACAGGTCGGCCCGTTTCTCGACCTGTTCGAGCAGGTGCGGGCCTCCGGCGAGCGCGTGGTGATCGACGGCCCGTGCCTGTCGGCCTGCACGCTGGTGCTGTCCGTCGTGCCGGACGATCGCATCTGCGTGACGCGGCGCGCGGTGCTCGGATTTCATGCCGCGCGGTCGATCGACCGCCGCGGCCGGCTATATGCCGAGCCGGAAGCCTCGCGCGAGGTGCTTGCGGCCTATCCAGCACCGGTGCGCGGCTGGATCAGCCGCCGCGGCGGTTTGACGTCGCGGCTGTTGCTGCTGCGCGGCCGCGAACTCGCGGCGATCTATCCGAGGTGCAGGTAGTTTCGTAGGGTGGGCAAAGGCGCACTTGGCGCCGTGCCCACCCTCTTTGTCGCGCTTGAAATGGTGGGCACGCTTCGCTTTGCCCACCCTACAGTTCACCGCAGCTGCTTCACATGCCTTCCAGCGGGCAATTCACCATCCAGGGAATGCCGAACTGGTCGCTGCACATGCCAAAGCCCTTGGAGAAGAAGGTCTTGCTGAACGGCATGTTGACGCTGCCGCCTTCCGACAGCGCCTTGAACTTGCGCTCGGCCTCGGCGGGATCGTCGACCGTCAGCGACACCGAAAAGCCCTGCGGCTTGTGGAAATGATCGGGCGGCGCGTCCGACGCCATCAGCACCTGATCGTCGATCGACATCCGCGCGTGCATGATCTTGTGCTTGCGCTCCGGCGGCGAGCCCATCTCGGGCGGGCCGTCTTCATTTCGCAGCAGCACCTCGATCTTGCCGCCCAGCATCTTCTCGTAGAACTTGAACGCCGCTTCGCAATTGCTGTCGTAGAACAGGTAGGGATTGATGCATCGTTGGCTCCTCGCTGCAGTTTGCCGGCGAACCGGCGCTCTTGAACTTCGGATTATTTCTCGGTCAGCTTCTTCAGATTGGCGAGACCGGCTTCGAAATCCTTGCCGATCATCTTGTCCAGGTTCATGAACACCTGCATCACCTTGGACATGAAGACGGCGGGACCATGCATGACCCAAACCAGATTGGTGGCATCGCCCTGCGGCAGCATTGTGAACTCGGCGGTGTTGTGGCCCTCGAACGGCTTGAAGAAATCGAGCTTGATGACGATTTTCGACGGCACCGATGCGTCGAGGATTTCCATCCGGCCGGAACCGACATTGCTGTTGCCGTCCCACGCATAGACCGCGCCCGTGCCGCTTTCGGCGCCGCTATAGGTGCGCTTCATCGCGGGATCCTTGTTCTCGTAGGGTGACCAGGCAACCCACTGATGAAAATCATTGATCAAGCGGAAATATCCTTTCCGCCGGCGCCTTGATGCTGATCGCGCGCTGCACGGCGAAGCTGTTGGGCTTGGTCGCGCAAGCAGCAGGACGACGGCGATCGCAATCGCGATGATGATGGCGATGATGGCAATGACTTCGAACATGACGGGCTCCGTGGCGTTGAATGATCGATGAAACAGCTTAGCGGTGAAACGGCAGCAGCGAGCGCAGCTTGCGGTCGCGCAACCACAACCCACCCCATACCATCAGGCCGAGATAAAGCCCGAACAGGGTGTGGCTGAACAGCGGGCTGCCGATCCGCAGATGCGAAGCCATCGCGCCGCCGAGATAGCCGGTCAGCAGGATGGCGCCGAGGATCGAGGTCGGCGGTATCGAATAAAGCACGGTGCAGACGACGGTGATGATCCCAAGGCTGCGCGCCAGGCGTTTCGCTCGACCCATAGCCCATCTTGTCCATCGTATCCGTGACGACCGGCCATGGCACCAGCTTGATGGCGCCGTCGAACAGCAGGAACACGATCACCAGGCCGCTGAGGATGCGGCCCAGCCGGCGCGCGGATTTCGAGACCGGCACGGTCTCGGCAATATCGGACATGGCTCGCTCCGTGAAGGATTGTGTTGGTCTGCCCACTAGGACGAATGGGCGGAGCGAAATCCGACAGGGGAGGTGAATTATTTTAAGCGTACTGCGGGGAGGTGCCCCGGATGCTGCGCAGCGCGCCGCGCTCGCGGCGTGATTCGCTGCTGATCCGGGCTCCATTGGCCGCGGCAGCAAGCGTGGGTCCCGGCTCTGCGGCGCACCGCCGAAGAGGCGCTGCACCGCGTCCGGGACACGAGGACGGTTACTTCCCCGCCTTCTTGCCGCGCGGCTGGCTGTCGCGCATCAGGCGGTCGAGATGCATGCGGATGTGGGCGGCTTCGGCCGACGTATTGGCGAGCGCGATGGCGCGGTCGAAGGCGACGCGGGCTTCGTCGTTGCGGCCGAGCTGCATCAGGAACGCGCCGCGCACGCCGAAGAAATGGAAATAGTTCGACAGCCGCGGCGCCAGCGGCTCGATCATCTCCAGCGCCGCCTCCGGCCCCCGCACCTTGGAGACCGCGACCGCGCGGTTGAGCGTCACCACCGGCGACGGCTGCATGAGCTCCAGCGCGCCATAGAGCAGATCGATCTGGGTCCAGTCGGTATCCTCGGGCTTTGCGGCGCGGGCGTGCAGGGCCGCGATCGCGGCCTGGACCTGATAGGGCCCGCTGCGGCGATGGCGCATCGCCTTGTCGATCAGCGCCAGCCCCTCGGCGATCATCTTCTGGTTCCACAGGCTGCGGTCCTGGTCGTCGAGCAGGATCATCGCGCCATCGGCATCGAACCGCGCCGCGGCGCGCGCATGCTGCAGCAGCAACAGCGCCGTCAGCCCCATGATCTCGGGCTCGCTCTGGAACAGCCGCAGCAACAGCCGCGCCAGCCGGATCGCCTCCTCGCACAGCGGCGCGCGGATCTCGGCGGTATCGCCGCTCGCCGAATAGCCCTCGTTGAAGATCAGATAGATCATCGCGGCGACCGCCGACGAGCCGCTCGCTGCGCTCGACCGCGCCCGGCGTCTCGAACGGCACGTCGGCGTCGGCGACGCGGGCCTTGGCGCGGGTGATGCGCTGCTCCATCGCGGCTTCCGAAACCAGGAAGGCGCGCGCGATCTGCTTCACCGTCAGGCCGGAGACGATGCGCAGCGCCAGCGCGATCTGCTGCGTCGCCGGCAGATCCGGATGGCAGCAGATGAACAGCAGCCGCAGGATGTCGTCGCGATAATGCGAGCCGTCGAGCCGCTCGGCCAGCGCGTCCTCGGCGTCGTCGAGAGTCGGAGATCGCCTGATCGTCCTCGGGCAGCGGCTCCTGCTTGCGGCCGCGCCTGATGTCGTCGATCGCGACATTGCGCCCGACCATGATCAGCCAGGCGGCGGGATCGCGCGGCGGGCCGTTCTGCGGCCAGCTTTTCAGCGCGCGCAGGCAGGCGTTCTGGAACGCTTCCTCGGCGGTGTCGAGATTGCGGAAATAGCGCAGCAGCGCGCCGACCGCCTGGGGACGCGCCGAGGTCAGCGCGGCGTCGATCCAGGCGGTGTCGGTCACGTCGCCGACACTCCCGGGCGTTGAAGAGCCCGACCGGGCGGATCTCGTAGGCGCCGCCGGGATTGGCCGCGCCGAGATCGCGGGCGACGTCGAGCGCCTCGTCGAGGTTCTTGCAGTCGACGACGTAGAAGCCGAGCAACTGCTCCTTGGTCTCGGCAAAGGGGCCGTCGAGCACGAGCGGCGGGTCGTCCTTGCGCAGGGTCGTCGCCGACGTCGTCGGCAACAGCCGCGCCACCGGGCCGAGCCGGCCCTGCTTGGTCAGCTTGTCCTGCACGACGGCGAGCTTGTCCATGACCGCGGCGTCCTGTTCCTTGGTCCAGGAGCCGACTGAAGTCCTCGTCGTGGTAGCAAAGGATGGCGTACAGCATGGGTTGCGGCATCTCCGTTGTCTCTGAGGACGAACGAGTATGCCCGGAGCCGACAGGCAAGGTAAGAAATTTTCCGGCGAAAGCGATCGGAACCGAGCTCTGGCATCTCGCTCGTCATGCCCGGCCATTGCAGTCTGCCTTGCGCAGACTGCGTAAACTTGTCTGCGATGCCGGGTATCCACGTCTTTACTATCCGCACAAGAGACGTGGATGGCCGGGCATAGGCGAGCGGAAGCGACGCCGTCCTTCGGACGGCTATGCCCGGCCATGACGGTAAGAGACACGTTTCGCAGATACCTAAAGCGACTACCAGTAGACGCCGTAGCGAGCGGCGATCCGGCGCGCCTTGGCCTCGTCGGCCTCATAGCCCCGGACATGGTATTTAGGCTGCCTGTCGGCGTGGTGCTTGGTGCCTTCCGGCTTGGCGGCGTCCGCCTTCACGTCAGCGCTGGTTGGCTGCGCGGTGGTGTCCTGGGCCTTGGTGTCCTGGGCGTTGGTCGGCTGAACCTTGGTGTCTTCCGGCTTGGCGGTCTCCACCGCCTTGGTCTCGTCGTTGGCGGCCAGCGTCATGTTGCGGCTCTCGCCGGCCTGAGCCGACACGGAAGCCAGCACGAAAGCGGATATCAGGATCAATTTGCGCATGTGAGGTCTCCCCTGGTTGATGAAAGGAGGCTAAAGCAACGGTTCAATTCGTTATGTGACGCAGGTCACGCTGGGTGCGGAAGGTGTTGGAATGGGTAAAGGTGCGCTCGCCCTGCTGATCCACAGCGGGACGGAAAACTGGTCGCCCGGCGGTGGAAGACCCGGTTCGGCGACGTCTGCCGGGACCGGCCGCGTCGTGCAGCTGCCAGATGCGGCGTTCGATCCGGCCGAGGTGCATTACGCCGCGGTGTGGAAGCCGCATCCGGGCGAACTGGCCGCGTTCCCGAACCTGCGCGTCATCTTCAATCTGGGCGCGGGCGTCGATGCGCTGATGGCGGACAAATCGCTGCCCGATGTGCCGCTGGTGCGGGTCGCAGTCGCCGATCTCACCGCGCGGATGACGGAATATGTCGTGCTGCATGTGCTGATGCATCACCGGCAGGAGCTCTATTTGCGGGACTCCCAGCGCGACAAAGCGCTGGGCGCCGAAAACGCAATGGGCGGCCGGCGCGATCACGGTCGGCGTCATGGGGCTGGGCGCGCTCGGCGCCGACGCGGCCGAAGTGCTGCGGCGGATCGGCTTTCGCGTCGTCGGCTGGAGCCGGAGCCCCAAACAGATCGACGGCGTCGAATGCTTTCACGGCGGAGCGCTGCTGGACCCGTTCCTGCGCCAGACCGATATCCTGGTCTGCCTGCTGCCGCTGACGCCGGAGACGCGGCACGTTCTTGATCGCGGCCTGTTCGCAAAGCTCAACCGCACGAGCCCGATGGGCGCGCCGGTTTTGATCAATGCCGGCCGCGGCGGCCTGCAGAACGAGGCCGACATCCTGCAATGCCTCGACGACGGCACGCTCGGCGCGGCCTCGCTCGATGTCTACGCCACCGAGCCGCTGCCGCCGAGAGCGCGTTCTGGAGCCATCCGAAAGTGGTGCTGACGCCGCACAATGCGGCCGACACCGACGCGGACGAAATCTCCAAATATGTCGCGCAGCAGATCGAACGTTTTGAAGCCGGCGGCGCGCTGGAAAACATCGTCGATCGCCAGCGGGGGTATTGATCTATCGTCGTCCCTGCGAAAGCAGGGACCCATAACCCCGAAACCGAGTTGTTGCGGAAGGTGTCTACCACAACGCCACAATGATGGGCCGCGGAGTATGGGTCCCTGCTTTCGCAGGGACGACAACTATTTGTGTTTCTCTTCCGTCGCTAGCTCACGCCATCGTCGCGACAACCTCCGCCAGGCGGTCATAGGCCGGTTCGACACCCTTCTCGATGCCCGAGTTGAGATGGCCGTCGCGATTTTCCTTGCTGGTGTGCAGGATCGTCGTCGTCAGCGTGGTCTTGCCGTTGGCTTCGACGAAGGTCGACGTCACCTGGTATTCGTCGCTGGTGAAACCCGGCATCGAAAAGCGCTCGGTGAACACGACGCGCTCCGGCCGCACCACTTCGCGATAGGTGCCCTGTAGCGTGCTGTCGACGCCGTCCGGCGTGCGCATCGTGAAGCGATAGGCGCCGCCGACCCGCAGGTCGATCTCGCAGACCGGCAGCGCAAACGCGTCGCAGCCGAACCAGCGCCGGACATGTTCCGGCTTCGTCATCGCCTCGAACACGAGGTGGCGCGGCGCGTCGAATTCGCGCGTCATCGCGATCTCGAGATCCGACGGGGTGGTGACTTTCAGCGTCTTATTTACCTTTGCGTCCACGGTGCTTCTCCTTGCTCACTCTGACTTTGGGTTTTGTCCGCGCAGCGGCCTTGACCGGCCGCTTCGTCTTCTCTTCCGCCTTCATTTCTTCCAAGAGGTCGTCGAGACGATTGAAATTCTCATCCCAGAAATCTTCGAAAATTCCCGAGCCAGCCGTCGACCTGCCGGAGCGACACCGGCGCGATCCGGCACGGCCGCCATTGCGCCTCGCGCCCGCGCGAAATCAGGCCGGCATGTTCCAGCACCTTCAGATGTTTCGAAATCGCCGGCAGGCTCATGTCGAACGGTTCGGCCAATTCCATCACCGACGTCTCGCCAAGCGCCAGCCGCGACAGGATCGCCCGGCGGGTCGGATCGGCAAGCGCGGCGAAAGTGGTGCTGAGAGGGTCGACCGGCATTTGTATTTAGCCTGTGAGTTAAATAACCTCAAGGTTAAATACAGCGAACTGTTTTGTCTGTCAACCGCACATCTCCACCGTCGTCCCGGCCTTGAGCCGGGACCCATACCGCGTGATCCATCAGTGATGGCGATGTCGCAGACGCCTTGCACAACGACCGCGGCCTGTGGTTATGGGTTCCGGCTCCTGATGCGCAATTGCGCATATGGGCCGGGACGACGTTGAGAGTTAGCGTCGCGCCCGCGCGCACATTACGTCGGCCGTCGCAATACGGTGACGTGGGTCGCGTTCGTGCCGGGGACGCTTTCGGTGCAGACAAAGCCCAGCGCCGGCAGGTCGAGCCCCGCGAACAGGTTCTCGCCTTTCCCCAGAAGGACCGGCGAAACGGCCAGACGGAGTTCGTCGAGCAGGCCTGCCTGCAGATATTGCCTGACAACGGAGACGCCGCCGCCGATGCGAACGTCCTTGCGCGCCGGCAATTGCTGTCGCCCGCTCCAGCGCCGCCTCGATGCCATCGGTCACGAAGTGAAAGACGGTGCCGCCCTCCATCTCGAGCGGAGGGCGCGGATGATGCGTCAGGACGAACACCGGCACGTGGTAGGGCGGATTGGGTCCCCACCAGCCCTTCCAGGAATGATCGGGCCATTGGCCGCGGATCGGGCCGAACATGTTGCGTCCCATGATCCATGCGCCGACATTTTCCATCGATTTTCGCGCGAAGGCATCGTCGGTGTCGGTCGTTCCTCCCGGCTGGCCGATCATTTCATGAAACATCCGCGTCTTGAGCAGCCAGTTTGGCAGCTCCATGCCGCCAACGCCAAAGGGATGTTGCAGGTCCTGATTTGGACCCGCCCCGAATCCGTCGAGCGATACCGAGAACGCGGAAGCCCTTACTTTTCCCATTGTTTCTCTCTCTTTCATCGTGAACCATCTCCGGGGACGAACGGAGAAACGGCAAGCCGACAATTCGTACTGGAAATATTTTGGCCGGCCGCCGGGCTACTTCGCCGCGCACATCACGTCGAGCGCGCCTTTCACGATCGCTTCCAGTTCCTTGCGCGGCACCTGCGCGCGGGCGCGGATCGCGATGGTGTGGATGGTGGCGGAGGCAAGATGCGCGAGCACGGTGGGATCGGCGCTGTCTGGCAATTCGCCCTGCTCTTTCGCGTGGCGGAAGCAGTTGGCGAAGGCCTTGTCGAGTTCGACAAATCCCTCCAGCACCATGGCGCGGATTTCGGGATCGGACACCGCCTCGGAGGCCGCCGTCATCACCGTGAAGCAGCCGCGCGGGCCGAGTTCGCCGGAGAGATAGATGTCGAGCGCGATCGCGTAGATGCGCTGCAGGCGATCCCGCAGCGGGGCTTCCTCGCGAAAAATGTCGATCATCGCGGCACGCGCGTCGGCGCGGTAGCGTTGGTAGCTCTTGATATAGAGCTCGCGCTTGTCGCCGAACGCGCCATAGAGGCTCGGCCGGTTCATGCCGGTGGCGGCGCTGAGATCGTCCAGCGACGTCCCCGCAAACCCGTCCTTGCGGAACAGATCCAGCGCCTTGCCGAGTGCGATTTCCGGCTGATAGGCGCGCGGACGTCCCCGGCGTTTCGGCTCGGCGGTCGCCGCAATTTTGGCGGCAGCTGGCGGCTTCTTGGTTTTTTGTACCATTTCGCAAAAAATTCCTTGACCCGATTTATATTATGCGAGACAGTATAAAAATCAACCCGGCCCGAACAATTCGGGCCAAACCGCCAAGGAGGCTCCCATGGACCTGTATTTTTCGCCGCTCGCCTGCTCGCTGGCGACACGGATCGCGCTGTATGAAGCTGGTGCTACCGCCAACTATCTCGAGGTCGATCCCAAGACCAAGGTGGTGCAGAACGACGGTTCGGATTTCCGCAAGGTAAACCCGCTCGGGCTGGTGCCGACCCTGCGCACCGACGACGGGCTCGTGCTGACCGAGAACGCCGCGATCCTGCAATATGTCGCCGACCGCTTTCCGCAAGCCGGCATCGCTACCGGACCCGGCATGGAACGCAGCCAGTTGCATCAATGGCTCTGCTTCATCGGCACCGAACTGCACAAGGGATTGTTCGTGCCGGTGCTCGACAAGACGGCGTCGCCGGAGGTCAAGACCTACATCCTCGGCAAGGGTCTTTCGCGGCTCGACTATCTCGAAAACTACCTGAAGGGCCGCGAATTCCTGCTCGACCATTTCAGCGTCGCCGATGCCTATCTCGTCACCGTCATCAACTGGACGATGGCGACGCCGCCGATCGAACTGGCGAAATGGCCGGCCGTGAAAGCCTATTACGAACGGCTGCGCGGCCGTCCCTCTATCGCCAAGGCGGTCGCCGAGGAATTTGAGCTCTACAAGGCCGAACTCGCGCGGCACAAGGCGGCGGCGTAAGGCTGCAAACGGCGGGGACACCGCGAAACGGCGTCCCCGCGCCCTGAACCCGGGCAACGAATTTCAGCCCGGCTCATGCTTAACGCATCTTTGATTTCGCAAGCTTTCGACAATTTGTTCCCGGGAAATGTACCGATCTTTACGATTTCGTGCGTAGTAGTGATGGTGCCACGCCTATTGGGGAGCAGCAGAATGCCGCAGCCGCGGTTGTACAGAAGAGTTGTGCCGTCGGGCCAGATGTCCAGAACGGGAAAGATCATCCTCGGCCCGAAGGAACCGGTCGTGACGTGCACCGTCATCGATTACTCCGCCGGCGGCGCCTGTCTCGAAGTCTGTGGTCGAATTTCGATGCCGGACCGTTTCGAGTTCCTCTATGGCAGTGTGAGAAAGAAAATCCGCGTCGTTTGGCGACGTGGCATACGGTTGGGAGTGGCATTCTAGAGCCGAGTTGACGCTCGAACGTCCCCTCAAAACGGGCTCTCACCCAGTCCCGGAACATCCGCCGGCCGCGGGCCCGGCGCGGCCCAGTGAAAGCGGCGGTCTTTCTCCGCAATCGCGATATCGTTGATGCTGGCCTCGCGCCGGCGCATCAGGCCGTGCTCGTCGAACTCCCACTGCTCGTTGCCGTAGGAGCGATGCCACTGCCCGGCAGCGTCGTGCCATTCGTACTGAAAGCGCACCGCGATGCGGTTGCCGTCGAAACGCCCAGAGATCCTTGATCAGGCGATAGTCGTGCTCCTTCTCCCATTTGCGGGTGAGGAAGGCGACGATGGCGGCGCGGCCTTCGAAAAATTCGGAGCGGTTACGCCAGCGGCTGTCCTCGGTATAGGCCAGCGCCACCCGTTCGGGATCGCGCGAATTCCAGGCGTCTTCGGCCATGCGGGCCTTCTGGGCGGCGGTCTCTCGGGTGAACGGCGGAAGCGGCGGGCGCGACATCGTGACCTCGGCGGTTGGATTGGGCCGCGAATACTATCGCCGCGCTTGACAGGAGTCGATGGCCGATTACCTATCGCCCGATAGCTAGATCAGATCGGCCTTCATCAGCGGCCGCAGCGATTTCGGGATCGGCTGCGCCCTGCCCTCCGCTGATGAAGGCGACGCGCACCTCGGCCTTGACCAGCACCTCCTCGCCGCGCCGCACCTCCTGCGCCAGCGTGATCGAGGCGCCCTTCACCGCGACCGGCCAGGTCACGACGTCGAGCACGTCGTCCATCCGCGCCGGCCTCAGAAAGTCGAGCTGCATCGAGCGCACCACGAAGGCAAAGCCCGGCGTCTCCGGTCTGCGGCTTCCGCGAACAGCGCGTGCTGCTCGGCGCCCATCAGCCGCAGATGATTGGTGCGCCCGCGCTCCATGAAGCGCAGATAATTGGCGTGATAGACGATGCCGGAAAAATCCGTGTCCTCGTAATAGACGCGGATCTGCATGTGATGGCGGCCGTCGCGGATCTCGCCGTCGAGATGGGGTAAAGTCACTTGCGGCTCTCGATTACTCTTGAAAGCCATCGTTTTGCGCAAAATCCGATCGGCGCGCAAGCGTAGCCGCGTGTTCGCGAACTACGCCACCGCCGGAGCCGGCCGGCCCAGCGTCACCAGCACGATTTCCGGCGGCACGCCGAGGCGGAACGGCATGATGCTGCAGCCGAGGCCGCCGGAGACGATGACGTCGCAATTCATGCGGACGTGGCCATAGGCCAGCCGTTGCCGTCCGCGACGGCGCCACCGGCGACCAGCCGAACAGGCGCACCTGGCCGCCATGGGTATGGCCGGACAGCTGCAGCGCGACGCGCGACGGCACGCGCAGCGGCGACGTCGGGCTCATGCGCCAGCAGGATGACCGGCGCGTCGTCGGTGACCTTCGCGAGCGTCGCGGCGAGATCGTCGACGCCGATGCGCCGCACCGGCCGAAAGCGCCGCGCCGGCAGATAGGCCAGTTGATCGCCGAGACCGGCGAGCCAGAACGGATGGCCGTCCTTGGTCAGGCGCATGGCGTCGTTCTCGTAAACCGGAATGCCGGCGGCTTCGAGCGCGCGGCGGGCATCGGTCGTGCCCGCGCCCTTCGCGCTGCACGGTCCTGTCGTCCCAATAGTCGTGATTGCCGAGGATCGCGTGCACGCCGAGCGGCGCCTTCAGTCCGGCCAGCACCGGCGCCCATTCGTTGGCGGGAATGAAGCGCGTCACATGGCGATGTCCGGCGACATAGTCGCCGAGCAGGACGATGATGTCGGCATTCGAGCGCGTTGGTGCGCTCGACGATGGCCGTCGATCCGGTCCAGCGACATCCAGGGATCGCAGGCATGAAGGTCGGCGACGACGGCGATCTTGAGCTGGAGATCCGCCGGCCATTGCGGCGGCATCAGATGATAGCGCGCGACGCGAAGCCGCAGCACGGGCTCGCCGAACCCGTAAGCCGCGGTCGAGACGCCGAGCGCGCCGAGACCGCCGATGAACCGAAGGAATTGACGTCGTGAAGATCATGGACGACTCGCTAATGCGTGATGCAGCTTCGCTGCCTGAATTGCGGCGGATTGCGAGCGGAATTGCGGTGCGGCTTGTGCAGATCGTCTGCGACGAGACGCATTACCGCGAAGTTCATCGACGGACCATGAACGCGCGATGCGCGACCGGTTCGCGCAGACATCGACTCGTCGCTCGTCGTCCGTTGCCGAACAATCCGAACTGCGCCGGATCGCGCGCGGGCTCGGCGAGGCCGAGATGGCGGAAGGCATGCGAGGTCAGCAGCCGGCCGCGCGGGGTGCGCTGCAGATAGCCGCACTGGATCAGAAACGGCTCGATGATGTCCTCGATCGCGTCGCGCGGCTCGGACAGCGCCGCCGCCATCGTCTCGACGCCGACCGGGCCGCCGCCATAGTTCATCGCGATGGTCGTGAGATAGCGCCGGTCCATCGCATCGAGGCCGGCGGCGTCGACCTCGAGCGCGCTCAGCGCATGGTCGGCGATCGCGCGATCGATCGAGTCGGCATCCGCAGCGGAAGCGAAATCGCGCACCCGCCGCAGCAGCCGGCCGGCGATGCGCGGCGTGCCGCGGGCGCGGCGCGCGATCTCGTTGGCGCCATCCGGCGTCATGCCGATATTGAGCACGCGCGCGCCGCGGGTGACGATCTTTTCCAGTTCTTCCTCGGTGTAGAAATTCAGCCGCACCGGAATGCCGAAGCGGTCGCGCAGCGGATTGGTCAGCAGGCCCGCGCGCGTGGTGGCGCCGACCAGCGTGAATTTCGCCAGCTCGATCTTGACCGAGCGCGCCGCCGGCCCCTCGCCGATGATGAGGTCGAGCTGAAAATCCTCCATCGCGGGATAGAGCACTTCCTCGACCGCCGGGCTGAGGCGATGGATCTCGTCGATGAACAGCACGTCGCGCTCTTCGAGATTGGTCAGCAGCGCGGCGAGATCGCCGGCCTTGGCGATCACGGGGCCGGAGGTGGCGCGAAAGCCGACGCCGAGTTCGCGCGCCACGATCTGCGCCAGCGTGGTCTTGCCGAGGCCCGGGCGGGCCGACGAACAGCACGTGATCGAGCGCCTCGCCGCGCTTGCGCGCGGCCTCGATGAAGATCGAGAGATTGGCGCGCGCCTGCGCCTGGCCGACGAATTCCGACAGCAATTGCGGGCGCAGCGCGGTGTCGCCGACATCGTCGCTGCGGCGTTCGGGCGTGACGATGCGGGTGGGCGGGTTCACTTCGCCAATTCCTTCAGGCCCAGCCGAATGAGCTGCGCGGTCTCGGCCTTCTCACCGGCGCTGCGCGAAGCCGCGGCGATGGCGGCGGCCGCCTGCGGCTGGCCGTAGCCGAGATTGACCAGCGCCGAGATCGCATCGGTGACCGGGCGCGGCGCGCGGTCATTGTCGATCGCGCCGGACAGATGCACCAGCGCCGGATCGACATTGGCGAATGCCGGCGCCTTGTCCTTCAATTCGGTGACGATGCGCTCGGCGACCTTCGGACCGACGCCCGGCGTGCGCGTCACCGCGGCCTTGTCGCGCAGCGCGATGGCGTTGGCAAGATCGGCCGGCGGCAGTGTCGAGAGCACCGCCAGCGCGACCTTGGCGCCGACGCCCTGCACGGTCTGCAGCAGGCGAAACCATTCGCGCTCGATGTCGCTGCGAAAGCCGAACAGCTTGATCTGGTCCTCGCGCACGTAGGTCTCGATCGACAGCACCGCGGCCTCGCCGGGCGACGGCAGCGCCTGCAGCGTGCGCGCCGAGCAATGCACCTGATAGCCGACGCCGCCGACGTCGAGGATCACGATAATCCTCGCCGTAGCTGTCGATCAGGCCCTTCAGCTTGCCGATCATAGCCCGGCCACCTTCAGCCGCAGCGCCGTGCTCTGGCGATGATGCGCGTGCGTGATCGCGATCGCCAGCGCGTCGGCGGCGTCGGCGGATTTCGGCTCGGCCTTCGGCAGCAATATCTTCAGCATCACCGCGATCTGGTTCTTGTCGGCGTGGCCGGCGCCGACCACGGTCTTCTTGACCTGGTTCGGCGCGTATTCCGCAACCGAGATGCCGAACATCGCCGGCGCCAGCATGGCAACGCCGCGCGCCTGGCCGAGCTTCAGCGTGGCGACGCCGTCCTTGTTGACGAAGGTCTGCTCGACCGCGGCCTCCATCGGCCTGAAATCGCCGAGCACGGCGGCGAGCCCCTCATGGATCGCCAGCAGCCGGCTTGCCAGCGGCAGGTCGTCCGGCGGCTCGACCGAGCCGCAGCCGACGAAGATCAGCCGGTTGCCCTCGGTCTCGATCACGCCCCAGCCGGTGCGGCGCAGGCCGGGGTCGATGCCGATGATGCGGACGGGTTGGCGAATCGGAGGAGATGTCATGGCCTAGTGATACCGTGGGCGCCGTACAATCGAAACAGAAACCGGCCGTCGTCAACCGCGAAGCCGCCGCTAGCGGCGGCGCAAGGCGGCCCCCAACGGCCGGGGCTGCCCCGCGCAAAAGCGATGGCGCGGCGGCAGCGTCTAAACTAAACAATCCCTCCAGGCCGGCTCGCCGGGGCCGATCAAACGGAGCACGAAATTGAAACAAGAACTGTCCAGCCGCAGCGCAACCGAAACCGAACTTGGCGAGGAACTGAAGGTTCTGACGGGCGAGTGCCTGAGCCGCTTTACCGGAGAATGGAACAATCATCTGGCGGTCGCGCTCAAGCGGCAGACCCTGTCGCGGCTGCTGTATTGGGACCATCTATACCGGCAAATCCTCGAAAAACCCGGCGTGATCTGCGAGTTCGGCGTTCAATGGGGCGCCTCGCTCGCGCAACTGATCAATCTCAGGGGCATTTACGAACCCTACAATATCAGCCGGCTGATTTACGGCTTCGATACTTTCACCGGCTTCGCATCCGTCGACCAGAAAGACGGCGGCTTCAGCGAAGTCGGCGACTACGCGACCGACGCGGGTTACCAGCAGGTTCTCGAAAAACTGCTCGGCATTCACGAAGCCTTCTGTCCAGTCTCCCACAAGAAAAAATTCAGCCTCATCAAGGGCGACGCTTCCGTCACCGTCCAGCAATGGCTGACCGACAATCCGTCGGCGATCATCGGCATGGCGATCTTCGACATGGATGTCTACAAGCCGACAAAAGACGTGCTGGAAGCGATCCTTCCCCGGCTGACCAAAGGCTCGTTGCTGGTGTTCGATGAGCTCAACTGCCCGTCGTTTCCCGGCGAAACCCGTGCGGTGGACGAGGTTCTGAAGATCAACAATCTCAGACTGCGGCACTTTCCGCATCAGCCCTACTGCGCCTGGGCGGTTTATGGGGACTGATCCAACGCGGCCGGCTGTTTTCGGAGCGGCGCAGCGTCACCGATGCGACGCACGCCGCGACGGCGTGAGCTGACGGCCTATCCCGGCACGCTCAATGGCGGCGCCATCTTGGCCAGCCGATTTTGATAGACGTAGGAGTACATCACGACGAACATGACGATGTCCCTGTTGTAGACGTCGGTTGGAAACCTCTCCCATTGCGCTTCGTAGCCGGAGTAGAGATTCTCGAACAGTATCTCTCCGTTCAGGATCTGCGACATCAGCGAGGAATCGACCGTGATTCGCTTGTTCGGCAGCCCGTTCTTGTGGGCGCCGATGTGGACGTCGCCGCCGAAGACCACCGTGCCGGCGACGTTGACATCGGGCACCACTATTTCAAGCGACTTGCCGACGATGGTTTCGAAGAATTTTGCGTCGCCCTGGATCTTGCGCACGGCGAACTTGTTCAGATTGTCCAGGAAGTACAGGAATTTGTCCTGGTCGAATGCGCCGCGTGTCGCCGCCGGTTTGTAGGTATCGCACTGATTGATGATCCCGTACGCGTCGTAGTAGCGCACGGTGGCGTCCTTGAGCTGCTTGTCGCTGTAGTCCGTATTGGAAATGAACGCCTTCTGGATTTCGCCATCGGACAGATCGAGCACGTCGCCGGGATACAGGTCCCTGACATTCACCTTGGCCAATAACGCCCTGGATTCGGCGTCGTCGAGCAGTTCATCCCGGATGAACTTGGCCGTCGGGACCAGGGCAAGGTCGAGATAGGACCGGGATTCCTTGACGAAGATCGACGCAAAGCCGGCGTAGGAATAAAATGAATTCGATCCCCAGCGCATCGGCATTCTTCATGCCCTGCACGACCATTCCCTTCACCTTGGATCGCAGGATCGAAATCTTCTGCTGGTCGTCGAAACATTTGTAGCTGAGCGGGTGACCGGAGGCGCTGTTGGTCTGGCTGAAGAAGGCGATGTTCTGGTTGGAATATCTGGCGCGGTCCTTGGCGATGCTCGACAGCGCCTTGGGCTCGAACTCGAACCAGTTGTCGTTGCAGTGAACGACGAAGCCGCTGCCGGTGTCGATGGTGTAGGTGGCGTCATCGAGCGACCGCGTCGGATCGACGTAGCTCTTCACGGCAAAGCCGTTCGTCAGCACCGCCCCCGCGTCACTGTCGGCGGTCTTGAGGTTGCCAAAGCCCAGTTTCTTCAGCCGGTTCAGGACCGACGGCGCGTTGACGGACAGGTTGGGCGAATCGGTGGGGGTGTCATGGCCCAGTGATAACGCCAGAGCCGGGTGAACGAAACATAAACAGAACGTCATCCCCTGCGGGCGCGGTCGGATCATCGTCGTCCCTGCGTCGCCGCGACGACCGTTTACCCGCCCATCTTCGCCATCAGCGCGTCCGACACCTCGAAATTGGCGTAGACGTTCTGGACGTCGTCGTGCTCGTTGAGCAGGTCGATCAGCTTCAACAGCTTCTCGCCGGTCTCGTCGTCGACCGCGACCGTGTTCTGCGGCTTCCAGGTCAGCGCCGCCTTGCGGGCTTCGCCGAATTTCGCCTCCAGCGCCTTGGCGACCTCGCGGAAAGCTTTCCTGCGAGGCGTAGATCTCGTGGCCGCTGCTCGCTCGAGATCACGTCGTCGGCGCCGGCCTCGATCGCCGCGTCCAGCATCGCGTCGTCGGAGGCGACGCTTGGCATCATATTCGATGATGCCGGTGCGATCGAACATGAAGGCGACCGAACCGGTTTCGCCGAGATTGCCGCCGGATTTGGTGAAGTAGGAGCGGATGTCGGAGGCGGCGCGGTTGCGGTTGTCGGTCAGCGCCTCGACGATGACGGCGACGCCGCCGGGGCCATAGCCCTCGTAGCGGATCTCGTCATAGTTCTCGCCGTCGCTGCCGATCGCCTTCTTGATGGCGCGCTCGATGAAGTCCTTCGACATGTTTTCCTGGCGCGCCGCGATGATGGCGGCGCGCAGCCGCGCATTCATCGCCGGGTCGGGCTGGCCCAGCTTGGCGGCGACGGTGATTTCGCGCGCCAGCTTGCCGAACAGCTTCGACTTCTGGGCATCCTGCCGGCCCTTGCGGTGCATGATGTTCTTGAATTGGGAATGGCCGGCCATGCGGGGTCTCTTCAGGATTCGTCCGGGGAGTTTGGGGGTGAAAGCGCGGCGTTATAGGCCGGTGACCGGCCGAAATCAAAGATTTGCCAGCGTTTTGGTATGAAAGTAGTGCCGCATGCCGGAATATCAGGCAATCGTTAACCATGACTTCATGCCCGGATGCAGAGGATGACCCACCCAATTTCAACTTTCAAGAGCCCCCATGGCGTTCGGCCTATTTCGAAAGCGAGTGGAACCGGCTGCGCCTGCCGTCGAACCCAAGGTTCCGGCGGCGGCCGCAGTGGCCGACACGGCCGCCTGCCCCGAGAGTCGATTCGGCCAAGGAAATCCTCGAACTGCTGGAACTCGAACTCGGCGCCATGATCCGCCAGCTCGAGCGCGCCGCCAGTTCGGTCGCCGGCGGCGCGGAAGCGACCGCCGCGACACTATCCACCATCCGCCAGCGCACCGACGCCCTGACCGGCCGCACCAGCGCCGCGCAGAGCACCGCGACGACATTCGCGCAGGCCGCCGACAAATTCACCCATTCGGCGCAGGGCATCGGCGAGCAGGTCCGCGATGCCGGCAAGCTCGCCGACCAGGCCAGCGACGCCGCCCACGAAGCCAGCGCCAATGTCGATCGGCTGCGGGAATCTTCCGCGGCGATCGGCAACGTCGTCAATCTGATCGCGCAGATCGCGCGGCAAACCACGCTGCTTGGCGCTCAACTCCACCATCGAGGCGGCGCGCGCCGGTGACGCCGGACGCGGCTTTGCCGTGGTCGCCACCGAGGTCAAGGCGCTGGCGGTGCAGACCCAGCACGCCACCGAGGAGATCACCAAGAAGATCGAAGCGCTGCAGAAGGATGCCGCGGGCTCGGTCGATGCGGTGCACCGGATTTCGCAAGCGATCGAGGCGATCCGTCCGGTGTTCGCGAACGTCAACGGCGCGGTCGCCGAGCAGAACCAGACCACCGGCGAGATGTCGGAGAATGCCGCCTCCGCGTCCCATTTCATCGTCTCGGTCGGCGACAGCGCCGCCGAGATCGGCAGCGCGACCAAGGAAGCCGAGGCGCATGGCGAGAGCGTCGCCAAGGCGGGCCAGGCGGTCACGACGTTCGCGCAGAAGCTCAAATCGCGCTGCGCCGTGCTGCTGCGCCAGGGCGACCGCGACGACCGCGGCAAGGGCGAAACAGCTGCCCTGCAATCTCGCGATCGAAATCCAGACCGCGCGGGGCCCGATCAGCGCGCCGGTCTATGAGATTTCCATGGAAGGCATTTTGATCTGCGGACCCAATGCCGAGCGGACTGCCGCAGAACGCAAAGCCTCAACCGCCACGTTGCAGGACATCGGCGCCTGCAAGATCCGGATCGGCGAACGTTCCAGCGCGGGCGCACAGGCGCGGTTCGAGGCCGTCAATGCCGAGCTCAGCGAAAAGATCGAAGACAAATTGTGGTCGATCCACGACGAGAATACCGAATTCGTCACCCGCGCCATGGAAGCCGGCGTCGCGCTGACCAGGATCTTCGAGAACGCGGTCGCCAGCGGCGCCATCTCGATCGAGGACATGTTCGACACCGACTACGTCGAGATCGCCGGCACCAACCCGGTCCAGCATCGCACCAAAATCCTGGACTGGGCCGATCGCGCGCTGCCGCCGTTCCAGGAAGCCTTCCTCGCCAAGGATCCGCGCATGGCGTTCTGCGTCATGATCGACCGCAACGGCTATCTGCCGGTGCACAACAAGATCTACTCGCATCCGCAGCGTCCCGGCGACGTCGCCTGGAACACCGCCAACAGCCGCAACCGCCGCATCTTCAACGATCCGGCGGGCCTTGCCGCCGGCCGCAACCAGCGCGCCTACCTGATCCAGAGCTATGCCCGCGACATGGGCAACGGCAACACCGTCATGATGCGCGAGATCGACGTGCCGATCCGCGTTCAAGGGCCGGCACTGGGGCGGCTTCCGCACGGCGTACAAACTGTGACCAAGATTTCCGTGACTAGGCTTTCAACAAACAGGATGCCGTGATGCCGGCAGCTCAGACCACAGAACTGAATCAGATCGCGGCTGCGCCATCCGCCAGCGAACGGCTGGTCGACCAGCTCTGCCAACCGGATCGGCGGCCTCGGCGTCGAACTCGCCGACGTCGCCGGCAATCTGCAGGAAGTCGCGGGCCGCGTCTCCGGCCAATCCGACCGGTTCGGCCATCTGCAGAAGACCGCCGAGACCATGGTCTCCGCCAATCACGGCATCGCCGAGCGCGTCGCAGGCGGTGCAGTCCGCGGCCACCGCCGCGGTCGGCGAAATCACCCAGTCGCGCGCCGCGGTGGAAACCGCCGTCCAGCACATCGCCGAATTGATCGAAGCCGTCGGCCGCATCGAACATCGCCTTGGCGTCGGTCGGCACCGCGCTGGCCGACGTCGCCAAGGTCTCCGGATCGATCGAGGCGATCGCGCAGCAAACCAATCTGCTGGCACTGAACGCGACCATCGAGGCCGCGCGCGCGGGCGCCGCCGGACGCGGACTTCGCCGTCGTCGCCAGCGAAGTGAAGAACCTCGCCGAGGCGACGCGGCAGGCCACCCATCTGATCGGCGACACCGTTCGCGGGCTCGACGGCCAGGTCGGCAGCCTGATCGGCGAAAGCGGCGACGCCTCGCTGCGCGCCAAGAATGCCGGCGAAGGCGCAGCCCAGATCCAGGGCATCATCGCCCGGGTGCAGGACGGCATCACCTCGGTCGGTCGCGAGATCGACGGCGTCACGCGCGCCGCCACATCCAACCTCGAACATTGCGACCGGGTGATCGACGAACTCGGCAACATGGCCAAGGGCGTCGACCTGTCGTCGACCGAGCTGAAGCAGGCCGATGGCCGTGTCGCCAAATTGCTGGAGCTGTCGGAAGGCCTGATCGCGCTGATTGCCGACAGCGGCGTCGAGACCTCGGACGCGCCACTGATCCGCGTCGTGATCGATACGGCCAAGCAAATCTCGGCCGCCTTCGAAAGCGCGGTCGCGCGCGGCGAGATCAGCCTCGATCAGTTGATGGACGAGAAATACCGCGAAATATCCGGCACCGATCCGAAACAATACATGACCGACTACGTGACGTTCACCGACCGCATTCTCCCGGCGATCCAGGATCCAATTCAGAAGTGCGACCCACGAATCGTGTTCTGCGTTGCCTGGGCGAGAGGCGGCTATCTGCCGACCCATAATCCGAATTATCGCCACCAGCAGGGGCCGGATCCGGTCTGGAACAACGCCAATTGCCGCAACCGGCGGCTGTTCAGCGATCGGGCAGTCAAGAAAGTCGCGGCGAACACCAAGCCGTTCCTGCTGCAGACCTACCGGCGCGACATGGGCGGCGGCAATTTCGTGCTGATGAAGGATCTGTCATCGCCGATCGTGGTCCGCGGCCGCCACTGGGGCGCTTTCCGCATGGGCTTTCGGCAGTCCTGAGCAGCCGGCGGACTTCGCCAACGCGGCTTCTCGCCGGAACGCAGTCCCTGATATAACCATTGCCGCGCCGGTGACGAAGTTGAGGATCCGATGAAAAACCTGTTCCATGCCGGGAAGCTGCTGCTGCTCGACATGGCGTCGACGGTGTTTTTCCTCGTCGTTTATCTCGCGACAAGGAACGTCACTCTGGCGGTGGTGCTCGGCATGGCGCTGGGTGCAGCGCAAATCGGCTGGCAGTTCTTGCGCCAGAAGCCGATCGACACCATGCAGTGGATGAGCCTGTTCCTGGTGTTGGGCGCGGGCACCGCCACGCTGATCACCAACGATCCGCGCTTTGTGATGATGAAGCCGACCGTGATCTACGTCATCGTCGGCATCGTGATGCTCAAGCCCGGATGGATGAACCGCTATCTGCCGCCGGTCGCCATCGAAATCGTGCCGGATATCGCCTTCATCTTCGGCTACGTCTGGGCCGGCCTGATGTTCTTTTCCGCGGGCCTGAACCTGATCGTGGCCCTCAACTACAGCGTCGCGACCTGGTCGGTGTTCATGTCGATCTACGGCATCGTCAGCAAGCTTGCCCTGTTCCTGATCGGCTTTGCCACCATGCGCACCATCGGCGTGCGTCGCCGCCGCGCCCAGATGATGGCCGCCGCTTCCTGACGCCGAAGCTCAGCGCTTGCGCATGGTCCACGAACCGCCGCCGCCGGTGCCGGCCCACTGACCGGCCGCGCCATGTTCGACGATCGAACCGGAGTACCCCTGCCGGCATTCGCCGGGCTGGCCCTGCCCGGTGCAATCGCGCATGAAACTGATCTTGCCGTTCGAAATGACGCCCTGGAAGATCGGATCGGTGCGCGGTCCCGGACAACATGCCCATTTTGACGAGCCGGAAAATGTCGAGCCGGTCACCGTGAGGGTGAAGGTGGAGGCATATCCACTGGCGATCGACGTCATATGTGCCCGCTGACAAGGGGGCTTCGCTCGCTCTGGGTCTGGCTCTGAACTTGTCTTGGGTTGGCCGCGGAAAGCTGGGCTCTTCTTCAACTCCTCGAGCCGCGCCCGCGCCATGCTGCCATAGACGGTTTCTGCCGAACTGGCGAATGAAATCCTCCATCACGGCAATGCTCGTGGTGTTTTGCGTGACCGACCAGGCGCGCGCAGCTTCATCCGGCGCGGTCGCAGCGGCGGCCGGCGGCGGCGTGGCAGCCTGAACGCGCGGCCGATTGCCCTGCCCGCAAAGTAGAAAGCTGCCGGCGATCGGCGAAGACGACACCCAGGGCTGCTGCGATCCGGCCGTCACCCGCTTCACCGCAAGGCCGACCGTATTGAAGGTCTGGAAAATGTCCTGACCGGGTTTGCGGATCGCCTCCACCAGCGCCTTGGTGTAGGGGCTGTTGCCGTCGGATCCGTCGCGCGCCACGCTGCCGGGCTGGGTCGCATAGGAAATCAGCGTGCCTTCGGGCGCGCGCATCTGCGCCAGCCCGCCGTCGCTCGCGCGCAGGCCGCGCCCGCCGAACGGGTTGTTGCGGCAGGCATCGAGGATGACGATGTTGAGCTTGGTGCCGGCGCCCTCCATCTGGCGCAGCACCAGCGCCGTATCGACCAGTCTGAAAGTCGACATCGGATTCGCGCGTCGGATTGGCGGTCACCGGCACCAGGTAATTGGCGCCACGGACCTGCACGCCGTGGCCGGCATAATAGAACAGGCCGACATCCGCACCCTGGATCTGATCGCTGAAGCTCTTTACCGCATTGTCGAATTGCGTCTTGTCGAGATCGAGCTGGGCGCTGCCACCGACGACCGCAAAGCCGAGGGAACGCAAGGTATCTGCCATCAGCCGGGCGTCGTTCCTTGGATTGTCGAGCGGCGTGACGTTCTTGTAGGCCGAGTTGCCGACCACCAGCGCGACGCGCTTGTCGGCAAGCGCCTGCGCGCTGAAGCCCGCCGCCATCACCAAGACGGCCGAAATCAAGCTCGTCAGGAAACAAACCCTGTGCCCCACAGCCCGTCTCCCCCACGGCATCAAGCCGCGAGGCTCAGCCTAGGGCGCGCGGCGCGTGGTTGCAACGGAGACGCCCGGTCAGGGGAGCGCGGGACGCAGGCTAGCTCGACCAAAATCCTGGCAGCGCCGGCTCCAGCCGGCCGCCGGCCCGCACCGGCGCGATCCGCAGCGCCAGCCCGGTCGCATCGTCGGTTTCGACCGCGACGCCGCTCAGCGTCGCCACGCCGAAGGCCGGCTCGAAACGGCCCGACGGAATGCCGGTCGTGAAGCGCCGCAGCGGCTCTTCCTTCTGCATGCCGATGATCGAATCGTAATCGCCGGTCATGCCGGCGTCGGTCATGTAGGCGGTGCCGCCGGGCAGGATCTGGTGATCGGCG
Organism: uncultured Alphaproteobacteria bacterium; assembly: GCA_963738765.1. Classification (GTDB taxonomy): domain Bacteria; phylum Pseudomonadota; class Alphaproteobacteria; order Rhizobiales; family Xanthobacteraceae; genus Bradyrhizobium. The sequence goes on along the minus strand of CAVTYA010000027.1, from coordinate 602,965 downwards.
GTCGGCACATGGGTGTGGGTGCCGACCACGAGGCTGGCGCGGCCGTCGCAGAAGAATCCGATGCCCTGCTTCTCGCTGGAGGCCTCGCCGTGGAAATCGACCACGATGGCGTCGGCCGCCTCGCGCAGCGGACAGGCCTCGAGCTCGCGGCCGACCGCGTTGAAGGGATCGTCGAACGGCTTCATGAAGACGCGGCCGATGGCGTTGATGACCAGCGCGCGCTTGCCGTTCTTGGTGTCGATCAAGGCCGAGCCGCGGCCGGGCGTATGGCGCGGAAAATTCAGCGGCCGGATCAGGCGCGGCGCGCGCTCGATGAACACCAGCGCCTCGCGCTGATCCCAGGCATGGTTGCCGAGCGTGACGGCGTCGGCGCCGGCGTCGAGGAATTCCTGGTAGATCGCCTCGGTGATGCCGAAACCGCCGGCGGAGTTCTCGCCATTGACGACGACGAGATCGAGCGACCAGTCACGGATCATGCCGGGCAGATGCTCCGAGATGGCGGTGCGGCCGGTCTTGCCGACGACGTCACCGACGAAAAGAATACGCAAAGCTCAGCTCCGGAAATCGAACACGTCGCGTTTCCGTTAGCACATAATCCAGCGCCACGTCGTGCGCCAACGCCGGAACGGCCTCGATTTCCTGTGCCGCAAAGGCGATGCCGACGGCCGTGACGGCCTTCGATCTTGCGCAAATGCGCGAGCGTGTAGTCGTAATGCCCGGCGCCATAGCCGATGCGGTGGCCCGAGCGGATCGAACGCCGCCAGCGGCACCAGCATGATGTCGGGAATGAGTTCGGCGGCCGCCGGCGACGGCTCGAGAATGCCGAGCGGGCCCAGCATCAGCCGGTCGTCGGGCGACCAGGCCCGAAACGCCAGCGACTTGCCGCGCGCCATCACCGCCGGCAGCGCCAGCTTCGCGCCCTGCTCGGCGAGCTTTCGCATCAGCGGCACCGGATCGATCTCGCTGCGGATCGGCGAATAGCCGGAGACGATCGTGCCCCGGCGTGATCTCGAACGGCAGCGCGCGCTTGGCGACGGCCTGCGCCGCGGCGGCGCGCTGCTCATCGCTCAGCGCATCGCGCGTTGCCAGCGCGATGGCGCGAAGCTCTGCTTTGGATGAACTTGCCGACATGCAGCGTTCTGTTCCGCCGTCATCAAAGTTTGCGCTGTCATCACCCGCGAAAGCGGGTGATCCAGTATTCCAGAGACGTTCGTGACAGAACCGCAGAGCCGCGGCGTACTGGATACTCCGCTTCGCGGAGTATGACGACGGTGCCAGAGGGACTAGCGGTATTCAACTCGACAGAAAATCAGACAGAAACAAAAGTGCGAAGCCGCGATGGCCGTTGAAGCACTCGATCCCGGAGTTCCCTACGAAAGTAGGTGGGCACCATATGACCGGATCCACGGACCCGGCCAGGGACAGTTCCCTGAAGGATCGATAAGGCCCCGGGGATATATGGCTCCTGACGCGCGACGCAGCTTCGCCCGGCCAATGTAGCCACGATGGGCGGCCGAACCGCCAGCGTTAAGGCGGCGCGTGGTGACAATCGCGACGGCCCCGGTGTCGGGTTCGACCTCCCTCCGCGTCATTGCGAGCGCGCGAAGCAATCCATGGGGCGCAGGAAGATGGTTTGCTGCGTCGGTCGCTGTACACGACAGCGGCGCGCGCCCAACTCCCGCACGCCCTGCCCCGCGTCATGAGCTGAGCCGGCCCGAGCCCTCGCTTCACGTCCCTGAGGTGCAGGGCGACGAACCAGATCACCCGATCGCGACGCCGCCGCCGATGGTGCGGTTCAGCACCTGCGTGGTCTTCTCGATGCGGTCGGCGGCGGCATTGAGCGCATTGGCGACCGCGATCTGCGTCGCGCGGGCGCGATCGGCGGCGGCGACGCGGACATCGCGCAGCGTCTCGAGTTCTTCCTCGAGGCTGCGGATGCGGTGGCTGGCGTCGAGCAATTCGTCGCACACCGTCAGCGCCGCCATCACGGTCAGGCGCGCATCGCCGATCTCGCCGAACTTGCCGCGCAGGCTCTCGATCCGCGCTTCCAGGTTCTCGGCGAGCTTGAGCAGCCGCACCTCCTGGCCTTCCTCGCAGGCCATGCGGTATTGCCGGCCGTTGATGGTGACGTTGATGTGGCTCATGAGACTCTCTCCGGCATCGAGCACCGCGCGGATGGTGCCGATCGCCGCATCCAGCCGTTCGGCGATCTCGCGATTGGTGCGCTCCAGCCGGCGCGACTTCACCAGCGAGCCGTCGAGTTCGTCGGCCAGCCGCGAGCGATCGGCGCCGAGCGCCTGGATCCGGCTCGCCAGTTCATTCTCGTCGCGGTCGGCCTCGCGCCGCCGCTCGACCGCGCTCTCCAGCGCGTCGAGCGCCGCCATCAGCCGCCGCGTCGCGGCGTCGATATCGGCGAAGGCTGGCTCGGCGTTGCCGGAGCCGTTGGCGGGACGATCGCTCATGAGAGGCAGCGCGGACCTTCCGGTGAGCCAGCCGCACAGCAAAATCTGCGGTTCGGCAAGCGTTTAGGCGGTGAAATTTACGTGGCAAGCGAGGCCAGCGCAACGCCGCCGCGAAGCTATGCACCGCAAAGCAACTTTTCGGCACCGCCAGCGCGTTTCCTCGCCTTGGACTTCCGGGATTGAGGTGCTATCCAGCCCTGACTTCCCGTTGCCATAGCGCTCGTATCGCGGCCATTCGCCGCGGGCGGATCGCCACCAAGCACCTCATTTCAGGCGGATTTTCATCATGACGCAGGTCGATCATACCCGTATGGCCAATGCGATCCGCGGCCTCGCGATGGATGCCGTCGAGAAGGCGAAATCCGGCCATCCCGGCCTGCCGATGGGCGCGGCCGACATCGCCACCGTGCTGTTCACGCAGTTCCTGAAATTCGACGCCGCCGAGCCGAACTGGCCGGACCGCGACCGCTTCGTGCTGTCGGCCGGCCACGGCTCGATGCTGCTCTATGCGCTGCTGTATCTCACCGGCAACAAGGACATGACGCTCGACCAGATCAAGCATTTCCGCCAGCTGGGATCGCTGACGCCCGGGCATCCGGAGAATTTCCACACCAAGGGCATCGAGACCACCACCGGGCCGCTCGGCCAGGGCATCGCGACCTCGGTCGGCATGGCGCTGGCGGAGAAGATGCTGGCCGCCGAGTTCGGCAAGAAGATCGTCGACCACCACACCTATGTGCTCGCCTCCGACGGCGACCTGATGGAAGGCGTCTCGCAGGAAGCGATCGCGCTGGCCGGGCACTGGAAGCTCAACAAGCTGATCGTGCTGTATGACGACAACGGCATTTCGATCGACGGCCCGACCTCGCTCGCCGACTCGGTCGATCAGGTGAAGCGCTTCAAGTCCGCCGGCTGGGCGGCCGAACTGATCGACGGCCAGGATCAGAAGGCGATCGCCGCTGCGATCACGCGCGCGCAGAAATCCAACAAGCCGTCGCTGATCGCCTGCAAGACCACGATCGGCTACGGCGCGCCGACCAAGGCCGGCACCGACAAGGCCCATGGCGAGGCGCTCGGCGCCGACGAACTCAAGGGCGCCAAGGAAAAGCTCGGCATTTCGCTGGAGCCGTTCTCGGTGCCCGACGACGTGCTGAAGGCCTGGCGCGAGGCCGGCAGCCGCGGCGCTGCCGCGCGCAAGGAATGGGAGGCGCGCTTTGCACGAACTGGGCAACCGCAAGCGCGCCGAATTCGAGCGCCGCCTGCGGCATGAGCGGCCGGCCGTCGCTGGCAAAGGCGCTGCAAGGCGCACAAGAAGGCGCTGCTGGAGACGCCGCAGAACATCGCCACCCGCAAATCGTCGGAATCGGCGATCGAGGCGATCGCGGCGGCGATGCCGATGGAATTTCTGGCGGGCTCCGCCGATCTCACCGGCTCCAACAACAACAAGGCGAAATCGGCGGTGGCGTTTTCGGCCAAGACGCCGAAGGGCCGCTTCATCCATTACGGCATCCGCGAGCACGGCATGGCGGCGGCCATGAACGGCATCTTCCTGCATGGCGGCTTTGCGCCGAACGGCGCCACCTTCCTGGTGTTCACCGACTATGCGCGCCCGGCGATGCGGCTCGCGGCGCTGATGGGCACCGGCGTCGTCTATGTCATGACCCACGATTCGATCGGGCTCGGCGAAGACGGCCCGACCCATCAGCCGGTCGAACATCTCGCGGCACTGCGCGCCATTCCCAACATGCGCGTGTTCCGCCCCTGCGACGCGGTCGAGGTCGACGGAGTGCTGGGAACTGGCGCTCAACCGCATCGACGGTCCGACGGTGCTGGCGCTGACCCGCCAGAACCTGCCGCAATTGCGCACCACGGCGCCGCACGAAAATCCCTGCAGCCATGGCGGCTACGAACTGGTCGCAGCCCAGGGCGAGGCCAAGGTGTCGCTGTTCGCCTCGGGCTCCGAAGTCGAGATCGCGGTCGCCGCGCAGAAGCAACTGGCCGAGCGCGGCATCGCGGCGCGGGTGGTCTCGGTGCCCTCGCTCGAACTGCTGCTGGCGCAGCCGGCGGAGCGCGCAGAAGGCGATCATCGGCAACGCGCCGGTCAAGATCGCGATCGAGGCCGCGGTGCGCTGGGGCTGGGACGCCGTGATCGGCCAGCGACGGCGAATTCGTCGGCATGCACGGCTTCGGCGCCAGCGCCCCGGCCAAGGACCTTTACAAGCACTTCGGAATTACCGCCGAGGCTGCGGTTAACGCCGCCCTGAAGCGCCTGGGCTGACGGTTGAGATTGGACGGAAAAAGGACTACCTAAGCTCTCATCTTGTCCGTTCTCGCCCGGCCGAACCGGGCGATCCGCCGTCAGCATCTCCGTGGGAGCGTCCTCCCGCGGGGATCGGCATCAGCTATTAAGGGAGAAACGAGCATGGCAATCCGGGTCGCGATCAACGGGTTTGGCCGCATCGGCCGCAACGTGCTGCGCGCCATCGCCGAGTCCGGCCGCAAGGATATCGAAGTGGTCGGCATCAACGATCTCGGCCCGGTCGAGACCAATGCCCATCTGCTGCGCTTCGATTCCGTGCATGGCCGCTTCCCCGGCACCGTGACGGTCGAGGGCGACTCGATCAGCCTCGGCAACGGCAAGATCAAGGTCTCCGCCGAGCGCGATCCCGTCCAAGCTGCCGTGGAAGGAACTCGGCGTCGACATCGCGCTGGAATGCACCGGCATCTTCACCGCCAAGGACAAGGCCGCCGCGCATCTGACCGCCGGCGCCAAGCGCGTGCTGGTCTCGGCGCCCGCCGACGGCGCCGACGCGACCATCGTCTACGGCGTCAACCACGACAAGCTGACCAAGGATCACCTGGTCGTCTCCAACGGCTCCTGCACCACCAACTGCCTGGCGCCGGTCGCCAAGGTGCTGAACGACACCGTCGGCATCGAGACCGGCTTCATGACCACGATCCACGCCTATACCGGCGACCAGCCGACGCTCGACACCCTGCACAAGGATCTCTATCGCGGCCGCGCCGCGGCGATGTCGATGATCCCGACCTCGACCGGTGCCGCCAAGGCGATCGGCCTGGTGCTGCCGGAACTGAAGGGCAAGCTCGACGGCGTCGCGATCCGCGTGCCGACGCCGAACGTCTCGGTGATCGATCTCAAGATCGTCGCCAAGCGCGCAACCGACCCGAAGGAAATCAACGAGGCGATGAAGCGCGCCTGCGAGCAGCAGCTCAAGGGCATCCTCGGCTACACCACCGCGCCCAACGTCTCGATCGACTTCAACCACGACCCGCATTCGTCCACCTTCCACATGGACCAGACCAAGGTGCAGAACGGCACGCTGGTGCGGGTGATGTCCTGGTACGACAATGAATGGGGTTTCTCCAACCGCATGGCCGACACCGCCGTGGCGATGGGGAAGCTGCTGTAAGATCTCGTGTCCCGGACGCGGTGCAGCACGTTTCGCGCTGCTCCGCAGAACCGGGACCCATTCACACCGCGACCATCACATGGGTCCCGGTTCTGCAGCGCAGCGCTTCGCGATGCGCTGCGCCCGGGACAAGAGACCGTCAATGACCAAAACATTCCGCACCCTCGATGACGTCGACGTAAAGGGCAAGCGCGTGCTGCTGCGCGTCGACCTCAACGTGCCGATGGAGAACGGCCGCGTCACCGACGCCACCCGGCTCGAGCGCGTCGCGCCGACCATCACCGAGATCTCCGGCAAGGGCGGCAAGGTCATCCTGCTGGCGCATTTCGGCCGGCCCAAGGGACGCGACGCCAAGGAGTCGCTGAAGCCGGTCGCCGCCGCGCTGGCGCAGGTGATCAAGCAGCCGGTCGCGTTCGCCGACGATTGCGTCGGCGAGGTCGCCGCCAAGGCCGTCGCCGCGATGAAGGACGGCGACATCCTCTGCCTGGAAAACACCCGCTTCCACAAAGAGGAAGAAAAGAACGATCCGGCCTTCGTCGCCGAGCTGGCCAAGCTCGGCGACATCTGGGTCAACGACGCGTTCTCGGCCGCGCACCGCGCCCACGCCTCGACCGAAGGCCTCGGCCACAAGCTGCCGGCCTATGCCGGCCGCACCATGCAGGCCGAACTCGACGCGCTCGGCAAGGCGCTGGAAGCGCCGACCAAGCCGGTGATCGCGATCATCGGCGGCGCCAAGGTCTCGACCAAGATCGATCTGCTGGAAAACCTCGTCAGCAAGGTCGACGCGCTGGTGATCGGCGGCGGCATGGCCAACACCTTCCTGCATGCGCAGGGCGTCGGCATCGGCAAGTCGCTGGCGGAGAAGGATCTCGCCGCGACCGCGCTGCGCATCATCGACAAGGCGGAAGCCGCCAATTGCGCCATCATCCTGCCGGTCGACGCCGTCGTCGCCTTTCAGTTCGCGGCCAATGCGCCGTCGCATGCCTATGGCCTCGATGCGATTCCGGCCGACGGCATGATCCTCGATGTCGGCCCGCAATCGATCGCGCGGATCCATGCCGCGATCGACGATGCCGCGACGCTGGTCTGGAACGGCCCGCTCGGCGCCTTCGAGATGACGCCGTTCGACCGCGGCACCATGGTGGCGGCCAAGCACGCGGCCGAGCGGACCAAGGCCAAGAAGCTGGTTTCGGTCGCCGGCGGCGGCGACACGGTCGCGGCGCTGAACCAGGCCGGCGTGGCCGGCGATTTCACCTATGTTTCGACCGCCGGCGGCGCGTTTCTTGAATGGATGGAAGGCAAACCGCTGCCCGGCGTCGAAGTTTTGAAATTGCGCCAATAGCTAGATCGAGCGCCTAGGGCGCTGCAACGACAGGGAGAATATCGGATGGCTCGGATCACGTTGCGTCAATTGCTCGACCACGCGGCGGAGCACGACTACGGCGTGCCGGCCTTCAACATCAACAACATGGAGCAGGCGCTCGCCATCATGGAGGCCGCCTCCAGCCTCGATGCGCCCGTCATCATCCAGGCCTCGCGCGGCGCGCGCTCCTACGCCAACGACATCATGCTCAAGCACATGATGGACGCGGTCACCGAAATCTATCCGCAGATTCCGGTCTGCGTGCATCTCGACCACGGCAACGGGCCCGACACCTGCATGACCGCGATCCAGGCCGGCTTCACCTCGGTCATGATGGACGGCTCGCTGAAGGCCGACGGCAAGACCCCGGCCGACTGGGACTACAATGTCGGCGTCACCAAGACCGTCACCGACATGGCCCATCTCGGCGGCATCTCGGTGGAGGGCGAACTCGGCGTGCTCGGCTCGCTCGAAACCGGCATGGGCGACAAGGAAGACGGCCACGGCGCCGAAGGCAAGCTCTCCCACGACCAGCTGCTGACCAATCCCGACGAGGCCGTGAAATTCGTCCAGGAGACCAAGGTCGACGCGCTGGCGATCGCGATGGGCACCTCGCACGGCGCCTACAAATTCACCCGCAAGCCGGACGGCGACATCCTGGCCATGAACGTGATCGAGGAAATCCACCGCAAGCTGCCGAACACGCATCTGGTGATGCACGGCTCGTCGTCGGTGCCGCAGGACCTGCAGGACATCATCAACGCCAATGGCGGCAAGATGAAACCGACCTGGGGCGTGCCGGTGTCCGAGATCCAGCGCGGCATCAAGCACGGCGTCCGCAAGATCAACATCGACACCGACAACCGGATGGCGATGACCGGGCAGATCCGCAAGGTGCTGAAGGACAATCCGGAAGAGTTCGATCCGCGCAAATATCTCAAGCCGGCGATGGAAGCGATGGCGAAGCTGTGCAAGCAGCGGCTGCAGGAATTCAACACCGCGGGCCAGGCCAGCAAGATCAAGAAGGTGCTGACCACCGCCGAAATGGCCAAGCGCTACGCCAAGGGCGAACTCGATCCGAAGGTAGCCTGACCCCGCGCCATTGCGCCGCGGGAGGCCGCCGGCCGCGACGAACGTTTTCTTGGCAATTGCCCGAGAACCGTCTATTTTGGCTTGCAAGGGCAGGTGATCTGGAGACGGTTCAATGAATCTCGCCGACCTCAACAAGGTCGCGCTTGCCATGGTCGCGCCCGGCAAGGGCATCCTCGCCGCCGACGAATCCTCCGGCACCATCAAGAAGCGTTTCGACGCCATCGAGGTCGAATCGACCGAGGAGTCGCGGCGCGACTATCGCGAAATGCTGTTCCGCTCCAGCGAAGCGATGAGCAAGTACATCTCCGGCGTCATCCTCTATGACGAGACCATCTGGCAGAACGCCAAGGACGGCACGCCGCTGGTCAAGCTGATCGAACAGGCCGGCGCGATCCCCGGCATCAAGGTCGACGAGGGAACGCAAGCCCTGCCGAACTGCCCGGGCGAACTGATCACCGTCGGCCTCGACAAGCTCGCCGAGCGGCTTGAAGAAATATTACGAGCGCGGCGCGCGGTTCGCGAAATGGCGCGCGGTGATCGATATCGGCAGCGGCATTCCCACGATGACCGCGATCCACGTCAACGCCCACGCGCTGGCGCGCTATGCCGCGCTGTGCCAGGCCGCGCAGATCGTGCCGATCGTCGAGCCGGAAGTGCTGATGGACGGCGATCACGACATCGACCGCTGCTATGAGGTGACCCAGCGCGTGCTCAACAAGACCTTCCAGGAATTGCGGGTCCAGCGCGTCGCGCTGGAAGGCATGATCCTGAAACCGAACATGGCGATCTCAGGCAAGAAGAGCGCAAAGCCAGTCGCCTGTCGACGAGGTCGCGGAGAAAACCATCCGGCTGCTGAAGGCGTGCGTGCCCGCCGCCGTGCCCGGCATCGCGTTCCTGTCCGGCGGCCAGTCCGACGAGGAGGCAACCGCGCATCTCGACGCCATGAACCGGACTTCGGCGGCCTGCCCTGGCGGCTGACCTTCTCCTACGGCCGCGCGCTGCAGGCGGCGCCGCAGAAGGCGTGGTCGGGCAAGGCCGAAAACGTCGCCGCCGGCCAGCGCGCCTTCACCCACCGCGCGCGGATGAACGCGCTCGCGAGCAAGGGCGAGTGGGAAACCGGTCTGGAAAAGAAGGCGGCATAGACTTGGCCGCCAAACCTGTTCCGCCGCGCCCCGTGCCGCGCCTCTATCTCGCAACGCCCGAGGTCGACGATCCGTCGCAGCTGGCGGCCAGCCTTCCCGGCCTGCTCGCCGCCGCCGATGTCGCGGCCGTGCTGCTGCGGCTGAAGCGAGACCGACCAGCGCACCATGATCTCGCGCATCAAGGCGCTGGCGCCGCCGATCCAGGACGGCGGCGCGGCGCTGCTGCTCGACGGTCATGTCGAACTGGTGGCGCGCGCCGGCGCCGACGGCGCGCATCTGACCGGCATCGCGGCGATGGAAGAGGCGCTGCCGTCGCTGAAGCCCGACCGCATCGCCGGCGTCGGCGGCCTCGCGACGCGGCACGATTCGATGGCCGCGGGCGAAGCCGGCGCGGATTATGTGCTGTTCGGCGAGCCCGATGCGCACGGCCAGCGGCCGTCGGTCGAGGCGATCGCCGAGCGCCTGCAATGGTGGGCCGAACTGTTCGAGCCGCCCTGCGTCGGCTTTGCCGCCTCGCGCGACGAGGCGAGCGAATTCGCCGCCGCCGGCGCGGATTTCGTGCTGGTCGGCGATTTCATCTGGGCCGATCCGCGCGGCGCCGCGGCGGCGCTGATCGAGGTCGAGCAGGCGATCCGAGCAGGCGCACGCCGCGACGACGGAAAAGCCAGAGCCGGAGCAGGGATAACGCCGGACATGAAGCTCCTGCGTCCGATATCGATTCTGTTGCGAGTTGCCTGATGCTGGCGGCCGGCGCGGCCGCGCAAATCTCGCTGACGCCGCCGGCGCCCAAACGCGGCCGAGCAAGCCGGCCGCCAGAAAAGGAACCGAAGGCAAAACCAAAGGCGCCGGCGGTCGCGAAGAAGAAGCCCGCGGCAGCGCCCAAACCAGCGGCGACGCCGACACCCGCCCGCCGCACCGCACGCCGCACCTGCGTCCGACGATCCCAATGTCGATCTGGTCTACGGCGCCTATCAGCGCGGCCAGTACAAGACCGCGTTCGATCTCGCGACCAAGCGCGCGCAGTACAACAACGATCCCAAGGCGATGACGATGCTGGGCGAACTCTACGCCAATGGGCTCGGCGTCAAGCGCGACTATGCAAAGGCGGCCGAATGGTACAAGCGCGCCGCCGACGCCGGCGACCGCGAGGCGATGTTCGCGCTGGCCATGATGCGGCTTTCCGGCCGCGGCGGCCCGGTGAACCGCGAGGACGCCGTCAAGCTGCTGGCGTCCTCGGCCAAGCTCGGCAACCCGAAGGCGGCCTATAATCTCGCGCTGCTCTATCTCGACGGCCAGACGCTGCCGCAGGACCTCAAGCGCGCCGCCGAACTGCTGCGCGTCGCCGCCGATGCCGGCAATCCGGAAGCGCAATACGCGCTCGCGACCTTCTACAAGGAAGGCACCGGCGTGCCGAAGGACATCGAGAAGGCGGTGCGGCTGCTGCAGGCGGCTTCGCTCGCCGACAATGTCGACGCCGAGGTCGAATATGCCATCGCGCTCTTCAACGGCACCGGCACGCCGAAGAACCAGGCCGCCGCCGTGGCGCTGCTGCGCAAGGCGGCCCGGCAAAACAGCCCGATCGCGCAGAACCGCCTCGCCCGCGTGCTGGTCAGCGGACAGGGCGCGCCGATGGACAAGATCGAGGGCCTGAAATGGCACCTGGTCGCCAAAACCGCCGGCAAGGGCGACCCGGAGCTCGACGAGGCGCTGGCAGAGCCTCAGCGCCGAGGATCGCGCCAAGGTCGAGGAAGCCGCGCGCAAATGGCTCGGCAACGACAAGAAATGATCCGCCTTGACGGCGGCACATCAGCAGGGCACCCAGTCGGTAACCTGACGGCATCGGGCCGTTCTTCCTCTGACCTCGCAAGCCTCAGAATCATGCTGTCATTCCGCCCTCATCAACGTCATGGTCAAGGCCGCGCGCCGCGCCGGCCGCAGCCTCAAGCGCGACCTCGGCGAGATCGAGAATCTGCAGGTGTCGCTGAAGGGGCCGGCCAATTTCGTCACGCTGGCCGACAAGCGCGCCGAGGAGATGCTCTACGCCGACCTCGCCAAGGCGCGGCCGGGCTACGGCTTCATCGGCGAGGAAGGCGGCAAGCGCGAAGGCGCCGACAAGAGCCACACCTGGATCGTCGATCCGCTCGACGGCACCACCAACTTCCTGCACGGCATTCCGCAATTTGCGATCTCGATCGGGCTGCAGCGCGAGGGCACCATCATCGCCGGCGTGATCTACAATCCCGCCAATGACGAGCTCTACATCGCCGAGCGCGGCAAGGGCGCCTTCCTCAACGACCAGCGGCTGCGCGTCGCCGGCCGCCGCAAGCTCGACGAATGCGTGATCGCCTGCGGCCTGCCGCATATCGGCCGCGGCGACCACGAACTGGCGCGGCGCGAGATGGCCGCGATCCAGAGCAAGGTCGCAGGCCTGCGCCGCTTCGGCGCCGCCTCGCTCGACATGGCCTTCGTCGCCGCCGGCCGCCTCGACGGCTACTGGGAGCGCAACCTGCAGCCCTGGGACATGGCGGCCGGCCAGATCATGGTGCGCGAAGCCGGCGGCATCGTCAGCGGCATCGAGGGCGACGACGACCCGCTGAAGACCGGCCACGTGGTCTGCGGCAACGAGTTCGTCCACGCCGAGCTGGTGAAGATTCTCAAGCCCTGACTATGCCGCTGCGGGAAGCATTCAGCGCTCGCTTCATCCGGATAATGGCTGACGCCCCATTCGCTGCCGTCGGCGTAGCCGAACAGGCCCGCGGTGGCGAGGAAGAACCAGCGCCAGCGCCGCATCCACAGTGCGGTGTCGTCGCCGTAGACGTCGCGGAAAATGCCTTCGATCTCGTCGCGATGCGCGTCGAAATTGGCGAGCCAGTCCAGCGCGGTGCGCTGGTAATGCGTGCCGCTCCAGCGCCATTCCTTCTCGACCTCGAACAGATCGGCATATTGCCGGATCAGATGATGGCTCGGCATCACCCCGCCGGTGAAGAAATGCTGCGCGATCCAGTCTTCGCCGTCGGCGCGATCGAACAGATAGGCGCCGGAGCGATGGGTGAAGATGTGCATGAAGAAGCGGCCGTCCGGCGTCAGCCAGGATCGCACCCGCGCCATCAATTCGCGCCAGTTCATCATGTGCTCGAACATCTCGACCGAGACGATGCGGTCGAACTGCCGCCGGCGGATCGAACACGTTCATGTCCGCGGTGATCGACGCGCAGATTGTTCAGCCCGCGCGCCGCGGCCTCGCCCTCGATATAGTGCGCGCTGCGAATGCGAGTTCGACACCGCGGTCACCTGCGCAGTTCGGAAACTGCCGCGCCATCCACAGCGACAGCGAGCCCCAGCCGCAGCCGAGTTCGAGGATCGACTGCCCGTCGGCGAGATCGGCATGCTCGACGGTCTGGCGCAGCGCTTCTTCCTCGGCCTCCTGCAGCGTCGATGCCGGCTCCTTGTAGAAGCACGACGAATATTTGCGGTTCGGGCCGAGCACGCGGGCGAAGAATGCCGCCGGCACTTCGTAATGCTGGGCGTTGGCCGCGTCGGTATGTTCGGCGATGGCGCGCGCCGCCATCTCGTCGGCGAACGCGGCGTCGCTTTCGGCATCGCCGCTGGCGAGCCGGGTCGCGGTGCGCGAGCACAGCCGCTGGATCGCGGCGCGGATGACGAGATCGGGCAGCGGCACCCGTTCGGCGGTGCCGATGATGGTGGAGACGAAGCTCATGTGACCAGTCTCCTGGCTTCCATGCTTCGGGCATGCTGGCGGCAGCGGAAAGAACATGCTGGTGCGCGACTGATAGTCGCGATAGCGCTCGCCGCGCGAGCGCAGCATCTGCGCTTCCAGCGGCGGGATGCCGGTGACGTGGACCAGGATCCAGTACATGAAGACCGGCGCCAGCAGCGTCGCCCAGCCCCAGGGATAATCCGGGCGAGATCGCGATCACGGGATAGGCCAGCCAGCCGAACCATTCGAAGAAATAATTCGGATGGCGCGACCAGCGCCACAGCCCGGCGTCGCAGACCCGGCCCTTGTTGGCAGGATCGGTGCGGAAACGCTTGAGCTGCGCGTCGGCCAGCGCCTCGCCGGCGATGCCGACGAACAGGATCAGCGCGCCGAGATAATCCTGCAGCGCGCAGCGCAGTCTGCGGGAAACCGCGCCGCGACAAAAATCGCAAACACCAGCGGGATCGAGCCGAACCCCTGGTTCTGCAGGAAGATGAACATCTTGCGCGGCGAATCGACGCCCCACTCCCTGGCGAAGGCGGCATAGCGCGGATCGTCGGTGATCCCCGCGGTGCGCACCGCGATATGCAGCCCGAGCCGCAGCGACCAGATCGCCACCAGGGCCGCGACCAGCCATTGCCGCGCATTGGGCGCGGCGCCCGCGACCGGCCACAGCGCGCTGCCGGCGCCGACCAGCCCGAGCGAGAAGGTCCAGATGGTATCGACCCAGCCGGAATTGCCGGTGCGCTGCTGCACCAGCCAGGCGACCGCCATCAGGACCGACAGCGACAGCGGCGATCGCGGCCAGCGCTTCGAGATACGAAACCGTCATGCGAAATCCCGCTCAAGCGGCTAAGCATGTCAAACTTTACGAAATACGTCCGAGATCAAAGCCGGGTTTCAGCGCCGAAGTTCCCGGCTCACGGTCCGCAAATCGGCGCGTAACTGGTCTTTTTTCCCGCCGCCGCTGTGCCATATTGGTGCCCGAAACGCGGCTCTTCGCAACGGATGATGCCCGCAATGCCCGCAGGCCCCTCCTCCCGCTCCGCGATCGAGATCGAACTGACCAAGCTGTCCTCGCCGCGGATCTTCCTGGTGCGGATGCTGGTGTTCCTGGTGCTGTGCGCGCTGGTGATGGTCGTGCTCTACAAGCAGATCATCACCGCCTTCTTCGCCAATCCCGGGCTCAACGCGCTGATCGGCCTGGTGCTGCTGATCGGCATCATCCTGTCGTTCCGGCAGGTGATCCGGCTCTATCCGGAAGTCGCCTGGGTCAACAATTTCCGCATCGCCGATCCCGGCCTCGCGATCGAGCGCCGTCCGACGCTGCTGGCGCCGATGGCGGCGATCCTCGGCGGCGAGCGCACCGGGCGGATGACGATCTCGCAGCAGACCATGCGGCATCTGCTGGATTCGATCGCCACCCGGCTCGACGAGGCCCGCGACATCTCGCGCTACATGACCGGCCTGCTGGTGTTCCTCGGCCTGCTCGGCACCTTCTGGGGCCTGATCGAAACCGTCGGCTCGGTCGGCAAGGTGATCGACGGGCTCAAGGTCGGCGGCGATGCCGGCGCCCTGTTCGACACGCTGAAGGAGGGTCTCGCCGCGCCGCTCGGCGGCATGGGCATTTCGTTTTCGTCGTCGCTGTTCGGCCTCGCCGGCTCGCTGATCCTGGGCTTTCTCGACCTGCAATCGAGCCAGGCGCAGAACCGCTTCTATACCGACCTGGAAGACTGGCTCGCCTCCACGGTGCGCGAATATTCCGGCGAGGGCGCCGCCGGCGCCAGCGGCGAGCTGCAGCACGCGATCGAGCGGCTGCGCGCGGCGGTCGAGGAAGGCGGCGGCAACCGCAGCACCACCGCGGCGATGGCCAATCTCGCCGAAGCCATCCAGGGCCTGGTCGCGCATATGCGCACCGAGCAGCAGATGATCCGCGAATGGGCCGACGGCCAGGGCGAACAGAACCGCGAGATCAAGAAACTGCTCGAGCGGATCGCGCGCCAGCCCGAGAAGAGTTAGAGCCGAACTCGTGTCCCGGACGCGGCGCAGCACGAAGTGATGCGACGCAGAGCCGGGATCCACCATCCCAGGTCCCGGCTCTGCGGAGCAGCGTTACACGCTGCACCGCGTCCGGGACACGATACCGGAGAACCGTGAATGGCCCTTGCCCGCACACGCCGCAGCGAATCCGGCTTCAACTACTGGCCGGGCTTCGTCGACGCGCTGTCGACGCTGGTGCTCTCGATCGTGTTCCTGCTGTCGGTGTTCCTGGTGGTGCAGTTCTTCCTGTCGCAGGAAGTCACCGGCAAGGACAAGGCGCTGGAGCAGCTCAACGCCAAGATCGCGCAGCTGAACGACCTGCTGTCGCTGGAAAAGCTCGGCAAGCTCAACCTCGACGACCAGCTCTCGCAGCTGCGCGCCGGCCTGGCGTCGGCGGAAGCCGAGCGCGACCGCGTCAAGGGGCTCTATGAAGGCCTCGCCGGCGCCGGCAGCGACGCCGCAGGGCCGCGCCACCGAACTCAACAAGGCGCTGGATTCCGAAAAGTCGGTCTCGTCGCGCGCGCTGGCGCAGATCGAGGTGCTGAACCAGCAGATCAGCGCGCTGCGCCGCCAGCTCGCCGCGCTCGAAGAAGCGCTCGACGCCTCGGAGAAGCGCGACAAGGAATCGCAGGGCCGCATCGCCGATCTCGGTCAGCGCCTCAACGTCGCGCTGGCGCAGCGGGTGCAGGAATTGTCGCGCTATCGCTCGGAATTCTTCGGCCGCCTGCGCGCCATTCTCGGCAACCGGCCGGACATCCGCATCGTCGGCGACCGCTTCGTGTTCCAGTCCGAAGTGTTCTTCGACACCGGACAGGCCGTGCTGCTGCCCGAAGGCCGCGCCGAACTCGACAAGCTCGCCAGCGCGCTGATCGACCTCGACAAGCAGATCCCGAGCGAAATCGCCTGGGTGCTGCGGGTCGACGGCCACACCGACGTGCGGCCGATCAACAGCCCGCTGTTCAAGTCGAACTGGGAATTGTCGTCGGCGCGCGCGATCTCGGTGGTGCAATATCTGATCTCGCTCGGCGTGCCGGCGCAGCGGCTGGTCGCGGCCGGCTTTGCCGAATTCCAGCCGCTCGACACCGCCCAGACCGAAGACGCCTACAAGCGCAACCGCCGCATCGAGCTGAAGCTGACGGAACGGTGAGTGGCGGTAGCGCTCGCGCGCTGCTTAAATCCCCTCGAACTGCAGCCGCGCCAGCCTTGCGTAGAGGCCGTTGGCCGCGACCAGCGCGGCATGCGTGCCCTGCTCGACGATCCGGCCCTGGTCCATCACCAGGATGCGGTCGCAGGACAGCACGGTGGCGAGCCGATGCGCGATCACCAGCGTGGTGCGGTGGCGCATCAGTTCTTCCAGCGCGGTCTGCACCAGCGTCTCGCTTTCGGCGTCGAGCGACGAGGTCGCCTCGTCGAGCAGCAACAGCGGCGCATCGCGCAGGATCGCGCGCGCGATCGCGATGCGCTGGCGCTGGCCGCCGGACAGCGTCACGCCGCGCTCGCCGAGCTGCGTCTCGAAGCCGCCGGGCAGGCGGCGGATGAATTCGGTGGCATGCGCCAGATCGGCGGCGCGCTCGACCTCGGCATCGGTGGCATCGGGCCGGCCGAAGCGGATGTTTTCGCGCGCGGTCGCCGCGAACACCACGGAGTCCTGCGGCACCAGCGCGATGCGCGCGCGCACGTCGCGCGGATCGGCCGTCTTGATCGGCACGCCGTCGAGCGAGATCGTGCCGACGCCGGATCGTAGAACCGCAGCAGCAGATGAAACAGCGTGCTCTTGCCCGCGCCCGACGGACCGACGATCGCGACCTTCTCGCCGGCGTGCACCGACAACGAGACGCCGTCGACCGCCAGCACGTCCGGCCGCGTCGGATAGGCGAAGCTGACATTGTCGAACCCGACATCGCCGCGCGCCGGCGCCGGCAGCGCGACGCGGCGCAGGCGGCGCCGTGATCTGCGGTTTCACGCGCAGGATCTCGAACAGCCGCTCGGCAGCGCCCGAGGCCGCCGAGACCTCGCCCCAGACCTCGCTGAGCTGGCCGAGGCCGCTGGCGGCGAACGCCGCGTACAGCACGAACTGGCCGAGCCGGCCCGGCGTGATCGAGCCGGTCAGCACGTCGTGCGAGCCGATCCACAGGATCGCGACCACGCTGGAGAACACGATGAAGATGATGATCGCGGTCAGCACCGCGCGCGCCCGGGTCGAGTTGCGCGCCGCCTCATAGGCCTGCTTCGACCTCGCCGCCGAAGCGCGCATTGGCCAGCCGCTCGCTGGTGAAGGCCTGCACGGTCCGGATCGCGCCGATCAGTTCGGAGGCATAGGAGGTGGCATCCGCCAGCGTATCCTGGGCGTTGCGCGACAGCCGCCGCACCCAGCGCCCGAACGCCACCAGCGGCATGCACGATCACCGGGATCGCCAGCAGCACGAAGCCCGACAGCCGCGGGCTCGTGATCACCATCATCGCGGCGGCGCCGAAGAACAGCATCACATTGCGCAGCGCGATCGAGACCGAGGCGCCGACCGCGGACTTGATCTGCGTGGTGTCGGCGGTCAGCCGCGAGACCAGTTCGCCGCTGCGCGCGGAATCGAAGAACGCCGGCGACAGCGAGATCAGATGCGCGAACACGTCGCGCCGCAGATCGGCGACGATGCGCTCGCCGATGGTCATCACGAGATAGTACCGCGACGCGCTGGCGCCGGCGAGCACCGCGACCACCGCGATCATGACGCTGAAATAGCTGTTGATCATCGCGATGCCTTCGGGGCTGAAGCCGAAGTCGATCATGCGCCGCACCGCGACCGGCACGACCAGCGTGGTGATCGCAGCGACCGTCAGCGAGATCAAGGCGAGCGATGGCGCGGCCGCGGTAGCGCGCCACGTAGGGCGCGAGCGCCAGCAGCGGCCGCAGCCTGGCGCCGGTCTTGGCCGGCGTGCGTCAGCTGGGTTTCGATGAAGGCTTCTTCCTCGAGCAGCGCATCGCGCCGCGGCGGCGCGCCGCCATTGATGTCTTCAAGCCGTTCGACTGCGCTCATGAAATCCGACCGGTTATGCCGCCCCCAGATAGGCTTCGCCGCCCCCGCTGGCAAATCCGGGAGATTCCCAATCCGGTGAGATACCTAGCTTGTTTTGACGGCCGGCTTGCGTTATAGAGCCGGCCAAATCCGCAACCCCAGACACTTTGAGACGGGCGCCGGCGCGCCGAAGGATCTGCCATGAAAGCCGAAATTCACCCGAATTATCATACGATTACGGTCGTGATGACCGACGGCACCGAGTACCAGACCCGTTCCACCTGGGGCAAGGAAGGCGACAAGCTGAACCTCGACATCGACTCCAAGTCGCACCCGGCCTGGACCGGCGGCACCCAGCAGATGCTCGACCGCGGCGGCCGCGTGTCGCGGTTCCAGAAGAAGTTTTCGGGCTTCCTCAAGAAGGACTGAGGTTTCGAACCTCGTCATTCCGGCCCAGAAATACAAAACGCCCCTGTTCAGGGGCGTTTTTTGTTGGGCGCAGTCGACCCCGCAATTACCGCTCGAACGCGGCCTTCAGGCGGTTGAGCTGCGGCACCAGCGGATTGCCGATCGGGGCGCGTTCGGTCGGCGGCGCGTGGATGGTGACGTCGAGCCGGCGCACCTGCGACTGCAGGTTCATCGAGCGCGCGATCAGGTCCTGCAATTGCTGCGGCAATTTTTCGATCATGTCTTCGGGGCCGGGATCGGCGGCGCTGAGCTTGACCTTGGTCTTTTCGCGATTGGCCTGGGTCAGCGTCATCTCGCCTTCCTTGACCGCGCGGTGCAGCAACAGCCATGAGGCCAGCTGCATCAGGCGGGTGGTCAGCCGCATGCTTTCGGTCGCGTAGGTCAGGCTGACGGAACGATCGAGCGCCTTGGCCTCGGTGCGGCCGACGCCGTCGAGATAGGCGGCGGTCTCCTCGACCAGGTCCATGCCTTCGCGGAACAGGGTGCCGAACGCCGCCGAATTGGTCAGCCGCTCGCTGAATTGAACGAGCGCGGTTTCGCTGTGCGAACGGTCCGACATGGTTAACGCCTCACGCCACTGATTACGCTGCCGGCTTGGAAAGCCGCCGGCTTATGATGAACAAATCATTGCGCGTGTGCAGGCGAGAGTCCAGCCGCAACCGGATTTATGGTTTCCAGCGCGGTGACGGGACGCAAAGGGCAGAAGCTGGCCCCCCCAAAAAAGAGCCGCCGTTTCCGGCGGCTTTTGAAGTTGATAACAGGGAGGCGTCAAACAGAGTGGACAGGAGCCACTCGGTGTCCAAACGAGGACGATCCAAGTCATAAACGAGAAAGCTTAATCGATCGTAAATGAGCGATTTTCTTCAGGCTTCGTTTGCCATGTCGGCCATTGGCCGAGTTTGGGACAAGTGCCCTCTCACGTCGTCCCTGCGAACGCAGGGACCCGTGCGCCGCGGCCGTCGTAACTCAGGAAGGCGTCTGACGCTTTGCCGAAACGAGAGATCACGCGGTTATGGGTCCCGGATCGCGTTCGCTTGCGCTCACTTGTCCGGGACGACATTGAGAAATCGAATGCAAATTTCGCTACGACTTGAAAAAACTGTTCGCCGCATCCTTCGACGCGCGCTTTTTCGTCGCCGCTTGCTGCAGCCGTTCGATTTCCGCATTCATCAGCGCGATGCGCTCGGTCAGTTCCTCGACCGACAACAGCGACAGGTCCTGTCCGATCTCGTGGGTGACTTTCTTCCGCGGCTTGTCGTCATCCTCGATGGCCATGCGTTTGCTCCCTGCGCGGCGATCCCCGTCACGGTTGCCAGCCGAAGCGCGGCTGGCTAATGCAGGGCCGCTTTCAAAATCTCCCGCATTTCGCAAGGACAAATCATGGAAAAGCTGCCCGCGCAAATGACCGTTATCGGCATCAGCAAGCCCGGCGGTCCGGAGGTGCTGTTGCCGGAAACCCGCAGCGTGCCGGCGCCCGGTCCCGGCGAAATCCTGGTCAAGGTGCAGGCCGCCGGCGTCAACCGTCCCGACGTCGCGCAGCGCTCCGGCGCCTATCCGCCGCCGCCCGGCGCCAGCGACCTGCCCGGCCTTGAAATCGCCGGCGAAGTGGTCGCGCTCGGCGCGGGCGCCACGCGGCACAAGCTCGGCGACAGAGTGATGTCGCTGGTGGCCGGCGGCGGCTACGCCCAATATTGCATCGCGCAGGATGCCCAGGCGATGGCGGTGCCGCCGGCGCTCTCGATGCTGGAAGCCGGCGCGATCCCGGAAACGCTGATGACGGTCTGGCACAACGTGTTCGAGCGCGGCGCGCTGAAGCCGGGCGAGACGCTGCTGATCCATGGCGGCTCGTCCGGCATCGGCACCATGGCGATCCAGCTCGCCAAGGCGTTCGGCTCCAAGGTCATCGTCACCGTCGGCTCGAAGGACAAGGCCGACGCCTGCCTCAAGCTCGGCGCCGATCACGCGATCAACTACAAGACCGACGATTTCGTCGCGGCGGTCAAGACCGCGACCGCGGGCGTGGGCGCCAATGTCATCCTCGACATGGTCGGCGGCGACTACATCGACCGCAACTACGACGCCGCCGCGATCGACGGCCGCATCGTCCAGATCGCGTTTCTCGGCGGACCGCCCAAGGCCACAGTCAATTTCGCCAAGCTGATGGTGAAGCGGCTGCACCACACCGGCTCGACGCTGCGTCCCCGTAGTAATGCGGACAAGGCGGCGATGGTCGCCGCCATCGAGGCCAAGGTGATGCCGCTGTTGCGCGAAGGGCGCGTCAAGCCGCTGATGGACAGCACATTCCCGCTGGAAAAGGCCGCCGACGCGCACCGGCGGATGGAGACCAGCGAACATATTGGCAAAATTGTGTTGGCGGTTTAACGATCGCGACCGAAGCGGAGGTGGAAACCCTTTGATTTCCTTCGCTTTCATGTCATTTATCGCGGCAACGAAGGGCCATTCGCTGCGCCCGGAACGATGTTGATCGCGGAGAACTGACATTGCGTCTGATCAGGTGCCTTGCGCCGCTCGCGCTGGGCCTCATGATTTTTGTCGCCGCGCCGCCGGCGCGCGCCATCGACGCCGTCAGCGTCCGCGGCGACGCGCCCGCGATCGATCTCACCGCGGTGCTCGATCATCAGCGCAGCGACACCGACCGCATCCAGGTCTCCACCGCGCCCGGCACCGACGGCATCGTCCGCCGCATCGAGGTCCGCGCCCGCGAAGGCGGCCAGAACTGGGTGGTGTTCGCGCTCGCCAACAACACCGACGACCAGCTCGACCGCCTGATCGTCGCGCCGCATTATCGCATCGTGTCGTCCGGCCTGCTGTGGCCCGATCTCGGACTGTCGCGCATCGCCACCATCACGCCGTCGACCGGCGACCGTCCGGAGCGCCAGGAAAGTGCGACCGCCGACATCTTCCGCATCACGCTCGATCCCGGCGCGGTCATCACCTTCGTCGCCGAACTGCGCACCGACAAACTGCCGCAGCTCTATCTGTGGGAACCCGACGCCTACAAGGACAAGGTCAACTCGTTCACGCTGTACCAGGGCATCGTGATCGGCATTTCCGGCCTGCTGGCGCTGGTGCTGACGATCCTGTTCGTGGTCAAGGGCAGCATCATGTTCCCGGCGGCCGCTGCGCTGGCCTGGGCGGTGCTGGTCTATATCGGCGTCGATTTCGGCTTCTGGGGCAAGGTGCTCGACATGTCGAACAACGCCGAGCGGGTCTGGCGCGCGGCGGGCGAAGCGATCCTGGCGGCGACGCTGCTGGTGTTCCTGTTCGCCTATCTCAATCTCAGCCGCTGGCATGTGCGCTATTCCCACATCACCGTCGGCTGGCTGGCGTTTCTGGGCTCGCTGGTGGCGCTGGCGCTGTTCGATCCGGCGGTCGCCTCCGGCATCGCGCGGATGTCGCTGGTGCTGATCGCCTTCGCCGGCTTTGCGCTGATCGTCTATCTCTCGACCCACGGTTTCGACCGCGCGGTGCTGTTGATCCCGACCTGGTTCCTGCTGGTGGTCTGGGTGATCGCGGCCGGCATGACGGTAGCGGGCTCCGTCACCAACGACATCGTCGGTCCCGCCCTGCTCGGCGGCCTCGTGCTGATCGTGATGCTGATCGGCTTCACGGTCATGCAGCACGCCTTTGCCGGCGGCGGCGCCACCACCGGCGTGGTCTCCGACGTCGAACGCCGCGCGCTGGCGCTGACCGGCTCCGGCGATCTGATCTGGGACTGGGACGTCTCCGCCGACAAGGTCTTCACCAGCCCCGAGACCGAGAGCCTGCTCGGCCTCAAGCGCGGCACGCTGGAAGGCCCGGCCGCGAAATGGCTGGAAGTGCTGCATCCGCTCGACCAGGACCGCTTCCGCGCCGCGCTCGACAGCGTGCTCGACCAGCGCCGCGGCCGGCTGGTGCAGGATTTCCGGCTGCGCACGCCCGACGGCCATTTCATGTGGTTTGCGCTCAAGGCGCGCCCGGTGGTCGGCTCCGACGGCGAAGTGTCGCGCGTGGTCGGCACGCTGACCGACGTCACCGAGACCAAGAACGCCGAAGAGCGCATGCTGCACGATTGCGTGCATGACAACCTCACCGGCCTGCCGAACCGCAAATTGTTCATCGACCGCCTCGGCGCGGTGGCCAATTTCGCCAAGACCATGCCGAACCTGCGGCCGACGCTGATGGTGATCGACCTCGACCGCTTCAAGCAGGTCAACGATTTCGTCGGCATCGCGGTCGGCGATTCCATCCTGCTGACGCTGGCGCGGCGGCTGACCCGCATTCTGAAACCGCAGGACACGCTGGCGCGGCTCGCCGGCGACCAGTTCGGCCTGATCCTGATGTCGGAACAGGATTCGGCGCGCATCACCGCCTTCGCCGAGACCATCCGCAAGACCATCCGCGCGCCGATCGCCTTCAACGACCGCGAGATCTTCCTGACCGCCTCGATCGGCCTGGCGCTGTCCGATCCGCAGACCCAATTGTCCGACGAGATCATCAAGGACGCCGAGCTTGCGATGTATCATTCCAAGCGCATCGGCGGCGACCGCATCGACGTCTACAAGCCGGCGATGCGCGCGCGCAAGACCGACCGCCTGACGCTGGAATCCGAACTGCGCCGCGCCATCGAGCGCCAGGAAATCACCATTCTGTACCAGCCGATCGTGCGGCTGGAGGATCGCTCGATCGCCGGCTTCGAGGCGCTGGCGCGCTGGGATCATCCGAAGCTCGGGCGGATGTCGCCGTCGGAATTCATCACCATCGCCGAAGAGATCGGCCTGATCGTCGATCTCGGCATGTTCGTGATGGACCAGACCGCCAAACAGCTGGCGATCTGGCAGCGCGCGATGCGCTCGCGCGAGCCGATCTTTGCCAGCGTCAACGTCTCCTCGCGGCAATTGCTGCGCCACGATCTGATCCACGACATCCGCACCGTGCTGTCGCGCTCCTCGGTGGCGCGCGGCACGCTGAAGCTGGAATTGACGGAATCGCTGGTGATGGAAAATCCGGAGCACGCGGCGCAGATGCTGACGCGGATCCGCGAACTCGGCACCGGCCTGTCGCTCGACGATTTCGGCACCGGCCATTCCTCGCTGGCCTATCTGCAGCGCTTCCCGTTCGACACCATCAAGATCGACCAGTCCTTTGTGCGCACCACCAGCCGCGGCACCCGCCCGGTGATCCTCAAATCGATCATCGCGCTGGCCCACGACCTCGGCATGGACGTGGTCGCCGAAGGCGCCGAAACCGACTCCGACGCAGTCGAGCTCTATCAATTGGGCTGCGAATACGCGCAAGGCTTTGCCTTCGGCGAGCCGATGGACGCGGATGCCGCGATGCGGCTGCTGACGGAAGAGCGGCTGGAAGCGGCGAGCTGATTTCTGTCGTCGCACGCGGGGCCGGGACGACGTGGAGTGTTTTGCATCAAACACACCTTCGCGGTTGATTGACCCACCCCGGATTTTGACCCTAGCCCAACGTCAACCCGCCGTGCTTTGATGAATGGGGCCGACGTTCCGGATTTAGGTTTTCCTGGCAGGCGAGACGGTGGAGAGGCGACCGCTCATGAAGGATCGCGAGGACGACGCCGGCTTGGCTGGCAAGGTTGCGATCGTCAGCGGTGGCGGCGCCGCGGGGGACGGTATCGGCAACGGCCGGGCGGCGGCTATCCTGCTGGCGCGCGCGGGTGCGAAGGTGGTGGTGGCCGATCTCGATGCTGCGCTGGCCGGGCGCACGGTCGAAATGATCGAGGCCGAGGGTGGCAGCGCTGCGGCCTTGGCCTGCGACGTCACCATCGAGGCCGAATGCAAACGACTGGTCGAGGCCGCGC
Organism: uncultured Alphaproteobacteria bacterium; assembly: GCA_963738765.1. Classification (GTDB taxonomy): domain Bacteria; phylum Pseudomonadota; class Alphaproteobacteria; order Rhizobiales; family Xanthobacteraceae; genus Bradyrhizobium. The sequence continues at coordinate 578,408 of CAVTYA010000027.1, read as the reverse complement.
TCGACCGCTGGGGCCGGCTCGACTTCCTCGACAACAACGTCGGCATCGGCAGCCGCGGCAGCGTCGTCGACGAGAAGCCCGAGGAATACCGGCGCGTGATGCAGGTCAACGTCGAGACCATGTTCCTGCTTTCCAAATACGCGATTCCGACCATGATCCAGACCGCCAGGGGCGGCGCGATCGTCAACATCTCGTCGATCTCGGCATTGCGGCCGCGCGGGCTGACCACCTACACGACCTCGAAGGCCGCGGTGATCGGACTGACCCAGGCGATGGCGGTCGATCACGGCCGCGACAACATCCGGGTCAACTGCATCTGCCCGGGTCCGATGTACACGCCAATGGTCTACGCCCGCGGCAACGGCATGAGCGAGGCTGCGCGCGCGCAGCGCGCCAACGCTTCGGTGTTGAAGACGGAAGGTACCGGCTGGGACGTCGGCCACGCCGTCAAATTCCTGCTCAGCGACTACGCCCGCTATATCACCGGCCAGGTGCTGGTGGTCGACGGCGGTGTCACGCTGCAAGGTCCGGAACGCGATTCCCGCGATCGTTGACGCTTCTCAAAAAAACACCTCGGACGGCACGCCGAGCAGGATCTGCCCGACCTGTTCGAAATGGGCGCTGCGTGCCTGAATCTGCTGAGAGAGCGTGTGCATGTCGCGGAAGCGGCGCTCGAACGGGCTGCCCGGGAAGATCGCGTCGACACCCGCGGCCTTGTAGGCGAAGTCTGCCACCTCCGCCGCGCCCTGGATCGCGTTGGTGCAGGCGAGCCGCACGCGGGCCCGATCGGCTACCTCGATCGGCGCCACGTCGTCGGCATGCGCATAGATCGTGGTGAGCGTCTCGATCAGGTAGGCGCGTGCCGAGCCGAGCCGAGCCTCCGTGCGCGCGACGTCGGCCTGCACGACCGCGTTGTCGGCGAGCCGTGACAGGTCGCGCGGCGCCTTGCGGGACGCCAGCGCGATGAACTCGGACAGCATCGCGCGCGCGATGCCAAACGCCACGGCGGCGACCCCGGCCGCGTAGAGGCCCTGCATGGTAAAGGCATAGAGCGGGCCGCCCTCGCGGCGCAGCGTCGGGTCCTCGCGTGTGGTGCTGAACGCCTCGGACACGAACAAATCGTCGACGCGATAGGAATCCGACGCCGTGCCGCGCAGCCCGATCGTCCGCCAGGTGTCGAGCAGGGTCGCGTCACCGGCCGGAAACAGCAGCGTGCGCACCGTGGGCCGGCCGAAGCGGTTGAGCCGCAGCGCGCCGTCCGCTTCGAGCACATGGCAGTGCGCGCCCATCCAGCGTGCCTGCCGGCAGCCGCTGGCGAAATCCCACCTGCCGGTCAGGCGATAGCCGCCGTCGACCGCGCTCGCGCGCGAAGCGTTTGGAGGTCCCCAGGCCACGGTGCTGCGCGGATCGGCGAAGACGGCGCGATTGACCGCCGGCTCCAGATAGGCGGCGATCAGGGCGGAACTGTTGGCGACGAATACGTTCCACGCGATCGAAGCGTCATGCCGCGCAAGTTCTTCGATCGCCGCCACGTAGACCGCAGGCTCCGTCTCGTCGCCGCCCGCCGAGCGCGGCAGCAGCATGCGGAACAGCCGCGAGTCATGGAGCCGTCCCAGCAACGCCTCGGGGATGCGCCGCGTGCGCTCGATCTCGTCGGCTGCGGCTGATATCTCCGTCCCGAGCTCGCGGGCGCGGGCGACCGGGTCTGGACGGGTCTGGATGTCCATGCGCCACCTCGGATTGGCAGGCCATTGCGGCCGACCATCCCGGCGCTGTCAAGAGCTGGTTCAACATAGCGGAACGCGCGTAAAGCCGAAGGCTTCGGGCATCGAGGCGAGGTCGGCATTGGTCCCGATCAAACATTTGGGGCCGGCAAACGTGCCGGCCCCAATCCTGTTTGGCTTATTCGCGTCGATCGACTACCTGGAATGCCGGTCGTCGTCGTGATCGCGATGGTGGTCGCGGTCGAAATCGAACATATCGAACAGGTCTCCGATGGCCGGCATGTTGACGGGAACATAGGGATTGTCATCGTCGGCGCGCGGATTGGGCAGGTTATCGCGGCTGCGCTCGCTGAGCGTGCCGAGATGCCAATTCCGCTCGACGAATTTCACAAAGGACGAATGTTCGCCGTAGACGTGGGTGATGTGACCGCCCCGTGAGAACGGCGAAACCGCAATCATCGGAATCCGCGGCCCGGTGCCGAAGAAATCGACCGGTTGGATGAAGCCGGAGTCATAGTATCCGCCTCCCTCGTCGACGGTGACGAAAATCGCCGTACTTTCCCATTGCTCCTTGTTGCTTTGCGCAAGTTCGATGATGTTCTTGGTGAACGCCTCGAACAGATTGAACTTCGATGATGCCGGATGGCCGTCCATGGCGCCGTCCGGCTTGGCGTATGACACCGCAGGCAAGGTGCCGTTCTTGAGATCTTGGAAGAGATCCGTGACGTCACGCATATGGTCGGCGCGCATCGCCGGATAGTTCACCTGGTATTCAAACGGGTTGCAGATGTTGCAATAGATCCCGTCGAGCGGAGCGCCCGTCCCGGAAACATTGTAACTGCCGCCATAATACTTCCACGGGATGTGTTTTGCGCTCAGGAGATCGCCGATGCTGGTCATGGTGACCGGCGGAATGGCGCCGGCCGGGCTCGGCGTGCCTTGCGGCGTCCAGGCCGGGTTGATGTTCACCGCGTTGTAATAGTGGCCGGGATCGCATTTCGTCTGCAATGGATATGGCAGCTTGCCGAGGTAATCCAGGATTGCCTTCACCCCCGGCTGCGTCGCATCGGAGCAATTGAACCACTGCTTCCGCGCCGTGTACTGGTTGAGCGTATTGGAGAGCGGATCGGGATTGTAGAAGCTGCTGGAAGGCGGCGTCGCGACGTTGCCCCGGCCGTCGCCGAAAAACACCTGATCGGCAAAGCCCAGCGGCACGCTGTCGGGCCCGGTCCCGCCCATCACCGGCTGATGATAATTGTCGCTCATGGTGTATTCGTCGGCGAGGAATTTCAGGTAGGGCACATCGTTCTTCTGCATGTTGAAAAACGCCATGGTCTGGCCGGTATCGTGTGGTGCGACACCGGGCGCGGTCGCGTAGGTGGTCGTGACGAACGATTGCAGGTCGTGCAGGCAGCCGGTCGGATTGCGCCGGGAGACGTGCTCCTTGTCGATCGCGCAGTCCATCTGCTGGTACATCTGGAAGAACTGGTGGATGGTGTCGCCGGTATAGGCGTCATAGGGCATGGTCGCGCCGGTCAACTGGAATGGCCCGGGCGGCAGGTTGTTGACGTTGGTGATGCGTGTATCCGGGCCGACCTTGTTCGGCAGGCCCGTGCCACCGGTTCCGAACAGGAACTGGTCGGCCGCGGGCAGACCCGGATCGCCGCCCGGCAGGCCGAGAATGGCGGCTGCCGGCGGGTTTTGTACGCCGCCGAGGTCAGGCGCAGGCAGCACTGAATACAATGACTTTCTGGAGGAACCTGCGCTGATGAAGTAACTTGCGCCATTCGGCGCCGACGTGATCTGAAACTGATGCGCCCTGTCGAATTTTTCGTCAGGCGAGCCGTCGGCCTTGACGATGTGCTCGGACAGCAGGTTCAACACCCTTTCATCGTCACGACTTCGGCACGTAGGTGGCAAACAGGTGGTCGAAGCTGCGATTTTCGCCGACGATGATGATGACATGCTTGATCGGCGACGCGGTCTTGATGGGATCATTCGCGTCCTCTGCGCGAACACCCTGCGAAAGCGCAACGGCCGCCATGGAAACGCCGAGCAGCCCAAACCTGCGCGCAAGCGCTGTTTTCAGCATAGCATTCTCCTGTTGGATTTTGAAAGTGACTGGAACAGGCTCGGTTCTTATTCGGCGACGATGACACTCATTTTCCGATTGCGTGACACAGCCAGAAATGTTCGCCGGACGAGATCTCCACCGGGCACCGCGAAATGCTTGCTGGCGTCTGAAATGGTCTGGACGTTAGACGGATCTTCCCTTGCCGAGAGTCGAAGTGAGTGAGATCAAGCAATCCGTCAAAAGCGGTTTGCCCCGGGGGAACCGACATTCCCTGGGCCGCGGGCATGTCTCAACCGTGCGCGGAGATGACCGGTCTCAAGCGCTTCGTCGGGTTTACGGTGACAGGCGCGGGATGAATTGTAGCGATCAGCCTCGACATAGGGCGACGCTGTCGCTCAAGAGCATTGGACAAGCTCGCCGCGCCAAGTACTTCGGCGAGATCTCACCCTTTCCTACAGCGCGTTCAGAAAATTGACCAAGTCACTCTTCTGCTGCGCGCTAAAGCCAATGCTGAACCGCTGATCGTAGAAATTCACGACGTCCAGCAAGGTCGAGGCCGAGCCGTTGTGGAAGTAGGGAGCCCGCGCAGCGAGTCCCCGCAGAATGGGGCCTTTCACCTTGCCGATGTCCTGACAATTTCCGGTGATCAGCGCGCGGCCGGGGTCGGTGACGGTGAAGATATTTCCAGCGAGCGGACCGTCGCTGCACTTCAACGTGAAGACCGGCAGTCCGGAAATGTCGAGTGCCGGCGGGCTGTTGGCGCCAGCATTCGCCACGCCGATGTTCAAGGGCGCCTTGACTGAATGATCGCCGACGTTGGGCGTATCGTGACAGGTGCCGCAAAATCCGGGAATGCTGGGCATGTTGAGGGCGTCGTTGAGCCCTCCGACCCCCGTAATGTTGATGTTCGTCGTGTTGAAGATCTCTTCGCCGCGCGCGATCGACAGGCGTTGCTGCACCTCGTCGCCGCGTCCACCGAGGCCCAGCCACGGTTTGAACAGATCGAAAATGTTGGAGGTGAACGGCACATTGTGAGGATTCTGTCCCAGCGGATCGTTCACGCCGATGAAGAAGTTCGGGAGTTGCAGCGACAGCGCCACGGCGCCGCCGGTCGCGCCATCGTCGTGCAGCGCCCCCGCTTTGCGGTCGAATTCCTGCGACGTGAATATGCCGCTCTCGAATGCGACGATCTCGGCCTGCTGCGAGGCGCTCGGCGCGGCGTTGGCCTGAGCATGGCCGAGGGTGGCGTCGATCGCCTGGCTGGCGAAAGTGGGTTCACGGCCATCCCACATGATCGTGCTGAGGAACCCGAGATTGGTGGATGGCAGCGGCCGCCGGTACATCGACATGATGCCCGTCGTCGGACTTGTGAGGCCGGTTGCGGGGTTTGTCGTGCAATTATAGGGATCGTCGACCGAAACCACCTCGAAATGCGGCGCGGCAGGCATCGGCAGGCCGATCCGGATCAGGCCCTTGTTGATCAGCAGTGTGTAGGCGCGCCGCTTCGCCGCAAGAGTTCGAGACGTCGGCACTCGGACAGGTGGCGCCGTCTACCAGACGGAAAATCGGGTCAGCGCCGGCGCTGGCTGCAAACCGGGCGGCAACGTCGGCCGCGCCGACAGTCCAGCCCGACTGCGGCTGATGACAGGTGAAACAGGTCCTCCCGTTGGTTCCAAGATTCTGAAAGAACGCGTTGTTGACCGGGAACGTCGCACCGCCGGGCTGGAACGTCGCTACTGCGCCGCCCGGGTCGCGGTCGATTTCAAATCGCGGGATGACGGCCGGGGCCGGCTGCGCGCCTGTATCCGGATCCTTGAAACGCCGCATCGCCTGCATGTGATTGATCATGCCGGGAGCGAAGGCCGGCGCGGGCGGCGAGGCTGGCGTGCCGACTTGTTGAGCGATCGCAAGTTTCGACACACCGCTCGCGAGGCAAACCAGAATCGCTACACCGGTGGAAGCTTTGAGAATCCTGATGATCGCAGGATGCGTCCTGGCAATGCGCGGGCGCTCGGTCATGGCGTTCTCCCTCGAAAAAATTTGATGTTGCAAACGCAATTCGGAATCGGAAAGTGACAGTATGACTGCCCAAACTCTGCACTCGGAAGACCCGAGGTTCGCAAGACTTGAGGTCGGCTGGCCGATTGAGGCGAATTCAGAAGAAACCCGGGCTGAGGTCCAGGCCATAGGTCAGGCAAACCAGAGAAATCAGAAGGCCTACCCCGCAAAAAACGGCAATCAGCTTCAGGGGGTCGAATTCACCTTCGCCGGCCGATAGCAGGGCGCGTGACAACGCGTGTGCAATGGCGGTCATTGAAACATCCTCCTTCACATCGAAGACGATAAAAGGCGACGCGATATTGGTTCTGCTGAAGAACGCAGCCGAGCGTGCCCGAAGCCCTCGCGCGGTGCCTTCAGGACACCTTATTTTTTGCTTACGAAGTTCATTATTTTTGTTTTGCGAAGCGGCGCTTAAGGCGCGATAGATTTCTGTTCAGGCGATGGGAGCCTTGAATTTGCTTTATATTTTCGACGATTACGCCCTTGACCCGGACCGGCGCGAACTGCGCTCTGGCGCAACCGTGGTCGCCATGGAGCCCCAGGTCTTCGATCTTTTGGTGCACCTCATCCGTCACCGCGAGCATGTCGTCAGCCGGGACGAAATGATCGCGTCGATCTGGGGCGGCCGTATCGTCTCCGAATCGGCGCTGAGCACGCGCATCAACGCCGTACGCAGCGCTGTCGGTGACCGCGGAGCCGAGCAGCGCCTGATCAAAACCCTGCCGCGCAAGGGTGTCCGGTTTGTTGGCGAAGTGCGGGAGGAGTGGACGCCGTCCGAGGCGACGCCGGCGGGATTGGACCGCCGCGCCGTGGGAGCCATTGATGTGCACCAGGCCAATGGGGGCCTGCCTGCGCGGCGCGTGCCGGGCACGGAGCTCATCGGAGACCATTCCGAAGCGGTATCCGTGGTGATGCCAACACCGCTCAAGCCACGTCATTTTTTTGTTCGAGGTGCGACCGCAGGAGCCATTACGGCAATCATCGTTCTATGTCTCGGGGGCCTGATAGGGGGTTATTTCGTTCGATCCGCCCAATCCGGACGGATCAAAGCGAATGTCGAGACCGCAGCAAGGCTGATCAAGATCTCCGACCAGATCAACATGACTTCTCACGAGGATTACGCAGCCGTCCGCACACTCCGGCAATGGGCGGTGGATCTCGAACCCAATAACGCTGCCGCTCTGGCGCGTTTGACGTTTGCAATCGTGACCGGCGTACTCAATCACTGGTCGGATGATATTATTGGCGACCTTCACGCGGCCGATCTGGCGCTGCAGGAAGCTGTCCGCATTGCGCCGGAGAGCATGGTGGTGCGCGGCGCCCAGTGTCATATCCTTCGCGCGATGCGACAGTTCGAGGCTGCGATCAGGGTATGCAGCGAAGCCGCTCAGAGCTTTCCGGCGTATCCGTTTCTTCGCAAGGAGATCGGATATGACAGGCTCATGCTGGGTCAGCTCGACGAAGCTCTTGCCGAATTCCTCCAGGCCGATCGAATAGCGCCCGATTCGCCGTTGCGCTGGAGCTGGGAACAGGGGATAGGCCTGATCTATCTCATGCAAGGGCAGGATCAGAAGGCCATCGACCAGTTGTCGCGCGCGGCTCTGCAGGCGCCCAATGCGGGACACCCTGCAGCCTATCTGGCTTCGGCCTATGCTTTGGTTGGCCGCGAGCAGGAAGCACGCGACGTGCTGGACCACTACATGAAGTTGTGGCCGAAGACAGCCTCAAGCAGTTTCGGGCCAACGATCGGGACCGCCGCGTTCAACAGCAAGATGGAACGCGTGTTGAAAGGACTGCGGTTGGCCGGCCTGCCTGATTGACGCGATCACGGGCATGGCGACCGGAATTGTCCTTCGGGGCAGGTCACGCATGTCCGCCTCGGGCGCGTTCGCCGGGGCCGCGCATGGTCCGCGCCGAACTATTTCCCCACCTTCATCTTCTTGAACCGCACGCTCTTGCCGTCCGCCATCCTTGTCGCGATGTAGCCGCCTTCGAGGCAGGCTTCGCGCTGCGGCATCTTCTCCTGCGGGCTGCGCTCGGTCTCCCACCATGAGGCGCGATGCGCCGCGCGCGGCAGCGCAGCATCGATGATCTCCTCGATCTGCTCGAAGCTCAGCACGAATTCGGGAAGTTTTTGCTTCTTCAGATAGTCGCGCAGCAGGTCGTAGTCGATCACGGGGGTTCTCTTGAGGCAGTTGGCTAGTCAAGGGAAACGCACGCCGCTTGCACGCGTTGGTACGAATCCCGCAACCAATCGTTAACTGATTACCGCATCGCTGTCGCGATTTAAGGCAGCGACAAGGTTTCCGGCCCATTGAAGGAGGTTGGAGCGGACGATGCCATTCGGGCGGCGAAAACATGCGGCTGAGACAGGCTTGGCTGGGACCGATCCGGCCCGCAGGCCGTGGCGGCTGTCGGCGAAGCTGCTGATCGCCTCGTCGGTCGCGACCGTGATCGGCTTTTCGGCGATCTGCGCCAGCGTCATGTTCGACATGCGCCGCGGCGAGGAAGAACTGGCGCGGCAGACGCTCGAGAATCTGGCCGTGGGCATCGACGCCGACATCAGCCGCAATATCGAACTGTTCGACCTGTCGCTGCGCGCCGTCGCCAGCAATCTGGTGATGCCGGAAATCAAGGACGTCAGCAAGGAAGTCCGCCACCTGATCCTGTTCGATCACGCCGCGACCGCCAAGCATTTCGGCGCGATCCAGGTGTTCGACGCGACCGGCAAGCTGACCATCGACGCATCGAGCCTCGATCCGGTGCCGGAAGATCGCAGCGAAGAAGAATATTTTACGGTTCATCGAGACCATCCCGACACCGGCCTTTTCATCAGCAAGCCGACGCTGCACCGGAGCGCCTATGCGATCGTGCTGAGCCGGCGCATCACCGGTACCGACGGCAGTTTTCGCGGCGTGGTCGTGGGCTCGATCCGCTTTTCCTATTTCCACGACCTGTTCGGACGGCTGAACCTCAGTCCCGGCGATACCATCACCGTGCTGCGCCACGATCGAACGATCATCATGCGGACACCGTTCGACCTCGACGTCATCGGCAGGAACCTCGCGGAGCTGTCAAGCTGGAATGCGGCGAATTTGCCGAACAATGGCGCCTATGCCGGCGCCGGCCCGGTCGATGCGATACCGCGGCTATACGTCCGGCGCACCGGCACCAGTCCGCTCTACATCGTGGTCGGAAAGCCACTGGCGACCATCTTCAATCTCTGGCGCACCGAGGCGATCCGGATCGGCGCGATCATGATCGCGCTGATTCTGTTCGTGCTCGGCACCACGCTGTTCCTGGCGCGCGAGATCGGCCGCCGCGCGCAGGCCGAGGACAAGCTCGAGGAACTCGCGACCACCGACGCGCTGACCGGGCTGAAGAACCGGCGCAGGTTCGATCATGAGATCGACGCCGAGTGGCGGCGCGCCACCCGCAGCAAAACGCCGGTTGCGCTCCTGATGATCGACGCCGACCATTTCAAATCCTACAACGACACCTATGGGCACCAGGCCGGCGATCAGGTGCTGGTCGGCATTGCGATCTGCATTTCGGACTCGGTGCGGAGGGCGGGCGATTGTCCCGCGCGTTTCGGCGGCGAGGAATTCGCGGTGCTGTTGCCGGGGCTTTCGGCCGTGGACGCGGTAGGGGTCGCCGAAACCATCCGGCTGAAGGTCGAGTGCTGGTCGGAGGATCCCAGTGTCACGACCGTCAGCATCGGTGTCGCGAGCATGACGCCATCGGCCGCGATGGACTGGTCCGGTCTGATCGGTGCCGCCGACAAGGCGCTCTACGCCGCCAAGGCCAACGGCCGCAACCAGACGGTGCTGGCGAGCCTGCCGAAGCTGTCGCTGGTGGCTTAGAGGGGCTGCACCAACCGCGTCATTGCGAGGAGCGCTTGCGACGAAGCAATCCATTCTTTCTTTTCGCGGCACAGATGGATTGCTTCGCGGAGCCTGTCATCGGGCGGCGCTTCGCGCCGACCCGTTGGCTCGCAATGACGGCATTGAGAGGCAACGCCCTCCCCGTCACTTCTCCAGATACTTCTTCATCTCCGCGCGCAGGCCGTCGCGCAGATCGGGACGGGCCATGCCGAAGGCGATGTTGGCGCGCAGGAAACCCGGTTTCGAGCCGCAATCGTGCCGCTCGCCTTCGAATTCGACGCCGTAAAAGCTCTGCGATTTGGCGAGGCCAATCATCGCATCGGTGAGCTGGATCTCGCCGCCGGCGCCGCGCTCCTGGGTCTCGAGAATCTTGAAGATTTCCGGCTGCAGGATGTAGCGCCCGGTGATCGAGAGATTGGATGGCGCGGTGCCCTTCGGCGGCTTTTCCACCATGCCGTCGACCTCGAACATCTTGCCGTTGCGCTTGCCGACGCCGCAGATGCCGTATTGATGGGTGAGATGATCGGGCACCGGCTCGACCGCGATCAGGTTGGATTTTTCGCCGAGCGAGCCCGCGGCTTCGATCATCTGCGCCAGGCAGCCCGGCGTGTTCAGTACCAGTTCGTCCGGCAGCACCACCGCAAACGGCTCGTCGCCGACGATATCGCGCGCGCACCACACCGCATGGCCGAGGCCGAGCGGCGCCTGCTGCCGGGTAAAACTGGTGGCGCCGGCCGGCGGCTGGTCGCGCGCCAAAATGTCCTGCTCGGCCTTCTTGTTGCCGCGCGCGGCCAGCGTGGTGTCGAGTTCGAACATCCTGTCGAAATGATCCTCGATCACGGCCTTGTTGCGCCCGGTGACGAAGATGAAGTGCTCGATGCCGGCCTCCCTGGCCTCGTCGTAGACGTACTGGATCAGCGGCTTGTCGACGATGGTCAGCATTTCCTTCGGCATCGCCTTGGTGGCGGGCAGGACGCGGGTGCCGAGGCCGGCGACCGGGAAGACGGCTTTGCGGATTTTCATGGGATGTCGGGGGCCTTGCGCGGGAGGGAGGCGGGATCAATCGCACGTTGGTAGCCACTTTGCACCCGGGAACAAAGGCGGATGTGTGATGCCGATTGTTTCATCGTCCCCTTGCGGCGGAAGGGGGCAGCAACAAAATCTCGCCTTTGTTAAGCTGTTGGAAACCGCGACAAGGCCTTCTGAATCGGGATTTTCAGAGCGGACGGGCACGATATGCGTTTGACTGCAACATCGATCACCCATCGGGCCGGCACGATCCTCGTGGCGGTGCTGCTGTGTTCCGGCCAGGCGCATGCGCAATCGTCTGGCGGCAACGGGGTTTCGAACTTCTTCGGCAACATCTTCTCAGCGCCCAAATCCAGCCCGAGCGCACAGCCGCAAGCCGCGACCGGGCCCGATGGCGCCCCGCCGCCCTGGAGCGGCGAGGACGGCGCCTCCGGCCATCCCCTGATGACCGCGAGCGCGATCCGCCAGGCAGCGGCGAATTTTCCCAACTGCGTCGCCGCGATGTGGCCCGATGCCGCGCGCCGCAACATCACGCAAGCCAATTTCGAACGCTTCACCACGGGGCTGGAGCCCGATTTGCGGATCATGGACCTGATGGATTCGCAGCCCGAATTCACCAAGGCGATCTGGGACTATCTCGACATCCTCGTGAACGACAACCGCTTGGCCAAGGGCCGCGAGATCCTGGCCAAATACAAGCCGCAGTTCGACGCGGCGGAAAAGGCCTATGGCGTCGACCGCTACGCGATCGCGGCGATCTGGGGCATCGAGTCGAATTACTCGACGCAAATGGGCGATCGCAGCGTGCTCAATTCCACCGCGACTTTGGCCTGCATCGGCCGCCGCCAGGCCTATTTCAAGGACGAGTTCCTCTCGGCGCTGGAAATCCTCAACCGCGGCGATCTCAAGCCCGAACAGATGCGCGGCTCCTGGGCCGGTGCGTTCGGGCCGACCCAGTTCATGCCGACCGCGTTCAAGCGCTACGCCGTCGACGGCGATGGCGACGGCCGCCGTGACGTCGTCGATAATCCGGCCGACCTGATCGCCTCGACCGCCAACAACCTCAAGAAGGACGGCTGGCAGGCTGGCCAGACCTGGGGCTATGAGGTCGTGCTGCCGCAAAACTTCAATTACATGCTGGCCGACCGCGCCAAGGCGATGTCGATCGCACAATGGCAGCAGCAGGGCCTCAAGCGCGCCGGCGGCAAGCCGTTCCCGAACGCCGCCGAGACCGCCTACCTGCTGGCGCCTGCCGGCGCCGAGGGCCCGGGTTTCCTGATGCTGCAGAATTTCCGGGTGATCATGAAATACAACCCGGCGGAGGCCTATGCGCTGGCGATCGGCCATTTCGCCGACCGCCTGCGCGGCGGGCCGCCGTTCATCCAGCCCTGGCCGCGGCAGGAACGGGTGCTGTCGCGGGCCGAACGGCTGGAACTGCAGCAATTGCTGGCCCAGCGCGGCTTCTACCGGGGCACGCCGGACGGCCAGTTCGGCGGCCAGACCAGGGACGCGCTGCGCAGCTTCCAGGCCTCGATCGGGGCCCCCGCCGACGGATTTGCCTCCGCCGACGTGCTGGAGCGGCTGAGGGGGCGCTAGGCTTTTGTTTTGACGCGTTTTCCGCCCAAAAGTAACCGTGAAAACCGGTATTTGGGGGATGCCTTGACGGGAGCGGTCCTGGCCCGGTTTATGGTGGAAAATCTGCCCGCTTGCGGCCTGATTCCGCTAGTATAGCCAACACCTCACGATCCATTGCGACGAGCCGGATGCAGAAGCCAAAATCCTTTTTGCGCGTGTTCACCGACACCGGCCCGCTGATCGCGCTGGCGGTTGCGATCGCGCTTCTGATCGGCATCGCTGGTCCCGCGTCGGCGCAGTTCTTCAATTTCGGCGGCTTCGGCGGATCGCCGCAGCGGCAAGCGCCACAACGTGGCGGCGGCTGGTTCGGCGGCGACTTCTTTGCCCCCTTCCAGCAACAGGCCCCGCAGCGGCCCCGCGAGGATTTTTCCAGGGCGCCGGCGCCGGCCAAGCGCGACACCGTGCCGGAGCGCAACGTGCTGGTGCTCGGCGACGCCATGGCCGACTGGCTCGCCTACGGCCTCGAGGACGCCTACGCCGAACAGCCCGACATGGGCGTGATCCGCAAGCACAAGACCGTGTCCGGCCTGATCAAGTATCAGCCCAAGGGCGATCCGGCCGATTGGGCCGCCGCGGCCAAGGACATCCTCGCCACCGAGAAGCCCGACGTCATCGTCGTCATGCTCGGCCTCAACGATCGCGTCGCGATGCGCGAACCGGCGGCCGACAAGTCGGCCGAAAGAAGGCGACAAGAAAGACGACAAGAAGGACGCCCGCGCCAAGCCGGATGCCAAGCCCGACGCGCCAAGCCGGACGGCAAGCCCGATGCCGCCGCAAAGCCCGACGACAAGCCGGTCGATACCGAATTGTCGCCGGACGATGCCGCCGACAATGGCGATACGCCGCCGATCATCGCGCCGGAAAAGAGCACGCGCTCGCCGAACGGCGTCTACGAATTCCGCGACGAACGCTGGGTCGAACTCTACACCAAGAAGATCGAGGAGATGATCGGCGTCCTGAAGTCCAAGGGCGTGCCGGTGCTGTGGGTCGGCCTGCCCGCGATCCGCGGACCAAAGGCGACGGCGGACATGCTGTTCCTCGATTCGCTCTATCGCGACGCCGCCGGCAAGGCCGGCATCACCTATGTCGATGTCTGGGACGGCTTTGTCGACGAAGCCGGCCGCTTCCTGCAGCAAGGGCCCGGACTTCGAAGGTCAGCCCCGCGAGCTGCGCTCCGACGACGGCGTCTATTTCACCAAGCGCCGGCGCGCGCAAACTCGCGCATTATGTCGACCGCGAGATCGACGCGCCTGCTGGCCGCGCGTTCCGGGCCGATCGCGCTGCCGACCGAACCGGCGACGCCCGACGCCAACGCGGTGCCCGGCCAGCCGGCGCCGCGTCCGCTGGCCGGACCGATCCTGCCGCTGGTGGCCTCCTCGGTCGGCACCGATCAATTGCTCGGCGGACCCGGCTCGCGCCCGGCCGCGGTCGATGCGCTTGGCCGCGCGAACGCTGGTGAAGGGCGAACCGCTGGCGCCGCCCGCCGGCCGCGCCGACGATTTCGTCTGGCCGCGCCGCGAAATCGGCCGCGAACAGGCCAAGGGCGAAACGCCGGTTGCCTCCACCGCGCCGGACGGAACGGTGTCGATCACGGCGCCCGCCGCGCCGCCGAAGCCGGCGCAGAAGAAGCGTTTCCGGCCGGCACAAAGCAGCTCGCCGTCGCTGCGGGATTTCTTCGGTTTTGGCGCGAGCGCCGCGTCAGGCGCCACGCCGCCGCGCCGCGCCCGCCCACCAACACGTGCCGCGGCCGCCGGGCAATGTCGGACGGTCGGCCGAGGTGCCGCCGGGCAATTTCACCAGATAGCAACAGTCGTCATTCCGGGGCGCGAGTTAGCGCGAACCCGGAGCCCCGCGCTACAATTTCGGGATTCCGGGCTCACGCTCCGCGTGCCCGCGATGTGCAATCGCGCATCGGGGAAGGTCGGGTTCGTCTAGCCGTAATAGCGCCAGCGCGGCGGCGGGCGGCGCGGCGGACGGGTCATCAGCAGCGCCAGCGCAAATCCAATTCCGCCGGCGACCAGCAGCGCGCCGAGCGGATTGTCCTGCACGGTCTTGCGCGACGGCCTTCTGACCGCCGCGAAGCGTGTCGCCGCGGTTGTCGATAGGCGTCCTTGGCGTAGTTGACGGCGGCATCGGTGGCGTCGCGCGCGGCATCCTTGGCCTGGCCGTACAGATTCTGCACCGTGCCCGCCGCTTCGCGCGCGCGGCCCGAAGCCTGCGGTCTTCGCGTCACCGGTCACGTCGCCGACGGCGCCTTCGACCTTACCGGCGAAATCCTTGGCCGAGCCGGCAATTCGATCCTTGTCCATCGCGTCTACTCCCTGATTGTTCAGGAAGTAACCGGCGAGACGTATTCCGGTTCCTGAAGCTTAAAGTATCAGCCCGCCATCGACCACCAGCGTCTGGCCGATGATGTAGGACGACAGCGGCGAAGCCAGGAACAGCGCGGCGCCGGCCATGTCGGCGGGCGTGCCGAGCCGCTTCAACGGGATCCGCTCCGAGCGCGCCTTCGAGCCGCTTCGGATTGGCCGTCGTCGCCTTGGTCATCTTGGTGTCGACCAGGCCGGGCGCGATGCCGTTGACGCGGATGCCGTTCTCGGCCCAGGCCTCGCCCAGCGTGCGCGTCAACCCGACCGCGCCGGTCTTCGAGGCGTTGTAGGCGGGATTGCCCATGGTCGAATGATAGGCCGCGGTCGAACTGACGATGATCAGCGAGCCTTTGGCTGGCCGCCAGCATCGCGTGAAATTTCGTCGCGCACGCCATCAGGCTCATCAGGTTGACTTCCAGCACCTTGCGAAAGCCGTCCATCTCGAATTCGCCGCGCCGGTAGATCACCGCGCCCTGCGCCAGCACCAGCACGTCGAGTTTTTCGAACGACGGCTGGAACGTCTCGATCGCCTGCGGATCGCTGACGTCGAGCTGCGACATAATCGAGGCCGTCGAGATGCGATCCTTCGTCCGCCGAATAATCGGCCGCGCCGGGCGCGGGTGCCGCAGACCGCGACGCGCGCGCCCTTGGCGCGGAACGCCTGCGCGATGCCGTTGCCGATGCCGCTGGAGCCGCCGACCACCAGCACCTGCTTGCCGCTGAAATCGAGTTCGTTCATCCCGCGATCCTTTTCTTGTTGTCCGACTGACCGCGGCGACTCGCTGCCAGTTTCTGTTCATTGCTCGTTTGACCTGTCTGCGGATCGGTGCCAGCCTTGTCAATCCTCAGCACAAGAGCGCGAGCATTCCATGTCCGAATTCAAACAGCTCAGCCGCTCGGTCAAGGGCCTGACCGTTCTCGTCACCGGCGCCGCCAGCGGCATGGGCCGCGCCACCGCGCGCGTGTTCGCGGCCGAAGGCGCCAAGGTCGCGGTCACCGATTAACGCCGACGACGCGCAGGCGGTGGCCGGCGAGATCACCGCGACCGGCGGCACGGCAAAAGCCTGGACGCTCGATGTCGCCAACCGCGACGACATCACCACCGTCGTCAACGACGTCGCCGCGCATTTCGGCGGGCTCGATATCGTCGATCAACAATGCCGGCATTTCCGTGCGCGTCGCGATCGACGATGACGGCTACGACGAGGCCTGGGCCAAGGGCATTGGCGGTGATGCTGACGGCGCATCCGCGCATCATCCGCGCCGCGTTGCCGCTACTTGCGCAAATCGAAATCGCCGCGGATCGTCAATATCGCCTCCACCGAAGCGCTCGGCGCCACCGCCTTGCACAGCCCCTACTCCGCCGCCAAGGCGGGCGTCGCCGGCCTGACGCGCTCGCTCGCGGTCGAACTCGGCCGCGACGGCATCACCGTGAACTGCATCTGCCCGGGCCCGATCCGCACCGCGATCACGGAGCGGATTTCGGAGGAGCACAAGACCATTTATGCCAAGCGCCGCACCGCGCTCGGCCGCTACGGCGATCCCGAGGAAGTCGCCCACATGACGCTTGAGCCTGTGCCTGCCGGCGGCCTCGTTCCTGACCGGCGCGGTTATCCCGGTGGATGGCGGCTTGATGGCGCGGAACGCGTGACGAGGTATGCTCGCGAAGCGTTGACTTAAGGCCGTCCGGGAGTAGTTTTTCATCCAAACGAAGCGGGACAACCGCCCGCCGCATATTGGAGAGAAACGCCATGACGGTCACGATCCGGCAGCTTGAGCAAGCATTTTTTCGGCGAGGTTTCGGGCGTCGATCTGCGCCAGCCGCTGACGCCGCAGGAGGCCCGGCGACATCGAGGCCGGCATGGACAAATACGCCGTACTGCTGTTCCGCGATCAGGACATCACCGACGAGCAGCAAATGGCCT
This sequence comes from uncultured Alphaproteobacteria bacterium, assembly GCA_963738765.1. Taxonomy (GTDB): domain Bacteria; phylum Pseudomonadota; class Alphaproteobacteria; order Rhizobiales; family Xanthobacteraceae; genus Bradyrhizobium. Next base: position 561,707 of record CAVTYA010000027.1, on the reverse strand, counting down.
TCTCGCTGAATTTCGGCGAGCGCGAGAATCCGCGCGGCGGCAATGTCGTCAAGCCGCAGGAGTTCGCGGCTGGCCTCGACCGGACTCAACGACGTCTCCAATCTCGACAGGACGGCAAGCCGCTGCCGCGTGACAGCCGCGCCCATCTGTTCAATCTCGGCAATTGCCTGTGGCATTCCGACAGTTCGTTCCGCCCGATCCCGGCAAAATTCTCGCTGCTGTCGGCGCGGGTGGTGAACCCGAAGGGCGGCAACACCGAATTTGCCGACATGCGCGCGGCCTATGATGCGCTCGACGACGAGACCAAGGCCGAAATCGAGGACATGATCTGCGAACACTCGCTGATGTATTCGCGGGGCTCGCTCGGCTTCCTCGACTACACCGACGAAGAGAAGGAGATGTTCAAGCCGGTGCGGCAGCGGCTGGTGCGCACGCATCCGGTGCACGGCCGCAAGTCGCTGTATCTGTCGTCGCATGCCGGCGCGATTTTGGGCATGAGCGTGCCCGAGGCCCGGGTGTTGCTGCGCGACCTCACCGAGCACGCGACGCAGCCGGAATTCGTCTATGTCCACAAATGGACGGTGCATGACCTCGTCATGTGGGACAACCGCCAGACCATGCACCGCGTCCGCCGCTACGACCAGTCGCAGCCCCGCGACATGCGCCGCGCCACGGTAGCGGGGACGCAGCCGACGGTGGCGCAGCAGGCGGCGGAGTAGAAGGCCAAAATCCATCGTCGTCCCTGCCTAGCGCGCAATTGCGCACGAAAGCAGGGACGATAGCGTGGGACATGGTCGACGCCAGCGCGAATTCCGCTACGCGTGCCCGGCTTCGTTCGACAGCATGCCGAGATCGATCCCGATCTTGCGCAGCGCGCGCTGGTATTTCTCCTCGACATCGTCGCCGAAGATCAGGTCCGGATCGGCGTCGCAATGCAGCCAGCCATTGTGCTGGATTTCGTCTTCCAGTTGGCCCGGCGCCCAGCCGGCATAGCCCAGCGCCAGGATCGCGTGCTTCGGTCCGGAACCTTTTGCGATCGCCTTGAGGATGTCGACGGTCGCGGTGAGGCAGATGCCCTCATCGATGTTGAGCGTCGCGTCCTTGATGTGGAAATCGCTGGAATGCAGCACGAAGCCGCGGCCGGTATCGACCGGGCCGCCCTTCAGCACCTTCATGCTCTCGGCGTTTTCCGGCAGCGTGATCTGGTCTGCTGTCTTGATGATATCGAGTTGCACCAGCAATCCCGGGAAATCGATGCTGCCCGCGGGACGATTGACGATGATGCCCATGGCGCCTTCGGAGGAATGCGCGCACATGTAGATGACCGAACGCTCGAAGCGGGGATCGCCCATGACCGGCATGGCGATCAGCAACTGGCCGTCGAGATAACCGTCATCGGACGAATGTTGACCAATGCCGGCACCCTTGATCCCAGCAGCCTTGACGCCAGAATCCTTGACGCCAGGATCCTTGCCGCCAACGGGCTTCGGTGTCTTGCCTACAGGGCTCATCCGCAAACCCCTCTCATGCCGATTCATATCCTGATATTGGACGGCGGTTCTGTCAAATCAAGTTCGCGCCGCAAATGGCGCGCATCACAAGCAATTCAATGGTTTGCGGCGAAACTTGCCTGTAAAGACCTGTCATGACCGTCATAGTTCCCATCCGCGCCGCGCTCTGGCTTACGGCTACCTTGTCTGTCGCGTGCGCCGCAATCGAGGTTCGCGCCGAGGATGCCTCGCCGTGGCAACGCGATACCCATTCCGCCATCCGGCTGCTGGCGGGATCGCGCAGCGGTGCGGTATTGCTCGGCGGCATCGCGGTCAAGCTGCAACCGGGATGGCACACTTATTGGCGGACACCCGGCGATTCCGGAGTTCCGCCGCGGTTTGATTTCTCCAAATCCGAAAATGTCGAAGCCGTGACGGTGCTGTGGCCGGCGCCGACCAAGTTCGACGACGGCGCCGGCGGCACGTCACTGGGCTACTTGCATCAGATTGTGCTGCCGCTGCGGATCGTCGCCAAGAATGCCGACAAGCCGGTGACGCTGCGCGCCGAGATCAATTACGCGGTCTGTGAAAAGCTCTGCATTCCCGTCGAGGCCAGCGCCGAGCTTGCTTTCGCCAGCGTCGCCAGCACCTCGGACGCCGAACTTTCCGCCGCGCTGGACACGGTGCCCAAGCCCGCCAATGTCGGCGATCCCAATCCGCTCACGATCCGCGACGTCAAGCGTGACGGCAAGGCGAACGTGCTGGTCGACGTCACTGCCCCCGAAGCCAAAGACCTCAGCCTGTTCGTCGAGGGGCCGACGCCGGACTGGGCGTTGCCGGTTCCAAAGCTGGTCGAGAACAGCCCGCCCGGGGTGAAGCGTTTTGCGTTCGAACTCGACGGCCTGCCGCCGGGCGCAAGCCCAGACGGCGCCGCGCTCAAGCTGACGCTGGTCGGCGGCGACAAGGCGTATGAGTTCAATGTCAATTTGAACTAGTTCTCGTCGTCCCTGCCTAGTGCGCAATTGCGCACTAGGCAGGGACGACAGGCCCACACCCAACCTAATCTTAACGATTCGTTGATAGATCGGACCATCGCCGCTTTCTCGCCGCGCTCTCGGGAATTTCCGCCTTGGCCGTGATGGATACGCAATCCGCAACCGCTTCGTCTGCCGGCATGATCGCCCGACTCCGCGCGATGGCCGGTCGCTTCTTCGGCGGCTCGAGCGAAGCCTCCGTGACCAAGCGGCTGGCCGGCACGATCTTCATCATCCGCGTCGTCAGCGCGGCGATGGCTTATGCCTCGCAGATCCTGCTGGCGCGCTGGATGGGCGGCTCTGATTACGGCGTCTATGTCTATGTCTGGACCTGGGTCCTGCTGCTCGGCAGCATGATGGATTTCGGCATCTCGGCCTCAGCTCAAAAGATCATCCCGGAATACCGCGCCCGCGGCGAACATGCGCTGCTGCGCGGCTTCCTGTCCGGCAGCCGCTGGATGACCTTTGCAGTGTCTTCCGTGGTCTCGCTGCTGCTGGCGGGTCTCGTCAAAATTCTGTCGCCCTGGATCGACGCCAACGCAGTCGTTCCGCTCTATATCGGCTGCCTGACGCTGCCCGCCTTCGTGGTCGCCAACACCCAGGACGGCATCGCGCGCTCGCATGACTGGATGCGGCTCGGCCTGATGCCGCAATTCATCGTCCGCCAGTCGCTGATCATCGGCCTCACCGCCGGCGCCTTTGCTGCTCGGCCTCCATCTCGGCGCTACGGTTGCGATGCTGGCGAGCGCCGCGGCGGTCTGGATCGCCATGCTCGGGCAGATGGTGGTGCTGAACCGCAGGCTTGCCGGCCATATCGAGCCGGGCGCGAAGGCTTATGATTTCCGCGGCTGGCTCGCGGTCTCGCTGCCGATCCTGCTGGTCGAAAGCTTCTATCTATTGTTGTCCTACACCGACGTGCTGGTGTTGCAACAGTTCCGCACCTCGGAAGAGGTCGGCGTCTATTTCGCGGTGGTGAAGACGCTGGCGCTGGTGTCGTTCATCCACTACGCGATGGCGGCAACGACGGCGCACCGGTTTGCCGAATATCACGCGCTCGGCGACAAGCCGCGGCTCGTCGGCCTATGTGGCGCATGCCATCAACTGGACGTTCTGGCCCTCGCTCGGCGCAACCGTCGCGCTGCTGGCGCTGGGCAAGCCGTTATTGTGGCTGTTCGGCCCGCAATTCGTGGTCGGCTACGACATCATGTTCATCGCCGCGATCGGCCTGGTGGTGCGCTCGGCGATCGGGCCGGTCGAGCGATTGCTGAACATGCTCGGCCATCAGCACATCTGCGCGCTGGCCTATGCGCTGGCCTTTGTCATGAACGTGGTGCTGTGCATCGTGCTGGTGCCGCGGTTCGGCGGCCATGGCGCCGCGGCCGCGACCTCGATCTCGCTGACGTTCGAGACCGTGCTGCTGTTCTGGATCGTGCGGCAGCGGCTCGGCCTGCACGTGCTGGCGTTCGGGAAGTAGCCCGACTGTCATCACCCGCGAACGCGGGTGATCCGGTATTCCAGAGAACTATCAGCTTAGATCGATAGCCGCGGCGTACTGGATGCCCCGCTTTCGCGGGGCATGACGAGCAGAGGTTGCTCCCAGGGACCGCCGCCCCCTATTCCGCGGTCCAGCCGCCGTCGATCGAGAGATTGGCGCCGGTGATCTGGGCGGCATCGTCGCCGCACAGGAACAGCGCCAGGGCTGCGACCTGCTCGGAGGTCACGAATTCCTTGGTCGGCTGCGCCGCCAGCAGCACGTCGTGGATGACCTGCTCCTTGGTCAGATTGCGCGCCTTCATGGTCTCGGGAATCTGATGTTCGACCAGCGGCGTCCAGACGTAGCCGGGGCTGATGCAGTTGCAGGTGATCTTGAAGGTCGCAAGCTCCAGCGCCGCCGTCTTGGTCAGGCCCGCGATGCCGTGCTTGGCCGACACGTAAGCCGACTTGAACGGCGAAGCCACCAGCGAATGGGCGGAGGCCGTGTTGATGATGCGGCCCCAGCCGCGCTTCTTCATGCCAGGCACGGCGGCGCGGATGCCGTAGAATGCCGACGACAGATTGATCGCGATGATCATTTCCCATTTCTCGGGCGGAAACTCCTCGATCGGGGAAACGAACTGGATGCCGGCATTGTTGACGAGGATATCGACCGAGCCGAAGGTTGATTCGCCAAGCGCGATCATTTCGGCGATCTCGGCGGGCTTGGTCATGTCGGCCGGTGAATGCACGGCACGGACCTTGAAGTCGGTCTCGATGCCGGAGCGTTCCTTCTCGATATCGGCCGGCGCGCCCATGCCGTTGAGAACGATGTTGGCGCCGGCGCCGGCGAAGGCGCGCGCATAAGCCAATCCGATGCCGCTGGTCGAGCCGGTCACCACGGCAGTCTTGCCTGTCAACGTACCCATTGCATTCACTCCTTTTTGGCTTCGGGGGGCGGGGTCGCGTCCCCCGTGAGATCGTACGTCACCATGGTTTCGCCGGACTGCGGCCGTTCCAGCCACTCCTTGTGACGCATCGACTGATGAACGTCGCGGACGCCGGCAGTTCCAGTGTTCGACCATGCCGACATGCGAAAAGTCGTAATCCTTCGAGGACGTTTCGTAGTTCTTGCTCTTGTAGATCAGGTGCACCACCGTGACGGTGTTTTCCTTGGAAGCCTTGCGCAGCAACTGGACCGACGGATCGTTCTTCAGGTAGTCGGGCAATTTTGCGATCAGGTCGCGCACCGCCATGCGGGCATTGTGAATCTCCCTGTTCTTGTCGGTGTTCATGCGGGTGCGGCTGGAGAAGCGAATATCCTTCTCGCGCTCGGCCGCCTCGAGCAGCGACACCGGCAAGTGCCCGCGGGCCGAGAACAGATCGACCTGGAAGATCAGCAGGTCGCGGCTGACTTCCTCGTCGAGCACGTAATCCAGCGGCGTATTGGAGGAGATGCCGCCATCCCAGTAATGCTCGCCTTCGATCTCGACGGACGGAAAGCCCGGCGGCAGCGCGCCGGACGCCATGATGTGCTCGGGGCCGATCTTCTTGCCGAGTTTCTTGAACTCGTAATTGTCGAAATACCGGAAATTGCCCGAGGTCACGCCGACCGCGCCGACGCTGAGCCGGGTCTTCAGATCGTTGATGCGGTCAAAGTCGACCAAGCGTTCCAGCGTCTTCTTCAGCGGCGAGGTGTCGTAATAGCTCTGCGATTGCGGGCTGCCGGGCGGCCACAACGGCGCCGGCGGCAGACGCGGCGTGAAAAATCCGGGCACGCCGAAAGTCGCGATCAAGGCGGCGCTGGTCTCGTTGAACAGCGAGCGCGCGCGGTCGCCGTTGTTGCCGGGATGCCAGGGCACCGGCGACGACACCATCTCCCAGAATTCCTTCAGCCGGTCGACGCGTTTGTCGGGAGCGTTACCGGCAATGATTGCGGAATTGATGGCGCCGATCGAAATTCCGGCGACCCATTCCGGTTCGAACCCCGCGCGGCACAGCGCCTGAAAGGCACCGGCCTGATAGGAACCGAGCGCACCGCCGCCCTGCAGGACCAGCACGCTCTGCGCTTTCGCAGGCGTCGTGGCTGGCGCGGAACCGGAACTATCCATTGTGACCATCAATTAGAGGACAATAGCCACCGCACCGTGGCGGCAGTTCGCAACGGCGTCAATCCGCCAGACGGAAACAAGGATCACGCCAAGTTTATCGAATTCAAGTTGATGCAAGAATGAGCGTCCAGAACACCTTGTACTTGGTGTTTGGAGCATAGCTCGCCGCAATGCCCAATTTTGTGACACCATTTTTGAGCATATTGGCCTTGTGCGGGGGTGAATCGCGCCAGCCCGAAAAGGCTTCCGCCAGGGTGTGATAGCCGGCGGATACGTTTTCGACCGCCAGCGTCGCCGGGTAGCCGGAAGCCGCCAGCCGCTTGTCCAGCGGGGCTTTCACATCATGATCCATTTTGTTGCGGCTCGCCATCGCCTGGGACTGCTGTTCGGCGAGCTTCATCAGATCAGGGTCAACCACCACGGTGCCAAGACCGTTATTCTGGCGGTATTGGGAAATCATGATGGCCGCCGCCTGCGGATCGAGCACCGCGCCGGCCTGGGCCATGTCGAGATACATGGCCGGCTGGTCCGGAATTTTGGTGTCTGCCGCGCAGCCGCCCAGCAACAAAAGTCCTAAAATCGCGGCCGCGGCGCGCATGATTCGAAATTTCCCCAATATTGAGGGGCAGTTGTTGCATACCAACCGTGGCTGAATGGTGAAGATAGGCGCCTTTGCCGTCATTCCGGGGCGCGAAGCGAACCCGGAATGACGGGGGTCAGTCCTGCGCCGCAAAAATCCGGTAGCGGCGGGGCTGCAGGCTGACGATTTCGCCGGCCTGCAGTTCCCGGAGGGCGTCGTGCTACGAAGTCTTCGTCGTATGGATGCCGCATTCTGTCTTGGCTCGGCCGCGCCAGCGTCCGGCGCGCTCATCTTCGCCAAGCGCGGTCCGGCTGCTGCACGGCATGCATCCGACCGACAGATAGCCCGACGCGACCAGCGGATGCGGCGGCAGTTTTGCGAGCCGGTAGATCGCCTCGATCTCTTCGCGCGAGACGTTCGCAAACGGATTGAATTTCAGCCGCGCGCCGTCTTCCTCGACAACGGGGATCTCGGCGCGGGCGCCGCCCTGAAAGCGCTTGCGCCCGTTGATCCAGCCGGTGAACGGCTTCAGCGCCCGCGCCAGCGGTTCCACCTTGCGGATCCGGCAGCAGGCATCGGGATCTGAGAACCACAATTCGCGGTCGGGATCCTCGCGCGTCAGCGTCTCTTCCAACGGCTTGATCGAGCGGACGTCGCGCAAGCCCAGCGTCGCGATCAGCGTGTCGCGATAGGCCAGCGTCTCCTCGAACAGCCAGCCGGTATCGAGAAAGACGACGGGAATCGCCGGATCGACGTCCGCCATCACCTTGAGCAGCGCCGCCGATTCCGTGCCGAACGACGACACCAGCGCCAGATGCTCGCGGCCGACGGTCTTCAGCGCCGTCGCGATCACCTCCGCTGGCGAGGCCTCGCGCAAGCGCGCGATCAAGCGCCTCGGCCGAAGGTAGTTGGACGGCCCGTTCCGATAAAGCTTCTGCTGCGACAACACTCACTGGCCGGCACTCTCCGAATGACGCAGCTGCATCCGCCGGTTCAGCGCGGTGACGCGGCCGTCGCCGGTCGGCTGGTAGAACACCGAATAGCGCTTCACGGTCGCGGCAAACGCTTCCGCGTCGCTTTCCTTCTTCACCTCGAACGCGTCGAAGCCGGCGCGCTGCATGAAGACGAACTGGTCGCGCAGCACCTGGCCGGTGGCGCGCAACTCGCCGTCATAGCCGTGGCGCTCGCGCAGCAGGCGCGCCTGGCTGTAGGCGCGGCCGTCGCGAAAGCTCGGAAACACCAGCGCGACCACGGCCAGCCGGTCGAGATAGGGCACGAGATCGTCGAGGTCGCGATTGTTCGGCCAGATCACGCCGGTTTTGCCGGCGCGCCGCGACAACGTCTCGGCATCCTCGAGGAACCGCGCCGCGGAAATCAGGATCGCGCCATCGCCCGGCAGTTCGGCGCCATCGGCGCACATGGACGAAGCCGTCGGTGATTATTCTTCCCTGCTTAACGAGTGGCATAGACCCGCTCCTTGAATGGTTCGACGCCGAGCCGCTTCACCGTGTCGACGAACAGTTCGTCGGGCACGGTCGCGCAGCGCGAGATAGGCTTCGACGATGTCCTCGATCACGTCGGCGACCTCGGCATAGGGCACCGCGGGCCCGATCAAGGTGCCCAGCTCGGCGTTCTCGTCGGCGCGGCCGCCGATCGTGATCTGGTAAAATTCCTCGCCGTTCTTCTCGACGCCGAGAATGCCGATATGGCCGACATGGTGATGGCCGCAGGCATTGATGCAGCCGGAAATGTTGATGTGCAGCCGGCCGATCAGATTGGCGGTGTCGTGATTGGCAAAGCGCCGCGTCAGTTCCTGCGCGATCGGGATCGAACGCGCATTGGCCAGCGAGCAGTAATCGAGGCCCGGGCAGGCGATGATGTCGGTGACCAGATTGACGTTCGGCGTCGCGACGCCGATCTTGTCGAGCGCCTTCCACAGCGCCGGCAGGTCGCGCTTGGCGACATGGGGCAGCGCCAGATTCTGCTCATGGCCGACGCGGATTTCGCCGAACGAATATTTGTCGGCGAGATCGGCGATCGCATCCATCTGGTCGGCGGTGGCGTCGCCGGGCGGGCCGCCCACCGGCTTCAGCGACAGCGTCACGATCGAATAGCCCTGCACCTTGTGCGGAGACACCGAATTCTTGCGCCAGCGCTCGAACAGCGGATCGTGCGCCGCCTGCTTCAGCTCGTCCGGCATGTGCGGCAGCTTCTCGTAGGCCGGATAGGAGAAGCGCGAGCGGATGTCCTCGATCACGGCATCGTCGAGCGTCAGCGCGCTGTCGCGCATCTGCTGCCACTCTTCCTCGACCTCCTTGGCGAATTTCTCGATGCCGAGTTCGTGCACCAAGATCTTGATGCGCGCCTTGTAGATGTTGTCGCGGCGGCCGTACTGGTTGTAGACGCGCAGGATCGCCTCGACGTAGCTCAAGAGATCGCGGCCGTGGACGAACGGCTTGATGGTCTTGGCGATGAACGGCGTGCGGCCGAGCCCGCCGCCGACCAGCACCTCGAAGCCGGTCTCGCCGTCGGCGTTCTTGTGCAGGCGCAGGCCGATGTCGTGGATCTTGATCGCGGCGCGATCGTGCTCGGAGGCGGTGATCGCGAACTTGAACTTGCGCGGCAGGAACGAGAATTCCGGATGCAGCGTGGTGTATTGCCGCAGCAGCTCCGACCAGATGCGGGGATCCTCGATCTCGCCGGGCGCGACGCCGGCCCACTGGTCCGAGGTGACGTTGCGGGTGTTGTTGCCCGAGGTCTGCATGGCGTGGATGCCGACCTCGGCGAGATCGGCCAGCGCATCCGGCAATTCGGCGAGCTTGATCCAGTTGAACTGGATGTTCTGCCGCGTGGTGAAATGGCCGTAGCCGCGGTCGTAGCGGCGCGCGACATGCGCCAGCCGCCGCAGCTGCTTCGACGACAGCGTGCCGTAGGGAATGGCGACGCGGAACATGTAGGCGTGCAGTTGCAGATAGACGCCGTTCTGCAGCCGCAGCATCTTGAATTCGTCTTCGGTGAGTTCGCCGGACAGGCGCCGCTTCACCTGATCGCGAAATTCCGAGACGCGTTCGTTGACCAGCGTGCGGTCGAGTTCGTCATATGCGTACATAATGGATCGCCTTACGCCGGAACCGGGAGATCGATGGTGACGCCTTCCGACCGGATCTGTTCGCGCAGATTGCCGGGCTCGATCTTGCCGCTGTCCTTGACCTCGACCGGCGCGATATAGGCGCCGACCGCGCCGACATCGTCGGCGACGGATTCGGCGAGCAGCGCGCGCGCGTCATCGGTGGTGCGGACGATCGCGGCATCCGACAGATCGGTCGACCAGCCTTGCGCGCGGTGCGATAGATCACGGCGCCATCCCAGGTGCGGTTGGCGGTGACCATCGACGGGCCGGTGATCCTGATTTTCTTCTGTTCGAGCGGAGAGGTCATTCGGCTGCTTCCAGCAGTTTGGAGATGACTTGACGCGGGTTCGGATTGGCGCCATGGCGCGGAATGCGCGACCACGTCGCCGATGATGAGAATGGCGGGACCGCCGTCGATCTTGTTCGACCAGCTCGGGCAATTGCTCCAGCGTGCCGACCGCGGCCTGCGCATCCGGCCGCGTCACCCGCGCGAACACGCCGACCGGCGTTTGCGGCGAACGGCCGGCGGCGAGCAGGCCCGCGCGCACCGACGGCGCCGCGGTCATGCCCATGTAGACGACGACGGTCATCTTCGTGTCGGTCAGCGTCGACCAGTCGACGGTTTCGGCGTCCTCGGCCTTGTGCGCGGTGAGGAAGGTGATGCGCAGCGCCTCGTGGCGATAGGTCAGCGGCACCTCGAACTGCGCGGCAGCGCCGAGGCCCGCGGTGATGCCCGGCACCACCGAATAGGCGACGCCGGCCTTGCGCAGCGCTTCGATCTCCTCGCCGCCGCGGCCGAACACGAAGGGATCGCCGCCCTTCAGCCGCACCGCGCGCTGGCCGGACCTGGCGGCCTCGATCAGCAGCTTGTTGATGGCGTCCTGGCCGATGCCGGGCTTGCCGACGCGGCGGCCGACCGGCAACGCGCGCCGCATCGCGGCGGATGCGATCGAGAATTTCGGGCGAGACCAGTTCGTCGTAGAAGACGACGTCGGCGTCCTGCAGCGCGCGCAGCGCCTTGATGGTGAGCAGATCCGGATCGCCGGGACCGGCGCCGACCAGCGTCACCCTGCCCTCGGCCTTGCCTGCGCCTGCGCGCCGGCAAAGGCCGAGGGATCGGCAATCTCTTTCAGCGCCGCTTCGGCCTCGGCCTTGCGTCCGGCGAGCACCAGCGCGCCGATCGGACCGTCGATCACGCGCTCCCAGAAGCGGCGGCGCAGCGGAAACTCGGGAATGCGGGCGTGAATCGATTTGCGGAAGCGGCCGATGAAGCTGGCGAGATCGCCGATCCGCGCCGGCAGCATCGCCTCGATGCTTCTCGCGCACGCGGCGCGCCACCACCGGCGAGGTGCCGCCGGTGCCGACCGCGACCACGACGTCGCCGCGATCGACGATCGCCGGGAAAGATGAAGGTCGAATGCGACGAGATCGTCCATCACGTTGACGGGCAGGCCGACCGCCTTCGCGCGCACCGACATCGCAACGCCGATATCGCCGGCGCCCGCGCAGAGGATCGCGATGACGCCAGAGAGATCGGCAGTCAGCGGATCGCCCTCGGCGAGTTCGATCCGCGCCGCATCGGCGGCATCGAGGCCGCTGACATCATGATTGCCGTCGGTCGCGTACCAGCGAATGCGCGCGCCGGCGGCCGCCAGCAGGCGCAGCTTCGCGCGCGCGAGCTCGCCGGCGCCGACGAGCAGCACCGGGCCGGCTTTGCAGATCGAGGAATACCGGCAGAAATCGCATGCGACACTCGCTTCCCCAACTTCCGGGGTTGACTGGAATTATTTTCTATATATGTCTCGTTCAACGCCCGCAAAGAGAAAATTATTTCTTCTCTATTGCAGTGCAACTATAGAATTTTCGCCTCCAAAGGCCAAGGGCCAGAGATGCATCTTCTCAACAACGAATCCGCCAAAGACCGCTTGCGCAGTGCGGACCTGCCAAGGCACCTTCCGTCGCCGCAAATTTTGAGCCGAAGGACGTCTGCTGCCGCCCTCGATGGATCACCTCGACGCGCTCGAGGCGCAGAGCATCTACATCCTGCGCGAGGCGTTCGCGCGGCTGAAGAAGCTCGCGCTGCTGTGGTCGCTCGGCAAGGATTCCAACGTGATGATCTGGCTGGCGCGCAAGGCCTTCTTCGGCCGCGTGCCGTTCCCGGCGTTGCATGTCGACACCGGCAAGAAATTTCCGGAGATGTACGCGTTCCGCGATCGCTTACGGCAAGGAATGGGAGCTCGATCTGCAAGGTCGAGCCCTGCCCGCCGATCGATGCCGTCGATCCGACCTTGCCGCCGGCCGCGCGCTCCGCCGCGCGCAAGACCGAAGGCCTGAAGATGGCGCTCGCCAAATACGGCTTCGACGGACTGATCGCCGGCATCCGCCGCGACGAAGAGGCCACCCGCGCCAAGGAGCGCGTGTTCTCGCCGCGCGGCATCGAAGGCGGATGGGACGTGCGCGATCAGCCGCCGGAATTCTGGGACCAGTTCAACGCCTCGCCGCCGCCGGGCGCGCATTTGCGCATCCATCCGATCCTGCATTGGACCGAGGCCGACATCTGGGCCTACACCAAGCGCGAGAACATTCCGATCATCCCGCTCTATCTGTCGCAAAGACGGCAAGCGCTATCGCTCGCTCGGCGACCAGGACATCACCTTTCCGGTGGCGTCGACGGCGTCCAACATCGACGAAATCCTGATCGAGCTCGACGGCACCAAGGTGCCGGAGCGCGCCGGCCGCGCGCTCGATCACGAGACCGAAGACGCCTTCGAGCGGCTGCGCGTCGCCGGCTATCTCTGACCGATCATTTTGCGTGAGCGTTGCGATGAACATGATCCTCCCGCAATCAGCGATCTCGGCGACGCCCAACGGCACCACGCGGCCGCAGGTCCGCATCGTCATCGTCGGCCATGTCGATCACGGCAAGTCGACGCTGGTCGGCCGCCTGCTGCACGAGACCGGCAGCCTGCCCGAGGGCAAGCTCGAGATGCTGAAGGCCGTCAGCGCGCGGCGCGGCATGCCGTTCGAATGGTCGTTCCTGCTCGACGCGCTGCAGACCGAGCGCGACCAGGGCATCACCATCGACACCACGCAGATCCGCTTCCGCACCGGTTCGCGCGACATCGTGCTGATCGACGCGCCCGGCCACGCCGAATTCCTGCGCAACATGATCACCGGCGCCTCGCAGGCCGACGGCGCGGTGCTGATCATCGACGCGCTGGAAGGCGTGCGCGACCAGACCCGGCGCCACGGCTATCTCCTGCATCTGCTCGGCATCAAGCAGGTCGCGGTCGTCGTCAACAAGATGGACCGGGTCGATTTCAGCGCCGCGCGGTTCAAGGAGATCAGCGACGAGATTTCGGCGCATCTGATCGGCCTCGGCGTCACGCCGTCGGCGATCATCCCGATTTCCGCGCGCGACGGCGACGGCGTCGCCGAGCGCACGCCGCGGATCGGCTGGTACAAGGGCCCGACCGTGGTCGAGGCGCTCGATGCGCTGGAGCCGGCGCGCCCGCTGGAGCAACTGGCGCTGCGGCTGCCGGTGCAGGCGATCTACAAGTTCGACGACCGCCGCATCGTCGCCGGCCGCATCGAGTCCGGCCAGCTCGCGGCCGGCGACGAGATCGTCATCATGCCCGCCGGCAAGATCGCGAAGATCAAGACCGTCGAGAGCTGGCCGGTGACGCCGGTTGGCCGGCACGCAAGGCGCCGGCCGCTCGGTCGGCATCACGCTCGACCGCGAACTGTTCATCGAACGCGGCGACGTCATCGCCCATGTCGGGCAGAGCCCGCGCGACACGCGCCGGCTTCGCGCGCGCATTTTCTGGCTGCACGACAAGCCGCTGTCGAAGGGCGACCAGATCCTGGTCCGGCTCGGCACCCGCGAAGCCCGCGCCACCGTGGTCGCGATCGAGAAGGCGGTCGATCCCGGCGAACTCGTCGAGCGCGCGAGACCAAAGCGATCGCGCGCAACCATGTCGGCGAGATCGACATCTCGCTGGCGCAGCCGATCGCGGCCGATCCCTATACCGACAATCCGCGCACCGGACGGCTGGTGATCGAGGTCAACGGCCGCATCGCCGGCGGCGGCCTGGTGCTGTCGGTCGACGCCGGACAGCGCGCCGTGCCCGTCGACATCGTGCCGGTGGAATCCGCGCTGCGTCCCGACGAGCGCTCGGCGCGCTATCGCCACAACGGCGCGGTGGTCTGGCTGACCGGGCTTGCCGGGCTCCGGAAAATCGACGCTGGCGCGCGCGCTGGAACGCCGGCTGTTCGGCCGGGCGGCTCGCCGATCCTGCTCGACGGCGACACGCTGCGCGCCGGCCTCAACGGCGATCTCGGCTTCTCCGCCGCAGGATCGCAGCGAGAACATCCGCCGGCTCGCCGAAGTCGCCACCCATCTCGCGCGCAACGGCCACATCGCCATCGTCGCCGCGGTCTCGCCGTCGGCGCGAGGATCGCGCCGCGGCGCGCCGCATCGCCGACACTGCGTTCCGCGAGATCTATGTCGCGACCCCGGCCGAGGTCTGCGAGAGCCGCGATCCCAAGGGCCACTACGCCAAGGCGCGCGCCGGCGCGCTGCACGGCGTTCACCGGCATCGGCAACGACTACCAGCCGCCGACCGACATGCGAACTTGACGATCGACACCTCGGCGCGCTCGGTCGCGGACGCGACCGACGAGATCGAGCGGATGCTGGCGCAGACCGGCATTCTGTTCGACGAACTGGTCGATCTCGCCGCCAATATCTGAGCGCGCGCCGGCTATCCTGTTGGCGGGCAATACGAGCCAGCCCAAGGGCCTTCTCATGACCGCGGCTTTAGGGCTAAAAGGGCCGTGAACGCGGCCCCTTGCGGCGCGTTTTTTGCTGCTTTTCCCCTGAAAACGCGCTCTAACCGCCGTTTCTCGCGAGAAAGCCCATCATGAATCGTATCGATGCCCACGGATTGAAGATCGCCCCCGTCCTGTTCGATTTCATCGCCAAGGAAGCGACGCCCAAGACCGGGATTTCGCCCGACGCGTTCTGGGCCGGGCTTGCCGCCATCGTCCGCGATCTCGGGCCCGAAAAACCGCGAGCTGCTGGCGGTCCGCGACGCCCTGCAGGCCAAGATCGACGGCTGGCATCGCGCCCACAAGGGCAAGCCGTTCGACATGAACGCCTACACCGCGTTCCTGAAGGAGATCGGCTACCTGCTGCCGGAGCCGGCGACGCACAAGGTCGAGACCGCCAATGTCGACGAGGAGATCGGCAAGATCTGCGGACCGCAGCTGGTCGTGCCGCTGACCAATGCGCGCTATGCGCTGAACGCCGCCAATGCGCGCTGGGGCAGCCTGTACGACGCCTTCTACGGCACCGACGCGATCCCGCATGATCCGAGCGAGAGCGGCAAGGGCTACAACAAGGCGCGCGGCGACAAGGTGATCGCCAAGGCCAAGGCCTTTCTCGATGCCGCCGTGCCGCTCGCGACCGGCAGCCACACCGACGTCACCTCCTACAGCGTCATCGCCGGCCAGCTCGCGGTCAAACTGAAGAGCGGCAACGCCACCGCGCTGAAGATCGAGCGCGCAGTTCGCCGGCTATCAGGGCGATGCCGCCGCGCCGACCGCGATCCTGCTGGTCAACAACGGCATGCATATCGAGATCAAGATCGATCGCAGCCACATCATCGGCAAGGACGATCCGGCCGGCGTCGCCGACATGATCCTGGAATCCGCGGTCTCGACCATCCTCGACATGGAAGACAGCGTCGCCGCGGTCGATGCCGAAGACAAGGTGCTGGTCTATCGCAACACGCTCGGCCTGATGAACGGCACGCTGTCCGCCGATTTCGAGAAGGGCGGCAAGACGCTGAAGCGCGCGCTCAATCCCGACCGCGTCTACAAGACGCCGGACGGCAAGCAGCTCAAGCTGCACGGCCGCAGCCTGCTGCTGATGCGCAATGTCGGCCATCACATGTTCACCGACGCCGTGCTCGACGCCAAGGGCGAGGAAATTCCGGAAGGCATTCTCGATGCCGCGGTCGCCGGCCTGCTCGCGATCCACGACCTCAAGGGCAACTTCGAAGACCAAGAACAGCCGCACCGGCTCGGTCTATATCGTCAAGCCGAAGATGCACGGCCCCGACGAGGTGGCGCTGACCTGCGAGCTGTTCGGCCGCGGTCGAGAAGATGCTGTCGCTGCCGGAGAACACCATGAAGGTCGGCATCATGGACGAGGAGCGCCGCACCACGGTCAACCTCAAGGCCTGCATCCAGAACGCCTCGAAGCGCATCTGCTTCATCAACACCGGCTTCCTCGACCGCACCGGCGACGAGATCCACACCTCGATGGAAGCGGGTCCGATGATCCGCAAGAACGACATGAAGGCGCAGCCCTGGATCAAGGCCTATGAGGACTGGAACGTCGATATCGGCCTGATCGACGGCCTGCCCGGCCACGCCCAGATCGGCAAGGGCATGTGGGCCGCGCCCGACAAGATGGCGGACATGCTGGCGCAGAAGATCGGCCATCCGCAGGCCGGCGCCACCACCGCCTGGGTGCCGTCGCCGACCGCGGCGACGCTGCACGCGCTGCACTATCACCAGGTCAACGTGCATCGCGCGCCAGCAGGAGCTCGACCAAGGGCGGCCCGCGCGCCAAGCTCTCCGACATCCTCACCATTCCGGTGTCGCAGTCGAACTGGGCGCCGGACGACGTCAAGCAGGAGATCGACAACAACTGCCAGGGCATTCTCGGCTACGTCGTGCGCTGGATCGACCAGGGCGTCGGCTGCTCCAAGGTGCCCGACATCCACGACGTCGGCCTGATGGAAGACCGCGCCACCTTGCGCATCTCGAGCCAGCATCTGGCGAACTGGCTGCATCAGGGCGTCATCACCAAGGATCAGGTGATGGAATCGCTGAAGCGGATGGCGGTCGTGGTCGACGGCCAGAACGAGGGCGATCCGCTGTACAAGCCGATGGCGCCCTCCTTCGACGGCGTCGCCTTCAAGGCGGCCTGCGACCTCGTCTTCAAGGGCCGCGAGCAGCCGAACGGCTACACCGAATACATCCTCACCGCGCGGCGCCGCGAGGCGAAGGCGGCGGGGTAAATCAGGGTAACGTAGCCCGAATGCAGAGAAAGCCCCGGGGGATGCCGGGGCTTTTTTGTTGTCCCCGTCATTGCGAGGAGCGTTGCGACCGAAGCAATCCATTCTTTCTTTTCGTTGCGCGATGGATTGCTTCGCTTCGCTCGCAATGACGGTTAGGGTCTCACCTAAAACACCGCGATGTATTTCAGCAGCGAGATCACGCCGAGCATGATCACGACGACGCGGGCGATCTGCTTGGCGCGGCCGTCGAGCGGCAGCATGTTGATGAGATAGAGAATGAGAATGACGACCAGGAATGTGACGAGTGCGCTGACGAGCATGCGGGCCCCCTGAAACCACGGTGATGAGCGTTGTTAGTGTCTCGTTAACGTGTGAGGGCTCGCCGGGTTCCCGGCGCGGAACTTTTGCAAGTCGTTAAAAACTCCAATCATTTCAATCTCCCGTAGTAATACGGCAGTAACGCTGCCTAAGTATTTACCATTTTTAGGCCAAATGGCCCCAGCTCTGGGGGCCATCATGCTGAATCGTCTGACCGTATCCGCGCTGCTGAAGATTGTTATCCTTGCGACCTCCTTCTGCGTCGTGGTCGCGATCTCGCTCAACGCCTGGGATTCCTGGGGACGCCTGCAGGTGGCAAGCCGGATCTCGGTGATCGCGGACGCTTCGGCGAACCTGTTCAAGGCGATGCACAATCTGCGCACCGACCGCTCCACCACCAGCCGGCTGCTGAACTCCGATGCGCCGATGGACGGCGACATCGAAAAGTATCTGCGTAACATCCGCGACGCCGAAATGCCCGCCATGGCCAACGCGCTAGCCACGCTCGGCGGGATCGAATTCGCGCAGGACAAAGTGCTGGTCCCCGAGCTTGACCGGCTGTTCAAGACCGCGACGTCCCAGCAGAAGGAATTCTGGGATGCGATGGGCAAGCCCAAGGCATCGCGGCCGCCGACGCTGGCGAAGCAGTACATGGAGACGGTGAACGGGCTGCTCGACGTGCTCGAAAAGCTGTCCGGCACGCTGGCCGCCGACGTCAATCACAAGGATGCCGACGATCGACCAGTTGCTCGCAATCAAGCAGACCGCCTGGCTGCTGCGCAACACCGCCGGCGAAGCCTCGCTGGTCGTTTCGATGGGTCTGTCCAGCGGAAAAGTGTCGCCCGAAAGCAAGCTCGCCTATACGAAATATGTCGGCGGCACCGAGATCGCCTGGAATGCGCTGGAGCTCGCCGCTTCCGGCATGCAATTGCCGCCAGCACTGGCAAGCGCGATCGCCGCGATCAAGACCGCCTATTTCGAGCCGCAATACATGCAGCTGCGCGATCGTCTGCTGGCAGCGATAGTTAGCGGCGAAAAGCCCGAGCTGACGCGCGAACCAGTGGACCCCGCTGACGGTGGGCCGCCTCGGCGCCGCGGTCGCGGTGGCCGAAGCCGCCCTCGACGCGGCGAAGGCGCATGCGCTGGCGCAACATGGCTCCGCCCGCAACTCGCTGACGCTGCAGCTCGCGCTGCTGGCCGCCGCGATCGCCTTGACCGTCGGCGCCATGATCCTGGTCACCCGCCGCGTCATCAGGCCGCTGCACAATATGCGTGACGCCATGCTCAAGGTCGCCGCCGGCGATCTCGCCGTCGATACCGGTTACACCGCGCGCAAGGACGAGATCGGCGCGCTGGCCGGCGCGCTCGAGACGTTCAAGCAGCAGGCGACGGACAAGGTCCGGATCGAAGCCGCAGGAGCGCGAGCGCAACGCCGGCGCCACGGCGCGCCAGCAGGCGATCGAAAGCTATGTCGGCGAATTCGAGAGCATGGTGCGCCAGACGCTCGACCAGCTGGGCGACGCTTCCGGCCAGATGCGCACCACCTCGACCGAATTGTCGTCGGTTTCGCGCCAGACCAATGAGCGCGTCCAGGTCGCCGAAAAGGCATCCAGCGAGGCCTCGATGAGCGTCGACAGCGTCGCTGCGGCATCCGAAGAATTGAGCGCCTCGATCAACGACATCAGCCAGCAGGCGGCGCATGCGGCCGGCATCGCCAGCCGCGCGGTCGGGCAGGCCCGCGACACCGACAGCACCGTGCAGGGGCTGGCGAAATCGGCCGGCCGGATCGGCGAAGTCGTCGGCCTGATCAACACCATCGCCGCGCAAACCAACCTGCTGGCGCTCAACGCCACCATCGAAGCCGCGCGCGCCGGTGAAGCCGGCCGCGGCTTCGCCGTGGTCGCCTCCGAAGTCAAATCGCTGGCGAGCCAGACCGCGAAGGCGACCGAGGAAATTTCCGAGCAGATCTCCGACATCCAGAAGGTCGCGGGCGAAGCCATCGACGCCATCAAGGGCATCGGCAGCATCATCGGCGAGGTCAACGAGGTCGCCACCGCGATTGCCGCCGCCGTGCAGGAGCAGGGCGCGGCGACGCAGGAGATCACGCGCAGCACGCAATATGCCGCGCAGGGCACCAAAAACGTCTCCGAGAACATCATGGGCGTCAAGGCGGACGCCGACAAGTCCGCGGCCGCCGCCGACGACGTCAAGCACGCCTCGCAGACGCTGGAGACGCAGAGCCAGCAACTCGGCAATCAAGTCACGCAGTTCCTCGGCAAGATCCGCGCGGCGTAATCACATCATCTCGTCATGCCCGGGCTTGTCCCGGGCCATCCACGTTCTTGCTGCGGCGAAGCAAGACGTGGATGGCCGGCACAAGGCCGGCCATGACGGAAAAACGGAATACCGCAGTCTTCGTCACTCCTGCGCCACCACCGGCACGCGGCCATACTTCGCCCGCAGCCGATCCGGGGCCGGAGAGAAGTTCAGCGCGGCGCCGCGGCGGTCGGGGCTGCGGCCGGCGACCAGCAGGCCGTTTTCACCGGCGACGATATCGCCCTTGCGCAGCGTCGGGTCATCCTCGATTTTGACCGGCGCCAGCCCGAACTGGTCTTTGCCGTTGCAGGTGCAGCCGGCCACGATCTCGGTGCGATAACGGAACGCATTCGGCAGTTCCGAATAGGGCTTTCCGGTTTCGGTGGCCGCATTGTCGATGGCGCTGCCGTAAACCACCTTGGTTTCACTTGCCGGACAGAAGCTGTTGCAGGAGGCCGCCCGGCTCGCATTGTCGGACGCGGTCAGCGGGAAATAACGCCCGTCGCAGGTCCGCACGCAATAGGCCTGACCGCCGCCATAGCGCGGGCGCTCGTTCGGCGCAGAGGCAGAGACAGGCCCGCCGTCGGAGAACGGCAGCGAGATGTAGGGCGATGGCGCACGCGACCGGCCGCCGAACGCGCCGAACAGGGCCGAGAGGAAATCCTCGGCCTGCGCGGCGGGCGCCAGCGCGGCGACCGCCGCCAACACCGCCGCCACCGATACCAATCGCTTTGCCAGTGGTTTTGCTGATCTATCGAACATCAATCCCGCCTCAGTATCCCCTGGCGACGACAGGCGCCCGCTTCGGCAGCACCACGACCTTGGTGCCGACTCCGACCCGGCCAAACAAATCGGAGACGTCCTCATTGGTCAGGCGAATGCAACCGGAGGAGACGAATTTGCCGATGGTGGAGGGATCGTTGGTGCCGTGAATGCGGTACTGGCTGGTGCCAAGATACATTGCGCGCGCGCCGAGCGGATTACCCGGCCCGCCCGCCATGAACCGCGGCAGATAGGGCTGGCGCGCGATCATCTCGGCCGGCGGATGCCAATCCGGCCACTCGGCCTTGCGGCTGATGGTCTGCACGCCGGACCAGGTAAAGCCTTCGCGGCCGACGCCGACGCCATAGCGGATCGCACGGCCCTGGCCGAGCACGAAATAAAGCGCGGTGTTGCCGGTATCGATGATGACGGTGCCGGGCGCCTCCGTCGTATTGAAGGCGACGACGGCGCGGCGCAGCCGCTCGGGCACCACGCTCTGATCGGCCGGCGCGGGCGCGATCACGGCCTCGTCGGTCGAGGCATAGCCAAGCGGCTGGATGAACAATTGCGCGCGGGCCGCGCAAGGGAAGACGGCCGGCGCCAGCATCACGGCGCTGACGAAGGCGAACGCGCGGGTCGCGCGCGACGATGATCGGCGAATGGCTGCGAAAGACTGTGTCATGTGCTGCCCCGTTGGATGCGCATCCCCCAGGATGCTCTGCACAACAAACGCGGTCGCGCCCTCGCGGTTCCGTCCGGCGGAGCCGCAACGGCGCGCTGTCAACCACACCCCCGCTCACGATCGCGCGATGGAACCTTTGCCGCCGGATACCGTTGCATTGCCTGAGTTCGGTTCGCGCCGTCGCGGCTGTTGTGTCATTGCCGCCTTGGCGCGGGGGAGAACCATTGTGCGTGTCCTTCCCAGTGAACGTCTGCTTTCCAACGCCCCGCAAGGCACGCCGGTGCCCGACAGCAAGGCTGAATTGCCCCCGGTCATCCGCCGCGCGGAGGTCGTGGCCTTCGCGTTGGTCTCGCTGCTGGTCATCTGCGTCGTCGCGGTGCTCTACGCCGCCAAGGCGTTTTTCCTCCCCATCACCATGGCGTTCATTGTCGGCACCATGCTGTCGCCGGCGGCGAGCTTGCTGGGGCGATACCGGATTCCGCGTTCGGCGGCGGCGGTCCTGATCGTGGCGACGGCCGGCGCCGGCATCACCTTCATGGTCGGCCTGATCTCCTCTCCCCTGGTGGAGTGGAGCAACAAGCTTCCGGAGCTTGGCGCGCGCTTCAAGGACAAGATGCACGTGTTCGACCGGCCGCTGTCGCTCTGGCACGAACTGCAGGGCATGCTGGGCGGCTCCACGGATCCGCTGACATCGTCGATCCAGATCCCGAAGGTCGAGTGGGTGCAGCCGACGCTCGAGTTCCTGTCGCCGACCTTCACCGAATTCCTGCTGTTCGTCGCCACCCTGATCCTTTTCATCGCGAGCTGGAAGGATTTGCGCCGCGCCCTGGTCATGACCTTCGGCGGCCGTACCGCGCGGCTGCGGATGCTGCGCATCATCAACGAGGTCGAGGAGCATCTCGGCAATTATCTGCTGACGGTGACGATGATCAATGCCGGGGTCGGTGTAGCCACCGGTCTGATCTGTGCCGTCACCGGCATGCCGAACCCGGCAGGATTGGGCGCACTGGCGGCGACGCTCAATTTCATTCCGATTATCGGCCCGGTCGCGATGTTCGTGGTGTTGATCGGCGTCGGCATCGTTGCCATGCCGACGCTCGCGGGTGGCCTGGTCGCGCCGCTGGCCTTTGTCGGAATTGCCTTCCTGGAGGGCCATTTCATCACGCCGACCATTATCGGCCGGAGGCTTTCGCTCAATGCGCTGGCGGTGTTCCTGGCGCTGGCATTCTGGACCTGGCTGTGGGGCCCGATGGGCGCCTTCCTGTCGTCGCCGCTGCTGATCGTGGCGCTGATCATCAAGGAGCATCTGATGCCGGTCGATTCGCCGCAGTTGCCTGAGGACTGATCGGGTTTCGCAACCGGAACTTCCGAACCCGCGAAACGTTTGCCCTGAGATGAATTCAGTAGCCGGGAGCTTTTGATGTCGATGACCAATGGCGAAGCCGCAGTGAAAAATCTGGCGGATAAAGCAACCTATGAACGCCTTGAGAAGGATGTAACCGCCGTGAAAAACGATATCGCAGCCCTGACCGACCAGATCACCGACGCGCTCAATACGTTCGCCGGCGCCGCCTCGAAACAGGCGCGGCGTGGCTACAAGCAGGCCCGAGCCAATGCCGAGCAGACCATGGACGACATGTCGGAGCGCGGCGGCGCCATGATGGGTGCAGCACAGGATGCCGCCTATTCGATCGAGGAATCGCTCGAGGACGTCATCACGCAACGTCCGCTGGCGACCGTCGGCCTCGCGCTCGGCATCGGTTTTCTGATGGGCGCGATCTGGCGCAGGTAGTGCGGTCATGACGATCCGCAGCAAACCGGATCTTTGGTCGAGATGGCGGCGCTGGTGGGCTGCGGCTGCTTTCGTCGATGTGCTTTTCAAAGCGAGGCGGGCCGATGTTTCAGCGATTGATCGATGATTTCAAGGATTCGACCGGCACCGCGTTGCGGCTGACCTCGCTCGCTGCCGCGGCTGCCGTGGCGCTGTTTGTCACCACCTCGTTTCTGTGCGCCGGTGCGTTCGTGCTGGTGCTCGAGAAATACGGCCCGGTGCAGGCCTGCTTCACCGGGGCGGCCATCTTCTTCGTGGTCACGCTGATCGCCGCCGGCAGCTACATGGTGCGCAAGAAGCAGATCCAGGCCCGCGCGGAAGCTGCCGCGAAATCCGCCGCGCACAGCATGCTCGCCGACCCCATGGTCGTCGCCGCCGGCCTCCAGATCGTCCGCGCCATCGGCGTCAAGCGGCTGATCCCGATCCTTGCGGTCGGCGGTTTGGCGTTGGGCTTTTTGGCAAGCCGCGGTGGCGCGTCCAGCACCGAAGCGCCGGCGGAATAGCGTTCAAATTCGGATCGGCTGACGACGGGGTAAACCCCTCACGTCACGCAGCGCCCCGGCTGCAGCAGCTTTGCAACCTCGGTCAATACGCTGACCACGGGCTCGCAGGCCACCGTCGTCCTGCCGGGCTTGATCAGCGCGGGAGCCGCCGGGCGGCTGCGGGTTTCCGCGGCAACAGGCACGCGGACCAGCACCGAGGTGTCGGCGACGCCAGCGACCCGCAGCGCAATCGTCTGCGTCTGGCCGCGCGGCGGCACGACGGCGGCGCGGTCGGTCTTGGCGGCGCGGTTGACGCCGGTTTCAGGCGTGCGGAATGCCGCCTGCAGGCTGGCGAGGTCATGGCCGAAGGCGAACTGAACGACGCCGAACGTCAGCGAGACGGCGAACGCAGCGAAAATTCCCTTTGAAATCTGCGACATGGTGATTTGTCCCTGCCCAGGAAGAACTTGAAAGCGGAACTTGAAAAGCGATCACAAGCACAACGCAACCGAGGCGGTCCGGGTCACAGGCCGGCCGATCACTTAACCGTGTACGAAAATATTTGGCGAAGGCTGGAACGACTTCCGGGCTTCGGAGTCATTCCGACAGCCGGTTATTCCCCCTGCCCCATTGACCGGCGATGTAGGGCGCGACCGTGGTGATGCCGGTCGCGCCCTGCTTTTTGTCTATTTTCTTCGTCAGACATTTTCGTCGTGCCCGCGAACGCCGGGACCCATCACGCGCGACCGCTGCGTTGAGGCACTCAAGCCGGAGGCTTCTCTCAGGGACCACGTGAGGATTGTCATTACACCAAAAAAATCCGGCGCGCCTTTCAGCGCGCCGGATCAATTCAACTCACTCAGCTCGGCCTAACCCGCCGCCGCCCTCGGCACCCTGTTCTTCGAGTTGCGCTGGAAGAACAGCGCCTGGGAGGCGACGGCGGAGACCATCGCGGGCTGGAACGGTTTTGAGATCAGGAACGCCGGCTCCGGGCGTTCGCCGGTCAGGAAGCGCTCGGGGTAGGCGGTGATGAACACCACCGGCACCTCGAACACGCGGAGCAGTTCGTTGACCGCGTCGAGACCGGACGAGCCGTCGGCGAGCTGGATGTCGGCGAGGATCAGGCCGGGCTTCTTGTTCTTGGCCAGCGCCACCGCATCCGAATGGGTGCGGGCGACGCCGATCACGTTGTGACCGAGGCTCTTCACCAGGCTTTCGAGGTCCATCGCGATGAAGGTCTCGTCCTCGATGATCAGCACGTCGGTGGCGATCTCGGCGGCCATCTCGCGGCCAGCGGCGTCGGCGAGCTTGCGGGTCTCGGCGACGCCGGTGGCGAGAATGTAGGCCACCTCCTCCTCCGAAAAGCCCTCCAGCGACAGCAGCAGGAAGGCCTGCCGCGGCAATGGGGTGATGTTCGAGAGCCTGCGTTCCGACGGCATCGTCTGCGGCGCGAGATCGGGAAGGTCGTTGAGCGCGACCGAATTCCAGATCTGGGTAAACAACCGGAACAGCCCGGCGCGGGCGCCGTGCGCGCTCGTCCAGCAGAGCGGGGTCCTGCAGCAGGGCCTCCAGCATGGCCCCTACATAGGCATCGCCCGAGGCCTGGTTTCCGGTCAGCGCACGGGCATAGCGCCGTAACAGCGGCAAATGTTCAGCAACAAGCTGTGATCGGGACATCCCCACTCCATCCTTCTGGTAGCCGAATTATTCTGGGTCGACGTAACCGGAAAAAGCCGTCTTGCGACGACGCATCCTGAAAACCGGGCGACCCGGTTCCCCTTTACTCATGGCCGACTACGCCCGAGGCGGGGAAAAGTTCCAAGAAAAAGTTCCCTTCTTCCGGAACTTTCCTTGAACCTTCGCATTAGGCTCTGATCGACAGCAGCGGGGCCAAGGCCCAGTTTCGAGAAAAAACGCTTGAAATGCAGGGACTTAACTCTCGGGGAAGCGTGGATCAGATCATGAAGGAAGTAAAGAAGCAGGGCGGTCTCAACGCCGAGATCCAGTCCAGAATCGGCCATCAACTCCGCGCCATGTATGACGATGTGGTTCGGCAGGGCGTGCCTGACCGCTTTGCGGAGCTCATCAAAAAGCTCGATGGACCGGAAGCCGCGGCCCAGGCTGCAGGCGACACCGACAAAAACAATGGGGGGGAATAATGCCTCTCACGGACACTCTTCGCGACGACATCCTGGCGTCGGTACCTAGCCTGCGCGCATTCGCGATCTCGCTCTCCGGCAATGGCGATCGTGCCGACGATCTGGTGCAGGAAACCCTGCTGCGCGCGATCGCCAATATCAACTCGTTCCAGCCGGGCTCGAACCTGCCGGCGTGGCTGTTCACGATCCTGCGCAATCTGTTCCGCTCCGACTATCGCAAGCGGCGGCGCGAGGTCGAGGACGCCGACGGCAATTACGCCAAAACCCTGAAAACCCAGCCGGCGCAAACCGCGCATCTGGAGTTCGAGGAGTTTCGCACGGCGCTCGACAAGCTGCCGCAGGACCAGCGCGAAGCGTTGATCCTGGTCGGTGCCTCCGGCTTCTCCTACGAAGACGCCGCGGCGATCTGCGGCTGCGCGGTCGGCACCATCAAGAGCCGTGTCAACCGCGCCCGCTCGAAGCTGTCCGCCCTGCTCTATGTCGACGGCACCGACGATTTCGGCCCGGACAACACCGTGCGCGCGGTGATCGGCGGCAATAACTGAGGCGCGACGGAATGAAATGAAAAAGGCGGTCCGGTTGGGCCGCCTTTTTTTGGTTTCGGGAGATTCCGTAGATGGGGTAACGGGCCCCGGTCTGCCCTCCAAGCAGGCCGGGGCCCGTTACCCCATCTACGAAGATACTACACGCGTCCCGGAATGACGGTAAGAACTTTTGGAAGCCGCTACCGCACCGGCCGTACCGGCGCCGACAATTGCTCGGTGCGGTCGCGTTCTGACATGTCGACCACCGTCATCATCGGCGCGGTCAGTTCATAGACGTAGCTCACATCGGTGAAGTAGCGCTTTGCGGTGCCTCCGAGCGCTTCCGGCGCGACGCGATCGAGCAGGATCAGGCCGAAATCCGAATCCTCCCGCCGCGTCGCGGCGCTGGTGTTGAACTCTTCCCAGCGGAAATGAAAAATCGTTTCCGGCTCCTCGCCTGAGATTTCCCAGTTGGCGACGATGTGGGGGTGCTTGCCGACCAGCGACAGCCCCTCGTCGGAATGCGACGCAAGTTCGAAGAACAACAGCGACAGCGACTGCGCGGCGCGGGCGCTGACCGCGATATCCGGGCCGTTCACCGCGATGCGCTCGGCGTGCGGGATCGCGCGCGCCTCGAACAGCCCCTTCAGCTTGACGCCCTGCCACTGGCTTTCGCTGAGCAGCGTCACCACGTTCGACATCGCGTGAATGCGGCCGATCAACAGCTCGCGCGAGACGTCCATGTCGGAGCCGTGGCGCAGGGTTCGCGTCACGATCGACTGGATCACGGCGAGGATGTTCTTGACCCTGTGGTTGAGTTCGTCGATCACGGCGGTGAGCCGGCGCTCGAAGCCGATTCTTACCTGGATCTCGCGGCTGAGCCGCAGGTTGTTGTAAGCGACATAGCCGAACAGGCCGCAGATGATCCCGGTGAGCGCCAGCCCAATCGCGGCCACGATCGCCGCGGTCTGCTGCGCCCGCAGCAGCGCGCTGGTCTTGGCATAGTAGCCGAGCGACCAGTCGCGGCCCCCGAACGTCACGGTGCGCACCATCGACGGCGCCGGCGCATCCGGCGCCACCGCGCGCAAGGTGATGGCCCCGGAATCATTGGCGACGAACTCGTCGCTGGAATCGCGCGGGTCCTTCAGCACCACCGAGAACAGCGAGCGGTCGTCGTTGGCCAGCATCAGCGGCGCCAGTTCATAGGAGAAGGTGACGAAGCCCGCAGCCTTGCTGGCGCCTTCCTGCTGCACCGGCGCCGCGAGCACGAGGCCGACCGGCCCGTTCTGGCGCAACAGCGGGATCGGGTCCGACGCCACCGGCTTGCCGGCCGCCATCGCCTGCGCCAGCATCGGCCCGATGATCGAATGGCGGTCATAGGCGCGGCCGGGGAGACTTAGCGTATCCGGCGTGCGCGGCTCGAGGTCCATCAGCACGTTGATCGGTTTGTCGATGGCCTGGGTGTCCAGCGGCTGATCGTCGAAATCGCGGATGGTCGGATTGGTGAAACCGGCGCTCTTGAGTTCGGCTTGGGCCGCGCCGAGTTCAGAGGGCTTGAGCCGCGCGATCCAGGAGGCCACCACGAAATCGGTCTTGAAGGCGTAGATCGAGGAGCGCAGCGGCTGCAGCATATTGGCCTTGACGACCGACGGCGCGCGAAACAGGCCACTGGCCACGCGCGCGAGCAGCTCGCGCTCGGTCAGCCGGTCCTGCACCAGGCTGGCATGGACGTCGATCGCGCGCGCCAGCGCGATGCCATCCACCGTCAATTCCTGATCGTGGACGCGCCACGCCGCGAGCCCGGAGAGCAGAACCCCGATCAGCGCGAGAAAGCCGATGATGAAACCCAGCCGAACCACTCGCTTACTCGGGCATGAAGGGTTGGCAGAGAGGCAATGGAAACATTTTAGATCTGTCGGGGCAGCAGCGAATAGAAACAGAGCAAACGCCAACCAGGGGGGATAATGAAGCAGCGATCATCGGTACGCAACTACGGTTGGCAGCAAGCATGAACGGCAGGGAGCCGCGGGCCGGGCCGTGACGGCGCCAGAGAGTGTTAATCGGACGGAGACGATTTTGTTCCGGGGCTATTCGAGAAATATTCCCTTAAGGGGCGGGGCGAGGTCGTTAACCCGCCTTGGCCGTCGCCGCCGGACGCAAGCCGCCCTTGGCCTCGATGAAGGCGATGATGCGATCCAGCCCCTCGCTCTTCTTCAGATTGGTCATCACGAACGGCCGCTCGCCGCGCATCCTTTTCGCGTCCGTGTCCATCTTTTCCAGCGAGGCGCCGACATGAGGGGCGAGGTCGATCTTGTTGATAACCAAAAGGTCCGAACGGGTGATGCCCGGGCCGCCCTTGGAGGGGATCTTGTCGCCGGCGGCGACGTCGATGACATAGATGGTCAGGTCGGCAAGCTCGGGCGAGAAGGTGGCGGCGAGATTGTCGCCGCCGGATTCGATCAGCACCAGGTCGAGGTTGGGAAATTTTGCGCGCATGTCGGCGACGGCCGCCAGATTCATCGAGGCGTCCTCGCGGATCGCCGTGTGCGGACAGCCGCCGGTCTCGACGCCGGCGATGCGATCGGCGGTCAGCGAACCCGAGCGCACCAGAAATTCCGCATCCCATTTGGTGTAGATGTCGTTGGTGATGGCGGCGATGTCGTAGGTGTCGCGCATCGACTTGCACAGCAGGTCCATCAGCGCGGTCTTTCCGGAGCCGACCGGGCCGCCGACGCCGATTCGAAGCGGGCCGTGAGAATTAGACATGTGAACCTCTATCCGTCGTCCCTGCGAAAGCAGGGACTCATACCGCGTGATTGATCGATAAGGCTGCGTCGCCGGCAGCTTCCATAACAACCGGGGCCGGTGGCTATGGGTCCCCGCGTTCGCGGGGACGACATGCTGTTAGAGAAATTCATGACCGGAACAACCGCGTGTACTGGGTCTCGTGGCGCAGGCCCGCCAGATCGGCGCGAAAGGTCGCGCTGCCGAGATCGTCGAGCGATGCGCCGAGCGCGCGCCGGGCGGTAGCGACCACAACCGGCTCGAGCGCCGCGAGCACGCGCTGGCTGTCGGTCTGCCCGAGCGGAACCAGCCGGCTGCCTGCGGAAATCCAGTTCGATACCAGCGCATGCAGGAACGCGTGCATGGCGGGCGGCAAGGGAATTGCGTGCGCCGCGCTGACGAGGCCGACGGCGACCGGATAGACGATCGCGCCGTCGCAGGCGGCGATCAGTTGGTCCAGCCCGTCGCAGCTCCAGGCCGCACGCGCGATCTCGATGAAGGCACGGCCCTGCGTCGATGGTTTCGAGCTGGCGCTCGCGCGAGGGCACGAAGGCGGCGGCAAGCTCGGCGATCTCGCGCAGCACGGCGTCATCGCGGTGCCGACGCCGCCCGATGCGCCTGCGCCAGAAATACGCCGTCGCAAAAGCCGGAGCCGTCGGCGAGCATCGCCGCGAGCCAGTCGCGCAAGCGTGGCGGCATCGGCGATATCGCCGGCCTCCACCGCCCATTCGATGCCGCTGGAATAGGAGAACGCGCCGACCGGAAATGCCGGCGACAGCCAGGTCATCAGCCGGTACAGCGCCGCGCCCTCGTCTGCCGTCATCTCGCTCCGATCGTCGAGCGGAGCGGGCTCACTTGTGGTCATGAGCATGGGAGTGATCGTGGTGATGTCGTGATCGCAATGCTCGTCGTGGTGATGGTGATCGTGGCCATGATCGTGGTGATGGCCGTGATCGTGATCATGATCATGCGCCGCATGCGCGTGCGCGGCGGGCTCGCCCGCATGGGCGTGAGCGCCGGCATAGGCGCCGCCTTCGGGATCGAACGGCGCCTCGATCTCGATGATGCGGGCGCCGAGCCCCTGCACCATCGCCTCGATGACGTGATCGCGCCGGATCCGCAAGCCTTTCGGCATGATCTGGGTCGGCAGATGGCGGTTGCCGAGATGCCAGGCGACCCGGACCAGATGCAGCGGGATCGGCCCCCCTGATCTCGACCAGCGGCTCGGCGGCCGCGACCACCTCGATCAACCGGCCGTCTTCCAGCACCAGCGCGTCGCCGCCGCGCAAGGCGACCGCGTTTTCGAGATCGAGCAGAAATTCCAGCCCGCGCGTACCCGTCATCGCCATCCGCCGCCGGTGTCGGTCGTCGAAATCGAGCACGACGGTATCGGCCGCTGCATGTGTCCAGCGATGCTGGCCCTGAACTCGGGTGGCGCGGATCATGGGTTAGAATTTCTCCACCTTGGCGTCGCTGATGATCTCGATCACCGTCGGCGCCGACTTCATCTGCGACGAATACTCCCGCCACACCTTCATATGCGGCGCCTTGCCATGTGCATTGAGGTCGTCGCGGGTCTCCCAGCGCTCCACCACCACATACAGATTGGGGTTGTTGACGCTGACATGGCCGTCATAGGAGATGCAGCCCTTCTCCTTGAGCGTTTCGGCGATACAGGCCTTGTGCCCCTTGATGAAGTCGTCCTTGTTTTCCGGCTTCATCGGCGTGGTGGCGACGACATAGATCATGAGATTCTCCCTTGGCTTTTCTTGATTAGCGGACGTCGACTTTTTCCGGCGTGATCACTTCGATCTTCGGCGGCGCGCTCATGCATTTCACGGCGACGCGGCCAAAGGTCTTCATGTGCTCCATGCCGCGGTGCGGCACCAGCGCCTCGGCACTTTCCCACTGCTCGACGAACACCATCTTTGAGGGATCGGTGACGCTTTCGTGCAGATCATAGGCGATATTGCCCGGCTCTTTCCGGGTTTCCTTGATACAGGCGGTGGCCGCCGCGATGAATTCGGCGCGCGTTTCAGGCTTAACGGTCAGTGTCGCGACAACGTAGATCACTATATCCTCCCGGACTTTTGTTCTGGCTTTGATCGCCGGGCAGGACCTTAGAACATGAAATAACGCTGCGCCATGGGTAGCACCTCGGCCGGGGCGCAGGTCAGGAGTTCGCCGTCTGCGCGTACCTCATAGGTCTCGGCGTCGACCTCGATCTTGGGGGTGGCGCCGTTGTGGATCATGCTCTTCTTGGAGATCTTGTCGCGGGTATTTTGCACCGCATAGAGCTTCTTCTCGATGCCGAGTTTTCGCGCCAGCCCGCCTGACATGGCGGCTTTGGATGTGAAAACCACCGAGGACGCCGTCAGTGATTTTCCGTAGGCCGCAAACATCGGCTGGTAATGCACGGGCTGCGGCGTCGGGATCGAGGCGTTCGGATCGCCCATCGGCGCAGCCACGATCGATCCGCCCTTGATGATGCAATCCGGCTTGACGCCGAAGAACGCCGGCGACCACAGCACGAGATCGGCCATCTTGCCCTTCTCCACCGAGCCGATCAGTTTTGATACGCCATGGGCGATCGCGGGGTTGATGGTGTATTTGGCGATGTAGCGCTTGACGCGAAAGTTGTCGTTGTTGCCCTTGTCTTCCGGCAACGACCCGCGCTGCTTCTTCATCTTGTCGGCGGTCTGCCAGGTCCGGATGATGACTTCGCCGAGCCGGCCCATCGCCTGCGAGTCCGACGACATCATCGAGAGCGCGCCGAGATCGTGCAGAATGTCTTCGGCGGCGATGGTTTCTTTCCGGATCCGGCTTTCGGCGAAGGCGAGGTCCTCCGCGATCGAGGGATCGAGGTGGTGGCACACCATCAGCATATCCAGATGCTCGTCGATGGTGTTGCGGGTGAACGGCCGCGTCGGGTTGGTCGAGGACGGCAGCACGTTCTTCAATCCGGCGATCTTGATGATGTCCGGCGCATGGCCGCCGCCGGCGCCTTCGGTGTGGAAGGCATGGATGGTGCGGCCCTTGAAGGCCTTGACGGTGTCCTCGACGAAACCGGATTCGTTCAGCGTATCCGAATGGATCATCACCTGAACGTCGTAATCGTCGGCGACCGAAAGGCAGTTGTCGATCGCGGCCGGCGTGGTGCCCCAGTCCTCATGCAGTTTCAGCGCGCAGGCGCCGGCCTTGATCATCTCCACCAGCGCCGCCGGGCGCGAGGCGTTGCCCTTGCCGGAGATACCGAGATTGACCGGAAAAGCGTCGAACGACTGGATCATCCGCGCCATGTGCCATGGGCCGGGCGTGCAGGTGGTCGCAAAGGTGCCGTGCGAGGGCCCGGTGCCGCCGCCCAGCATCGAGGTGACGCCACTCATCAAGGCATGCTCGATCTGCTGCGGGCAGATGAAATGAATGTGGCTGTCGAAGCCGCCGGCGGTGAGTATCTTCCCTTCGCCTGCGATCACGTCGGTGCCGGGACCGATCACGATGGTGACGCCAGGCTGGATATCGGGGTTGCCGGCCTTGCCGATCGCGCTGATAAAACCTTCCTTGATCGCGACGTCGGCTTTGACGATGCCCCAGTGATCGACGATCAGCGCATTGGTGATGACGGTATCCGCCGCGCCCTGCTTGTTGGTGACCTGGGACTGCCCCATGCCGTCGCGGATCACCTTGCCGCCGCCGAATTTCACCTCCTCGCCATAGGTGGTAAAATCCTTTTCGACCTCGATGATGAGGTCGGTATCGGCCAGCCGCACCCGGTCGCCGGTGGTGGGCCCGAACATGTCGGCATAGACGGAACGTTTGATTTTTACGGACATATCAGCTCTCCAAATCGCAGGCCGTCATCCTGAGGTGCGAGCTCTTAGGCGAGCCTCGAAGGATGACCGAGATAACGCACGCTGCCCATCCTTCGAGGCGCGCAAGAAAGAGCGCGCACCTCAGGATGACGGCGGTGGGTGTGGCAAATACCGTTCACAGCCTCCCCATCACATCGCCGCGAAATCCATAGATCACGCGCTTGCCGGCGAGCGCGACCAGCTGCACGTCGCGGGTTTGTCCCGGCTCGAACCGCACCGCGGTGCCGGCGGCGATATCGAGGCGCATGCCGCGCGCTTTCTTGCGGTCGAACTTCAGCGCCGGGTTGGTTTCGAAGAAATGGTAGTGCGAGCCGACCTGGATCGGCCGGTCGCCTGTGTTGGCGACCGTCAGCGTCACCGTCTTGCGGCCGGCGTTGAGTTCGATCTCGCCGTCCTTGATGAAGAGTTCACCGGGGATCATGTCGCGCTCCTATCTGATCGGCTCATGCACGGTGACGAGTTTTGTACCGTCCGGAAACGTCGCCTCGACCTGGATGTCGTGAATCATCTCGGCAATCCCGTCCATGCATTGCGATCGCGTAATCACCTGGGCGCCGGCCTGCATCAGGTCGGCGACGGTGCGGCCGTCGCGGGCGCCCTCGACGATGAAATCCGAGATGATCGCGATGGCCTCGGGATGGTTGAGCTTGACGCCGCGCTCCAGCCGTCGGCGTGCCACCATGGCCGCCATCGAGATCAAGAGCTTGTCCTTTTCGCGGGGGGAGAGATTCATGCGGGCACTCGAATTGGTGTTGAGCGATCTAGTTGAGCCACAGCCTGGGCAGCGTCGCGCCAGAGGCACGGCCGAGCACGGCCATCATATCGGCGCGGAGCCGGGCCGCATCTTGGGCACAGAAGCGCGCCATTGCAAATCCATTCCAGCAGGAGATGCCGACCTCGCCACCGAATGATTCCGACGCTTCGCGGATCCGCTCCACCAGCGCCTCGTCGCCGGGCACGATCAGCGCGGTACCGATCGCGACGCCGCCTTTTGCAATTGCCGGGTGCTGCAGCTTTTGGCCGATATCGCCGTCGAGCCGGATGGTCTCCGCAAATACCAACCGTCCGCTGCGGCGCAGGCGCCAGCGGTCGACGAATTCACCGTGCAGCATCTTTTCCCCCATCGCCGAACGGCCGAACACCACGATCTCGCACAGCAAAAGCGAAGCGTCCTCCGCCAGATCGATGTCGATGCGCCTGACGATCCGCGCGCGGTCGAACAGGATGGTCTCCTGCGGCAGCCAGCCAAGGTGCGAGCCCGCCTCCGCCTTCAACGCGATATTGAGCTGTGCGGCTGGCCCCGCCGCGCGGTAGACCTTTTCGGCCGCCGCCGTGGTCAGGGTCAGCCGCGATCCCTCGCCGGTTGAAATGTCGATGTCGAAACGGTCGCCGCCGGCGATGCCGCCCGCGGTGTTGACGAACACCCCGGACAGGCCGTCGGCCTCGGGCGAGGGAAACCGCACCCGCAAGGAACCTGATTCATGCAACCGGCCGCGGCGGCTGACGCCGTCTGCAAACTTTACGTCGAACTTGACCGCGCCCTGGGCGCGGTTGGCAGCAAAGGTCGCTGAAGCCGCGCGCGAAATATCGGTCCGCATCCATTCCCCACGGCAGCGGCCGCGAGAGGGCCGCGACTAAATTACAGCGCCATCTGGCGGCTGATTTCGGCTGGATCGAGGTTCGAGCGGTCGCAGGCATATTTGACCGCGCCCCGGTCCATGACCGCGAAATTGTCGCCGAGCTCGCAGGCAAAGTCGAGATATTGTTCGACCAGCACGATCGCCATATTGCCGAGGCTGCGCAGATAGGAGATCGCGCGCCCGATGTCCTTGATGATCGAGGGCTGGATGCCCTCGGTCGGCTCGTCCAGCAGCAACAATTTCGGCCGCATCACCAGCGCGCGGCCGATCGCGAGCTGCTGTTGCTGGCCGCCGGAGAGGTCGCCGCCGCGCCGCCCGAGCATCGAGTTCAGCACCGGAAACAGCGAGAACACGTCGTCGGGAATGTTGCGGTCGTCGCGCTTCAGCGGCCCGAAGCCGGTCTTCAGATTCTCTTCCACCGTCAGCAGCGGAAAGATCTCGCGGCCCTGCGGCACAAAGCCGATGCCCTTGCGCGCCCGCTCGTAAGGTTTCAGGCCGGTGATGTCGTCGCCATTGAGCGTGATCGAGCCCGAAGCGATCGGGTATTGGCCGACCATCGCGCGCAACAGCGAGGTTTTCCCGACGCCGTTGCGGCCGAGCACGCAGGTCACCTTGCCGGGTTCGGCCGCGATCGAGACGCCGCGCAGCGCCTGCGCTGCGCCGTAATAGAGGCTGATGTTATCGACCTTCAGCATGGATTACCGCCCCAGATACACTTCGACGACCCGGTCATTCGACGACACCTGGTCGATGGTTCCCTCCGCCAGCACGGTACCTTCATGCAGGCAGGTCACTTTGACGCCGAGCTCGCGCACGAAAGTCATGTCGTGCTCGACCACCATGATGGTGTGGTCCTTGTTGATTTCCTTCAGCAGCTCCGCGGTCAGATGGGTCTCGACGTCGGTCATGCCCGCGACCGGCTCGTCGACCAGCAGCAATTTCGGATCCTGCGCCAGCAGCATGCCGATCTCGAGCCACTGCTTCTGGCCGTGCGACAGGCTGCCGGCGAGGCGGTTGCGCGCGTCCTTCAGGCGGATGGTTTCCAGCACGCGCTCGATGCGCTCGGTCTCCGGCCTGGTCTCGCGCCAGAACAGCGTGCCCTTGACGCTGTGATCGACGTTGAGCGCCAGCAACAGATTGTCCTCGATGGTCTGGCTCTCGAATACCGTCGGCTTCTGGAATTTGCGGCCGATGCCGAGTTCGGCAATGCGGGTTTCGTCGAGCCGCGTCAGATCAGTGACGCCGTCGAACAGCACCGAGCCCGCATCCGGCTTGGTCTTGCCGGTGATGATGTCCATCATCGTGGTCTTGCCGGCGCCGTTGGGGCCGATGATGGCGCGCATCTCGCCGGGCGCCAGCGTCAGCGACAGGTTATTGATGGCGTGGAATCCGTCGAACGAGACGTGCACGCCGTCGAGATAGAGCATGGCGGAAGTGGCGCGGGTATCCATGATATTCATGCGCTCACTCCGCCGGCTTGGGTTCACTGATGCCGTCTTCGCGTGCGGCACTTGTCGCGGCATCGGATAGGCGTTTGGCCTTGTAGGGCTCCCACCACGCATTGAAGGTGCCGACGATCCCCTTCGGC
Source organism: uncultured Alphaproteobacteria bacterium (assembly GCA_963738765.1). GTDB lineage: Bacteria > Pseudomonadota > Alphaproteobacteria > Rhizobiales > Xanthobacteraceae > Bradyrhizobium. The sequence goes on along the minus strand of CAVTYA010000027.1, from coordinate 525,840 downwards.
AGCAGCAGCGTCACCAGGATGAACAGGGCGCCGAGCATGAACAGCCAGTACGGCGCGAGCGGGCCCGACGTGAAGTAGGTTTTGGCATAGTTGACCACGATGGCGCCGAGCGCCGCGCCGATCAGGGTGCCGCGGCCGCCGACCGCGACCCAGATCACCGCCTCGATGGAATTGCCCGGCGCGAACTCGCCGGGATTGATGATGCCGACCTGCGGCACATAGAGCGCGCCGGCCACGCCGGCCATGCAGGCGGACAATGTAAAGACGAACAGCTTGTAGGACTCGACGCGGTAGCCCAAAAACCGCGTGCGGGATTCGGCGTCGCGAACCGCGATCAGCACCTTGCCGAGTTTCGAGCTCACGACCGCCCGGCAGATCAGGAAGGCGATGATGAGCGCCAGACAACTCAGCAGGAACAGCGCTGCACGGGTGCCTTCGGCCTGCACGTTGAAGCCCAGAATGTCCTTGAAGTCGGTCAGGCCATTGTTGCCGCCGAAGCCGAAATCGTTGCGGAAGAACGCCAGCAGCAACGCGTAGGTCATTGCCTGGGTGATGATCGAAAGATAGACGCCGGTAACGCGCGAGCGGAACGCCAGCCAGCCGAAGCAGAACGCCAGCAGGCCCGGGGCGAGCAGCACCATCACGGCCGCGAACCAGAACATATCGAAACCGTGCCAGTACCACGGCAGTTTCGGATAGTTCAGGAACACCATGAAGTCGGGCAGGATCGGATTGCCGTAGACGCCGCGGCTGCCGATCTGGCGCATCAGGTACATGCCCATGGCGTAACCGCCGAGCGCGAAGAATGCGCCGTGGCCGAGCGAGAGAATGCCGCAATAGCCCCAGATCAGGTCGATCGAGAGCGCCAGGATGGCGTAGCAGACATATTTTCCGAACAGCGCGACCAGATAGGTCGGCACTTGAAACATCGAGCCGGCCGGCAGCAGCAGGTTGGACAGCGGGATCAGCACGCCGAGGCCTGCGACCACGAGCAGGAATATGGTCGCGCTGCGGTCCAGCGAGCGGGTGAGCACGTGCGGCATCATGCTTCCACCGCCCGGCCCTTCAGCGCGAACAGGCCGCGCGGCCGCTTCTGGATGAACAGGATGATGAGAACCAGGATGGCGATCTTGGCGAGCACGGCGCCCGCGACCGGCTCCAGGAACTTGTTGGCGATGCCGAGCGTGAAGGCGCCGACCAGCGTGCCCCAGAGATTGCCGACGCCGCCGAACACGACCACCATGAAGCTATCGATGATGTAGCTCTGGCCGAGATTGGGACTGACATTGTCGATCTGCGACAGCGCCACGCCGGCGATCCCGGCGATCCCGGAGCCGAGACCGAAGGTCAACGCGTCGACGCGCGAGGTCGCGATCCCCATCGAGGCCGCCATGCGGCGGTTTTGCGTGACCGCGCGCATCTCGAGCCCCAGTGCCGTATAGCGCAGCATCGCGAGCAGGATGACGAATACCGCCATGGTGAAGCAGAGGATCCAGAGCCGGTTATAGGTGATGGTGATCTGCCCGAGTTCGAACGCGCCGCTCATCCAGGAGGGGTTGCCGACTTCGCGGTTGGTGGGGCCGAACATGGTGCGCACCGCCTGCTGCAACACCAGCGACAGGCCCCAGGTCGCCAGCAGCGTTTCCAGCGGACGGCCGTAGAGAAAGCGGATGATGCTGCGTTCGATCAGCACGCCGATCGCGCCGGCGACGATGAAGGCCAGCGGCACGGCGATCAGGAGCGAGTAGTCGAACAATCCGGGATAGCTGGTGCGGATGGTCTCCTGCACCACGAAGGTGGTGTAGGCGCCGATCATCACCATCTCGCCATGGGCCATGTTGATGACGCCCATCACGCCGAAGGTGATGGCAAGCCCGATCGCGGCGAGCAGCAGCACCGAGCCGAGCGAGAGGCCGTACCAGGCATTCTGCACCATGGACCACATCGCGAGGTTGCTCTGGATCGCCGATGTCGCATTCGCCGCCGCGCGCGCGACCGCGGCCGGCTGGTCTCCGCTCAGCCCGGTCAACAGTGCCAGCGCTTCCTGATCGCCGCGCGCCTTGATGGTGGCGATGGCCTCAAGCTTTTCGGCGTCGGTGGCATCCTGTTTGAACAGCAGGATCGCCGCGCGCGCCTCGGCAAAGGCCTGCCTGGCCGCCTTGTTGGTCTCCTTGGACAGCGCGCTATCGATTGCCGGCAGCGCGGCCTCGTCGTGGGTCTTGAAAACCGATTGCGCTGCCTGGACGCGTTTTTCGGGATCGGCCGACTGCAGCGTCAGACTACCGAGCGCAGCCTCGACGTGACGGCGCAGACTGTTATTGAGGCGGACGGAAGCGGCGCTGTCGGGAAGGCTGGCGACGGAATCGCCTGTCAAGGCGTCGATAGTCTTGCCGTCGGGTCTGTTTGACATAGATTTTCTTGGTGTCCGGATCGGCCATCAGCCGATCGTCCTGCAACGCACTGATGATGGCGTAGGCAAGCGGATTGGTGCTCGTCGCGAGCGCATCGATGGCTTCTTCGGTGTCGGAAAACTCGTCGTTGGCGAATTTGGCGACCGCATCCTCGAACGGGCCCGCGAAGGCCGGCAGCGCGAAGGCGGCGATCAAAAAGATGGAAAGGACAAGCGCGCGAAGACGATCAAAGACATTGGCAACCACTGGACGACCCCGGCAGGAGGTGGAAGGAGGCGGCGAATCGCCGCCTTCTTCGTTCGCATGAAGCTAGCTGTCGATCTGGATCAGGAACCCTGACCGCCGCACTTGTTGGTCTTGGTGTTGTAGTTGCCGCACTTCTTGCCGACCCAGTCGCCGATCAGGTCCTTGGAGCCCTCGAGCTCCTTCGACCATGCATCGCCGGCCACCAGGCCCGGGGTCTTCCACACCACGTCGAACTGGCCGTTGCCTTTGATTTCGCCAATGAACACCGGCTTGGTGATGTGATGGTTCGGCAGCATCTTGGAGACGCCGCCGGTCAGGTTCGGCGTTTCGATGCCGGGCAGCGCGTCGATCACCTTGTCGGCGTCGGTCGACTTCACCTTCTCGACCGCCTTGACCCACATGTTGAAACCGATGACGTGCGCTTCCATCGGATCGTTGGTCGTGCGCTTCGGGTTCTTGGTGTAGGCCTGCCAATCCTTGATGAACTTCTCGTTGGCGGGGGTCTTGATCGACTCGAAGTAGTTCCAGGCGGCGAGATGGCCGAGCAGCGGCTTGGTGTCGATGCCGGCGAGTTCTTCTTCACCGACCGAGAACGCGACAACCGGAATGTCGGTCGCCTTGATGCCCTGGTTGCCCAGTTCCTTGTAGAAGGGAACGTTGGCGTCGCCGTTGATGGTGGAAACCACGGCGGTCTTCTTGCCGGCCGAGCCGAATTTCTTGATGTCGGCCACGATCGTCTGCCAGTCAGAATGACCGAACGGCGTGTAGTTGATCATGATGTCTTCCTGCTTGACGCCCTTCGACTTCAAGTAGGCTTCGAGGATCTTGTTGGTGGTGCGCGGATAGACGTAGTCGGTGCCGGCCAGCACCCAACGCTTCACCTTTTCGTCCTTCATCAGATAGTCGACCGCGGGGATCGCCTGCTGGTTCGGCGCCGCACCCGTGTAGAACACGTTGCGCTCGCTCTCTTCACCCTCGTACTGCACGGGGTAGAACAGGATGCTGTTCAGCTCCTTGAACACCGGGAGCACGGATTTGCGCGACACCGAAGTCCAGCAGCCGAACACGACGGCGACCTTGTCCTTGGTGATCAGCTCACGGGCCTTTTCCGCGAACAGCGGCCAGTTCGATGCGGGATCGACGACGACAGCCTCGAGCTTCTTGCCGAGTACGCCGCCCTTCTTGTTCTGCTCGTCGATCAGGAAGAGGATGGTGTCCTTCAGCGTGGTTTCGCTGATGGCCATGGTGCCGGAGAGCGAGTGCAGCACCCCGACCTTGATGGTGTCGTCGGCGGCTTTCGCGGGGCCGAATGCGGCCAGGCCCAAAACCAGGCCGGCGGACGCGGCGAGCAAGCCGCGGCGGCTCAACGTCGCTATATCGTGGGTAAGTTGTGTAAGCATGAAATGTCATCTCCCTGACGCAGGCGTGAAACGCTGCGAAACGGCCCCAACGGCCGCCTGCGTTAACGGAATCGCAAGAACCATGCCACGGCGTGAGGCACGTTTAAGTCATTATAATTGTTGCATTATTTTGCTTCTTCGGCAGTCCGGCCCGCTGAATTTGCTCAATTATTGAGCTAAAAAAATGTATGCGCAAAAGGCAATCTGTCCATTTTTTGAGCAAACTAGGCGATTTGGCTAATTTTCCGGCATGGAATTTTTGCGCTGCAGGGCGCCGGGCCGCGATCTGCGGCATCCAAAAACGGGCGAGTTCGGGTTAAGTTAACCGGTAAAGCCTTGATTTCCCGATTTACCTTGAAAGCGCCGTGTTCGTGTTCCATATGAACGGCGTGACCTAGAGAATCATCAGGTCCTTGCGAGCCGCGTGTTCTGAGCCCGTCCAACGGTTTCTGGCTTGCCCCTTCAGCTAACCAAAACCGACGCCCCAAACACGCGGGTGTCTCTGACACCCCCTCGCGCGCTCCTGGCCAAAACCGCCGGGCGCCTGCCTTTTATAATGGAAAGAACCCTCTTTTGACCTCCTTTCAGGATTTCGGCCTCGCCGATCCAATTTCGCGTGCCCTCAAGGAAGAAAATTACGTCACGCCCACGCCAATCCAGGCCCAGACCATCCCCATCGCATTGACCGGCCGTGACGTGGTCGGCATCGCCCAGACCGGCACCGGCAAGACCGCGGCGTTCGCGCTGCCGATCCTGCACCGCATTCTGGAGAACCGCATCAAGCCGCAGCCCAAGGCCTGCCGGGTGCTGGTGCTCTCGCCCACCCGCGAATTGTCGAGCCAGATCCTCGACAGTTTCAATGCCTATGGCCGCCATATGCGCCTTACCTCGGCGCTGGCGATCGGCGGCGTGCCGATGGGCCGCCAGGTCCGTTCGGTGATGCAGGGCGTCGAAGTCATGGTGGCGACCCCCGGCCGCCTGCTCGACCTCGTGCAAAGCAACGGCCTCAAACTCAACCAGGTCGAGTTCCTCGTGCTCGACGAAGCCGACCGCATGCTCGACATGGGCTTCATCAACGACATCAGGAAGATCGTCGGCAAATTGCCGACCAAGCGGCAGACGCTGTTCTTCTCGGCCACCATGCCGAAGGATATCGCCGAACTCGCCGAAGCGATGCTGCGCGATCCCGCCCGGGTGGCGGTGACGCCGGTGGCCTCGACGGTGGAGCGCATCACCCAGCGCATCATCCAGGTCGATTTCTCGGCCAAGCCGGCCATCCTGGCGCAGCTCCTGAAGCAGGAGGCGGTCAATCGCGCCCTGATCTTCACCCGCACCAAGCATGGCGCGGACAAGGTAGTGAAGGGCCTCGAGCGGGCCGGCATCAGCGCGAACGCCATCCACGGCAACAAGTCGCAGAACCACCGCGAGCGTGTGCTGGCGGCGTTCCGCACCGGCGAGATCCGCACCCTGGTCGCAACCGACATCGCCGCCCGCGGCATCGACGTCGACGGCATCACCCATGTGGTGAATTTCGATCTGCCGAACGTGCCGGAAACCTATGTCCATCGCATCGGCCGCACCGCGCGCGCCGGCGCTGAAGGCGTTGCGATCTCGCTGATCGCGGGCGCCGAGGAAATGGGCTATCTGCGCGACATCGAAAAGCTGATCCGTGTTGCGCTGCCGCGGGAAGACCGCCGCACGCCCGGTAGCCGCGACGCCGCGCCTGCTGCAGCTCCCCGGCAACACCGGGGTGGACGGTCCGCGCCGCGTGCCCACAACCGGGGCCAGGACTCCCGTTCCAAAGAATCCCGCTCCCACGAACCCAGATCCCATGAATCCAGGTCGCATGAATCCCGCTCTCATGAATCGGCGCCGGGATCAAAAGGCCCTCGCCGTCACGGCCGCGGAAGTGGTAATAATGCCGCGCCGCAGGCACCCCGGCACGAGTCGCCGCGTCCCGCGCAGGGTGGCAAGAGCGAAGGCATTCAAGGCGTCGCCTTCTTGCATCGCGAAAGCCGCCCGAATACCCAACCCAACCGCACCCATCGACCGCAGCGCTAGCCTAGATCGATCTGGAGACAACCATGGCTAAAGAAGAGCTGATCCAGTTCGAAGGACTGGTGACCGAAATCCTCCCCGACGCACGCTACCGCGTGCAGCTCGACGCCGGGCACGAGATCGTTGCCTACACCGCCGGCAAGATGAAGAAGAACCGGATCAAGACGCTGGCCGGCGATCGGGTCACGATCGAAATGTCGCCCTATGACCTGGAGAAGGGCCGGCTGATATTCCGTCACAAGGACGAGCGTCCATCGACCGGTGCCCCGCGTGGTGCACCGCCGCGCGGCGGCCAGTTCCGCCGCCGGTAGGAGCTTGCACCACTGCCGAGAAATCGCGCACGACACCACCATGTCGTGCGCGAAATCCGTGGAATCAAAAAATCGTGCACGTCAGGATTGTTTTGGACCCTGCCATCGCATAATATCGCCCATCGATTTTCGGCCGGACGACATTAGCTATCCACCGGTACAGCCGGTTTAGACGCTGACGACCCTTCCAAAAATTCGATCTCACCAGCCCATCGAGAGGTGGGCTACGACTTGTATATCTGAGAAGGGACTACCCCCGTGAGCATGGGAACCGTGAAGTGGTTTAACGCAACCAAGGGTTATGGCTTCATCCAGCCGGATGACGGCGGCAATGACGTGTTCGTGCACATCAGCGCTGTCGAGCGTGCCGGCCTTGGGACGCTGCGTGAAGGCCAGAAGATCTCCTACGAAATCGTGGCAGATCGTCGCTCTGGCAAATCTTCGGCCGACAATTTGCGCGCCGCCGGATAAGCGAATTTCATCCGGTCCGGTTCGCGAGAACAAAGTCCGGGAAATTCCGACAAACAGGAAAGGCCGTGCTGATCGCGCGGCCTTTTTTATTTGGCGAAGCTCTTTTTATTTGGCGAAGCCTGGGACGGTCGGCATCAGGGCGTCGGACAGGTGGGCGCGGTGGTGACGACGGGGACATTGTTGTACGTCAAGCAGGCGAACTGGCGCGGCCTCGTATAGGCGACGTCGGTCAACGTCACGCCGGTCTTTGTCATCACGTAACCGGTCATGGGGGTATAGAGATAGTTCACCTCGCTGAGGATCAGATAGGTTTGCTTGATCCGAAGCGCCGGCGGCACCAGAGTCGTGACGTCATCGCCGGCGTTGCGGTTCGACGTCGCCAGCGTCGCGGTCGTGGCGCCGCTCGCGACGGTCCCCGACTTGCTCCATTGAACCGTCGCCTTCTGGTTGGAGTCGACATAGATCTCCGAAATCGTTGCCTTCACAGGCGTCTGCGAATACGGCTTTATGATCAATATGCTGGCGGTGAAGGCATTTTGCAGATAGGTATCGTTGATCGCTTGCGCCGCCGACTGGGACGGCAAATCCGCCAGCGTTCTTGATATCAGCGTTACCTTGCGGTTCACGGCGATACCGGCCGAAAAATCGACCGTTCCAAGGAACATCACCAGCATCACCGGCGCGATGATGGCGAATTCGATTGCCGCGACGCCGCGGCGATCCCTGCACAGATCGAGCACCGAGCGCGGTAGGCGAAGCCACATTGAGGTCATCGGTTTCACAGCCTTGCTCTAGTAGGGCTCGTTCTGGAACGCGGCGGTCGCCGTCAGGATGCGCGTGCTGCCGCTCCCGCATGAAAGGTTGAAGCCGAACCCGGTGACGAATATCGGCCACTGATAGAACAACCGCACCACGACGATATCGCCGGGGCCGCCGGGGAGGTAATTGTTGGGCGGCGAGTAGTTGCAGGCGGCGTCGACCGGGTCGCTCAGGCTGATCGTGCCGAACGCGGGAGCGCTCTGTACGTCGACGGTGATCCCGTTCGTGCAATTGAACAGCGCATTGACCTTCGAGCAAACAACGGCCTTGAAATCCGCCTGGGTTTTGCCGGCGCTCTGTTCCTGACCGGTCATGATCATGCGCGCGGAATCCTGCGTCACGGTCTCGAGCACCTGACTGGCGAAGAACACCATGGCGCTCTCGAGGATCGCGAACAGCAGCCCGATGAACATCGGCGCAACCATCGCGAATTCGACGGCGGCCGAACCGTTGCGGTTGCGGCGAAACCGGCGCAATGCTGCGATGAAGGTCAGACGTTGCGGCATCGAACAAACCTCGGGACGCGAGAACAATGGCCGCAAGAATTACCTGAAACAGATTGTGGAAGTGTTGCGCACAATCGGAACAGAGCGGCCCGTTCCGTCAGGAAAATGTTAACCCTTTTCGGGGACCGCCTCGCGCGCCTCGCCGTTGGCGGCCGATGAAACGGCCACCGGTCGCACCGACTTGACGGGAGACGTCAGTTCGTCGTCTTGGTCGCGGCCGTCGCAGCGCCACTGGCCTGGTCGGAGAGCGCGCCGGCCTGACCGATCGTCGCCTTGAAGTAGGGATCGGCGTCGCCAAGCGTCACCCGGCGCTGGCAGACCGGCATGCAGCTATAGGACTCGCGATCGACGCCGCGATAGATGGTGACGAGCTGATCGGTCGGACCCTCGACCTGGATCTGGCGATCCACCAGCACTTCGCCGCCGCGGTCGATCGCGATGAAATTGGTGGCGCCGTAGCCTTTGCCGGTCACCACGACGACGCCGCCGCTCTGCAGGGTAACGTCGGCAATCATCGGATTTCCGACCACGATGGTGGCGACGCGGGCGGGAAGCTTGACCAGCTTTGCCTGATCCACATTGACCGAAATCTTGTCGGGATCGGCGGCGGCGAGCGCCGGCCATGCCAGGACGGCAATGGCGAGGGCACCGAATCCAAAACGCGCGCGCGCGCGAATACGCTGGGACTTGAACGACATATTGTACCCCGGGGCATGACAAGCCGGCAAAAGCGATACGCAGCGGAACCGGCGCCCGACGAAGCTAAACTGACGGCAATTCGTGAACGAAGTGCAAATGGCCGCGGCTAATTCCCGGACCCCGGCTACTTACGGAACGGATAGGCTAATTGGCCGGTAATTTCGGTCGGAAAAGTCGACTGATCGTCGACACCGTATTGGTCCGGCAGCCGGCTTTCCGGCATCCGAAAAGTCCCGAACAGGATGTCCAGGACCGGAAAGGTGCCGGCGAAATTGGTATGGCGGCCTTCTTCCTGCGTGGTGTGATGCCAACGGTGGAACACCGGCGTTGCCAGCACATATTTGAACGGGCCGAGCGTCCAGTTCAGATTGGCGTGGACGAACGCCGAATGGAACAGATTGAACGGGCCGAGCCAGAGCATCACATTGGGTGAAATGCCCGCCATCAGCAGGATGACGTCGACCCCGATGGTCCCCAGCAGCAGGTTCACGGGGTGAAAACGCGCGGCCGAGATCCAGTCCACATCCTGCGACGAATGATGGATGGCGTGGTACTTCCAGAAGCCGCCGCCATGGAACATGCGGTGCAGCCAGTACATCATGAAATCGGCCAGCCCGAGGAACAGCCCCGCCTGCAGCCACAGCGGCAGGGTCGACAGCGGCCCATGGCCATTGTCGTAGAAGGCGATCAACTCGTCGGCGTCCTTGATGTCAAAGACCGCGGCGGCGAGAACCACCAGCAACCCGATCCGGAACACGCGCGCGAACAGCGGGACCAGGAACCAGTAGCAAATATCGGTGGCAAGCTCCCGCTTGCGCCACCAGGGCTTGCCGGGATTGCAGGCCCAGAAATGGCTCAGCACCGAAAACACCAGCGCCAGCGCAACCGTCACCGGCAAGACCTTGGCAATCGTCTGGCCGAGCATCTCGACGACTTGCACGGGCAGTGACATATCCGCCTCTCGCGATCGGACCGCTCGCCGCGCGCGCCCACTCAGGCCCGGGCAGCCCGGACTGAGCCCGGGCTACCAGAATCCCGGCACGCCCGCCAGCGGACAGCCGCCCGCGCCCGTCAGGCAAGTTTCTGGACCGGTTGCCCTAGTGACGAAATGGATAGGCCAATTGTCCGCCGATCGCGGTCGGCACGGCCTGATCTTCGGCGACGCCATAGTCCTCGGGAAGCACGTTATCCGGCATCCGGAAGGTGCCGAACAGGATGTCCCAGACCGGAAACGTCCCGGCGAAATTGGTATTGCCGCCCGCTTCGAGCGCGGTGTGGTGCCAGCGGTGGAACACCGGCGTTGCCAGCACATATTTGAACGGGCCGAGCGTCCAGTTCAGATTGGCGTGGACGAAGGCCGAATGAAACGTCGTGAACGGCCCGACCCACAGCATGATGTTCGGGGAGATACCCGCCGTCAGCAGAACGACATCGACCATGATCGTTCCGATCAGCAAATTGACCGGATGGAATCGCGCCGCCGAAATCCACTCGAGGTCTTCGGAGGAATGATGGATCGCGTGATATTTCCAGAACCCGCCGCCGTGGAACATGCGGTGCAGCCAATACAGCATGAAGTCCGATGCGACGAGAAAAAGCACGGCCTGGACCCAGAGCGGAAGCTGCGACAGCGGACCATGTCCATTGTCGTAGAACGCGATCAGCCCGTCGGCGTCCTTGATATTGAACAGCAGGCCGGCGGCGATCACCAGCAGGCCGATCCGGAACACCCGGGCAAATACCGGCACGAAGAACCAGTAGCAGATGTCGGTCACGATCTCCCGCTTGCGCCACCACGGCGCGCCGGGATTGCAGGCCCAGAAATGCGACAGCACGGTGAAGACCAGGGCCAGCCCGATCGTGATCGGCGCCACCTTGGCCATCGTCTGGCCGAGCATTTCGATAACTTCCAGGGGCAGGTTGGACATGGCCGCCTCGCTTGATCTGAGGCCTTTAGGGCTACCCCTTCGCGCTTAAGGAGCCATGAATCGGGACCGGCCATCCCGCGCGCGCCTCCAATATATAAAGAGAATCAGTACAATATCGTGTTTTAGGGAATCGCTTAATTCGACATTTACTGTGCTGAAGAAGAGCCGGTTCCCGCCGTTTTTACGCGATCGAATTAACTGCGCTGAAATTGTCGCACCTTAGGGTCACGCCATGGTCACGGTGCTGAGAACGCCGGCGAGACCAAACGTTAGTTCGACCAGCCACGTGTACACATGGAGTTTATCAATGAAGAATCTCGTTTCGCGTTTCTTGAAGGATGAATCGGGCGCGACCGCCATCGAATACGGCCTGATCGCCGCTGGTATCGCCATCGCGATCATTACTGCAGTCCAGGGCGTCGGCACCGCGCTCAAGGGCAACTTCTCGACGATTTCGACCTCGCTGAAATAAGCGTCGTTGCGAAATTGCTTCAAAGGCCCCGGCGATCCGGGGCCTTTGTCGTTTCAGGCCGGCCCCGGGCGGGCCGGTTTCCTGGTCGTTTTCTGATTGTTCACCACTGCCCGATAGGCTCCGGCGGGGCCTGGACCCCGCGTTAACGGCACGGCTGTGTAAATCCATGATCCTCGACATCGCGCGCCTTCTGCTGTTCCCGGCCCTGATGGCGTTCGCCGCGGCGAGCGATCTTTTCACCATGACGATTTCGAACCGGGTGTCGCTGGCGCTGGTGGCGGGCTTTCTGGTCCTTGCGCTGCTGGGCGGCATGGGCCTGCAGGACATGCTGTCCCATGTTGGTGCAGGTGCGGCGATCCTTGCCGTGGCCTTTACCTGTTTTGCGATGGGCTGGATGGGTGGCGGCGACGCCAAGGTCGCTGCGGCCGTAGCCCTCTGGTTCGGTTTCGACCATCTCATGAACTTCCTGATCTACGCGTCGCTGTTCGGCGGCGCGCTCACGCTGTTACTGCTCCAGTTCCGGCAATGGCCCCTGCCCTATCCGCTGACAAGCCAGGCCTGGCTGCTTCGGCTGCACGACAAGCAGAGCGGAATCCCCTACGGCATCGCGCTCGCGATCGGCGCGCTGATGGTCTATCCGGAAACCGAGTGGATCAAGACGGTCGACCTCGCCCACTTCGCCATGCGTTGACACGCGGCGGGTAACTTCCCGTTAAGGCGATTTAGATACGCCTCATTAACCATGCTTTGACGAATAACTGGTCAACTCCCATCACGGCGGCGGAAGCGTCGCGGCGTTTTGTGGAAAGTGAAGCGTATGAATACCGCACGCATTGTCGTCCTGACCATCGCCATCGGCGCTGGCGGCATTGCCGCATATCTTGCCAGCGGATCCGACAAGCCGGCCGAGACGGCCGCGCCGGTTGCGCAGCTGCCGACGGTTGACGTGCTGATCGCGAAATCCGACATCGGTCTCGGCCAGACGGTGAAGCCCGAGGACATGCAATGGCAGACCTGGCCGGCCGCGACCACCAGCAACACCTTCATTCGCCGCACCGACAAGCCCAACGCCACGACCGAAGTCGCCGGCTCGATCGCGCGCGCGCCATTCATCGCCGGTGAGCCGATTCGCGAACAGAAGCTGGTGAAGGCTGACGGAAGCGGCTTCATGGCCGCCATCCTGCCCAGCGGAATGCGGGCGATCTCGACCGAAATTTCGCCGGAGACCGGCGCCGGCGGCTTCATCCTGCCGAATGACCGGGTCGACGTCATTCTTTCAAAGCGCGAGAAGAACCCGGTGGCCGGCTCGCCGGACATCGTCGTCTCCGAAATCATCCTGAGCAACATCCGCGTTCTCGCGATCGATCAGGCGCCGAAGGAGAAGGACGGCACCAACGCCCTCGTCGGCAAGACCGTCACCCTCGAACTGAAGCCCGAGCAGTCGGAGACGCTCGCCCGCTCGCGCCAGAACGGAACGTTGTCGCTGGCGCTGCGCAGCATCGCCGACCTCAACGCGGTCGAGGTCGCGCGGGACGATCAAGCCAACAAACGCGGCGAGAGTATCAACGTCGTTCGTTACGGCGTTGCCAGCCCGCAGACGATGCAGAAGTGACCGAAAGGACGCACGATATGAAGTGCAGGGGAAATCAGTCGATGATGCGGGCATTTGTCGTCCGCGCCCTGTCGTTTTCGGCCGTGGCCGCACTCACGCTCAATCCGGCTCTGACCCCGGTGGTGGCGAGCGACTATCGCGCCCCCGCGCCGGCTTGCCGCCGACGGACAGATGAATGCGCGCTTTGTCGCGCTCGGCATCGGCAAATCCATCGTGATCGACCTGCCGCGCGACATCAAGGATGTGCTGGTCGCCGATCCGAAGATCGCCAACGCCGTGGTCCGCTCGGCGCAGCGCGCCTACATCATCGGCGCGGCGGTCGGCCAGACCAACATCGTGTTCTTCGATTCCGCGGGCCAGCAGATCGCGGCCTATGACATCGCCGTCAAGCGCGACCTCAACGGCATGCGCGCCGCGCTGAAACAGACGCTGCCGAACGCCGACATCCAGATCGAAGGCGTCGGCGACAGCGTGGTGCTGAGCGGCACGGCGGCGACCCCGATCGACGCGCAGCAGGCCGGCGATCTCGCCGCCCGGCTCGCCGGCGGCGCCGACAAGGTCGTCAACTCGATCGCGGTGCGCGGCCGCGACCAGGTGATGCTGAAGGTGACCGTCGCCGAAGTCGCGCGCACGATCATCAAGCAGCTCGGCATCGATCTCACCGCCAACCTGAACTACGGCACCGCGGTGGTGAATTTCAGCAACGCCAATCCGTTCACGGCGTTCGGCCGCCCGCTCGTCGCAAACAACCGCCGTCCGCGTCGTTCGGCGGCACCCCGTCGGTGCAGGCGACGCTGCGCGCCATGGAAAGCGCCGGCGTGGTGCGAACGCTGGCCGAGCCCAATCTGACCGCGATTTCCGGCGAATCGGCGACCTTCATCGCCGGCGGCGAATTCCCGGTTCCGGCCGGCTATTCCTGCGATCCGACCACCCATGTCTGTACGACCCAGATCAGCTTCAAGAAATTCGGCATCTCGCTCAACTTCACGCCCGTCGTGCTGACCGAAGGCCGGATCAGCCTGCGGGTGATGACCGAAGTGTCCGAACTGTCGAACGACAATGCGATCACGCTGTCGCAGTCGGTTACCGCGTCCACGGTCAACTCCCTGACCATTCCGTCGATCAAGACCCGCCGCGCCGAAACCACGCTGGAAATTCCCTCCGGCGGCTCGATGGCGATGGCCGGCCTGATCCAGGAGCAGACCAAGCAGGCCATCAACGGCCTGCCGGGCCTGGCGCAATTGCCGGTGCTCGGCACGCTGTTCCGCAGCCGCGACTTCGTCAACAGCCAGACCGAGCTGATGGTGCTGGTGACGCCCTACATCGTGCGCGCCGTCGCGCAGAAGGACCTGTCGCGTCCGGATGACGGCTTTGCCGCCGCTTCCGATCCGCAGGCCGATCTGCTCGGCAGCATCAATCGCATCTACGGCGTTCCGGGCCGCGTCGAGCCGGCACGGAATTATCGCGGCACCTACGGCTTTATCACGGACTGAGGCGGGACGAGGACACGACAGATGACATCCAGAATACCCGCTGGCCGCAGCCGCACGCTGCGCATCGCCGGCGTGCTGCGCATCGCCGGCGCTCTGACCGGTCTCGCCGTGGTGCTCGGCGCCTGCCAGCACACCGACGAAGTCGTGACGACCGCCAGCATTCCCGACGACTATCGCCAGCGTCATCCGATCGCGATCCAGGAAGCCGAACCGCTCGATCGTCGTCTTCGTCGGTCAGGCGCGCGGCGGCCTTTCGGCGCCGCAGCGCGCCGACGTGATGGGGCTGGCGCAGACCTGGCTGCGCGAGGGCACCGGCGCCATCATCATCGACGTGCCGGTCGACACGCCGAACGCGCGAGCGGCGGCGGATTCCACTGCGCGAGATCCAGGCGACTGCTCGCCGCCGCCGGCGTGCCGCCGCGCGGCGATCACCGTCCGCCACTACCATCCGGAAGACCCGCGCCACCTGGCGGCGATCCGGCTGAACTATCCGAAGATCTCGGCGGTCGCCGGTCCCTGCGGCCTGTGGCCTGAGGATCTCGGACCGTCGATCAAGAACAAGAGCTACTTCGAAAACAAGTCGTATTACAATTTCGGCTGCGCCTATCAGCGCAACCTGGCGGCGATGGTCGACAATCCGTCGGACCTCGTGCAGCCGCGGCCGGAGACGCCCGCCTATACCGCCCGGCGCACCGTCGCCTTCGAGAAGTATCGCAAGGGTGCAACGACCACGACGTCCTATCCCGAGGCCGACAAGGCCAAACTCAGCGATACAGGCAAATGATCAGCTACGCGCGCCAGAACCCAGAAGAGCAGCCGGACGGTGCGTCGCCGCCGGCCGAAGACCATATTGCGCCGGCGCCGCGCGTGTCGGTGCAGGCCTTCTGCGAGACGGTGGAAACCGCGGCCGCCGTGCAGTCGGCCGGCGAAGATCGCCGCCTCGGCAAGGCCCATCTCAAGATCCAGATGGGCGGCATGGCCGCCGCGGTCGAGGCCTATCGCTCGGCGCCGACGCCGAACGTGATCATCCTCGAGACCGAAGGCCGCAACGACATCCTCGCCGGCCTCGACCAGCTCGCGACCGTCTGCGATGCCGGCACCCGGGTGATCGTGATCGGCCGCATCAACGACGTCACGCTCTATCGCGAACTGGTGCGCCGCGGCGTCAGCGACTACGTCATCGCGCCGGTCGACGCCATCGACGTCGTGCGCTCGATCTGCAACCTGTTCTCGGCGCCGGAAGCCAAGGCGGTCGGCCGCATCATCGCCGTCGTCGGCGCCAAGGGCGGCGTCGGCGCGTCGACCTCGCCCACAACGTCGCCTGGGCGATCGCGCGCGATCTCGCGATGGATTCCGTGGTCGCCGATCTCGACCTCGCCTTCGGCACCGCCGGCCTCGACTACAACCAGGACCCGCCGCAGGGCATCGCCGACGCGGTGTTCTCGCCCGACCGGGTCGATACCGCCTTCATCGACCGCCTGCTGTCGAAATGCACCGACCACCTCAGCCTGCTGGCCGCGCCGGCGACGCTCGATCGGGTCTACGATTTCGGCGCCGACGCCTTCGACTCGATCTTCGATACGCTGCGCACCACGATGCCCTGCATCGTGCTCGATGTTCCGCATCAATGGTCGGGCTGGACCAAGCGCGCGCTGATCGCCGCCGACGACATCCTGATCGTCGCAGCGCCGGATCTCGCCAATCTGCGCAACACCAAGAACATCTTCGATCTCCTGAAGGCATCGCGGCCGAACGACCGGCGCGCCGCTGTATTGTCTCAACCAGGTCGGCGTGCCGAAGCGGCCGGAGATCAAGGCCAGCGAATTCGCCAAGGCGATCGAAAGCCAGCCGATCGCGTCGATTCCGTTCGACCCGCAGATGTTCGGATCGGCCGCCAACAACGGCCAGATGATCGCGGAGATCGCCGCCACGCATCGCACCACCGAGATGTTCCTGCAGATCGCGCAGCGGCTGACCGGCCGCGGCGAAACCAAAAAGCCCCGGGGAGTGTCGTTCCTGTCGCCCCTGATCGAGAAGTTGCGGGCCAAGTAGGGCGCCCGCGTGGAGTACCGTCGTGTTTGGTAAGCGTAGCGGAACGAAAGCGACACGCGGGCCACCAGGCCCGCCGTCCGGCGCCGGAACCCGCTTCCGGCGCCGCGCCCGCCGTCGCGCGCGACGGCGCCGCCGCCGGTCGTCGCCTCGCCGCCGCTCGCGCCGGCCAAGGCGCCGCCGCCGCCGCCGATGGAGAGCGCGGCGGTCCGACAATTACTACCAGGTCAAGGCGACCATCTTCGGCGCCCTGATCGAGGCGATCGACCTCGCCCAGCTCGCCAAGCTCGACGGCGAGTCGGCGCGCGAGGAAATCCGCGACATCGTCAACGAGATCATCGCGATCAAGAACATCGTGATGTCGATCGCCGAGCAGGAAGAACTGCTCGACGACATCTGCAACGACGTGCTCGGCTACGGCCCGCTCGAGCCGCTGCTGTCGCGCGACGACATCGCCGACATCATGGTCAACGGCGCCGGCACGGTCTTCATCGAAGTCGGCGGCAAGATCCAGCAGACCGGCATCCGCTTCCGCGACAACCAGCAGCTGCTCAACATCTGCCAGCGCATCGTCAGCCAGGTCGGCCGCCGCGTCGACGAATCCTCGCCGATCTGCGACGCGCGCCTCGCCGACGGCTCCCGCGTCAACGTCATCGTGCCGCCGCTGGCGATCGACGGCCCCGCGCTCACCATCCGCAAGTTCAAGAAGGACAAGCTGACGCTCGATCAGCTGGTCAAGTTCGGCGCGATCTCGCCGGAAGGCGCCGAAATCCTGCAGATCATCGGCCGCGTCCGCTGCAACGTGCTGATCTCCGGCGGCACCGGCTCGGGCAAGACCACGCTGCTCAACTGCCTGACCCAGTTACATCGAGCACGACGAGCGCGTCATCACCTGCGAGGACGCCGCCGAACTTCAGCTGCAGCAGCCGCACGTGGTGCGGCTGGAAACCCGGCCGCCCAACATCGAGGGCGAAGGCCAGGTCACCATGCGCGAACTGGTCCGCAACTGCCTGCGTATGCGGCCCGAACGCATCATCGTCGGCGAAGTCCGCGGACCCGAGGCGTTCGACCTGCTGCAGGCCATGAACACCGGCCACGACGGCTCGATGGGCACGCTGCACGCCAACAATCCGCGCGAAGCGCTGTCGCGCTGCGAATCGATGATCACGATGGGCGGCTTCTCGCTGCCGTCGCGCACCATCCGCGAGATGATCTGCGCCTCGATCGACGTCATCGTCCAGGCCGCGCGCCTGCGCGACGGCTCGCGCCGCATCACCCACATCACCGAGGTGATGGGCATGGAAGGCGACACCATCATCACCCAGGACCTCTTCCTCTACGACATGGTCGGCGAGGACGCGAACGGCAAGATCATCGGCCGGCATCGCTCGACCGGCATCGGCCGCCCGCGTTTCTGGGAGCGCGCGCGCTATTACGGCGAAGAGAAGCGGCTTGGCGGCCGCGCTCGACGCCGCCGAAGTGGTCGGAACAGAGCTGAGGGAGCAGGCCATGAACATGCAGACGCTTGCACTCGGCTTTCCTCGCCGCCACCGCCATCGGCGGCGTGGCCTGGGTCTTCGTCTATCCGCTCGCTGTCGGGCAGAACGGAAGGCCGAAGCAGCGCCGCGCCTCGATCGCGCGGCCCGAGCCCGCGGCGCGCCAGGCCGAGCGAGAACCAGCGCTCGCGCCGCGAGCAGGTCGAAGGGACGCTGAAGGAGCTCGAGGCGCGGCGCCAGAAGGACAAGAAAGTCTCGCTGAGCATCCGCATCACCCAGGCCGGGCTGACCTGGACGCCGCAGAAATTCTGGATCATCTCCGCCGTTCTCGGCGGCGTCGTCTTCATGCTCACCTTCATGGGCGGCGGCGGCCTGCTCGGTGCGGCCGGCCTGGCTTTCGCCGCCGGCTTCGGCCTGCCGCGCTGGATCTTGAACTATCTGAAGAAGCGCCGCGAAAACGGCCTTTCTCAAAGCGCTGCCCGACGCCGTCGACGTCATCGTGCGCGGCATCAAGGCCGGCCTGCCGCTGTTCGAATCCATCAAGGTGGTCGCGGCCGACGCGCCGGAGCCGCTGAAGCAGCGAGTTCCTGGCCATCATCGAGACCCAGGCGATCGGCATGCCGCTCGGCGAGGCCTGTGCCCGCCTGTTCGAGCGGATGCCGCTGCCGGAGGCGAACTTCTTCGGCATCGTGATCGCGATCCAGCAGAAGTCGGGCGGCAACCTGTCCGAAGCGCTCGGCAACCTGTCCAAGGTGCTGCGCGACCGCAAGAAGATGGCGGAAAAGATCCAGGCGATGTCGATGGAAGCCAAGGCCTCCGCCGGCATCATCGGCTCGCTGCCGCCGATCGTGATGTTCCTCGTCTACCTGACGACCCCCGACTACATCTCGCTGCTGTGGACCCACCCGATCGGCCAGCTCATGCTGGTCGGCTGCGTCGCTCTGGATGACGATGCGGCATCCTGGTGATGAAGAAAATGATCAACTTCGACTTCTGACGGTGCAGCATGATCGATTTTCTCATCACCAAGCTCCACGACGCCGCGGTTCATGACCATGCTGCTCGCCGCGATCGCGGCGAGCGCGACCGCCTACACGCTGGTGCATGCCGCTGTTCGCCGGCGAAGGTCTCGCCAAGCGGATGAAGGCGGTCGCCAGCGAGCGTGAGCGGATCCGGCAGCGCGAGCGCGAACGCCTCGCCAAGAGCGAAAAGGTGTCGCTGCGCCAGACCCCGAAGCAGCTCGTTTCCAAGGTGGTCGAAGACTTCAACCTGACGCAAATGGCTGGCGCAGGAAGCCGCGCGCGACAAGCTGATCATGGCCGGCTATCGCGGCCAGGCGCCCTACGTCACGTTCCTGTTCGCCCGCGTGGTGACGCCGATCGTGCTGTTCTTCGGCTCGGTGCTCTACGTGTTCGTGATCACGCACATGGAAAAGTCGCTGACGGTCAAGATCGGCATCTGCGTCGGCGCCGCCTATCTCGGACTGCAGGCGCCGATGCTGTTCCTGAAGAACGCGATCAGCAAGCGCCAGCTCTCGATCAAGCGCGCCTTTCCCGACGCGCTCGACCTGCTGCTGATCTGCATCGAGTCCGGCATGTCGGTCGAAGTCGCCTTCCGCAAGGTCGCCACCGAAATCGTCATCGCAATCGGTCGCGCTGTCGGAGGAATTCACGCTGACCACGGCCGAACTGTCCTATCTGCAGGACCGCAAGGTGGCCTACGAGAACCTCGCCAAGCGCACCGGCCTCGATGGCGTCAAGTCGGTCTGTCTGGCCCTGCAGCAGTCGGAACGCTACGGCACGCCGCTCGGACAGAGCCTGCGCGTGATGGCGCAGGAAAACCGCGACATGCGCATGAACGAGGCCGAGAAGAAGGCGGCGGCGCTGCCGCCGAAGCTCACCGTGCCGATGATCCTGTTCTTCCTGCCGGTGCTGTTCGTCGTCATTCTCGGGCCGACCTACATCAAGCTGCAGGCGATGCCGATCTAGTCTGATCGCGGGATTGATGGGAGCGTCGGGCGGAAGCCTGCCCCGGACTTCGCATCCGGGGCGGATACCGGTTCGCATAGCAATCAAGCCTGCGGAGATTGCGCTGGACTGATCTGCGGTGAAAAACGCGTGACGACGGCGAAGCCAGAGTAGCCCGGAAGGTTGACCGGTCAGGCCGGTAAAGATCAGTCGGGCTGGCTCGAGTGCGGCCACCGGTACCGGCTTCGGGCGCCGGAGCGCGGATTGTCCTTGCGGTTCAGCATCTCGCTTGAGATAGGCGACGTTGGCCGCCGCCTCGTCCGCCGGCAGATCGGCCTTGACGATGGTTTCGGCTTCGGCGAAGCGGCCCTGCAGGCCGACCACCAGCGCCAGATTCTGCCGCACCCGCGCGTCGGCGCGCGGCATTGGCGTAGGCGCGGCGCAGCGTTTCTTCCGCCTTGCGGCAGATCCCTGCGTCAGCATGTAGGACAGGCCGAGATTGGACAGCACCGACGGCTCGTCCGGCACGATCTTCAGCGCGCTGCGCATAATAGCGGCGCGCCTCGTCGTGCTTGCCGAGTCTTGTCGAGCGCGGTGCCCTGCACCGACAGAATGCGCCAGTCGGGATTGTCGGGCGAATGGGCGCGGCTGAGCACGTCGAAGGCGGCTTGCGAATTGCCGTTGTCGGCGAGCGCGCGGCCGTAGCCGGCGAGCAGCGTCTTGTTGCCGGGATGGGCGATGGTGGCCTGTTCGAGCACCGCGGCGGCCTGGGCGCGCTGCCCGGTGGCGCGCAGCGCCTGGCCATAGGCGAGGGCAGCGTCGGCATCCTTGGGGTTGGCGCGATAGCGCTCGCCATAGACCTCGACCGCGCGGTGCGGATCGTCGGGAGCGGCTTCCGCCCTGGTGTCGCCCCTGGAGGTGATCGATCCCGTCACATCGGACATGGTCTGGCAGCCGCCAAGGCCCGCGGCCAGATAGCGCGGTCAACGGCCGCGGAGGCGAGACGCCGTGCAAGATTCCGTGTGTGGCTGGACTGTCGACGCATGGCACTTTAACTCACGATATCGGGCGAAATGGATCAGCCGAACGCGCCAGCAATAGACTGTTAACCCTAACGGCTGGTTAATCGGCCGTGCCTGACGTCGCCCCCGCCGCTGCAACTGACCGAGAGACGCCATGCCATCCGTGTTCGAGACCGCACCCGCCGCTTCAGCCATTCCCATTACCTTCGTCACCAAGACGACCTGGGAGGCGATCAGCGCGGGGCTTCCCGCGGCAGGGACGGCAGTTCGCGCTCGCCAACGGCTTTGCGGCCAAGCCCGGCAAATGCCTGGCGCTGCCGGCGGCCGACGGCCGGATCGCGCAGGTGCTGTTCGGCCTCGAGGACGCGAGCCGCCAGATCGCGCGACCTGTTCCGGCCCGGCGCATTGCCGGGCCTGCTGCCGCCCGGCGTCTATCGCTTTGCCAATGCGCCGCACGACACGCAGCTTGGCCACGCTCGCCTTTGCGCTCGGCAGCTACCGCTTCAGCCGCTATCGCAAGACCGATGCGCCCGACGTCCGGCTGGTGCCGCCAGACGGCGTCGACGCCGCCGACATCGCTGCGGATGGCGGACGCGGCTGCGCTGGCGCGCGACCTCATCAACACGCCGTCCAACGACATGGGGCCGGAGCGAACTGGCGCAGGCCGCGGAAGCGCTCGCCGACGCGCTTCGGCGCGAACTTCAGCTGCATCGTCGGCGACGAACTTGTCGCGGCAGAACTTTCCGCTGATTCACGCGGTCGGCATGGCCTCGCCGCGCGCGCCGCGCCTGATCGATTTCAGCTGGGGCGATCCCGCACATCCCAAGGTGACGCTGGTCGGCAAGGGCGTCTGCTTCGACACCGGCGGGCTCGACCTGAAGCCGTCGAGCGGCATGCTGATCATGAAGAAGGACATGGGCGGCGCCGCCAACGTGCTGGCGCTGGCGCAGATGGTGATGGACGCGAAGCTGAAGGTACGGCTGCGGGTGCTGATCCCGGCGGTCGAGAATGCCGTCGCCGGCAACGCCTTCCGTCCGCTCGACATCTTCAAATCGCGCAAGGGGCGTCACGGTCGAGATCGGCAACACCGATGCCGAGGGCCGGCTGGTGCTGGCCGATGCGCTGGCGCTGGCCGACGAGGAGAAGCCCGATCTGCTGGTCGATCTGGGAACCCTGACTGGTGCGGCGCGGGTGGCGCTGGGGCCGGATTTGCCGCCCTTTTACACCAATGACGAGACGCTCGCGGCGGACGTCGCCACCTGCGCGGCAGGGGAGAACGATCCGTTGTGGCGAATGCCGCTGTGGCCGCCTTACGATTCCTGGCTGGACTCGAAGGTCGCCGACATCAACAACGCGCCGTCCGGCGGCTTTGCCGGCTCGATCACCTGCGCGCTGTTCCTGCAGCGCTTCGTCACCGAGGCCACACGCTGGCTGCATGTCGACATCTACGGCTGGACGCCATCGGCAAAGCCGGCGCGCCCCGAAGGCGGCGAATGCCAGGCGGCGCGCGCGATCTACAAACTCCTGAGCCAACGCTATGGATGATCCGCGGCTGACCCCGGCGCGGCCCGACCTCGCCGCAAAATATCTCGAAGGCAAGGTCAATGCCGCACGCTTCGTTGACGGCGAAGAATTCGAAATCATAGCGGCCCTGGCGCCGCTACGCGAGGCGCCATCGCCCGATGCCGAGTTGAAGACGCAGGCGCTGAAAGGCGAGCGTGTGACCATCTATGATCGCAACGGCGAAGGCTTTGCCTGGGGCCAGCTCAACAGCGACGGCTATGTCGGCTGGTTGCCCGATGCGGCGCTAGCCAGGCCTGCCGCCGTGCCGACGCACAAGGTCACGGCGTTGCGGACGTTTGCGTTTCCGGCCGCCTCGATCAAACTGCCGCCGGTCGAGACGCTGACGATGGGCGCAAGCGTGACGGTGACGCGGAGCGATAGCGCTTTCGCCGTGACCCGTGAAGGCTGGTATCTGCCGCAGCAGCATCTCGACGGCCTGGCGGCCATGCAAGACGATTTCGTCGCCGTTGCCGAAGAATTCGTCGGCACGCCCTATCTGTGGGGCGGCAAGAGCAGTCTGGGCATCGACTGCTCCGGCCTGGTGCAGATCGCGCTGAATGCCGCAGGCATCGGCTGCCCGCGCGACAGCGACATGCAGCAGGACGGGCTTGGCCGGGAACTGAGCCCCACGGAAACCAAACACCTGCACCGCGGCGACCTGATCTTCTGGAAGGGCCATGTCGCGATTGTGCGCGACGGCTCAACCATCGTCCACGCCAACGCGCATCACATGGCGACCGCGGTCGAGAACACCCGTGATGCGATCGCGCGCATCAAGGCCGCGGGCAGCGGAGTGTCGGCGATCAAGCGGATGGCTTAGACCCCAGCCGCCGCGTCGGGATTGGTTTCCATCCGGAAGGCGGCGGCGAACAGAGCGCGGGTGTAGTCGCTCTTCGGGTTCTTGAACAGTTCGACGGCCGGGCCTTCCTCGACCACCTTGCCATGCCGCATCACGATCAGGTGGCTGGCCAGAGAGGCGACCACGCGCAAATCGTGCGAGATGAACATGTAGGTCAGATCGCGCTGGCGCTGCAGCTCGCGCAGCAAATCGACCATCTGGGCCTGGAACAGCATGTCGAGCGCGCTGGTCGGCTCGTCCAGCACGACGAAATTCGGCTCCAGCACCACCGCGCGCGCGATCGAGATGCGCTGGCGCTGGCCGCCGGAGAATTCGTGCGGATAGCGAAAACGCGTCGCCGGATCGAGCCCGACGTCTGTCAGCGCCTTGATGACGCGCGTCTCGCGCGCTTCGTAGGACAGCGCGCGCTGGTGCACGGTCAAGACCTTCGGCGACGATGTCGCCAACCGACATTCGCGGACTCAGCGCGCCGAACGGATCCTGGAACACGATCTGCATGTCGCGGCGGAACGGCAGCATGTCCTTGAAGCGCAGGCCCTGAATGTTCTTGCCCAGAAACACGATCGGGCCGTCCGAGGAGATCAGCCGCAGCAGGGCAAGACCGAGCGTGGTCTTGCCGGAGCCGGATTCGCCGACCACGCCGAGCGTCTCGCCCTTGCGCACCGCCAAGCTGACGCCATCGACTGCCTTGATATGTCCGACCGTGGAGCGCAGCAGGCCGCGCTTGATCGGAAACCAGACCTTCAGATTATCCGCCGACATCACCACCGGCTGGTCCGGCCGCGGCGGCGCCGGATCGGGTTTTGGCTCCGCCGCCAGCAGGTCGCGCGTATAGGGATGTTTCGGCGCGGTGAAAACCTGTTCGACCGGGCCCTGCTCGACGATCTTGCCATTCTTCATCACGCAGACGACGTCGGCGATACGGCGCACGATGCCGAGATCATGGGTGATGAACAGCAAGCTCATGCCGAGCCGGGTGCGGATCTCGGCCAGCAGCGCCAGGATCTGCGCCTGCACGGTGACATCGAGCGCGGTGGTCGGCTCGTCCGCGATCAACAGATCCGGCTCGTTGGCGAGCGCCATCGCGATCATGACGCGCTGGCGCTGGCCGCCGGACAATTGGTGCGGATAGCTCTGCAACCGCGTTTCCGGATCGGGAATGCCGACCTGCGTCAGCAGTTCCAGCGTCCGCGCCCGCGCCATCGTTCCGCTGATGCCGTTGTGGAGCGAGAGAATCTCGCCGATCTGCGACTCGATCGTATGCAGCGGATTGAGCGAGGTCATCGGCTCCTGGAAGATGATCGAGATGTCGTTTCCGCGGATCCCGCGCATCTCGCGCTCCGACGAGGTCAGCAGATCGCGGCCCTTGAACCGGATGCTGCCGGAGGGATGCGACGCGATCGGATACGGCAATAGCCTGAGAATCGACAGCGCGCTGACGGACTTGCCGGAACCGGACTCGCCGACCAGCGCCACGCACTCGCCGCGCCTGATCGAGAAGGAAACATGATCGACCGCGACCGAAGTGCCGAACGCCACCGAGAGATCGCGGACATCGAGCAGCGGCTGGTTGATGGCGTCCATGATGCTACCGGAACGTCTTGCGCGGATCGAAGGCGTCGCGCGCGCCTTCGCCGATGAAGATCAAAAGCGACAGCATGATCGCGACCGAGAAGAAGCCGGTGAAGCCGAGCCACGGCGCCTGCACGTTTGCTTTCGCTTGCGACAGCAATTCGCCCAGCGAGGGCGAACCGGGCGGCAGGCCGAAGCCGAGGAAATCCAGCGCCGTCAGCGTCATCACCGACGACGACACGATGAACGGCAGGAACGTCATGGTCGCGACCATCGCGTTCGGCAGCAGATGGCGGAACATGATCACGGCATTGGAGACGCCGAGCGCCCGCGCCGCCTGGATGTATTCGAAATTGCGCCCGCGCAGGAATTCCGCCCGCACCAGGCCGACCAGCGACACCCATGAGAACAACAGGAGAATGCCGAGCAGGACGAAGAAGCCCGGCGGCAGCACCGCCGATATGATCAAGAGCAGATACAGCGAGGGTATCGCGGTCCAGACTTCGATGAAACGCTGAAAGCCGAGATCGATCCAGCCGCCGAAATAGCCCTGGACGCCGCCGGCGGCGACGCCGATGATCGAGGAGACGATGGTCAGCGTCAGGCCGAACAGCACCGAGATACGAAAGCCGTAGATCAGGCGCGCGACCACGTCGCGGCCCTGATCGTCGGTGCCGAGCCAGTTATATTCGAGGTCGCGGCAGCCGCTGAGGTGCTTTTTCTGTCACCACCTCCTTGCACTGATCCTCGGTCAGCATCCAGGTCGGCTTCGACGGCGCCGGCGTCGGCAGATCGAGATTGTGGGTATCGTAGGAATAGCGGATCAGCGGCCAGACGATGCTGCCGCCCTTGTCCGCGATCTGCTTCTGCAGATAGGGATCGCGATAGTCGGCGGCGGTTTCGAAATCGCCGCCGAAGGTCGTCTCCGAATAACTGACGAAGGCCGGCCAATACAGATGGCCGTCATACTTGATCAGGAACGGACGATCGTTGGCGATCAGCTCGGCGAACAGCGAGACGACGAACAGGACCAGGAAGATCCAGAACGACCAGTAGCCGCGCCGGTTGGCCTTGAAGTTCTGCCAGCGGCGCTTGTTGAGCGGCGACGGGCTGAAGCGATGCCGCGTCGGCGGCACAGCCTCGCCGAGCGGCGACTGCGTCGTGGTCTCGACCGGCGGGGGAGCGTGATCGTCATCAGACCTCACGCGCCTCGAAATCGATCCGCGGGTCGATCCACATGTAAGCGAGATCGGAGATCAGATTGACCACGAGACCGACCAGCGAAAAGATGAACAGCGTGCCGAACACGACCGGATAATCGCGATTGAGCACGCTCTCGAAACCGAGCAGGCCGAGGCCGTCGAGCGAGAAAATGGTTTCGATCAGAAGCGAGCCGGAGAAGAAGGCGTGGATGAACGCGCCGGGAAATCCCGCGATCACGATCAGCATCGCGTTGCGGAAGATGTGATTGTACAGCACCTGCCGCTCGCTGCAGCCCTTGGCGCGCGCGGTCATGACATATTGCTTGCGGATCTCGTCGAGGAACGAGTTCTTGGTCAGCAGCGTCATGGTGGCAAAGGCGCCGAGCGCCATCGAGATCAGCGGCAGCGTGAGGTGCCAGAAATAGTCGATGATCTTCCAGTACCAGGGGAATTGCGACCAGCCGTCCGAGGTCAGTCCCGCGCAGCGGGAAAATGTTGAAGAACGAGCCGCCGGCAAACAGGATGATCAGCAGGATCGCGAACAGGAAGCCGGGAATCGCAAAGCCGACGATGATCACCGCCGAGGTCCAGGTATCGAACCGCGAGCCGTCCTGCACCGCCTTGCGGATGCCGAGCGGGATCGAGATCAGATAGGTCAGCAGCGTCATCCAGATGCCGAGCGACATCGAGACCGGCAGCTTCTCCTTGATCAGCTGCAGCACGCTGACGTCGCGGAAATAGCTCTTGCCGAAATCGAAGCGCGCGAAATTCCACACCATCAGCGCGAAACGCTCCGGAGCCGGCTTGTCGAAGCCGAACTGCTTTTCCAGGCTTCTTGATGAAATCCGGATCGAGCCCCTGCGCGCCGCGATATTTCGAACTGACGGCGTCGCTCCCCGGCGCCGATCTGGCCTGGCCGCGCGGGCCGAAATCGCCGCCGCCGCCGGAAATCCGCGAGGTGCCGCCGGTGTCGGCGCCGGAGAGCTGCGCGATCACGCGCTCGACCGGCCCGCCCGGCGCGAACTGCACCACCACGAAGGACACGAACAGGATTCCGAGCAGCGTCGGGAACATCAGCAGAATGCGGCGGGCGATATAGGCGCTCATGGGCTACTTCGCCTGCTCGAGCTTGGCGGCCTTGGCGGCGATCGTACCACCAGTTTTCCGGCGCGCCGACGCCTTGCGCATACTTCGCGGCGGCTTCGCCGGATGACTGAACACATCCCAATAGGCGATCGGATGCGTGGTGCGGTACCATTGCGGCACCCAGTAGCGGCCGGCGCGGAACACGCGGTCAAGCGCGCGGCATGCGAATGGTCAAATCCGACCCGGGTCTCCGCGCCGATGGCCTTTTCGATCAGCGCATCGATCGCCGGGATTGGCGACGCCCGCCAGATTATACGAGCCCTTGGTGGCGGCCGCCTGCGACGAGAAATATGGCCGCAGGCTGTCGCCCGGCGTCGCCGACATAGTCAGGCGTTCGGTGGTCACGTCGAAATCGAAATCCTCGACGCGGGCGCGGTATTGCACGGCGTCGATCAGCCGGATGCTGGCCTCGATGCCGAGCGTGCCGAGGTTCTTGATGAAGGTCGCGTGATGCGGCTGGAACGACGGCTCATCGAGCAGGAACTCGACCGTGAAGACCTCGCCGTTCGGCAACAGCCGCTTGCCGTCCTTGACGGCGCAGCCGGCCTCGTTGAGCAGTTGCATCGCCTTGCGCAGCAGCGTCCGGTCCTGCCCCGATCCGTCCGACACCGGCGGCACGAAGGGCTCGCCGAACACCTCGTCCGGCACCTGGCCGCGGAACGGCTCGAGCAGCTTCAGCTCTTCCGGCGACGGCGGTCCACTCGCCACCATGTCCGAATTCTGGAACGGCGAACGGGTGCGCGCATAGGCGCCGTACATGACGGTCTTGTTGGTCCATTCGAAATCGAACGCGTAGCTCAGCGCTTCGCGCACGCGCGGATCCTTGAACTTGTCGCGGCGCGTATTGAAGAACCAGCCCTGCCCGCCGGACGGCGTTTCATCCGGCAAGCGTCTCGCGCTTGACGCGGCCGTCCTTGACGGCCGGAAAGTCGTAGCGCGTCGCCCAGATGCGCGAGGTGAACTCCTCGCGGTACAGATAGCTCTTGCCGCTGAAAAGCCTTCGAACGCGACGTCGCGATCGCGATAGAATTCGTAGCGCACGATGTCGAAATTGATAGCTGCCGCGATTGACCGGAAGATCGGCCGCCCACCAATCCTTGACCCGATCGTATTCGATGTAGCGATTGACCTCGAACTTGCCGACCTTGTACGGCCCCGAGCCCAGCGGGAGTATCGAGCGTCGATTCATCGAACGGCCGCGTGGCGTAATAGGCCTTGGAGAAGATCGGCAGGCTCGCGACATAGAGCGGCACGTCGCGCGCGCGCTTCGGCGAAAGGTGACGACCACGGTCGCATCGTCGGGCGCTTCGGCCTTCACCATGTCGCGCAACTGCACCATGATCAGCGGATGACCTTTTTCCTTCAGCGTGGTCAGCGAGAAGGCGACGTCCTGCGCGGTCAGCTTCGAGCCGTCATGAAAGCGCGCCTCGGGCCGCATCGTGAAACGATAGGTCAGCTTGTCGGCGAAATCCGCACCGACTTCGCCGCCTAGACCGTACACCGCGTCGGGCTCGTCGCTCGCGCGCGCCATCAGCGTCGCGAAGGTCATGTCCATGCCCTGCGCGCCCTCGCCCTTGAGGATGTAGGCGTTGAGCGAATTGAACGTGAAGAACGACTGGTTGTAGGCACGCGCCGACGGGATCAGCGAAAACAGTCCGCCCTTCGGCGCGGCGAGATTGACGTAGTCGAAATGCTGAAAGTCGGCCGGATATTTCAGATCGCCGAACACCGACATGCCGTGCGTCTCGCGTCGCCGTCCGTCGCCGCGCTGCCCGCCGGAGCCGAAACGTGCGCGCGCTCAGCGCGCCGACGCCGAGGCCGAGCAGCATGCCGGCGCGACGAGGTGCGGCATGCGACGATCCGCTTCAAGTGCGCTTGCCGAGTCTTGGCCGCCTTGTCGGCGTCCCACCACCACAGCGCTGGGAAATCCGGAGACGCCGTATTTGGGCAACGGTTCGGGATGGCTGAAGCGATCCCAGCGCGCGTACGCGCTGAAATCCGCAGGTGAATTGCGGCACGACGTAGAAATTCCACAACAACACCCGATCCATCGCCTTGCAGGCCGCGACCAGTTCGGCGCGGTCTTTGGCGAAAATGATCCGTCGATCAAGGCATCGACCGCCGGATTCTTGATGCCCGGGAATGTTGCGCGAGCCGGGCACGTCCGCCGCCTGCGAACCGAAGTACTCGCGCTGTTCGTTGCCGGGCGACAGCGACTGCGCCCAGACGGTCGTGACGATGTCGAAATCGAAACTGCGCAAGCGGTTCTGGTACTGCACGTCGTCGACGGTGCGAACGGTGACGGTCATGCCGAGCCGCTCCAGGACGGCTTGTAGAACAGCGCAATGCCGCTCGTCGCCCGGGTCCTGGCACAAGGATTTCGACGCTGACCGGCTGGCCGCTGGGATCGACCAGCTTGCGATCGCGGATCTCGAAGCCGGCCTCCTTGAGCAGCCGCGACGCTTCGCGCAGATTGCTGCGCACCGCCTCCGGATTGCCGCCGACCGGATTTTGGTACGGCGTGGTGAAGACCTCGGCCGGCACCTTGTCGCGCACCGTCTCGAGCATCTGCAGCTCCTGACCCTTCGGGAAGACCGGACGAAGCCAGATTCGGTGCCATCGAAATAGCTGTTGTCGCGCTTGTATTCGCCGAACGAGAGCTGCCGGTTCATCTCCTCGAAATCGTAGGCGTAGTTGAAGGCGCGGCGCAGCCGGACATCCGCAAACAGGGGCCGGCGCAGGTTGAACGCGATAGCCCTGCATCCGTCCGAGGCTGCGTGATCGGGAACTTCTCCTTGATGACGCGATTTTCGCGCACGGCCGGGAAATCATAGCGCGGTCGACCATTCCTTGGCGCTGCGCTCGCTGAATCCAGTCGAGCTGATCGGCCTTGAAGGCCTCGAGCGCGACCGTGTCGTCGCGGAAGAACTCATAGCGGATCTGATCGAAATTGTTCTGTCCGACGTTCGCCGGCAGGTCCTTGCCCCAGTAATCCGGCGACGCGTTCGAGCACCACGGAGCGCGCCGCGACGAATTCCTTGATCCGATAGGGTCCCGAGCCGAGCGGAATCTCCAGCGTGGTCGCGGTGATGTCGCGCTTGCGGCCCTGGGCATCGGTGCCTTCCCACCAGTGCTTCGGCAGCACCGTAATCTCGCCGGCGATGCTCGGCAGTTCGCGATTGCCGGGGCCGTCGAAGGTGAATTTCACTTCGCGGTCGCCGGTCTTCTCGCACTTTGACGATGTGGACGTAGTAGCGCGCTGTACATCGGGCTGTTCTTCTTGAACGCATCGAACGAGAAGATGACGTCTTCCGGCGTCACCGGCTTGCCGTCGTGCCAGCGTGCCTTGGCGCGCAGCCGATAGATGACGTAGGAGAAATCGTCGGGATGGGTCGACGGCCTCGGCGAGCAAGCCGTAGACGTCGCCACTTCGTCGAGCGATTGGCGTCGTCAGACGTCTCGTAGATCAGGCCGACGCCGCTGGCGATCGAGCCCTTCACGACCGGCGATCACGACTGATTGAAATTGTCGAACGTGCCGATCGCGATCTGGCGCACCATGCCGCCCTTCGGCGCATCCGGATTGACGTAATCGAAGCGCTTGAAGTCGGCCGGATATTTGACGTCGCCGAACAGCGACAGCGCGTGCCGCCAGACGAGTGCCATCGCGGTGCGGCTTGCGCATGGGCCGGTGAGATCGCGGAAACGCCCGCGGTGAGCCCCAGCGCGGGGCCATCGCGGCGACGGCGCCGCCCTGCAGAAGATGTCGTCGGGTAATCGCCAAATGAAGAATTCCTGTTGCTGACGCCGGCGCTAATGAGGACCCAATATAAGGCAAGGATTCGACAAATTACGTTGCTTTTTCCTCATGATAATAGCCCGGAAGACGCACCGGTGCGGCGAAACGTCCCGATAACGACAACGCGATCACCATGATGCGAAACGGCCAGGCAATGCCTGGCCGTCTGTCGTCGCACGTCCATGCGGGACGGTCGAAATCTTATTTCGCCGCCGTCGGCAGCGGAACCGGGTTGTCGGACAGCGTGTGCAGATAGGCGATCACGTCGGCGCGCTCGCTGTCCTTCTGGATGCCGGCAAAGCCCATCGCGGTGCCGGGAACGAAGCCCTTCGGATTGGTGATGAACTGGTTGAGATCGTCGAAGGTCCAGGTGCCGCCCTTGGCCTTCATGGCCGCGGAGAAGTTGAAGCCCGCGGCCCTCGCCCTTGTGGTCGCCGACGATGCCGTAGAGATTCGGGCCGACGCGGTTGGGGCCGCCCTTCTCGAAGGTGTGGCAGGCGGCGCACTTCTTGGCGGCGGCCGCGCCCTTCTCGACCGAGGCGGTCTGCAGCAGCTTCTCGATCGGCTCGGACGGCGCCGCGCGCTTCCTGGCCGCCGCCCTCTGGGCCTCTTCCTTCACGGCAATCTCGAAGCCCGGCTTTTCCGGCATCTTGGGCGAGAAAATCGCGCCGGCGGTAAAGCTCGTCACCAGCAGCACGAGGCAGGTGCCGAGAATGGCACCGAGGATTTTGTTGAGTTCGAAGGAGTCCATTTTGGATCAGGCTCCAGGCCGGAAGGTCGACTGAGGCCGGCAAAACGGCCGCGGAATGAGCCTCAGGAATCAGGCTTTCGCGCCGCACCCTCAGCAGGGTTGAGATATCGGTTTGCCCGTGCTCTGGCAACCCGTATAAACGCCCCGACTTTCCGCCAATCCCCATTATTTCCGGCCTGTTTTCGAGCCGCCTCTGACCTCGCTCGCCGATGACCGAAACCCGCACTTTGGTGCTGATTCCCGCCCGCATGGCCGCCACCCGCCTGCCGGGCAAGCCGCTGCTGGACATCGCCGGCCTGCCGATGATCGTCCATGTGCTGCGCCGGGCGGAAGCCGCGCAAATCGGCCGGGTCGCGGTGGCGACCGACACGCCGGAGATCGCGGCCGCCGTAAGGTCCCATGGCGGCGAGGCGGTGATGACCCGCACCCGATCACCCGTCCGGCTCGGACCGGATCTACGAGGCGCTGGAGACAGCTCGATCCCGAGGGCAAGGCCGAGATCGTGGTCAATCTGCAGGGCGATTTCCCGACCATTACGCCCGACAATATCCGCGACGTGCTGCCGCCGCTGGACGATCCCGCGGTCGATATCGCGACGCTGGCCGCCGAGATCCACACCGAGGAGGAAGACCACCAACCCGAACGTGGTGAAGGCGGTCGGCTCGCCGATCGGCCCGCGGCGGCTGCGCGCGCTGTATTTTACCCGCGCCACCGCGCCCTGCCGGCGACGGGCCGCGCTACCATCACATCGGCCTCTATGCCTATCGCCGCGCGGCGCTGGAGCGCTTCGTCCACGCTGCCGCCCTCGCCGCTGGAGCAGCAGGAGAAGCTCGAGCAGCTTCGGGCGCTGGAGGCCGGCATGCGGATCGACGTCACCATCGTCGACACCGTGCCGCGCGGCGTCGACACCCCGGCCGACCTCGAAACCGCCCGCCGGATACTGGCAAATAGACTGAGACCTGCTGATACAAGGCCACCATGACCACAGAAGCATGAAAATCGCATTCCAGGGCGAGCCCGGCGCCAACTCCCACATCGCCATCGTCGAGGCCTATCCCGACGCCGAGCCGCTGCCCTGCCCGACCTTCGAGGACGCGCTGGCCGCGATCGCCTCGGGCGAGGCCGATCTCGGCATGATCCCGATCGAGAACTCGGTCGCCGGCCGCGTCGCCGACATCCATCATCTGCTGCCGGCATTCCGGCCTGTTCATCGTCGGCGAATGGTTCCTGCCGATCCACCATCAGCTGATGGCGCCGCGCGGCGCCAAGCTCGCCGACATCAAGACCGTCGAGAGCCACGTCCACGCGCTCGGCCAGTGCCGCCGCATCATCCGCAAGCTCGGCATCAAGCCGATCGTCGTCGGCGACACCGCGGGCAGCGCGCGCGCATCGTCGCCGAGCGCGGCGACAAGAGCTGCGCCGCGATCGCCTCGCGGCTGGCGGCGCGAGATCTACGGCCTCGATATCCTGGCCGAGGACGTCGAGGACGAGACCCACAACACCACGCGCTTCGTGGTGCTGGCGCGCGAGGAGAAATGGGCGGCACAGGGCTCGGGGCCGCTGGTCACCACTTTTGTGTTCCGGGTGCGCAACCTGCCCGCCGCGCTCTACAAGGCGCTGGGCGGCTTTGCCACCAACGGCGTCAACATGACCAAGCTCGAAAGCTACATGGTCGACGGCAATTTCTTCGCCACGCAGTTCTATGCCGATGTCGACGGCCATCCCGACGACAAGGGCCTCGCCTTTGCGCTGGAGGAGCTGAAATTCTTCTCGCGCGAATTCCGCATCGTCGGCGTCTATCCGGCACATCCGTTCCGCGCGACGTTCAGCGAGAAGGTGGAGTGAGGTTCTCGTCATCCCGGCGAACGCCGGGATCCATACGCCGCGGCCCTCATTTGATCGAAGGTATCTAACGCCGGCGCCCTCACCGTTAAGCCGCCGAGTATGGGTCCCGGCTCAAGGCCGGGACGACGGGATGTTCACGCCGCCGCCTTCTTGCCGAGCCCGAACGCATCCGCCAGCAGGCTATACGACTTCTTGCGCGCGTCGTGGTCGTACACGGCGGTGATGATCATCAGCTCATCCGGCTTGCTCGCCGCGATCATCGGCTGCAGTTTCGTCATCACCGTTGCCGGGCTGCCGACGAACAGCCGCGAGCGGTTGCGCGCGATCGAGGCGCGCTCGGCGTCGGTGTAGGGATAGGCCAGCGCCTCCTCGACGCTCGGCAGCGGCAGATATTGGCCGCGGTCGCGGCGCAGGCGATTGAGGTCCATCGAGGAGGCGAGCTTTTCGGCCTCCGCATCGGTCTCGGCGGCGACCGCCGCGACCGCCAGAATGCCGTGCGGCGTTGTGCGCCAGCCCGACGGCTTGAAACGCGCGCGGTAATTGGTCATCGCCGCGACCGCGTCATAGGACGCAAAATGATGCGCGAACGCGAAGCCCATGCCGACCTGCGCGGCGAGTTCCGAACTATAGTCGCTGGAGCCGAGCAGCCAGATCGGCGGCAGCGGCGCTGTCGTCCGGCATCGCCACCACATTGTTGTAGGGATGGCCGGGCGGGAAATCGCGGGTCTCCCACAGCATCAGTTCGCTGCAGCCGCTCGAGAAAATCGTCGCCCTCGCGGCGGTCGAGCCGGCTGCGCAGCGCATACGCGGTGGCGCCGTCGGTGCCGGGCGCGCGGCCGAGGCCGAGATCGATCCGGCCGGGAAACAGCGCCTCCAGCATCTTGAAGCGCTCGGCCACCACCAGCGGCGCGTGGTTGGGCAGCATCACGCCGCCGGAGCCGACGCGGATGTTTTTCGTCACCGCCGCGATCTGCCCGATCATCAGATCGGGCGCCGGGCTCGCGACCGAGGCGAGGTTGTGATGCTCGGCGAGCCAGTAGCGGACATAGCCGAGCGCATCGACATGGCGCGCCAGATCGATGCTGTTGCGCAGCGCCGCGGCGGGTTTGGTGCCGGTGGTGACGACGGAGAGGTCGAGGACGGAAAGCGGGATCATGGCGCTAAGCTAGTGCGGCGAGCGCAGGCCACAAAGGGCCCGGCGTGCAGATCAGGCCCGCGCCGGCGGGCGACGGCAGACTGCGGTCGCCGGACTGCGGGAGTGGGACGAATCGTACACAAATCCTTACACATTTCAAGTCTGCCCACCACCGTCGAACTCGCAGCCATTTCAATCTGATTATTGTGCAGTTATATCTGTAAATCACTGGATATACTTCAGCATGCTCGACGATTATCATCGTCCTGCCCACTTGGTCATAATACAGCCTAAAATTATCAATATTTCATGCAGTAAGTGGGCAATTTCCCACCTATCGATGGGCTGTTTGAGCGGCCTCGTTTGGCCTATTTTAGCGCATCTGCAGCTAAGCCTGACGCACCTGCGCAGCCTGTTGGAGTGTTGTGAGTGCCATGACCGAGGTTACGCCCCCCGCGCCCGACGGGCACCGCGCGCTGAAATCGCCCGCGATCTCCTTCGAGTTCTTCCCGCCGAAGACCGAGGAGATGGAGCGCAGCCTGTGGGAGACCATCAAGCGGCTGGCGCCGCTCGGCCCCAACTTCGTCTCGGTGACCTATGGCGCCGGCGGCTCGACCCGCGAGCGCACCCATTCCACCATCGCCCGCATCCTGAAAGAGACCAGCCTGATCCCGGCCGCGCATCTGACCTGCGTCGGCGCGCCGCAGGGCGAGATCGACGACATCGTCGCGCGCTATCACGAGGTCGGCGTCCGCCACATCGTCGCGCTGCGCGGCGATCCCGCGACCGGCATCGGCACCGCCTACAAGGCCCATCCCGACGGCTACCAGACCTCGGCCGAGCTCGTCGCCGGCATCAAGAAGCGCTATCCCGACATCGAGGTCTCGGTCTCGGCCTATCCGGAAAAGCATCCGGAGAGCCCGAGACTTCGACGCCGACATCGACACGCTGCAAGGCCAAGGTCGATGCCGGCGCGACGCGCGCCATCACCCAGGTGTTCTTCGACAACGACCTCTACTTCCGCTATCTCGACCGCGTCCGCGCCCGCGGCATCAACATCCCGATCGTGCCCGGCATCATGCCGATGCACAATTTCAAGCAGGCGCGCAACTTCGTCACCCGCGCCGGCACCACGGTGCCGGACTGGCTCGCGGAAAAATTCGAAGGCCTCGACGACGATGCCGAGACCCGCAAGCTGGTCGCGGCGACGGTTGCCGCCGGCCAGGTGCAGAAGCTCGCCAAGCACGGCGTCGACACCTTCCATTTCTACACCATGAACCGCGCCGACCTCGTGTTCGCGATCAGCCATCTGCTCGGCATCCGCCCGCAGGGCGCGCAGAAAGCCGCCTGAACCGATGACCGTGCCCGTCTCCCCGAAGCGAACCGCCCTGCTCGCGGCCGCGCGCGAACGCATCCTGGTGCTCGACGGCGCCATGGGCACCATGATCCAGGCCTTGCAATATGACGAGGCCGCGTTCCGCGGCGAGCGTTTCGAGGATTTCCACCGCGACGTCCGCGGCAACAACGACCTGCTGATCCTGACCCAGCCGCAGGCGATCGAGGACATCCACGCCGACTATCTGCGCGCCGGCGCCGACATCGTCGCCACCAACACCTTCTCCTCGACCTCGATCGCGCAGGCCGACTACGACATGTCGGACCTCGCCTATGAGCTGAACCGCGAAGGCGCCAGGCTGGCGCGCGACGCGGCCGAGCGCGTCACCGCCGAGGACGGCAAGCCGCGTTTCGTCGCCGGCGCGCTCGGCCCGACCAACCGCACCGCCTCGATCTCGCCCGACGTCTCCAATCCCGGCTACCGCGCCGTCACCTTCGACGATCTGCGCAAGTCCTATGGCGAGCAGATCAACGGCCTGCTCGACGGCGGCGCCGATCTGCTGCTGGTCGAGACCATCTTCGACACGCTGAACGCCAAGGCCGCGCTCTACGCGATCGCCGAAATCACCGAGGCGCGCGGCATCGACGTGCCCGTGATGATCTCGGGCACCATCACCGACAAGTCCGGCCGCCTGCTGTCGGGCCAGTTGCCGGAAGCGTTCTGGAATTCGGTGCGGCACGCCAAGCCGGTCACCATCGGCTTCAACTGCGCGCTCGGCGCCGAAGATCTGCGCGCCCACATCGCCGACATCGGCCGCGTCGCCGATACGCTGGTCTGCGCCTATCCGAACGCCGGCCTGCCCAACGAGTTCGGCCAGTATGACGAGACCCCGGAATACATGGCGCGGCTGATCGGCGAATTCGCCGCGGCCGGCCTCGTCAACATCGTCGGCGGCTGCTGCGGCACCACGCCGGACCATATCGCGGCGATTGCCGCCGCCGTCGCGCCGCACAAGCCGCGCGTCGTGCCCGCGATCGAGCCGCGGCTGCGGCTGTCCGGCCTGGAGCCGTTCGAGCTGACGCCCGCGATCCCCTTCGTCAATGTCGGCGAGCGCACCAACGTCACCGGATCTGCGCAGATTCCGCAAGCTGATCACCGCCGGCGACTACACCGCCGCGCTTGCAGGTGGCGCGCGACCAGGTCGAGAACGGCGCCCAGATCATCGACGTCAACATGGACGAGGGCCTGCTCGATTCCGAAGCCGCGATGGTGACCTTCCTCAACCTCGTCGCCGCCGAGCCCGACATCGCCCGCGTGCCCGTGATGGTCGACTCCTCGAAATTCGCCGTGATCGAAGCCGGCCTGAAATGCGTGCAGGGCAAGCCGGTGGTGAATTCGATCTCGATGAAGGAAGGCGAGGAGAAATTCATCCACGAGGCGACGATCGCGCGCCGCCACGGCGCCGCCGTGGTGGTGATGGCGTTCGACGAGGCCGGCCAGGCCGACACGTTCGCGCGCAAGACCGAGATCTGCAAGCGCGCCTACGACATCCTGGTCGACCAGCTCGACTTCCCGCCCGAGGACATCATCTTCGATCCGAATATCTTTGCGATCGCGACCGGGCTCGAGGAGCACAACAATTACGGCGTCGACTTCATCGAGGCGACGCGCTGGATCCGCCAAAACCTGCCGCATGCGCATATCTCCGGCGGCGTCTCCAATCTGTCGTTCTCGTTCCGCGGCAACGAGCCGGTGCGCGAGGCGATGCATTCGGTGTTCCTGTATCACGCCATCAAGGCCGGCATGGACATGGGCATCGTCAATGCCGGGCAGATGATCGTCTATGACGACATCGATCCCGAGCTGCGCCAGACCTGCGAGGACGTCATCCTCAACCGCGACCCCGGCGCCTCCGAGCGGCTGCTGGCGCTCGCGGAAAAATTCCGCGGCAAGGAGAAGCAGACCAAGGAGCAGGATCTGGCCTGGCGCGAATGGCCGGTCGAGAAGCGGCTGAGCCACGCGCTGGTGCACGGCATCACCGAATACATCGAGGCCGACACCGAGGCCGCGCGCCTGACCGTCGAGCGGCCGCTCAACGTCATCGAAGGCCCGCTGATGGCCGGCATGAACATCGTCGGCGACCTCTTCGGCGACGGCAAGATGTTTCTGCCGCAGGTGGTGAAATCCGCGCGCGTGATGAAGCAGGCGGTCGCCTATCTGATGCCGTTCATGGAAGAGGAGAAGGCGCGCAACCTCGCCAACGGCATCACCGGCGACGGCCGCAGCACGCCGGCAAGATCGTGCTCGCGACCGTCAAGGGCGACGTCCACGACATCGGCAAGAACATCGTCGGCATCGTGCTGCAATGTAACAATTTCGAGGTCATCGACCTCGGCGTCATGGTGCCGGCCGCCAAGATCATCGAGACCGCCAAGGCCGAAGGCGCCGACATCATCGGCCTGTCCGGCCTGAT
This sequence comes from uncultured Alphaproteobacteria bacterium, assembly GCA_963738765.1. Taxonomy (GTDB): domain Bacteria; phylum Pseudomonadota; class Alphaproteobacteria; order Rhizobiales; family Xanthobacteraceae; genus Bradyrhizobium. The sequence goes on along the minus strand of CAVTYA010000027.1, from coordinate 487,200 downwards.
CACGCCGTCGCTGGACGAGATGAGTTTCCTCGCCGGCGAGATGGAACGCCAGGGCATGAAGATGCCGCTGCTGATCGGCGGCGCCACCACCAGCCGGGTCCATACCGCCGTCAAGATCGACCCGAACTACAAGGGCGGCCCGGTGGTGCATGTCAACGACGCCAGCCGCGCGGTCGGCGTCGCCTCGTCGCTGCTGTCGCCCGACAAGCGCGAGGCCTATGCCGCCGAGGTGCGCGCCGAATACGCCAAGATTTCCGCGGCGCATTTCCGCGCCCAGGCCGACAAGAAGCGGCTGAAGCTCGCCGCCGCCCGCGCCAACGCGGTGACGATCGACTTTGCCAAGGCGCCGCCGAAGAAGCCGGCGTTCCTCGGCATCAAGAGTTTCGACGCCTACGATCTCGCCGAACTCGCCGACTACATCGACTGGACGCCGTTCTTCCAGACCTGGGAACTGACCGGGCGCTATCCTGCGATCCTCGACGATCCCAAGGTCGGCGAAGTCGCGCGCTCGCTCTATGACGACGCCCGCAAGATGCTCGACCGCATCATCAAGGAGAAATGGTTCACGGCGCGCGCCACCATCGGCTTCTGGCCGGCCAATGCCGACGGCGACGACATCGCGGTCTATGCCGACGACAGCCGCAGCCAGCGAGATCGCGACCTTCCACACGCTGCGCCAGCAACTGGAGAAGCGCGAAGGCCGCTTCAACGCCGCGCTGTCGGATTTCATCGCGCCGGTGTCCTCCGGCGTACCGGACTATATCGGCGCCTTCGTCGTCACCGCCGGGATCGGCGAGGACGTGGTCGCCGACCGCTTCAAGAACGCCAATGACGATTACTCCTCGATCCTGTGCAAGGCGCTGGCCGATCGCCTCGCCGAAGCCTTTGCCGAGCGGATGCATGCGCGCGTGCGCCGGGAATTCTGGGGCTATGCGCCGGACGAGGCGCTGTCGCCCGATGAGCTCATCCTCGAGCAATATGCCGGCATCCGCCCGGCGCCCGGCTATCCCGCGCAGCCCGATCACACCGAGAAGGCGACGCTGTTTTCGTTGCTCGATGCCGAGAACACGGCCGGCGTGAAGCTGACCGAGAGCTTTGCGATGTGGCCGGGCTCGTCGGTCTCCGGGCTCTATTTCAGCCATCCCGAAAGCTTCTATTTCGGCGTCGGCAAGATCGAGCGCGACCAGGTCGAGGACTATGCCGCGCGCAAGGGCATGACGCGTTCAGCCGAGACCGAGCGCTGGCTGGCGCCGGTGCTGAACTACATTCCGGCGCAGGATCAACCGGCCAAGGCTCGACGCCGCCGCTGGCGCCCACCGCAACGGCCGTCCCCGCCAACGACACCGCCTCGCATCCGCCCGGCTGCACCTGCGCGGTGCATCTGGCCTGGCGGAAGAAGGCCGTCGGGGCTGGGTAATTTCTTCGTCATCCCCGGATGAACACAATTGTGTTCACTCGGGAGGTGCGAGCCTCTTCGGCGAGCCTCGAAGGATGCTATCGTGCTGTGACCCATCCTTCGAGGCGCGCAAAGGCGCGCACCTCAGGATGACGTCGAGCGTGGGGCACATCATGAAATTCTTCTCCTTCTGGCGATCGCAGGCGAGCTTTCGGGTCCGCATTGCGCTCAATCTGAAACAGCTGCCGAGCGAGAACGTGTTCGTCGATCTCGATGCCGACGTGCACCACGCCGACGAGTTTCGCCGGATCAATCCGCAGATGGCGCTGCCGGCGCTGGTCGAAGATGACGGCACGACGCTGTTCCAGTCGCTGGCGATCATCGAATATCTCGAGGAGACCCACCCCAACCCGCCGTTGTTGCCGGCCGATCCGCGCGGCCGTGCCCGGGTGCGCGCGCTGGCGCTGATGGTCGCCTGCGAGGGCCATCCGTTGCTGGTGCCGCGGGTGCGGCGTTATCTCGATCACGAACTGAATGTGCGTGACGCGCAGCAGACGGCCTGGCGGCGGCACTGGACCATCGAGACGCTGGCCGCGCTCGAAGGCCATCTCGCCGGCCACAAGGATACCGGTCGTTTCTGCCATGGCGACACGCCGACACTGGCCGATATCTGCCTCGCCGGCCACGCCACCGTGGCCGACATGCTGCAGATCAATCTCGCGCCATGGCCGACCGTCAAGCGCATCTACGAGACCTCGATGGCGATGCCGGAATTTTCGACGGCCCATCCGCTGGCGCAGCCCGATACGCCGGAAGCGATGCGGCGGAAGGGGAAGTGATCTTTCTCGGCTTGTCGTCCCGGCGAACGCCGGGACCCATACGCCGCGGCACTCATGTTTACAGAAGGTGTCCGACGCCAGCGCCCTTACCGATGGGCCGCGGCGTACCGGATCAAGTCCGGGAGGACGTTGGGGCTGGCTTCTGATTAAAATTTCAAACAGCTGAGTGGATATGCGTCCGCGTTCTCGCGACGCGATTTGCCCGAGCTTTGCGTCAACTTCGCTCCCTCTTGAAATACAGAGGGCGCAGGGAAGACCGGGTGCGCGCTGCACCCGCGGTCTCGTGTGCAAAACGTGCACAAAAACACGCACACGAGCATACAGGTTCAGCGGAGAGCATCCGGCCTTCCCTGCGCAGTGGTTTTACGGCTTATAGCGCGCTCTTCCCGGCGACCGGCTTGTTTGCCACCGTCATCGCGCGGATCGCTCCGCACGACTTGACGCCAGCATCGGGGCGTCAGAACCACACGATTTCGCCGTCCGCATCAGCCGCGCTCGTCAGTCGCAGCTTCTGCGTCCACCGCATCCCACCGCGCGTTTCGTGACGATCGCGAGCGCCCCTCTTGTCGGGTGAGACGGGCGGAGAAAGGCCGCTGATTTGCCCAACGAGGCAAGAGAAATATTTTTCGCGCGAGGGCTGGACAGGTTTTTTTGATTTGCCCGTCGGGTCAATTTGTCGCGGCGACAACCTTCAGATCGTCATTGCGAGCGCCACGCTCGACCTAATTTCCCTTCGGCGGCGCCAGCGGCTGCACGATTTCGCGGAACGGCGGCAGCGCCTCGCATTGCGCGGCGTGGGCGACCAGTGCGGGATAGCGCGTGGCGTTGTACAGGTTTGGATGCGCTTCGTGCGTAAAGCGCAGCGCGCAGGCGACCATGATATCGGAATGTCCGATCCGCTCGCCGAACAGGTACGGAGTTTTTGCCGCGTTCCGCTCCTGCTCCAGCACATCGAGCGCGCCCGTAATCTGCGCCTCGCAGCGGTCGACCCAGAGCTTGAGCTGCTCCTTTCGCAGCACGCTCTCATAGACCAGGCTGACCGACTTGTCGCCGAGCCCAGAGGCCAGCGCACAGATCCGCAACTGGTGCCGCCGCTCCGGCCCCCTTGCCTGGATCATCGCCCGCTCCGGCCCGACCAGCTCATCGAGATAATCCAGGATCGCCATACTCTCGATCAGCGCCTCGCCGCCCTCCAGCACCAGCGTCGGCACCCGCCGCAGCGGATTATACGGCGCGATCCTGTCACCGTCGCCGAAGGTCGACCACGGCCGATGATCGAAGGCGATGCCGTACAGCCGCAGCGCAATCGCGACGCGGCGGACGAAGGGGGAGTTGTATTGGCCGATCAGGAACATGGGCGGTGCACTCTCTACTCGTCATTGCCGGGCATAGCCGTCCGAAGGACGGCGTCGCTGCCGCTCGCCTATGACCCGGCAATCCATCCTTCAAGACGAATGCCGGTCCCGGCCACATTAACGAATTGTCAGTGGCGGCGGAAACCGAATCAGCAGCTAATGCGACAGGGCCAACGGAGCAATGCCGTGTCGCGCCATCATATCCTGCCCCCGATCGACTATACGCCGGCGCCACTGAAGCCGAAGAAGACCGAGCGCCGGCGCGGCACCTGGTCCGTGAAGGGCAAACGTGCGGCGGACGATGTTAGCGAGACCGAGGAAACCGGCGAGACCTCGCACGCCGCACCGGCGCGCGGCACTTCCCTCTTGCCGCAGCATTCGACCCCGGTCGAATCCACCGAGCGGCGAGTTCACTCCACCACCGGCAATCTCAGCGAAGGCACGCTGAAGGCGATGCTCGAGGTGCAGGAGCAGGAGGGCGCGCGAAGCGGTGGTAGTGCTCCGGCTGTAGCGAAAGACTGACACCGCGGACCAGCGCTATCCCTCACCGCAGCGCGATCATCGCCCGTTCCGGCCATCCAGGTCCTTGCGCACTGCAAAATAAGCAAGATGTGGATCACCGGGTCAAGCCCGGTGATGACGCCGAGTGTGTTGAGAGGGTCACCCCTCCCCCTCGTCGCTCGCCAGCACGCCCTTTACCGCCCGCGCCCAGCCGGCGAGCTTGCGCTCACGCGTGGCCTGGCTCATCGCCGGCTTGAAGCGGTGCTGCAGCCGCCAATTGTCGGCGAACTTTGCCGGTTCGGGATAGACGCCGGCGTTGAGCCCGGCGAGATAGGCGGCGCCGAGCGCCGTGGTTTCCTGGATCATCGGGCGATCGACCGGAGCGTCGAGCAAATCCGCAAGGCGCTGCATGGTCCAGTCGGAGGCGGTCATGCCGCCGTCGACGCGGAGCACGATGTTGGCGGCCTTGGCGTCCGGCCAATCGGCGCGCATCGCGGCCCACAGATCGAACGTCTGGTAGCAGACGCTTTCCAGCGTGGCGTGCGCGATTTCGGCAGGGCCGGTGTTGCGGGTGAGACCGAACAGCGCGCCGCGCACGCGCGGATTCCAGTAGGGCGCGCCCAAGCCGACGAAGGCCGGCACCAGATAGACGCTCTGCATGGAATCGGATTGATCGGCGAGCGGGCCGGTCTCGGAGGCCTGCTTGATCAGCCTGATCCCGTCGCGCAGCCATTGCACTGCGGAGCCGGCGACGAAGATCGAGCCTTCGAGCGCGTAGGTGCGTTTGCCGCCGAGCTGATAGGCGATCGTGGTCAGCAGCCGGTTCTTCGATTTCACCGGCGTGGTGCCGGTGTTGAGCAGGGCAAAGCAGCCGGTGCCGTAGGTCGATTTCATCATGCCGGGCGTGAAGCAGGCCTGGCCGATGGTCGCGGCCTGCTGGTCGCCGGCGATGCCCTGAGATCATGATGCTGCCGCCGAACAGATCCGGCGCGCTGTCGCCGAAATCGGCGGAGGAATCCTTGACCTCGGGGAGCATCGAGCGCGGCACGCGCAGGATTTTCAGCAGATCGTCGTCCCACTCGCCGGTGTGGATGTTGAACAGCAGCGTGCGCGAGGCGTTGGTGGCGTCGGTGGCATGGACCTTGCCGCCGGTCAGCCGCCACAACAGATAGCAATCGACGGTGCCGAACATCAGCTCGCCGCGCTCGGCGCGTTCGCGCGCGCCGGGGACGTGATCGAGGATCCATGCGACTTTCGTGCCCGAGAAATAAGGATCGATGATCAGGCCGGTCTTGGCCGAGATCATGGGCTCGTGGCCTTCGCCCTTCAGCCGGGCGCAGACGTCGGCGGTGCGGCGGTCCTGCCAGACGATGGCGCGGTGCACCGCCTTTCCGGTCGCGCGGTCCCACACGACCGTGGTCTCGCGCTGGTTGGTGATGCCGATCGCGGCGATATCTTTGGCGGTAAGACCCGCCTTCTTCAGCGCCTCGCGGCAGACCGCAATGGTCGAGGTCCAGATATCCTCCGGCTCATGCTCGACCCAGCCCGACGCCGGAAAATGCTGCGGAAATTCCTGCTGCGCCGAGGCTGCGATGGAAATGTCGCTGCGGAACACGATGGCGCGCGAGGATGTGGTGCCCTGATCGATGGCCAGCACAAAGGACATTGGCGTTGCTTCCCGGAAGGTGACGTTTGTCGCGCCAAGGGAGCGGATTGGGAGCGGAAGGTCAATATCTCTGCGTCGTCCCGGCCTTGAGCCGGGACTCATAACCACAGGCGGTCATTGTGCGAAGGCCGTCTGCCACCGCGTTTCAACCGAGGGCACAACGCGGTATGGGTCCCGGCTCAAGGCCGGGACGACGTGCGGAGGGAGTTGCGGCTAAAACCTACGCCGACGCAGTGGTCACGCCGCCGTCGACCACAATCGTCTGGCCGGTCATGAAGGTCGAGGCGTCGGAGGCGAGGTAGGCCACCGCGCCGGCGATTTCGTCGGGTTCGCCGATCCGGCGCAGCGGCGTGGTGGCGGTGCGGTGTTTCAGCCGCGCTTCGTCTTCCCACAGCGCGCGGGCGAAATCGGTCTTGACCAAGCCGGGCGCCACGCAATTGACGCGCACGCCCTTCGGGCCCCACTCGCCGGCCAGGCTGCGGCACAGCGAAAAATCCGCCGCCTTGGAAATCCCGTAGGCGCCGATCACGGTCGAACCGCGCAGGCCGCCGATCGAGGAGACGATCACGACCGAGCCCTTGCCGCGCGCGGCCATTTGCGGGATCGCGTGCGAGCACAGCCAGATGTTGCTCTTGACGTTGGAGCCCATGATCTTGTCGAAGGCTTCGTCCTTGATGTCGAGCAGCGGGCCATAATAGGGATTCACCGCCGCGTTGCAGACGAGGATGTCGACCTTGCCGTAATGTTTTGTCGCGCCCGAGATCAGCGCCTCGACTTCGTCGCGGCGCGAGATGTTGCAGGGAATGACATGGGCATCGCCGCCGGACTTGTTGATGCCGTCGGCGACCTCCTTGCAGGCGTCGGCCTTGCGGCTGGAGATCACCACCTTGGCGCCGAGTTTTGCCAAAAGTTCAGCCGACGAGCGGCCGATGCCGCGGCTCGAGCCGGTGATGACGGCGACCTGGCCGGTGAGATCGAACGGGGTGTTTTTCATTGTTGTTGGCTCCCTGCTTCCATTCATTCAGTCGTCATCGCCCGGCTTGACCGGGCGATCCAGTATTCCAGAGACGGCTGTGCGAGAGCCGAGAGGCCGCGGCGTACTGGATTCCCCGCTTTCGCGGGGAATGACAGTCATCGCGCCTTACACCAATCCCCCGCCATCCGTGACGCGGCGAAGATGGTAGTCGGTGTCGCCAAAGGTGTTTTCGATCATGGTCAGCCGCTTGAAGTAGTGGCCGATCTTGGCTTCCTGCGTCATGCCGATGCCGCCATGGAGCTGGATCGACTGCTGGCCGACGAATTTTGCCGATTTGCCGATCTGCACCTTTGCCGCCGCGACCGCCGTCGCGCGCTCTTTTGCATTGTCGAAGTCGGCGGCCATGGTCGCGAACATCGACATGCTGCGGGCCTGTTCGAGGGCCACGAACATGTCGGCGGCGCGATGCTGCAGGGTCTGGAAGCTGCCGATCGGCACGCCGAACTGTTTTCGCGTCTTGAGATATTCGACGGTGGTCTTCAACGATTCATCCATCGCGCCGACCGCTTCCGCGCACATCGCGGTGCGGGCCTCATCCACCACGCGCTCGATCAGCGGAAGACCGTTCTCGGGATCGCCGATCGCAGCATCCGCGCCGACTTCGACGCCGGTCAGCGTGATGTCGGCCGCGTGCAGGCCGTCCTGGGTCGGATAGCCCTTGCGGGTGACGCCCTTGGCATTGGCCGGCACCAGGAACGCGCCGATGCCGCTGGTGTCGCGCCGGGCACCCTTGGTGCGCGCGGTGACGATCAGCGTGTCGGCATTCTCGCCATTGAGCACGACGAATTTCTCGCCGTCGATGACCCAGCCAGAGCCCTTTTTCTTGGCCGTGGTCGCAACGTCGGCGAGATCGTAGCGCGAGTTCTTCTCCAGCTGCGCGAAGGCAAAAGTCTTGCTGCCGTCGATGATGCCGGGAATGTGCGCGGCCTTCTGCTCGGCGGATGCGCCATGGCGCAGGAAGCCGCCGGCGATCACCACCGTGGGCAGATAAGGCTCCAGCACCATCGCCTTGCCGAGCGCTTCCATCACGATCATGGTTTCGACCGCGCCGGCGCCAAAACCGCCATCCTCTTCCGAGAACGGCAGCCCGAGCAGGCCTTGCTCGGCAAGCTTGCCCCAGATGGCTTTGCTCCAGCCGCCCTTCTCCGCCATGTATTTCTTGCGATGGTCGAAATCGTAGGAATTGTTGAGCAGACCGTCGACGCTTTCCTTGAGAAGCCGCTGCTCCTCGGACAAATCAAAATCCATGTTGTTTTCTTTCCCTTGAATACATGTGTTCGCCGGAGGCGGGCCCTCTTCACCTCTCCCCGCTTGCGGGGAGAGGTCGGATCGCCTCGGCGATGCGAAGCATCGTCCGGTGCGATCCGGGTGAGGGGGTACAGGTCCCTCGATAGTCTTTACTCGCTGAGAGAGCCCCTCACCCCAACCCTCTCCCTGCAAGAGCGGGGCGAGGGAGTAAAAAAGATCACAACCCCAGCACCGCCTTGGTGATGATGTTGCGCTGGATCTCGTTGGAGCCGCCGTAGATCGAGACCTTGCGGTTGTTGAAGTAGCTCGGCGCGATCTGGGCGGTCCAGTCCATGGTCTCGTTGGAGCCGTCGTCGCCATGCTCGTCGAAGGGAGCTGCGAACGGGCCGATCACTTCCATCAACAGTTCGGTGGTGGTCTGCTGGATTTCCGAGCCCTTGATCTTCAAGACCGAGGACGCCGGGTTGGGCTTGCCCTTGCCATGCTTGTTCTCGTCGGCGACAACGCGAAGCTGGGTCAGTTCGAGCGCCTTGAGCTCGATCTCGACCGCCGCGAGCTTTTCGCGGAAGCCTTGATCCTCGAGCACCGGCTTGCCGCCGGACTCGACCTTGGAGGCGAGATCCTTGATGCGGCGCAGCCGCTCCTTGGAAACGCCGACCCGGGCGATGCCGGTGCGCTCATTGCCGAGCAGGAATTTTGCGTAGTCCCAGCCCTTGTTCTCCTCGCCGATCAAATTCTCGACCGGCACCTCGACGTCGTCGAAGAACACTTCGTTGACCTCGTGGCCGCCATCGATGGTCTGTATCGGACGCACGGTAACGCCCTTCGACTTCATCGGGAACACGATGAAGGAGATGCCCATCTGTTTCTTTGCGTTAGTATCGGTGCGGCACAGGCAGAAGATCATGTCGGCGTGCTGGGCCAGCGTGGTCCAGGTCTTCTGGCCGTTGATGACGTATTTGTCGCCCTTGCGCTCGGCCTTGGTCTTCAGCGAGGCGAGGTCCGATCCCGAACCCGGCTCCGAAAAGCCCTGGCACCACCAGTCGTCGACATTGGCGATGCGCGGCAGATATTCCTTCTTCTGCCGCTCGTTGCCGAAGGTGTAGATGACAGGGCCGACCATGCTGACGCCGAAGGCGAGCGGCGCAGGCGCCGGATGCATCTGCAGTTCTTCGTTGAAGATATAATGCTGCACCGAGCTCCAGCCGGTGCCGCCATGCTCTTTCGGCCAGTGGCTGACGCCCCAGCCCTTCTTGTTCAGGATGCGCCACCAGGTGACCATATCGTCCTTGGACAGATGACGGCCCTCGACCAGTTTACGCCGTGTCTCCGGCGGCACGTTATCCCTGAAGAAGGCCCGCACCTCCTCACGAAACGCCATTTCTTCCTTGCTGAAAGCGAGATCCATCGGATCCTCCTGTGAGCGAATGAACTTGTTATCTCTCGTCGTCCCGGCGAAGGCCGGGACCCATAACCACCGGCTTCCGTAATTGGCAAAGTCCGCGACCGCATGTGCCCCAAACCACAGCCGCGGCGTATGGGTCCCGGCTCAAGGCCGGGACGACGGAGGTGGTCATGACCGGCCTCCCGATGCGACTTGTTGTTTGGGCAATGCCGGCTGCTGCTGACGCAACTCGTGGCGCGATAGCTTGCCGACCGATGTGCGCGGCAACTCCTCGACGAAATCGACCGCTGCCGGAATTTCGTGCTTGCCGAGCTTGCCGGTCAGAAAGGCCTTGCAGTTCGTCCAGCGTGAACGGCTTTGCATCGGCGCGCAGCTTGATGAAGGCCTTTGCCGCCTCGCCGCGATAATCGTCGGGAATGCCGATCACGATCACTTCCTGCACGGCGGGGTGGGTGTAGATCGCCTGCTCGATCATCTGCGGATAGACGTTGAAGCCGCCGGAGATGATCATGTCCTTCTTGCGGTCGACCAGATAGAAATAGCCGTCGGCGTCCATGTAGCCGATGTCGCCGGTGAGAAAACGGTCGCCGACAAAGGCCTCCGCGGTTTCCTTCGGCCGGTTCCAGTAGCCTTTGGTGACGTTCGGCCCGCGGATGCGGATTTCGCCGACCTCGCCAACCGGCATCAACTTGCTTCGGATCCTCCAGCGACACCACGTCCATCTCGATGCCCGGCAGCATCAGGCCGATCGAGCCCGGCTTGTCCGGGCCTTCCTTGGGATGGCCGGTGCCGGGCGAGCAGGTCTCGGTCATGCCCCAGCCGCTCTTCAGCTTCATGCCGACCCTGCGCTCGAAGATCTTTGCGACCTCGACCGGCAGCGGCGCGCCGCCGGAGCCGCAGCTCACCAGCGAGGACAGATCGCGCTTGTCGAGATCGGGCAGCGCTGCGATCGCGATCCACATCGTCGGCACGCCGGGGAATGCGGTGGCGCGCTTGACCTCGATGTCGCGCATCACGGCCTCGACATCGAAGCGCTGATGCAGCGAGATCAGATGGCCGCGCCGGATCGAGGACAGCAGCACCACCGTCAGCGCAAAGATATGAAACAGCGGCAGCACGCAGATCACGCGCTCGATCGGATCGTTGCGCTCGGCGCGCGCCGGCTTGCCCCAGACGTCGTAGACCGACACCGCCGACGTCAGATTGCCGTGGCTGAGCATGGCGCCCTTCGGCAGGCCGGTGGTGCCGCCGGTATATTGCAGCAGTGCGACGTCATCGGCCGAGATGACAGGCCATTGCGCCGGGCTTTGCCGCGCCATCGATGAATTGCCGGTAGGTGATGATCGCGGGATTGTCCGGCAGCGCGCGTCTGCGGCGTGCCGACCTTGCCCCAATGATCGTCCTCGCAGACGATCAGGCGATCGAGCAGGCCCTTGTCGAGAAACTTCAGCGCGGTCGGCAACAGCGCCGACAGATTGCTGGTGACCAGCACGCGCGCGCCGGAATCGGAGAGCTTGTGCGACAGCGCGATCTCGCCGTCGAGCGGCGACAGATGCACGATGCGGGCGCCGGCCTTCAGCGCGCCGAAGAAATTGATCGGGATGATCCGGCGAATTGCCGAGGAACAGCGCGACCGAATGTGTTCTTGCCGTAGCCGGCGCGCAGGAAAGCGGAGGCCGCGGTCTCGACCAGCGCTTCCAGCTCGGCGTAGCTGATCGGCCGGTCGCGGAATTCGAGCGCCGGCCGCGCGCCGTACGCGGCGGCCGCCTCCGACAACAGGTCGGGCAGCGTGCCGCGCGGATCGTATCGTCCCAATGAACGCCTTGCGGATAAAACTGCTCGCCGGGATGGGTCATTGGTTTCCCTGCAAGCCGATCACGGCACCATCTCCCCACACGTCGTCCCTGCGAACGCAGGGACCCATAACCCCGGGCGTCGAGGTTAAAAAAAGGCCGTCGCAGCTGCGCCAAAACGTGAGGCCACAGCGTATGGGTCCCTGCGTTCGCAGGGACGACATTTTGGGACGCATGCCAGAACGCATCCGGTTGAGCGCCATCAAGCCGCTTTCGCGGTCTGCGCCAGCGACGCAAAGGTCTTGCCTTCGGCGGCGAGACGCTTGAGCAGCGGCGACGGCTCCAGCGACGGGATCGTTGGTCTCCTTGGCGTAATACGACAGCCGGTCGGCGATGTGCTTGAGGCCGACCTGGTCGGCATAGAACATCGGGCCGCCGCGATAGATCGGCCAGCCGTAGCCGTAGAGCCAGATCACATCGATATCGCTCGGACGCGCCGCGACGCCTTCTTCGAGGATGCGCGCACCCTCGTTGATCATCGGGTACATCATGCGCTCGAGGATCTCGTCGTCGCGAGACCACGCGCTTCTTGCGGCCGAGCCGCTGCAGGGTCTCGTCGATCAGCTTTTCGACTTCCGGATCGGGCAGCGGCGCGCGCGAGCCGGCTTCGTACTTGTAATAGCCCTTGCCGGTCTTCTGGCCGAAGCGCCCGGCCTCGCACAGCGCGTCGGCGATTTCCGACTTGATGCCGCGGTCCTTGCGCGAGCGCCAGCCGATATCGAGGCCGGCGAGATCGCCCATCGCGAACGGGCCCATCGGCATGCCGAATTTGGTCACGACGGCGTCGACCTGCTGCGGCAGCGCGCCTTCGAACAACAGCTTTTCCGACTGCTTGCCGCGCTGCGCCAGCATGCGGTTGCCGACAAAGCCGTCGCAGACGCCGACCACGGCCGGCACCTTTGCGATCTTGCGCGCGATCGCGACCGCGGTCGATCAGCGCGTCCGGCGCGGTCTTGTCGGCGCGCACGATCTCGCACAGCTTCATCACGTTGGCCGGCGAGAAGAAGTGCATGCCGAGCACGTCCTGCGGACGGCTTGGTCACCTTCGCGATCTCGTCGATGTTGAGATACGAGGTGTTGGAGGCCAGCACCGCGCCCGGCTTGGCGTATTTGTCGAGCGCTGTCGAACACTTCCTTCTTGATCGCCATGGTCTCGAACACGGCCTCGATAATCAGGTCAGCGTCCTTGACGTTCTCCAGGCCGACCTTGCCGGTGATCAGGCCCATGCGCTTGGCCGGCGCGTCGGCGGGAATGCCGCCGCGCGCCGCGGTCGCCTCGTAATTCTTCTGCATCACGCCCATGCCGCGCTTGAGCTGCTCTTCGCCGGTCTCGATCAGGGTGACGGGAATACCGGCATTGGCGAACGACATCGCGATGCCGCCGCCCATGGTGCCGGCGCCGATGATGGCGACGCGCTCGACATTGCGCGATTTGGTCCCTTCGGGAACGCCGGCGATCTTGGCGGCCTCGCGCTCGGAGAAGAACGCATAGCGCTGCGCCTTGGACTGGTCGCTCGATACCAGCTTGAGGAAACCTTCGCGCTCCTTCTTCAGCCCTTCATCGAACGGCAAGTCGATCGCGGCGCCGACCGCGTCGGCGGCGGCGAACGGCGCTTCCAGGCCGCGGGCCTTCTTGGTCATGGCTGCGACCGCATTGGTGAAGATCGAGCGGTCGGCCTTGGCGGCAGCTAAGCTTGCTATCGTCGTCGCGCAGCTTGCGCAGCGGACGCTTCTCGGCGAGCACCTTGCGCGCAAAAGCTTCGCCGCCGGCGGCAGGACCTTCGACGATCTCCTCGATCAGGCCGTTCTTGAGCGCTTCAGCGGCACCGATCGGATCGCCGCCGACGATCATCTTGACCGCGAGTTCCGGACCGACCGCGCGCGGCAGGCGCTGCGTGCCGCCGGCGCCCGGCAACAGGCCGAGCTTGACTTCGGGCAGGCCGAGCCTGGCTTCCTTGGTGGCGACCCGGTAGTGGCAGGCCAGCGCGACTTCGAGACCGCCGCCGAGCGCGGTGCCGTGAATCGCGGCAATGATCGGCTTCGGCGAGTTCTCCATCGCAACAAGCACTTCCTCCAGGCCCGGAGGCTTCGGCGGCTTGCCGAATTCGGTGATGTCGGCGCCGGCGATGAAGGTGCGGCCGCCGCAGGTCAGCACGATCGCCTTCACTTCGGGATCGGCGATCGCGGCTCTTCATGCATTCGAAAATGCCGCCGCGCACCGCGGCGCTCAGCGCATTGACCGGAGGGCTGTTGACCGTGACGATGGCGATGACGTCATGACGTTCGAGTTTGACGACTTCGTTCACGGGACTCTCCCTGGATCGTTTGTTCTTGGATTGCCGCTCAACTTGCGTTGAGTAGCTACGGTCGTCTTTTTGTCAATTTCGCACTGCGAAATTTAATTCCACATCTTGACAGGGAGGGTTATTTTGAAGCACGTCCCTTGTCAACGAGCTCATCAGCAGCAGCAGGTAATGAAGCGTCCAGGGAAGAAAGTGGCGACCGATCGCAGCTTCGTCGTCGCGCTTTCCCGCGGACTTGATGTGTTGCGCGCATTCCATCCCAACGACGGGCTTCTTGGCAATCAAGAGATCGCGGCCCGTACGAATTTGCCGAAGCCAACCATTTCGCGGCTGACCTACACCTTGACCAAGCTCGGCTATCTTACACCGGTTCCGCGGTTCGAAAAGTATCAGCTGGCGCCATCAGCCATGGCGCTGGGGTATGCCGCCCTGGCCAATCTCGGCGTTCGGCATTTGTCCGAGCCGTACCGCGAAGAGCTGATGCGCGAGACCGGCGGCGCCGTCGCGGTCGGCGGGCGCGACCGTCACAGCATGATCTATTTCGGCCAGAGCCGTAACGGGCTGACGCTCGGCGTACAGCTCGACGTCGGTTCGCGAGTACCGATTGCGACCACCGCGATGGGCCGTGCCTATATCTGGGCGCTGCCAGCCGGAAGAGCGCGCCGCTTTGTTGCGCGAACTGCGCGACCATTACGGCAGCCGCTGGTCCCGGATGCGCGACGGCATCGAACGCTCCGGCGAAATGGTGGCGAAGCACGGCTTCGCGATCTCCGCGGGCGAGTGGCAGGACGACGTGCACGCGGTCGGCGTGGCGCTGAAGCTGAACGACGGAACCGGTCCGTATGCCTTCAATTGTGGCGCGCCGGCATTCCGCTTCACGGAAGATCGGCTGCGCAACGATATTGGACCTCGTCTTGTGGCGATGGTAAGGAACATCGAAGCGGCGCTCGGCGGCGCGGCGCCGCAATCAAAAAAAGAAGAAAGCAAAAAGTTGAAAGCAGGAGGGAAAGTTGCACGTGTGGTCGAGGGGATCAGGTAGCCTTCATCATGACCCGCGCAAGAGTTCGCGCGGTCATTCCCGCCCCATGAGTGGCATGGGCGAGACGAGATGACGCAGGCACAGCTCGCGCAGGGAAATGCTCCCCTGCTCGCGGTTCGCGACGTCAGCGTCGTGTTCGGCGGCATCATCGCGTTGAACGGCGTGTCCTTCGACATGCACAAGGGCCAATCCTCGGCCTGATCGGACCGAACGGCGCCGGCAAGACCACGCTGTTCAACTGCCTCTCCCGGCTCTACCAGCCGAGCTCCGGCGACATCCTGATGGAAGGCCAGAGCATCCTGACGCGCCCGCCGCACCGGATCGCCGAGATCGGCATCGGCCGCACCTTCCAGAACGTCGCGCTGTTTCCCAACCTGTCGGTGCATCGACAACGTCCGCGTCGGCACCCACGCCCGCACCTCCAGCGACATCATCTCCGACTCGCTGAAGCTCGCCTGGGTTCGCCGCGGCGAGGCCGACGTCAACAAGAAGGTCCATGAGATCCTCGCCTATCTCGACCTCGAGAGCGTCGCCCACACCGTGGTGTCCGGCCTGCCGTTCGGCACCCAGAAGCGCGTCGAGCTGGCGCGCGCGCTGGCCGCCGATCCGAAGATCCTGCTGCTCGACGAGCCGGCCGGCGGCCTCAACCACGAGGAAGTCCATGTGCTCGGCGACCTGATCCGCCGCATTCGCGACGACCGCCACATGACCGTGCTGCTGGTCGAGCATCACATGGGTCTGGTGATGTCGATCGCCGACCACGTCGTCGCGCTCAACTTCGGCCGCAAGCTCGCCGAGGGAACACCGGCCCAGGTGCAGGCCGACCCGGATGTCATCAAGGCCTATCTGGGGAGCAAGGACCAATGACCGCGATGCTCAACGTCAAGGATCTGCGCGCCTATTACGGCCAGGTCCAGGCGCTTCACGGCCTCTCCTTCGCCCTCAACGAGGGCTCAGCCTGACCACGCTGCTCGGCGCCAACGGCGCCGGCAAGACCACCACGCTGCGGGCGATCTGCAACATGGTGCGCTCGACCGGCGCGATCGAGTTCGACGGCGCGCCGCTCTCCGGCCGCTCGACCGAAAACATCGTCCGGCTCGGCATCGCGCATGTGCCGCAGGGCCGCGGCACCTTCACCACCATGACGGTGGAGGAAAACCTGCAGCTCGGCGCCATCACCCGCAAGGACAAGGCCGGCATCGTCTCCGACATCGAGCGCATGTACGAGCACTTCCCGGTGCTGAAGCAGCGCACACCCAGCAGGCCGGCACGCTGTCGGGCGGCGAACAGCAGATGCTCGCGGTCGCCCGCGCGCTGATGCTGCGGCCGCGGCTGATGCTGCTGGACGAGCCGTCGTTCGGCCTCGCGCCGCTGATCGTGCGCGACCTGTTCGAGATCCTCGGCAAGATCAACCGCGAGGACAAGGTCACGATCCTGGTGGTCGAGCAGAACGCGCAGCTGGCGCTGGAGCTCGCCGACCAGGCCTACGTGATCGAAACCGGACGCATCGTGATGTCGGGCAATGCCAAGGACATCGCGAACAACGAAGACGTCCGTAAATCCTATCTCGGTTACTGAGGAGCCGGCCATGGAGCTTTTTACCAACCAAGTCCTGGCCGGCATCGCCACCGGCGCGATCTATGCCTGCATGGCGCTCGCCGTCGTCATGATCTACCAGGCGATCGACCATCTCAATTTCGCCCAGGGCGAAATGGCGATGTTCTCGACCTTCATCTCCTGGCAGCTGATGCAGTGGGGCATCCCCTACTGGGGCGCGTTCGTGCTGACGCTGGCGCTTCTCGTTCGCCGGCGGCATCGCGATCGAGCGGCTGCTGTTCAAGCCGCTGGCCAAGGCGCCGATCCTGACCAACGTCGCCGGCTTCATCGCGCTGTTCGCGATCATCAACAGCGTCGCCGGCCTGATCTGGGACTTCACCATCAAGCAGTATCCGACGCCGTTCGGCTCCTCGCCGTTCCTCGGCAGCCAGCTGATCTCGACCCACCAGGCCGGCATGATCGGCGTCACCATCCTGCTGCTGATCCTGCTCTACTTCTTCTTCCAGTACACGCGGATCGGCCTTGCGATGCGGGCCGCCGCCTCGCTGCCGGAATCGGCCCGGCTGGTCGGCATCAACACCTCCTGGATGATCGCGCTCGGCTGGGGCATGGCGGCCGCGATCGGCTCGATCGCCGGCATGCTGATCGCGCCGGTGGTGTTCCTCGAGCCGAACATGATGGGCGGCGTGCTGATCTACGGATTTGCCGCCGCCGTGCTCGGCGGCCTGACCAGCCCGCTCGGCGCCGTGATCGGCGGCTTCCTGGTCGGCATCTTCGAAAATCTCGCCGGCACCTACATTCCCGGCGTCGGCAATGAACTGAAACTGCCGATCGCGCTTGCGCTGATCATCACCGTACTGGTCGTCAAACCGGCTGGCCTGTTCGGCCGGCCCATCGTGAAGCGAGTTTGATCATGAGCGCTGCTCGAAGACGTCGTCACCGAAGCCCCGGCCGTCGAGGCCGTTCCGAAGCGGGCCATGACGCTCGGCTTCGGCACCTCGCTGGTCGTGCTGGCGCTGCTGCTGCCTCGTGCCGCTGTTCGTCAAGAACTTCATCATCTTCCAGATGACGATGCTGCTGATCTACGGCATCGCGGTGCTGGCGCTGAACATCCTGACCGGCGGCAGCGGCCAGTTCTCGCTCGGCCAGAGCGCGTTCTACGCGCGTCGGCGCCTATACCTCGGCGATCCTGATGGAGCACGCCAACATCAACTACGCGCTGACGCTGCCGATCGCGGGCATCATCTGCTTTGCCTTCGGCTTCCTGTTCGGCCAGCCGGCGCTGCGGCTTTCCGGCGTCTATCTGGCGCTGGCGACCTTCGCGCTGGCGACCGCGATGCCGCAGCTGCTGAAGCTCGGCTTCTTCGAGCACTGGACCGGCGGCGTGCAGGGCCTGGTCGTCACCAAGCCCGATGCGCCGTTCGGCCTGCCGATGTCGCAGGACATGTGGCTGTATTACTTCACGCTGGCGATCACGATCGCGATCTACATCGCCTCGGTCAATCTGCTGAGATCGCGCTCCGGCCGCGCCTTCATGGCGATCCGCGACAACGAGATCGCGGCGTCCGCGATGGGCGTCGACGTCGCGCTGTACAAGACGCTGGCGTTCGGCGTCTGCGCCGGCATCACCGGCGTCGCCGGCGGGCTCGGCGCCATCGCCGTGCAGTTCGTGGCGCCCGACAGCTACACCATCACGCTGGCGATCTCGCTGTTCCTCGGCATGGTGGTCGGCGGCGTCGGCTGGCTGCCCGGATCGATCGTCGGCTCCGCCTTCATCATCTTCGTGCCGAACATCGCGGAGGGCATTTCCAAGGGCCTCTCCGGCGCCGTGTTCGGCGTGCTGCTGTTCCTCGTCATCTTCCTGGTGCCGCATGGCGCCAGGCAGGTTGCCATGGTTGCCCAGCAACTGGTCGGCAAACTCAAGAAATGAACGAAAACTCAGGAGAAACCATGCTTTCCAGACAACAATCAAGAATCGCCGCGCTCTGCGACGGCGGTCATCGCTTTCGCTGCCATGAGCGGCAGCGCGCTCGCCCAGAAGAAATACGATACCGGCGCGACCGATACCGAGATCAAGATCGGCAACATCATGCCCTACAGCGGACCGGCCTCCGCCTATGGCGTGATCGGCAAGACCGAAGAAGCCTATTTCAAGATGATCAACGACGAGGGCGGCATCAACGGCCGCAAGATCAACTTCATCACCTACGACGACGGCTACAGCCCGCCGAAGGCGGTCGAGCAGGCGCGCAAGCTGGTCGAGAGCGACGAAGTGCTGATCGTGTTCAATCCGCTCGGCACGCCGTCCAACTCCGCGATCCAGAAATATCTCAACGCCAAGAAGGTGCCGCAGCTGTTCGTCGCCACCGGCGCCACCAAGTGGAACGATCCGAAGGATTTTCCGTGGACCATGGGCTGGCAGCCCAGCTACCAGAGCGAAGCGCAGATCTACGCGAAATATCTGATGAAGGAAAAGCCGACGCCAAGATCGCCGTGCTCTATCAGAACGACGATTTCGGCAAGGACTACCTGAAGGGCTTGAAGGACGGGCTCGGCGCCAAGGCGTCGATGATCATCGCCGAGGAAAGCTATGAGACCGCGGAGCCGTCGATCGACAATCACATCGTCAAGCTGAAGGCCACCGGCGCCGACGTCTTCATCAGCATCACGACGCCGAAATTCGCCGCGCAGGCGATCAAGAAGCTCGCCGAGATCGACTGGAAGCCGCTGCACATCGTCTCCAACGTCTCGGCCTCGGTCGGCAGCGTGATGAAGCCGGCAGGCTTCGAGAATTCGCAAGGCATCCTGTCGGCCGCCTATGCCAAGGACGGCGCCGATCCGCAGTGGGACAACGATCCCGGCATGAAGAAATTCTATGCCTTCCTCGACAAGTACTATCCCGAGGGCAACAAGCTCGACGGCTCCGTGGTCTATGGCTACGGCGCGGCGCAGACCATGGCGAAGGTGCTGGAGATGTGCGGCGACGATCTCACCCGCGCCAACGTGATGAAGCAGGCGGCGAGCCTGAAGGACTTCGCGCCCGACACGCTGCTGCCCGGCGTGAAGATCAACACGTCGGCGACCGACTTCGCGCCGATCGAGCAGCTTCAGATGATGCGCTTCAAGGGCGAGAAGTGGGACCTGTTCGGCGACATCATCAGCGGCGAACTCAGCAACTGAGGCGGTTTTGGGCGAAAGCCTGCCCCGGATCGGTCGGTCCCGGGCAGATGCCGCTCGACGCGAGGAAAACGCACCGAACAAATACCTGGAGGGGTCAGCTCACAGGCCCGTGACCTGAACCCGTTCGACTAATTGACGCCCCCTGCGACGCCCGTCGCAGGGGGCTTTTTCTTGCTGGGCATGATCGATGGGTATTCAATCCGGGCAGGAGCCGGAAAGCGCTCTCAATCAAAAAAACGACACATTCAACCGAGATCCAGGGAGATCAAAATGTCTGCTATCCATTTGCGACTGGCGGCCTGTTCGGCCGCCCTTGCGCTACTCGCCGCGACCAGTAGCGGTGCGCTCGCGCAGAAGAAATACGACACCGGCGCCACCGACACCGAAATCAAGATCGGCAACATCATGCCGTACAGCGGACCGGCATCCGCCTACGGCGTGATCGGCAAGACCGAGGAGGCCTATTTCAAGAAGATCAATGCCGAAGGCGGCATCAACGGCCGCAAGATCAACTTCATCTCCTATGACGACGGCTACAGCCCGCCGAAGACGGTCGAGCAGGCGCGCAAGCTGGTCGAGAGCGACGAAGTGCTGTTCATCTTCAATTCGCTCGGCACGCCGCCGAACTCGGCGATCCAGAAATACATGAACGCCAAGAAGGTGCCGCAGCTGTTCGTCGCCACCGGCGCCACCAAGTGGAACGATCCGAAGGAATTCCCCTGGACCATGGGCTGGCAGCCCAACTACCAGAGCGAAGCCCGGATCTACGCCAAGTACATCCTGAAGAACAAGCCGGACGCCAAGATCGCCGTGCTCTATCAGAACGACGACTACGGCAAGGACTACCTGAAGGGCTTCAAGGACGGGCTCGGCGCCAAGGCGGCCTCGATGATCGTCGCAGAGGAAAGCTACGAGACCACCGAGCCGACGATCGACTCCCACATCGTCAAGCTGAAATCGACCGGCGCCGATGTCTTCTTCAATGCATCGATCCCGAAATTCGCTGCACAGGCGATCAAGAAAATCGCCGAGATCGACTGGAAGCCGCTGCACCTCCTCAACAACGTGTCCGCCTCGATCGGCGCCACGATCAAGCCGGCCGGATTCGACAAATCGCAGGGCATCATTTCGTCGGCCTACATCAAGGATCCGACCGACCCGCAATGGAAGAATGATGCCGGCATGAAGACGTTCAATGCGTTCCTGGACAAGTACTATCCCGGAAGCCAACCGCACCGACGCCAACGTGATCTATGGCTACAGCGTCGCGCAGACCATGGTCCACGTGCTGAAGGCGTGCGGTGACAACCTCACGCGCGAAAACGTCATGAAGCAGGCCGCGAGCATCAAGGATCTTGAACTGGACGGCTTGCTGCCGGGTATCAAGATCAGCACCAGCGCGACCGACTTCGCGCCGCTCGAACAATTGCAACTCGAGAAATTCGAGGGCGACACCTGGGATCGGTTCGGCGATGTCATCAGCGGCGAGGTCGGCGGCTGACCGGTCAACCGGCGGCTGGCGATCAAAGCCGCCGTTGCGCCCCCGCGACACTTTCGCGGGGGGCTTTTTGTTGCCGGGTGCCCGGAGAAGGTATTCAATGGCGCCAGGAGCCGCAAAGCGCTCCAGATCCAAAAAGTCACATTCACAAAGTAACACATTCAACAGTGATCCAGGGAGATCAAAATGCCTGCTATCCATTTGCGATTGGGGGTCTTTTCGGCTGTCCTCGCATTGCTCGCTGCGACCAGCAGCCGCGTCTTTCGCCCAGAAGAAATACGACACCGGCGCCACCGATACCGAGATCAAGATCGGCAACATCATGCCCTACAGCGGACCGGCTTCCGCCTATGGCGTGATCGGCAAGACCGAGGAGGCCTACTTCAAGAAGATCAACGCCGAGGGCGGCATCAACGGCCGCAAGATCAACTTCATCAGCTACGACGACGCCTACAGCCCGCCGAAGACGGTCGAGCAGGCGCGCAAGCTGGTCGAGAGCGACGAAGTGCTGATGATCTTCAATTCGCTGGGCACGCCGCCGAATTCGGCGATCCAGAAATACATGAACCAGAAAAAGGTGCCGCAACTGTTCGTCGCCACCGGCGCCACCAAGTGGAACGACCCGAAGGAATTTCCGTGGACCATGGGCTGGCAGCCCAACTACCAGAGCGAGTCCCGGATCTATGCCAAGTACATCCTGAAGAACCATCCCGACGCCAAGATCGCCGTGCTCTACCAGAACGACGACTACGGCAAGGACTACCTGAAGGGGTTCAAGGACGGGCTCGGCGCCAAGGCGGCTTCGCTGATCGTCATGGAGGAAAGCTACGAAGTCTCCGAGCCGACGATCGATTCCCACATCGTCAAGCTCAAGTCGACCGGCGCCGACGTATTCTTCAACATCACCACGCCGAAATTCGCGGCGCAGGCGATCAAGAAGAACGCCGAGATCGGCTGGAAGCCGCTGCACTTCCTCAACAACGTCTCGGCCTCGATCGGCAGCGTGATCAAGCCGGCCGGCTTCGAGAACGCGCAGGACATCATCTCGTCGCAACTACCTCAAGGATCCGACCGATCAGCAATGGAAGAGCGACGAGGGGATGATGGCCTGGAACGAGTTCCTGGATAAGTATTATCCAGAAGCCAACCGCGCCGACGCGTCGGTGATGTACGGCTACACCGTCGCCCAGGGCCTCGTGCACGTGCTGAAAGGCTGCGGCGACGACCTGACGCGCGCGAACATCATGAAGCAGGCGGCGAGCATCAAGGATCTCGAGCTCGGCGGCCTGTTGCCCGGCGTCAAGGTCAACACCTCGGCGACCGATTTTGCGCCGATCTCGCAATTGCAGCTGATGAAGTTCAAGGGCGACCACTGGGATCTGTTCGGCGAGATCATCAAGCGCCGACGTCGGTGGCTGACGCGTTAACGACTGCCTGACTACTAAAGAAGCAGCCCCTGCGGCTTTGTCGCAGGGGCTTTCTGTTGTGACGGTGTCGGTAAAATGATAACCACGGCGAATCACAATGAGCTTTCAGATCAAGAAAGCCGCAGACGCACACCAGACCATTCAACAGGGAGAGAGACGGAATGTCCGCTACCACAACAAACTGGCGATTGCTTTCAGCCGCGCTTAGGCCTGCTCGCCGCAACCACCAGCGGCGCGCTCGCGCAGAAGAAATACGACACCGGCGCCACCGATACCGAAATCAAGATCGGCAACATCATGCCGTACAGCGGTCCGGCTTCCGCCTATGGCATCATCGGCAAGACCGAGGCCGCCTATTTCAAGAAGATCAACGACGACGGCGGCATCAACGGCCGCAAGATCAACTTCATCAGCTATGACGACGCCTACAGCCCGCCGAAGACGGTCGAGCAGGCGCGCAAGCTGGTCGAGAGCGACGAAGTGCTGTTCATCTTCAATTCGCTCGGAACGCCGCCGAACTCCGCGATCCACAAATACATGAATTCGAAGAAGGTGCCGCAGCTGTTCGTCGCCACCGGCGCCACCAAGTGGAACGATCCGAAGGATTTCCCCTGGACCATGGGCTGGCAGCCCAACTACCAGAGCGAAACCCAGATCTATGCGAAGTACATCCTGAAGAACAAGCCGGACGCCAAGATCGCGGTGCTGTATCAGAACGACGATTACGGCAAGGACTACCTCAAGGGCCTGAAGGACGGCCTCGGCGCCAAGGCGGCGACGATGATCGTCGCCGAGGAAAGCTTCGAGACCTCGGAACCGACCGTCGACAACCACATCGTCAAGCTGAAATCCACCAACGCCGACGTCTTCATCAACATCTCGACGCCGAAATTCGCCGCGCAGGCGATCAAGAAGATCGCCGAGATCGGCTGGAAGCCGCTGCACTTCCTCAACAACGTCTCGGCCTCGGTCGGCAGCGTGATCAAGCCGGCCGGCTATGAGAACGCGCAGGACATCATCTCCGCCGCCTATCTGAAGGACGCCTCCGACCAGCAGTGGGACAACGATCCCGGCATGAAGGAATTCTACGCGTTCATGGCCAAGGACTTTCCCGAAGGCGACAAGCTCGACGGCGGCACCGTGATCGGCTACGGCGTGGCGCAGACCCTGGTCCAGGTGCTGAAGCAGTGCGGCGACGATCTCACCCGCGAGAACGTCATGAAGCAGGCGGCGAGCCTGAAGGATTTCCGCACCGAAGTCCTGCTGCCCGGCATCAAGATCAATACCGGCCCGACCGATTTCGCGCCGATCAGCCTAGCTTCAGCTGATGAAGTTCAAGGGCGAGAAGTGGGAGCTGTTCGGCGACGTCATCAGCGCCGACGTCGGCGGCTGAGCCGATCCCGATCTTCCGATAACCGACAGGCTCATGGCCCCCTGCGAACGCTTCGCAGGGGGCTTTTTCTTGCGAGCATTTCCCTATCACCCGATCGGAAAAGCTGAACGCCGGCCAGGCCGTTTACACTTCGGCGGATGATGCGCTACGTATCGATACGGCAGACCAAACAACAAGCCGAACGCTTCGAGGCGGCGTCAAAACCAGGGAGCTTTGCAAAAATGGCCGCACCGATCCGACGCTGCGTCGCAACGGTATTTCTGCCAACCGAACTGCCAAGAGAATTGCCAAGAGAACTGCCAAGGGAACCGCTATGACCGACCGACGCCCCCTCCTGCGCACGATCTTCGACGCGGCCGTCGCGGCCGCGCATCCCGATGTCGTGCTGGCGGCGCATTTGCGTCCGGTCCCGAAAGGCCGGGTGATCTGCCTTGCCGCCGGCAAGGGCGCGGCCGCGATGGCGGCGGCGGCCGAGCGGCATTATCTCGACGCGCTCGAACTCGATCCGGCCAAGCTTTCCGGCATCGCCACCACCCGCCACGGCCACGGCGTGCCGACGCGGCGGATCAGGGTAGTCGAGGCCGGTCATCCCGTGCCCGACGAGGCCGGGCTCAAAGCCGCCGACGACACGTTGCGGCTGGCCGCGGAGGCGACCGCCGACGATCTGCTGCTGGTGCTGATCTCCGGCGGCGGCTCGGCGAACTGGATTGCACCGGTGAACGGGGTGACGTTCGCGCAGAAGCAGCAGGTCAACCGCGCGCTGTTGCGCTCGGGCGCGCCGATCGGCGAGATGAATATCGTCCGCAAGCATTTGTCGCGCATCAAGGGCGGCCGGCTGGCGCGCGCCGGGAAGCTGGCCGAAATCGTGACGCTGGCGATCTCCGACGTGCCGCACGACGATCCCTCCGCGATCGCCTCAGGCCCGACGGTGCCGGATCCGACCACGCTGGCGGACGCCCGCGCGCTGGTCGCCAAATACAATCTGGCGGTCGACGATGCGGTACGCCGCGCGCTCGACGATCCCGGCAATGAAAGCTGCAAGCCCGGTGATCCCGCCTTCGCCCGCGCGCATTTTGAGCTGATCGCCAGGCCGAAGGCATCGCTGGACGCCGCGGTCAAAATCGCCAGGGACGCCGGCTACGCGATCATCGAACTCGGCGCCGACCTCGAAGGCGAGGCCCGCGACGTCGCGGCGGATCACGCGCGGCTGGCGTTGCAGGCACACAGCGCAGGCAAGCGTGTTGCGATCCTCTCGGGCGGCGAACTCACGGTGACCGTGCGCGGCAACGGCCGCGGCGGTCCCAACCAGGAATATGCGCTGGCGCTCGCGGACTTGCTGAAGGATACGCCTGACATCTCGGCGCTGGCTGCCGATACCGACGGCGCGGATGGCGGCGCCGGCAGCGCCACAGATCCGGCCGGAGCGATGATCGATCGGACCACTTTTACGAAAATGAAGTCGCTCGGCCTCGATCCCAAGGCCTATCTCGACAACAACGACGCCACCGCGTTCTTTGCCGCGACCAGCGATCTGTTGCTGACCGGCCCGACGCTGACCAACGTCAACGACGTCAGGGTGATCCTGGTCGATGGTGCGTAGTTCGTCGCATATCTCGGATGCGGTGCGCGCTCTTCACGTTGCTCCACAGCGCGAGCAGCGGTCATTCCGAGGCACGCCTCCCTTGAGAAATATTGACACTGGATCGACGGCGCGCCCTGCGTAGCGTCCGGGGGTCGTTTCCGGGCTCGGCAAGATTTCTTTGCCCGCCTGTCTAGCAACGCAGGCTGTTTTGACAACCCGAGCAACCCGTTGAGGCCTGCCCCGTGCGCCCGGGAAAAAACAACGTCAATAGATAGTAGACAACCTTCGCGCGTGCTAAGGTAGTTCAATATACCTATGCATTTGGAGAAAATGATGGGACAGCAATGCGATATTTTCATTAGCTATCGCAGGCTCGATAGCGCCATCTTCTCGCAGTGGCTTGCGGTGCAGTTGCGGGCGGCCTACGGCAACGACTGCGTATTCATCGATACGGAAAATATTCGAGACGCCTTGGCGTGGGCACAGCAAATCGAAGGCTCCCTTGCCAGCGCCTCCGTTCTTATTGTCGTAGTTGGAAAGAGTTGGCTAACGATTTCTGATGAATTTGGACGACGGCGAGTTGATCTTCCGGATGACTGGGTTCGGCGAGAGATCGAAACAAGTTTGCGCGAAGGAAAGAGAATCCTGCCGCTTCTAATCGAAGGTGCCGAACTACCTGCCCGGGAGGCTCTGCCAGCTTCCATTGTGCCGCTGCTCGACATCCAGGCGCGCCGAATAAATATCGGAGCTATCGCGAAGGACATGTCGGGTTTGGTCAAGGACGTCGGCTCGTGGATAGGCAAGACGTCCGTCGCGACCGACGTGCCCTACCCGTATCCACTCTTGAAGATCAAACCCCTTGATGAACAGAATCTTCAGCGCTTAGAACAACGATTGCCATCTTGGCGGGTCGTCAGCCGGACTACTGAAAAGGGAGAAAAAATCGAATTGATGCGAACTTTCGAATTCGAAAGCTTTCAAGACCTCATTCACTTTATGAATACGGCATCGAGATTTATCGATCGGATCGACCATCACCCTGAGTGGACCAACATTTGGCGAACGCTAATTGTTTATCTGACAACATGGGATATTGGATCGAAGCCGTCCATGTTAGACGTCGATCTTGCTGCCTACCTTGACGATCTGTACAAAAGTTACGTTAGAAAGATCAGCCAGCAAGACATCGCTGACTTGCTTCCCGCGAATTCAGCTGGGTGAGCCGCGTTAGCGCTTCAATTTTTAGGCAGGGGGAATTGAGTTGCAAAGACTGTCACCTTCGGAAATTCATAATGAGTTAGGCCAACTTAGCGGATGGCAACTCGATCGCGGAAAACTCTATCGAGAGTTTGTTTTCCCAGATTTTTCGCGAGCATTCGGATTTATGACGGCCGTGGCGCTCATCGCGGAGTTGATGGATCATCATCCGGATTGGTTCAATCATTATTCGAGCGTTAAAATATGGCTCGATTCTCACGAGGTTGAAGGAATTTCTGCGCTAGATATCGAACTGGCCAAGAGGATAAACGACCTTTCTCCACCGAACTGATCATCGCTCAAGTCGGGAACGCACGGCCACGGCGATCGGATTCTATCCTCGCTCGGCCTCGATCCCAAGGCCTATCTCGACAACAACGACGCCACCGCGTTCTTTGCCGCGACCGGAGATCTGTTGCTGACCGGCCCGACGCTGACCAACGTCAACGACGTCAGGGTGATCGTGGTCGATGGTGCGTAGTTCTACCCATCCCCCGGCGCGCCGCCGGCCCTGCTCGGCAAGATGTTAAGGCTTTGTTGAGCGCGTTCGACGAACTTGCTGAAACCGGCGGCATTTCAAAGGCACGATTTACTTGCCCCGTCTGTAATGCACCGCTCCTTAATGCGGGCGCGCTGCAGGACGCGGCAGGGAAACGCTGAATGTCGGACTCTCACCATGCGACGGTCGGTTCAAATCCGGCCTTGCCAGGCTGGCTTCTCGAACAGGCCATCAACAACCTGTCGCTGGGATTTATCATCTTCAATGCGAAGCGCGAAGTCGTTTTCTGCAACAAGCGGTACATGGAAATCTACCGGCTGTCGCCGCAGCAGGTCACGCCCGGCACGCCTATCGTCCAGCTCATTCAGCGCCGGCTGGATCTCGGACTGAAGATCCGCTCGACGCCGGACGCGTACCTGCGCGCGCACGTGGAACACGCCATCGTCCCCCTTACCACGATCCAGGAATTCAACGACGGCCGGATCATCACCTATACGGTCTACCCGATGCCGGACGGCGGCGGCATGTCGACCCACGAGGACATCACCTCGCGGGAGGAGATGAGCGGCCGCCTGAAGAAGCAATACGAGCTCGGCAAGCTGCAGGAAGAGAAACTTCAGGCGCGCAATTTCCAGTTCGATACCGCGATCAACAACATGTCGCAGGGGCTCTGCTTCTTCGACGCCGACCATCGATTGATCGTATGCAACGATCGCTACGTCGAGATGTACGACCTGCCGCCCGATCGCGTCGGCCCGGGCACGCCCTTGACCGAAATCGTCGATCTGCGGTTCGAGGCCGGCAGCTTTCCCGCGATGTCGCGCGACGAGTACCTGCACTGGCGCACCAACGTTGCGATATCGGCCGCGCCGACCGACAGCATCGTCGAGCTGCGCAACGGGCGCACCTTCAAGATCCGCCATCGGCCGATGCCCGACCTCGGCTGGGTCGCCACCCATGAAGACATCACCGAGCAGCGCCGGGCCGAGATCAAGATCGAGCATATGGCCCACCACGACGCGCTGACCGATCTTGCCAATCGGGTGCTGCTCAATGAGCGCCTCGAAAGCGCGCTCGCCCGCTTCCAGGGCAACGAGATGCTGGCGGTTCATCACCTCGATCTCGACCAGTTCAAGGCCGTCAACGATACGTTCGGCCATCCCGTCGGCGACAGGCTGCTGAAGATCGTCGCCGACCGCCTGCGCGGGCTGGTGCGGAAAACCGATACCATCGCGCGGACCGGCGGCGACGAATTCGTCATCGTCCAAGCTCCGATCGCCGACCCCAGCGAGGCAACCTCGCTGGCGCAACAGATCATCGAATGGATGAGCGAGCCCTACGACATCGACGGCCATCAGGCCATGGTCGGCGCCAGCATTGGCATTGCGGTCAGCCCGGTCGATGGCGTGACCCCCGACAAGCTGTTGCGAAACGCGGATCTGGCGCTGTACCGCGCCAAAGACGACGGCCGCGGCACGTTCCGCTTTTTCGAATCCAAGATGGACGAGCAGATGCAAACCCGCCGCGTCCTGGAACAGGATCTGCGCAAGGCGCTGTCCGCGGGCGAATTCGAGCTCTACTACCAGCCGGTGGTCAGTCTGGAGAGCAACGAAATCAGCGGTTTCGAAGCCCTGATCCGCTGGAATCATCCGGAGAAGGGACTGGTCGCGCCCGCGACCTTCATTCCGCTGGCGGAAGAAATCGGTTTTATCGTGCCGCTCGGCGAATGGGTCATCCGTCAGGCCTGCCTCACGGCGGCGCGATGGCCGGACCATCTTCAGGTCGCCGTCAATATTTCGGCAGCCCAATTCCGCGGTTCCGGCCTGATGCAGGTCATCATGAACGCGCTCGCAACCTCAGGCCTGCATCCGACACGGCTCGAGATCGAGATCACCGAGACCGTCCTGCTGCAGGACAAGGAAGCGACGCTCGCCGTGCTTCACCAGCTGCGCGCGCTCGGCATTCGTATCGCCATGGATGATTTCGGCACCGGATATTCCTCGCTGACCTATCTGCAGTGCTTCCCGTTCGACAAGATCAAGATCGACCGCTCGTTCGTCAAGGATATCGCCGACAACGCAGGATCACTCAATATCGTGCGCGCCGTCGCGGCGCTGGCCAATGGAATGGGCATGGCGGCCACCGCCGAAGGCGTCGAGACCAGGGAGCAACTCGACCGGATCACGGCCGAAGGCTGCACCGAGATGCAGGGATATTTGTTCAGCCGGCCGCTTCCCGTTCACGAGATCGAGCGGCTGTTCCTGCCGGCGCGCGAGATAGAGGGCATTCCAGGCCGCATCGTCGCAGCGTGAGGGGCATTCGCAGCCTATCGAGGCGGTGGCGCAGCCCTCTCCCCGTCATTGCGAGCCAACGGGTCGCGCGAATGCGCGCCCGATGACAGGCTCCGCGAAGCAATCCATAGCGCAGCAAAGGAAGAGTGGATTGCTTCGTCGCAAGTGCTCCTCGCAATGACGGCTGAGGCAACGGCGCGCCCTGCTCTCAAAATTCTTTGGTGATCTTCGCCATCATCTCGAGCAGCGCGGCGCGGTTCGCCGGGCCGAGCACTTCGTTGAGACGCGCTTCGTGCTTGGTGGCGACCAGCTTTTTGGCGCGCGCCAGCACGGCGCGGCCCTTGTCGGTCAGGACCACGATGTGGGAACGGCGGTCATTGACCGAACGCATCCGCGCGCAGAGATCGCGGCTCTCCAGCGCGTCCAGCATGGCGACGAAATTCGGCCTGAGGATGCCGAGCGTGTTGGCGATCTCGGTCTGGTTGCGGCCGGGATTCTTGTCGAGCAGCAGCAGCACCGAAAATTGCGCCGGCGTCAGCTGCAGCGGCGCGACGCAGCGCAGAAAATCCTCGAATACCTTGAGTTGCGCGCGCTTCAGCACATAGCCCAGCAGTTCGGACAATTCGCCGAGTTGCAGCGTGGTATCCTCGGGAGCGCCCTCGCCGGGATCCTTGCGGGCGGGGCGGGAAAGCTTGACGACATCGGCGGCGTTCTTGGAGGCAGTCATCGCTCGCGGCTCGCAATCCCGGCAAAAAGCCCTGCCCCGACGGCAGGCCTTGAAGTTATATTCGATAATTGTTATGAACTATATCAAATATCGGCGGGACTTCAACTACCGATATCACAGGGTCGGGCGGCCGGATAAGGTCGCGCCGGCTCGACGCGTGAGGGGGAGCGCCGGTCTTGAATACCACGATCATGCTATTCCTGCTGCAGGATGGCATCACCAATGGCGCGATCTATGCGCTGCTCGGGCTGGCGCTGGTGCTGGTGTTTGCCGTCACGCGCGTCATCCTGATCCCCCAAGGCGAATTCGTCACCTATGGCGCGCTGAGCTACGCCATGCTGGCGGCCGGCCAGGTGCCGGGCACCGCGCGGCTGGCGGTGGCCATGGGTGTGGTTGCCTTCGGCCTTGACCTGTTCGGCTTCCGCAAATCGCTGAGGCTGCGGCGGGTCGCGCGTTCGGCTGCGCTCAACATCGTCTTCCCGGCGGCGGTGCTGGCCCTGACCACCGCGCTCGTCGGCCCGACGACGCCGGTCGCGGTGAATATCGCGCTGGCGCTGTTGATCGTAGCGTCCATCGGCGTGTTCCTCTATCGCATCGCGTTTCAGCCGATCGCGCACACGTCCGTGCTGGTGCTGTTGATCGCTTCGGTCGGCTGTCATCTGGCGCTGCAGGGCCTCGGCCTGGTGTTTTTCGGCGCCGAAGGCTTGCGGGGACCGGCGCTGTCGAACGCCGCGCTCACCATCGGTCCGCTGCGCTTCACCGGCCAGAGCATCGCGGTCTATGTCCTCACCATCGCCTTCATCGTCGGCCTGTGGCTGTTCTTCGGCTTTACGCTGATGGGCAAGGCGCTGCGCGCCACCGCCGTCAATCGCCTGGGCGCGCGGCTGGTCGGCATCCGGACCACGCTGTCGGGACAGATCGCCTTCCTGCTGGCCTCCTCGATCGGCGCAATCTCGGGGATCCTGATCGTGCCGATCACCACGCTCTACTACGACACCGGATTCCTGATTGGCCTGAAAGGCTTTATCGCAGCGATCATCGGCGGGCTCGTCAGCTATCCCCTCACCGCCGTCGCGGCGCTGATCGTCGGCATCGTCGAGGCGTTCTCGTCGTTCTATGCCAGCAATTTCAAGGAAGTCATCGTCTTTACCCTGATCCTTCCCGTGCTGGTGCTGCGTTCGCTCGCAGCCCCCGCGGTCGAGGAAGAGAAGGATTGACGGCGATGACGCAGCGGTTTCCCATCATCATCTTTGCCCTCATCATGGCCGCGATCCCGTTCATTGCGTGCGTGCCGCCGTTCTGGATCGTGCTCCTGGACAATATCGGCCTTGCCGCGCTGGTGGCGATGGGCCTCGTGCTGCTGACCGGCGTCGGCGGCCTCACTTCATTCGGCCAGGCTGCGTTTTGCGGCTTTGGCGCCTACACCACGGCGGTACTGACCACGACCTATGGCCTGTCGCCTTGGCTGACGCTACCGCTGTCGCTGCTGGTCAGCGGTATCGCCGCGGTGCTGCTCGGCCTCGTCACGGTGCGGCTGTCCGGTCACTATCTGCCGCTCGGCACCATCGCCTGGGGCATCGGGCTGTTCTACCTGTTCAGCAAGCTGGAATTTTTGGGCCGTAACGACGGCATTTCGGGAATTCCGCCGCTCTCGATCGGCTCGCTCAAAATGATCGACCCCGGCACGATCTATTTCGCGATCTGGATCGCGGTGCTGATCTCCGCGGTCCTCACCATGAACCTGCTGGATTCCCGCACCGGCCGCGCGATCCGCGCGCTGCGGCGCGGGCATATTGCCGCTGAAGCCTTTGGCGTGCAGACGCCGCGCGCAAAACTGCTGGTGTTCATCTATGCGGCGGTGCTGGCCGGACTTTCCGGCTGGCTCTATGCGCATTTCCAGCGCGCCGCCAATCCGACCCCGTTCGGCGCCCAGTCCGGCATCGAATATCTCTTCATCGCGGTCGTCGGCGGCGCCGGTTACGTCTGGGGCGGCGTGCTCGGCGCCGGCATCGTGGTGATCCTGAAAGAGATCCTGCAGAGCTATCTGCCGTATATTTTCGGCGGCCAGAGCCAGCTCGAGACCATCGTGTTCGGCATCCTGCTGGTCGGCCTGCTGCAATTGGCGCCTACCGGCGTCTGGCCCTGGCTGATGGCGCGATTGCCGATCAAGCCGGGCCGCAAGCTGCCTGACACGTCTCTGACTTTGCCCGCGCGCGAGCGTGCGCCGGCTTCACCTTCGGTGCTGCTGCAAATCGAGAAGGCGCGCAAACAATTCGGCGGCGTGATCGCGGTCAACGATGTCTCGTTCGACGTTCAGGCCCGCGAGATCGTCGCCCTGATCGGCCCGAACGGCGCCGGCAAGAGCACGACATTCAACCTGATCACCGGCGTGCTGACGGCCACCAGCGGCAGCGATTTCGGTGCTCGGCCATAAGGTCGACAACGCGCCGCCGCAGGAAGTCGCAAAGCTCGGCGTTTCCAGAACGTTCCAGCACGTCAAGCTGGTGCCCGACATGACCGTGCTGGAGAATGTCGCGATCGGCGCCCATCTGCGCGGGCATTCCGGCGCGATCTCCAGCATGCTGCGGCTCGACCGCGCCGACGAAGCCAGACTGCTGGCGGAAGCCGCGCGCCAGATCGAGCGCGTCGGCCTCGGCGACCAGATCGACCAGCTCGCCGGCTCTCTCTCGCTCGGCCAGCAGCGCATCGTCGAGATCGCGCGCGCGCTGTGCGTCGACCCGATGCTGCTGTTGCTCGACGAGCCCGCCGCGGGCCTGCGCCATATGGAAAAGCAGCGGCTCGCCGCGCTGCTGCGCCAGCTGCGCGACGGCGGCATGTCGGTGCTGCTGGTCGAGCACGACATGGGCTTTGTGATGGATCTCGCCGACCGCATCGTGGTGCTCGACTTCGGCACCAAGATCGCCGAAGGCACGCCGGCGGCGATCAAGACCAACCCCGATGTGATCAAGGCCTATCTCGGAGCTGCGGCATGAGTGCGCTGTTGAGCGTCAGCGACGTGCATGTCGCCTACGGCAAGGTCGAAGCCGTGCGCGCGGTGTCGCTCGACGTCGCCGACAACGAGATCGTCACCATCATCGGCGCCAACGGCGCCGGCAAGACCACGCTGCTGAACGCCATCATGGGCATCCTGCCGCTCAAGGGCAGCGCCAACTTCGCGGGCGCGGATATGGCCCCGCTCGATATCGAGGACCGCGTCGCCGCGGGCCTGAGCCTGGTGCCGGAACATCGCGAACTGTTCGCCACCATGAATGTCGAAGACAATCTCGCAGCTCGGCGCGTTCCGGATTGCCAAGGCTGTCGCGGCACGATCGTTCGAGCGGGTCTACACGCTGTTTCCGCGGCTGAAGGAGCGGCGCAAGCAGCTCGCCGGGACGCTGTCCGGCGGTGAGCAGCAAATGCTGGCGATGGGCCGCGCGCTGATGGGCGCGCCAAAACTGCTGATGCTGGACGAGCCGAGCCTTGGCCTGGCGCCGATCATCGTCGCCGACATCTTTCGCATCGTCAGCGAACTGCGCGCCGCAGGCGTCTCGGTGCTGCTGGTCGAACAGAACGCGCAGGCCGCACTGCAGATCGCCGACCGCGCCTATGTGATGGAGCTCGGCGAATTCATTCTGTCCGGAACGGCCAAGGACATCGCCAGCAACGCGCGCGTCGCGGCGAGCTATCTCGGCTTCACGCACGAGGGTGAGAGCGCGATTTAAACCATCGCCGTCGCGACTTGCGCTCGCGTCAAGATTGCGCTTCACTTCACCCTCCCCTGGAGGGGGAGGATCGCTCGATTCGGCGATGCGCAGCATCGTCGGAGCGAGCGGGGTGGGGTGATCTATCCGCGAGCGAGATGCCTATGGTGTCAACAGCGATCCGCCGCGCGGTAGCCAAAAAATTGCGCGCCAACACCACGCCGCATGAGCGCATGTTATGGCGCGCGCTGAAAGAACTTCCGGTAAACGGCACGCACTTCCGGCGGCAAGCGCCGATCGGCCCCTACGTGGTCGATTTTTTCTGTCCTGCGAAAAGCTTATCATCGAGCTTGATGGCGGCCATCACAATGTAGACGAAACGGCCAGGCGCGACCGTGAGCGGCAGCTTTGGCTCGAGCAGGAAGGATACCGCATCATCCGCTTCTGGAATTCGGAGATCACCGGCGATCCGACCGCGGTGCTCGATCGGATTTATGTCGAGCTGTATGGCTCGCGTGAGGCTGAGGTGGCGCCACTGAAACACCTCCGACGACGATAGACTGTCACCCCACCCCGGCTAGCATCGCTTCGCGACGCAAGCCGCCCCTCCCCCTCAAGGGGAGGGTAAGAGAAGAGCCGGCGCTCTTCCATGGAGAGCCGGCTCACTTAAAGCTGCCAGACGTCAGCCTCACATCGCCGGAACGTACTTCCCGTCCTTCACGGTCAAAATGATCCGCGAACGATCATCCAGGCCGTAGCGGTCTTTTCAGGGTCCAGTTGTAGACGCCCTGGGTGGCGACGATTTCCTTCTCCGAGATCAGCGCCTGGCGGATCGCTTCGTGGAATTCCGGTGTGCCGGGTTTGGCAGTCTTCAGCGCCACCGGGATGATGCGCTTGAGCACCTCGAACGCATCGTAGGAATGGCCGGCGAACTGGCTGCGGCTGTTGGGGCCGTATTTGGCTTCATAGGCGGCGTTGAGCGTCAGGCCCGGCTTCTTGGTCAGCGCGCTGTCGGCCTGCGTTTCCGGCGACATCACCGGTCCCGCCGACATGATGACGCCTTCGGCCGAGGCGCCGGCGATGCGGATGAAGTCCATGCTGGCGGCGCCGTGGGTCTGATAGATCAGGCCCTTGTAGCCGCGCTCGCGCAGTGCCGACTGCGGCAACGCCGCAGCGGTGCCGGAGGCGCCGACCAGGATCGCATCGGGATTGGCGGCGACCAGTTTCAGCACCTGACCCGCGACCGAGGTATCCGGACGCGCAAAGCGCTCTTCGTCGACCATGGTCATGCCCATCGGCACGGCCTGGGCCTTGAAGTCGTTGACCCAGAGGTCGCCATAGGAATCGGAGTAGCCGATATAGCCGACGGTCTTGATGGCGTGGGCCTTCATGTGCTCGTACAGCACCTTGCCCATGATCGGGATCGCCTGCGGCAAATCGACCGACCATTTCGAGCGCGCCTCGTTGATCGGGAACGGCGCCAGACCGAAATGCGGAATGGCGGCTTCGTTCGCCACCGTGGACACCGCGATCGTCGGCGGCGTGGTGCAGGACCCCATGATGATGTCGGCCTTGGATTCGGTGACGAACCGCCGCGCATTGGTGGTCGCCGCGGTCGGATCGCCGCCGTCATCGAGGATGATCAGCTTGATCGGCACGCCGCCGATCTCCTTCGGCACGAAATCGAGCGCGTTGCGCTCGGGAATGCCGAGCGCGGCCGCGGGTCCCGTGGTCGAGATCGAGATGCCGATGGTGATTTCGTTGGTCTGGGCCAGCGCGGGCGAGCCCGGCAACGACAGCACCGCAACAAGTGCTGCAGCGGACAGAAGAGCCTTCTTCATTCATTCCTCCCTTGAGTATCTTTTTAAAGGTTTAAACCAAATTCGATGGCCAATTCAGCCCCTTCTTTAGGTCATGCGGGGGCCTAAGTCAGCCCGTCTTCGACGTCAGCCGTTCATGAACTTCTCAATGATCTCCTGCGGCATTGGCGCCGATTTCAGCCGCGCCGGGTCGTCCGGATGAGGGCCGACCAGTACGCGGGTCTCGAACGCCTCGATCGCCAGTGCCTCGCCCTTGAACACCTTGTGGGTCACCTCGAAGCTCGAACGCTTGAAGCTTTCGATCCGGCTTTCGATCGTGATCCAGTCACCATGGGTTGAAGGGATGTGGAATTTCGCCCGCGTATCCACCATGGGGATGCCGACCAGGCCATATTTGCGGATGAGGTCCTGTTTGGAGTAGCCGGCCGCTTCGAACATGATCGAGGTCGAATCGTCGAACATCGCAAAATAGCGCGGGTAATAGACAATGTTGGCGGGGTCGCAGTCGCCCCACTGGATCTGCACATCGCGGCGATGAACGAACATGCGTTTACCTCAGCGCGGGGCCATGCGGAGCGCGGCATCGAGCCGCACCACTTCGCCGTTGAGATAGGGATTATCGATCATGTGCAGCGCCAGCGAGGCGAATTCGTCGGCGTGACCGAGCCGGCGCGGGAAGGGAATTGCCGCGGCGAGTGAATCCTGCGCCTCCTGCGGCAAATTGGCCAATAGCGGCGTCAGGAACAGGCCCGGCGCAATCGTCAGCACGCGGATGCCGAACTGCGCCAGTTCGCGTGCGATCGGCAACGTCATCGCGACGATGCCGCCCTTCGAGGCCGAATAGGCCGATTGGCCGATCTGGCCGTCATAGGCCGCGACGGAGGCGGTGGAAATCACAACGCCACGCTCGCCGGTTGCGAGCGGCTCCAGCTTCGACATGTCTGCGGTCGCGAGCCGCAACATGTTGAAGGAGCCGATCAGATTGACCTTGATGACCCGGTCGAAATCCGTAAGGGCCATCGGACCCTCTTTGCCGATCACCCGCTTGGCGACGCCGATGCCGGCGCAGTTCACCAGCACGCGCGCGGGGCCGTGCGCCTTGGACGCGGCGGCAATGGCGGCTTCCGCCGAAGCGGCATCCGAGACGTCGCAGACCACTGCAACGCCCTTGATCTCGGCGGCGACGCTTTCGGCGAGTTTTGCGTTGAGGTCACAGACCGCAACCCTGGCGCCCGCTGCGGCCAACCGGCGTGCGGTCGCAGCCCCCAATCCCGATGCGCCGCCGGTGACGATGGCGGCCTGATCCTTCAACTGCATGGTTCTCTCCCTGGCGAATTTATGTTCGTTGGCTAAAGCGTGATCACGTGGGCCGGCGGCGTCGGCGAGTACAGTAGATCGATCAGGCCGCTGCGGTGTTCGATCACCGCGCGCTGGTTGATCGAGCCTTTATCGGTGACTTCGCCGCGGTCGATCGACAGCGGCGAATCGAGCAGGACCGCGCGCGTAATGCGCGTCGACGAACCCGTGGCATTGGCCAGCAGTTTTTGAAACCGGTCGCGAAACGCCGCGCGGATCAAGGGATCGGACGCCGCGGCAGCGAGATCGTCGTGCGGCAGCGCCGGATTGATCAGGCGGCAGCCGTCGAGATCGAGCACCACCAGCGCCGATATTTCGTCGCGGTTGATGCCGGCAATGACGACGTCGCGCACCAGCGGCGCGCAGGTGCCGACGAAGCGCGCGCGCAACGGGCCGACGCTGACCCAGGTGCCGCTGGCGAGCTTGAAATCCTCGGCGATGCGGCCGTCGAAATCAAAACCTTTGTCGAAATCATTGGGGTCGGCGGGCTTGAGCGCATCGCCGAATTTGTAAAAGCCCTCTTCGTCGAAGGCCTTCGCGGTCAATTCCGGCTGGCGCCAATAGCCCGGCGTGACGTTCGGCCCCTTGGCGCGGACTTCCAGCTTGCCGTTGTTCGGCACCAGCTTGGCGTCATTGCCCAGCACCGGAAGGCCGACATGGCCGGAGCGGCTGGTGTGCGGGCGTTACCGACATGAAGAACGGCGAGGTCTCGGTGGCGCCGAGGCCGGTCAGCATCGGGACGCGGAATCCGGTTTCCTGCACCGCGAGTTCGTCGAGGCTGTTCCAGATGAACGGCGACAGCGCCGCGCCCGAGAAGAACATCGCATGCAGCCGGCCGAAGAACTTCGCGCGCAGCGCCTTGTCGTCGCGCAGATACGGCAGCAGCGATTCGTAGCCCTTGGGGACGTTGAAATAGACCGTCGGCGAAATCTCGCGCAGATTGCGCACGGTCTCCTCGATGCCGCCGGGCATCGGCTTGCCGTCGTCGAGATACATCGAGCCGCCGTTGAACAGCGTCAGCCCGATATTGTGATTGCCGCCGAAGGTGTGATTCCACGGCAGCCAGTCGACGATCACAGGCGGCTCGTCCTTCAGGAACGCCAGCGTCTCGCGCAGCATCACCTG
This sequence comes from uncultured Alphaproteobacteria bacterium, assembly GCA_963738765.1. Taxonomy (GTDB): domain Bacteria; phylum Pseudomonadota; class Alphaproteobacteria; order Rhizobiales; family Xanthobacteraceae; genus Bradyrhizobium. Next base: position 449,146 of record CAVTYA010000027.1, on the reverse strand, counting down.
GTTGGCGCAGATCATCCGCTGGGTGTTGATGACCGCCTTGGGATTGCCGGTCGAGCCCGACGTCAGCAGAAATTTGGCGATGGTGTCGGGACCGATGGCGTCATGCGCGGCATCGAGGCCGCGGATGCTCCGGCGTCGCCAGCAGATCCGGCAGCAGCGTCACGTCGCGGCCGGGCGACGGTGCCGCGCGACGCCGCGATCTCCGTCCCCAGCGGAACGTTGACGCGAGAGCGCATCGGCGAATTTGCCGGCATCGTCGGCGAACACGAGGCCCGGCGTCAGCAGCTTCATCAGAAAATCGAGCTTGCCGTAATCCTTCGACACCAGCGAATAGGCCGGCGACACCGGGCAGAAGGGAATGCCGGCATAGAGCGCGCCGAACGCGATCAGCGCGTGGTCGATCGAATTGCCGGACAGGATCACGATCGGCTTTTCGGCCGACAGCCCGCGCGCCAGCAACGCCGACGCAATGCGCCGGGTCGAGGTCAATAACTGCGCGTAGGTGATCTGCCGCCAGCCGCCGGCGGCGTCGCGCTCGGCCATGAAGACGCGGTTGGGCTCGGCGTTGGCCCAATGATGCAGGCGATCGGTGATGCGCACCGGATAGTCGCCAAGCGGCGCTTTTGGCCTGAGATAGATGGTGCCGTCATCGCGGCGGTCGATCGATACGGCGGGATTGCCGAACGAGATCGGCCGCAGCGGGGCGCCACTGGTTCCGGCCGGGGCAGACATGTTGGGCTTGGCGCTCATGTCAGGTCGGTTTCACCTTTGCGGTCTTGCGGTCGAGAAAGGCGCGAATCCGGCGCTTTGCCTCTTTGTCGCTCTGCGCCACTGTCGCCATCAGCGATTCCATCAGCAGGCCGGTCTGCGGGATTGGCCTCCGCGATCATCGGCAGCGCTTGCAGCACGGCAAAATTGGTCAGCGGCGCGTTGGCCGCGACGCGTTCGGCCAGCTCCATCGCCTTCGGCAGCGCGCCGCCGGCTTCGGTGAGGTACTGCGAGAAGCCATAGGCCGCGCCCTCGGTCGCGCGAATAGACCCGCCCCGTCAGCATCATGTCGGTCATCCGCGCCACGCCGATCAGCCGCGGCAGCCGCACCGAGCCGCCGCCGCCGACGAAAATGCCGCGCTGGCCCTCGGGCAGCGCGAAATAAGCGGAGGGTTCGGCGACGCGGATATGCGCGGCGCAGGCGAGCTCGAGCCCGCCGCCGATCACGGCGCCCTTGAGTGCGGCGATGACAGGCACGCGGCTATATTGAATGCGGTCGAACACCCGGTGCCACATCTGCGAATGCCGCAGGCCCTCGGTGGCGTCGTGTTCGGTCAGTTCGGAGAGATCGAGGCCGGATGAAAAATGATCGCCGATGCCGTGGACGACCACCGCGCCGATCTCATCCGGGAGATTGGAGAAGCAGTCCTGGATCGCCAGGATGATGCCGTCGTTCAGCGCATTGCGTTTGGCGGGGCGGTTGAGCCCCACGGTCAGCACCGCGCCCGTCTGTCTGATCTCGAGCAATTCGGATGGACCCGCGGCGGCGGGGACGGCGTTTCCCATGGACTTATTACTTCCTACTCAGAATAGTTATATTTTATAACTATTGGCGGGGGAGTCAATATGGCTGGCCCTGCACGCCCCCTCCAAGAGAGGGTAAGAGCCGGCGAAAAGTGCTAGGTTTTTGCGGGGGGACGCACCGGACATTTATCAAATGGATCGGTATCCAGGCAGTCAATTCCCGTATGCGGCGTTCTTCTGGCCTGCGCTCGTCGCTGCATCAGCCGCTGAAACCGCCTCGTCCGTAGCGGCGCATCTTCTGGGATTCTCGGCCGATGCTGATGGCGTCGGCACGCCGCAAGAGCCGGAAGGAGCCACGCCAAGCAGGATAGCGCTGGATCTCCGTGCAGTCCGGCTGCGTGAGTTTACTGTGGTCAAGAGCGGCGTTCCCACCCTGCTGTGCCCACCGCTCGCGCTGCATGGAGCCGCTATTGCCGACCTTGCAACCGGACACAGTCTCGTTGCCGCCCTCCGTGGTGCTGGGATTGAACGACTGTTCATGGCCGATTGGCGCTCAGCCAGCGCCGACATGCGATTTCTCGGAATTGACGAATATCTTGCCGATCTCAATGTCCTTGTCGATCACGTCGGTGGCTTGGTTGATCTCGTCGGGCTGTGCCAGGGAGGATGGTTATCCCTGGCCTATGCGGGACGATTCCCGGCCAAGGTACGCAGGCTTGTCATGGCCGGCGCGCCGGTTGATATTGCTGCGCAGCAATCCGGTTTGTCGGCCATCGCCGAGGCTACCCCGCTGATCATGTTCGAGAGCCTGGTGAATTTCGGCGATGGTCTCGTTATCGGCCGCAATATCGCGCCGTTCTGGGGACACGAGACTGACGCAAACGATATTCGCGAATCTCTCCAAACCCTTCAGCCGATCGGCTCGCCGGAATTCACGCGGCTCGAAGCCATCTTCAAAAACTGGAATTCCTGGACGATCGACGTTCCCGGAAAATACTATCTCGAAGTTGTCGAGAAGCTATACAAGCGCAACGAACTCGCGCGCGGAAGCCTGGTCGCCCTCGGGCAAAAGATCGACCTCTCGCGGCTGCTGGTTCCGATGTATCTTCTGGCCGGGAGCGCCGACAAGGTGGTCGCCCCGGATCAATTGCTTGCAGTGCAGCGGCTGGTAGGAACGCAGCCGGAATCTCTTCGCCACGCGGTCGCCCCGTGCGGTCATCTCAGTCTGTTCATGGGGAAGCGGACGCTTGAAGAGTACTGGCCCAGGATTGTGCGTTGGATGAAACAAGCTGGTTGAATGGGCCTGGCCGTTTCCGCGAATCCCAACTGACATTCCCAGCGGAAGGCGATCATAATTCGTAGGATGGGTGTCACAGCACCTGATGCACGTCGATGACGACGCGGTCGGCGTGGCGGGCGGCGGAAGCCACGAACAGGTTTTCCATCAGCCAGCGGTATTTTTCGCTTCCCGTTTCGAATTTCGGCACGGTGCGAAAATAGATCAGTTTTGGATCGACCGGCTCGCCGCGCTTGAGTTTTTGCAGCAGCTCAATCGGCCCAAACCGGATGCCCTTGTTCTCGACATAGACCACCGCGCCGTCGTCGGTCTCAAAGGCGTATTTGGCTTCGAGTTCGATCAGCTCGTTGGGACGGATGATCTGAAAATCCGCGCCAAAGGCCAAAACCTTGCCGTTGACGCCTTCGCCCCTCACCTCGCCGCCGGTGATTGGAATGATGCGTCGGACGCCATGGCCGATCTCGCCGGCGGTCGTCACCTCGCCGATCCGGGCGGTGATGGTGAAGACGTATCGGGTTTCGAGCACGGGCGTCATTGATCTAATGAACCCCCGACATCATGCGCTGCGGCAGCCAGGTCGCCAGCAGCGGAAACGCGATCAGGATGACGAGGCGAACGAGGTCGGTCGCCACGAACGGCAGCACGCCCTTGAAGATCGTGGAAAACGACACGTCCTTGACCACGCTCTTGATGACAAAGACGTTCATGCCGACCGGCGGATGGATCAGGCCAAGCTCCACCGTCATCACGATGATGACGCCGAACCAGATCGGGTCGAAGCCGAGATGCGAGATCACCGGAAAAATGATCGGCACGGTCAGGATGATCATCGCCATCGCGTCCATCAGGCAGCCGAGCACCAGATACATCACCATGATCAGCGCCAGCACGCCGTAAGGGCCGAGGCCGAGGCCGGTCAGAAACTCCGTCACCTTTTGCGGGGTCTGCGTCACCGTCAGGAAATATCCGAAAATCAAGGCGCCGATCAGCACGGTGAACACCGCGGCCGCGGTGCGGGTCGCCTGCAGCAGCGAATTGAGGATCTTCTCCTTGTCGAGCCGTCCGGTGAGCAGGCCGATCAGGAACGCGCCGGTGGCGCCGACGCCGCCGGCCTCGGTCGGCGTAAAGCGCGGCAGGAACGGCAGCCCGTAAAGCCCGCCGATCACGAACACGAACAGCAGCACCGGCGCCCAGATGTTCTTCAGGCCCGCAAAACGTTCGCGCCAGCTGGTCTGCGGGCCGGTCGGCAGAAAACCCGGCCGCAGATATCCGATCAGCGCGATCGTGACCATGTACATCGTCATCGCGAGCAGGCCGGGAACGATGCCGGCGATGAACAGTTTTCCGATGTCCTGCTCGGTGATGATGCCGTAGACCGCAAGCACGGTCGACGGCGGCAGCATGGCGCCGAGCGTGCCGCCGGCCGCGATCACGCCGGTGGCGAACGACTGCGGATAGCCGAAGCGCCGCATCTCGGGATAGGCGACGGCGGAAAACGTCGCGGCGGTCGCGACCGAGGAGCCGCAGATGGCGGCAAAGCCGCCGCACGCCGCGACCGTGGCGATGCCGAGCCCGCCGCGCAGGTGCCCGACGAACCCGTTCGCGGCTCGGAACAGTTCGCGGCTCATGCCGGAATTGCTGACGAGGGTGCCCATCAAGAGGAACATCGGAATCACGCCGAAAGTGTAGTCGGTCACCGTGCGCATCGAGGTCTGGCCGACCAGCTTGAGCGCCGGCGAGAAGCCGACGAGATAACCGAAGCCAGAGACGCCGACGAGGCCCATCGCCATGCCGACGGGCACGCGCAGCAGCATCAGGGCGAACAGGGCGATGAAGCCGAGGACGGCGACGGCGTCGGTGCTCATGCCGCCTACTCCACAGTCTTGATCTTGGGATCGTGCATCAGATCCGGGGAGAAAATCAGCCGATAGGTGCGGATCGCGATCAGCAGCACCGCCGAGACATCACCGGCCCAGGCGATGGCGAAGAACGGCCAGGTCGGCATGTGCATTTCGAAGGTGAGGACGTTGTCGTAATAGGTGCCGCGCACCTTGTCGAACAGCGTCCAGGTCTGCACCGTCACTACGAACAGCAGCACCAGGGTCGCGAACACGTCGATCCAGCGCTGGTATTTTGGGCCGACATTGGCCCAGATCAGATCGACGGTGATGTGGCCGCCGCGATAGGAGGTGGCGGCGATGCCCCAGAAGATCAGGATGCCGAGCAGCATGCGCCCGATATCGAAGGAATCAGGGATCGCGTAATTGAGCGTATTGCGCAGGATCACCGAGATGAAGATGTTGAGCGCCACGATGCCGACGAAGCCGGCCGCGATCCATTCGATCGTATCGATGAAGCGATCCATAGACGCGCGATTCATGTCCGCTCCGAACGGCTGGCGATTTCAGAAGAAAGACGGCGGCATGATATTGCCGCCGCCCGTACGCAGGCCTCAGGTCTCTATTGCGCCAGCGCGTTGTACTTGGCGAGTGAGGCCTTGAGTTCGGCCAGCGCGGCGTCGGGATCGACGCCCTTCGCCTTGACACCATCGCCCCAGCTCTTGACCAGCGGCCCGGCGGCCTTTTTCCACAGCGCGGTCTGGTCCGGCGTCAGCTTGTAGACCTCGTGACCTTCCTCGGCCTTGACCTTGTCGAGGCCGGCGTCTTCGAACTTGCCCCAGGGCTCGCCGACGCGGCCGGCGGCTTCGGTGTTGCAATTGTCGTCGATCGCCTTTTTCTGGCGGTCGGACATCTGGTTGTATTTATCCTTGTTCATGACGAAGGCGAAGGTCGTGACATAGAGCGGCGCGTCCATGTGATACTTCGTCACCTTGTCGATGCCGAACAGCACCAGCGATCCCCACGGGAAGGTGACGGCGTCGGCGACGCCGCGCTCGATGATGTCGCGGACCTCGGGTGCTGAGGACTGCACATTGGTGCCGCCGAGCTGGGTGATGAAGGTCGCCATGGTGGCGTGGGCGGGGCGGATCTTCATGCCCTTGATGTCGTCGGGCACCACGATCTTCTTGGTCCGGGAGTGGAACGACGACGGCGAATGGATGAAGGCGAGGCAGAACTTGACGTCCTTCATCTCGGTTGCGGCATATTTCCGGTACCAGGCGTCGAGCGCCATCGAGCCGCCCTTGGCGTCCGACATCAGGAACGGCAGTTCGCCGGCGCCGATGATCGGAAAGCGGCCGGGCTGATAGCCCGGATTGACGTAGGTGATGTCGGCGATGCCGTCGCGCGCCATGTCGTAATGGTCGAACGCCTTGCCGAGTTGCTGCGCGGGATAGACCTTGTAGGTGATCGTGCCGCCGGACGCCTTTTGGACCGCAGCGCCCCAGTCCTCCAGCGCCTTTTGCAGCGGGTGCGACGCCGGCACCCAGTGCGACAGCTTCAGTTCGAAGGTTTTTTCCTGCGCGAACGCGGGCGTCACGCTGGCGGCCAGCAGCAACGCCAAAAAGGTCTTCCTCATCGACATCTTCTCCCTCTTGTCAGACCTTTGACGGCCTTTTGCAATTATTGTTATATGATATAATTATCATTGCAAGCTGACGACGGACAGCCCGCAAGCCAGCCAAGTTCAAGCCTATCGTACCGGGGGGAGCAAGTATTGCGGACAAAAGTAGCAATCATAGGCGCGGGGTCCGGCCGGACTGTTGCTTGGGCAACTACTTCATTTTCACGGCATCGACAACGTCATTCTGGAGCGCCAGACGCCGGAATATGTGCTCGGCCGCATTCGCGCCGGCCTGCTCGAAGAGGGCACGGTGGCGCTGCTCGACCAGGTCGGCGCCGGCGGGCGCGCCCATCGCGAGGGCCTCGTCCACCATGGCGTCGAGCTCGCCTTCGGCGGCGCGCGGCACCGCATCGACATGCATGCCTCGACCGGCAAGACCGTGATGATCTACGGCCAGACCGAGGTGACGCTCGACCTGATGAACGCCCGCAAGGCCGCCGGCCTCACCACTGTCTATCAGGCCGCCGACGTCAAACCGCACGATTTCGACACCGACCATCCGCGCGTCAGCTACGTCAAGGACGGTGTCAGCCACGAGATTGCCTGCGACTTCATCGCCGGCTGCGACGGTTTTCATGGCGTCAGCCGCGCCAGCGTCAAGCCTTCGGCGATCCAGACCTTTGAGCGGGTCTATCCGTTCGGCTGGCTCGGCATCCTGTCGGAGACGCCGCCGGTCTCGCACGAACTGATCTATTCCAACCATGCGCGCGGATTTGCGCTCTGCACCATGCGCTCGACCCACCGCAGCCGCTACTATGTGCAATGTCCGCTCGACGATCACATCGACCAATGGCCGGATGAGCGGTTCTGGGACGAGCTGAAGAGCCGGCTCGACCAGAAGGCCGTCGACGAACTCGTCACCGGACCGTCGATCGAAAAGAGCATCGCGCCGCTGCGCAGCTTCGTCGCCGAGCCGATGCGGTTCGGGCGGATGTTTCTGGCCGGCGACGCCGCGCATATCGTGCCGCCGACCGGCGCCAAGGGATTGAACCTCGCCGCCAGCGACGTGCATTATCTGTCGCGGCGCGTTGCGCGAATATTACGACGAGAAATCCACCGCCGGCATCGATGGCTATTCGGCCAAGGCGCTGGCGCGGGTCTGGAAGGCGGTGCGGTTCTCGTGGTGGATGACCTCGATGCTGCACAAATTCCCCGACCAGGGCGAATTCGGCGCGCGGATTCAGATTGCCGAGCTGGATTATCTGGTCAGTTCGAAGGCCGCGTCGACGTCGCTGTCGGAGAATTATGTCGGGTTGCCGCTTTAGCTGATCAAGGCGGGATACGTCCCGCCGTCATTGCGAAGAGGGCAATCCGGGCATTTCAAACACCCGCCGAAATCCCGTTTAAAACTTTGTAGGCGGTGAAATTGTCACCGGGATCGCGTTCAATGGCGCATGTATCGCCAACCCGCGAGCCGCCCATGACAACCGATGCGCCCGTCATCACTGACATTCCCTCAGGCTTTGAGCCGCGCCTGCGAAAGAGCCCGCTCACCGATCCCTGGGAGCCGCTTTATTCGAAGCACACCGACAGGGCTGTCATCATCGGCTTGCGGTTGGCGAGGCCGCATACCAACGGGCGCGGGCTCATTCACGGCGGGTTGATCGCGGCACTCGCCGACGCTGCGATGGGTCATAGCTGCGCCCATCAAATGGGCGGGGTGTCGTCGTTGGTGACAATCTCGCTCGCAGTCGATTTCGTCGGCAGCGCGCAGGTCGGACAATGGCTCGCGGTCGAGACCGACGTGATCAAGACCGGCAGCACCATCTGTTTTGCGCAAAGCCTGATCAAGGCCGACGAAATCGTGATCGCCCGCGCCAACGGCACCTTTCGGGTGGTGCCGAAGAAAGAGCCGGTGGCCTAGCCGAAATGCCAGTCGCTGATCTCGGTGACGAGATCGATGAAGGTGCGCACCTTGGCCGACAGCAGCCGCGAGGTCGGATAGACGATGTGGATCGGCAGCGGCGGCTGCTCGAATTTCGCCAGCACGATTTTGAGCCGCCCGGCCTTGAGTGACTTCGGCGGCCTGATAGGCCATCACCCGCGTCAGTCCGCCGCCCGCTTCCGCATAGTGGACCGCGGCGTCGGCGCTGTTGGTCGAAAAGCGCGGCGTACAGGTGACGCGAAACTCGCGGCCGTCCTCGACAAAGCGCCAGTCCGGCGATGCGGTCATGGCGCCGAACTGGATGGTGTCGTGGGCTGCGATGTCCGCGGGCCGCTGCGGCTCGCCGCGGCGTTTGAGATAGTCCGTCGAGGCCACCACGATCCGCCGCATCTCGCCGACGTGGCGCGCCGACCAGCGTCGAATCCGGCGAGGTGGCCGATCCGGACCGCGAGATCGACGCCGTCCTCCACCAGATTGATCATGCGATCCGACAGCCGCAGATCGGCCGACACCTCCGGATAGCGCTTCAGATAGGCCGACATGACCGGGCTGACGTGAAGCCGCCCAAAGCCAATCGGCGCGGAAACCACCAGCCGGCCGCCCGGCCGCGTCTGCTCGCCCTCGGCCGAACGCTCGGCTTCCTCGACATCGGCGAGGATTCGCCGCGCGCGCTCCAGATAGCGGGCGCCGGCATCGGTCAGCGTCACCTGCCGCGTGGTCCGCTGCAGCAGCCGCGCGCCGAGACGATCCTCCAGCGCCGCCACCAGCCGCGTCACACCGGAGGGCGACAGGCCGAGCTTGCGCGCCGCCGGCGCAAACCCCTGCAGGTCGGCGACGGCGACAAAGGCCTGCATGGCGTCGATCCGGTCCATGCCATTATTTCATATCCTGCAACGGTGAAGTGTCAATTGGCTCAATTGTTTAAATTCCGGAAGAGGCCATTTTAGAGGCCGAGAAGCACCGCCCCACGAATTCGAGGAGGCTCAGATGTCAGACGTTCACACCTATTCCAGCGATGTCGCGTTCACCCCGGCGGTGAAGTCGATCCAGACCCGAAAGGGTTCGCGCGACGGCTATGCCCAGGTCGAGCAGCAGGGCGGCTGGCGCACCGAGATCGATGAAAATCTCGCGGCCTTTCTGGCGGAAACCAGCAGCCTGTTTTTCTCGACCGCCAATGCGGACGGCCAGCCCTACATCCAGCACCGCGGCGGCCCGAAGGGCTTTGTCAAAATCCTGGACAAGCGCACGCATCGCCTTCGCCGACTACCGCGGCAACCGGCAGTACATCACGCAAGGCAACCTCTCGGAAAACCCGAAGGCGTATATCTTCGTGATGGACTATGCGCATCGCCGCAGGGTCAAGATCTGGGGCGAGGCGCGCGTGGTCGACGACGATCCGGCGCTGCTGCAATCATTGATGCCGCAAGGCTACAAGGCGCGGCCCGAACAGGTGATCCTGTTCACGATCGCAGCCTGGGATACCAACTGCCCGCAGCACATCCCGCAGAAGTTCGACGCCGCCGATGTGGCGACAGCATTGGCATCGCGCGATTCGCGCATTGCCGAACTCGAGGCCGAGCTGGCCGCATTGAAGGGCCAGCCCGCTCCGGCAAACTAGAGCGTTTTCAAGCGAAGTGGATCCCGGTTCGCGTGAAGAAAACGCGTCAAAACAAGAGAGAAGGGTCTCGGTTCTGAATTTATCAGAACCGAGATCCCTGACCTCAGGCCGCCTGCTGCAGCGGCGCCCAGGCGAATTCCGGATAGTACTGCAACATCATCCGGTCGACATAGGCGGTGAGATTTTCGAATTTCTCGGCCTGCGCCCGCAATTTGGATTCGAAGAACGGCGTCAGGATTCCGGACAATGCGCCGAATGCGGTGGCGTCGGTGCCGCAGGGCGCGTCGCCCATCAGATAGGGCTTGTCGCCGAGTTGGACCGACAGCGCAAACAGCGAGCGAACGGCAAGGTCGACGTCCTCCTCCGGGGCGTGACGGCCGAGGCCGCTCAAGAGATAGTTCTCGGCGACCCTGAACTGGGCGTCCTCGCGCAGCTTTTCGCGAAGATGCTCCGGCGCGCCGTCGAAGAAATGCGCCGGCCCCTTGGCAAAATTCTCGCTATCGACCCAGCGCGCGCCGACCAGCGCCCAATAGACGTGGTGTTCGATCATCCGCTCGAACGCCCAGGCCTGGGCGCGCGCCTGCAGACTGAGAGGTGCGTCGAAATCGAAGCCGTATTTGCCCTCGATATGCGCGCGGATGAAGGTGGAATCGGCCACACTCTCGGCCTCATCGACGATATAGGGCAACTGCCCCTTCGGAGAAGCCGGCGGCATCGCCTTTTCCTTGCGATAGGCCAGACCCGCCATCTTCAACTGGACCTCGGTCTTGGTCACAAAGGGGCTCTTTTCCGGCAGGCCGAAGCCTGCGCCAAAACCGTAAAGCGTAATCATGTCAGGGTACCCCGATCTCTTGAGTTGGTGCGTGAGCCTAGCGACCCCCTGCTGCCACCATGGTGTCAGCAGCAGCGATAAGGAGCATGAAACGGGCCCTTGGCCCGCCGCGCGGCGTATCGAACCAGCAAGGCGAGCCGCACCTGCCCGAAAGCCCACATCGCGGCCAACGACCGCGCGGCGAGCTCCGCGAGCGCCCAGCGGAGGTCCCCGGAGACGCTGTGGACGGTGATCACATGCTCCAGCGCAAAGGACTGCGCGCGCCGGAAACCGAACTGATCTAGAATCGTCATGGACAAATTCCCTTCACTTGAGGTGTTGTCCTGATATAGCCGCCACCTGCTGCCAACATGCTGTCAGCAGTAACGCGGCCCGGGCCAAAAAAAGCGACCAAGAGGACTGCCATGCGACGTGCCGACCGGCTGTTTCAAATCATCCAGGTGCTCCGGCGCACCGGCAAACCGCTGACGGCGGATGCGATCGCGGCCGAACTGGAGACCTCGAAGCGGACGATCTATCGCGACATCGCCACCCTGATCGAACAGCGCGTGCCGATTCGCGGCGAGGCCGGCATGGGCTACATCCTGGAAAAGGGATTCGACCTGCCGCCCTTGATGCTGACCCCCGACGAGATCGAGGCTTGCGTGCTCGGCGCGCAATGGGTGGTCGGCCACGCCGATCCGGCGCTGGCGCGCGCCGCGCAGGACCTGATGGCGAAAATCGCCGACACCGTCACCGAACGCTTAAGGCCGTTCGTGCTGGAGCCCGCCAGCCGCGCCCGCCCCAGCTGGAACCGGGAGCCCGACCGCATCGACATGGTGCGGACGCGGGCGCATATCCACGAGGGCAAGAAGATCACGCTGAACTATCGCGACGAGCACGGCCGCTTGTCCGAGCGCACGATCTGGCCGATCGCCGTCGGCTATCATGAGACGGTGCGGCTGTTGGCGGCGTGGTGCGAGCTGCGCAAGGATTTTCGCAGCTTTCGCACCGACCGCGTCATCGAGGCGGTCTACCACGACGAAAAATACCCGGAGCGGCGCGATCTGCTGCGCGCGCGATGGCGCAGGAGCATGGTCTGGGAAGCCCCGAAAGATACCTGATGGCGGGGCGCTTGATTCGGGCTAAACGAATGCATGGATGAGAGCGCACGAACCAACGACGTCGAAAGCCCGTGCCGCTGCCAGGCCTGCGGCGCCTGCTGCAGCTATTCGCAAAACTGGCCGCGCTTCACCACCGAGGATGATGCAGAGCTCGACCTGATCCCGGAAAAATTCGTCAACGAAAAACTGTCGGGGATGCGCTGCGACGGCGATCGCTGTTCGGCGCTGTCGGGCAAGGTCGGGGTTGCGACGTCGTGCACGATCTATGCGGTGCGGCCCGAGGTCTGCCGGACCTGCATGCCCGGCGATGCCGAATGCGCAATGGCGCGGCGAAGGCATGGGTTGCCGGTGCTATCGGATGTCGTCCCGGCCTAGTGCGCAATTGCGCACGGGGCGCCGGGACCCATACCGCGTGATCTATCGTAAGCGCGCTGTAGCGGACTCCGTCAAAAACGACGAAATTCAGTGGTTATAGGTTCCTGCTTTCGCAGGAACGACAGTTAAGCCGTCACGGCTTCCGCGACATCTTCGTCAAAATCGTCCTCGACCGGCGCGAAGGTCGAGAGCGGCTTGGTCGAGAGCGTGATCGGCTTGCGGTGGCCGTAGGACGATGACGGCGTGGAGCGTGCGGCAGGCGCACGGGACAATGCGTAGAGGGTCGAGCCGACGCGGCCGCCGAGCTGGATCAGCTCGCGTTCGCTGCAGCTCGTCGCGAGCGCGAGCGCCAGCGAATGCAGATGGCTACGGCGATAGCAGAACAGCGCCAGCATGGCCCGGACTTCGGAAGAAACGCTCTCCACGAGGACAGGCAGGCCATTGGCGTTGGCGCGGTACATTTCGCCGAGCAATTCGTCCCGGACCGGGCAGAAATCGTTCTCGAAGGCGTCGCGGCTTGAAAACATTGGAGTTCCCCCTCGTGCGGAAGATGCAATGCAATGTTCTAACGAAAGGTTAACCAAGGGTGGCAGTAGTCATCCGGGGGTGCTTGCCAGTTGCAGCCGAATCGGGGCCGCGGTGCCGCGCCTGATTCGCGGCTAGATCGAATGTGCCCTCATCCACCCGGCGACCGCCTGCCCGATGCCAGGCCCGGAATCTTCCTGGATAAAATGCGAACCGGGGACCGTCACTTCGGTCTGGTTTTTCCAAGCACGGCAGAACTCCCGGGCAGGCCCGATCAGGATCGCGCCCGGCTCGGCGTTGACGAATAGTTTTGGCAGGTCGTTTTCGGCCATCCACTGCGAATAGCCGGCTGCGACCTGCACCACATCGGCCGGTTCGCCCGCGATCGGGATCTGCCGCGGCCAGGTCAGCGTCGGCCAGCGATCCTCGCGCTGCAAAAACGGTTTTCGGTATTCCGCCATCTCGGCCTCGGTCAGCTTGCGCAGCACCGACCCCGGCAACACCCGCTCGACGAACATGTTGCGGTCGAGGATCATCTCCTCGCCCTTGCCGGAGCGAAAGCCCTGGAAGATTGGCGTGGCTGCGGGGCTCCACTCCTCCCAGCCGGCGAAAGGCCGCACGATCGCTTCCATATAGGCGATGCCGCAGACGCGATCGCGGTGATGGTTGGCCCAGTCGAACCCGAGCGCCGAACCCCAGTCGTGCACCACGAGTGTGACCGATGGCGCGGGTCCGATCACCGCATCGATGAATGCCCAGAGATATTTGCGGTGGGTCATGTAGCGGTAAGTGTCGGGGCCCGGATCGGGCAATTTGGCGGAATCGCCCATGCCGATCAGGTCGGGCACGATCAGCCGGCCACAGCCTTCAAGCGCGGGCAGCACGTCCCGCCAGAGATAGGACGAGGTCGGGTTGCCGTGCAGCAGCAATACCGGCGCGCCCTCGCCGCGCTCGTGATAGGCCATGCTGCTATCGAGCACATCGACGGTCTTTTTTGTCAGCGCTTGTTCTGTCATGAGTTTCCTGCCTTAACGTTGCAGCCAACATGCCGCGCGACGGCAGCGGACGCAAATCAATGTCTCTCGCCTTCACCATCTCCGATCTGCGCCAGCGTCCGGATTTCTTCGACATCGTGGCGATGCGAATCTGGCAGGCGTGGTGGGAGGCGAGCGGCACGCCGCTCGGGTATATCTGTGGACGCTTGCGCGAAAATCTGGACGCTGCGCCGATCCCGTTTGCGCTGGTCGCCCATGACGGCGGGACATTCCTTGGAACGGCCTCGGTGATCGCAGCCGACCTCGACGAGCGGCCGCAATTGACGCCATGGGTCGCGGCGGTCTGGGTCGAGGAGCCGGCGCGCCGGCACGGCGTCGGGGCCGCTCTGGTCCACCGTGCAACGCAAGATTGTTTTTCGCTGGGTGTCGGCCGGGCCTATCTGTGCGCGCGGCCGCGGATGACGGGGTTTTACCAAGGGCTGGGCTGGACCTTATCCGAACGAAAGATCGGGCCGCACCAGATGAGCGTGTTTTTCCGGGACGCTTAATTCGCCGCCATGAAGATCGACAGACCAAAGCCGGTGAGATGATGCAGCGCCTGGTCGACGCCGATCAGCGTCCAGAACCACGGATGCTCCTGCTCCAGCGTCACGCCGAAGCTCGAGGCGCAAATCCCCTTGGCGCGATCGACGGTGATGTGGATGGCGAAATCGATCAGCGCGACGAACCAGAACCGCGGCGCAACGATCAGGATCAGCGACATCGCTACCGCCAGATGCACCAGACAATGCGCCAGCAGCGGCATCGCCCAGCCGGTCTTCTGGTCCTTGCCGATCGCCATCCACGAGGTTTGCAGCACGAAATCCGCGATGACGTGCTTCACCGTGAGAAGCAGCATCCATCCGACCAGCAAACCAACCGGGATCGACGACGACATGGAAGGAAACAACAAAGCTGACGCCCTTTGCTGGGGACTGACGAGGTGGCAAAAAACCGTGGTCTAGGATGTCAGCGCAATTTTCTTCTTAACCCGGACAATTCGAACGCTGCCGATATTTATGGCACCTCCCGGAGCGGAATGCACCTGTAGGTCGTACGAAATACACGTGGTGTGGCCGAACGGCGATACTCCGCCACATGGCTTTCGCAGGTAGGGTTACCTCCGGGGCCGGTTTGCAATCCGGCCGCGGCTGGATATTATCGTGGGCAGGCAAATTCTCGTTCTTTTTTAGGCAGTTACGAATTTCTGCGGACGGCCTGCGGCGCCGGTATAGCGGCGAGACGTCCCCGACACGGTATGAGCCATGAGCGCCGAAGCCCCAACACCGCATCCACAACCGCCGCCGCGGCGCTCGCGAACAGTCAAGAGCAACCGCACCC
Source organism: uncultured Alphaproteobacteria bacterium (assembly GCA_963738765.1). Lineage (GTDB taxonomy): Bacteria > Pseudomonadota > Alphaproteobacteria > Rhizobiales > Xanthobacteraceae > Bradyrhizobium. The sequence goes on along the minus strand of CAVTYA010000027.1, from coordinate 434,102 downwards.
AGATCATCATCTTCTCCATCCTGACGCTGATTCTAACCGCCGCCACGGTGTGGGGTGGCCGGATCTGGCTGCGAAATTCCGAGACGCTGGTGTTTGCCGTCGGCGAGGCCAACGGTCCCGAGGCCCGTTTCGCCGCCAGGCTTGCCGCGCTGCTGAAGAACAATTCGTCGCGGCTGCGGCTCAAGATCGTGCCCAACGCCGACAACGCCAAGGCGATCGCGCAGTTCGATCGCAGGGAAGCCAATCTGGCGATCCTGCGCACCGACGCCAGGATCCCGGCCCGCGCGCGCGCGCTCGCGATCCTCGAACATGACGTGGTGCTGATGCTCAGCCCCGGCGGCAAGAAGATCAAGTCGGTTGCCGATCTGAAGAAGAAGAAGAAGATCGCCGTGCTTGCCGACGGCGAAAACAGCGTCGCGTTCATCCGCAACGTTCTCGAACTTTCCGATAATCCCGACGTCGCGTCGCGGGTCCAGATGGCCCCGCCCAATACGACCTTCGACAAGCTTTTTGCGTCGGGCTTCGGTGCCGTGATCGCGGTCCAGCACGCCTCGACGATCATGAAGGACAAGAGCTACGAACAATACGCCAAGCGTGGCGGCTTCACCCTGAACGCGATCGACGCGGCGAAGGCGCTGGCCAGAAAATACCCCGCGCTTTCCGAAGAAACGGTGGCGACCGGCATGCTGTCGTCCTCACCGGCGGTCCCCGACGACGATGTCGATACCATCGGGCTCGAGTGGCTGCTGGTCGCGCAGTCCAGGCTGTCGACGACCACCGCGGGCGACCTCGCGCGCCTGATCTACGAGAACAAGGCCCAGCTCGCGCTGGACGACGGCTTCGCCTCCAAGATCGAACCGGCCGAAACCGACAAGGACGCCTTTATCATCGCGCATGAGGGGGCGGCCGAATACATCAATGACGACACCAAGTCGTTCATGGATCGCTACAGCGACATGATGTATCTGGGCGCCGCGGCGCTGAGCGTCATCGGTTCGATCTTTGCCGGCATCTACACCAAGATCACGCGGGTAGCGCCAGAGAAGGCCAGCGAGCTTGCGACCGCCATCCTCGACATCGGCGAGCGGATGGAGGACGCCAAGACGCTCGATGCGCTCGACGAGCTGCAGGACGAACTGGAGGGGATATTGCGCGGCGCGGTGATTGGCCTGCGCGACGGCACCATCTCCAGCGACGGGCTGGACACGTTCAAGCTCGGCTACGAATTCGTGCGCGACGAAATCGGCATGCGCCGCGACCATCTGAAGCGGCACCCGCCGTCCCAGGACGACAAGGTGGTGGCCGTGAAGACCGCGCACAGCGCGTAGCGCACTGCGGGCGTGCCAACAAAAATGCCGGCGTATCGCCGGCATTTTTCTCGCGCAACATTCTGGCAGGCTTACGCGCGTTGCGAGAGCCACACGTTCATGTCGACAGCCCGCTGAAGCAGTTCGATGCGCTGCATGACGGCGTCGCGCTCGCTACCGCGCGGCAATTTGGCGGCTTCGGCCTCGAGCCTGCGCCTGTGCTCTTCCAGCCGCTGCTCGAATGAATGCGGTTCAGATCGTTTTCTCATCGGACAATCCCGGCGGTTGCAGACCAGGGCTGTTGGCCCAGCGATCGAGCTGCTCGATGATCTTCTGGTGGCTCGGCCGCCGCGGCTTTGGCGCTTCCGGCTCGTCGGAAAGCTTTCGGGGCAGTTGGATGGGGTCTGTCATGGCGTCCTCCCAAGACAGAAATATAGTCCGCTCAAATCCGAAATCAATAACTAAGTTGTTGTTTTTATTGGAGTATTTTGCTAAGTTGACATTATTGTCTCAATCGAAGGAACCGGCTGCGACCTATCTCGTTTAGCAAATTACTCAATTGTCTAACTTTGGGTGCGTCAACATGAAGGAAATGCGTGGAGAACGACTGCAGGTCATGCTGTCTCCCGAGGAACTGGCCTTGGTCGATGACTTTCGCTTCAAACACCGCATGCCAACCAGCGCGGCCGCCGTCCGTGAATTGTTGCGACACGGGCTCGGGGTCGGCGTCGCCGACGGCGTCTCGGGTGTGAAGTCCGCCAATTATGGCGTCTTCAACCGCGGGCCGGATGGGCACACGCAGGGCGGCCCCGAAGCGGCGGAATAGCTCCGTAACGGCGCGTTCGACGCTGGTGGAAACGCGATTCACCTCGCAAAAGAAAGACGGCCCCGGTGCTGCTGCGCCGGGGCCGTCTTCATTGCAGGAGCACGCAACGCGTCGTCGTCAAACCACCGGCACACCGTAATAATCATTGACCGCGCGGGTCCGGGTCACATCGCCCCAGTTCCAGTCGTTGTCGTTGCCGTATTTCGGCGCCCCGCGAAGCTGTTGTTCGGTCACGCCGGTGACGTACCCGCCGAGCCTTGTATCGTATTTGAGCGACTGCCAGGGCAGCGGATAGTGATCGTTGCCGATCCCGAGGAAGCCGCCAAAGCCCAACACGGCGTATGACACCTTGCCGCTGGCCTTGTCGATCATCACTCGTTCGATCGAGCCGATCTTGTTGCTGTCGGCGCCATAGACCGCCGTGCCTTCCACCTTGTCGCTGCCAATCAGCATTCCCGTCTCATTCGTGTCGACCGCCATTTTGAGGCCTCCGTGTTCAAGCGATGAGTTCGTGCAACGGCCAGCAAACACGATTGTTCCTGTACCGACATGGCTTCATGTCTTGCCGCGCCTTTTGCCTTCATCGGACCCGAGAGTCGCTTCCCCGAAAACGGAGTGCCTGAATCACCCCGCCGCGGCGTTCGCGCCGGCCGGCACCCGCGCCCGGATTTCCGCGATCTTGCGCTTCAGCGCGGCCTGCCGCGGATCCGGCAACGCCGCCGCGCGGGCTTCTTCTATCGCGCCGGCAAGGTCGGGCAACGCGAGCACCCCGTCGAAGGTCGGCTTGGCGAGGCCGTCGATGATCGCGTTCCAGTCGGCGACGCCCTGGCGATAGGGATCGCCATAGCCCTGGATCATGGTCGCGGTCTGCACCATCGCGGCGGCGGCCGCCGGCTGCTTGGTCAGGCTGCGGTCGATCATGTGCAGCCAGCGTTCGACCCAGACCCGTTCCTTGGTGTAGCGCACCGAATAGCGCCGCCACCGCCGCAGCCACGCCTCGAGCCTCAATCGCCGAACTCCCAGCCGGCCGGCGGCGCTGAAGCTGATCGAAACCGGCTTGTGTAGCCAGCCCACCCATTCGAGCGCATCGAGCACATATTCGGCGACGATGGCCGGAAGCGCGCTGATCAGCTCATCGAGCCGGAACTTCCTGACATCGCGGGTCGATTGCGGCTGCGGTTGGCCGGCGGCGTCGGTGATTTCGGCGAGCTTCAATTGCGCGATCCGGATCGGATCTTCATAGCTCATGCGCGCAGCCATCAGCCGCGCGATCTCGCCCAGCATCGCGTCATCGACGCCGCGGCGGCCGACGAACCGTTTCAGCCGGTCGACATAGAGCTGCGCGTAGGCCGTGCTCTGATAGTCGATCAGCATGTGAATGGCGTCGCTGGCCGCCGGCGCGACCGCTTCCGGCAAGCCCTCGGGAAGAAACGGCGGCGTATCGTCCTCCTCGCCGATCAGATCGGCGAACAGATAACGCAGCGAAGACAGAACGCCGTCGTCTGACACTCTCACGCTCCCGGTATTCAAGCCGGCTTCGCTTCGGCGCTTTTCGCGATCTGCTGGGCCAGCCGCTCGCTTTTCGCGATCTGCTGGGCCAGCCGCTTTTCCACCGCGTCGAGGTTCTGAAACAGCCGGGCGCTGGAGAGACGAAGAAAGTAGAAGCCGAAGGCGGGGTTCTGCACGTAAAGTTCCTCGACCTTGCTGTAGCTGACGCTCAGGATGAGGCCGGCCTCGATGCATTCGAGCGACTGGGTTCGCGTGTTCGACGGCGACAGCATGCCGAGTTCGCCGACGATGGCGCCGACCGGCAATTCGATGCCGGACTCGACCAGGCGGAAGCGGCCGCTGACGATATAGAGCATGTCTTCGGCCTTCTCGTCCTTGTAGAACAGCACCTCGCCCGCCACGCATTTGCGTTCCGTCATGAACGGCTTCAGCCATTCCATCGACAGATCGCTGTTGACCGATTTTTTGACGTCGCGAACGAGCTGCAGCATCTGGTGCAGCCGATACGAATTGACCAGGAACATCGACGCCTGCACCACCATCACCAGGTAGTTGTGGATCGGAATGGCGGTCGCGAACAGCACGACGTTGGCCAGGATACCGAACACCCGCAGCGGGATCATCGTGCGCATCGTCGTGGTCGCGACCACGAAGATTGACGCGAAAAGTGCGCCGGCGGTTCCGGCGTGTTCTGCCAGATGGGACGTATCCATGGGAGCCAACCAATTCTAACCAGTGAACGTTTTAGCGATTCCGCAGCTGCACACCTGCCATCGTAATATCGGCGGGCATCTTTTGATATACGGTGAAAAAACGACGTTTTGTCGGGATTCTCACAGATCCCGGGCAAATTTCCTGCCAACCTTGCCGGGTGGCGGCGCCCCAACGCCGGCCGGTCCCCGCCGATAACGCCGTTTTCCGGCCGTCGTTGACGGCCTCGCCGGGGGCGGGCACCTTGCCGAAGCGGTTACGCTTTGGCATGACCGCTCACAGATTTTTGCACCGATCAGGCGCCGTCTCCGATGTCCAAGCGGCTCGTTCACCCGGCTCTGGCCCAGTTCATGATCGCGACGGCCGGCCGCAACATGACCAAGGCCGCCTATGTCGCGGTGACGATCGGCGTCGGCATGATGGTGACGCTGACGGTCGCCCCCGCCTACGAGGCGGCGCATCGCTGGGTCGATGCGGTGCTGTGGGCCTGCCTCGCCTATTTCGTGTTCGAATGGGCGGTGCGGCTGCGTCAGGCCATGCGGACGCAGCGCGGATGGGCCTATGCGCTGTCGGGGCGCGGGCTGGTCGATGCCGCCGGCGCGATCGCGGTGCCGCTTGCGATCATCTGTGGCGTCGATCCCGCGACCGCGTGGCTGCTGAGTATCGTGTGGGCGCTCAAGGTGATTCCCGGAATTCCGGGCTTGCGGCAATTGCGCCGCGTGCTGGTGCTGGAATCCGGCCCGCTGCTCAGCGTGCTGGTGATCTTCCTGATGGTGGTGTTTCTCGCCTCCGTGGTCGAATATTTCCTGGAACACGACGTCCAGCCGGCCACCTTCGGCAGCGTGCCGGCGGCATTGTGGTGGGCGGTCGTGACGCTGACGACGACGGGCTATGGCGACGTGGTGCCGATCACGCCGCTCGGCCGGATCGTGGCGGCGCTGGTGATGATCTCGCGGCCTCGGCGTGTTCGGGCTCTGGACCGGTATTCTCGCCACCGGATTCGCCGCGGAAACGCGCCGCGACAATTTCCTGAAAACCTGGGAATCGGTCAGCAAGGTGCCGTTCTTCGCCGCTCTCGGCCCGGCCGCGATCGCCGACGTCACGCACATGCTGCGGACGATGGACCTGCCGCCACGCACCATGATCATCCGCAAGGGCCAGCAGGGCGACTGCATGTACTTCATCGCCGCCGGCGAAGTCGAGGTCGATTTGCCCGGCAAGAAGGTCGCGCTCGGCGAAGGCGCCTTCTTCGGCGAGATGGCGCTGCTCGGCAACAATCTGCGCTCGGCCAATATCACCACCACCCGGCTGTCGAGGCTACTGGTGCTCGACCTCGTCGACTTCCGCCTGCTGATGGCGCGGCATCCCGATCTCGGCGAAACCATCGACGCCGAGGCCAAGCGGCGCGCGCTGGAAAACAAATAACAATGGAGAAAACCATGTCTGACGCCGCCGAGACGGCCAGCGCGCCGGTGCTCGAACTATCACGGCGCCCGCGCCACCATCCGCCTCAACCGGCCAAAGCATCTGAACCGGCTGCAGGCGGAAGACCTCGGCGACCTGCTGAAACTGTTCGACCGGATCGAGGCCGATCCCGCCATCCGCGTGCTGGTGCTGACCGGCACCGGCCGCGCCTTTTCAGCGCCGGCTACGATCTCAACTCGGTCGCCGAGCGCGCGACCAGCGCCAGGGAAGAGCAGAGCGCCGGTTCGGCATTCGAGGTCGTGGTCAACCGGCTGGAGGATCTTGGCGTGCCGACGATCTGCCGGCTCAATGGCGGCGTCTATGGCGGCTCGACCGATCTGGCGCTGGCCTGCGATTTCCGCATCGGCGTCGATACCTCGGAGATGTTCATGCCGGCGGCGCGGCTCGGCCTGCATTACTACAAGAGCGGCATCGCGCGCTACGTGTCGCGGCTCGGCGCCGACAATGCCAAGAAACTGTTCCTGACCGCGCAGAAGATCAGCGCGCCGGAAATGCTGCGGATCGGCTACCTCACCGCGATGGTGCCGCTGGAATCGCTGGACGAGGAAGTCGACAGGCTCGCCAGCATCCTCGCCGGCAACGCGCCGGTGGCGATGCGCGGCATGAAGCGCGCCATCAACGAATTCGCCCGCGGCAAGCTCGACGAGGAAGCCGCCGATCAGCGCCATCGCGACAGCATGCGCAGCGCCGAGATCAAGGAAGGCATCAAGGCGTTTGCGGAAAAGCGCCCGCCGCGGTTTTGATTTCTTCTCATCTCCCCTTGTGGGAGAGGGAAAGGACCCCTACTCCTCCACGAACGTCACGGTATCCGCGACGCTCGCGCGCGAGGTGCGGTAGCTGTTGACCTTGTGGGCATTGTCCGCAAAGCCGAACGAGATGCCGCAGACCACGCGGCGGTCGTCGCGCGAGCTTGAAGTGGCGGCGGATCAGGCCGGAATGGCGCGCCAGCGCCGCCTGCGGAATGGTGCCGAGGCCGAGCGCCTGCGCCGCCAGCATGAAATTGCCGACATAGGCGCCGCAATCGATCGCGCCATAAATGCCGAGCGGCTCGTCGGTGTGGATGATGGCGACATGCGGCGCGCCGAAGAAATTGTAATTCTCCAGCGCCTGTTTGGCGTAGGCCGCCTTGTCGCCGCGCGCGATGCCGAGCGTGTTGTAGAGCTGAAAGCCGCTCTCGCGGCGGCGCTCGAGATAGACGCCGAGATATTCGCGCGGCGGCGTGAAAGTCATGATCGTCCTTGGCGCCGGAAGCGGCCTCGGCATAGATCACCTTGCGGAACCGTTCCTTGGCCTCGCCGCTGGCGATCAACACCTGCCAGGGCTGGCTGTTGCACCACGACGCCGTGCGCTGCGCCGCGGTCAGAATGTGCTCGATGGTCTCGCGCGGCACCGGCTGCGGCAGAGAACGCGCGAACCGAATAGCGTTCGCCCAGCAGCTCCTCGAGCACGCCGATGCGATCCTCGGCCGCGATAGCGCGGCTTCGGCGTCTTGGCGTCCATGGTCATCGTCCCTTGGTCGGGATCTTGTTGAACGGCACGTCCTTGTCGACGCGGATATCGCCGGGCAGACCGAGCACGCGCTCGGCGATGATGTTGCGCAGGATCTCGTCGGTGCCGCCGGCGATGCGCATCGACGGCGAACTCAGCAGCATCTGCTGGAACTGGCCGCGCGCCTCCTCTTCGGCGTCGCCGGTAAGCGCGCCGGCCGCGCCTTCGCAGATCCATCGCATAGGTCGCGATGTCCTGCAGCATCGATGCCGGAGACCAGCTTGCCGATCGAGTTTTCCGGCCCCGGCCGCTCGCCCTTCGACAGCGCCGAGATCGCGCGGTAGCTGGTGTATTTCAGCCCGCTCGCCTTCACCGCCCAGCTCGCGAGTTTCGAGCGCGTGGCGCGATCGTCGATCGCGAGCCCGTCATCGGTCATCAGGTTGGAGCAGAACTCGAACATCTCGGGAAAACCGGTCGCGAGCCGCGAGCCGATCGACATGCGCTCGTTCATCAGCGTGGTCAGCGACACGTTCCAGCCGTCGCCGACCGCGCCGAGCCGCTGGATGATCGGGAATCACCACGTCGGTGAAATAGACCTCGTTGAATTCCTGCATGCCGTTGGCCTGCTTGATCGGCCGCACCTCGACGCCTTTGCTCTTCATGTCGAGGAAGAACATCGTCAGTCCCTTGTGCTTGGGCACATTGGGATCGGTGCGCGTGATCAGGAGGCCGTAATCGGAATAATGCGCGCCCGAGGTCCAGATCTTCTGGCCGTTGACGATCCAGTTGTCGCCCTTCTTCTCCGCGCGGGTGCGCAGGCCCGCGACGTCGGAGCCGCCGGCCGGTTCGGAGAACAACTGGCACCAGATTTCCTCGCCGGAGGCGAGTTTCGGCAGATAATGCCGCTTGTGCTCCTCGCTGCCGAACGCCATCACGGTCGGGCCGCACATGCCCTCGCCGATCTGGAACGGCTGCGTCAGCTTGCCGTAGACGCCCTCTTCCTGCTGCCAGATCACCTTCTCGATCGGCGTGGCGCCGCGGCCGCCATATTCCTTCGGCCAGTGCAGGCAGGCCCAGCCGCCCTCGGCCTTCTTCTTCTGCCAGGCCTTGCCGACCTCGACCATGTCGTGCTTCTGCCAGCCGGATGCGGCCGAGCGAGGATTTTGACAGCTCCGCCTCGAATTGCTTCGGCGCGTTGGCGTCGACCCATTTGCGGGCCTAGGCGCGGAACTCGGCTTCCTGCGGGGTGTCATCGAAATTCATGGCGCGCTCCTTTCGCGCTGGCTTATGCGCGTCCCTTGGTCGGGATCTTGTTGAACGGCACGTCCTTGTCGACCCGGATGTCGCCGGGCAGGCCGAGCACGCGCTCGGCGATGATGTTGCGCATGATCTCGTCGGTGCCGCCTTCGACGCGGGTGCCCGGCGCGCGCAGCAGCATCGCCTGGAATTTGCCGGCGACTTCCGCGTCCTCCGGCCCGCTCAGCACGCCGGCGGCGCCCTGCAGATCGAGCGCGTACGTCGCGACGTCCTGCATCATCGACCCCGCCACCAGCTTGCCGATCGAATTTTCCGGCCCCGGACGCTCGCCCTTCGACAGCGCCGAGATCGCGCGCATGCTGGTGTATTTCAGCCCGCTCGCCTTCACCGCCCAGTTCGCGAGTTTCGAGCGCACGCCGCGGTCGTCGATCGCCGGGCCGTCCTCCAGCATCAGGCTGCTGCAGAACTCGAACAGCTCCGGGAAGCCGGTCGAGACGCCGGCGCCGATCGACATGCGCTCGTTCATCAGCGTGGTCAGCGACACGTTCCAGCCGTCATTGACGGCGCCGAGCCGCTGCGAGTCCGGAATCTTCACGTCGGTGAAATAGACCTCGTTGAAGTCGGACTGGCCGCTGGCCTGCTTGATCGGCCGCACCTCGACGCCTGGGCTCTTCATGTCCAGGAAGAACATGGTGAGGCCCTTGTGCTTGGGCACGTTGGGATCGGTGCGGGTCAGCAGGATGCCGTAGTCCGAATAGTGCGCGCCCGAGGTCCAGATCTTCTGGCCGTTGATGATCCAGTCGTCGCCGTTCTTCTCGGCGCGGGTGCGCAGCCCCGCGACGTCGGAGCCGCCGGCGGGCTCGGAAAACAGCTGGCACCAGATCTTTTCGCCCGACGCCAGCGGCGGCAGATATTTGCGCTTCTGCTCCTCGCCGGCAAACGCCATCATGGTCGGGCCGCACATGCCGTGGCCGATGATGAACATGCCGGAGAGCTTGCCGAACGCGCCCTCTTCCTGCTGCCAGATCACGCGCTCGATCGGCGACGCGCCGCGGCCGCCATATTCCTTCGGCCAGTGCAGGCAGGCCCAGCCGGCATCGGCCTTCTTCTTCTGCCAGGCTTTTGCGACCTCGAGGATGTTGGCGCCCTTGAGCTGCGGTGCGGCCGAGCGAGGACTTTGCGCAGTTCCTCCTCGTACTGCTTCGGCGCGTTGGCGCGCGATCCAGGCCTTGGCCTCGGCGCGGAACGCGGCTTCCTGCGGGGTGTCATCGAAGTTCATGGCGATCTTCCTCGCTCGTCGTCCCTGCGGAGCAGGGATCCATAGCCACCGACAAGCGTAACCCGATCCGATCGTCATCCAACGTCACTTGCCCGGCGTATGGGTTCCGCTTCGCTGACGCACCGGTGACGACGCTCGTTACGCCGCGTTCTTCTTGCGCATGCGGTCGATCAGCGCGTCTTCCCAATAGGACAGGCTGCCGAGCCCGAGCGCGATCGCGTTGGCGCGGCGGTAGTACATGTGGCAGTCGAACTCCCAGGTGAAACCCATGCCGCCATGGACCTGGATGTTGTTCTTGGCGCAGTGCTGGAACGCCTGCGTCGCGCTGATGCGCGCGGCGGCGGCGGCTTCCGGCAGTTCCGACGCGTTGGTCGAGAGCGCCCAGGCGCCGTAATAGCAATTCGAGCGCGCCAGCGTCGCCGAGACATACATGTCGGCGAGCATGTGCTTGACCGCCTGGAACGAGCCGATCGGCCGGCCGAAGGCGATACGGTCGAGCGCATAGTCGCGGCCCATCTCCAGCGCGCGGTCGGAGCCGCCGACCTGCTCGAACGCCATCAGCACCGCGGCGCGGTCGAGCACCTGCGACAGGATGCTCCAGCCTTCGCCGGCCGCACCGAGCGGCTCGGCCTTGGCAGTTCTTGAAGGTGAGTTCGGCCTGGCCGCGGGTCGGATCGAGATTGGTCAGCGCCTTCGCCTCGACGCCGCCGGCCTTCAGGTCGACCAGGAACAGCGAGATATCGGTATCGCGCCCGCTCGAGCCGGTGCGCGCGGCGACGATGGCGAAATCGGCGATCGCGCCATCGGCGACCGGCTTCTTCACGCCGTTGAGCATGCCGCCGGAGGCCGCAAGCTTGATCGCCTTCGGCGACGGATTGCCCTTGCCCTCGAACAGCGCCAGCGTGCCGATCGCCTCGCCGGAGGCGATCTTCGGCAGCCATTTCTGCTTCTGCGCGTCGCTGCCGGCGATCAGCAGCGCTTCGGCGGCGAGATAGACCGTCGACGAGAACGGCACCGGCGCCAGCGCGCGGCCCATTTCCTCGGCGATCACGCAGAGTTCGAGATGGCCGGCGCCCGCGCCGCCGAATTCCTCGGGGATCGCGACGCCGAGAAAGCCCATCTCGGCGAGGCCCTTCCACAACTCCTTGTCGTAGGGCGCCTTGCCGTCGAGCACGGCGCGCACCGCCTTCGGCGGGCATTTTTCGGTGAGGAATTTCCGCGCCTCGTCGCGCAGCTGTTTTTGGTCGTCGGAGAAATCGAAGTTCATGGCGTGTTACTCGGGTTGCGTTTGAGGGTATCTCTCTGGTTCGTCGTCCCCGCCTAGTGCGCAATTGCGCACGGGAGCGGGGACCCATAACCACCGGCGTTTGTGTTTTAACTCGGAACTAGCTCCAGCCTTACATCGATAGGCCTCGGCGTATGGGTCCCCGCGTTCGCGGGGACGACGACGAGGGGTGTCTTCATTGCAGCACAATCACGTCCTCGCCCGGATGCTCGGCATACAGCTGCTCCACCAGCGCGGCGCGGCGCTCGAGCCCGGCGCGCTGGTTGATGTAGCCCTTGTCGGTGAGTTCGTTGCCGTCGATCGAGGCCGGCTCGACCATCAGCATGGCGCGCGCGATACGCATGCTGCTGGCGCCCGACGTCGATGAATTGTGCGCCTGCAGGCCGCGCTTGAGGCAGGCCAGCACCTCGGGATGCTTGACGACATCCTCATAGGTCGCATCGGGATTGCCGACGATCTGCCGGCAGGCGTGCAGATTGGGCCAGGCCAGCAGCCCGATGAACGGACGATCCTGTCCGGCCACCAGCGCGTCCTGCACCACCGGCGTTGCGGCCGCGATCGCATCGGTGCGCAGCGAGCCGACATGGACGAAGGTGCCGGTGGTCAGCTTGAAATCCTCGACCACGCGGCCGGCGAAGATGATGCCCTGCAGGGGATCCTGGGGATCGACGAACACGCCGGCATCGCCGATGCAGTAAAAGCCTTCCTCGTCGAACATCTTGCTGGTGAGATCGGGCTGGCCGAAATAGCCGGGCGTGACGTTGACGCCGCGCAGCCGCAATTCGTATTTCGCGCCGCACGGCACCATCTTCAGTTCGACGCCGGGGAACGGCAGCCCGATCAGGCCGACGCGCTCGGTGTCCCAATAGGTGCCGGTCGAGGTCGGCGCGGTCTCGGTCGAGCCCCAGCCGGTATAGAACACGATGCGCTCGCCGGTGGTGCGCACCGCGAGCGCCTGCATCCGGTCATAGAGATCGTCGGGCAGCCGCGCGCCGCCATAGGCCATGATGGCAGAGATTCTTGAAGAAGCTGCGGCACAGCGCGTCGTCCTTTTCCATCGCCGCCGCCAGCGCCGCGTAACCGGCCGGCACGTTGGCGTAATAGGTCGGCGAGATCTCGCGCAGGTTTCGCAAGGTCTCCTCGATCAGGCCCGGCATCGGCCGGCCGTCGTCGATATAGAGCGTGCCGCCGTCGACCAGCACCGGATGGAACGCGGCATTGCCGCCCATGGTGTGATTCCACGGCATCCAGTCGAGCACGGTCGCGATCGGTCCGTTCGGGTCGCGCGGCCGCACCTGCATCATCATCGCCGCATTGGCGCACATCATCGCTTGCGTGTTGATGACGGCCTTGGGCATCCCGGTCGAGCCGGAGGTGAACAGCAGCTTGCCGACGGTGTCGGGCGTGATTTTTGCGATCGACGTTTCGACGTCATCCGTGACCGGCGTTGCCGCAAGATCGGCAAAGGAGACGCTCTTGATGCCCGCACAGGGCCGCGCGACGTGAACGACGGTGACGCCGGTGAGATCGAGCGCCTTCAACGCCTTCTCGAAGGTCGGGCCGTCCTGCACCATCACCACGGCCGGCTTGATCAGGTCGAACAGATATTTCAGCTTGACGTGATCCTGGCTCATCAGCGAATAGGCCGGCGACACCGGTGCCGCCGGAAACCGCGCCTGCATCGCCGCCTGCGTCATCAGCGCATGCTCGATCGAATTGCCCGACAGGATCGCGACGGGACGGCCCGCTTCGAGCCCGAGATCGAGCAGACCCTGCGTCAGCGCATCGACGGTGCGCTTGGCCTCGCCGTAGGACAGCTTGCGCCATTGCCGCTCGGCGCCGGCGCGCTGCGCCAGCCAGATGCGATCCGGCGCCTGCTTTGCCCATTTCGCCAGCGACGCCGGAATATGCTTGTCGTAAGCCTGCAGCGGAATCCGCGACTTCAGCACGACGACGCCGTCGGGCCGTCGCTCGACCGCGATGTCGCGCGCCAGCCATTCGATCTTGCGAAAGGCCGGCTTCGTCAGCACCGCGGCGGCATTCCCACTCATATTGCGTCTCCCGGAATTCAGGTCCTTTTCGGATCCTCGTATTATCTTCTGATATAGACAGGCTTTCGCTTCTCCAGAAAGGCCCTGATGCCTTCGCCAAAATCTTCCGAGCGGCTGCACAGTACCTGATTGCGATCTTCCATCGCGATCACGGCTTCAATCGATCCGGCATCGACGCTCATATTGAGGCATTCCTTGGACAGCCTTAAGCCCACCGGCGAGGCCGTCATCATCGCGTCGACGTAAGGCTCGGCGGCGGCGTCAAGCCCGCCTTCCTCGACGACCTCGGAGACGAGGCCGACGGCAAGTGCGCGCTCGGCGTCGATGAAGCGCCCGGTCAGGATCAGTTCGGAGGCGACGGACACGCCGACCAGCCGCGGCAGGAAATAGCTGGTTCCGATGTCGCAGCCGCCGAGGCCGAGCTTGATGAAGGCGCAGTTCATCCGCGCCGATCTCGTCGCGATGCGGATATCGGCCGCCAGCGCCAGCGCAAAACCGCCGCCGGCGCAGCGCCCTGCACCAGCGCGATGATCGGCTGCGGACAGCGCCGCATCAGCATCACGATGTCGGCGATGCGGCGCTGCGAATCCAGCGACTCGGTGACCCCGGGCGGTTCCTGCTGCCCGGCACGGCGCGCCATCGCGTGTTTGAGATCGAGCCCGGCGCAAAACGACGCGCCGGCGCCTTTGAGCACCACCACGCGGGTGGAACGGTTGCGCTGCAGGCCTTCGAAATAGACGTTGAGCGCGTCGATCATCTCAGGATTGAGCGCGTTGAGGCTGTCCGGGCGATTGAGCGTCACCCGGTCGACCCCGTCATCGTGTTCGATCAGCAGCGGTTGAGTCACGAAGCGCTCCTACTCATCGTCGTCCCGGCTTTCGCCGGGACGACCCCCGCGGAGGTTTATCCGCGACCAACAACTACCGTGGCGCCATGCGGATGGCGCCGTCGAGGCGGATGGTCTCGCCGTTCAGCATCGGGTTCTCGACGATGTGAACCGCGAGGTTGCCGTACTCCGAGGCATCGCCGAGCCGGGCCGGATGCGGCACCTGGGCGCCCAGGCTCTTGCGGGCTTCCTCGTTCAATCCCATCAGCAGCGGCGTCAGGAACAGGCCGGGCGCGATGGTGTTGACGCGGATCTTGAGGCTGGCGAGGTCGCGCGCCGCCGGCAGCGTCAGGCCGACGACGCCGCCCTTCGATGCCGAATAGGCGATCTGGCCGATCTGGCCTTCATAGGCGGCGACGCTCGCGGTGTTGATGGCGACGCCGCGCTCTTCGCCGATCGGGGCTTCCGTTGCGAGACGCTCGGCGAACAGACGCAGCACGTTGAAGGTGCCGATCAGGTTGACGTTGATGATGCGGACGAACTTCGCCAGCGGATAGACGCCGTCCTTGCCGACGATGCGCTGCGAACCGCCGATGCCGGCGCAGTTCATCAGCACGCGGGCGATGCCGTGGGCGGCTTCGGCCTTGGCGATCGCGGCCTTGATCTGTTCCTCGTCGGTGACGTCGGCGTGGAGCGCAACGCCCTTCACTTCGGCGGCGACCTTCTCGGCGTTTTCCTTGTTCTGGTCGATCACGCCGATCTTGGCGCCCTTGGCGGCCATGGCGCGCGCGGTGGCGGCGCCGAGGCCGGAACCACCGCCGGTGATGAGAACGGCAACGTCTTTCAACTGCATTTTAAAACCTTTCCTTGGGCGTTTCTTCTCTAGACTTCGAAATTGTTATTCGGCTGCGGCAACCTTGCCGTCGTTTGAGTTCAGCATGCCGCCGCAGATCAGCGCTTCCATATGCTTGACGTATTCGCGGCAGACCTCGTCGGTGACGGGGCCGACGCCGGTGGCGCGCGACATCGCGTGGCGGCCGAAGAACAGATGATCGCAGGCGCCGATCAGGCTGGTGTAGAACAGCACCGGATCGATGTTGCGGAACTCGCCGGCCTGGATGCCTTCGGCGAGCAGCCGGCGATGAAAATCCAGCAAGGGCGCGACGAAGAATTTCGACACTTCGTCGGCGGCGTCCGCGCTGCTCTCGTGCAGCAGATAATGGATCAGCCGGTTCATATAGGGGAACTGGTGATAGGCGCGGATGATGCCGCCGATATGCAGACGCAGCTTTGCGGTCGGCGAGATCGGCTGCGCCAGCAGATATTCGAGCTCCGACATTTCGGTGGCGGCGTCGCGCGCCAACAGCGCCAGCAACAGCCCGTCCTTGTTGCCGAAATGATATTTCACCAGCGCGGCGTTGACGCCGGACTTCTGCGCGATGTCGGACAGCGACACCTCGATCGAGGAGCGCTCGATCATCAGCTCGCTGGCCGCCACAAGCAGCTTGTCGGCGGTGGTATTTCTGCCGCCCGGAAGCCTCGTCGGTACGCTGGTATTCAACTGTGATCCCATTACTGCCAAAGTCGCTGCCGGGTCCTGCAAAGCCCGGAAATCCGGCCGCACATAAGCCGCATGACGCGGCTGCACTCAAGAGTTAATTGATTGATTGACTAAATCCCGTCGCCCCCCTTAAATCCGGCCCAACTTTCAAATGCCATCCAATAACAATCAGGGAGAACAGACATGGCCGAGGCCTATATCGTCGCCACCGCACGCACCGCCGGCGGCCGCAAGGGAGGACGCCTCGCCGGCTGGCATCCGGCCGATCTCGCCGCTTCCGTGCTGGATTCGCTGGTCGAGCGCACCGGCGCCGATCCCGCGCAGATCGAAGACGTCATCATGGGCTGCGTGATGCAGGCCGGCGAGCAGTCCAACAACATCGCGCGCAACGCGGTGATGGCCTCGAAGCTGCCGGAGAGCGTGCCGGCGCACCTCGATCGACCGCCAGTGCGGCTCGTCGCAGCAGGCGCTGCATTTCGCGGCGCAGGCCGTGATGTCGCGGCACCATGGACGTGCGTGATCGCCGCCGGCGTCGAATCCATGACGCGGGTGCCGATGGGGACTGCCGTCGTCGCTGCCGGCCAAGAACGGCTTTGGCCATTACAAGAGCCCGGGCATCGAGAAGCACTATCCGAACATCATGTTCAGCCAGTTCACCGGCGCCGAAATGATGGCGGAGAAATACGGCCTCTCCAAAGACGAACTCGACGAGTACGCCTACAACAGCCACCAGCGCGCGATTGCCGCGACGCAAGCCGGCCGTTTCAAGGACGAGATCGTTCCGCTGCAGATCACCCGCGCCGACGGCTCGACCGACACCCATCATATCGACGAAGGCATCCGCTTCGATGCCAGCCTCGACGGCATCCGCGGCGTCAAGCTGATCGCCGAGAACGGCAAGCTCACCGCCGCCAGCGCCAGCCAGATCTGCGACGGCGCCTCCGGCGTGATGGTCGTCAACGAAAAGGGCCTGAAGTCGCTCGGCGTCAAGCCGATGGCGCGGATCCATCACATGACCATGATGGGCGGCGATCCCGTGATCATGCTGGAAGCGCCGCTGCCCGCCACCGAGCGCGCGCTGAAGAAGGCCGGCATGTCGATCGACGACATCGACCTGTTCGAGGTCAACGAAGCCTTTGCCTCGGTGCCGACGGCGTGGCTGAAGACCACCGGCGCCGATCCGGCACGGCTCAACGTCAACGGCGGCGCCATCGCGCTCGGCCATCCCCTCGGCGGCTCCGGCACCAAGCTGATGACCACGCTGGTCAACGCGCTGAAGCAGCGCAACAAGCGCTACGGCCTGCAGACCATGTGCGAAGGCGGCGGCATGGCGAATGTGACGATCGTGGAGCGGCTGTAAGAGCTCTCGTCGTCCCGGACGCGATGCGCGCTCTCCGCGCGCTTGCAGCCGGGACCCATACGACGTGCAATGGCTCCGAGATCAGCAGCGTCACCGCTTACGCGCTGCGCAGCATCCGGGGCACGCACTCCAGCTTCGCGACAGCGAGCAGAAACTCCCCCATGACCCACCCGTCCATCCACGCCCGCACCCAGCCCGACAAGATCGCCTATCAGATGGCCGGCAGCGGCAAGGCGATCACCTATCGCGAGCTCGATGAACTTTCGAACCAGGGCGCGCAGCTGTTTCGTTCGCTCGGGCTGAAGGCCGGCGACCACATCGCGTTCCTGATGGAAAACCGGCTGGCGTTCATGGAGATCTGCTGGGCGGCGCAGCGCGCCGGGCTCTATTACACCGCGATCAGCCGTTACCTGACCCAGGACGAGATCGCCTACATCGTCAAGGACTGCGGCGCCAAGCTCGTCATCACCTCGCCGAAATGCGCCGAGCAGATCAAGGGCCTGGTCAAGGGCGAAGCCGGCGAACCGCTGTTCTACATGGTCGACGAACCGCTGCCGGGTTTTCGCTCCTGGGACAAGGAGACACTGGCGCAGCCGACCACGCCGATCTCGGACGAGGTCGCCGGCTACGACATGCTGTATTCGTCGGGCACGACCGGACGGCCCAAGGGCATCAAGCGGCAATCCGAAAACAATCCG
The DNA here is from genome assembly GCA_963738765.1 of uncultured Alphaproteobacteria bacterium. GTDB lineage: Bacteria > Pseudomonadota > Alphaproteobacteria > Rhizobiales > Xanthobacteraceae > Bradyrhizobium. Next base: position 416,459 of record CAVTYA010000027.1, on the reverse strand, counting down.
ATCGACCTTCCGAACCCGTTCCTGAAAATTCTCTGCGCCGACATGTGCGGCATGACGGCCGACAGCATCTATCTGTCGCCGGCGCCGCTCTATCACGCCGCGCCGTTGCGCTTCAACATGATGGCGATCACGCTCGGCGGCACCTCCGTGATCATGGAATCCTTCGACGCCGAGGAATTTCTGAAGCTGGTCGAGAAGCACAAGATCACCCAGTCGCAGCTGGTGCCGACCATGTTCGTGCGGATGCTGAAACTGCCCGAGGAAGTCCGCACGCGCTACAACGTCTCCTCGCTGATCGGCGCGATCCACGCCGCCGCGCCCTGCCCGGTCGACGTCAAGGCAAAAATGATCGAATGGTGGGGGCCGATCCTGATCGAATATTACGCCGGCTCCGAAGGCAACGGCGTCACGGTCTCGACCTCGCAGCAATGGCTGACCCATCGCGGCACCGTCGGCCGCGCCGTGGTCGGCAAGATCAAGATTCTCGACGAGAACGATCAGGAAGCCCCTGTGGGCCAGATCGGCACGGTGTATTTTGCCGACGCGCCGGTTTTCACCTATCACAACGATCCCGAGAAGACGAAGCGCGCCTACAACGACAAGGGCTGGTCGACGCTCGGCGACGTCGGCTACCTCGACGACGAGGGCTTTCTCTATCTCACCGACCGCAAGACCTACATGATCATCTCCGGCGGCGTGAACATCTATCCGCAGGAAACCGAGGACGTGCTGATCACCCATCCCGATGTCGCCGACGTCGCGGTGTTCGGCGTGCCGAACGAGGAGATGGGCGAAGAGGTCAAGGCGGTGGTGCAGCCGCACGACATGGCCAGGGCCGGCAAGGAGCTCGAGGCCGAACTGATCGTGTTCTGCCGAAAGCATCTGTCGCCGATCAAATGCCCGCAGGAGCATCGACTTCGAGGCTGAACTGCCGCGCACCCCGACCGGCAAGCTGGTGAAGCGGCATCTGCGCGACAAGTATTGGCCGAAGGCCGCGAAGGCGTAGCGCGCACGTGCCGGCCGGAGCTAATTTTTCGTCGGTGACCAGCCGTAGGCCTTGGCACAGGCACCGCCCATCAACATTGCCCGCTCGGTAGCGCTCAGGCGGTCAGTCTTGACGAAGGGCTTGACGGCCTGCTCGTAGTTGACCACGGCGAACGCACGCGTCCAGTCGGTGCCCCACAAACAGCGATCGATACCCCAGGCGTCGAACACCCGGGCCAGCGGATCCCAGATGTCTGGGTAGGGATACGGCTCCCGCGACAGCGTGCAGGCGCCGCTGACCTTGATCACCGCATTCGGCCGCCTCGCGAGTTCCAGCACTTTTGGAAGGTCGGCCCAGGGCTCTGGCGGCGCGGGAGGGGTGCGCGGCTGCAGGATGCAGAGATGGTCGAGGATGAATCGCGTATCGGGATGGCGATCGATGACCGAAGCGCCCGCTTCCAGATTGCCCCAGCAGAGCATGTTGACCGGAAAATCGTGGTGAACGGCCGCGCGCGCGATCCGGTCGATCCCCGGGTGCTCCGGATCGCGCTTGGCCTCCTTGGTCATCATGATGCGGATTCCGACCGTGCCCGGCGTCTTCTTCCAGTCGGCGACGACATCGGCCACATCGGGATCATCAGGGTCGACCGGCTTGACGATGCCGAACCGGCCGGGATGGGCCCGTTGCACCTCCAGGGCATAGCTGGCGTCGTAGCGGTACATCGAAAAGGCGGAGATGAAGATCGCGCCGTCGACGCCGACCTTGTCCATTGCCGCCACCATCTCGTCACCGGTGACATGATCGGGCCAGTTCGGCACGCTGTTCCAGGGCCGCTTCGGCGTGTTGGCCTCATAGGCATGGACCTGGGAATCGATAATTGGCATCGGAGGCGCTCCTCTGTTTTTTGGCGAGTTTGGACGTTGCTGCCGGTTCGTGTCCAGAGGGCAAAGCGCGCCGCGCGTTGCCTCCAGGGAGGGTAAGGGCACCTCGCATCCGACACTCCGTCATGCCCGGGCTTGTCCCTGATATCCACGTCTTTACAGTCGCGCCGCATAAGAAGACGTGGATGGCCGGAATAGATCCGGCCATGACGAGGAAACAACATGACCTCCCTCCCCGACATCCCGCTCCCGCCCACCATCCGCTCGCGCTACGTCGAAAACATCAACGGCCTGCGCATGCATGTGCTCGAGGCCGGCTTCGAGACACCCGGCCGGCCCTGCCTGTTGCTGCTGCACGGCTTTCCGGAACTGGCCTTCAGCTGGCGCAAGGTGATGCCGGCGCTCGCGGCCAGCGGTTATCACGTCATCGCGCCGGACCAGCGCGGCTATGGCCGCACCACCGGGTGGGATGCGAGTTACGACGGCGATCTCAACTCGTTCCGGCTGCTCAATCTGGTGCGCGACGCGCTCGGGCTGGTGTCCGCGTTCGGCTACCGGCAGGTCGATGCCGTGATCGGGCATGATTTCGGCTCATCGGTCGCCGCCTGGTGCGCGCTGGTGCGGCCCGACGTGTTTCGCTCGGTCGCGCTGATGAGCGCGCCGTTCGCGGGCGCGCCGCTGCTGCCCTTCAACACCGCGGATGCGCCGGCCAAACCGGCGCCGGAAGATCCGGTGCACCGCGAACTCGCAGGCCTGCCGCGCCCGCGCAAACACTATCAATGGTACTACTCGACACGCGAGGCCAACGCCGACATGCATCGCGCGCCGCAGGGCGTGCATGATTTCCTGCGCGGCTATTATCATCACAAGAGCGCGGACTGGAAAGACAACACGCCCTATCCGCTCCAGTCGTGGTCCGCCGGCGAACTGGCAAAGCTGCCGACCTATTATGTGATGGATCTTGCGAAGGACATGGCGGCGACGGTCGCGGAGGAGATGCCCGATGCGGCGTCGATCGCCGCCAACCAGTGGCTGCCCGACAGCGAGCTGTCGTTCTACAGCGCCGAATATGGCCGCACCGGATTCCAGGGCGGCCTGCAATGGTATCGCTGCGGCACCTCCGGCGCGTTCATGTCCGAACTGCAAACATATTCGGGCCGAACCATCGACGTGCCGTCCTGCTTCATCTCGGGCAAGCAGGACTGGGGCACCTATCAGCGTCCCGGCGTCTATGAGGCGATGCAGACCAGGGCCTGCAGCAACATGATCGGCTGCCATCTGGTCGATGGCGCCGGCCATTGGGTGCAACAGGAGCAGCCGGCCGAGGTTGGCCGGCTGTTGCTGCAGTTTTTGAAGCAGGCGGCGCCATAAATCTTCGCCACCGGGACGACTCCGAAAAGGCGTAATCCATCCCTAGCGAGGAACCTTCAGCAGCGCCTGGCGTTGCGGAATACCGGCTTTATGTCCGGGATCGATGAATTGGAGGAGTGGTTATGGATAAGAAGATCGCTGGACTCTTGGGAGCGGTGGCGTCGCTTGGAACATTTGGCGCTTCGGAAGCAGCGCCCGCGCCGGCCCCGACCGACGTCTTGCGGGCCAATTCATACGCCGACTTGCTGGAGCCGATCGCGAACGCGGCGGCCCTGCTGCAGGCGATCGACGAATCCGCGCCTGTTTCGTCAACCGAGGGCAATGTCCAGGTGGCGCAGTACTATCCCCATCATCACCACCACCATCATCACCACAGCCAATATCGCCGATATTACGAGGAGCCCCGCATCGTCGTGGTGCCGCCCCGATACCGTCGCTATCACCACCATCATCATCACCACCATCACCATCACAGCTTCTACCGCCGCGACTATTGAGACCGCGCGCCATCGGATGATGAAAAACAGGACCCATCGCGGTCCTGTTTTTTGTCGCTAGAGGAAAACCGGACCCACTTTTCCGGATCATGCTCTAGTCGTGGCGGGCTTTTTCCTTCGCGGCGCGATGCAGGTGCCGATAGGTGCCGTCGAACACGGTATCGGTTGAAGATGTCCACTCGGTCCCGGCCGAAAGCGTCGGCCGGCTTTGATAGATGCGCCGCGCCTGCAGCTCGCGTTCGGCCGATTCCTCCTCGCCCATCTGCTCGAGTTCGAAATTGGCCTCTTCGGGGATCACCATGATCTGCGCGAACGGCTCGTTCGGCCTGAAAATGTGGGTGCGGCCCTCGGCCGGCGCCTTGAACACGGTGAAGAACAGCATCGGCCACCAATTGCGCACCAGCGCCGGCACGGCGATCGGCACGGTGTCGGTGCGGTCGGTATAGAATCGCGGATGCGGTTCGGTGCGGATCGCCATGCCTTTCTCGACCTTGAGGTCGAGCAGGATCTGGTAGGTGTAGAAATTGTCGCCGAAGTTCCGGAACGGCGGCCACTGCGCCGAGCCATCCGGGGGCTCGCCCCAATCGGCTTCGAAAATCAAATGGCCGTCCCTGGTGCTGACGTGGAGTTCGAAGTCGTAGGGATAAAACAGTTCGATCCCGTATTGCGCGCCTTCCGAGAACGGAACGCAGTGCCACACCTGTTCACGCGATCCGTCCGCGCGCGGTTCGCGCTTGCCGGCCCAGCCCGGTATCTCGAGCTTGGTCCGGCGCGGCGCCAGCCGCGGATCGTTGAGACGGTATTTGACCTTGTCCATGGCATCCCCGGTTTTCGGCCCATGCAGCAGGAACTCGAACGAGCCCGGGACCACTGGGTTCCGTCCGTCTAACGCCGTTTTGTCCCGGGATCGACCCTGCCGTCGCTGGCCGGGAGATTTGACCGTGGGACATCCACCCGTTATAAAATTTAGAACTATTCTAAATTGTGGAAAAGGCGCCACCCGTGAAGAATTTTGCCGATCTGACCGAGCGCGAGGTGCTGGCCGTTGCGATCTCTTCCGAAGAGGAAGACAGCCGCATCTATATGAGCTTTGCGGAAGACCTCACCGAACGCTATCCGGATTCGGCAAAACTGTTCGAGGAGATGGCCGAGGAGGAGCGCGGCCATCGCCACCGCTTGCTTGAGATGTATGAACAGCGTTTCGGCGCCCATCTGCCGCCGATCCGCCGCGAGGACGTCCGCGGATTTTTGCGCCGGCGCCCGATCTGGCTGACGAAAAACCTGCCGCTCGACACCATCCGCAAGGAAGTCGAGACGATGGAACTGCAGGCCGAGCAATTCTACATCAAGGCCGCCGAACAGGCCGAGGATGTCGGCGTGCGCCGGTTGCTCGGCGATCTTGCCGAAGAAGAGAAGGGTCATGAGAAGCTCGCGATCAAGCTGACCGACCAGATTCTCAGTCCGGATGTGCGCGCGGAAGAGGACAAGACGCGGCGGCGGATGTTCGTGCTGCAATATGTCCAGCCGGGCCTCGCCGGATTGATGGACGGGTCGGTCTCGACGCTGGCGCCGCTGTTCGCCGCCGCCTTCGCGACCCACCAGAACTGGCAGACCTTTCTGGTCGGCCTTGCCGCCTCGATCGGCGCCGGCATCAGCATGGGCTTTGCGGAGGCGTTGTCCGATGACGGCTCGCTGACCGGGCGCGGATCGCCGTGGCTGCGCGGCGCGGCCAGCGGCGTGATGACGGCGCTCGGCGGCCTCGGCCATTCCATGCCCTATCTGGTGCCGGATTCCTGGGACAACGCGTTCTGGATCGCGACCGGGATCGCCGGCGTCGTGGTATTCTTCGAATTGTGGGCGATCGCCTTCATCCGCTCGCGCTACATGGACACGCCGTTCCTGCAGGCGGTGTTCCAGATCGTGCTCGGCGGCGCCATCGTGCTGGCGGTCGGGATTTTGATCGGCGCGGCCTAGTCAGGCGGAAAGCCATGATGAAACGAGGTTTGAAAACCGGATTTGGATTCCATCTTGTGCTTGGAGCGGCGCTCTTGGCGCTGCCGGGCGGACCCGCAAAGGCCACCGACGAAATCCAGGTCTATAACGCCGGCATCGCTGCTCCCGGGCAATTCACGATCCAGCAGCATCTCAATTATGTGGCGCTCGGCCTGAAGGATCCGCCGTTTCCCGGCGGCCTCGTCTCCAACCACAGCCTCAACGGCACGCCTGAATTCGCCTATGGCATCACCGACTGGTGGGAGGTCGGGCTCTATCTGCCCTTCGCGGTCCAGGACCGGCAATTCCTGTCCGATTCCTTCAAGCTGCGCACCCTGTTCGTCTCGCCCAATGCCGAGCAGCGCAACTTCTTCTACGGCATCAATTTCGAGTTCAGCAACGAGACGCCGAAATTCGCGCAGACGCGGTTCGCGATGGAGATCCGCCCCATCATCGGCGTCCGCAACGCCGACTGGGAATTCATCGTCAACCCGATCGTGGACATCGGCTTCGGAAAATATGGCCAAGCGGACTTTGCGCCCGCGGCGCGCGTCGCGCGCAAGGTCGGCCCTGATCTATCCGTCGGGCTCGAATACTACGCCGACTTCGGCCAGATCGGGAATTTTGCCAGCCTCGCCGACCAGCAGCACACGCTGTTTGCGGTGACCGATTTCAAGCTTGGCGTTTTTGACGTGAACTTTGGCGTCGGTTACGGGCTGACGCCGGCCTCCGATCGCTGGGTGGTCAAGACCATCGTCGGATACGCCTTCCCGGTGCCGGGGAGCAATTCCGCTGCCACTGATCACGCCACCACCGCTGGACCCGTGAACCCGATGTCGCACACCTCGGCGCGACCCTTCCAGCCCTGATGCAAAACCGCGCGTCGCGCGCTTCGCGATTGGAATTACACTCAAAACTCCCAGAAAAGAGCCGGAACCTGATGACCGATCGTTTGCAATACGGGACCACGGCCAAGGTCTTCCATTGGCTCGTCGTGGCGCTGCTGCTGGTGCAATATCCGATCGGCTGGCTGATGCCGGATCTGCATCGCAATATGAAGCCGGGTGCGCCGATGACCTTTCATATCTCGTTCGGCATCACCATCCTGTTGCTGATCGTTCTGAGATTGGGTTGGCGGCTGACCCATCCGGTGACGCCCGAGCCCTCGCTTCCGCGATGGCAACGGCTGAGCTCGGAGGCCGTGCACTGGCTGCTCTACGTTCTGGTGCTGGCGACAACCGTGACCGGCTGGCTGTTCGCGTCATTTCGCGGCTGGTCGGTGTCCTACTTCTATCTCCTCCCGATGCCGATGCTGTCGTCCGGGAATGAGGCGGCCGGCAAGGCGATCGACGGCTTGCATCAAATAGCGGAATGGGCGCTGCTGGTCGTGATCGGCATCCACGTGGCGGCGGCACTGGCCCACCTCTTCATCTACCGCGACCGCATCATGCAGCGGATGCTGCCGGGCTAGGACGACGCATCAACTGCCGTTGAGATTGCCGATCTCCGGAAAGAACATGTCTTTCCACGACGCAGGTTCATGCTTGGTGGTGCTGACCTTGTGCATGAATTTTGCGAACTTCATCGTCGCCGCCGGCGTCATGGTCCATTGGACATTGGGGCCGGTGACCACTTTCGTCACCATCTCGAGCGGCAGCTTTGAACCGGTATCGTCGATCCAGCTTTGTGCGGTCCCTTTCGGATCGGCCGCAATGATCGCGGTCGCTTCCTTCACCGCATCCAGGAATGCGCCGTAGAGCTCGGGATTGTCCTTGCGAAAGCGCGCCGAGGTCCATGCCACCGTGAAAGTATGCGGCCCCAGCACGTCGAACGACGAAAGCACGGTATGAATATTCTTCTGCGCCAGTTGCTGGAACTGGAACGGAGGCACGCTGAAGGCCGAGGTGATGCCGCCGGCGCCGCTGAGCATGGCGATGGTCGCATCCGGCGGCGACATCGATACCGTCAGCGGATCGAGCCTGGCGTAGTTTTCCTCGCCGAAAGTCGCAGCCGCCGCCATCTGCAGCAGCACTGCCTGCACCGATACCTTGATCGAAGGCACGGCGATGCGGTCGCGCTCGCCGAAATCCCTGATCGACTTGATGTCGGGATTGGCGGTGTTGAGCAGGAACGGCTGCGAACTGAGCGCGCAGATCCCCCTGACCTCGAACGATGTGCCCAGCGTCTTGTCCCACAGCGTGATCAGGCCCGGCACGCCGCCTGAGACGATGTCGGTGGAATTCGACAGCAGCGCCTCGTTCATCGCCACCGGACCGTTGAAACGCTGCCAGGATACCTTGAAATCCTTCAATCCGCGCTGCGCCGCGTATTTCTCGATCAGCCTGTCCCGTTTCATGATGTTGAATTGCAGGTAACCCATCGAAAACTGCTCGGCGAGCCGAATCTCGGCGGCACGAGCCGCGATGGTGGTGTTGCCGATGGTGCAGGCGATCACCGCGCCCAAAATCCAGACCGACTTCATCGTTTGCTCCCCGCAGTCATTTTTTGTTGAACGAGAGACTACACATCAAAAGGCGCGCGCGCCAATAGCACGCGCGCCTGCCCGCCACTGTACAGCCATTGCTCTTGCGGCTTCGGCTCAAACTGAGCATCATTCGCGTCACATCAAGAACCAGATCGGGAGTACAGCTTGGCCAAATCGCAATGGAGTTTTAAGACCGCCGTCGAACTATCCGCGGCGCTGGCTGCGAAGAAAGTATCGGCGGTCGAACTGGCGCAGGACGCGATCGGCCGCATCGAACGGCATGACGACAAGATCAATGCGGTTTGCGTGCGCGATTTCGAACGCGGCCTCGCCGCCGCCCGCGCCGCCGACGCCGCCTTGGCGCGCGGCGAGACAAGACCGCTGCTCGGCATCCCCATGACGGTGAAGGAATCCTACAATGTCGCCGGGCTGCCGACGACATGGGGTATTCCCGCGCAGAAGGATTTTACGCCGGCCGAAGACGCGCTGTCGATTTCCCGCGTCAAGGATGCGGGCGCCGTGATCCTCGGCAAGACCAACGTGCCGATGGCACTGGCCGACTGGCAGAGCTACAACGAGATCTACGGCACCACTAACAACCCGTATGATCTCGGCCGTACCCCGGGTGGTTCTTCCGGCGGATCGTCGGCAGCGCTCGCGGCCGGTTACGGCGCGCTGTCGCTCGGCTCCGATATCGGCGGCTCGCTGCGCGTGCCCGCGTTTCACTGCGGGATCTATGCGCACAAGCCGACGTTTGCGCTGGCGCCGTCGCGCGGCCACACGCCGCCGCCGTTGCCGCCGCTGCCGTTCGACCGCGATCTCTCCGTGATCGGACCGATGGCGCGCAGCGCCGCCGATCTCTCGCTTTTGCTCGATGCGATCGCAGGCCCCGATCCGCTGGAGGCCGGCAAGGCCTATCACCTGGCGCTGCCGCCGCCGCGCCACACCGAGCTGAAGAATTTTCGCGTGCTGCTGATCGACACCGATCCTGTCATGCCGACCGACAGGGTGGTGCGCGCAACCCTCGATACCCTGGCCGCCAAGCTCGAAAACGCCGGCGTCAAGATCCATCGCAGCAGCCCGCTACTGCCCGACTTCGCCGCCTCGACGCGGCTCTATATGCGGATGCTGATGTCGTTCCTTTCGGCATCGCAGCCGCCTGAGGTCTATGCCGGCATGCAGGCCGCAGCCGGAGCACTACCGCCCGGCGACTTGAGCCTTGGCGCCGAGCGGCTACGCGGCATGACGCTGAGCCATCGCGACTGGGTAATAGCTGATGGCGGGCGTGCGGCGCTGCGGGCGCAGTGGCGCGAACTGTTCAGGACCCATGACGCGGTGATCTGCCCGGTCATGCCGACGCCGGCCTACCCGCACGATCATTCCGCCGACCAGGAAAAACGCCGCATCGACATCGACGGCAAGGCTTACGTCTATCCCGATCAGCTTTCATGGCCGGGTATCGCGACCTTGCCCGGCCTGCCCGCAACGGCGATCCCGACCGGCCTGTCACCGGATGGTTTGCCGGTCGGCGTGCAGATCGTCGGCCCCTGGCTGGAAGACCGTACGCCGTTAAGGCTCGCGGAACTGATCGAGCGCGAATTTGGCGGGTTCACACCGCCGCCGATGTTTGATGATTGATCCATTCCGAACCGAAAGCGTCATTGCGAGGAGCGAAGCGACGAAGCAATCCATACTTCCTGCGCGGAGATATGGATTGCTTCGCTTCGCTCGCAATGACGGATGAAAGACGAGAGGAAAGCAAATGAGCCAAGACATCGACGAACTCACGCTACTCAATCGCGACTATGTCGCCTCGGTGCAGAATTGCGACGTCAAGCGCTTCGACGAAATCCTGTCGCCGGATTTTTACTGCTCCAACCCCGACAAGTCGCTGGTCGATCGCGCCGGATTTTTGAAGCAGACGGCGGTGCCGGTGACGATCAAAAATCTCATCGCGGACGAGGTCAAGATCCGCGTGCTGGGCGATTTTGCCATCATCCACGGGCGAACCAGCTACACGACCGCAGACGGCAAGCAGGCGAACGGGCGCTATACCGATTGTTGGGCCAGGCAGAACGGCCGCTGGCTCGCGGTGTCCGCGCATGTGTCGCGGTGATAACTCACTGTCGTCCCGGCGAAGGCCGGGACCCATAACCACAAATGTTGTGGTTGCGAGAAGCCGTCGAGCAGCTTTCGTCGATCGATAGGCCGCGGCGCATGGGTCCCGGCTCAAGGCCGGGACGACGCGAATTACGCATCAAACATGATCACGCTGCGCACGGTCTTGCCGGCCTTCATCGCGGCAAATCCCTCGTTGATCTCGCTTAGCTTCAGCTTCGCCGAAATCCAGTCTTCCAGATGCAGCTTGCCGCGCATGTAGAATTCGACCAGGCGCGGCATGTCGACGCGGAAATGGTTCGAGCCCATCGACGAGCCCTGGATCCTGCGTTCCCTGAGGAAATCGAAACCGTGCAGCTCGATCTTCTGGCCGAACGGGATCATGCCGACGATGGTCGCGGTGCCGCCGGCCGCCAGCATCGCAAACGCCTGCTCGGCGGTCTCCTTGCGGCCCAGCACTTCGAAGGAGTGATGCACGCCGCCGCCGGTGAGGTCGCGCACCTGCTGCACCACGTCGCCGTTGCGGGGATCGACGACGTCAGTGGCGCCGAGCTTGGTGGCCAACTGCAATTTCACCGGGTTGGTATCGATCGCGATGATGCGGCCGGCGCCGGCGATCGCCGCACCGTTGATCGCGGCCATGCCGACGCCGCCGCAGCCGATCACCGCAACGGTCTCGCCGGCCGTGACCTTGGCCGTGTTCACTACCGCCCCATAGCCGGTGATGACGCCGCAGCCGATCAGCGCCGCCAGTTCGAGCGGCATATCCTTGCGGATTTTGACGATGGCGTTCTCGTGCACCAGCATCTGCTCGGCGAACGATGACAGGTTGAGGAACTGGTTGAGTTTCTCCGAGCGCCCCCAGGACAGCCGGTTGGAAGCGCCGGGCAGCATTTTCACGGTGGTATCGGTGCAGAGCACGGTGCGCCCCGTCGTGCAATTGTCGCAGGTGCCGCAAAACACCGACAGACACGTCACGACGTGATCGCCGGGCTTCACATAGGTCACATCCGAGCCAACCTTTTCGACCACGCCGGCAGATTCGTGGCCGAGCACCGCGGGCAGCGGATGCGGATACAGCCCTTCCATGAAATGCAGATCGGAATGACAGAGGCCGGCGACGCGGGTGCGGATCAGGACTTCGCGCGGACCCGGATTGGGCACGCTGACATCCTCGATCACCAGCGGCTTGTTGACTTCATGCAGGACGGCGGCCTTCATCGGGTACTCCCTCTATTTCTGTTATTCTTGAACGAGAACTGGCTTGTCGGCTCGCAGCCTACGCTGCGATGAGCAATTCGCCAACCTCGGCCATGCCGACGCTGCGCTCGCCGAGCAGATGGTCGGTGATCGCACGTTGAACGGCATTTTCCGTGAGCCGGAACGGATCGCCCGGCGATACCCGGTGGTCGATCACCATGCGCGACAGCAACAGCCGCCTGGCGTCGCCGCGCATCTCGTGGATACGGCCGCCTTCCCAGGCCAGGGCTACCGCACTGGCGACATGATAGAGCAGGCTGGTGGCGCGTCGCGCGTCGGCCTCGTTTTCCGTCCGGCTGGCGACCTCGCGCGCGAAGCCGATGGCGCGGTCGGTGAGATCGCGCAAGGTGCCGCGCCAGGCCTGCGGCACATTGGCGCTGTCGTCGAGGCGGGCGTGCAGATCGGCGGCGAGCGCGGCATCGGCGCCATGGCGGCCAACCGCGCGCTTCAGCGCATCGATCGCGACGATGTTGCCGGTGCCTTCCCAGATCGAGCCGAGATGGGCATCGCGCAACAGCCGGGCGGTGGCGAATTCCTCGATGTATCCGATGCCGCCGCGCATCTCCAGCGCATCGCCGCAGACTTTTCTTGCATCGCGGGTGGCGCGGAATTTCAGCGTCGGGGTCAGGATACGCAGCAGCGCCGCCGCGTCCTGGCTGCCGGCTTCGGCACGGTCGAGTGCGTCCGCGGTCAGAAAGCTCATCGACAGCGCCTGCTCGGTCGCCAGCATGATCTTCATCAATTGCCGCCGCGCCAGCGGCAGATCGATGATGCGCTGGCCGAACACGACGCGACCCTTCGCCACCGTCATCGCGTCGTGATAGGCGCGCCGCATCAGCGCGGTGGATTTGACGCCGTTGGACAGCCGCGACGAATTCACCATCTCGGCCATCTGCACGAAACCGCGATCGAGCTTGCCGACCGCATAGGCAATGGCGCCTTCCAGCTTGATCTCGCCAGAGGCCATCGAGCGGGTGCCGAGCTTGTCCTTCAGCCGCACGATCCGGTAGTGGTTTTGCGAGCCGTCCTCGAGCCGCCTGCGGCATCAGGAACAGGCCGACGCCACGCGTGCCCGGCCCCGCGCCTTCCGGCCGCGCCAATAACATCACCACTTCGGCGTCGGCATTCGAGCAGAACCATTTTTCGCCTGATAGCCGCCAGTGATCGCCTTCCTGCACGGCCGTTGTGGTCAGCGTGCCGACGTCGGAGCCGCCTTCCTTCTCGGTCATGAACTGGCCGCCCTGGGTCAGCTTGCTCATGTCGGTTTGCGTGAGGCCGTCGAGATATTTTTCTTTCAGCGCGTCGCTGCCGAAATTGTTCAGCAGTTTTGCGCAGCCATCGGTGACGTTGATCGGGCACCCCATGCCGAACTCGGCCTGATTGAACAAAAACGTAAAGGCGTGTTTTGCCACCACGGGATATTTGTCCGGCCAGCCCAAAATGCCCTTGCGGATCGACATCGCGTGAATGCCAAACTCGCCGAACGCAGCCTTCTCCAGTTCGCGATAGGCCGGGTGATATTCGATGGTTTGGGAATCGCGGCCAAATCGGTCGCGCTGATGCAGCACCGGCGTGTGACGGTCGGCGAGGCGCGCGCACTCGTCGAGATGACCGCCGGCCAGCCCGCCGAGGCGATCGAGATGCGGCTCGATATGGCGAAACAGGGTTTCCGGCAGATGCAGGAGCAACAGGTCGGTCAGCGCCGGGTCGGCCCTATAAAAGTTCATCCCGGTGGTATCCGGAGCGAGCAGGCCCGGTTGGCCGGCGGAGGCAACCTTGCGGTCGTGCTTGAGTGGCTGCATTTTTTGCCTCTTGTTCGTTCCGCCCTATCTTGCTCATCTACCGATAAAGCAGGCGATCACGCCGTCAACAATCATAATTGGAGGATACCCCCGTGATGGACGGATATCGCATCATCGGCGCCGAGATGTCGCCCTACTCGGTCAAGGTCCGCTCCTATTTCCGCTACAAGAAAATTCCGCACCAATGGGTTTTGCGCAATGCGGCAAGCCAGGCGGAATATGAGAAATATGCCAGGATGCCCATCATTCCACTGCTGGTGACGCCGGAGGGAACTGGTATCCAGGATTCCACGCCGATCATCGACGCGGTCGAGAAACGGCATCCGGAGCCGTCGATCCATCCCGACGATCCCGTCGCAGGGTTTATCTCCGCGCTGATTGAGGAATTCGGCGACGAGTGGGGCAACAAATGGATGTTCCACTACCGCTGGGCCCGCGACGTCGACCAGATCAGCGCGGCCGGGCGCATCGCGCGGATGCGGAGCCCGGCGGCGAGCGAGCCGGAATGTGCCGCTTTCGCCGGCCAGGTGCGCGCGCGCATGGTCGACCGGGTCTGGTTCGTCGGCTCCAGCGCCACGACCGCACCGCAGATCGAGGCCGGCTTGCTCGAAATGCTCGGCTTGTTGGATGCGCATCTTGCCAAGCGGCCCTATCTGTTCGGCGCACGTCCGGCCTACGGCGATTTCGGTCTCTGGGGCCAATTCTACGAGATGTGGACCGATCCGACGGTCGGCGCCCTGATCGGCGGCGGCGCGCCGCATGTGCTCGATTGGGTGCACCGTATGCTGTGGCCGCGGGCCGAAGGCGCGTTCGAATCATGGACGGCGCTGGCGCCGACCTTGATGCCAATCCTGACCAGACAGGTCGGGCGACACTTCTGGCCCTGGACCTTGGCCAACGAGACGGCGCTGGCCGAAGGCAAGGACGAATTCAGCGTCACGCTCGGCGACAAGGTCTGGACCCAGAAGCCGCAGAAATATCATGCACGGTCGCTCGGCATGCTGCGCGCCAAATATGCCGAGGTCGCGAACAAGATAGATCTCGATCTGGTTTTGACCGCGGCGGGTTGCCTTGCCGGATTGCGCGCCTAGATACGGACTCCCGATCATTCAAGGAACGCGCGCATGGAAACGCCAAAATACAAGAACGCCCTGATCGTCGGCGCCGGTGAGGGTCTTAGCGCATCGCTGGCGCGGCTGTTTGCGCGTGAGGGCATCAAGGTGGCGCTGGCCGCGCGCAAGACCGAGAAGCTCGGCGCGCTCTGCACCGAGACCGGCGCCCGCGCCTTTGCCTGCGATGCCACCAAGCCTGAGGAAGTCGAGCGGCTGTTCGGCCTGGTCGAACGCGAGATCGGCGCGCCCGACCTCGTCGCCTACAATGCCAGCGGGCGGGCGCGCGGCGCCTTCACCGATCTGGTCGCCGCCGATGTCGCGCAGGCCATCGCGGTCAGCGCCTTCGGCGGTTTTCTGGTGGCGCAGCAGGCGGTGCAACGCATGCTGCCAAACAAACATGGCGCTATCCTGTTCACCGGCGCATCCGCGAGCGTCAAAGGCTACGCGCAATCCGCACCCTTTGCGATGGGCAAGTTCGCGCTGCGCGGCCTGGCGCAGAGCATGGCGCGCGAATTGTCGCCGCAGGGCATCCACATCGCGCATTTCGTCATCGACGGCGGCATCCGCAGCGCAGCGCGTACCGAGCCTTCCGACCGGCCCGACTCGATGCTCGATCCCGACGCCATTGCCTTGAGCTACTGGAACGTGCTGCAACAGCCGCGCAGCGCCTGGACCTGGGAACTCGAATTGCGGCCATGGGTCGAGAAGTTCTGACAATAACAACGAACAAACGGGCATGGGGCGCGAAATGACCACCGAAACCAAAATCGACACCGGCACCGACGAACTGCTCTGCGTGATCCGCGACCGCGTCGCCATCATCACGCTGAACCGGCCCGAGGTCCGCAACGCCATGTCGGACACGCTGACGCCGGCGCTGCGCACCATGATCAAGACCTGCGGCGAGAATCCAGACGTCGGCGTGCTCCTGATCACCGGCGCCGGAACCGCCTTCTGCGCCGGCGGCAACGTCAAGGGCATGGGCGCGCATCGCGACAAGAAGAAGCTGGAAATGTCCTATGACGAGAAGGTCGCCGACCTGCAGGAGCGCCAGCGGCTCCTGACCGGCGCGCTGGTCTCGGTGCGCAAACCGACCATTGCGGCCCTGCCCGGCCCCGCGGTCGGCGCCGGCCTTGCACTCGCCATGGCCTGCGACATCCGCATCGCGGCGCAATCTGCGTTCGTCTCCACCGGCTATCTGCGCGTCGCGCTGAGCGGCGACTACGGCATCGCCTGGCTATTGACCCGGCTGGTCGGCACCTCGCGCGCCCGGGAATTGATGTTCACCGCCGACAAGGTCGATGCGGCCAGATGCGAGGCGATCGGCCTCGTCAACCGCGTGGTGCCGGATGACAGACTGCAAAGCGAAGCCTTTGCGCTGGCCAAATCGATGGCCGAAGGGCCGACCGTCGCGTTGCGCTACATGAAGGACAATCTCGACGAAGCCGTGCTGTTCGATTTCGCCACCGCGCGCGACCATGAGGCCGAGCGGCTGGTGCGCCTGACCACGACGGCGGATCACAGGGAAGCGGTGCAGGCCTTCATCGACAAGCGCAAGCCGGTGTTCAAGGGCGGCTGAGCGCCTGCACGCTGAAAAAAAGCCCGGTTCTGGTTGGACAGAACCGGGCTCAGTTTGGTCAAGCCGCGA
This sequence comes from uncultured Alphaproteobacteria bacterium, assembly GCA_963738765.1. Classification (GTDB taxonomy): domain Bacteria; phylum Pseudomonadota; class Alphaproteobacteria; order Rhizobiales; family Xanthobacteraceae; genus Bradyrhizobium. The sequence continues at coordinate 400,308 of CAVTYA010000027.1, read as the reverse complement.
CCGAGGACAAAGCGCCCTGGCGGGAAAGGGCGGCGAGCCGCCAGCTTGCGCAGGGAATGTCTCGCGGCTCGACGTCGATATGCTTTTCGAAGCGCACCAGCTTCCAGTCGCCGGGCGAATGCGTAAACGCGTAGCCGGATTTCCGCGCCAGGCCGATCATGGCCTCATTGGAGCGCAGCGTGTCGCCGAACAGCCGCATCGCGCCGAACGAAGCCGCGCGGCATTCGAGATTTTTCATCAGCGCCGAACCGATGCCATGACCCTGCCAGCGGTCGTCGATCGACAGGCCAAATTCGATGCTGGCGGTATCGGCGTTGAAAGCGTAGCGGGCTTCGCCGACGATGGTCTCAAAGCCGTCGACCACCATGGTAGCGATCACGCTGAACTGTTCGGCCTCGCCGACATGGATGAAATGCTCGAGCACGTTCCTGGGCAGCTCGCTCATGGCGCCGAGGAAGCGGTTGTAGCGGGAGCGGGTCGAGAGCGACCGGATATAGTTCTGCAGTTCCTCGGCATCGCGCGGCTCGACGAAGCGCACGGTCACGGCGTTGCCGCTGCGTGAGCGCAGCACGTCGGAATATTGCCGGAGATCGTCGAAGCGCAGAGCAGTCATGGCACGCTCCCATCGAAGAAAATTGCCGGCGCCCCTCTATTGAGGCGGCGCCGGCTCGGCTGCGCAGTTACGCCCGCCAGAACGGCTTTTCGGCCTCGTAAGCGACATCGCTCGAGGAAAGGCCGATGTCGTGCAGATCGCGCTCGGTCCAGTGCGCTAGTTCCTGGCGCGCCTGGTAACGCTGCCGCCAGACGTGCAAGGTGTCGCTCAGCTGGTTCAAAAGCCCGGGAACATGATGATTTGTCATCGATTCGTGGGTGCAGGTAGACATTTTAGGCTCCTACGGCTAATTTGTTGCCGCTAATATCTGCGCCATATAGGCTTTCCACAAACGACACTTTGTACCGCTTCGCATGATATAAACTCATGTATCTGGAATTGGGGAAATGACCGCCAGGCTGCCCTCGCTCAATGGATTGCGCGCCTTCGAGGCTGCGGCCCGGCACTTGAGTTTTACCCAGGCGGCCTCCGAGCTGAACGTGACGCAGACCGCGATCAGCCATCAGATCAAACGGCTGGAGGAAGAACTCGGGGTTCGCCTGTTCGTCCGCCAGAACCGCGCGCTGACATTGACGCCGGAGGCGAAAGACTACCTCCCAGGGATCCGCGCCGCGTTCAACGATTTGCGGCTCGCCACCGACCGCCTGCTGCGCAAGGACGATGACCATGTGCTGACGGTCTCGACGCTGGCGTCGCTGGCCGCAAAATGGCTGCTGCCGCGGCTTACGGCGTTCCAGGAAGCCCATCCCGGCATCGATGTGCGCATCACCACCTCGACCACGCTGGTCGATTTTCAACGCGACAATGTCGATGCCGGAATCCGCTATGGCCGCGGCCAGTGGCAAGGAGTGCGCGCCGACTGGCTGATGGCCGATGAGATGTTCCCGGTGTGCAGCCCCGCACTTTCGAACGGAAACAAGCCGCTGAAATGCCCCGAAGACCTCAGGGATCATGTGCTGCTGCACACCAGCAATGCCAACAGCGACGACTGGCGGCTGTGGCTGACTGCGGCGGGGTTGCCGACCGACCTGTCGAAACAGCCGGGCGTCACCTTCGACCTGATGTTCATGACCATCCAGGCCGCGATCGACGGCATCGGCGTGGCGATGGGCCGGACCTCCTATGTCCAGGACGACATCAACAAGGGCCGGTTGCAGGTTCCCTTCAAGATCGCGCTGCCGACGGATGCCGGATTTTACCTCGTCTCGCCGCAGGGAAGAGCCGATTCGCCAAAATTGTCGGCGTTCCGGCAATGGCTGCTCGCATCCGCACAAAGCAAATCCTGAAGATCCGCCATACGGCTTTTTTCCAGTCCGGCCAGCCGTTTTCGGGGTTGGTGGCGCCGCGCAGGCGTGCGAGATTGCCGCGCAAGGCAGGGTAACTGCCTCGACCGGCGAGGATTTTTGCCGGCATCGCGTTTTCGAGCGAAGTGGCCTTGCCGGTTCGCGTGAAGAAAGCGCATCAAAGAAATCGATCGGAGCCGAAGGCTCTGCACTTTGTAACGGGGGAGACGACGCGTTATGGCGCAATCGAGTGGTTCGGAAACACCGCAAATCAAATCGCGCATCGGCGCCATCCTGCGCGCGACCAGCGGCAATTTCCTCGAGCAGTTCGATTTCTTCCTGTTCGGCTTTTACGCGCAGGATATCGCAAAAGCGTTCTTCCCCGCCGGGGACGAGACCGCGGCCCTGCTCAATGCGTATGGTGTGTTCTGGCTCGGCGCGCTGATGCGCCCGGTCGGCGCCATCGTGCTCGGCGCCTATATCGACCGCATCGGCCGCCGCAAGGGGTTGATCGTGACGCTTGCGCTGATGGCGCTTGGTACCGTGGTGATCGCCTTCTGCCCGTCCTACGCATCCATCGGCATTTCCGCGACGATCATTGTGCTGGTTGGCCGGCTGATCCAGGGGTTCTCCGCCGGCGTCGAACTGGGCGGCGTCTCGGTTTATCTTTCCGAGATAGCGACGCCCGGCAATCGCGGCTTCTACACCTCGTTCCAGTCTTCCAGCCAACAGGTCGCGATCTTCGTCGCGGCGGTCATCGGCTTTATCCTGAGAGAGGCCATTCCCGCCGACACCTTCCTGGATTCCATCGGCGGAATCGCTAAATGGCGCATCCCGTTCTTTGTCGGCTGCGTCATCATCCCGGTCATCTTCTTCCTGCGCCGCACGTTGGAAGAAACGCCCGAATTCCTCAAGATGAAAAAGCATCCGACCGCGAGCGAGGTGTTTGCCTCGGCGATCGCCAACTGGCGTATCGTGATCCTCGGCATGATGATCGCGGTGCTGACCACCACGACCTTCTACTTCATCACCGTGTATGCGCCCGGCTTCGGCAAGCAGCTCAAGCTCTCGGCATCGGATACCCTGCTCGTTACGCTTCTGGTGGCCGTGACGAATTTCTTCTGGAATCCGGTCGGCGGAGCCGTGTCCGACCGGCTCGGCCGCAAGCCGGTGCTCGTGACCATTGCGACCCTGTCGTTTCTGACGGCCTACCCTGCGCTGCACTGGCTCGCGGCCGCCCCAACTTTCGGAAAATTGCTGGCGGTCCAGATGATGTTCTCGTTCTACTTTGGCGTCTACAGCGGCACGATGTTGGGATGCCTGGTCGAGATCGTGCCGGCGCATGTCCGCACCACCTGTTTCTCGATCGCGTTCGCATTGGCTGCGGGCATATTCGGCACGTCCACCCCCTTTGTAGCGACCAAACTGATCGCCTCGACCGGCGGGGACAAGGCCTCGCCGGCGTACTGGCTGATGTTCGGCGCGGCGCTCGGCATCATTGGCGCGCTCACGGTCTATCGCGGCGGCAGGACAATCGAGACCCGGGAAGCCGTCACCACCTGATCCCCTCGAAACAGCCGGGCAGGCAAGCGCGCCTGCCCGGTTTTGCTTTCCATGCAAACAAGATAACAAGAGCGCATGGTCGATTTGACGCGTAAATTCGATGTGCTGGTGATCGGTGGCGGCAACGCCGCCCTGTGCGCTGCGATCAGCGCCCGCCGCGCCGGCGCCTCGGTGCTGGTGCTGGAAGGCGCCCCGAAATTCTATCGGGGCGGCAACACCCGCCACACCCGCAACATGCGCTGCGCCCATGATGCCGCGACCGAGATCCTCACCGGGCCCTATACCGAAGAGGAGTTCTGGCAGGATTTGCTGGTCGTCACTGGCGGGCAGACCGACGAAGAACTCGCAAAGTTCATGATCCGGGAGTCCAAGGACATTCTGGGCTGGGTCGTCGACCAGGGCGTGCGCTGGCAACCGTCGCTCGGCGGCACGCTCAGCCTCGGCCGCACCAATTCGTTCTTCCTCGGCGGCGGCCGGGCGATGCTGAGCGCGCTGTATCTGACCGCCGAAAAACTCGGCGTCGACATCCTCTATGATGCCGAAGTGCTCGACCTCGAAATCGACAACGGCATGTTTCTCTCCGCCGCGCTGAGGCAGGGCGACGGCCGCGTCGACGTGCGCGCCTCGGCGCTGGTGGCGGCCGCCGGCGGTTTCGAGGCCAATATCGAATGGCTGAAGGAATATTGGGGCGACGCCGCCGACAATTTCCTGATCCGCGGCACGCCCTATAACCGCGGCTCGATCCTGAAGATGCTGCTGGCCAAGGGCGTGCAGGAGATCGGCGATCCCACCCAATGCCATGCGGTCGCGATCGACGCCCGCGCACCGAAATTCGACGGCGGCATCATCACCCGGCACGACTCGGTGGTGTTCGGCATCGTCGTCAACAAGCACGCCGAGCGCTTCTACGACGAGGGAGAGGACATCTGGCCAAAACGCTACGCGATCTGGGGCCGGCTGGTGGCCGCCCAGCCCGACCAGATCGCCTACATCATTTTCGATTCGACTGTTGTCACGAGTTTCATGCCGACCCTTTTCCCGCCGATCGCGGGACAAACCATCGCCGAACTCGCCGGCAAGCTCGAACTCGATCCCGCGGCACTCGAAAAGACCCTCGCCGACTTCAACGCCGCGGTGCAGCCCGGCACCTTCGACCACACCATTTTGGACGACTGCCGCACCGAAGGCGTGACGCCGCCGAAGACGCATTGGGCGCGCAAGATCGATACGGCGCCTTACCTCGCCTATCCGGTGCGGCCCGGCATCACCTTCACCTATCTCGGCACCCGCGTGAACAAGCAGTCGCAGATGCTGATGAAGGACGGCAAGCCATCGGCCAACATGTTCGCGGCCGGCGAGATCATGGCCGGCAACGTGCTCGGCAAGGGCTATGCCGCCGGGATCGGCATGACCATCGGCAGCGTGTTCGGACGGGTGGCGGGACGGGAAGCCGCCAGGAATGCGAAGAATTAGGACGGAGTTCGGATTACCTCTCCCCGCTTGCGGGGAGAGGTCGGATCGCTCCCGGCGATGCGAAGCATCGTCCGGTGCGATCCGGGTGAGGGGGACTCTCCGCAGACCGCGCTCGCGGAGAGTCCCCTCATCCCAACCTTCTCCCCGCAGGCGGGGAGAAGGAGAAGCAAGGCGCAGGAGGAGACATGTCGCGCATTGCAATGGCCAGAAATGGCTGGAAGGCAAAGGGCTGACGAAGTAACCGATTTGGTCTTGGGACAGGAAGCGGCACGATATGCACGGAACGAGAATTCTGGAGGAGGCCGACCGTCTGATGACGGTCTGCAATTCCTGCCGCTATTGCGAGGGCCTCTGCGCGGTGTTTCCGGCGATGGAAATGCGCCGCGCGTTTTCCGACGGCGATCTCAATTATCTCGCCAATCTCTGCCATAGCTGCGGCGCCTGCTACACCGATTGCCAGTTCTCGCCGCCGCACGAGTTCAACGTCAATGTGCCGCAGACGCTGGCGATCGCGCGGACCGAGTCCTACGCCGCCTATGCCTGGCCGCGCGCGTTCTCCGGCGTATTCGCCCGCAACGGCCTTGCCATCAGCCTGATCGCCGCGCTCAGCATCGCCGCCTTCATCTTCGGCTTTGCCGCGTTCACCGACCGCCAGGTGCTGCTCGGCATCCACACCGGACCTGGCGCGTTCTACCAATTGATGCCGCACAACGCGATGGCGGCGCTGTTCGGCGCGGCGTTCCTCTATGCGATCGCCGCACTTGTCATGGGCGTGCGCGCGTTCTGGCGCGACATCGGCGAGCCCGTCGGCATGAAGACGGATGCAAAATCGCTGTTGCAGGCGATCCGCGACGCCGGCGAGCTGCGCTATCTCGACGGCGGCGGCGTCGGCTGCTTCAACGAGGACGACAAGCCGACCGACCGCCGCAAGATTTATCACCATCTCACTTTCTACGGCTTTGGCTTGTGTTTCGCCGCCACCTGCGTCGCCACGCTCTATCACTATCTCATCGCGCGCGAGGCGCCCTATGCGTGGTGGGACCTGCCGGTGGTGCTGGGCACGCTCGGCGGCATCGGCCTCTTGATCGGGCCTGTGGGTCTGCTGGCCGAAAAATGGAAGCGTGATCCCGTGCTGGTCGATGCACAGCGCACCGGGATGGATGTCGCCTTCATCGCCATGCTGTTCCTGACCAGCCTGACCGGCATCGCCCTGTTGCTGCTGCGCGATACGGCGGCGATGGGGCCGCTGCTGGCGCTGCATCTCGGCGTGGTGTTCGCGCTGTTCATCAGCATGCCCTATGGCAAATTCGTCCACGGCATCTATCGCTTCGTCGCGCTGGTGCGCTATGCGCGCGAGCGGCAGATGATGGGGCATGTGTAGCGCCGTCATTGCAAGCATATCCGACGTCGTTGCGAGCGGAGTGAAGCAATCCATCGCGCGGCATAACGGATCGCTGGATTGCTTCGTCGCTTCGCTCCTCGCTATGACGTGGTGGGAGCTCGATTCAATTTCCCTCTCGACTTGTCGTCGCCCCTCTTGCCGGGAAAGGACGGGGCGAGCTGGTAGCGCTGATTTGCCCGGCGAAGCAAGAGGAATATTTTCTTGCAATTGACAGGTTTTACTGATTTGCCCGACTGGCAGACTTTGTCGCGAGCGAGGCGCCACGCCCACCATCTTGATCGCGAGCGACGAACGTCCCGGCACATTTCCGCTCTCTTGCGTTGTGTTTCCGCTTCGCCGCTATCTCTGATCAAAGCCTGTGCCGCTCCGCCACGGGTGTACCAGGAAAACAGCGCGTACCGTTTTACCTCTCTTTCACGAATCTGTCATAAAAGCCGGGTGTCGAAGCCACCTCATCGCTGCATCAGCGATGACGTCGTGTCTTTGTGCCGTGCATCCGAGGTCGCGAATGGCCGAGGAGCGACCATACAAGCTGACAAAGATCAGCGGCCGCTCAAACTCCTCCACTCACGCCAGCGGATCTGCCCGTGCCAGTCCATGATTTTCTCAACCAGCGAGCAGTCAACGTCGTGGTCGACGGAAGCTATACGCTTCCGAACTGGTATGACCCGGAGGGCAAGCTTCGCACCTTTGCCTGCCGCACCACGCGCGTGTCGCCGTTCCGGATGATTGTCGACGTCCCCGTGGTCGGCAAGGTCGGCGACCGTCTCACCTCGTACTTTCGCGACTTCGGCACATTCGAAGGCAGCATCAGCGACACGATGCGGGGCAGCTTCCTGCTCGAACTCGAGATGACCCGCGCCAGGCGCGAGAAACTCTCGGACATGCTGACCTGGATGGAGAAGAAGCAGAAGGATTCGACAATCCTCGACGCCAGGAAGCACGCGCGCATCGTCCCGCCGCATCCGCATTCCATGCTGACGCTGGCGGATGGATCGATCCATCCCTGCTTCATCATCGATATGTCGGCCTCCGGCGTTGCGGTGTCGGCCGCGGTGCAGCCGCCCGTCGGCATGCCGCTCGCGGTCGGCGCCTGCATCGGCCGCGTCGTCCGGCTGCTGCCTGACGGAATCGCCGTCAAGTTCATCGAGCTGCAGAATGTCCGGAATCTCGACCGCCTGATCGCAAGAGCGGCGCCGCTACAATCGGCAGCCAACTCCGAACTGGCCGAGCCAGCTGTTTCGGCAGCCTGAATGGGGCGCACCGTCATTGCGAGCCACCGGGTCGCGCGAATGCGCGCCCGATGACAGGCTCCGCGAAGCAATCCATCTCACAACGCAAAGAAAGAATGGATTGCTTCGTCGCAAGCGCTCCTCGCAATGACGAGGGGCTACAAATCCACCACCACGTAATCTCTCTCGACCGACACCGCCAATGCTCACTCCCCGATAGCGGACACCCGCTGTAACTAACGCGATGCCCGCGTCGTGCCAAAAACCGACGACTTGAGGACTTGGATTGTGTGAGGAAGGGTTTACGCTCGGCTGCGCTGCCGGAATAAAATGCGACACCCGCGAGCCCAGAGCAGCACAGGAGCAGCGATGTCCAAGTTAGCAATCGTGGCGACGATCAAGACTGTTCCCGGCAAGCGGGATGAATACCTGACGTTTCTGAACGCTCATGGGAAACGGTGTCTCGCCACCGAGCCCGGAACGCTGCAGTTTGATATCCTCGTGCCGCTGGAAGAGGCTGACACGATCCTGCTGTACGAAGTGTACGCCAGCCCGGAAGCCTTTCAGACGCATTGGAATGGCACATCGATACAGCAGATGAGGCAAGACGCAGCGGAACTGCAGCTAAGCATAAAGGGCGTGCGCTGCGATCTGGTCGAATAGCATCACTCGATTTCGGGCTACCCGAATGCGCTGTCGCGGGCGGGGCCGATCAGAACATGGCGATCGCCTCTACCGGCTGCACTTACAGGAAATCGGCAGGGCGAACTACAAATCCACCACCACGTAATCGCTCTCGACCGACACCGCCAACGTCTCCGCGATATACGGCCCCTTCACCACCGCTGACCCCGGCTCGACATTGACCGGATAGGCGCGCGCGCGAAAGCGTTTGGGGTCGCAATAGGATTGTCCGGTGCGGATATCGAATTCCCAGCCGTGCCAGGGGCAGCGGATGATCTCGCCCAGCCTGGTATATTCGATCTCGCCGGGATCGGAGGATTGCGCGAGCCCGATCAGCGGGCCTTCGCACAAGGCCGCGCCCTGATGCGGGCAGCGGTTCAAGAGACCGAAGAACTCGCCCTTGATATTGAAGATCGCGATCGGCCGTTCATCGATAACGAGGAATTTTCGCGTGCCCGGCGGCAACTCGTCCACCGGGGCAATAACGTGTCGCGTCATCAGGTTAAACCGTACAGCTTCTTGGCATTGCCGAGATAGAACGCTTCGCGGTTGGCGTCGCTGACGCCGGCCGGCAGCACGCGCGACGGATCGTCATAGTCCCAATGCGGATAGTCGGTGGCGAACAGCAATTTGTCCCAGCCGATCCACTCGATCAGCTCGAACAGATGCTCACGCCGCTCCGGGTCTTCCATCGGCTGCGTGGTCCACCAGATGTGGTCGCGGATATATTCCGACGGTTTTCGCTTGAGATGCGGCACCTCGCTGTGCAGCCGCTCAAAGTTCCGGTCCAGACGCCACGCCAGCGACGGCGCCCAGCCGAAGCCGGCTTCGATCATCACCATCTTCAGTTTCGGATAGCGCTCGAACACGCCTTCCAGAACGATCGAGGCCAGCGCGGTCTGCTGGCACTGCGAATGGCCCACCATCTCCTCGATATAAAAGCTCGGCCAGCCGGACGCCGTGATCGGATTGCCGCCAAAACCGAAAGCGTGCACGCCGACCGGAAGCCCGATCTCCTGCGCCGCTTCATAGATCGGCCAGTAGCGGCGCTGGCCGAGCGGCTCGGTATTGCGGCTGAGCAGCAGCACCTGGATAAAATTCGGATCGCCCGCGCGCCGGCGGATTTCGGCGGCTGCCGCCGGGCCGTCCTCATTGGCGACGACGATCGAACCCTTCAGGCGCGAATCCTTAGCGGTCCATTTCTCGATCTGCCAGTCGTTGATCGCGGTCGCCAGCGCCGCGCTCAGATCCTGGTTGCGGATGCCCTGCCCGGTCTGCAGCGGATTGAGGACGCCGAGCGCGACGTTGTTCGGATCGAGCAGCTGCTTTTGCATGAACGACAGCGACGAGCCCTGCTGGCCGCCTTCCGGCGGATACGCATCACGGCGCGACGCATTCGGCTGCGCCTTCGGATAGGGCGGGCCTTCCATCATGCCCTGATAGGAATGCTTGCCATAGGTCTCGAGATGCGCGTGCCAGCGTTTTGCCAGATACGGGTACAGCTCGGTTGCGGTCGCGCGCGCCGGGTGAATGTCGCAATCGGCAATCGCGGTCTTGACGCTGGCGGCGGGCGCCTGCTCCGGACGGTCGCGGAACTGGATGTTCATGGCGTCGTCTCCTTCAGCGCAGACTGCTTCAGACGGGGATAGGTCGCCAGCGGGTTATCGATCATGATCTTGCGGACAAGACTTTCCGATATTCCGTCCGGCAGCACCTGGTCGCCGTCGAATTGCCAGTGCGGATAATCGGTCGAGAATAGAAGCAATTCGTCCGACTGCATATGGTCGAACAGGCGATTTAGCGTTGTCGGGTCGCTGGGCGCATCGACCGGCTGCAGCGAGAAGCGGATGTTGCTGCGCACAATTTCCAGCGGCGCGCGGTCGACCCAGGGCGTTTCCATCCGGATGCCGCGCCAGAATTTGTGCAGCCGCCACAGATAGGCCGGCAGCCAGGTGAAGCCGGATTCCAGCATCACCATTTTCAGGGCCGGATGCCGGGCGAACACGCCCTCGACGATCAGGCTGGTCAATTGGGTCTGGAACGCCTGCGCCTGGGCGACGTAATCCTCGATGTGGTAGGAGCCCCAGCCGACGGATGTGGGCGGGTTATGATAATTGCTGCCGGCGTGGACGCCGATCGGCAGGCCGAGCTTTTCGGCCGCGGCATAGATCGGCCAGTAGTGGCGCTTGCCAAGCGGCATGTCGCCCATGACCAGCATCAGCACCTGGACGAAGCGCTTGTCCTTGGCGCAGCGCTCGATCTCCGCGACCGATTTTTCGACGCTCTGCACCGGGATCACGATCGAGCCGCGCAGGCGATCGTCCTTGTCGAGCCATTCCTTGGCCAGCCAGTCGTTCAGCGCGCGGCAGAACGCATCCGCCATGTCCTCGCGAAAACACCATCTGCACGCCGTACAGCGGGTTGCAGATGCCGAAGCTGACGGAAAACGGATCGAGCGCCTGCCGCCGCATGTCCGCGAGGCTGGAGCCCGGCTTGCCCTGCGCGGGACGCCAGTCCGGCCGCGACGAGATCGGCGAATTGGCCGGATAGGACTGCGAGATCAGGTCGGTCATGCCGCGCGTCGTCACCTGGTCGCGCCAGTAATCGTTCATGTAGGGCAGCAGGCTGGTGAGATGCGGCACGGCGGGATGCAGGTCGCAATCCACGCCGCCCGCGATAGGTGCGGTCATGATGTTTCCTCGTTGGTCACGGCATTTTGCAAGCCGCGCCGCCTGGTTCTTGCTTGCCATTCAAGCAGGCTCGCCGCTGCGCCGCAACTTTCGCAAACGAAGGTCTCGTGTGCTAGGAAACATGGCGGCGGACTTTGGCCGCCAGGGAGAATTTGCATGATTCGGGCTGGATTGGCCGTCGTTGCAACCGCCGTGCTGCTGACCGGAATGGCGGGCGCCCAGCAGCCGCCCGCCGTGCCGCCGCCGGCGGATTTTTCAAAAGTCGAAATCAAGACCACCGACCTCGGCGACGGCGTCTATATGCTCGAAGGCCAGGGCGGCAACATCACGGTGGCGACCGCGCAGGACGGCATCATCATGGTCGACGGCGAGTTCGCGCCGCTGCATGACAAGATCAAGGCGGCGATATCAGTGATCTCGAACCTGCCGGTCAAATATCTGATCAACACCCATTTCCACGGCGATCACACCGGCGGCAACGAGCCGTTCGCCAGGGACGGCGCGCTCGTCGTCTCCGAAGTCAACGTCAAGGCCCGCCTCGCCGCCGGCACCACCAACGGCCTGACCGGCGCCAAGACGCCGCCGGCGGCGCCGGCCGCCCTGCCGGGGAAGACCTATACCGGCGCGTTCAAGATCAAGATGAACGGCCGCGTCGCCGACCTCAAGCACATCGCCAGCGCCCATACCGACGGCGACACCTATGTCTGGTTCAAGACCGCCAATGTGCTTTCGACCGGCGACACTTTTACAAATGGCCGCTATCCCAATATCGACTTTGCCAATGGCGGCAATATCAAGGGCATGATCGCGGCGGCCGATATCTACCTCAAGCTGACCAACGCCAAAAGCCGGATTGTGCCCGGCCACGGCCCGATCGCCGACAAGGCCGCACTTCTGGAATACCGCAATATGCTGGTCACCGCGCGCGACCGGATGGCGAAGCTGGTGAAGGACGGCAAGAGCGAGGACGACGTCGTGGCGGCAAAGCCGTTCGCCGATCTCGATGCCAAATGGGCGCCGACCGAGCTCGCCAGCAAGAATTTCATTCGCGTGGTCTATCATTCGCTCGCCGACAAGCCTGCGAAGAAGCCGCTGCTGAAGCGGCTGTTGCGACGGAGCTGAACCAATGAAAGAACTCGTAGGTATCGCCGAGAAAATCGCCGCCAAACTGATCGCGCGCAAGCAGACCATCGCGGTGGCGGAATCCTCCACCGGCGGACTGATCTCGGCTTCCCTCCTCGCGGTGCCCGGCGCGTCCGCCTATTTCCTCGGCGGCGGCGTGATCTATACGCGCGATGCGCGGCGGATCCTGATGGATATTCCCGACGACGCCATGAAGGGCATCCGCTCGGCCTCCGAGCCCTATGCCAAATTACTCGCCAGCCAGATGCGGCAACGCTTCGCGACCGACTGGGGCCTGTCCGAGACCGGCGCCACCGGACCCACCGGCAACCGCTACGGCGACGCCGCCGGCCACAGCTGCATGGCGGTGGCAGGCCCGAACGAAGCGGTGATCACGCTGGAAACCGGCAGCGCGGACCGGCAGGCCAACATGCAGGCGTTTGCGAGTGCGGCGCTGAATCTGCTGCTGCAGAATTTGTCGCGGTGAAGCCGTCATTGCGAGCGAAGCGAAGCAATCCACAGCGCCGCACAAAGAAAGAATGGATTGCTTCGTCGCTGCGCTCCTCGCAATGACGTTGCTCCAGTTCCAGCTTAGCGTCCCCGCGGGGCGATGCGCCCGTGTCGCACAAATCCTCCGGCCAATCCGCCTAAAGTCTAGCCGCGGTTCCCGGCATCGGAAGGAACCGCTAACCCCATCCGTGCGTTTCTACGAAAACGGCCTGTTTTGGCCGCACTCAATCAGGGGGTTGCGGAGGAATCGCTGATGGCGACTCTCGATGTCCATCTCACGCCACTTAGCCCATCCGAGCATCAGGTTCAGCTTCGACGCGCCGTTATCGCATCGACCATCGGCACCGCGATCGAATGGTATGATTTTTTCCTCTACAGCACCGTCACCGGGCTCGTTTTCGCAAAACTGTTTTTCCCGCACTCCGATCCCTGGGTCGGCACGCTGGAGGCATTCGCGATCTATGCGGTCGGCTTCATCGCGCGCCCGATCGGCGCCGCCATCTTCGGGCATTACGGTGACCGCATCGGCCGCAAGGCAACGCTGATCGCAACCTTGCTGCTGATGGGACTGGCCACCGCAGCGGTGGCGCTGGTTCCGACCTATGCCAGTATCGGCATCTGGGGCGCGGTGCTGCTGACCGTCCTGCGATTCATCCAGGGCGTCGGTGTCGGCGGTGAATGGGGCGGCTCGGTGCTGATGTCGATGGAATGGGCGCGCAACGACCGCTCGCGCGGGCTGGTCGCGTCGTGGCCGCAATTCGGGGTGCCGTGCGGACTGTTCCTCGCCAACCTCGCGGTGCTGGCGTTCAGCCAGATGTCGGGCGACCAGTTCCTGAGCTTGGGGCTGGCGGATTCCGTTCGCGCTCAGCCTCGTGCTGGTCGGCGTCGGCCTCTACATCCGGCTCGGCATTCTCGAAACCCCTGTCTTCGCCAGGCTGCTGGCCGAGCGCAAGATCGAGCGCACGCCGATGCTGACGGTGATCCAGCAATATCCCAGGGAAATCCTGCTCTCCGCCTTTGCCCGCATGGCCGAGCAGGCGCCGTTCTACATCTTCACCGCGTTCGTGTTCTCCTACGGCATCGGCACCCTGCACGTATCGCGCAACTTCCTGTTGACCGCGGTGCTGGCGGCCTCCGTGCTGTCGTTTGTGTCGATCCCGCTGTTCGGCCATCTGTCCGACCAGATCGGCCGCAAGAACATGTACATGCTCGGGGCGGCGGCGACCGGCATATTCGGCTTCATCTATTTTGCGATGCTCAATACCGGATCGGAGGCGATCATCTTCTTCGCGATCATCCTGTCGCTGATTCCCCACGACATGATGTACGGCCCGCAGGCAGCCCTGATTGCCGAAAGCTTTACCGGGCGGCTGCGCTACAGCGGCTCGTCGCTCGGCTACCAGCTCGCATCCGTCATCGCCGGCGGCCCGGCGCCGCTGATCGCCACCTGGCTGTTCGGGTGGTTTCATACGGCAACCGCGATCGCGGTCTATATCGCGATATGCGCCGTCATCACGCTGGTGGCGACGGCATTGATGACCGACTACACCGGACGGGATATCAACAGCGCGAACGCGTATCGGCAGCGGACATGAGGACATTGGTCAGGAGGCAGCAAATGATAAAATGGCGGCATGAATCGGCGCTTGATCTGTACAAGCTGGTCCTGGCGATATTTCTGGTGATATCGCCATGGTTCTTCGTGCGCAGCAACCCGGCAGCGGCAATCGATCTTCGCGTCAGCGGCGCGGCGATCGCGATCCTGTCACTGGCGGCGATGGTCGTGTTCTCCATCTGGGAAGAATGGGCCAACTTGCTGCTGGGGTTCTGGCTGATCGTTTCGCCATGGCTCCTCGGCTTTCCCCATACCCGCGCGATGCATTTCAGTATTGCCGCCGGCGTCGTGGTGGCGTTTCTGGCCCTGCTGGAGCTGTGGCTCGTCTACGATGCGGCACATGCGGACAAGCCGCCATCGCAGCTGTCGGGAACACATTAGACCGCCGCCGAAGTTCCACCCTCATGCGGTCTGGTGCCCGCTCGATCGAGCGGCGCACGCGGGCCGGGCATCCGGTTTAGTACGGGCAAGGGTGTTCACGCTCTGGCATGATATTCGCATTTATTCTTCACCGGGTGCTTCCATACCTTGGAGATTAAATGGGCGAAATCATCAAGTTCCCGAAGCCTGATCCGAACCGCGACGAGGCCCGTCTCATTCGGGAAGCGCGCGCGATCTACGAGAGCGTGTTCCCGACTGAAAAGAGCCCGGCCGATGTGCCGCAGGACACGCCCGCACTGACCTGAGCGGCCGGTTGCAGCCGTTACTGAATCCGTATGGCAGGCCGCACGCCGCTCATCGGCCGGCCGGTGCGCCCGGCATGATTTGCAGCAGCGGGTCGGGGCCAACCGAAATCTGACCGGTGAATGGCCGGTCATGGGCTGCGATCAGCAGCACCGAGGCGGCCACGCCGGTCGCGAACAGCATCAGCGCGATCCCCGATCCCAGCCAGTTATCGCAGTGCACGAAGGCGATCACCAGCAGCACGCAGATCGCCTGCAGATACAGGCACCACCATTTCACCGGATTGACTTCGGCCTGGCTGACGATGATCCGTTGCCGGCGTGCATCCAATGCGGTCTCCAGGGCGGCAATTATTTCCCGCTGCGCGGTCTGCTGGCCGGCGCCCTGCGGCGTCATCGCGACCACGAGTTGCAGCACCTCGGTAAGGGCCGCGGGAGACGCCCGCAGGGAAGCGGTCTGGTGCGCCATCATCGGCCATTCCACCGTCACGGCCTGCTCGACATAGCCACGAACGAGGTCGCGCAACCGGCCCTCCTGCTCCGCCGGCAGGCCGGCTCCGAGCAGCAAGACGGCGCGCAGCGCGCTGGCTTCGCGGCTCACCGCCGCAGCACCACGGTCATAGTCGTTCCAGACCTGCGCTGCGGTGAACGCCACGAACAGGCCGAAGATGATGCCCAGCACCGGCAGCATGCCGGGAGAAATCGCCTTGAACGATTTGGCCCGCTCGCCGGTCGCAAATAGCGTCACGACGGCGAAAATGGCCGCGGCGAGCAGATAGGTCAGGCCGAAGATCGCCAGCGCCATCAGCGGCACCGGCAGATTGTGTAACCAGTCGCTCATTGCCGCCCCTCATTGCCGTGTCTGGATTCTCGCGCACCGACAGGCCACAGTGCCGGGCTGTAGTCAACGAGAGGAAACTCCATGCGTATTGCGGTTGTCGGCGCGGGCGGCGTCGGAGGCGGATTTGGCGCGGCACTGGCCAAGGCGGGCGCCGACGTCACCTTCATCGCGCGCGGCGCCCATCTCGCCGCCATGAAGAGCGCGGGCTTGAAGGTCCAGGGCGGCCGCGGCGAGACCCATCTGGTGCCGACCCAGGCCACCGACGATCCCGCCGGGATCGGCACGGTCGATATCGTGCTGTTCTGCGTCAAGCTGTGGGACGTCGAAAGCGCCGGCCTTGCCATCAAGCCGCTGGTCGGGCCCGGCACCGCCGTGATCCCGCTGCAGAACGGCATCGACGCCGCCGAGCGGCTGATCCCGATCCTGGGCGAGCAACGCCGTGATGGGCGGTGTCGCGCAGATCTCGGCGTCGATCACAGCGCCCGGCACGGTCACGCAGGTCGGCACCTTCATGCGCATGATCTTTGGCGAGCTCGACGGCAAGCGCAGCAGGCGGGCCGAGGATTTTCTGGCACTTTGTCAGAAGGCCGGTTTCGATGCGGTGTTGAGCGAGCAGATCCTCACCGATCTCTGGATGAAGTTCGTGCTGCTCGCCACCAACGCCAGCATCACCGCGCTGGCGCGCCAGCCGATCGGCAGACTGCGCGATGATCCGGACATCCGTCCGGTTTTCATCGCCGCCCACCAGGAAGTGATCGATGTCGGCCGCGCCAAAGGCGTCGCGCTGCCACCCAATGCGCTCGACATCATCCTCGAATTCAACAGCCATGCGCCGCCCACCATGAAGGCGTCGATGGCGCTCGACCTCGAGCGCGGCAACCGGCTGGAACTGCCCTGGCTCGGCGGCAAGGTCGCCGAACTCGGCCACACGCTCGACGTCCCGACGCCGACCCACAGCCTGATGTATGCGATGCTGAAGCCCTACATCATGGGTGCGCCGGGCTGAGCCATTCGCAAGGTGCGTGGCTCAAGGCAGCGGCGTGCCGGCGTTGGTAACGATCAAATTACCGGTGTCGACCGGGGCCAGTTCACTGGCGCTGCCGTCGCCCAAGAACTTGTCGAGCGTGGCCTGGATTCTCTTCTTGGCCAAATCGGGGCCGCGGTCGCTCATCCAGGTGTGCTGAAACTGGGTGCGAACAATATCGATGCCGTCGGCCTTGGCCTGCTGGATTGTCGGCAGCACGCCGGGATCGGTGACGAAATTCGGATCCTTGGAGCGGAAGGAAAGTATCTTCAGCTTGTTGCTGAGCACGAAGGGCACGCGCAGATTATCCAGCGTAACCACTTTCGAAACCAGGTCCGGGTGTTGCCGGGCGAAGTACATCGCGGTGTCACCGCCGTTCGAGTGCCCGACCAGGGTCAGGTGACCGTAGTCGGCATTCGGATGCCGGTCCTTCAATTGCTGGATGACGAACAGGATGTTGGCTTCACCCTTTTGGTACACGCCGAGGCGACCGACATAGGGCAGCCCTATCTTGGTCATCAACGGCGGATCGGTCGGAATATCCTGCTGGATGCTGGCCACCAAATATCCCCTCGCCGCGAATACGTTGGCAAGGAACGAATACTCGGTGTTCTTGACGGTATTGCCGTTGCTGATGATGGCGACCGGCAGCTTCCAGATGCCGTCATTCGCCTTCATCTCGTAGTCCCAGCGCACCGCAACATCGACAGCGACGGGCCGCTGCCGCGCGCTGTCGAACAAATTCAGCGTCTCGTGCTCAATGCCCCATTTGCTGATGGCGAAATAGGCCGCACCGGCAATGGCACACAGACACGTCAGAACCGTAATTCCCCGCCTCATCGTTTCCGTCCCGATCACGTTTGATTCAAGAGATGGTGTAGAAACGTGATAGCAGCGTGGCCGGAGCCATCGTTCCGGTATTAAATATCGGAAAGTTATTGCCCTGCAGCGAACAAGACAGTGGAACCCGCCACTTTATCATCGGGGATTGGCGGATTACGCTACGACAATCCGCCCTGCCACCAGGGGCTTCCAGGACCGCAGCCATGCAGCAGCCATTTGACCGCGCCGCCGAAGATCTCGGCAACTCGATCCATCTCGAACATGTCAACGTCACGGTGCCCGATCAACGGCTGGCGACCTTGTTCTATGTCGCGGGCCTCGGGCTGACCCGCGATCCCTATCTGATGGTGTCCGACAGCAATATGTGGGTCAATGTCGGCCGCAGCCAGTTTCATCTGCCGAACGGCACGCCGCAGGTGCTGCGCGGCCATACCGGCCTCGTCATCTCGGGCCGCGCCGCCCTGCTCGAGCGGCTCGCCGCCGTCGCGAAGAAGCTCGACGGCACTTCATTCGCGTTCAGCGAGCACAATGATTACGTCGAGGCGATCTGTCCCTGGGGCAACCGCCTGCGCTGCTACGAGCCGGACGCCGCGCGCTTCGGGCGCATCACGCTCGGCATTCCCTATGTCGAATTCGACGTACCGATCGGGACCGCGCAAGGCATCAGCGCCTTCTATCCGGAGATGATGGGGATACAGACCGAATTGAAAAACGGCGACGGCACGGTCGCGCGCGCCAAGGTCGGCAAGGATCAGTATCTGCAATTCCGCGAGACCGACCGCGCGCTGCCGGAATACGACGGCCACCACGTGCAGATCTACATCACAAATTTTTCCGGCCCTTACCGGAAGCTGCTGGACCGCAAGCTGGTCTCGCAGGAGGACAACCAATACCAATACCGCTTTCGCGACATCGTCGATCTCACCAGCGGCAAACATCTGTTCACGGTCGAGCACGAGGTGCGCAGCGCCACGCATCCGATGTACCTGCGGCCCCTGATCAACCGCAACCCGGCAGAGACCAACCGCACCTACGCCGCCGGCCACGAGCAATGGGCCTGGGCGATGGGACCGGACCAGTACGACGAACGGTAGGGTCGAACTATCGTCGTCCCGGCGACGTGCGCAATTGCGCACGGGGCCTGGACGACAGATCACTTCTCCCGGAACCAGCGCGGCTGGTCGCTCAGCCGCGGATCGTGCAGTAGCCCTGCCGGCGCCCCTCATTTCAGGGTGACTCGCAGCGTAAAATTGCCGCTCGCCGCGTAGCCATCGGCTTGTCCATTTGGCTGCCGGTTGAGACTGACGTTGACGGATTCCAGCCGACACGTCCTCGCAAGGACCTGCTGAACGAGCCCGCACTCACCGGCGGCCATTTCATAGATCGAGCGACGAACGCGTTCGCGCAGCTTCACTGCATCGTCCGATTCGCCGGTCGGCCCCGGAAAGAACGAATTGATCCCGACCTGAATGCGAACCTGATCCTCGCGCCGGTCAGTGTTCGCGTCGGTGCGTTCTTGCGCAGACGTCAGGCGTGGAGTCGCCGCAGTGATCGCGATCGTGAGCAGTACGCGAAGTCCATGTTTTACTCGTGTCATCAACAACTCCAGAATGGAAAGGGGGTTAAAGTCCAGTCACTTGGCTTGGCTGGCGCAGGCGGTCGCAGGCACCGACGCATGGCCGACGAGGTCGAGCAAGTCCGGGTAGGTCTGAGGCGACATCTCCCACACCTGTAAAAATCCCTTTGCAACCAGCTGCTGCACGAACGCCTCTATTCGGCGGTCCGTGGTGGTCGACCATGCCTGTTCGATGAATTGGCTCGCGCGTGGGCCGCGGATTCGAAAGCTTGCCTTCTGGCGGCTTCGCGTATCGTAGTAAGTTACGATCGCCGCAATCAGCCGCTTGTGCTTTTCCGGCACGCAAAGCGCCGGGCCGACGGGTTCGATGAGATCAACGATACCGTCACGACTTTCACCGACCCAGTGGCTTTCAATTTCGAAATATTCTTCGAAATCACGCGGATCGTCCGGATTATCCGGCCGAGGTTCATCGAAAGCCCCGAGCAGCGGATCGAACTGAAAAATCGTCAGCGCGCGGCCGGCAGTAAGCGAACCGTCTGCCGCCAATGGTTCGTCCGGATCGAGAGCTGCTCGCCGTTCGGACGGGATCACTAGCATCGCCAGCGCCAGCACTAGGGCCGGTACCAGTAAATTGCGCGCGAGATTCATCGGTCATTTCGCCG
Organism: uncultured Alphaproteobacteria bacterium; assembly: GCA_963738765.1. GTDB lineage: Bacteria > Pseudomonadota > Alphaproteobacteria > Rhizobiales > Xanthobacteraceae > Bradyrhizobium. The sequence goes on along the minus strand of CAVTYA010000027.1, from coordinate 380,489 downwards.
CGGTTCGGCAGCTCAGGGGCGTCCGCATCTTTCGGTAGGTTTGCCTGATTGACGGGTCCGCCAACGGATTGATCAGGGGATCGGAGGCCAGTCCGGCGACATGACGGACGACGTCCTTCGGAAAGTCGTCCTCGCGGAGGGCGTCGGTCTCGTGCGCCTTTTCCATGGCTTCGCGCACACGATGGTCGAGCGGCGAGCCGAACGCTTCAATTGCACGTTCTATCGCGGGCCCATCTGCTTGGCTGCATCGCGTTAAAAGGCATGGAACGACGCTGAGCCATGCGCGCGAATAATCCGTGACGGCTTTGACGTAACGCGCCTTGATGGCATCGTTGCACGGAGCCTCGCTGAGGCTCTCCGCCGAATCGAGCACCGCATGGCGCAGACGGTCGCGCACGGGGTCCATGTCGCTTGCGTGTGACGCCTCGACCTTGGTGCGCGGGCTGTCGGGGTCAATGCGGTGAAACGACGGAATGCGGGAATCCGGCTTCAGCGGGTGCACGGCGGTTAGCCAGTTTACGGCTGCGTAGGAAAAGCCACAGAGCGCAATTGCAATAGCGAAAAATCGACCGGATCCCATTTGCGGGCCCCCTTAAGCAGAACTGACTTCAAAAAATCCAACGCACACGCATGGCGAGCAGTTGCAGCAAGGTAGCGCCCAATAATTGCGAATTGGAGAAGGCGGCGGGTTGAAGTGGAGGAATACGATTCACGGCAGGTTAAGGACCAAAACCGAGGTCAGTCCGAATTTCGTGCGATCGAACGATTGGCCATGGGTCCCGGCCCCTGTGCGCAATTGCGCACCAGGCCGGGACGACGGTTGAGAGAATTTCACGCGATAGCCGAGAAGGAGAAACTCACTTCTCCCGGAACGCGCGCATGAACTGGTCGCTCAGCGGCTTCATCAGATAGGAGAACATCGTGCGGTCGCCGGTCTGCACGAAGGCTTCGACCGGCATGCCCGGGATGATCTTGTTGTCGCCGAGGCGGGCGACCTCTTCCGGCGGCATCGAGACGCGGATGGTGTAGTAGCTTTGCCCGGTGCGCTGGTCGGTGGTGACGTCGGCGGAGACGCGCGTCACGACGCCGTTCAGTTCCGGCGTGGTGCGCTGGTTGAAGGCCGACAGCCGCAGCAGCGTCTTCTGGCCGATCTGCAGCTTGTCGATATCCTGCGGATTGACCTTGGCCTCGACCGAAAGCGCGTCGCCCTGCGGCACGATCATCATGATGGCGTCGCCGGCGGTGATGACGCCGCCGACGGTATGCACCGTCGATTGCAGCACCATGCCGTCCTGCGGGGCGCGGATGTCGATACGGCGCAGCTGATCTTCGGCGGTGACCTTGCGCTCGACGAATTCACCGATCTTGTCGTTGGTCTCGCGCAGGTCCTTGGAGACTTCGCTGACCATGTCCTTGTCGACCTGGATGATCTGCAGCTCGGTTTCGGTGATCTTGCCCTTGGCCTGGGCGCGCGAGGAGATGTACTGCGCCCGCTCGCCGTTCAGGCGGGCCTGGTCGCGCTCGAGCGTCGTCAGCCGCGATATCTGCACCAGATGCTGGTCGTAAAGCTGGCGCACGCCGGTCAGCTCTTTCTCCACCAGCGCAATTTCCTGATCCTTGGATTTTTCCTGCGCCACGAGGCCCGCGATTTCCTCGTTGAGCTGCGTGACCCGCTCGCGCAATTGGGCCTTTTGTCCGGTCCGTCCGTAGACGCGAACCTCGAACAATTTGGTTTCGCTGGCCATCACATCCTTGACGTCGGGGTCGTCGGCACGGTCGGTCAGGCTGGCCGGGAACTTCACCTTGTCGAGGCCGCGCTGCTCGGCCTCGAGCCTCGCTGCGCGCGCCCACAAACCGTTGAGCGTCTTGACCACGATCGCAAGGCTCGCCTTGACGACGGTCTCGTCGAGCCGCACCACGATATCGCCGGCCTTGACCAGGTCGCCATCGCGCACGCGCACTTCGCCGACCACGCCGCCGGTCGGATGCTGGACTTTCTTGACGTTGGAATCGACCACCACCGATCCCGGCGCGATTAGCGCGCCGGATATCTGCACCGTCGAGGCCCAGCCGCCGAAGCCGCCGGCCAGAACCAGCACCACCGCCAGCCCCACGATCAGATGCACCCGTATCGAGCGGCGGGCGCCGCGCAGCTCTTCGGTCATGATTTGGCGACTCCCGGGGACACCATCTTGATCGGCGTCGGCGGCGCGACGCGCTGCAGCACCTGGCCGAGCACGGTTTCCTTCGGCCCGAACGTGTGCATGCGGCCGTCCTTCAGGACCAGCAGTTGATCGACCGCTTCGATGCCGACCGGCCGGTGCGCCACCACCACAACGACGGCGCCGCGCTCACGCGCGCCGCGAACGGCGCGGGTCAGCGCCTCGTCGCCTTCGCTGTCGAGATTGGAATTCGGCTCGTCGAGCACGATCAGGAACGGATTGCCATACAGCGCCCGCGCCAGCGCCACGCGCTGGGCCTGACCGGCCGACAGCGAGGTGCCCTGCTCGCCGATCTGGGTGTCGTAACCGTCCCGCATCTTGATGATCATCTCATGAACGCCGGCCTCTTTGGCTGCCGAAATGATCGCTTCGGATTTGGCGTCCGGATCGAAACGGCAAATGTTCTGGGCGATCGAGCCGCCGAACAGTTCGACGTCCTGCGGCAGATAGCCGACATAACGGCCGAGCACGTCCGACGACCATTGATCGAGTGCGGCGCCATCGAGCCGCACCTTGCCGCGGGCCGGCATCCAGACCCCGACCAGCGCACGCACCAGCGACGATTTGCCCGAACCGCTGGGTCCGATGATGCCGACGCCGCTGCCGGCCTCGATCGCGAAGGTGACGTCCTGGACGATCACCCGCTGATCGCCCGGCGCCACCATGCTGACCGCCTCGACCGACAACCGCTTCGACGGGCTCTGCAGCAGGGTCTGGGTGTTCGACGCCGGCATTTGCTGGAGCAGCCGGGTCAGGCGGTGCCAGCTTTGCCGCGCGGCGACAAAACCTTTCCAGTGGGCGATCGCCAGATCAACCGGCGCCAGCGCCCGCGCGCTCAGGATCGAGCCCGCGATGATGATGCCGCCGGTCGCTTCCTGGTGGATCACGAGATAGGCGCCGACCGCGAGCACCGACGATTGCAGCATCATGCGCAGCACCTTGGCGATCGCGCCGAGGCCGCCCGCGACATCGCTGGCGCGCTGGTTGCCGGCCAGATAATTTTCGTTGGCCTCGCCCCAGCGCTTGGTCAGCCGCCCGGACATGCCCATCGCGACCAGCACTTCGGCGTTGCGGCGGCTGGTGGCCGCCAGATCGTTGCGCCGCGCGGCAAGGCTCATCGCCTCCCTGGCCGGGGTCCGCGACAGGAATTCGGTGATCAGGGTCAGCGTCACCAGGACGATGGCGCCGATCAGCGCGGTCAGGCCGAGCAGCCAGTGGAACGCAAAGCAGATCGCCAGATAGAACGGCAGCCAGGGCAGATCGAAGAACGCGCCCGGTCCCATGCTGCCGAGGAACGACCTGACATTGTCGAGATCGCGCAGCGGCTGCAGGCCCTCATTGCGGCTGCCGACGATCAGCGGCAGGCGCACGACGGTGTCGAACACGCGGGCGTTGATGGCCTCATCGAGCGAGGTGCCGATGCGCCCGAGAATGCGTCCCCGGAGCAGGTCGAGAAAGCCCTGGGCCATGTACAGGCCGATGGCCAGGACGACGAGGCCGACCAGGGTCGGCACGCTCCGGCTTGGCAGCACCCGGTCGTAGACCTCCAGCATGAAGATCGAACCCGTCAGGTACAAAAGATTGATCATGCAACTCATGAGGCCGACGCCGATGAACGCGTCGCGACAGGCGCGCAACGCTTCACCGAGTTCGGATCGCCGGACGCCGGGAGCGGCTGCCATTAATTCGGATCTCTTCAAAAGGAAAAAGGAATAGGTGACGCGGTTGTTTTATCGATGTTTGTGGCCACCGTCTATTTAAGTCGCGTTAACCTGAATAGGGTTCATCGCGACAACCTTGTCGGGACAGGAAGAAGTCAGAGGCCTAAATCTTCAGTTTTGACGCGGTTTATTCGCGCAAGCCGGCCTCCGCCCGGCATCGATGCGGGACGGAGCCTGCTCGAAAACGTGACGGTACGGTTAACCCGGCGCGGATGCGCGTTTTGAGGCGGGCTCGGCCTTCGGAAACGGCACCAGGATTACCGACATCGAGACCCTGCCGATCTCGCCGTGGATGTCGAGCAGCACCCCGCTCCCGGTTCCGATCCCGGCGGCAGGCCGCCATCTGGTCTGGGCGCGAACGCCGACCCATGCGCCGACCGGCTGCCTGAACAACTGAACCGTCAGGTTGGGATTGGGATCGGCCACCACGTTCTGGAACGGCCGCGCGATGCCGTGGGTCCAGTCGGCCGGTCCGAGCACGCCGGCCAGCGGGCCGGCGCCTTCGATGATCGGATGGTCGAGCCGGAACCAGGCGGTGTCGTCGCCGGCGCGGGCTTCCATCGCGTCCATGAACCAGGCGCGGCCGTGGACGGCGTGGAGGCTGCGCAGCGGAAACTGCAAGGGATCGACGGGCTCGCTCGTCTCGTCCCTGAACCCGGTTATCTCGACCGCGCGTTCGCGCGATAGCGTCAGGCGGACCGTGGCGCAAGGCTGGTCCTCGCCCACGGGCCACAGCGTGTTGTCGATCACGCTGACCCGGCCGCCCTCGGCCAGTACCGTGAGTTGCGTTCGCAAATCTGTCATCGGCGTGGGCCGCAGGAACCACGCGGTGGCGCTGACCGCGGTGCCCCATTTGCGCGCGCCCGCCAGCGCCTCGACTTCCGCCGTCAAGAGGCTCGCGACCGCCCCGCCCTGCAACCCCGCAAATGGTCCACCGGCCAGCGCCGAAGGCCGCCAGTGATTGGGGCTGCCAAGGGGTTCGAAGATCGGCGATGGGCGCGTCAGGGGAGATATCCTCAAGTGAAAAAAATTGCGCGATAGGCTAATCTGGAAGAACCCGAAGGCCATCACAAAAGGGATTCCATCACTTTAGATGAATGAAATTCACCCGTTCCAGGCATCCGATCCGCCGCTGCGGGCAATCCCGCCGTTGACGGCGTTGCTGGCGTTCGAACGCGCCGCCTCGCAATTGAGTTTCCGCCGCGCCGCGCGCGACCTGTCGCTCAGCCCGTCCGCCATCAGCCACCAGATCCGCGGGCTGGAGCAGCAGTTCGGCGTCAAACTTTTCGTGCGCGGCGTGCGCTCGGTGCGCTTGACCGCCGATGGCGAGCGCTATCTGGCAAAAGTCTCCGTGGCGCTGGCGGCGCTGCAGGACGCCAGCCGCGACTTGCTGCGGCATCGCCGCGATGCCAACGCCGAACTCTGGATCAGTTCGCTACCGTTCTTCACCTCTGCCGTGTTGATCCCGGCGCTTCCCGATTTCAAGCGGCGCAACCCGACAACGACGCTGCGGATCGAAGCCACCCATCAATACGCCGACTTCAACGCCTCGCGCGTCGATGTCGCCATCCGCTATGGCCGCGAACATTCAACCGGGCTGAAATTCGAACCGCTGATCGAGGTCAAGGGATTGCCGGTCTGCGCGCCGGCGCTGGTCAAGGCTGGCTTGCACAACCCTGAAGACCTGTCGCGCCAGGTGCTGATCCACATCACGACGCAGCCGCGGGCGTGGCCGGCCTGGCTGAAAGAGGCCGGGTTGTCGCATCTGGAGCCGCGCGGGCATATCTGGCTCGACAGCGCGCCGGCGATGCTGGAGGCTGCCGAACACGGGCTCGGCGTGACCCTGGCGATGGCGCCGCTGATCAAGGCGCGGCCGGGTTTTGGCAAGAAGCTGGTTGCGCCGTTTGCGTTCGAGGCGGCGCACGGCGAGACGATCTATCTGGTGTCCCGCACCGAGCAGGCGCGGGACCGGCGGATAGCTGCGGTACGACGGTGGATCGCGGAGGCCGTCGGCCGCGCGAAAGCGTGACGCGCTACATTCGGCCGCGAACGAGCCGCACGATCAGCAGCAGCAGTACGGCACCGATCGCGGAATAGATGATCTCCGAGACCAACCCGGTGCCGATATGAATCCCGAGCTTTGGAAACAGCCAGCTGGCGACAAACGCGCCGGCGATACCGACGACGATATCGCCGATGAGGCCGAAGCCGGTGCCGCGCACGACCTTGCCGGCCAGCCAGCCGGCGACGAGGCCGACGAACAGAATAACGATGAGGCTTTCGCCCGATATGTACATTTGGATTTCCCCCGGGTTTGCGCGCGTCAATCTCGCGACCGCATGCTAGCCTACCCATAATTGGCTGGCGTGACGACCCCTGCCGGCCGCGAAGACGAAACTTTCCTTCGTCTGCGGCGTTATCCGGCAATGACACAACCTGACACCTGGTATGTGGCCTTTGGGCCGGACAAAGCGGTGAAAGCCGACGACAGGGCCACGAGCACGGTCCGGTCGACCCAGACATTCAAATCCGAAGTCGACGCCAAGCTGTTCGCGATGCAGATTCTGGCAAAGGGCTGGTCCGCCAGCGCCGGCACGCTGAACCCCCATCAGCCGAAGCAGATCGTTCCGCCCTCGCAGATCGAACGTTGGGCGGACCCGGGCCTCGGTGGATAAGGCCTCGGCTGATAGCTAATCAAGTTGCGCCAGCGACCTCGGCAGGTTCAGCCAGTATACACCGGGCGATCCGGTCCGACGCAATCTGCACATTGGGCGGCAACTGCTCGACACAGCGGGGTTGCGCAAAGCCGCAGCGCGGCGCGAACGAGCAATTGGTCGGCGCGTGATCGAGCGAGGGCGGCGTCCCCGGGATCGTCTCCAGCCGCTGGCCGCGCTTGGCGCCATGGACGGTCGAAGCCAGCAAGCCTTTTGCATAGGGGTGCACCGGCGAGCGCACGATCTGGCCAAGCGTGCCCTGCTCGACGATCTGGCCGGCATACATCACCGCGACGCGGTCGCAGATTTCAATGGCGACGCCGATGTCATGTGTCACGAAAATGACCGACATGCCGAACTCGCGCTGCAATTCGCGCAGCAGCAGCAGGATCTGGATCTGCACGGTGGCGTCCAGCGCCGTGGTCGGCTCATCCGCCAGCAGGATTTTCGGCTTGCAGGCCAGCGCCAGCGCGATCATCGCGCGCTGCCGCATGCCGCCACTCATTTCGTGCGGATAGGCATCGAGGCGACGTTTGGCGGAGGGAATGCGGACCACCTCCAGCATTTCCAGCGCGCGCGCGGTGGCGTCCTTCTCGCTCTTGCCCTCATGGCGCATCACGGATTCCGCGATCTGGCGGCCGATGGTGTAAACCGGATCGAGCGCCAGCGCCGGCTCCTGAAAGATCATCGAGACGGTCTGGCCGCGAAACGCCGACAGCGCCTCGTCGTCGAGCGCCAGCACATCCTGCCCCAACACATTGACGCTGCCCGAGATCTGGGTGCGCTTCTTCGGCAACAGCCGCATCAGCGCGCGCAGCGTCACGCTTTTTCCCGAACCGGACTCGCCGAGCAGGCCGAGCACCTCGCCCTCGCCGAGCGAGAGCGAGAGATCGTTGACGGCATGCACCGTGCGCTCGCCGGTGAAGCGGATATTGAGGTCGCGGATTTCGACGAGGTTGGTCATGCGAGTTTCGGTACCTGAGCGTGGAAATCGGTCGCCCGCTGGAATGCCGCGCCGATCCGCAGCAGCATCGCCTCGTCGAACGAGCGGCCGATCAGCTGCATACCGACCGGAAGGCCGCTGTTGGTAAAGCCTGCGGGAATCGACAACGACGGCAGGCCGAGATAATTCACCGGGCGGGTAAACCGCGTCAGCCGCTGGATCACGGCTTCGGCGCCATCGCTGTTGCCGACATCGCTCTCGGCGATGGTCGGCGCCGGCACAGGTGCCACCGGCGCCAGCACTGCGTCGGTGCCGGTCACAGCCGCGAGATAGGCTGCCAGCGCCGGACCGCGCCAGCGCATCGCTTCGAGATAGGACACGCCGGGAATCGCAAGCCCGTTCTGCAGCCGCATCAGCACCTGCGGGCCGTAATCCTGCGGCCGCTCGATCATCCATCGTTTGTGCAACGCCGCCGCTTCGGTCGCGAGCACGAGCTGGCAGGCCGCGGTGAGCTGGCGCTGGTCCGGCAATTCGACCTGGACGATCTCGGCGCCTTCTCCTCTGAGGACCGCGATGGTCTCGTCGAGCACCCGCGCCACCTCGGGATCGAGATCGTCGACATAGAACGCGCTGGGCACGCCGATTTTCAGACCTTTGATCGAGCCTTTGGTGGCCGCCATGTAATCCGGCACCGGCAAAGTCGACGCGGTGGCATCCTCGGAATCGGCGCCGGCCATCAATCCCAGCAGCAGCGCGCAATCTTCCACCGTCCGCGCCAGGGGACCTACGGTATCGAGCGATTGCGACAGCGGCATCGCGCCGGCGCGGCTGACGCGGCCAACCGTCGTCTTCAAGCCGGTGACGCCGCAGAAATGCGCGGGCATCCGGATCGAGCCGCCGGTGTCCGAGCCCAGCGCCGCAAAGGTCAATCGCGCGGCAACCGCCGAGCCCGACCCGGAGGACGAGCCGCCGGTGATATGGTCGACATTCCAGGGGTTATGCACCGCGCCGTAATGCACGTTGTGGCCGGTCGGGCCATAGGCGAATTCCACCATCTGCAGTGAACCCAGCCGGACCGTGCCGGCGTCCTTCAGGCGCTGCAGCGCCGTCGCCGTCGTGGTCGCGACGAAATCGCGCCGGATCAGCGAGCCGCAGGACACGACCTTGCCGGCGTCGTAATACATGTCCTTGTGCGCCAGCGGCACGCCATGCAGCGCGCCGCGGCTGTTGCCTTTGGCCAGCGCCGCATCGGCCTCGTCGGCCGCCTTCAGCGCCGCTTCCGATTCGATCGCCATGAAGGCATTGAGGCGCGGCTGCCACTCTGCAATCCGGTGCAGGCAGGACCGCGTCACTTCATGCGACGACAACTTTTTCTCCGCGATCGCCTTGGCGACCACCGTCAGCGACATCAAGGCCGGTTCGGTGCTCATGGCAACACCTTCGCGGTCTGCACCAGCAGAAAGCTCGCCGGCTCCAGATCGAACGGCAGCGTGCCGGCGATCGGCGCAAAACCTTCGAAGGCGGGTCCAATGGAATTGGCGATGCGCGCGGCGACCTCGGCATCGACGGGCACGCCCGCGACATCGGTCATCGCCTTGACCTCTTTTGCAGTCGGTGCGGTCATTTCGGGTTTGCTCCCTTGTCTATTTCTTTGTCGGCTTCTTGGGCCGGTGCGCGGCTGTGCCCCGAGCCTGGAATGGCCATGTAGCACGCCGCTTCGTGGCCCATTGTATCGAGCGCGGTGAGCTTTGGCGTGGCGTTTGCGCAGAGCGGCTCCGCAAACGGGCATCTGGTGTGAAACCGGCAGCCCGATGGCGGGTCGATCGGATTCGGCGGATCGCCCGAGATCGGCGGCGTCTCGGTGCGCTTGTCCGGATCGGACGACGGCATCGCCGCCAGCAGCGCCCGCGTATAGGGATGCGCCGGGGCGTCCCAGACCTGATCGACCGGACCGAGTTCGACCACCTCGCCGAGATACATCACCAGCACGCGATCCGAGATATAGCGCACCACGTTGAGATCGTGGCTGATGAACAAATAAGTCAGCCCGAATTCGCGCTTCAAGTCGACCAGGAGATTGAGCACCTGGGCCTCGACCGATTTGTCGAGCGCCGACACCGCTTCGTCCAGGATCACCAGCCGCGGCGACAGTGCCAGCGCACGGGCGATGTTGACGCGCTGGCGCTGACCGCCGGAAATCTCGTGCGGATAGCGGTTGGCGAAATTCTCCGGCCGCAATCCGACCTTGCCGAGCAGTTCGCGCGCCAGCGTCCGCGCGGCGCCATCCGCCATGCCGTGGACTTTTGGGCCGAACGCGATCGAACTCTTCGATCGTCAGACGCGGGTTGAGCGAGGCGTAGCTGTCCTGGAACACCATCTGCATGCCGCGGCGCAATTCGCGCAAGCTCAGCGCGCGCCCGACCTGCATGCCGTCATAGACGATGTCGCCGGCGTCACGTGTCATCAGATGCATCAGGAGCCGCGCGGTGGTCGACTTGCCGCAGCCGGATTCGCCGACGATGCCGACGGTTTCGCCCTTGGCGATGGCAAAGGACACGTCGTCGACCGCGCGCACCGTCTTGCGCGCGCTGAACAAATCGCCCCGCACCGGGAAATGCTTGGTTAGCCCGGAGACCTGCAGCAGCGGCTGCGCCGCGCCGCCGATGTCCTCGACCGGCGCCAGCATATCCAGGGATGGATTGGTCTCACTCATGCGTCAATTCCTGATATCCATGGCGCTGCGCATGCCGTCGCTCAAAAGGTTGAAGCAGATCGAGACCGCAAAAATCATGGCGCCGGGCAATGCGGCGACCCACGGGTTGACATAGATTGCGGTGCGCAGCGTGTTGAGCATCAGGCCCCATTCCGGCTCCGGCGGTTTTGTGCCGAGGCCGAGGAACGACAGGCCGGCCGCCAGGATCATCGACACCGAGATCAAGCCGGTGGCGTAGACGAAGATCGGCCCGAGCACGTTGCCAAGCATGTGCACGCGCATGATGGTGAAGGGACCGGCGCCCGAGGCGCGCGCGGCCTCGACGAAATCCATGTTGCGGACGCCAGTGGTGACGCTCTCGGCGACGCGGGTGATCTGCGGGACGAACACAATGGTCAGTGAGACGATGGAGTTGACGATGCCGGCGCCCAGCGCGCCGGAAATGGCGATCGCCAGCAGCACCGAGGGAAAGGCGTAAAATACGTCCACGGTGCGCATGATCGCGGTATTCAGCTTGCCGCCGACATAGCCGGCGACGAGACCGAGCGAGGTCCCGATCACGAAGGCGAGGATCACCGGCAGAATGCCGATGATCAGCGACAGCCGCCCGCCATAGATCAGCCGCGCCAGCATGTCGCGGCCGAGTTCGTCGGTGCCGAGCGGAAAATTCGGCGTGCCGATATGGCGAAGCCTCCGGATCATCGAGCCCTGATAGGGATCGGCGAGGCCCAGCCAAGGCGCGCATAAAGCGGAGACAAAAATCAGCACCAGGATCAGGGCACAGACCATGCTGATCTTGTCGCGTGAGATACGGCGGCCGACGGTGGCCCAATAACCGCGCGCCTTGGTCGTGGGCGCGGCCTGCAGGGCGTCGTCTGTGATCGCGCTCATGGCTAGCTCCGCTTGATGCGCGGATCGATCGCGGCCTGCGCGATATCGACCAGGAGGTTGAGGGCCACGAAAAACAGCGCCAGCACCAGGATCGTGCCCTGCAGCAGCGGCAAGTCGCGCTGGAAGATCGCCGAATTGAGCAACAGACCCGAGCCCGGCCAGGAAAACACGGTTTCGATCAGGATCGAGCCGCCGAGCATGTAGCCGAGTTGCAGCCCCATCACCGCGAGCGCCGTCGGCGCCGCGTTCTTGATGACGTGGCGAAACACGTCGGTCTCGCGCAGGCCCTTGGCGCGCAACGCTTCGACGAAATCCTGTGACAGGATATCGCCAGTGAGCGCGCGCACAGTGCGGGTCACGATGCCCATCGGGATCACCGAGGTCGTGATCGCGGGCAGGATCAGATAGCGCAGATGTTCCCAGTCCCAGCCCCAGGCGCTGGAACCGCCGGGGCCGGCGCCGACCGCGGGCAGCCAGTTGAGCTGTACCGAAAAGATGATCACGAGCACCATGCCGAGCCAGTAATGCGGCACCGAGACGCCGGCGATCGCGATCGAGGTCGCGACCTTGTCGATCCAGGTGTCGCGAAAGTAGCCGGCGATCAGGCCGAAGAACAATCCGAGGGTAAATCCGATCAGGGCGGCTGCGATCGCAAGCGTCACGGTGTTGCCGACCGCGCGTAAAACTTCGGTCAGCACCGGACGGCCGGTGGCGATGGAATGGCCGAGATCGCCATTGACCGCGCGCCACAGCCACAGGCCGAACTGCACCGGCAGCGGACGATCAAAACCATAGGCGACACGCAATTGCTGCGCGAGCTCCTGCGACGCATCGGCCGGCAACACCGCGACCAGGGGATCGCCGGGCGTGATGTGCACCAGCAGGAAGCACACCAGCGCGACGCTGATCACGATCGGAATGACGTAGACGATACGCCTGGCGATATAAGCGAAGCACGGATCACTTTCTTCTTCCCTTCTCCCCTTGTGGGAGAAGGTGGCGTGACGCTAGTCCGCGCCGGATGAGCCGGGTTCTGATCCCGGACCCTCTCACCCGTCTTGGCCGCGCGCAGAAAGCAAGACGTCGATGCCCGAGTCAAGCCCGGGCAGAGCGAAGAGAGTCAGCAACGCCTTACGAGCATCACGGCGTCATCGTGATCGACGAGAAGTCGACGAACCAGCTCTTCGGCTGCACGAAGCCCTTGATCTTCGGGCTCATGGCGCGCGGGGCGACGTCGTGGGCGACATAGAGGAAGGCCGCGTCGTCGACGGAGGCCGCGTGCAGTTCAGCCAGCGCCGCGTCGCGCGCGGCCGGCTCGAAGGTCTGGCGCGCCTTGGTCACCAGTTCGTCGAACTTGGGATTGTTGATGAAGCCCCAATTGTTCGACACCGGCGGCGCCATCGACGACTGCAGGAAGCGCACCAACGCAAAGAACGGATCCATCGCCGCATAGGTGACGTTGGTCGCGTTCGAGCCGTTGGCGGACGGATCCTTGACGCCGCGCCGCCAGTTGGTGAACAGCGTGTTCCATTCGATGACGTCGAGCTGGACGTCGAAATAGCATTCGGCCAGCGCCTGCTGCAGATATTCGTTCATCGGCAGCGGCAGCATCTGGCCGGAGCCCGACGCCGAGGTCTGGACCTTGACCGTCAGCTTCTTGTTCGGGCCGTAGCCGGCCTCCTGCATCAGCTTCTGCGCCGCCGGCTTGTCGTACTTGATCTCGAACGTCGGCTTTCCGCGCCAGGGATGGCCGGGCTCGAAGGTGCCGGTCGCCGGCACCATCAGCCCGGCGAGCAGGCCGTCCTTCAGGCCTTCGCGATCGATGCAGAGATTGGCCGCCTTGCGGACGCGGATGTCGTTCCAGGGCGAGCCTTCGACGCGCGAGAACTGCCACGGCCAGACATGCGGCTCCTCGTTGGTCCGGATCACGAAGCCGCGCTGCTTGATTTCGGCGACCGCATCCGGCGCCGGCGCCTCGACCCAATCGACCTGGCCGGACAGCAGCGCCGCGGTGCGGGCATTGGCTTCCGGCATCGGCAGCAGCACCATCTTGTCGACCTTGGGAACGCGCGCCTTGTCCCAGTAATTGTCGTTCTTGACCAGTTCGAGCCGCTCGCGCGGCGTGAAGCTCGACATCTTCCAGGGGCCGGTGCCCGAGGCGTCCTTGGCGAACGCCGCCCATGCCGCCTGCGATTTCGCCTTGGCGTCGGCGCCTTCGGCCGCGTCATAGAACTTCTGCCATTTCGCCGGGCTCGCCATGAACAGATTGGTGAGGTTGATCGGCAGAAAGCTGTCCGGCTCCTTGGTGATCAATTCCACCGTCATGTCGTCGATCTTGCGCGCCGAGGCCAGCGTCGGCATCCGCGAGGCGGTGACGCCGACCTGGCTGGGATCGAACTGCGGCGCATCCTGCTTCAGCACCTTTTCGACGTTCCAGACCACGGCGTCGGCGTTGAATGGCGAGCCGTCATGGAAGGTGACGCCGGGGCGCAGCTTGAAGGTCCACTTCTTCTTGTCGGCTCGTCGACCTTCCATTCGGTCGCAAGCCCGGGGATCACCACGCTCGCCTTGTCGGCCGAGGACAGGTCCCACATCGTCAGCGCGTCATACATGGTGAGGCCGGTGAAGCGGTTGCCCTCAAATCCCTGATCGGGCTGGCCGAGCGTGCGCGGAATATCGGCCGCGGTCATGCCGATGCGCAGCACGGTTTCGGCGCCGGCCCTGCCCGGCAAACCGACCGCCAGTGCTATCGCCAGCACCGCAGCCGCCGCCATAATTTCGACTTTCCGATACGCATCGCAGCAATCCCTTCTCAACTTCAGGTGATTAATTCTTGTGCAAAAGTATGCAATGCCTGTGCCAAGGGAGGATCGATTCTTCGTCTGATAACCGCCGGATGCGTCAAATCTTCCAGCACCGCACCAAGAAGAGACGGGGATGCCTATTCTGGCATCAACCTTGCAAGTTTGGCATTAGGTATTCCCAATACTCGTCCAACGGAGCTTAGGTCATGCGTACCCGAAATTCGATGCTGATCGCCGCTGATGGCACTCGCCGTCGGTGCCGGCTGGCCAGCCAAATCCGCGCACGCCGAATCCGTGGTGCGCTACGGCATTTCGATGGCGGACATCCCGCTGACGACAGGCCAGCCCGATCGCGGCGCCGGCGCCTATCAGTTCACGGCCTACACGATCTACGATCCGCTGGTGGCCTGGGAAATGGACGTGTCCGACCGGCCCGGCAAGCTGGTGCCGGGGCTCGCCACCGAATGGAAGGTCGACGACAAGGACAAGACCAAATGGCGCTTCACGTTGCGCAAGGGCGTCAAATTTCATGACGGCAGCGACTTCAACGCCGACGCGGTGATCTGGAATCTCGACAAGGTGCTGAACGACAAGGCGCCGCAATTCGACAAGCGCCAGAGCGCGCAGGTCAAGACCCGCCTGCCCTCGGTCGCGAGCTACGCCAAGATCGACGACGACACGGTCGAGATCACGACCAAGACCGTCGATTCGTTCTTCCCCTACCAGATGCTCTGGTTCCTGGTCTCCAGCCCCGCGCAATATGAAAAGCTCGGCAAGGACTGGGACAAGTTTGCCAGCCAGCCCTCCGGCACCGGACCGTTCAAGCTGACAAAACTCGTGCCGCGCGAACTCGCCGAACTCAGCAAGAACGAAGACTACTGGAACAAGAAGCGGATTCCGAAAGTCGACAAGCTGGTGCTGATCCCGATGCCGGAAGCGCTGACGCGCACCAACGCGCTGCTCGCGGGCCAGGTCGACCTGATCGAGACCCCGGCGCCGGACGCGGTGCCGCAGCTGAAATCCGCCGGCATGCGGATCGTCGACAACATCACGCCGCATGTCTGGAATTATCACCTCAGCGTGCTGCCGGGCTCGCCCTGGACCGACATCCGCCTGCGCAAGGCGCTC
Source organism: uncultured Alphaproteobacteria bacterium (assembly GCA_963738765.1). Classification (GTDB taxonomy): domain Bacteria; phylum Pseudomonadota; class Alphaproteobacteria; order Rhizobiales; family Xanthobacteraceae; genus Bradyrhizobium. The sequence goes on along the minus strand of CAVTYA010000027.1, from coordinate 365,353 downwards.
AATCTCGCGATCGATCGCGATGCGGTGGTCGGCCTGATGAACGGGCTGGCAAAACCCGCCAAGGGCCAGGTCGACCCGTCGAGCCCGTGGTTCGGCAAGCCGACGTTCGAGCTCAAATACGATCTCGCCGCGGCCAAGAAGCTGGTCGAGGAAGCCGGCTACTCCAAAGAGAAGCCGCTGAAGACCACCTTCATCATCGCGCAGGGCGGCACCGGCCAGATGCTGTCGCTGCCGATGAACGAATTCCTGCAGCAGAGCTTCAAGGAGATCGGCATCGATATCGACTTCAAGGTGGTCGAACTCGAGACACTCTATACGCACTGGCGCAAGGGCGCGGCCGACGAAATGAACGCCGGCATCACCGCCAACAACATCGCCTATGTCACCTCCGACCCGCTCTACGCCATCGTGCGCTTCTTCGCGTCCGACCAGGTGGCGCCGGTCGGCGTCAACTGGGGCGGCTACAAGAACCCGAAGGTCGATGCCCTGATCAACGAAGCCAAGCAGACCTTCGATACGGCGAAGCAGGACGAACTGATCGCGCAGGCGCATTCGCTGATCGTCGACGACGCGGCGCTGGTATGGGTGGTGCACGACACCAACCCGCATGCGCTGTCGCCGAAGGTGAAGAAGTTCGTGCAGGCGCAGCACTGGTTCCAGGATCTGACGCAGATCGGATTGGAGTGACCGCACTTCACCGTCATTGCCGGGCCTGACCCGGCAATCCATCCTCTTCGAACAGAGTCTTTTGGCGATGGATGCGCGGGTCAAGCCCGCTCATGACGCGTTACCGCGTCACTTCGTCAGCAGTGCGAATGCGCCGTCCCAGTCTTGCGGGGGCGGCGTCTGCTGATAACTCGCGGATCCGCGCCTCGTACAGATTGTAGAGCAGTTCGAGCGAATTCGCCTCGTCGGTGCGGCGGCCGCGCGCGATCGCCGCCAGCGCGCCGTCCCAGTCCCTGCCGCGATAGCACGCCAGCATCTCGATGGTCAGATTGCGCAGCCGCTGGAAGCGGCCGGACTGCGCGGTGTCCTCGCGCCCGGCGATGGCGTAGATCACCTCGGGCTCCTTCTTGCCCTTGACCATGATGAAGTCGAGCTCGAGGATAGCGAACTTGTCCTTGACCGCGAGCGCGGTTCTGGAGCCGACGATGATCGGGAATCCGTATTCCTTGGATTGCCCTTCGAGGCGCGACGCCAGATTGACGCTGTCGCCGAACACCGAATAGTCGAAGCGGACGTCCGACCCCATGTTGCCGACCACGCAGGTGCCGGTGTTGAGTCCGACGCCGACATTGAGCGGGATGAACGGGCGGCCCTGCTCCTGCGCTTCCTGTTCGCGCTCCCGATTGAGGCTACTCGACGCGCTCCAGCATGTCGAGCGCAGCCTCGCAGGCGTTGAGCTGATGCTCCTCGTCGTCGAGCGGCGCGTTCCAGAACGCCATGATGGCGTCGCCCATATATTTGTCGATGGTGCCCTTGCGCGCGAGGATCGCGTTGGTCAGCGGCGTCAGGAAGCGGTTCATCAGCGCCGTGAGGCCCTGCGGATCGCGCTTGTAGGTCTCCGATATCGAGGTGAAGCCGCGCATGTCGGAGAACATGATGGTCATCTCGCGTTCCTCGCCGCCGAGCACTAACCGTTCCGGCGCCTGCGCGAGCTGCTCGACCAGCGCCGGTGACACGTATCGCACCATTTGCAAACGGATCTGCCGTCGCTGCTGCTGCTCACGCACGAAGGCCGAGAAGATCAGCGTCAGATAGATCGCTGTGGTCGACATCAAGGGATAGGTGAAGTCGATCAGTAGGCGGTGCTGGGTGTAGAAATACCAGGACGTTCCGATCAACGCGCTGGCAAACACCGCACCGAGGGCGACGAGCGTGATCGGCCCGAACAGCGGCGCGAAGGCGATGACCAGCAGCCCGAACAGCAAGGCCGTGGTGAATTCGATCGCGATGCCGTAAATCGGCTGCGAGATCACGGCACCCGTCAACGCGCTTTCGAGCACCTGGGCGTGGATCTCCACGCCCGGCATGGCCCGCGAAACCGGCGTGGTCTTGATGTCGTTGAGACCGACCGCCGAGGTTCCGATCAACACCAGTTTGCCCGCGATTTTGTCGGGCGCGACGGTGTGGTCCAGCACGTTGATCGCCGGCACATAGAGCGAGGAATCGTTGCGCGCGAAGTGAATCCAGAGCTGGCCATTGTGGTCGGTCGGGATCTCAAAGCCCTTGATGCGAAGGCTCTTGATACCGGCCTTTTCGGCCTTGATCAGGATTGTGCCCGACCCGGTGGCGACCCGCAGCATCTCGAAGGTGAGCGATGGCATGGTCTGGCCCTGCGCCAGCATGATCATCGGCACCCGCCGCACGATGCCGTCACGTTCGGGCCGGATGGTGAAAAGTCCGCGTCCGGCCGCGGCGTGTTCCAGCACCGGCACATTGCGCAGCAATCCCGGGAAATCGAACATGAACTGTTGCGGCTCCTCGCCGAGCATCGCGAGCCCCGTCACCGGAAGCGACGCGTCGAGCGCGACCAATTCTTCCGGCAGTCCGGATTCGCCCAGCACCACGCGCGAGCCGCGTATGGCATCGGCCAGGATCTGATCGTTGCTCGGCAGCCCCCGCAGCCTTTCGCGGGTTGCCTCGTCGAGATTGCGGAACGTGTCGGCCACAGCGTCGGGATTGAGTCGGTCGGGCTCCGAAAACACCACGTCGAAGGCGATCACGACGGCGCCGAGCCGGGTCAATTCCGTGACCAGATCAGCAATCCGGGTCCGCGGCCAGGGCCACTGTCCGAGCTTTTCCATGCTCTTGTCGTCGATGTCGACGATGGTGACCGGCCTTGCGGTTTTCTGGCGCGGATCGATGCGCTGGAAGCTATCGAAGGTCCGGACACGAAGCTCCTCGACCGGGGCTGGGTCGAGTACCCGGAGCGCCGCGAATCCGAACAAGAGCGCAAGGCACACCAGCCGGGCATACCCAAAGCGCCGCTTGATCCACCTTCGCCATACCCTCAGCCACTTCATATTGCTTGGGTATCATGTCGAGGCGGTTTGTTCCAACCGGTTGGGCAGCAGGCCGCCGCGATGTCGGCTCGTACCCCCTCGCAATTGGTCCAACCGATGCACGGCGGCCTGATTTCGCGGGGACTCACGCCTGACTGCGATAAGGAGGCAGGAGCACATGGATTGACCACGTTTTGCACGCCGCACTCGACAACCGCTTCCCGTCGCGGGTGCTGAGCGGGGCGCCGACGGTCAGTTGGTGATCCGCATTGTAAAGTAAGCCATTTTTGGGTTCGTTCTGCCAAAAAGCCCTTCCGAAAGACGCCCTCCGCCGTTCCCGTCGATCAAATTCATTACTTCTGCCTACTTTTCGAGACTCCGAAGTTAACGGGTGCGGAGCCGGGACCAAGCGCCCAGTTGGTCACTTTGGATTTACTCGCGGAGTTCGGCAGTGAGTTCGTCCTGCTCGCCGGCGGACGACCGACCAGAACATAGCTAGGTGCAGCACAACATCTGGCTCACGGCCTCCTGCGGTGCTGTCGGAATTTGCCAGCGGCCGCCAATCACCGTGCTGGAAGAACGACAACATCCGGTCCACACGAGCAGCACGCGGTTCAGCGTCGCGCCTCCTGGCACGTTGTGATGCGGTGCGCTGTCGCGCAGCACTGACAAGCTGCCGGCGGCTTCGGCCTCGGACACAAGAATCGCAACGAGGCTGTTGCGGTCGATGTTGACGAGTGAGTTCAAGAAAACGTTGATGTCGCGCATAGAACTCCTCTTTGACACGGTGTCGTCGCCGTTATTGCCCTGGATCGCGTCTCTGCCAGTGGTGCATGCCAAATCATCCATAGAAACATGTAAGACCACCAGCTCTAAATCGCTGACGGCGGAACCCAGTCAGTCCGGAAATTGGGTTCGTTCTGTCAAAATCACTCCGCTCTGTTCTTGCGCAACCTGGAAGAGCTGCGCTGTGCATAGCGATCGAGCGCGCCCAGGCAGCGCAGTTTGCGATCTACCTGTTCGACCTCGCCTTGCGCCAACCGGCTTTCGATTTCGATCCACAGCTTTGTACGCTCGATTTCAATGCGTTGTAGCCGGTGCGGGACCGCAGGCAGATCAGCACCTTCGTCAAACGAGCCGGTGTGCGGAGCCGCTGCCAAACCGTGCCGCAGCGCATTCATTTTGGAGATCGCTTTCCCCTCGATCGTGCGCGGGCCGGTACTCTTTACGGCATTGGCCCGGTTGGCTGTAATCTGTCGTTCAGAGGCCATCAGCTACGTGCTCCCGAACCAGAGCTGGTCTTGGCGCGCGCGACCGCGTTCAGCGCAAATTTTCGGATTTCGGCAGCCCGCCTTGCATGTCGGCGGTCGAGTTCCTTGAGAAACGCCATCAGTTGCCGGCGCGCATTAGCGATCTGTTGGTCAAACTTGGCGCAGGCCGCGGAGGACTGATTGCATGCCTCGACCTCGACGGCATCAGGTTCGTAACCGGCGGCACTGAACTGCTTCTCCAATTTCTTCTTGACCTCCTCCGAAGTGAAATAGGAGCTGGCTTGCTGCTTTTCGGTCTCATGAACCTCCGAGCCGGCGTCGACATCGCCGTATTTGCTGGTACGCCTTATTAGAACAGCAACCGCCGCAGGCCGGTGGTGCAGGATGAAATCGCGGCGATGGCGTTCGAGGCGCTGGATGTTGGTGATCAACATCACGACCTCGAAGAGCATAATATGCTCGGCCGCCGTTGCGGGCGCGCTGTCATCCGAACATTCGAACTCATGATAGAGGGCCAAGAGCTCTTCGCGACTTTCGGTCGGGAGAAGCGGTGCTTTTTCAAGCAGCCTGCGAATGAAACCAGGCTTGTAGTCTCGTTTGCTCAGGGGCGCAGTCTCGTTCATCAGCTTCATCCTCTTCGAGCAAGCGTTATCGATCGCGGAAATGGCGCTTGAGCCGCGTTGATGACTGTCAGTTAGATGCTTGATGCGAACTTCCTGGAGCCGCAGCAAACGCAAGCTGCAGACGGGTTGCTACACGCCCATTAGGCGGCGCATCGACTTCTCGAGAAAGACGCGAAACAATAACGGCCAGCGAATCGCTTGGCTCCCAAGAAAGGCTAGCGTGCGCACCGGTTGAATTCAAGAACGCCAATCCACCCACTCCCGCTTCCTGTGGCGGCGCCTACACACAGCGATGGAGTAGAAATGTTTGGTGTAACCGAGAGGTTCAGCGCCAAGAAAGGCGCATCGCTGTTGCGCTGTCACCACACCAAGCTGCGGCGCGAACACGCAAAACTTCGCGCGTTGTTGCGTCGCAGGTCCAACAGGCCCAATCTCGCGGAGATTTCCGAACAACGTGCGCGGCTAGAGATGGTGTATCGGGAATCTATGATAGCGAGCATTCAGGTTTGCAGGCGTCTTGCGCGGCGGATATCTGCGATCAATCTGAGCGCCTATGCCGACGCGCTCATTACCAATTCCCATCTGTTTTCGACCCATCAGAAGGTAGCGGAGACACTCCGGCAGTTGGTCCCGCAGCAAGATACGAAAGGTAATTAGATCTTATCGGCCGCGACGCCAATAATCCGGCGGCCGCGCCGCAGTGCCCGGCAAATCAGTGTCAGGCGATACGGAGCATGATCGCGGCAAAGTTTTCCACAGGATTCGACATTAACCGATTTCTTCAGCGAGGCGTCGGCGACGCCAGGGCGACTGGCGTTCTGTCGCAGCCAAGTCGATCGAAGCATTCAAGAACGCGATCGCAACCGTCCAAGACCAAGACGGCAAAGGTTGGCTATTTCCGGACCTTATCTTTTGTCGGCTTTCGAAGCCGAACACCGGGGCCGCCACCATTCTCATCAATGAATTCTACGCCGGCGGTCTCTAACACCCGTTGAATCGCTTCGAGGTTGTTCGTCACAGGAATGGTTCTGCCTGCTTCGAAATTTCGAACGGTGCTTTCACCGACATTTGCTCTTGCGGCTAAGTCGGTTTGGGAAAACTCGATGAGGGCGCGCGCGGCGCGGCATTGGGCAGGTGTCATAACCTCACTTAATTCAAGCAACGATTTTCGGCAAGATGAACGGATAGCGTTGACATGCTCAATAGTAACGATTATCGTTATCAACAACGAAAATCGTTATTAGAGGAGTTGACATGTCCGACACGGGACCAAATCTTCACCGACGTGATTTCATCGGCGGCTCAGACGCCCGCATCATCATGGGCGATGATGAAGCCGCTTTGCTCCGCCTTTGGCGGGAGAAACGCGGTGAGGTCGAGCCTGAGGATCTCTCCAACAACCTGATCGTCCAGCTCGGCACCGTCACCGAACCGCTCAACCGGCAATGGTACGAGCGGAATACCGGCCAGGTCGTCACCGACGTGCAGCGGCGTGCGTTTCATCCGGCCAAGCGGTGGATGGCGGCAACTTTGGACGGCATAATCGAGGGAACGGGCGCGGTATTCGAAGCCAAGTTCATGCTCCCCTGGTCGTTCTCGGAAGAAGCGGCGGCCGAGAAACATATGGCCCAGCTGCAGCACAACATGTGGGTGACGACCTCAAGAACCGCGGCGCTGTCGATCATCACCGGCGGCGGGAAATGGGTAGAAATAACCATTCCGGCCGATCCGCTCTACCAGCACCTCCTGCTCACAGCGGAGAAGAAGTTCTGGCGCTGCGTCGAGACCGGAGAGGCCCCTCACCTGTTCGGCGTCGAACCACCAAGGCCTCGGATCGAGGCGGTCCGGACCGTCGACATGACCTCATCCAATTCCTGGGCGGAATTCGCCGGCGTGTTTTGCCAGACCCGCGAAGCCTTCCTCAATCATGAGACCGCAAAGGTCGAGCTCAAGAAGCTGATGCCGGACGACGCCAAGGAGGCGATCGGGCACGGCATCCGGGCCAGGCGCTCGAAATCGGGGGCGGTCAGCTTCGACCTCATGCAAATGGAGGCCGGTCATGCAGCGCTCTAGCGAGACCATCGGGGCGATTGCGGGCGCCCTAGCAAAAGCCCAGATAGAAATTGCCAATCCCGAGAAATCGTTGACCGCGACGATCAGCTCGCCCTTCCCAAGGGAGGCTGACCGCAGCTTCCGCTACGCCTCGCTGGCAAGCGGGCTCGATCTGGTGCGCAAAAGCCTTGGTCGGCAGGAGATTGCCACCGTGCAGACCACCTCTATTGACGAGGTGGCTGGACTGATCCGCCTGACCACGACGCTGGCCCATTCGTCCGGTGAATGGGTTTCTTCCGATTGGCCGGTTTGCCTGGTCACCGAGACCGCGGCACCACATCGGATGGGCGCCGCCCTGACCTATGCCCGGCGCTATGCCCTGTTCACCCTCGTCGGGATCGCCGGTGAGGATGATCTCGATGCGACCGACATCCCCCTTCAAACGGTCGAGCCGGGGTCCCCACGTGGCCCAACGACAAAAGAAAACGGTTCCAGTGGCTCCGAGGCGCCCCCGCCGGCAAAACCGTTGCCGGGACTTCGCAAGGGCGCAAACGTCAGGTTCCTGCCTGTTCTATCGAAGGAAGCCTCGGCAGCGTTGCGGGATCACCTGCTGACCGAACTAGAAGGGGTGGGACTTGAGGACGATCTGAATGGCTGGGCGCTCCGTGCGTGGCCAAAGGCAAACACGCTGATGCCTGAAGATGGAGACGGGGTCAGGAAGGCGTTTCAGATCCGGCTCGCCCGCCTCCAAGCAATGCCGGATGATGAGGTCCCCTCGCCAACCAAACCGGATCCGGCGCCGACCACCAACGATGAACCCCGCTCCCGGATCGACAAGAGCGTACTGGCCCTGCCCGAAGCCAAGCGTCTAAGGGACAAGCAGCACCTGCGCTTTGTGGCCAGGCAGCCCTGCCTCGTCTGCGGGCGCGAGCCTTGCGACCCGCATCACGTGCGTTTTGCGCAGCCGCGTGGACTTGGACAAAAGGTCAGCGACGAATTCACGGTCCCGCTGTGTCGGGCGCATCACCGCGAATTGCACCGCGCCGGCAAGGAAAGCGAATGGTGGTTGAGAAACGGCCTTGAGCCCCTCGAATCGGCGCGCAATCTGTGGACCATAACGCACCCGATCGGCGCGCCCGGACCGAGCGGCGAATCCGGATAGTGCAGGTTCAAATAGTTGTCGCTTCGCGATCGAGCTTTGAGGCTTTGAACGTCGTCCGCTATCTCTCCTTCCGGACGATGTCCTGATCTAGGAATTAAGCGTGCACGAGGAAGTCGCTGGCGTGCAGGCTTAAGGCAACCACGTTTTTCAGAAGCAACGTATCATGAGCGTCAAGGGTAATCAGCGTATCACTGCCCTGCTGTACTGCCGCCGGGATAGAGCCTCCCGTAATGTCGCCGAATTGACGGACGTCGAGTTTATCAATTCCAGCTTCAAAGTCGGTAATCATGTGCTGCACCGACGGACCTGAAGAAGTCGGCGCAAACACGAACCGATCCTGTCCGGCGCTCCCGGTGATGGGCACAGCGTTGTACGATGGTGGCATCATACTCGGCTAAGTCATCGCGGGCACGTTGTCGTCGATTGCCAATGACTTTAGTTCTGGGTTGTTAGAATTGATCGCCGGCTGGACTGTTAGTGAATTGGCATCCGGCGGATCGAATACCAGCGCTCCACCTTGACCGTCATTTTGTGCCGTGAAAAGTCCAACACCCGCGTAGTTGACGAGGTTAAAGGTTTCTAAACCGAGATCAAAATGACCAGGGTTTGCGCTACTAGCCCCAACCTTGCCGGCGTAATTCACGACGCCACCCCCAAAACCAAATTAAATAATTTAAATACTATATTTAAGTTCCATACCACCTGAAACGGCGTGAGAAAAGACCTCTCAGTCATCAGTCGCAATTTATCAAGAAGAAAAAGCCGAGGGTCTGCGCAATTTTGGTTGCGCCCTGGGAATTGGCGCCCCTGGACAGGGAGATATCCGTCGGAGCGTCATTGACGTTGATCGTAAGGCGTGGTGATCGCCCGGATGCAGGCCCGGCTACGGTAAGGCAACTCCCTCACAGCATCAGGTCATGAGGCACATAGGTAATGGAAGTCCCGTGCAGCGGGTCCGGAACGATACTGAAATTGTCAGCCGAATAATGCCCGAGCAGGGACAGCTCGAGCGTTTGGGCTCCATCCGAAATTGCCAGCGTTCCGCCGGTTCCCGCGGTGTTCTCATGATAGCTGATTGACGTGTTGGCGGCAGCGACATTCGCAAGATCGATGACGTCCGAACCCCCGAATCCCGAGATCGTGCCATTGAAATGGAACGAATCCCCAAGCTTGAGCGTACCGCCAGTCCCCGAACCAAATACCACATTGGCTGTTGTAGACGCCTCGAAATCGAGTGTGCCGACACCATCGATCGTGGCAGCACCGTTTCCGCTCACTGCGCCTTGAACAGTGAGGGTGGCGCCGTTGGCCCACAGCATACCCGAATTCACGATGCCGCTCGCAACCATCATGCCGCCGCTGCCCGATGCTTCCAGAACTCCTGAATTCGTCACCAGGTTCCAGCCGGTATCGATCGTAAGGGCATGAGTGCCGGTAGCATCGATGGTCCCTGCGTTTGTCAGAAGTCAATTCGCCATTGCCAAGCTGGCCGGCTCCGAAAATCGTATTGTCTTCGTTGTTTAGCGTGACGCCGGAGCTCGTTCCGGAGATGATGTTGGCGTCGCTATCGGACAGCAGGATCTTGCCGCCACCCTCGAGCGTCACGCCGTGCTCGATCAGCTGCAGGTCGGTTTCATCACCAGTCGAGTTTAGCGCGATAGTGCCGGTGTTGACGATCGTGCCACTCAGGGGCAGCACGGCTCCGTCGCCGATCGTCATCTTCGCGGCGTTATCGACCGTCGGCGTCTGATCGAAAACGACGTTATTCTCCGTCAGCGCCACCGCATGCACGCCCTGCAATTCGATCGACTGTCCGTCTCCGAGCGTGATCACCGCATCGCCGTTGGCGTCGTCTGCCAGATGCGCCTCGATATCCGCGAAGCTCGTGAAACCGGCGTAGCCGATCAAGTCAAGCTGATCGTGAGCAGCATCGAAGCTGTAAACCGTGTCGTGACCGATCGGCTGCGAGAACACGAGTAGGTCCTTAGCGCTCGATGCGGTCAAGAAATCGTCGCCCGACAAGGCGAAGATCGGAGAGCCTGCCGTATAGGCCTCCACGTTGTCCTTAAGACTTGCAGTTCCCGTGCTGCCGTCGGCATTGGTCCAGCTTTCCGTCACATTGAGTAGCGCCGCTCCTGCGAAATTGGCGGGTGTTCTAATCGTCAGCGCCGCCGGATCGCTGGTCTGTACCGCCCAGATGCCGCCGCCGAGGTTCGTGCCATAGTCCAGGCTCCAATCCGACGGAGCCCCGGTGACAGTCACCGTGACCGGGCCGCTCTGCCCGCCCGACAGATCCGTCAGCGCCAGGTTGATGGGCTCTCCGGCGACGCCCGCCGGGGCCGCCGGCTCATTGAGCCCGAGATGCTGTTGAACAATCGTTCCGTTTAGAAGGACATGGTTAGAAAGGACGCCAATAAACGGCGCTATGTTGACGTTAGCGTTGGTGGTGTCTCGTATCGTCCCATTGACCGCGATGATCGCGAGATCGTGCGTTAGTCCGTCTGAAATCCGCAGGGAAGGTGAAGACCAGTACACCGTGGGTGGGGTTGGAAAAACTCGCGTTGTAGGTCGCAGTATCATCATCGGACCCGGGCGGGATTTCATCGCCGTCGGCTATCGATAATGTCGGATTGCCGCCGCTAAAATGCACGGCCCCGCTAAAGGTGAGCGTTATCCTGACCGAGCCACCGTTGGTATCGATCTCGGCCAGGTTGTTTTGGGTGCTGCCGTTGAACGTCATGTACGTGGCCGCGGACACCACCGGTGTGATGTTGATGGTCGCTGTGTCGCTGCCGGTCAGCGCTCCGCCCGAGCCGGTATTGCCGTTGTCGTTGATCGACAGCGTCAGCGCGGCGGACGGGGCCGGGTTGTAGGTATTGTCGACATAGCTGACCGTACTGGTGCCGTCGGTGTTGAGCAGCGCGTTGATCTGCGCCAGCGTGCCCGTGATGGCCACCGACTTGCTGCCGCTGCCGCTGACCGTCGCGCCGCTGGTGCCGGCCGTCACCGTCAGCGTGCCCTCGGTCACCGACAGCGTCACCTTTTCGACGCCGCCGAGGCTGTCGACGTCGCTCACCGCTAGGCCGTTGTTCTTGAGGCTCAGGCTCGTCTGCTCGGTCGCGCCGTAGGTCGTCGGCGTGATCGTCGCCACCGGCGCGTCGTTGACGCTGGCGACCGTCAGATGCGCCGTGTCCGTCGCCGTCGAGAACGCCGTGGTCCCGCCATTGGCGCTGGTGTCGGCCGTGGTCCCGTGGCTCCCCGTGGTTTCGTCCCACGCCCGATAGGTGATGCTGTCGCTGCCGCCGTTGTTGCCGTCCGGCAGGAACCGGATCTTGTCGCTGGCATCCAGCAGCAGCGCCGTGCTGTTGCTCACCGCGCCGATCGCAGTCCACGTCGTGCCGCTGTCGATCGAGTACTGCCAGGTCCCGTTGGTCGAGGTCAGACCGGTGATCGCAATCCCCTTCACCGCCCCGGCGTCGACGTCGCTGATGCTCGCGCCGATGAACGACGAGACCGTCTGCCCCGGATCGCTGACATTGCTGGTCTGATCTTCCGTGATCGCCGTCAGCGTCGGGCCGATCGGCGTCAATACCGGCGCGTCGTTCACCTGGACCGTCTGCGTCGTCGTCGCGTTGGCGGAGTTGCCGGCCTCGTCGGTCGCCGTCGCGTTGAACTGATTGTAGGCGCCCGGCGCCAGCGTCGTTGTTAGTGTCCAAATGTGATGAACGTTGTCGACGGTCGCCGTGCCAAGCAGCTGACTGCCGTTGAACACCTGTACCTGCGACACCGTCACATTGTCCGACACCGTCCCCGACAGCGTCACCTGGCCGTTGGCGGTGATGTGGTCGCCCTGCACCCCGGTGTCGGTGAACGACACCGTGTCAAAAGTGACCCCTGGCGCCGTGGTGTCGATGGTGATGGCCTGGCTGGTGGTGCTGCCGATATTGCCGGCGGTGTCAACAATCCGCGCCGTGTAGGTGAAGCTCGACCCGTGCGGGTTGGCGGTGTCGTCATAGCTCCAGCTGGTGCCGGCCTGCGTAACATCGTGCCAGGTGACGCCGTCGCTGCTGACCTGGATCTTCTCGCCCGCAGCCAGCGCGCCGTTGCTGCCCGACACGACCAGCGTGGTGTCACTGGTGATGAAGTCATTGTTGGTGCCGCCGATCGCGGTGTCGGTGGCAATCGCGGTGATTGCCAGCGTCTCCGCCGGCGCCGTGGTGTCGATGGTGATGGCCTGGCTGGTGGTGGTGCCGATATTGCCGGCGGCGTCGACAATCCGCGCCGTGTAGGTGAAGCTCGAGCCGTGCGGGTTGGCGGTGTCGTCATAGCTCCAGCTGGTGCCGGCCTGCGTAACATCGTGCCAGGTGGCGCCGCCGTCGCTGCTGACCTGGATCTTCTCGCCCGCAGCCAGCGCGCCGTTGCTGCCCGACACGATCAGCGTGGTGTCACTGGTGATGAAGTCGTTGTTGGTGCCGCCGACCGCGGTGTCGGTGGCAATCGCGGTGATCGCCAGCGTCTCCGCCGGCAGTGTCGTGTCGATGGTGATGGCCTGGCTGGTGGTGGTGCCGATATTGCCGGCGGCGTCAACAATCCGCGCCGTGTAGGTGAAGCTCGAGCCGTGCGGGTTGGCGGTGTCGTCATAGCTCCAGCTGGTGCCGGCCTGCGTAACATCGTGCCAGGTGGCGCCGCCGTCGCTGCTGACCTGGATCTTCTCGCCCGCAGCCAGCGCGCCGTTGCTGCCCGACACGACCAGCGTGGTGTCGCTGGTGATGAAGTCGTTGTTGGTGCCGCCGATCGCGGTGTCGGTGGCAATCGCGGTGATCGCCAACGTTTCCGTCGGCGCCGTGGTGTCGATGGTGATGGCCTGGCTGGTGGTGGTGCCGATATTGCCGGCGGTGTCGACAATCCGCGCCGTGTAGGTGAAGCTCGAGCCGTGCGGGTTGGCGGTGTCGTCATAGCTCCAGCTCGTGCCGGCCTGCGTAACATCGTGCCAGGTGGCGCCGCCGTCGCTGCTGACCTGGATCTTCTCGCCCGCAGCTAGCGCGCCGTTGCTGCCCGACACGACCAGCGTGGTGTCGCTGGTGATGAAGTCGCCAGCCGTGCCGGTGTCGGTGGCAATCGCGGTGATCGCCAGCGTCTCCGCCGGCGCCGTGGTGTCGATGGTGATGGCCTGGCTGGTGGTGCTGCCGATATTGCCGGCGGCGTCAACAATCCGCGCCGTGTAGGTGAAGCTCGAGCCGTGCGGGTTGGCGGTGTCGTCATAGCTCCAGCTGGTGCCGGCCTGCGTAACATCGTGCCAGGTGACGCCGTCGCTGCTGACCTGGATCTTCTCGCCCGCAGCCAGCGCGCCGTTGCTGCCCGACACGACCAGCGTGGTGTCACTGGTGATGAAGTCGTTGTTGGTGCCGCCGATCGCGGTGTCGGTGGCAATCGCGGTGATTGCCAGCGTCTCCGCCGGCGCCGTGGTGTCGATGGTGATGGCCTGGCTGGTGGTGGTGCCGATATTGCCGGCGGTGTCGACAATCCGCGCCGTGTAGGTGAAGCTCGAGCCGTGCGGGTTGGCGGTGTCGTCATAGCTCCAGCTGGTGCCGGCCTGCGTAACATCGTGCCAGGTGGCGCCGCCGTCGCTGCTAACCTGGATCTTCTCGCCCGCAGCCAGCGCGCCGTTGCTGCCCGACACGACCAGCGTGGTGTCGCTGGTGATGAAGTCGCCAGCCGTGCCGGTGTCGGTGGCAATCGCGGTGATCGCCAGCGTCTCCGCCGGCGCCGTGGTGTCGATGGTGATGGCCTGGCTGGTGGTGGTGCCGATATTGCCGGCGGCGTCGACAATCCGCGCCGTGTAGGTGAAGCTCGAGCCGTGCGGGTTGGCGGTGTCGTCATAGCTCCAGCTGGTGCCGGCCTGCGTAACATCGTGCCAGGTGGCGCCGCCGTCGCTGCTGACCTGGATCTTCTCGCCCGCAGCCAGCGCGCCGTTGCTGCCCGACACGACCAGCGTGGTGTCACTGGTGATGAAGTCGTTGTTGGTGCCGCCGATCGCGGTGTCGGTGGCAATCGCGGTGATCGCCAGCGTCTCCGCCGGCGCCGTCGTGTCGATGGTGATGGCCTGGCTGGTGGTGGTGCCGATATTGCCGGCGGTGTCGACAATCCGCGCCGTGTAGGTGAAGCTCGAGCCGTGCGGGTTGGCGGTGTCGTCATAGCTCCAGCTGGTGCCGGCCTGCGTAACATCGTGCCAGGTGGCGCCGCCGTCGCTGCTGACCTGGATCTTCTCGCCCGCAGCCAGCGCGCCGTTGCTGCCCGACACGACCAGCGTGGTGTCGCTGGTGATGAAGTCGTTGTTGGTGCCGCCGATCGCGGTGTCGGTGGCAATCGCGGTGATCGCCAACGTCTCCGTCGGCGCCGTGGTGTCGATGGTGATGGCCTGGCTGGTGGTGGTGCCGATATTGCCGGCGGTGTCGACAATCCGCGCCGTGTAGGTGAAGCTCGAGCCGTGCGGGTTGGCGGTGTCGTCATAGCTCCAGCTCGTGCCGGCCTGCGTAACATCGTGCCAGGTGGCGCCGCCGTCGCTGCTGACCTGGATCTTCTCGCCCGCAGCCAGCGCGCCGTTGCTGCCCGACACGACCAGCGTGGTGTCGCTGGTGATGAAGTCGCGCGGCCGCTGCCGGTGTCGGTGGCGATCGCGGTGATCGCCAGCGTCTCCGCCGGCGCCGTGGTGTCGATGGTGATGGCCTGGCTGGTGGTGGTGCCGATATTGCCGGCGGCGTCAACAATCCGCGCCGTGTAGGTGAAGCTCGAGCCGTGCGGGTTGGCGGTGTCGTCATAGCTCCAGCTGGTGCCGGCCTGCGTAACATCGTGCCAGGTGACGCCGTCGCTGCTGACCTGGATCTTCTCGCCCGCAGCCAGCGCGCCGTTGCTGCCCGACACGACCAGCGTGGTGTCACTGGTGATGAAGTCGTTGTTGGTGCCGCCGATCGCGGTGTCGGTGGCAATCGCGGTGATCGCCAGCGTCTCCGCCGGCGCCGTGGTGTCGATGGTGATGGCCTGGCTGGTGGTGGTGCCGATATTGCCGGCGGTGTCGACAATCCGCGCCGTGTAGGTGAAGCTCGAGCCGTGCGGGTTGGCGGTGTCGTCATAGCTCCAGCTGGTGCCGGCCTGCGTAACATCGTGCCAGGTGGCGCCGCCGTCGCTGCTGACCTGGATCTTCTCGCCCGCAGCCAGCGCGCCGTTGCTGCCCGACACGACCAGCGTGGTGTCGCTGGTGATGAAGTCGCCGGGCCGCTGCCGGTGTCGGTGGCAATCGCGGTGATTGCCAGCGTCTCCGCCGGCGCCGTGGTGTCGATGGTGATGGCCTGGCTGGTGGTGGTGCCGATATTGCCGGCGGCGTCGACAATCCGCGCCGTGTAGGTGAAGCTCGAGCCGTGCGGGTTGGCGGTGTCGTCATAGCTCCAGCTGGTGCCGGCCTGCGTAACATCGTGCCAGGTGGCGCCGCCGTCGCTGCTGACCTGGATCTTCTCGCCCGCAGCCAGCGCGCCGTTGCTGCCCGACACGATCAGCGTGGTGTCACTGGTGATGAAGTCGTTGTTGGTGCCGCCGATCGCGGTGTCGGTGGCAATCGCGGTGATTGCCAACGTCTCCGCCGGCGCTACCGTGTCCAGGGTGAAGCTGAAGCTGCTGGCGGTAGAGACATTGCCAGCCGCGTCGGTCTGACGCACCAGAACCGTATTGGGACCCTCGACGGGCGTGAACGAGGTGGTCCAGCTGGCGCCGCCGTTGATCGAGTATTCAAGCGTTGCGCCGCTCTCGATCCCGGAGAGGGACAGCGCACCGACGTTCGTGATGTGGTCGCTGTTCGAGCTCCCGCTGTCCGTCGTCAGCACCGCGCCAGGCGGTGCCGGCGGTGTCTCGTCAACTGTCACGTTCTGCGAGGCCCGCGCCGTTGCAGTGCCGGCCGCGTTTGAGACGTCCGCCGTCACCGTGTAGTTGCCGTCGCTCAGCGCTTGGGCATTCGTCGGGCTGACATTTACCGACCACGTATTGTTGGCCACCGTCGTGATAAATGTTTGTACCGTCACGCCCGAGCCGTTAACGATCGTAACCGTCACGGTCTGCCCGTTCTCGACTCCTTCCGTCGTGCCGTCGATGGCAAACCCGCTACTGGCTCCGCTGGCATTGAGCGTATGGGCGGTCTCGACCGAACTGTTGCCGACCATCGGCGTGATGACCGCAAGTGTCAGAACCGGCGGCGGCGAAGGTTTCGGAGGCAGCGGAGAGTCGAGAATGACCGCAGGTGTGACGACCGCCGACTGTGTCGTTGTGCTCCGAAAGTCTTGCGGCGCTAGTTGGTCGAAATTGATTGGTTGGAGCCCCTGCGGCGAAAGTAATAATGAAGGTGGTGTACTCGATCCGCCTCCATCTGTGCTGGTTGGCCCTATGGTAATCCCCAGCGCGTAGGAGGCGAGCGCATCCTGCTGGTATCTCTGTAACTCCGCCATTCGTGTGGCACTATTCGTAGCCACGCTGAGGGACCCACTCCCGTTAATGACGATTGTTTGTGAGGGATCATCAAGGGTGTAGTGCCCCCCGTTCTTCATGAAGAGTTCGACCGTGCCGTTTAGCTGCAGGTCTTTGGGATTTATCTTGTCGTCATCTAGGGAATCCAACAATGGGCGCTGCGAAGAAAATTCCGCGGCCTGGACTTCCTTCATAATGGAGAAGATTAGTGCGGTGAGCGACAGCATTCCGATCCCACCGGTACCAGCGCGGCCCCGAATGCTTCCAACGGGCGTGTCGATCCTGAGGCAACCGGTCTTGGCCACCTGGCCGACAGTGAAAGCGAAGGTCCCTCGAGTGACCCGGAACAGGGCCGAATGCGAGGTCCCGTTGGGGTCGCAGACGAACACGTCCAGCACCATGTGCGCATCGCCGGATAGGTTAAAGCCGGTCCCGTCGATGAAGCGAAGTCCAACCCGGCCGTCGGCTGCGGTCTCGATGACGTCGCCCCGGCAAATAGTTTCGCCAACCCTGGCCTGAACGGCGATGCCGCACGCACTCGTCAGGGTGCCGGAACCGGTCGCCGTCTGAATGTAGCCGATGACCTCGGCGGCGTCCGGCGGGCCTGCTGCCTCGGCGTACTCAACATGGCCTGTCGCCGCGTTGCCAATATCGCCGGTGAGGCGGGCGCCATCGGGAGACGAAAGCGCAGCGAGCTCTTCGCCGCTGAAGTAATCCTGCAGGACCAGTAGGTGGTCGTCCTCGGAAAGAATCTGGTGGATGCCGGATCGCTTGAAATCTTCGTTGAAAAGCAGATTCGCGTCACAATGTGCACCCAAGCCATCACCGGGCGGCTTGGCGCCGGCGGGCAGCTTGGCATCAAATTTACCGGGATAATTCAAAGCGCCCCGCAGAGTTAATATTTCTATAATTTCCGCAATAAGAGCTGGCATATCATTGGAAAAACAATTGCGAAACCATCCTTTGCTGGTGAGGTCTCGGCCGGCTGCATTCGGGCATTGCCACCGACTATCCCGCCCCGCCAAAGCTTGGATCTACTAAGTATTAAGAGTCAATTTTTCAATATATAATTGGCGTTTGTCAGAAATATACAAGAAGGCAGTTCTATAAAATCAAAACGGATACTTGAATAATCTTACTTACCACTCTTGGTTACACGAGATTACGTCAATGGCCGGGTGAAGTCTGTGAACCGGGCAACCACGGGAACAATTCCGGGTGAATTAGCCATATCCCGCGGAAAATAGCGGTGAATATAACCGTCGGAAGTCTTTTTCACCCCTGCGAGGCCTCCTGTCCCAAAATGGGCGATCTGTAGAATTTTCAGCAAAATGGCGAGACGAATTTCAGTCTGTTTCGAACATTCCAGCCAGCGGCGGCCGCCGTTAACAAGAACGGAAGTCCCGCCCCCCATCATCGCCGGCGAAACGATCCGGTCACGAGCTGGCTAATGAGCCTCGCCGATGCCCGGACAGGGGGCGTCAGATGGGAAATTTCAGTTACGCGCGCGCGTTGGGCGTCGCCGTGATGGCTTGGGGCATCGTCTCATTCGGACCTGCGTCAGACCTTGCTGCCGGGACGCTGCTTTCCCCTGGTTCTGCGGGTCTGGTCAGGAAATCCGCCGAGCCATTCGGGGTACTTGCATTCCGACTGGCCGGCGGCGGACTGCGGGAGAAATGGCTGGGTGTCCAGCGCAAGCTTGACGACGAGCGGGTGCAACTGGCGCTATGCGACGGGGATCGGGAACGCTGCGTCTCGCCGGCGGCGCTTCGGTTTCTCGCCATCGTGGACAATGCGAAAGCCCGCAAGGGACGCGCCCGCCTCGGCGAGATCAACCGCGCCATCAATCTCGCGATCCACCCAATGAGCGATCTGGCCCAATATGGCGAGGTTGACGTGTGGAGTTCGCCGCTTCTCACCTTCACGACCGGTCACGGTGACTGCGAAGATTACGCGATCGCAAAATTCGTCGCATTGCACCAGGCCGGCATCTCGCCCGAGGACTTACGGATCGTGATCATGCACGACAGCATTCGTGGCGAGGATCACGCAGTTGCTGCGGCGCGGCTGGACGGCCATTGGCTCGCACTCGACAATCGCCACATGGCGATGGTCGAGGACGCGGATATCAGGAATTACCGACCGCTGTACGTCATCGATCAATACGGCATCATGCAGTATGTCGAAACACCCTTGCTCGCGGTCGCACCGGACCGGGAGCAGTCCGTAGCGCTCAAATTGGCCGTTGAGCCCGGCTTGATTTCGTCTTCCAACTAGGTATAAGTACGTTACACCCTATTTTTTATCTTATATTTTTTAAGGACTTAGTCCTGCAGGCCCGGGTCATTGAACCAGATCTTGTGTGGCCATACGAATAAGATACCTTCTCAAGGAGGAGGATCATGTGGAAGCATACGACTACTGTATTGGTGACAGCTTTCGTCTTGGCTGCAGCCAGTTTTTTACCTGATCCGGCTCAAGCGCAAGGTGGTCCTGCCCAGCCTGCCGTTCAGAATGTCGCATCAAACCCCATTGGAAAAGTTGTAGCCGCCACGGGTTCGGTCACAATTGAACATGTGAATGCGGTGGTCGTTCAGGCGAATCTCCCCAGTCAAGCCGGCCAGACGAAAGTTGGTGATCTGGTGTACCAGGAAGATGTGGTTCGGACCGGAGCGGATGGCCGGGTCAGCATTAACTTTACTGATGGCACCTCATTCAATTTGTCGAACAACGCCAACATGACTTTGAACGAGTTCGTGTACGACCCGAACGGGAAGTCCAACTCGACCTTGTTCAATCTAAGCAAAGGAACGTTCACTTTTGTTGCTGGCAAGATAGCGAAGACTGGCGACATGAAGATCGACACTCCCGTCGCAACCATGGGGATCCGTGGCACAACGCCACACGTCGAAATTTCGGATGCAGGGACCGTCAAATTTTCTACCCTTATTGAAGAGGGAAAGAGTAAGGTTACGAAAAGGGCACCCTGGGTCCAGCAACCCGAGCAAAAAGCCGATGCCAAGCCCAATTTGAACATCTGTCGAGGGTGCTAGGGCTGCCGCTCAGGCGGAAGCAATTCTCGGTGCCAAGCCGCGATATCCGGGGCACAACACCCGCTTGCTAAACCGACGGCGCGTGCCCTAATTCCAAAAGTCGGGAATCCTGATATGGAATCTATCGCAAGGGGTGGCATCGTTAGCGGCGTGGCGCCTGTCCTCATTTTGCTGTTGCTCGGGTCACCGGCGGCGGCGCAGGACCAGAAGCCCAAGAATAACATTCTCGAGAACCTTGCGTGGTGCAATGGCACCGATCGCACCTCGCCTGAACTTCAGATCGATGGTTGTACGGCGATCATCGATTTGGGCGAACACACTCCGGCCGCGGCTATCGCTTACAATAATCGTGGCGACGCCTATGCCGAAAAGGGGGACTACGACCGCGCCCTTCAGGATTTCGATCAATCGATCAAGCTCAATCCAAATAACGCCAAGCCCTTCAACAACAGCGGCGTAGCTTACTTGAAGAAGGGTGAATACGACCTCGCGATCAAAAATCTTGATGAGGCGATCAGGCTCAATCCCAACTACGTCAAGGCCTTCGTCAGCCGCGCCGAAACTTACCAGAAAAAGGACGAGTACGATCGCGCGGCCCGCGACTATGACGAGGCGATTCGTCTTGATCCTATTTCGAAAGCCGCATGGAACGGACGCTGTTGGACCCGCGCCATCCTTGGCGAGTTGCAGGCGGCGCTGCAGGACTGCAATAAGGCGCTTCAGTCGGAGCCTGCCGATGCCACGACATATGACTCGCGTGGGTTGACCTACATGAAGATGGGCCATTTCGACACGGCTATCCACGATTATGATTCTGCACTGCGATTCGAGCCGAATCTAGCGAGCGCGCTCTATGGACGCGGGCTCGCCAAGCTCAAGAAGGGCGATAAAGTTGGCAGTGATGCCGACATCTCGGCGGCAGAGAAAATCCAGGCGACGATTGGCGCTGACTTCACGCGCTATGGAGTGCAATAGAGGCAACTCAACGTAGAGTTGCGGATTACAGCCAGGACGGGCCAAGCAATATTACAAAGGGAGTTACGCTAAAATAAAAGGGCTGCGCGAGGCGATCGCACAGCCCTTTTGTCGTTGGAGCGGGACTACCCTCAGAACATCAGGCCGTCCTTCATCAGCACCCAGCGGCCGTTCTTGACCTGCTGCACCTGGGTGACGGTGCTGGCGAGGTGGTTGGTCTTGGAGAAGATCGTCGGCGGCGAGCTGAAGATATCGAGGAACTTGTCGCCGGATTCCAGCGCGTCGAGCATTTTCTGGCCGGTGAGATCCTTGCCGGCCTTGTTCGCATAAAATGCAAACGTCTCGACGGCGTTGTAGCCGATGATCGCCTGGGTGTTGGCCTCGGTGCCGAACATCTTCTTGTAGTTGGTCAGCCAATCCTTGACCTTGCCCTTGGCCGTATCCTCGTAGGGGATCTCGAAGGCGGCTGCCGCGTACAGCCCCTCGACCGCGTCCTTGCCGAGCGCCGGCACTTCAAGCACGTTGGTCGGCGTGGCGCCGAGGAAGGTGACGTCCCAGCCGAGTTTTTTGGCTTCGCTCATCGCACCGATGGTCTCGCGGATGATGGTGCCGAGCACGACCAGATCGCAGCCGTCGGACTTCATCTTGGCGACCTGGGCGCTGAAATCGGAAGCGCCGCGCTTGTAGCTCGTCACCGACGCCGCCGGCACCTTCATCGCATCGAGCTGTTGCGTAAAACCGTCGAGCACGTTTTTACCGTACTCATCGTCCTGATGCATGATGCAGGGCTTTTTGAAGCTCTTTGCTTCCATCATGTATTTGAGCGCGGCGCGGGTGCTCTCGACATAGGGCAGGAGATTGTTGAACTTGAGCCGCTCCTGCGGCTTGGCCGGATCGAACTTGAAGGTGAATTCGGCCGCTGTCAGCGGGAACAGCTGCAGCACGCCGGCGTCAAACAAAATGTCCTGCGCTGCCAGCACGGTCGGCGACCCCATCGGCCCGATCATCGCAAAAATCTTGTCGCGCTCGACCATTTTTTGCGACGCCAGCACCGCCTTCTTCGGATCGTAGCCGTTGTCCTCGAGGATCATCTTGATCTTGCGGCCGTTGATGCCGCCCGCGGCATTGACCTCCTCGACCGCCATCTTCATGCCGTTGGAAACGGGAACGCCCCAGACCTTGATCGGACCGGACAGGTCCTGATGGGTTCCGATCACGATCTCGGTTGCCGAGATGCCTTCATTGGTGACCTTGGTTTGAGCTGCGGCCGGCAGACAGGTCAGCGCAAGGGCGCTCACCGCAAGGCCCAGCGCCCTGAACGATTTCGACATTCTGGTCTCCTCCTTGTTGGCCCGTGTTGAGCGAAGGGCGGGGCCTTTTCGGCTCCTTCGCCGTTTCAAATTTAAGCCACCGCCCGTTCGCCATACATGGCGTCGATCTCGGCCGCGTAACGCTTGTTCACGAAACTGCGCTTCAGCTTCATGGTCGGCGTCAATTCCTCGTCCTCGGGCGTCAGCTGACGCTCGATCAGGAAGAATTTCTTGATGGTTTCGACGCGGGCGAAGTTGGCGTTGACCGCTTCGATCTCGCGCAGGATCAGGTCCTGAATCTCGGCCGCGCGGCACAGGCTGGCGTAATTGGTAAAGGGGATGTCGTGGTCCTGCGCGAATTTTTCGACGTTCTCCTGGTCGATCATGACCAGACAGGTCAGATACGGCCGCTTGTCGCCGATCACCACGGCGTCCGAGACATAGGGCGAGAATTTGAGCTGGTTCTCGATTTCCGACGGCGTGATGTTCTTGCCGCCGGAGGTGATGATGATGTCCTTCATGCGGTCGGTGATCTTGACGAAACCTTCATTGTCGATCGAGCCGACGTCGCCGGTGTGCAGCCAGCCCTTGGCGTCGATGGTCTCGGCGGTCCTTTCCGGCTGGTTGAGATAGCCCATGAACAGGAAATCGCCCTTGATCAGGATTTCACCCCTCGGGCAGATCATCACCTCGCCCCAGGGGGCGGCCTTGCCGACCGAACCGAGCTTGATGCGATCCGACGGCATCATGGTGGCGACGCCGCAATTCTCGGTCTGGCCGTAGACCTCGCGCATGTCGATGCCGAGCGCGAGATACCAGCGGATCAGATCCGGCGCGATCGGGGCTGCGCCGGTGAAGGCGATCCGGCAGCGGTCGAGCCCCAGCATGCGGCGGATGTTGCGGAACACCAGCCGGTAGGCGATGCGGTTGGCCATCCGCAACGACAATGGCGGCGTGTCGCCTTGCAGCCTATACTCGGTCATGCGATTACCGATCGCGAGCGCGCGACGGTACATCCAGTTCTGGAACGGGGTCGCATCCTTCAGCGCGATCGTGATGCCTGAATAGAATTTCTCCCAGATCCTGGGCACCGCGAGAAACGCGGTCGGCTGCACCTCGCGCAAATTGTCGGGCACGGTTTCCGGGCTTTCGGCAAAGTTCATCACCGATCCCAGCGCCAGCGAGATGTAATAGCCGCCGACCCGCTCGGCGACGTGGCACAGCGGCAGGAACACCAGCCGCTCCTCGGAATCGGTGGACGGAAACAGATCGTTGGCGTGGCGCATCTGATGCGTGACGCTGCAGTTGGAATGCATCGCGCCCTTGGGCGGGCCTGTCGTGCCGGAGGTGTAAACCAGGATGGCAAGATCGGCCGCGCTCCGGCTTGCGATCATCTCATCCCATATTGCTTCATTGTCCTGGGCATGGTTGCGCCCCAGCGCCATGAATTCGGCCAGCGACATCACCATCGGGTCGATGAAGCCGCTCAGCCCTTCCATGTCGAACACGATGATCTTCTGCAATGTCGGGCAACGCGCGCGGCAGGTCAGAAGCTTGTCGAGCTGCTCTTCGTCTTCGGCGAATACGATTTTGGTGCGGGAATCATTGATGAGGTATTCGACCTGAACGAACGAATCGGTCGGATAGATTCCGGACGACACGCCGCCGGCGCAGAGGATGCCCATGTCGGCGAACACCCATTCCGGCACCGCATTGGCGATGATCGAGGCGACCTCGCCGGAGCGGAAGCCAATGGCGTGCAATCCGTAGGCAATGTCTTTGGAGATCTGCAGCCACTGCCGCCAACTGGTCGGCTGCCAGATGCCGAACTTCTTTTCCCGGATCGCAGGCCTGTCGCCGCGCGTTGCCGCGGCAAGCAGAAAACTCTGCGCGATCGTGTCGGCAACCGTCAGCACTGCCGGTCTGGCCATGCTCGTTTCTCCCTCTCCCGATCCGCCCGGACGCCGGCTTCCGCCAGTCTTTTCCAGGAGACAGGCCTTAAATCTAACGCCAAGTCGCTGCTAGCGCCATGTTTTCTTCTTTTTCCAGCGCCGTTCGCCCCGCGCGCCTTCTTCCTTGGCGCCCAGATAGAACTCCTGGATGTCCTTTGAATTCATCAGCCGCTCGCAAGAGTCGTTCATCACGACGCGGCCGATTTCCAGCACGTAGCCGTAATGCGCCGTCTCCAACGCAACTTTAGCGTTCTGCTCGACGAGCAGAATCGACATGCCCTGCTCTTCGTTGACGCGCCGGATGATCGTGAAGATCTCCTTCACCAGGATCGGCGACAGGCCGAGCGAAGGCTCGTCCAGCAGCAGCAGCGTCGGACGGTTCATCAGCGCGCGCCCGATCGCCAGCATCTGCTGCTCGCCGCCGGACAGTTGCCCGGCCGGCTGGTTGAGCCGCTCCTTCAGCCGCGGGAAATAACCGTAGACCCGTTCGAGATCGTCGGCGACGCCATCGCGATCGCTCCGCGGATAGGCCCCCATCATCAGGTTTTCGCGCACCGAGAGAAACGGAAACACTTCGCGCCCTTCCGGTACATGGCTGAGGCCGAGCCGCACGATCTTGTCGGCTTCCATGCGCTGGATCGGCTTGCCCAGAAATTCAATGGAGCCTTTCTGCGGATCGAGAATGCCGGAAATGGTTTTCAGCACCGTGGTCTTGCCGGCGCCGTTGGCCCCCAGCAGGGTCACGATCTGCCCGCGCGGCACCTCGAGCGAGATGCCGCGGATCGCCATGATCGGCCCGTAGTAACTCTCGATATTGCTGAGCTTGAGGATGATGTCGGGCGCGCTCATGGCATCATCCTCATGCACCGAGATAGGCTGCGACGACGTCGGGATGGCGCTGCACTTCAGCCGGCGAGCCCATCGCCAGCACGCGGCCGTAATTGAGCGCGATCACGCGATCCGACACCCGGTTCACCAATGTCATGTCATGCTCGACCATCAGCACGGTGATGCCGAGCTCGGTCTTCATGTCGCGGATCCAGAACGACATATCGCCGGTCTCCTCGACATTCAGTCCGGAGGACGGCTCGTCAAGCAGGATCAGCTTCGGCTCGGAGCACAGCGCGCGCGCCAGTTCGATCACCTTGCGCACGCCGTAAGGCAGCCCGGAGATAAGCTTGTCGCGATAGGGTTCGAGATCGAGGAATTCGATCACCTGCTCGACCCGGCGGCGATGGGCTTTTTCGGCGGCGCGCACGCTCGGCAGGAACAGCAACTCCTGCCAGAGCTGCGTGGTGGAATGGCGGTGGCGGCCGACCAGCAGGTTAGACAGCACGGTGGCATTCTCGAACAGCTCGATGTTCTGGAAAGTGCTGGCAATGCCGAGCCGTGCGATGTCGTAGGAAGGCTGTTGGGTGATGTCCTGATCCTCGAAAAAGATCCTTCCCGAGGTCGGCGGATAGATCCGCGAGATCAGATTGAAGATCGAGCTCTTTCCGGCGCCGTTCGGCCCGATGATCGAGAGGATCTCGCCCTTCTCCACCGCAAAACTGACCGCATCGACCGCCTTCAGGCCGCCGAAATGCAGGGACAGGTTTTCGGCGCGGAAATAGCTCACCGGTTCCGCTCCGATTTCACATAGATCTTCTGCCGCTTGAAGGTGGCGCGCTTGTAGAGCGGGAATAGCTGGAAGAAGAGTTTGATCTTCAGCCATCGCCCATAGAGGCCGAGCGGTTCGAACAACACGAACAGCACGATGATGATGCCGTAGATCGCACCCTTCAGGCCATTGGCGGATGCAAAGGCCGCGACCTTGTCCTGGATATGCGCGGCCGTTTCCGCGCCCGCGCCGAGCGTCGCGGCCACGCCCGATATCACGCCCGGCATGTCGTCCTTGAGATAGGTCAGGAACGGATCGATCATGACCAGGAAGATCGCGCCGAGCACCGCGCCGTGCAGGCTGAAGGTGCCGCCGATCAGGATCACGATGATGAACTCGATCGAGAGCTGCAGCGTGAACATTTCCGGGCTGATGAACGACAGTTTGTGCGCGAACAGCACGCCGGCAAATCCGGTGATCGCCGCACTGATCGCGAACGACTTTACCTTGTAGAGCGAGACGTTGATGCCCATGCTGCGCGCCGCGGTCTCGCTGTCGCGGATCGCGACAAAGGCGCGGCCGGTCGGCGAGCGCAGCAGATTGAGCGTGCCGACGATGGTCAGGATCAGCAGGCCGAGACAGAGAAAATAGAACGCCGGACTGTCGCGCGGCACCGTGGTGCCGAGCAGCTGGATGGTCTTGACCCGCATGCCCTCATTGCCGTTGGTCACGCTTTCCCAGCGCGCCAGAATTTCCTCGACGATGAGGGCAAAGGAAATGGTCGCGATCACGAGATAGATGCCCTGCAGCCGCAGTGCCGGGAATCCGACCAGCGCGCCGACGGTACCGGTCAACAGACCGGCGGCGAGGAAATAGACCGGAAACGGCACGTTGAATTGCTGCAGATAGGCCGCCGTATAGGCGCCGATGGCGAGAAACGCGGCGTGACCGAGCGAGGCCTGCCCGGTGAAGCCGGTCAGGATCAACAGCCCGACGCCGACGGTGGCGTAGATGCAGACGAACACCAGCTGGCTGACGATGTAGCTGGAGAGCACGAACGGCGCGATCGCCAGCAGCGCGAGCAGGATGCCGTAGGAGACGAAATAGCCGCTGTGCGGAAACAGCCGGATGTCGTCTTCATAATCGGTCTTGAACAGAAACCGCATCTTAGACCTTCTTGCGCATGTGAACGCCGAACAGGCCTTCGGGCTTGAGCAGCAGCACCACGAGAAGCACGATGTAGGGCGCGACGTCCTTCCAGCCCTGCGGCAGATAGAAGCCGGCCATGCTCTCGATCACGCCGATCAAGACGCCGCCGACCACCGCGCCCGGGATCGAGCCGAAGCCGCCGAGCACCGCGGCCGGAAACGCCTTCAACCCGAGCACCAGCCCGACATTGGAATGAATGAAGGTGATCGGCGCCAGCAGCACGCCGGCGCAGGTCGCGACCGCGGCCGATATCGCCCAGACGATCGACACCACGCGCTTGACCGGAATGCCCATGTAGTAGGCGGCCAGCATGTTCTCGGAACTGGCGCGCATCGCGGTGCCGAGCGTGGTCCGGTTGAAGAACAGATAGAGCAGCGCGCACAGGATGACGGTGGCCGCGATCACCGAGAGCTTGTCATAGGCCAGCACCAGGCGCCGATCCGCAAGACGCCCTGGCTGAACGGCGTCTCGATCTTGAAGTCGTCGGTGCCCCAGATCATGCCGACGACCGAGCGCAGGAAATAGCCGAGCCCGATGGTCGCCATGATGATGGAGAATTGCGGATAGCCGAGGATCGGCCGCACCACCAGCGCGCTCGGCCAGCATGCCGAACAGCGCCATGGCAGATCACCGCGCCGGCAAAGCCGATCCAGTAATTGAGCCCGAGCATGCCGATGAAGGTGAAGGCGAAGAAGCCGCCCAGCATCATCAGATCGCCCTGGGCGAAATTGACGACCTCGGTGGCCTTGTAGACCAGCACAAAGCCGAGCGCGATCAGGCCGTAAACGCAGCCAAGCGCAATGCCACTCACCAGCTGCTGAACGAAGTCCAGCATCGCTTCCCTCCCCCGGATGCGCGGCGATTCTGACGATCGCCGTTTCGCAGCCCGCCTTCGCGCCCTTGCGAAGCGCTGAAAGCCGCCTATGTCCTGCCCGGATTGAGCCAAAAGCGCTGATCGCTGTCAACAAAGCGTTGCGTGACCTCATCACTATTGCGCGAGAAATGCCGCAGGGCGGCATTCGCCGATATCACCGCGATTTGCCGCCGCGCGATTCACCGTGCCGAAACGTTCTTCGGTCCATGGTTCACCGAAACGAGGCCAACCGGATCGTCCCGCCATCATGACATCAGATCAGTCCGCGCTGCAGGTGCGAGGGTTAACGAAGCGTTTTGACCGTCCCGCGGTCGATGCGCTCGATCTCACCGTCCGGACGGGCGAGTTCTACGCCCTGCTCGGACCCAACGGCGCCGGCAAGACCACGACGCTGCGCATGGTGGCCGGCCTGCTGCGGCCCGACGCCGGCTCCGTCTCGATTCTCGGCATCGATGCGCTCAACGATCCCGTCGCCGCCAAGCAGATCATGGCCTGGGTGTCGGACGAGCCGATGATCTATGACAAGCTGACGCCGCTGGAATATCTCGAATTCGTCGCCGGCCTCTGGGGCATCGACCCCATTGTATCCGAGCCCTCCGCGCATAATCTTCTGGTGTCGCTCGGGCTCGAGCCGCATCTGCACGAACGCTGCGAAGGATTTTCCAAGGGCATGCGCCAGAAGGTGGCGCTGGCCGGCGCGCTGGTCCACGACCCCCGGCTGATCATCCTCGACGAACCGCTCACCGGCCTCGACGCGCTGTCGGCGCGTCACGTCAAGGGATTGCTGCAGGAACGCGTGCGCGCCGGCTGCACCGTGATCATGACCACGCATATCCTGGAAGTCGCCGAGCGGATGGCCGACCGCATCGGCGTCATCGCATCGGGAAAACTGGTCGCCGAGGGCACGCTCGCCGAATTGCGTCAGCAGAACGGCCAGCACGACACCAGCCTTGAAGACATGTTCATCGCGCTGGTCGACACGGAAGCTGCGGCCGCATGAACTCGACCGCCGATCTGACCTGGTTTGCCCGGCACGAAATCCGGCTGGCGTGGCGCGAATGGCTGGCGATGATGACCGGTGGCCGCGGCAAGCGAAAGCGCGCCGTGATCGGCCTGATCATCTTTGCCGCCGTCATGCACCTGCCGGCCTATGCGGTGATCGGCCGCTTTGCCGATCTGACACTTCCGCTCGACAAACCGCACGCTGATCGTCATCACCGCGACCATCTTCCTGGCCTGGGCCTTGATGCTGTCGCAGGCGATCGAATTGGTGACGCGGGTATTTTATGCCCGCGCCGACCTCGATCTGATCATGTCGTCGCCGGTGCGCCTGGCCAACATATTTTCGGTCCGGATCGCGGCGATCGCGCTGTCGGTCACGGCGATGGCGCTGCTGCTGTCGACGCCGTTCGTCGACGTTCTCGTGATCGGCGGCGGCATCAGATGGTTGTCGGCCTTCGGCGTCGTCATCGCCATCGGCCTGTCGGCAGCAGCCGTTGCGATCGCGATCGCGGTCTTGCTGTTTCGATTGATCGGCCCGAGCCGGACCCGGCTCGTCGCGCAGATCGTCTCCGCCGTGATCGGCGCCGGCTTCGTCATCGCGCTGCAGGTCGCCGCGATCCTTTCCTACGGCACCCTGTCGCGGTTCGCGGTTCTGACCTCGGATGCCGCGACCGCCTTTGCACCCGGTCTCGACAGTCCGGTCTGGTGGCCCGCACGCGCCGCCATCGGCGACGGCGAGGCGCTGGCGCTGCTGCTGGCCGGCAGTCTCGTACTGCTCGGCGGCGTCATGGCGATCCTGTCGCCGCGGTTTGCCGACACCGTGGTCCGCGTCGCGGCTACCACAACGACGGTCCGCCGCGGAAGCCGCGTCACCGCGTTTCGCGCCGGCTCGCGGCAACAGGCGTTGCGCTGGAAGGAATTCTTGCTGCTGCGCCGCGACCCCTGGCTGGTATCGCAGAGCCTGATGCAGCTGCTTTATCTGGTGCCGCCGGCACTGATGCTGTGGCGAAGCTTTTCCGACAGCTCGGCCGCCATCGTTCTGATCACGCCCGTCATCGTGATGGCGTCAGGCCAACTCGCCGGCGGTCTGGCCTGGCTGACGATTTCGGGCGAGGACGCCGCCGACCTGGTCGCCACCGCGCCGATGCCGCCCTCGCGCGTCACCCGCGCCAAGATCGAGGTGGTCCTGATCGTGATCGGAATCATCTTCGCGCCCCTGGTGATGGCGCTGGCATTTGCCTCGCCGCTGCAGGCCGCCGTCACCGCGCTCGGCGTTTTCACCGCAACCATGTCCGCCGCCGCAATCCAGCTCTGGTTCCGCGTCCAGGCCAAACGCAGCCAGTTCCGCCGCCGCCAGACTTCCTCGCGGGTGGCGACGTTCGCGGAAGCCTTTTGCTCGATCGGCTGGGCCGCGACGTGTGCGCTGGCGCTGTCGATCCCGATTGCCGCCGTTGTCAGCGGCGTGATGACGGCGGGAATTTTGGCCGCGACCTGGAAGATCAGCCCCAGGAGGGGGTGAGCCGGTTCGCCAAACTCATCGTTTCTTGAACTAGGCAGGGTGCCATTATTCAAATCTTAGGTGGCGATCAAACGATCTGTAGCCAGAGCAGGCTTTGGCGAAATGTCCGGCGGCTTTACCGGCGATGTCAGGTGGCATCGTGAGGAGACGTGATCGTTGGATCATCGTGATCGCTGTCGTGATATTCGGCGTGCTGTTTGCCATTCAAACATATGGCGAGCAAGGCCGCCGTCTCCTTGGCCGTTGGAGCTTTACCAAGTCGGTCGATGTCAAGTCGGCCGGGAACGATCGTGCGACGTATTATCGCTTGAAAGTCAATCTCGCTTACAACGGTGAGCCGCTCGACTTCGATATCGTGGTCGGCTGCAACGTGAGGATCACGACCTACAAAGACAACGATCGGACGGTTGAGATTGGTGTCGCGCCGATGGCGTTTGGGCTCAAGATGAAAGATGGGCATGGCGTGGTGGTACGTCCGCCTGAAGCTTGCGGTGGCGAGACGACGGAAAACAGTGAGGTCCCAAAAGCGCTGCTACCGTTGATCGTTACCTACGAAAGTGCGGAGGCGCCGTGGTTTGGGATCGCCTATGCGTCTGATGAAGCTTACGACAGCCCGCTTTCCGAGTTGAAATTTCTTGGTGCCAAAATCAGCAAGGCGACGCGCGAGGAATGGGAAGAATGGCGCCGTACAAAGGCGCCGACGAATTTTGTCACCTATGAACTCTTGGGCATAAACGAAAAGAATCCATGGGAGAGCCCGCACTGGAGGCCCGGGTTCCGAGCCATGGGGTCGATATGTACCGCCTTCTCGCGCGTACGGCTTCCCGAGCTGGTGGGCAAGGCTATTCGCCCATACTGGCCTGCGAGCAAACCTGATTATTGGTATCCGAATGAAGACGCAAGGCGTGCCTTCCGAACCGCGGGCGACTACGATTCCAGTAGGAAAGACATACTTTTCGAGGGATATCCACTTCGCGAATATTTTCCGACGGAATTGACTTTTTTCCAAGGTTTGCCGCGGCGTACGCCAGGCGCGTTGATTTTCTTCCCCGGCCACGTTGTCGGCGCCGTCTACCCCGCAACATCCGATCTCTCGTTGAATCACCTTGACACTGCGGGAGAGTTACCGGCGGAACTCAAAGCAAAATCGAGGCTGAGTTGGGCCGAGGCGAACACGAGCCCTCAGCTTAAAGGGTTCGCTTTCTGTGACATCGTTGACAACATCAGCGGTAAGCCTTCCGCAATCAACGATCCCGGCAACGCCA
This sequence comes from uncultured Alphaproteobacteria bacterium, assembly GCA_963738765.1. Classification (GTDB taxonomy): domain Bacteria; phylum Pseudomonadota; class Alphaproteobacteria; order Rhizobiales; family Xanthobacteraceae; genus Bradyrhizobium. The sequence goes on along the minus strand of CAVTYA010000027.1, from coordinate 333,973 downwards.
ACGCAAACCGAATCAACGGGAAGCAAATCAATGAGGACTTGAATCGGGTTACCACCAGCTTCGATTACGCCTTTGAGCGCGATGAATATGTCTACTTCTACAAGCGTTATTCGCTAGTGAACATCTTCGGGGGATTATGATGAGCAATACTGATCTGAGTGGATTTCAGCTCGCGGCGGCCCTGGCGGAGGTAATTTATCATCGAAGTTCGAAATCATAATCCAATCAACCCCGTCGATGTCTCATAGTCCGCGCGCCTCTCATGCGCTGACCATCCCCATCACGGCCGCCGCAGTCGCGCAGTGGAGTGGAAGATCCGCCCGCGAAGGGGTGTGAGCGGCCCAGGGTTTCGGAGGTCCTTGATAGTAAGGCTATTTTGCCTTACATAGAGTGAGAATCGAGTTTCGAGGCCCAATCATGAGCACCCTAACTGTCACCGCAAAAGGCCAAGTCACCTTGCGCAAGGATGTACTGGAGCATCTGGGTGTACATCCCGGCGAAAAAATCACCGTAAGCAAGCTTCCGGACGGTCGGGTCGAGGTCAAGGCCGCCAAACCGACCGGGAAGATTTCAGATGTTTTCGGCTTCCTGAAAAGGGACGATGGACCTTCCCTGTCGATCGAGGAAATAAATGAGATCGCAGCTCAGGGCTGGGCCGGCAAACGATGAAGATCACTGCCGATACCAACCTGCTAATTCGCGTCATCACCGAAGACAACGAGCAACAAAGCAGGGTTGCGCAGACGGCTTTGAAAAAAGCTGAATTGGTTGCGATTTCAATACCTGCGCTCTGCGAGTTGGCTTGGGTGCTGTCGCAAGGCTACAAGGTCCCGTCGAGCCTCGTCGCTGAAGCAATTCGACGCCTGATCAATGGCGCAAATGTCGTGATAAACCGCCCCGCAACAGAAGCCGGATTAGCCCTGCTCGACGCGGGCGGCGACTTTGCCGATGGTGTTATTGCCTACGAAGGAAGCTGGCTCGGTGCGGACACCTTTGTCTCCTTCGACAAGAAGGCCGTCAAATTGATCGAAGCTCAGGGTCGGTCTGCACAACTGCTCCCTTGAGATTCGCCACGCCTAAACTTTCACCACCTCCATCACCGCCGCCGCAAACGCTTCCGGTGCCTCCTGCGGCACGTTGTGACCGGCGCCGGGCACGATTCGGTGGATGCGGCGGCCGGTGAATTTCGGCGCACTTGCGCGGCCGTCGCCGGCGGGGAGGACGCCGTCGGCGTCGCCGTCCAGTGTGACCACGGGCACTGTGATCGGCGGCAACGCGGTCAACCGCTGCTGCAACTCGGCGTATTGCGGATCACCCGCGGCTTGACCAAAACGATGCCGGTAGCTGTGGATCACGATATCGACGTAATCAGGATTGTCGTGCGCCGCCGCCGTGCGATCAAACGTGGCGTCATCGAAATCCCAGTCCGGCGACCACTCTTCCCACAAGATCCTGGCGATCTCGCGCCGGTTGGCGGCGAGCCCGGCGCGCCCGCGCTCGATCTGGAAATAATATTCGTACCAGAGTGCTGCTTCATATTCCGGGCCGATCGGCACCATCGCGCGCGAAAAATCCTGGATCAGATAGCTGTTCACCGTCACCAGGCCGGCGCATCGATCCGGCCACAACACTGCAGCGACGCAAGCCGCGCGGCCGCCCCAATTATGGCCCGCGAACACGGCGCGCTTGATACCAAGCGCGTCCAACAGCGCGATGACATCCGCCCCGAGCGCGGCCTGCTCTCCCGAACGCAGTGTTGCCTGGTCGCGAAAACGGGTCGCGCCAAAGCCGCGCAGATAGGGAATGATGACGCGAAAGCCCCGTGCCGCCAGCAACGGGGCGACATCAACATAGCTGTGAATGTCGTAGGGAAAGCCGTGCAGCAGGATCGCGGCTGGACCATCCGCAGGCCCTTCCTCGTAATACGCGATGTTGAGAACGCCGGCATCGACATGGCGGAGCGGTTCCAGCCGTTTCGACGACGGGGCACGCGCCGTGCGCACCGGCGGCCCGCCTTGCGCAAAGACGCTGCCGGTTCGGGCCAGTTCAGTCGCCGCCACGCCTGACAGGGCGGTGCCGAGAATGAAGCGACGCTGACGGTCGACGGAATCGGACATGTTATGCCTTGATCAACTCCATCACCGCTGCCGCAAACGCCTCGGGCTCTTCCTGCGGCAGATTGTGGCCGGCGCGCGGTATCACGCGATGAACGCGGCGGCCGGTGAATCTTGACGCGCTCGCGCTGCCATCGGTTGCGGACACGACGCCATCGCCGGCTCCATCCAGCGTAATGGTGGGCACCGTAATCGGCGGCTGCGCGGCCAGCCGGCGCTGCAGTTCCGCATATTGCGGATCGCCGTCGGCGAGGCCAAAACGGTGGCGGTAGGAGTGGATCACGACGTCGACGTAATCCGGATTGTCGTGCGCCACCGCCGTCCGCTCGAAACAGGCGTCGTCGAAATCCCAGTTCGGCGACCATTGCTTCCACAATAATTTCGCGATCCCGCGCCGGTTGGCGGCAAGCCCGGCGCGGCCGCGTTCGAGCTGGAAGTAATACTGATACCAGAGCGGCACCTCGCGCTCCGGCCGCGCCGGCACCATCGCTTTTGCGATATCCTGGATCAGATAGCTGTTCACCGACACCAGGCCGATGCAGCGCTCCGGCCATAGCGCCGCACCAATGCAGGCCGCGCGGCCGCCCCAGTCATAGCCGGCGAACACCGCGCGCTTGATCCCAAGCGCATCCATCAGCGCCATCATATCCGCGCCGATCGACGCCTGCTCGCCCGAGCGCGGCGTCGCCTTGTCGCGGAATTTCGTCGGACCGTAGCCGCGCAAATAGGGAACGATGACGCGGCAACCTTGCGCCGCCAGCAGCGGGGCGACGTCCACAAAGGAATGAATGTCATAGGGAAAGCCGTGCATCAGCATGACGACCGGACCGTCCGCGGGACCGGCTTCGTAATAGGCGATATTGAGCATGCCGGCATCGACGTTACGCAGCGGTTCCAGCCGTCGAGACGACGGCGCGCGCGGCGGGCTTGCGATCCGGGCGGGGGCTTGTTCGGTCAAATGTGAACTCCATGGCGGCGACGCGGCCGCGCGGAGAATGAGGCGGCGCGCGCGGCATCGCAAGGCTGCGTTTGCGAAAAAATTCCGGGAAGCGGCAATGCAAATTGACCATCCTCAAATTCCCTCACGCGCATGACGGCGGCTGAATTCGGCGATACAATGACGCCGTCTGGATGGGCCGTTCCATGATGCGATATCTCGCTGTCGTTTCCGCCCTGTTGTGTCAGCTGATCGCACCAGCTGCCGCCGAAGAGCCGTTGCGCAGCGAATGCCTGGCGATGGCGAATGCGCCGCCGCGCGCGACCCCCGTCGGCCTGCGCCGCGTGGCCGCCAAGGCCGACGAAGTCGCGATCACCTATGCCGGCCATTCGACCTATTATATCGACACGCCCGGCGGCATCCGGATCGCGACCGATTACAGCGGCGCCTACCGGACCGACCGCCTGCCCGACGTCGTCACCATGAACCGCGCCCACAGCACGCATTACTCGCTGTTTCCCGATCCGAGGATTCAACACGTGCTGCACGGCTGGGGCGACGACGGGCAGCCGGCGCACTACGCGATGCGCATCGGCGACGTCTATATCCGCAACGTCACCACCGACATCCGCCGCTATTTCGGCGAGGCTTCCGGCGAAATGATCAAGGACGGCAACTCGATCTTCATCTTCGAGGTCGCCGGCCTCTGCATCGGCCATCTCGGGCACCTGCATACCAAGCTCGACGACACCCATTTCGCGGCGATCGGCCGGCTCGACATCGTGATGGTGCCGATCGACGGCACCTACACCATGTCGCTCGACGGCGTCTCCGAGATTACGAAGCGCCTGCGCGCCTCCGTGGTGCTGCCGATGCACCGTTTTGCGACCCCGCTCGACGAGTTCATGCGGCTGATCGGTCAGCAGTTCGAGATCGATCAGCGGACCGAAAGGACGTTACGGATTTCACGGGACACCCTGCCGGCGACGCCAACCGTGATCATTCTCGACGGGGTTTGAGATCAACAAGCTGTAGACTAACATCGTCATTGCGAGCGCAGCGAAGCAATCCATTGCGCCACCTAGAGAAAGAATGGACTGCTTCGCTGCGCTCGCAATGACAAGAAAACAAGAAAAATCGGGGAGAGAATAGATGGCCGCCAGCACTGCACCTGCCTCGAAGAGCGGGCTCTACGCCGATCCGCGCGAAGACTGGCTTGCGCAATACAGCGAGGAAATCATCGACCCCGAGCGCCCGATCGTCGACCCGCATCACCATCTCTGGGACCGCGGCGGCCTAGCGCTACATGATCGAGGAGATGTCGGCCGACATCGCGTCGGGCCACAACATCACGCCACCGTCTATGTCGATTGCCGCTCGATGTACCGCGCAAGCGGGCCGGAGGCATTCCGCCCGGTCGGCGAGGTCGAATTCGCCAACGGCGTCGCGGCGATGAGCGCGAGCGGCGGCTACGGCACGGCCGCGATCTGCGCCGGCATCGTCAGCCACGTCAATCTGCTGCTCGGCGACGGCGCAAAACCCGTGCTGGAGGCGGAGATCGCCGCCGGCAACGGCCGCTTCCGCGGCATCCGGCATTCATCCGCGTGGGATGCCGACCCGAATGTTGCCCACATGTATGCGACGCGGCCGAAGGAGCTGTTGCTCGATCCGACGTTTCGCAAGGGTTTTGCCTGCCTTGCGCCGCTGGGCTTGAGTTTTGACGCCTGGCTGTTTCATCCGCAGATCGGTGAAGCTCGCCGACCTCGCCCGCGCCTTTCCGGACACCCAAATCGTGCTCGACCATTGCGGCGGCCCGATCGGCATCGGCCGCTATGCCGGCAAGCGCGAGGAGATTTTCCCGGTCTGGAAAGCCTCGATCCAGGGCATCGCCAAATGCCCCAACGTCGTGGTCAAGCTCGGCGGGCTTGCGATGTGCCTGCTCGGCTACGACTTTCACCTGCGGCCAAAACCGCCGTCGTCGGAACAGGCCGCCGCGGCATGGCGGCCCTATATCGAAACCTGCATCGAAGCGTTCGGCCCCGATCGCTGCATGTTCGAGAGCAATTTTCCGCCCGACAAAGGCCAGTGCAGCTATCAGGTGATCTTCAACGCCTTCAAGCGCATCGCCGCGCAATATAGCGAAGCCGAGAAGACCGCACTGTTCTCGAAGACGGCGACGCAGGTTTACAAACTGAAGCTTGGCTGATGCCCGCGAAGCGGCCGGCGTGAGCGTCCCCTCATGCCCACTCGCCCTTGCGGAACACCGGCACGCGCCTTCCGTCGGTGTGAATGCCGTCGATGTCGGTCTCGGCGGAGCCGATCATCCAGTCGATATGGATGAGGCTGGTGTTGCCGCCTTGTGCTGCGATCTGCTGCGGCGTCAGATTGCCGCCGTCGACGAAGCATTTTGAATAGCATTGGCCGAGCGCGATGTGGGAGGCTGCGTTCTCGTCGAACAGCGTGTTGAAGAACAGCAATCCGCTCTTCGAGATCGGCGAGGAGTGCGGCACCAGCGCCACTTCACCGAGCCGGGCGGCGCCCTCGTCGGTTTCGAGCACCTTCTTCAGTACTTCCTCGCCGCGCGAGGCCTTGGCGTCGACGATGCGGCCTTCCTCGAACCTGACCGCAATGTTGTCGATCAGGGTGCCCTGATAGGACAGAGGTTTTGAACTCACGACATGACCGCTCACCCGCCGGCAATGCGGCGTGGTGAAAACTTCTTCGGTCGGGATGTTGGCATTGCAGGTGATGCCGTTCTTGGCGGTGGAGGCGCCGCCTTCCCATTCATGGCCGTCGGCGAGGCCGATGGTGAGATCCGTGCCCGGACCGGAGTAGCGCAGCGCGTGGAAGCGTTGCCCGTTGAGCCAGTCCGTCCGCTCGCGCAGCACCGCGTTGTGCTTCTGCCAGGCCGCCACCGCGCCGTCGCTGTCGACGCGCGAGGCCGAAAAGATCGCGTCGGCGAGTTTCGCCACCGCGACATCCTCGGCATCGTCAGGAAACATCTGTTTCGCCCAGGCCGGGCTCGGATAGGCGATGATGTTCCAGTTGGTTTCGAAATTGACGATCTTTTCCAACGCCGGCTGATAGGCGATCGAATTGGCCTTGCTGGCGCGCGCCACCTTGGCGGGATCCTCACCCGACAGCAGCATCGGATTGTCGCCGACGATCGCAAGGCGCGCGGTGTTGGCGGCGAACGCCTTTGCCATGCCCTCATAGAGCCAGCCGGCGGCGCGATCGAAGCCGGCGTCATGACCGTAGCGATAGCGCGCCAGCGTGATCTCCTCGTCGGACAGGAACGAGGTGACGAGGCCGGCGCCGGCCTTGTAGGCGTGTTCGGCGACCCGGCGCACCAGCGGCAACGCAACCGCCGGCGCGGTCAGCAGCAGGTCCTGCCCGGGCTGCAGCTGCAACCCAATTTTGATGGCGACCTCGGCGAGGCGGTCGAGCTTGACGGGATCGATCGAGGCGGAAAGGTTGCGTTGATGGGCGGTCATGAATTTACCGGTGATATCAGTTTGGAGAACGGTGGATTTGAAGCCAGGGACAACAAGATTCGTAGTCCGAATCGATCTACATCCGCAAGCTTCCCAATCGGCCCCGTGCATCACGCAAAGGCGAGCGACGCGCCGGAAAACAGCAATACAATCAAAATGGTGCGGCGGAAGCCGATCTCGTTGATGTTCCGAAACGCGACGATGCCGAGCATGGAACCGGCAAACAGCGCCGGCAGGCTGACCGCAAGGTCGATGACGACCTTGGACGACAGGCTGTGGCGCTCCAGCAGCAGCGCCAGCGCGAACAGCTGCATGATGGCGATGAAGGGCTGAACCAGGCCGCGCTGGTCGCTCTTGGGCATGCCGCGCATGTCGCACCAGATGGTGGGAATCGCGCCCGGCATCGCGGTCAAGCCGCCGATCAGGCCGCCGCCGAACCCGATCAGGGCGGTCAGGTGCCGGCTCGTCGTTCCATCGAAGCGCGTCAGCGTCGGCCGGAACAGCATGTAGGCGGCATAGATAGAGACAACGGTTCCGAAGCCGACCCGGAGCACCGACGTATCGGCGTGCTGCAGCAGATAGATCGCAATCGGAATTCCGAGCGCGCCGCCGATGATCAGCAGCAGGCTGCCGCCCCACTGAATGCTGCGACGAAGCGCCCACAGATTGGCGGCCTGCACGCCGATGCTGCATGCCATCATCAGCGGGACAGCCTCAAGAGGCTGGAAGATGCGAAGCAGGATGGCGCCCGCGACCGCGGAAAAGGCAAAGCCGGCAAGGCCCGAGACAAATGCTCCGGCGAATACCGCAGCACTCAGCATCAGATTAGTTGCGAGGTCCGGCATGGGCTCACCCGTGTCAGTCGTACGGCAGCGGCGGCGGTCTCGTCTCCGGCATGCACATCGTTTCATCGTCAGATGCGGCGAACGCCGCCGGCCTGATCGCCGGGCTCGCATGCGAGCGAGCGAGCATGATGCCGCTGACGAGATGGAGGACCAGTGCGAGGGCCCCGGCGATCGCCAGCGCACGGATACTAGGCGTTTTGGAGTGTCCGGCTGCCAGCCCGGGCGCGGGTGCTATCTCTGTGGGCATTTCGGCTGCTTTCTTTTTCATCACTGAGGTTCAGGAAGCTGCCAGCCGGCTGACCTCGAAAATCTTCCGTTATCAAATGGCGATAGTGACGAACCAAACGTCTTGCCTGGCGACGCCTCGAAATATGAAGCGCTTTGACGATGCTGCCGAACAAGCTCCTGCGTTTCATGAGTGAACTCCATGTTTCACGCCGGCAACATGGCAGCGGCCGCGAATAACTGCTGTGAAATGTTTCACAGACATTGCGCAGGCCCGGTACAAAAAGATGTGAGTGAACCTTCACCGCGCCGGTGAGACAATCGACGTCATCAGGCCGCACGGCAATCTGAACGCTTCGACGATTCCAGCACGCGATCCACCATGTCAGGCGCAAGCCCGAGATAGTTGTTCGGCGACGTCAGGCGATCGATCGTCGCGCGATCGATGCGACCGGTTACCCGCGGGTCAGCCGACAGCGCGTTCGCCAGCGTCATGCCTTTCTCGTTGGCAACCCGGCAGGCGTCGTAGACGACATCATGCGCCTCCTGCCGGCCGATATCGGGCGCCAGTCCCATCATAACGGCTTCGGCGACGATCAGCCCGCGGCTGATGTCGAGATTTTCCGCCATCTTATTTTCATCGACGATCAGGCCGCCGAGCGCGAATTTGGCCTGATGCAGGGAGCCGGCGGTCAGCACGAAACTTTCCGGGATCGCCATCCACTCGGCATGCCACGGCCCGGTGGCGCGTTCGAAATCCTGCACCATCGCATCCAGCATCAGGCCGGCATGCTGGCGCACGCCCTTGGCCGCCGCCAGCATCAGCTCGGACGAGATCGGATTGCGCTTCTGCGGCATGGTCGAGGAGGCGCCGCGGCCCTTCACGAAGGGCTCATAGAGTTCGCCGAATTCGGTCGAGGCCATGATCATGATATCGAGCGCGATCTTGCCGAGCGAGCCGGTGACGAGGCCGAAGAAATTAATCACCTCCGCAAGCCCGTCACGCGCGACATGCCAGGTGGAGACGGGAACGCCGAGGCCGAGTTCCTCGCACAGCGCCTGCTGGACCTCAAAGCCCTTGTCGCCGAGCGAAGCCAGCGTGCCGGCGGCGCCGGCGAACTGGCCGACCAGCACCCGCGGCTTTAATTGTTCCAGGCGCTCGGCGTGGCGGTCGAACATCGCGAGATAGATCGCGGTCTTGTAGCCGAACGTCACCGGCAGCGCCTGCTGCAGATGGGTGCGGCCCGCCATCGGCGTATCGCGATAGCGTTTCGAGAGACCGGCGAGGATGCTGCGCAGCGCCGCGATATCCTCCTCGATGATTTTCAAGCCCGGCACGCACCTGCAGGACGACGGCGGTGTCCATGATGTCCTGCGTGGTCGCGCCCCAATGCACGTAGCGGCCGGCCTCGCCGCATTGCTTCGCCATCTGGTGCACCAGCGGCAGGATCGGATAACCGACGATGTCGGTCTCGCGGCGCAGGAGATCGAAATCGAACGCCGAGACGTCGGTCCGCTTTGCGATCTCTTCCGCCGCCGCTGCCGGAATCACGCCGCAGCGCGCTTCGGCCTTTGCGAGCGCAATCTCGACCTCGGCATAGCGGGAGATCAGGCTGAAATCCGAAAACACCTCGCGCATCGCAGCAGTGCCGAAGGCGTCGCGAAACAGGATGGAATCGAGGACGGTGGTTGAGGTCGGAAAGGCGGGCATGCTGACTTCCTGAAGCAGATTCTCGCGCATGATTCCGGCTGAATGCCGGCAGGCCCCGATCTCGTGAACGGCACCGCCGATCCTTCATCGATGACATGCGTCGAGATCATCGTCAGGACCGGCTAGCCGCGAAATTTTTTCTTCTTTTTTCCGAAGGGAGGCTTCTTTCCGAATTCGGGTTTCGCGGGGCGTTCGCCGTCATGCTTCGGCTTTCCGGCGTAGGCTGACTTGTCGCGGAACGGCCTCTTGGTATCGTAACGCCGTTCCTTGTCAAATCCCGGCGCCTTTTCGTGGCCGGGCTTGCCACCGTGCGGCTTGGCGTAAGACTTCGGCGCCCTCTCCTCGCGCGAGCGATCGTTCGGGCCGGCGTTGCGGTCGAACGCTCCCTCTTCACGCCTCGGCGCGTGCGGCCGCTTTTCGGCAACCGCTTCGCCCTGCGGGCCCTCGGGCAGGGCCTCGATGCGGATGTTGTCTTCCTTGTCGGGACGCCGGATCTTGACGGCAAAGGATTCCGCGGCGCGCCCGGAGATCTCGAACTCGGTCGTGGTGTCCATGATGCGGATGGCGCCGATGTCGTTCTTGTCGATGCCGCCACGGCGGCAGATCATCGGCAACAACCAGCGCGCTTCCGCGTTCTTGCGGCTGCCGATCGAGGCGCGAAACCACACGCTGCCCTCGCCCATGCCGCCGTGACGCGGCGATGATTTCCCCTTCTTCGGGCGCGGCGAGGTCGTCGCGATCGTCGCCGCGCGCGGGACGTGCGTCTCGTTCCCGGCCGCGATCCTCGCGGGACCGGCTGCCGCCCTGGCCGGGATCGAGAATGTCCTCGGGCGACGGCAGCCGCGCCCGATAGAGCCGTGCCAGCGCCGCGGCGATGTCCTCGGGCGAGCGCTCGGCGAGCAGGGCCTGCGCCAGCATCAGATCTTCCGCGGTCGCTTCCTCCGAAAACAACGCGTCCTTCAGCATGCGTTCCTGATCGAGCTTGCGAATTTCATCCGGCTGCGGCGCGGTGCCCCAGATCGCATCGATGCCGGCGAGATTCAGCAGCACTTCCGCGCGACGCTTGCGCGCGGGCGGCACCAGTACGACGCTGACGCCCTTGCGGCCGGCACGGCCGGTGCGGCCGGAGCGATGCTGCATGACTTCCGCATCGTTGGGCAGATCGGCGTGGATGACGAGATCGAGGTTCGGCAGATCGATGCCGCGCGCCGCGACGTCGGTGGCGACGCAGACGCGAGCACGGCCGTCGCGCAGCGCCTGCAGCGCCTGGGTGCGCTCGTTCTGGGTCAATTCGCCCGACAGCGCGACCACGGAGAAGCCGCGCTCCAGCAGCGTCGCCTGCAGAGTGCCGGACGGCTTCGCGGGTGTTGCAGAACACCAGCGCGCTCGGCGATTCGAAGAATCGCAACACGTTGACGACCGCGTGCTCGACATCGCCGGACGCAATGCGGATCGCGCGATACTCGATATCGGCGTGGCCGCCCTCGTCGCCGGCGACCTCGACCCGAAACGCCTGGCGCTGATACGTTTTGGCCAGTGCGACGATGCCGCGCGGCAAGGTCGCCGAGAACAGCAGCGTGCGGCGGGTGTCCGGCGTGGTCTTGAGGATGAATTCCATATCCTCGCGAAAGCCGAGATCGAGCATCTCGTCGGCCTCGTCGAGCACGACCGCCTTCAATTCCGAGATGTCGAGGCGGCCGCGCCGCAGATGATCGCACAGCCGGCCGGGCGTGCCGACCACGATGTGGGCGCCCGCGGCGAGTTCGCGCTGTTCGCGGCGCGGATCCATGCCGCCGACGCAGGAAACCACGCGCGCATCGGCATACTGATAGAGCCAGGCGAGTTCGCGATGGACCTGAAGCGCGAGTTCGCGCGTCGGCGCGACGATCAGCGCAAGCGGTGCAGCGGCCCGCTCGAACCGCTCCGCGTCGCCGAGCAGGTTTTTTGCGATCGCAAGGCCGTAGGCGACGGTCTTGCCGGAGCCGGTTTGCGCCGAAACCAGCAGGTCGCGGCCGGCGGCATCGTCCGCGAGCACCGCGGTCTGCACCGGCGTCAGCCGATCATAGTTGCGTTCCGCCAGAGCTCGGGCGAGCGGCGGATTGGTCGATGAGAATGTCACGAGATGGCTGACCTTGGTTGGCGTGTAACGCCGGAACATTGGGCAGGCCCGAACCCGAACGGTTCGAAGCTGCCGCCTGAAGATACGCGGCCGCATGGCCCCGACGTATTTGAATGAGATGGCACCCTTTAGGCCATTCGCGGCCAAAGCGCCATGCAATGTTGGCGACGGCATTAATGGGCGCCCATGCAGAATTACGTGACAATCCATGTCATTGATATTGTTGCGATATCGGCGAGATGGATCAATATCATCGTTGACAATCATCGCAGTCCTGCAATTCTTGATCGACGGCCGGCGCCAAAAAGCAGCGCGACAACAGGAAACGCACCATGCAGCCGCTGTGCCGCAGCGCCATCCTTCTTGCTTGCTGCGCTGTCCTGTTTGGCGGCGCCGCGATCGCCGAGCCTTCCTATCCCTCGCATCCCGTCAAGATCGTGGTGCCGTTTCCAGCCGGCGGCTCCAACGACATCATCGCGCGCATCCTGGCGCAGAAACTGACGGAGCGGGACGGCCAGACATTTCTGGTCGAGAACCGCGGCGGCGCCGGCGGCAATATCGGCTCGGACGCAGTCGCCGGTTCAGATCCAGACGGCTACACACTGTTGCTCACCGCGCCACCTCCGCTCACCATCAACATCGCGTTGTACAAGGATCTGAAATACGATCCGGCAATGGCCTTCGCGCCGGTTGCGCTGGTCGCCTCGGTGCCGATCGTGTTGGCGGTGCATCCGTCGCTCGGCGTGAAGGATGTCAAAGAGCTGGTGGCGCTCGCCAAGGCGAAACCCGGCACGCTCAATTTCGGATCGTCGGGCAACGGCTCGACCAATCATCTGGCCGGCGAACTGCTCAAGCGCATGACCGGTATCGATATCGTGCACATCCCCTACAAGGGCGCGGCACCGGCGATGAATGACCTGATCGCTGGGCATATCCCCATGATGTTCGACAACATGCCGGCGGTTCTGCCGCAGGTGCAGGGCAAGTTCATCAACGCGATTGCGGTCGCGGGTGCGCAACGCGCGAGCGCGCTACCCGATGTGCCGACGGTCGCGGAATCAGGCGTACCCGGTTTCGAGGCCTCGGCCTGGTTCGGACTGGTGGCGCCGGCGAATACGCCCGCAGCGGTGCTGGCAAAGCTTGAAGGCGACGTCGGCGCCATCCTGAAAATGCCCGACGTGCAGAAGCGCTTTAGCGAACTCGGCGCCGAACCCGGCACGCTTTCAGGCGCGCCGTTTGGAAAGTTTCTCGCCGATGAAACGGCGAAATGGACCAAGATCATCCGCGCGTCCGGCGCGAAGGTGGATTGATGCCGGCTGTTAGCAGCATTCCGTCATGCCCGCCTTGTGCCAGGCATGACGAGCCATAAGCTAATTCACGCCGCCCGCACCGACTTCAGGAACTTACCGACCTCGCGCTTGAGCCGGCTGCTTTCGCCGGACAGCGACTTTGCCGCGGCGAGCACCTGCGAGGAGGCGGATCCGGTCTCGCTGGCGCCGCGCTGCACGTCGGCGATGTTGGAAGAAACCTGCTGCGTGCCGTGCGCGGCCTGCTGCACGTTGCGGGAGATTTCCTGGGTCGCGGCGCCCTGCTCTTCGACGGCAGCTGCAACGGTGGAGGCGATCTCCGACATCCGTCCGATGGTGTCGCCGATCGCCCTGATGGCGCCGACCGATTCCTGCGTCGCGGCCTGAATGCCGATATCTGCTGGCTGATCTCGCCGGTCGCTTTCGCGGTCTGCTCGGCCAGCGCCTTCACTTCCGACGCCACCACCGCAAAGCCCCGTCCCGACTCGCCAGCGCGCGCCGCCTCGATCGTGGCATTGAGCGCCAGCAGATTGGTCTGGCCGGCGATGGTGTTGATCAGTTCCACCACGTCGCCGATCCGGGCTGCCGCCTTCGCCAGTTCGCCGACGCGATCGTTGGTCTGCTGCGCCTGCTCCACCGCCTCACCGGCGATCCGCGCCGAATCCTGCACCTGGCGGCTGATCTCGTTGACCGACGATGACATCTCCTCGGTCGCGGAGGCGACCGATTGCACATTGGTGGAGGCTTCTTCGGAGGCCGCCGCAACCGCGGTGGTCAGTTGCTCCGAACGCTCCGCGGTCGCGGTCAGCGTGCCGGCGGAGACTTCCAGTTCGCCCGACGCCGTGGACACGATCTCGACGATTTCGCCGATCATCGCTTCGAAGTCGCGGGTGATCTGGTCAACGCGCTGGCCGCGCTGGATCTTGGCGTCGGCCTCCACTGCGGCCGCCTCGTCGGACGCCTTTTTGGCAATCAGCGCATCCTTGAAGATCTGCAGCGATCCGGCCATCGCGCCGATTTCATCGGCGCGCGCGATGGTCGGGATGGTGACGTCATGCCGGCCGGCGGCCAGTTCGCCGACCACCTCCGTCAGGTTCGCGAGCGGCCTAATGACGCGGCGGCGCAACATCATGGTGACGCCGGCCAGCACGCCGAGCAGCGCCATCACAGCGACGCCCGCCAGCGCCAGCATCATCAGGGCGCCGTCGCGCGCAGCGCCGGCGCGTTCGGCGGCTTCCGCCAACCCTGCATCGCGCACGGCAAAGAAGGCTTGCACCGCCGGCACGATGGTGGCGGCGAGTTCATCCGAGTTGATGCCGTATTTGCCGTCGGCACGCCCGGCCGCGATTTCCTTTTCAAGCCAGGGTGCGGCCTTGCCGAAATAGGCGTCGACCGCGTCCTTCATGGCTTTCGCCAGCCGTGCCGGGCTGCCGATCTGATCGACGCCGGCCTCGATCCGCTCGCGATCGAGGTCAACGCGGCCCTGGGCCCGGTCGACGACGGATATTTCAGCCGCCGTCAGCGGACGACGTGTGCTGATCGCAAGCGACATCGCCGCGGCACGGCCGCCGGCCGAGACCCGCAGATCCTGCGCCGTTCGGGCAACACTCAACAGCGCCGTCAGCGACGCATCCGCGGTCGCGACCTGATTTTCGAGGCGGTTCAACTGCGGTTCGATCATCGCCGTGACCTGGGCGATGCCGGGCAGAAAGCCCTTGATCGCCGCCGCGTCGCGCCCGCTCATCGGCAGCACCAGCGCCCGATCGCTGGCCGCGCGAACTTCCGCCAACCTGGCCGCCGCCTGATTCAGGCCCTGGACGATGGCTTCGCCATCATGTAGCGCGCTGACGATTGTCCGGGCGTTCGCAAATGCCGCATCGGCCACCTGCACTGCCTTCGCCGCCGCTTCGAGCTGGGCCGGTGTAGCGGCGCCTTCCTGGAACAGCGGGCCGACATAAGGCGCCCGATAGCCGGCAACCTGCTGGCCGACCGCCAGAACCGCGCCGTAGGCCTGCACGGCCTTGATGGCTTCGGTCTTGCTGGCAAACGTACGGTATTGCGGCACAAGAACCGCCGCACCGAGGATGACCGCCAAAACTGTCACCGAGAGCATCGATGCCGCAAACAGCCGACCGATCCGCATATTGTGTTTCCGTTGCTGGAGTCGCGTCGAAAATATTCAAAACCGGCTAAAGCCGTCTTAATGTGCGACGGTAGAACTACGGGTCCAGCCCCGGCTTTCGCAGGATTTTGTCCATGACTACCCCGTTCAAGACGATCCGCGCCCGCGCCGAGAAACGCAAAGGCGGGCCGAAGGCACTGAACAAGCTGCTGCCGCCAAAGCCCGACCCGAAGGCGCTGGCCAAACTCGGCGACGACCGCGTGCTGGCGGAGATGACCCGGCGGGCGTTTTCGGCCAGTTTTGCCTGGAGCGTGATCGAGACGAAATGGCCCGGATTTGAAAAGGCGTTTCTCAAATTCGAGCCGGGCCGGCTGACGTTGCAGCCCGATGAATTCTGGGACGGCTTGATGAAGGACGCGAGCATCGTCCGCAACGGCGCCAAGATCATGTCGGTGCGCGCCAACGCCTCGTTCGTCCGTGACGTCGCCAAGGAACATGGCAGCTTCGGCAAAATGCTTTCGAAGTGGCCGGCCTCCGACGAGATCGGATTGCTGAACCTGCTCGCCAAGCGCGGCAGCCGGCTCGGCGGCAATACCGGCCAGATGCTGCTGCGCTTCCTCGGCTGGGACGGGTTTGTAACGTCGAGAGACGTGGTCGCGTGCCTGCGCGACGCCGGCCTCGACATCGCCGAGACGATCACCTCCAAGCGCGACCTCGTCAAAGTGCAGGCGCAGTTCAACGCCTGGGCCGAGGAGACCGGGCTGCCCTACACGCAGATGTCACGGATTTGCGCGATGTCGATCGGGGAGAATTACAGCACCGAGACGCTGGCGCGGTTTGTCGGTGGGGAGGAGTGAGGCTGCTCCGTCCGCTGCAGCTCGAAATTGTGCCGCGACCGGAGCGTTACGACCTAGCCGCAAACCGTGATGCTGCGAAAATACCAGCCATGGCCGTCCCAGGCACGAACGCGCCGGATGCGGCATACCGGCATCTGTTCTTCCGCGTAGAGTTCGGAGGGCGGCGGCGGCAGTTGCGATGCATGGTAGGCCCGCACCGGCACGACGGCGTTCGCGACAACCGCGCCGCCGAACAACACGCCGTCGACGAGATCGCCGGCGATCCCGGTTGCCAGATCGAAGACCTGGGCGTTGGCTGGCTGTGCGGCCAGAACGGCGCATGCGAGCGAAATAGCAGCGATGGCAGATGTCTTCCAATTCATGATCTCTCTCCGCCGGGTCTTGCGATTGACCCGCGCCCAGGGTTTTGGCGTTGGAAGCGGGCCCGAGCGTGTCGCCGGAACGGTCACAAACGGATTATTGGCGCTCAAATATTGCGGTTTGTTGCAGGACGGATGCGGCGGTCCAGGTTCGGCCCTCGCGCGCAACTTCGTCGGTCTACCCCGCCGATACCAAGGCCGTTTCACGCAAGGCCTCAGGCGGCGATATCGCCAATTCCCGCTCGAACATGAGCGTCTGCCGCAATCCACTCGGGTTGCGATTCTCGACCACCAGTGTCCCACCCTGGCGCTCGATGATCTCCTTGGCGATGGCAAGGCCGAGCCCCGCGCCGGGAATATGCTTGCGCCGCGCCGGATCGACCCGAAAGAACGGCTCGAACACGCTCGACAGATCCTTTTGCGGAATCCCGGGGCCGTGATCGTCGATGACAACCATCGCGCGCGCATCGCTCGCGGCCACGCGCACGAACGCGCCGCCGCCATGGGTTGCGGCATTGATGACGAGATTTCTCAACGCGCGCGTAAAGGCCAGCGGCGACATCCTGACCGTCACCTGGTCAAGACCTGCAATCTCGACCGGAAAATTGATCAGCACCAGTTCCTGACAAACCTGCCTGACCAGGAGGTCGAGCCGGATCGGCTCCGTTCCCTTCTCCACCGTCTCTTCGCGGACCAGCTGAATGGCGCTGTCGGCGATCCGGTCCAGTTCGTCCAGGTCATGCAGCCATTGCGACCGCTCGTCGTCGTCGAGGAATTCGGCGCGAAGGCGCATCCGCGTCATCGGGGTGCGCAAATCATGTCCGGCCGCGGCGACCAGCCGCATCCTGGTTTCCACCGCATTCTTCAAGCTGTCCCCCATCATGTTCAGGGCGCGCGCGGTGGCCCTGATTTCGGCGGATCCTTCTTCGCGAACCCTGGGCAAGATGCCATCGCGGCCAACGGCCTTGGCCATCGTCTCCAGAAACTTCAATTGCTTGGTGGTCTGATGCGCGAGGATCAGCGCAACCCCGATCACGCCGATCGCAATCAGGCCCATCCATCCGGCGATACCGAACCAGACCCGCGGCGGCGCGGTGTGGCTCGGAACCGGCCAGGTCAGCCAGCCGGGACCCATATTGACCGAAACCGCCTGGCGGCCTGCGGGTGTCCGCTTGACGACGACGTCGAAGGGCACGCCGCGCTTCCGAAACGATTCTTTCACCTCGGCCGTCGGCTTTTCGAGGACTTCACCCGGACCCGGCTGCGGTTGCAGGTGGAAGACGGCCGCATTGTCCTGGAAGGTCAGCGAGGGAGCGAAAGCGGCGACGCGTTCGGAAAATCCTTGACGAAAATTCCCTTCGACGAGATCGATCACCATCTTCGACATCACCAGCGTCGAGAGAACCACGACGCAAAGAATCGAGCCGACCAACATCAGCGTGATGCGGGCCCGGAGCGAATTCATAATTCGACACCGACCGTCTCGACCCGGGCCGAGAACAGATAGCCGCCGTTGCGCACGGTCTTGATCATTTGAAACTCTTCATTGTCGCCGAGCTTCTTGCGCAGGCGGCTCATCAACACGTCGACGGAGCGGTCGAAGACCTCCTCGCTGCCGCGATTGGTCAGTTCGAGCAGCTGGTCGCGCGACAACAGCCGGCCGGGCCGCCGCACCATCGCCAGCAGCAACTCGAACTCCGACCCGGTCAGATCGAGCGGCAATTCGCTGTCGTCCAGCACCTGGCGAACGCCGGGATAGAGCTTGAACTTTCCGAACCGGTGCTCGAGCACCTGGGAAAGCTGGATTTCCTGCGCCAGTTTTCGGCGCAGCACGGCGCGGATGCGGGCGAGCAGTTCGCGCGGGTTGAACGGTTTGCCCAGATAATCGTCGGCGCCGATCTCGAGGCCGATGATGCGGTCGACGTCCTCCTTCAGCGCGGTCAGGATGATCACCGGTATTTCGGAGCCCTCGCGGCGAAGGTCCCGGCAAATATCCAGTCCCGAGCCATCGGGCAGCAACACGTCGAGGACGATCAGGCTGACTTCATTGATGAGGAGCGCGTCTTCCATGGTTCGCCGATCGGACGCCAGCGAGACGCGGTAACCCTGATCGGTCAGGTAGCGCCCGAGGAGCTTGCGGATCTCCAGGTCATCATCAACGATCAAAATGTGCGGCGTGTTCTGCATCGGCACCCAATTCCATCCGGGCTAGGCTTGATGACGAAATATGGCCGCTTTGAAGGCGCGGCCGCGCGCCGGAGCGATGATTTCCGCTCGTGATGAATTTCCTGTCACTGGGTTACCGGCGCGGCATCGTCGACCCACTCCGGCGGCGACCCCAATACCTTTCCGCCGAGGAACGCCGGTACGCCGGTGCGGCCAAAGGCATCGCAGGCGGCAAATTTCGGTTTTCCGCCGAGCGCGGACTGCACGCGCTGCTGGGTCGGCATCGACAATGTCTTGTCGAACGGGCTGTCCCCGGTGATCAGCAATTTGCTGAAGTCCGCGCCGAATTCGCTGGCGAGATCGTAGGCGTCGCCGGACGCCGAGATGCGCGGCGTGCTGGTCAGCACATCGGCGCCGCGGGCCCAGACGAAGGCCGCCTTTTGCCGGCCCCGCATATCCCTGGCCTCCGCCTCGACCGACAGACTTCCCATGCCAAAGGGAATGCGGGGAACGATGATGTGCGAGGCGCCTCCGGTGAGAAACATCGGCACGGCTGAGGCGACCCTGGAGGCGCCGGCGACGGCGGCGTTGGTCACGGTGACATCGGTAATCGTGACGTGAACGGCCAAATCAGCGGATTGCCCTGGCGGGACCACCTCGAAGCGGTCACTCAATCCGATGCAGACCGAGCGGTCCAAGGCATTAGCGATCACGTGGCGCTGCTGGTCGGTGAGCTCGGCCATTGCAGCCGCGCTGGAATACGAGGTCGGCACGATCGCAACCCTTTTCGCGGCCAGAATGTCGGCTTTGTCGACTTTCAGCCTCGATTTCGTCACGACACCTTCCGCCGGCGCGAGACCGTCGTAGGACGCGAGCGATCCGGATGTGGTCAGCGGCGCGCTGGCGCAGCCCGCAAGACCTGCCAGCATGGCGCAGGCGCCGGAGAGCTTCAACAAACCATTGAGAAGGCAGCGCATCGCGTCTCGTCCCCAGAAGTGTCAGGGACATCTGCTAGGGGGACACTCTGTCCGGAAGATTTCGAAAGATTGCGGAGAACGGCGCGCTATGTTGCAGAACATTTCCAGGGACTATAACCCGATGACACGGGACGCGACGCCTGCTTACGTCTCGTGCCCCCGATCGAAATCATCCTCGAAACGCAAATGCTTGACGCTGCGGCCGCGGCGTCGCACCAGCTTCAAGGCCTCTATTCCGATTTTGACATGCAATTCGACATAGTTCTCGGTCACCATCCGGTCCGACGCTTCGGTCTTCACACCCTCGGGGATCATGGGCTGATCGGACACCAGCAGCAGCGCGCCGGTCGGAATATGGTTGGCAAATCCGGCCGCAAAGATCGTCGCGGTCTCCATGTCGATCGCCATGCTTCGGGTCCGGCGCAACATCTCCCTGAACTGGGCATCGTGTTCCCAGACGCGACGATTGGTCGTGTAGACCGTGCCGGTCCAATAGTCGTGACCGAGATCGCGGATCATGGTCGACACCGCGCGTTGCAACTGGAATGCGGGCAGCGCGGGGACCTCCGGCGGCAGGTAATCGTTCGAAGTACCTTCACCCCGAATCGCCGCAATCGGCAGGATCAAATCGCCAAGCTGGTTTTTGCGTTTCAACCCGCCGCATTTGCCGAGAAACAACACGGCTTTCGGCGCGATTGCGCTGAGCAGATCCATCACGGTCGCGGCATTCGGGCTGCCCATGCCGAAGTTGATCAGGGTGATGCCGTCGGCGGTCGCGTTGGGCATCGGCCGATCGACGCCCTTCACCGCGACACCATGCAGCGTGGCGAACCATTCGACGTAATTGTCGAAATTGGTCAGGAGAACGCATTCTCCGAATTCGACAAGCGGCGTGCCGGTGTAACGCGGCAGCCAGTTTTCCACGATGTCCTTTTTCTCTTTCATGCGGCCGGCCTCACCTGGAATCGCGCGACAGCATAGCATTATCGCGGCGGCTGCGCAGGTCGCGCGCCGCCAAGCATCAACCGATCGTGCGCTCGAGCAGGTCGAGCCAATTGGTCGATCCCAATTTCCCGAGCAAGTCCTCGGAGTATCCGCTTTGCCGCAAGGCCGCGACGAGCACCGGCAGGCCGGCGGCGGACCCGATCTTCTCCGGCACGACGGCGCCGTCGAAATCCGATCCCAGCCCGACGTGGTCCTCGCCGAGCTTCTCGATCAGATAGTCGAGCTGGCGCACCATCAATTCAACGTCGGTGTCTGCCTTCATGCTGCCGTCGGGGCGAAGAAAGCAGGTGGCGAAGTTGAGGCCGACCATCCCTTGCGAATCTCTGACGGCTGCGAGTTGCCGGTCGGTCAGATTCCTCGGCGAAGGGCACAATGCATGCGCGTTGGAATGGGTCGCCACCAGCGGCGCCTTCGACAGGCGGGCGACGTCCCAAAAGCCCTTCTCGGTGATGTGGGAAAGATCGACGAGAATTTTCATCTCGTTGCAGGCACTGACGAGCTTTTCGCCGGCGGCGGTCAAGCCGTCGCCGAGATCGGGGCTGGCTGGAAAGTGGAAGGGAACGCCATGCCCAAAGATGTTGTTGCGGCTCCAGACCGGCCCCAGCGAGCGCAGGCCCGCCGCGTACAACATCTCGAGAAAGTTCAGATCGCCATCGATGGCTTCGGCGCCTTCAAGGTGAAGCACCACCGCGAGAGATCCGCGGCCGATCGCCGTGCGCGCCTCCGCGGCGGTCTTGCAGATCGTCACGTCCCCCTTTGCGGCCCGCTCGATCCGCATCAGGATGGCAAGCTCTCCGGTGACGGATTTTCGGGCGTCTTCCATCCCAAGTGGAGGAGGCAGCGGCAAAGCGTATTGCCCGCCCGTCATCTGGCCCATGAACGACCCGGAATTGCTGGCCGAGGGCGAGTACATCGCGAATAGGCCGCCGACGAACGATCCGGCCCGGGCCTTCTGCAGATCGATATGGCCGCGCTCTTCTCCACCAAGGAAATCAGACACCACGTCGCTGGATGCGGACTTGTAAAGACGCAGCAGGACGTCGTTGTGGCCGTCAAAAATGGGGGTCAGAGTTGTCATGGACTACGGTTTGAGCGACGATTGCGACATCTTCCTCAATCTTCCGCACGACCGGATTGATTGCAAGCTCAAATCGGACAGGGCTGCCACCGCGGCGCGGCAGATCACAATTCACGCACAAAACGAAATCCCGTCACACCTGTTGGTTGAATTGTGCTAGTCTGGTTGCATTCCCGCCAGGTGCTTCCGGCCGCGGCGACGTTCCCGTTTCGCGGGAGGATTCCCTCGTCCATCAGGAGAGCAACATGTCCGATCCGCAACGCCGGGAGTTTCTGGTCGCGGCCGCCGGCATCGCCACGCTGGCAACGCTGAGCGGGGCGCAGCCGGCCGCCGCGGGCGATCCGAGTTTCATGAACAACGTTCCCGATCCCGTGCTGTCGGGCAAGGACCTGCCTACCTTCAAGTTCGCGCTTGAGAAGTCCGAGGGCAAGGTCATCGGCAACAGCTACGGCAAAGAGGCCACCGTCACGCAATTGCCGATTTCCAAGGGACTCGCCGGGGTTTCGATGCGGATCGAGCCCGGCGCGATGCGCGAGTTGCACTGGCACGCCACCGCGGCCGAGTGGGCTTTCATCCTCGAGGGCCGCGTTCGCACCACGGTGATCGATCCTGGCGGCCACGCCGAGACCAACGACTTCGACCCCGGCGACGTCTGGTATTTTCCGCGCGGCCACGGCCACATGCTGCAATGCCTCGGTGACAAACCCTGTCGCTTCATCCTCATCTTCGACAACGGCTATTTTTCGGAGTTCGGCACCTTCAGCATCACCGACTGGATCGGACACACGCCAAAGCCGCTGCTGGCGAAGAACTTTGGCGTGCCGGAGTCCACATTCGACAACTTCCCCAGGGAAGAAGTGTATTTTGCCCGCGGCAAGCTGCCGCCTGCCGAGCCGTCGGTACCGCTGCAGGGATGGGTGCTGCCGCCGGAAACGCACAAGTATCGCCTGCTGGCGCAGCCGCCGCAGGGCGTCTATCCGGGTGGCCGCGAATGGCGCGTCGATTCCAGCCAATTCCCGATTTCCAAAACCATCACCGGCGTCGTGCTCGATCTCGATCCCGGCGCGCTGCGCACGCTGCACTGGCATCCAACCGCCGACGAGTGGCAATACGTCGTCGACGGCACCGTCAGCGTCACCCTGTTCGGCTCCCATGGCCGCATCCGCACTGAGCAGTTGGACCAGGGCGACGTCGGCTACATCCCGCAGGGCTACGGACACTCGATCGAAAATATCGGCGACAAGCCCGCGCGCATCCTGATCGGATTCAACACCGGCATCTATGAGGGCATCGACCTGTCGCAATGGATCGCGGGCAACCCCACCGACGTGCTCGCCACCAATTTCAGCCAGCCGCCGGAGATCTTCGAAAAATTTCCGCATCATGACGTGTTCGTCGCGGGCCGGAATGGATCCGGCAAATAGCGCGCGCGAAAGCTCACGCCGGTTGCGGTTTCGCCATCGGTGCGCTGTTGAGCAGTTTACCGATCTCCGGCTTGCAGGCGCCGCAATTTGTGCCGGCTTTCAGCCGCTGGCCGATGGCGTCGACATTCTTCGCGCCCTTGAGGATCTCGGCTGCGATCTGGCGCTGCCCGATGCCGAAGCACGAGCAGACGATCGGCCCGATGTCTTCAGCGGCTTCCAGCGGCTGCCCGGTCAGCAGCGACATCCGCGCCTTCGGCGAGAGCGCATTTTCCGCGAACAAATTGGTCAGCCATGAACGCGACACCAGTCTGTGGTCGCGCGCGATGAAGATGCATCCCTCCAGCCGGCCGTCGCGAATGCTGGCATAGCGATAGCGGCCGATGCTCGGATCGCGATAGGCGATCCATTCGATGTCGGCCTGCTCGGCGCGGAGCTGCGCGCGGGCCCAGTCGCGCCAGCTCACGGGCCGCTCCTCGATCGCCAGTTCCATGCGCCAGCAATTGCCCGCGCGTCCGGAAACCCAGTAACCGTTCTGCGGGCGTTCGATCTCGTGGCGGCTGAGAATAAAGGCATGCCATTTCGGCAGATGCGGCTCGGCCTTGATCGGCGTGTGCTTGGACTCCGGCTGTCCGGACACCGGATCGGTCACCGGATTGACCAGCGTGTTGATCAGGCCGTCGCCGGCATATTCGCCGTTCCAGTGCATCGGCACGAACACGCAGCCGCGCCGCTGTTCGGCGGTGACGGTGACGCGCGCCACCATCTGACCCCAGGGACTGGACAGTTTTGCCAGTGCACCGTCCTCGATATTGAATTTGCGCGCATCGTCCGGATGGAATTCCGCACAGGGCTCGAACATGTGCATCATCAGCCGCGGCGATTTTCCGGTCCGCGTCATGGTGTGCCACTGATCGCGAATGCGGCCGGTGTTGAGCACCAGGGGATACTCGCGGCTGGTCGCGTTTTTCGGAGGGCGCGGCACCACCGCAATGAAGCGCGCCTTGCGATCGGGCGTGAAGAATCCGCCGGTCTCGAACAGCCGCGGCGTACCGGTCGGACATTCCGGCGTCACCGGCCACTGCACCGGCGCCAGCGCATCATAGGCGCGGTCGTCGAGCGTGCTCAGCGCCGAGAGATCGAAATCCCGCGCGCCATGGTTCTCGAAGCCGGACAGCGACGCATGCTCGCGAAAAATATCGGCCGCGTTGGTGTAGTCGAAGCCCGGAAATCCCATGCGGCGGGCGACATCGCAGACGGTCCGCCAATCGGAGCGCGCGGCGCCGGGCGCCGGCAGGAACGGCCGCTGCCGCGAGATCCGCCGCTCGGAATTGGTAACGCTGCCGTCCTTTTCGCCCCACGCCGTCGCCGGCAGCAGCACATGGGCGTGGCGCGTCGTATCCGTGTGCCGCATGCAATCCGACACCACGACGAGATCGCAGGCGTTGAGCGCGGCGCGGGCGCGATTCGCGTCCGGCAGGCTGACCAGCGGATTGGTGGACATGATCCAGACCGCCTTGATGCGGCGGTCGGCCATCGCCTCGAACATCTCGACCGCCTTGAGCCCGGCCTTGCCGGCGATCACGGGCGAACGCCAGAACCGCTGCACGATGTCGCGGTGCTGCGGGTTCTCGATCTCCATGTGTGCTGCGAGTTGATTGGCGAGCCCGCCGACTTCGCGTCCGCCCATGGCGTTGGGCTGGCCGGTCAGCGAGAACGGCCCCATGCCGGGCCGTCCGATGCGGCCGGTCAACAGATGGCAGTTGATGATGGCGTTGACCTTGTCGACGCCACTGCTCGACTGATTGACGCCCTGGGAATAGAGCGTGACGACGCGCTCGGTCTTGGCGAACCAATTGAAAAACTGCTCGACTGCCCCGCCCGTCAGCCCGCAGACATCTGCGGTATGCATCACGGTCTGGCCGGCGACTTGCGCCAGCGCCGCCTCCGCGCCGGTGGTGAAGTTGCCCACGAACGCGCCATCGGCCGCCTTCGACTTCGCAAGATAAGCCAGCAATCCGTTGAACAGCACGGAGTCGCTGCCGGAACGAACCGGCAGATGCAGATCGGCGCCCTCACATGTCGCGGTCCGGCGCGGGTCGATGACGACGATGCGGCAAGCGGGATTTTTGGCCTTCGCCGCCAGCATGCGCTGGTGCAGGATCGGATGGCACCAGGCCGCATTGGAGCCGACCAGAACCAGGAGATCGGCCTGTTCGAGATCTTCATAGCAGCCGGGAACGGTGTCGCTGCCGAAGGCGCGCTTGTGGCCGGCCACGCTGGAGGCCATGCAGAGCCGCGAATTGGTGTCGATATTGGCGGTGCCGACAAAGCCCTTCGCGAGCTTGTTGACGACGTAGTAATCCTCGGTGAGCAACTGACCCGAAACGTAGAAGGCGACCGAATCCGGCCCGTGCTCCCGGATCGCCTTGCTGAATCCGTCGGCGACATGGCCAAGCGCGGCGTCCCAGCTCGCGGCCCGGCCGTCGATCATGGGCTCGAGCAGGCGGCCTTCGAGACCGATGGTTTCGGCCAGCGCCGATCCTTTCGCGCACAGCCTGCCGAAATTCGCCGGGTGCTGCGGATCACCGCGAACGGTGACCGCGCCGGCAGCATCCCTGCCGGCTATTACGCCGCAGCCGACGCCGCAATAAGGGCAAGTCGTCTTGACTGACACGCGTCACCCTCACTCGGCGGCAGCGGCCGCGGCCTGACGAAGCGACAGCCACACGACGCCGTTCTCCACCTTGGTCGGATGCGAGCGGGTGCATCCCTGGTCCGGCGCGACCGCCTCCCCGCTTTTGAGCTCGATGACGAAATTGTGCAGCGGGCAGGTGACGCGCTTGTTGTGCACGATGCCTTGCGACAGCGGCCCGCCCTTATGCGGGCAGCGATCGTCGCAGCGCGAACACCTCGTCATCCCCGGTCCGGAACACCGCGATGTCGCCCGACGCGGTCCGCACCACGCGCGAGCCGAGGCGCGGAATGTCGTCCAGGGCTCCGATTTCAATCCACTGGGTCATGCGAGTTCCAGTTCCGCCAGAGGCACGAACTCGTTGCGATCGACACCGCGCTGGGCGCGCTCGGCCCATGGATCGCTTTGCGAGAATTGTTGCGAATAGGTGAAGCGGCCGAACAGCGCCTTCCGGTTGGCGACGTCGTCGACCACCAGCTTGCGGATGGCGTCGAGACCGACGCGGTCGCACCATTTGTACATGCGTTCCAGATACCAGCCCTGCTCGCGATAGAGCTGGATGAAGCGCGCACGATCACCTCCAGCGCCTCCTCCTCGGTCGCGACCTTGGCGAGGAATTCGGTGCCCTTGATGTGCAGGCCGGCGGCGCCGGCGAAGTGGATCTCGTAGCCGGAATCGACGCAGATCACGCCGACGTCCTTGCAGGTCGCCTCGGCGCAGTTGCGCGGGCAGCCGGAGACCGCCAGCTTGACCTTGTGCGGCGTCCACGAGCCCCACATGAATTTCTCGATCTTGATGCCGAGGCCGGTCGAGTCCTGGGTGCCGAAGCGGCACCATTCGCTGCCGACGCAGGTCTTCACCGTGCGCAGCGCCTTGGCGTAGGCGTGGCCGGACACCATGCCGGCGTCGTTAGGTCGGCCCAGACCGCCGGCAGGTCCTCCTTCTTCACGCCGAGCAGGTCGATGCGCTGGCCGCCGGTGACCTTGACGGTCGGGATCTTGTACTTGTCGGCGACGTCGGCGATGCGCGCGCAGTTCGCCCGGCGTGGTCACGCCGCCCCACATGCGCGGCACCACCGAATAGGTGCCGTCCTTCTGGATGTTGGCGTGGACGCGCTCGTTGATGAAGCGCGACTGCGGATCGTCCCGGTATTCGCCGGGCCAGGTCGCAGATCAGGTAGTAGTTCAGCGCCGGGCCGGCAGGAGTGCGCAGCCGTTGGCGGTCTTCCAGTCCATGAACCTCATGCACGTCGGGGATGGTCTTCAGCTGCTGCTCGACGATGACGCGGCGCACGTCGTCGTGGCTGTGGTCGGT
The DNA here is from genome assembly GCA_963738765.1 of uncultured Alphaproteobacteria bacterium. Lineage (GTDB taxonomy): Bacteria > Pseudomonadota > Alphaproteobacteria > Rhizobiales > Xanthobacteraceae > Bradyrhizobium. The sequence continues at coordinate 307,227 of CAVTYA010000027.1, read as the reverse complement.
GCAGCCGCACATCGGCTTTTCCTTCGGCGCCGCCGAATAGTCGCCGCCGAGCGTGAAGACGAGCATCTGCTCGACCAGGCCGGTGCACGAGCCGCACGACGACGACGCCTTGGTGTGCTTGCGCACGTCGTCGAGCGTGAACAGCTTCTTGTCCTTGATCGCCTTGCACGATGGTGCCCTTGCAGACGCCGTTGCAGCCGCAGATCTCGGCCTCGTCGGTCATGGTGGCGGCCGTGTTCTGGCCGGCGTGGCCGCCGTCGCCGAGATTGGCTGCGCCGAACATCAGCTGCTCGCGGATCTCGCGACGATGTCGGTGCCGTCGCGCAGCATGCTGGAAATACCAGGCGCCGTCGACCGTATCGCCGTAGAGCACGGCGCCGACGAGCTTGTCGTCCTTGCAGCACGAGCTTCTTGTAGACGCCGCGCGCGGCGTCGCTGCAGCACGATCTCCTCCGTGTCCGCGCCGCCGAGCGAAATCGCCGGCGGAGAACAGGTCGATGCCGGTGACCTTCAGCTTGGTCGAGGTCACCGAGCCCGAGTAGCGGCCGAAGCCCTTCATGGCGAGGTGATTGGCGCAGACCTTGGCCTGCTCGAACAGCGGCGCGACCAGGCCGTAGGCCATGCCGCGATGCTGCGACGCATTCGCCGACCGCGTAGATGCGCCCGGTCATAGGTCTGCATGGTGTCGGTGACGACGATGCCGCGCTTGCAATGCAGGCCGGCCTTGCTTCGGCCAGCTCGATGTTGGGGCGGATGCCGACGGCCATCACGACCAGATCGGCCGGGAGCTCGGTGCCGTCGGTGAAGCGCACGCGCCGTCGACATGGTCGTCGCCCAGGATCGCCTGCGTCTGCGCCGGCATCAGGAACACCAGGCCGCGTTCTTCCAGCGACTTGCGCAGCATGCCGCCGGCGACTCGTCGAGCTGGCGCTCCATCAGCCAGTCGAGCAGATGCACCACGGTGACGTTCATGCCGCGCTGCATCAGGCCGTTGGCGGCCTCGAGGCCGAGCAGGCCGCCGCCGATGACGACGGCGTGCTTCCGGTGACTTGCGAGGCCTCGATCATGCTGTTGATGTCGGCGATGTCGCGATAGCCGATCACGCCCGGCAGGTCCTTGCCCGGAACCGGCAGGATGAACGGATTGGAGCCGGTGCGCAATCAGCAGGCGGTCGTAGGCGAACGCGCGCCGTCCTCGGCGGTGACGACCTCGCAGGTGCGCCGGTCGATCATCGACGACCGTCTCGCCCTTGCGCAGCGTGATGTTGTTGTCGTCGTACCAGTGCTCGGTGTTGAGCACGATCTCGTCGACCGTCTTCTCGCCGGCGAGCACCGGCGACAGCAGGATGCGGTTGTAGTTGCCGTGCGGCTCGGCGCCGAACACCGTGATGTCGTAGAGATCGGGCGCGCGCTTCAGCAGCTCTTCGACCGTGCGGACGCCGGCCATGCCGTTGCCGATCATCACCAGCTTCTGCTTGTTAATCTTCTCGAGCATGGCCTGCCTTTCAAATTCCGGCGACACCGCGCGTCGACGCGACATGCGTCGTCGACCGGTCGAATAGCTGTTGGGAGTTTTGGGGAGCCCATCCGCGGGCAGCTGACCATCATCAATGACGATCGATATTCCCTTCAATACAAAACGCGTGCCAACTCGACGGCAGCGAATCCTCAAGCTATATCAACGGGTTCAATGACTGCCGCAAATTCGGGCTGATGTTCGCACCGCACAAAAAAGCACCACGCTGCGCGTTTGAGTGGCGCGGTTTGCTGCGCGCAGCGGCAGAGCAGATTTTCTTGCCTGGCGGCGGAATAGCGTCAACGCGTTGCGATTAAAGGCAAAGTGCCGCGCACGATCGGATGGCACGGATATTGCTGCCCTTAGCGTAAATCGAGACCGTCTCAATGACGAGAACGGCTCTCGCTTTCACCCACATTCCATCTGTTTGCGCCGAGACCTGCGCTGCCGCGCGCACGTTATCGGCCGCATGATCGCGAGGCTGTCGCAATGAAGTTTGCTGAGTTCAAGAAGGCGGGCCACTGGCCGACGCTGCTGGCCGCGTTCCTCTATTTCGATATCAGTTTCATGGCCTGGGTCGCGCTCGGCCCATTGATCGTCTACATCGCGCACGACATGAATCTGGCGGTCAGCGAGAAATTCTCGCTGGTTGCGATACCGGTGCTGGCCGGTGCGCTGCTGCGGGTCCCGATGGGGATCCTCGCCGACAGCATCGGCGCCAAGCGAACCGGAATCATCGCACAGCTCGTCGTCACCGCGGCGACGACGTGGGTGTGGCGGTTCGGGCTCGACAGCAAGCTTGCGATCCAGATCTTCGGCCTGGCGCTCGGCGTCGGCGGCGCGTCGTTCGCCGTAGCCCTGCCGCAGGCGAGCCGCTGGTATCCGCCGCAATATCAGGGCGTGGTGATGGGCATCGCGGGCGCTGGCAACATGGGCGTCGTGCTCGATACGATGCTGGCGCCATCGATCGCCGAGCACTTCGGCTGGCAGGCGGTTTTCGGACTGCTGCTGATCCCGATGCTGCTGGTTCTCGGATTTTATGCTTTTGCGGCCAAGGACGCGCCGGGCGAGCGCAAGCCGGTCTCGCTGAAAGCCTACGGCACGCTGCTGCGCGACCCGGACAGCCGCTGGTTCATGTTCTTCTACTTCATCACCTTCGGCGGCTTCGTCGGCCTTGCCAACGCGCTGCCGCTGTATTTCACCGTGCAATACCACGTCTCGGGCGTGGCGGCGGGCCTCCTGGTGTCGCTGATCGTCGCCTTCGGCTCCGGCTTCCGCCCGGTCGGCGGGCTGATCGCCGACCGCATCGGCGGCATCAAGTCGCTGTCGATGTTGTTCGCGGTCGTTGTCACCGCCTACCTCGTCATCGCCTTCATGCCGGAAGGACCGACGGCGCCGACCGCAGCAGGCTGGCCGCTGCTGCAGATGCCGCGCATCGCTTGGATCTCGGTGCTGTTGTTCTCGATCGGCACGTTGGCGCTCGGCATGGGCAACGGCGCGGTGTTCCAATTGATCCCGCTCCGCTTCCGGCAGGATATCGGCCTGATGACCGGCCTCGTCGGCTGCGCCGGCGGCGTCGGCGGCTTCTTCCTGGCCCAGACGCTCGGCACCGCCAAGGCCGCGACCGGCGGCTTCGGGGCCGGCTTCGTGTTTTTCGGGGCACTGGCATTGCTTGGCTTTATCGGACTTGCCATGGTCAAGGTCCGGTGGCGCACGACATGGGGCGCCGTTTCCGGAGCGCGCGTGTAACGACGCACGCTTCCCTGAACTCAGCAGGTCTCTGACGTGACGATCGGCTCGCAGAGAGATCTTCAGGTTCGCGTCGGTTTCGTCAGCGAGACCGGCAAGCGCGCCGCCAATGAAGACTATGTCGCGGCCTGCCTCGGTCAAACCGGGGCATTCAACCGCGACATCGTTGCCGCCGTGGCCGACGGCGTCGGCGGCCACAAGGGCGGACGGGAAGCTGCCGAACTGACCGTCCGTTGTTTTTTCGACGCCTACTATTCGCTCCCCGAGACATTGGGCGTCCGGCGCATCGCCTCGCGGGCGCTGGAGGCCGCCAATAGCTGGATCTATCAGCAGGGCCGTGTCGACTCCCGCCTCAGCGGCATGAGCTGCGCGTTCTCCGCGATGATCCTGTCGCGGCGCACCTGCCATATCGTTCATATCGGCGACACCCGCGCCTACCGTTTGAGCGAGGGCCGCCTCGAGCGGCTGACCAAGGATCATGTCGCCGGCCGCGGCGACCTTGCGCATCTGCTCAACCGCGCCATCGGATTTGAGGATTTCGCGCGCGTCGACTACACCGCCGTCGGCCTGCGGCAACACGACAGGTTGCTGATCTGCAGCGACGGCATTCACGGCGTGCTCGGCGACGACCGCCTGCAGGTTTTGCTCGACGAGCGCGCATCGCCGGAAGAAACCGCGCGCACGCTGGCGGACGCCGCATTGGCCGCCGGCAGCAGCGATAACATGACCGCACTGGTGCTCGACGTGGTGGACCTGCCGCCCGCAGACCGCAACGAACTCACCCATGCGATCGAGACGCTCCCGATCCTGGAACTGCCGTCGTCCGGCGACACCATCGACGATTTCGTGCTCGACGAGATGCTGTCGGACGGCCGCTACAGCCGGCTGTTCGTTGCCATCGACAAGCTGCAGAACCGCAGACTGGTGCTGAAATTCCCGCATCCGCGCGTCGCCAGCGAAGGTTCATATCGTCTGGCCTTTGTGCGCGAGGCCTGGGTGGCGGCCCGCGTGCGCAGCCTGTGGATCGGGGAGATCATCGAGGTTCCGGCCGGGCGCCAGACCCGGCTTTATTCGGTGATGCCGCTGTACGAGGGCGAAACGCTGGAGCAGCGCCTCAACCGTTCGCCGCAGCTCTCGCTCACCGAAGGCATCGGCATCGCCACCAAACTGGCGCGTGCGGTGGCAACCCTGCATCGCGCCGGCATCATTCACCGCGACATCAAGCCGGACAACGTCATCCTGCTCGCGGCCGGCGGCTTGCGGCTGGTCGATCTCGGCGTCGCCAGGGTGCCACTGCTGGAAGATTTTCCGGCGCAGGACATTCCGGGCACCGCAAGTTACATGGCGCCGGAACTGTTCAGCGGGCGCACCGGCGACGAATTTTCCGATCTCTATGCGCTCGGCGTCACGGTCTATCGCACGTTCACCGCCGCCTACCCCTATGGCGAGATCGAACCATTTTCGCGTCCACGCTTCGGCAAGCCGGTATCGCTGTCGCGCTATCGTCCCGATTTGCCGGCCTGGCTCGATGCGGTGATCGGCAAGGCGCTCCACGTCGATCCCACCCAACGTTTTGGCGACGTCATCGAATTCGCCCACGAGCTGGAGAACGGCGCGATGTGGGCAAAGCCCGCCGTGCCGGCGCGGCGATCGCTCTATGAGCGCAATCCGCTGGTGTTCTGGAAAGTATTGTCGGCGGGCCTCGTCATCCTAGTCGCGATACTTTTGGCGTGGCGCTGAGCCGACCTGCCGCCAGCGCGACAACAGGCCTCCAGCTCGTCGTGCCCGGCCTTGTGCCGGGCATCCACGTCTTCACTTCACTCAACCAAGAAAGACGTGGATGGCCGGGCAAAGGCGAGCGGAAGCGACGCGCCGGCGCGGACTCAAATCACGAAAAACCCGTGCGTCGCGTCGCGTCGCAACTGTTCGACGAGGCCGTATTCCCAATCGAGGTAGGCCTGCATCGCGCCGGTATCGACGTCGGTGCCCTCATAGGGACGGCGATAGCGGTGCGCCGGATCGGGTTTTGGCAAGACTTGCGGCGGACCGACCTCCAACGCACGCTCGTAACCGCCATCGAGCACGTAGGTCTCCCAACCCATTTGCGCGAGCCAGGACGCCGTCATGTCGGCGCGGGCGCGCCTGTCATCGGTCAACAGGATGCGCGCGCCGCGCACCGGTGCGGCCATGTCGATCTCCTGGACCAGTTGCCCGCCCGGATAATGGCGAAAGCCCGCGATGTGACTGGCGGCGTATTCTTCGGCGTCGCGAATATCGAAACGATAGAGCGTGCGATGGATTTGCGCTTGCAGCGCCATTGCTTCTTCGGGGCTGACATGCCGAACGCCGGCGCGATAGGCGACGTCGCGGGCATTGATTTGCGCGCCCTCGAAGGCGCCGATTCCGCCGCGCCGGTCGGCGCCATGCTCGAGATGCTGCCGTGCCAGCGTCCAGCCGATGGTGCCGTTGCGCAGCGCCACGACCTTGTTCGGAACGCCGGCGTTGATCAGCGACTGGGTGCCGATGATCGAGCGGGTGCGCCCGGCGCAATTGACGACGATCGTGGTCGCGGGATCGGGTGCGGCGCGGCCCGCGCGCAGCACCAGTTCCGCGCCGGGCACGCTGACGGAGCCCGGGATGTTCATGGTGGCATATTCGTCGAACCGCCGGACATCGAGCACGGCGATATTGGCTTTGCCCGCGATCAGGGCGGCGACTTCCTCTGCAGGCAGCGACGGCGTGTGCCGGCGCGACTCCACCAGTTCGCCAAAGGCCTTTGCGTAGGAATTTACATCCTGGAAAAGCTCAAAGCCCGCGCTCTGCCAGGCCTGCAGGCCGCCGTCGAGTTGGCGAACGTCGGTGTACCCCAACGCCCGAAACTCGCTCGCGGCCAACGAAGCGAGCCCTGCGCCCGCATCGTAGACAACAATCGGCACGTCCTTGCGGGGCAGCCGCGCCTCGGCTTCGAGCGCGATCCTGTCGGCCGCCATATTGGCGGCAAACAAAGGATGGCCCGTCGCAAAAGCGGCCTCGTGCCTGACATCGAGCAGTGCGATTTCATCGCGCAGCAGCAGCGCGCAGCGGATTTGCCGGGGTGTGACGGTGGGTACGGTCATGGATGGCGGGTGTGGACCAGAATTGCGGTTACCTTGCCGGCATCAATAGCTATCCCGGATCAAAAGGCAAAGACGCAATGCGTCTCCATTTGCCGAAGAGATCGGCGACGTCGGCCGCCAGGGGTGCGAATGCCGCATCGAACTCCATTCCCGCGCGCATCCGCTCGCCGACTTCGATGATGTCAGGCGCGCTCAGGCAGACACGGAGCGCACTGCGATGGCCGACCGCGACGGACTGGCCGACATGGAAAACGCGGCCGGATACGCCGGCGACGCCTGGCTGAAGCGGCGGTCGCAATGCGCGCTGCACGGCATCGGCGGCCAACGGCATGCCCTTGCCGTCACGTGTGACGATCGGAAATATCGTCCGGTACCGGATATCCCCGTCCCGGTGCTCCCGATCGATCAAGTCGAACGAGGGCGAGGATGAAGCATGTGCGCAAACCAGCTCCGAAAATCTCGCGGTCACGCGTGCGCGGAGGGCCGTGTCGAGCGCGAACAGACGCTCGAGTTCGGCCAGAGCCGCTTCCCATCGCAGGCCCATGCCGGCATTGGCGGAGGCGACAAAGCAGCCCTGCAGCCGTTCGCGCAAGGCGTAAGGCCAGTCGTTCGCGGCGGTGTAGGCAAACAGACCTTGCGGAAGCTTGACGGATTGAAGCCGCTGCACGATCCATGGCGGCAGCAACAGCGCGCCTGCGAATGGCGGCCCGCCAGCGAATTTCGAGCCTGTCATCATCACCATGAAGCCGGCGTCGAGATCGGCCTTTATCTGCTCGCGCGAACAACGCAGCTGGCAGGCATCGACGACCACGACAAGGCGGCCGGGATAGCGCGCCATCAGCGCCGAAGCCACCTGGCGCCGCAAGCCGGTTCGATCGGTCTTGGAGCAATCGAGCAAATGGACGACAACGTCACGGCCGCCGGCAATGTTGGCTTCGACGCTGCGGACCACCGCGTCGTCGATGCTGTCCGCCGCGAGCGGCACACCCTGGTGGTCGCGGATTTCCACGATCTCGACCTGGCTTTCCTCCAGACCGCCGAGCAGCCGGCCGCATTCGACCTCTGCTGCGAACGGGGTGGTCTTGAGAAAATGACGTCCCGCCGCCGCCAACGGGACGCCCCTGCCGGTCTCCGCTGGCGCGATCACGACATTGGTCAGCGACCGGCACAGGATGTGTCGCGCCAAAACCAGCGCAATCAGCTCCAGCTCGGTTCCGGAACTCGACAGGATGATTTCGGCTTGTGGAATACCGAACAGCGCGCCCAGACGGTCGCGAATCCGATCGAACCAGCCGGATACCGGCGATCTTCCATGCGCACCCGTCAGGCCTCGAAGCGCCTCCAGCGCGGCCTCATATCCGCGCGGCGAGATGGCGGAAGCCGTCGACGAAGACAACCAGACTTCGTCGCAGGCTTTCCCAGCCGGCGCCCCGTAACGATTACGGCCATTGGCCGGATCGATGGCGATACGCTCGTCGCCGCCGCTGGTCAGGAGAGATTCGAAAAGCCGGCGGTCCGCCGCTGCCCGTTCAAACAGGCCGTCATCCCAAACGGCGGCACGATCCGCAGTGTCGGCGCTCGAACGCGACAGCGGCAATGATGCAACGTCATCGATCGACTTCATCTCGCCGCCGACCCCCTCAGGTGGTACGCGACGGATATTAGTTCATGATTCGGCGTTGGCGGGATATGGTTAGTTGCCGACGTTCAAGAAAACCTCTCGCCCATCGCGGCCTGGCAGATCCTTGAGCGTTGCCGCGCAAGCCTGATCGCGCGAAAGGCGCGGGACGATGCGGAGCAACCGATGAAAGAGCAGCCAATGAACGCATCGACTGAAAAAAAACGCCAGGACGGCGGCTTCGCGGAAACCATCCGGGTGATCGTGCCGGCGCTGATCATCGCGCTGGTCATTCGCACCTTCCTGTTCCAGTCCTTCAGCATTCCCTCCGGCTCGATGGAAGGCACGTTGCTGGTTGGCGACTATTTGTTTCTGTCGAAATACAGCTACGGATATACCCATTACTCGCTGCCGTTCTCGCCGCCGCTGTTCTCGGGGCGGGTTTTCGGGTCGGAACCCAATCGCGGCGACGTCGTGGTGTTCCGGCTGCCCAGGGACAACTCGATCGACTACATCAAGCGCGTGATCGGTCTGCCCGGCGACCGGATTCAGATGATCGACGGGCTGCTGTACATCAACGGCGTAGCGGTCAAGCGCGAGCGCGCGGAAGACTTCATCGATTCCGACGAGGGTCCGCGCCCGTTCCGCGTCAAGCGCTGGCACGAGACCTTGCCGAACGGGGTCAGCTACTACACGCTCGATCGCATCGAACATTCCGAATACGACACCACGCAGCCCTACCTCGTGCCGCCAGGGCATTTTTTCATGATGGGCGACAACCGCGACAATTCGCTCGACAGCCGGGTCCCGCCCACCAGCGGCGGGGTCGGCTACGTGCCGTTTGAGAATCTCATCGGCCAGGCCAAAATCATCTTCTTCTCGATCGGCGACGGCGGGCAGGCCTGGCAGTTGTGGCGCTGGCCGACCTCGCTGCGCTGGAGCCGCCTGTTCACGATCGTCCGATAATCCGCATGGCGGCATGCGCCCACGGACGTGAATGACACGAATGCGGAGCGCCTCCCTGGACAGAAGTGCGCCGCGCCCAAACCCGGAACCGTGGCAAGAGATCGGAAAATCGCCCGCGCCGTAACTTTAACGGCGCGGTTGAAACCGCGAAAATCATATTTCAGGCGGGGATATCCCCTTGATCGGTGAGCGGCGGCAGACGTTTAGCCAAGGTGCTCTGCTATTTCTTCTTCCCATCGGCATCGAACTGCTTGAGAAACGCGACGAGGTCGTTGGTCTTCTGCTCGTCCTTCAGGCCGGCATAAATCATCTTCGTACCCGGTACTTTGGCCTTCGGGTCCTTGATGTATTCGCGGAAGGTGGCCTCGTCCCAGGTAATCCCCGAGTCCTTGTTGGCGGCCGAGTATGCATACCCGGCAACACTGCCTGCCTTGCGGCCGATGACGCCGTTGAGCACCGGGCCAACATTATTCTTCGCGGTCTCGCCGATCTGGTGGCAAGCCTTGCACACACCGAATACCTTCTCGCCGGCCGCGGCATCCTGGGCTCTCACTTCGCCAGTACCCGCGACCATCAAAAGTGCGATCAAAACAAATCCGCGCATCCTGTACTCCTGCTTTGTTGGCCCCTTCCGGGACCGGAAATTCTTGTATTGTCGGGGGAAACGGCCGGTCGGACCGTGCCGATTACCGGTACACGACATCTTTCAAGCCCCATATACGGTCAAAGTTCCACCTGACGCGGTGATGCGGGCCTGCACATTCGGTCGAGTGGCCACGATGTCCGCGATCCGCGACAACGGCATCAGGCTGAACGCGGTCGAAAGCGCATCCGCTTCGGTGGCGGTTGGCGCGATGACGCTCACCGTGCTGTAGCAGCGACGGACTGCGTCCCGTCGCCGGATCGAACAGATGCGTAAAGCGGCCTGCGGAATCGAACCGGAATCCGGCACCTGCCGATGTCGCGACCGCACGATCGATCAGGTCGACGGTTTCGGTGAGCGCGCCCGGCCGCTCGGGATCGGCGAGACCGACGCGCCACGGCGTGCCCTCGGGTCTGGCTCCGATCGCCCGTATCTCGCCCATATTGACCAGCGTCGTCGACAGGCCCGCCTTGCGCAGCCGCTCGACTACGCGGTCGGTAGCGTAGCCCTGCGCGATGCCGTTCAGCGTGATCGCTGCGCCGTGCTTGACGAGAGCGACGCGATCCTCACTCACAAGCAGGCCACGGTGGCCGACCTTCGCCAGCGCTTCGGCCAGCTTCTGCGGCGAAGGCCCTTCGGCATTCGGCCGCTCGGAAGTGAAATGATCCGCATAGAGCTGCCACAGCGGCTGCACCGTCGGATCAAATGCGCCATCGGTTATCCCGGCAAACCGCAGCGAGGCCTTCAGCAGCGCCACCATGTCGGCGTCGGGAGAAACCAGAATACCGGTGCGGTTGAGGGTCGAGATCGCAGAGTCGGCCCGGTACAGACTGAACTGCTGCTCCAGCCGCCGCACGTCCAGGACGCAGCGGTCGACCAGCCGTTCGGCCTCGGCCCGGTCCGGATGATAGATCTCGATCGACACCTGCGCGCCGAGTGCCGATCCGTGCCAACGCACGGCTTCGCCTGCCTGGGCAGTTCGGGCATCGGTCAGGAATGCCGATCCGACCGCGGATCGCGGCAATGACGATCATGCGTCGGCGGGTGAGATTTCGATCTGAGCATCGGTCGCTCCTCGTCAGTTGAGACGCACATCGGAGTGTTCGGTCTGGTCGCCGGCGGTGTCGCTGCCCAGCACATAGGCGCCGGGAATTTCCGCAAACGTCACAACCCGGCCGCCATTTGCCGCGGCAAACGTGCCGGCGGCCTCGCGATTTCCGAATGGCACGGCCTCGGCCGCGCCCATTCCGCCCTGCTTGCGGCTTTCGATCACGAAGAACGCCTTGCGCGCGTCGATCCAGTTCGTCGCACCGGGATCTTCCCAGCTTGTCGCGCGCGCCATGTCCGAGACATAGATCGCCCGGATGTCGCGGGGCTGGTCGGGCATCAAGGTGAAGGCCACGGTGTCGCGCACCGAGGTGAACCAGAACGGGTCGATCCTGCTCGCCGTGATGATCTGGCCCTTCGGACCGGGATGTTCCATTAGGTTCATGCCGCAGAACACGCCCATTGCGTCGCTGTTGAGCGCGACCGGCGGCGGCGCGACCGAGTTGGCTGCATCCTGATTGCATCCGGTCAGGAAGATGGCGACGACGAACAGCGCACAGACGATTCGCAGGATCATAATTCCCTCCGCGCAAAGAATGCGGTGGCGAGCCCGAGCGGGGCCGCGATCCAGACCAGCAGGCCCAGCAGCAGCGCGCCGATGCCTACGCTTGCGGTCCCGGCGAGCCCGGCCATGCCCGAGAACTGGCTGACATTGAATCCGGTCAGATTGGTCAGGCGGTAAAGATCGGTCGGATTGAGAAACAGCAGCGCCTCGAGGACGGGCGCCGAGATGATGCGCCCCTGATCGACCACCAGGATGCCGAGCAGCGCCATGTCGAACACCAGCACCATCAGCAGCCAGATGCCCACCGAGATGCCCGCCGCGGTGCCGCGATCGCGCACCAGGCTGCTGATCAGATATCCGATCGCGACAAAGACCGCGCCGAGCAGGATCGAGGTCCCGAGCATCGAGGCGAAGGCATACCAGCTTGCCGCCAGCACCGAGGCGCCGGTCATGGCGAGTGCGGCGGCGGCCGCGCCGTAGCCGATGACGGTGGCAAAGGCGAGGATCAGGACATGCCCGCAGAATTTCCCGAGGATCACCTGATAGCGGCCGACCGGATAGCTGAGCAGCAGGATCATGGTGCCGCGCTCCATCTCGCCGACCACCGCGTCATGCGAAATCAAAAGCGCGATCAGCGGCAGCAGAAAGATCGTGAGACTGGACAGGCTGACCACGACCACGTCGAGCGCACCGGCGCCGACATTGCCGGTCGGCGCGCTGCCGAGGAATGTCAGCGACAGCGACAAGCGCGGCCAGCAGCAGCGTGGTCGCCAGAACCCAGCGGTTGCGCAAGCCCTTCCTTGATTTCCTTGGCGGCGATGATGACGATGTTCCTCACGCGGCATTCTCCCGAAGAAAATGGGCATAGAGATCGTCAAGCGTCGGCGCCGCGATCTCGATATTGCGTGACGCAGGGATCGCCGGCCGCAACGCGCAGCAACTCCATCTTGCGGGCCTCGTCGGGCACCAGCACGACGCGACCGTGCGGAGTTGCGAGCGACTCCCCGTTCATCCACGGCGGCGGAACGCCGTTGGCGCCGGGCGCGAGATCGAGCGAGACCCGGATCGGCAGTTGCGAGATCGAGCGCAGTTCCGCCAGCGTGCCCTGCGCGACCAGCAGCCCGCGGTTCATGATCAGGACATGCTCGGCGCGATCCTCGAGCTCGTTGAGCGCGTGCGACGAGATCAGGACGGTGGCGCCGTCGTCGCGCAGTTCGTTCAGGATTTCGTAGAAGGTCTGGCGCAGCGCGGGGTCGAGCCCGGTTGTCGGTTCGTCCAGCAGCAGCACGCGCGGCCGCCCCAGCAGCGCCTGAGCCAGGCCCAGGCGTTGCCGCATGCCCTTGGAATAGGTGCCGACCCTGCGATCGGCGGCATCCATCAGGCCGACGCGGTCGAGCAGCGGCCATGCCGAGGCGGGCTTGATCTGCTTCAGCCGGGCGTAGAATGCCAGCGTTTCGCGCCCGGTCAGGGCGGCGTTGAACGCGACATTCTCCGGCAGATAGCCGAGCAGCCGGCGCGCCGAGAATTCGCCGGCCGCCGGATCCTCGTCCAGAACGCGGACCGCGCCGCGGTCGGCGTGAATCAGGCCCAGCATCAATTTGATCAGCGTGGTCTTGCCGGCGCCGTTGTGGCCGACCAGCGCACTCAGCCGTCCCGGACCGAGGTCGAACGAGACGTTGCGCAGCGCCCTCACCGCGCCGTAGCTCTTCTCAACGCCATTCACGGCGACGGTGACGGTCATCGCAGGCTCCGGCTGGCTGAAGGTTTCGGCGGCGGCGCGATCAGGGGATGGGTATCGACGACGCCGCCGGGATAGAGCGCGGGAAACTGCGCCTGGGCCCAGCGCAGCACCTGCACCGCCGGACTGTTGATCAGGACCTTCGCCGCCGGCGCGGTCCACAACACCCGATCGACCAGATCGTTGGGGCGGTAGGCGGTGTCGGCGATGCCGTCGCCATTGAGATCGAACGCGGGATTGTCGCTCCAGTAATTGCCGCGACCGTCCTTCGACCAGTCGAGGTCGCGGGTACCGACATATTTCACCTGGTTGCGGTTGCCGACAAAGGCGTTGCCGGTGATCTCGTTGCCCTCGGAGCCGGCGGTGAAATGCACGCCGATGCCGCAGCGCTCGAACCAGTTGTTGCGGAACTTGTTATGGTTGGTGTTGTAGATGAAGACGCATTTTTCCGGTCCGGTGCGAAGACCCGTGCGTTGGCTTTGCGTCCGGCACCATGCCGCGCTCTTCGTCCGGACCTTCGTCCCGGCTGCTTGCGATATTGTCGAGCGAGCCGCCGGCCACCCAATTGCCGTCGATCTCGGAATAATTGGCGTAGTTGAACAACATGCCGTAGTCGCGGTCGCGATCCGAGATGTTGTTGCGGATGATCAGCCGGTTCGAATACATGATGGCGTAGCCGACGTGGTTGCCGACGGACACGTTGCCGCTCACTTCGCTGTCGTTGGTGTACATGTAGTGCACCGCGAACCGCACCTGCTCGAAGCGATTGTCGATGAAGCGGTCCTTGCGGCTGGAAATCGTGAAGATGCCGTCGCGCCCGTAGCGGAAGGTGTTCTCGGCGATGGTGACGTCGGGCGCGTTCCACAGCGACACGCCGTTGCCGGCCTCGTTGCGGCGTCCGCCGCGCACGCCTTCGACGATGTTGTGCAGCGACGCGCGACCCTGCCGCGCCATGGACATAGATCCCGAACAGGTTGCCCTCGAAGCGATTGTTTTCGACCAGCGCGCGTTCCGCGGTCTTCTCGAGGAAAACTCCTGAATCCATGGTCTGCAGATCGTGGCCCGATCCGCGGATGGTCACGCCGCGGATCGTGACGTCGGGAGAAGTCACGGTGATCACATTGCCGGTGCCGTCGCCGACGAGCACCGCCCCGGCCGTCCGGTCAGCACCAGCCGTGATCGATCCTGATCGCACCCTTGTATTCACCGGGAGCAAGCTCGATGACGTCGCCGTCCTGCGCCCGGTCCAGCACGGCCTGAAGCGGCTGTTCCGGCGCAGCCTTCAGCGTCTCCGCGACTGGCGAAGCCCGAGACTCCGGCGGCGAAGATCGCCGCCGGAATGATGCGCAAGAGCAGGAGCACGTGTCGTTCCTGCCTCAAGCCGTCGGCTTGGGTTCGACGAACATGCGGCCCTTCATTTCCATGTGCATGGCGTGACAGAACCACGAACAATAGTACCAGTAGACGCCGGCCTTATCCGCCGAGAACGACACCGAGGCCGTCGCCATTGGCGCGACCTCCATATTGATGCCGTAGTTTGTGATCGCAGAAGCCGTGGGTCAGGTCCTCCACCGCGTCGATATTGGTGATGTAGACCGTGACCTGATCGCCCTGCTTGACCTGGAACTGCTCCAGGCCGAACGCCGGCGCGGTCGACGTCATGTAGACGCGCACCTTGTTGCCGTCCCTGATGACCTTGGAGTCGGCCTCGAGGTTGATCCCGTCGGCCTTGGCCTGCTTGACCGCATCCGCAAACATCGGATCGGCGCGATCCCAGATCGAAATCGGGTTGATCTTGGAACGGTGAACGATGGTGGCGTCATGCGGCTCGGCAAAACTCGGACCGTCGTGGATAAGCACCATCTTGTCGCCGGAGATATCGATCAGCTGGTCGTTCTCGGGCTTCAGCGGACCGACGTTGAGGAACCGATCCTTGGAGAACTTGTTCAGCGAGATCAGCCACTTTCCGTCCGCTTCCTTGGTCTGTCCCATCGAGGAGTGGTTGTGGCCGGGCTGATAGTGCACGTCGAGCTTCTGGATGATCGGATCGACCTTCTCGCCCTTGAAGGCACGCTTGGCGAGATCGATGTTCCATTTGCAGACCTGGCTGTCGAGGAACAGCGTCGTATAGGCGTTGCCCTTGCCGTCATAGGCCGTATGCAAGGGTCCGAGGCCGAGTTCCGGCTCCGCGACCACGACGTCACGCGGCTTGATCTTGTCGTCGAACAGTTGGTCGAACAACCGGACGTCCATCACCGTCACTGTCGGCGAGAGTTTTCCGGCCACGACGACGTGAATGCCGTCGGGCGCGGTGTTGATGCCGTGCGGATTGTTGGAAATCGGGACATAGCGCGTATAGCGCGAGCCCTTGCGGCCATCGATCACAGGCACGCCGTTCATTTCCTTGAAGTCACCCTTCTTCACTGCCTCTTCGATCCGCTTGATATTGAAAATGACAACCCAATCCTGCTCGCTGGCGGTCATCTCGGTCAGCGTGACGCCTTCTTCCGAATTGTAGCACGTGGCGAAGGCATATTTGCCCTGATAGTCGGCATCGACGTTGTCGAGGTTGCCGTTGACGATCACCTGCCAGGCGACCTTCATGGTGTCGCCGTCGATCGCGCTGAAGATCGCGTGATACTGCTTGGGATCGTCGAGGATCTTGCCGTCGTTCGGCAGCGGCACGCCGTCCTCGCCGTTGGCGAACACATAGCCGGTACGCGGGTATTTCTGCACGCGCAGGCCGTGCACCGAGTGCTGGTTCGGAAGCTCGAATGATCTTGTCGCACTTCATGACGTCGAGGCGCACACGTGCGACGCGGGTATTGGCCTTGTCGTTCATGAAGCGTAGCGCCCGTCATAGGTGCCGTCGGTGAAGGACAGATGCGGGTGATGCAGGTCTCCGTTGGTGTAGGTGCCGCCGCGGGTCTTGAGAAATTCGCGGGTCTCGGGAAGAAGCCCCTCGGTCAGCACCTTCCGGCTTTCGTTGGTCAATCCCCAGCCGGTGGCGCTGCAGCGGTTGAACACCGGCACGCGCATCAATTCGCGCATCGACGGAAGGCCGACGATGCGCATTTCGCCGGACTGGCCGCTGGAGAAGAACGTGTAATATTCGTCGAGTTCGCCCGGAGCCAACTTCATGTTTTCTGGACCGCGGGCCGCGCGGCGGGAGCCTTCGGCGCCGCGGTCTTGGTCTGCGCATCGGCCGGCGTGACGAAGCCCTTGCCGTCCGTGCCAAGCGCAACTGCCGCCGGCAAGACCCACGCCCGCGGCCGCCGCGGTCGTTCCAAGCAACGTGCGTCGGCTGACGCCCTTTCCGTTTTCGTTGTCGCTCATAGTAGCCTCCTAGGCTTTCAGGTTGCAGGTGGAGTGATGGCGTCGACGGTCGGCAGGCTTGATGGGCTTGCCGCCGGCGGTGATGACGGTGTTCGGACCCTTGCCGCCGCTGCGCATCGAGGGCGACGACAGCGCATCGCGCTTCTCGCGCTTCAGCCGCACCTGAATCATGTGCGGGCAGCGGTGGTCGTCGAAATACAGCTCCTGGCAATGCATGCAGTAGATGCACTCATTGACGTTGATGTGCCCCTCGGGGTGGATCGCCTGCACCGGGCATTCCTTGGCGCAGCGCTGACAGGGCGTGCCGCATTCGGGCCAGCGGCGCAGCCACTCGAACATCCGGATGCGGCCGGGAATGGCGAGCGCGGCGCCGAGCGGGCACATGTAGCGGCAGAAGAACCGCTCGACGAACAGGCCGGCCGACAGCATCGTCAGGGCGTAGATGACGTACGGCCATTCGCGCGCGAACTTCAGGACGATGGCGGTCTTGAACGGCTCCACTTCGGCCAGTTGCTCGGCAAAGGCGGTCGAGTACAGCGACATGCCGAACAGGCCGAGAAAGATGATGTATTTGATCGGCCACAGCCGCTCGTGCAGGCCCCATGGCAGCCGGTATTGCGGGATCTTCACCGCCTGGGCGATGTTGTTGAGCAGTTCCTGCAGCGCCCCGAACGGGCAGAGCCAGCCGCAGAACGGCCCGCGTCCCCAGAACAGAAGTCCGGCGGCGATCGAGGCCCAGAGCAGGAAGATCAGCGGAGCTGACAGGAAGTATTCCCAGCTGAAGCCGGTCAGCAACGAATTGGCGAAGGTCAGAACGTTGACGACCGAGAGCTGGGCGTTCGCGTACCAGCCGAGCCAGACCAGAATGAACAGCAAATAACCGCGGCGAACCCACGTGTAGAGCCGTGGGGCGGCGGACCAGGGCATTCTGGAAAAAGAAGATCAACGTCGAGCGCGCCGAGTGCGGCAATCGTCGTGCTGATCTTGACGACGTCGCCGCGCCAGATCTTCATCCACAGCGGCTCGTCTTCGGCGGCGAAGTGCCGCCGCGGTGTTGCGCGACGCAACCGCTGGCGCTGCCGCCGGCCCCGCGGCAGACGTGGCGGCCTGCTGTCGGACCGGCGGCGCCGGCTCACGCTTTCATGTAGGCGTCCGGCAGCGTGTAGCCGAGATCGAAGGTGAGCCAGGCTTTTTCGCGGGTGGCGACCACGCGCTGCACCAGCAGTTGCAGCACCCACGGCTCGGTCGGATCGAGCGCGAATTCCGGCGGCACCGTGAACAAGGCGATCTCGGGAAAGTCAGGCGCGCCTTCGGCTTCAAGATTTCCCAACCGCGTGTGGTCGCGGTCGCGGAAGCGGATGCTGTTGGTGTCCTGGATCAATTCGATGCGGTCGAAGATGCCGCCGCGGACGTAAGCGGCCCCCTTGAACGAATAGCGGCCCGATCCCGCGACGATCAGCGCCTGCTGACCCGGCTTCAGCCTGGCCGGCCAGCCGATTGTAGCCGTCATCGCCGAGCAGGCTGCGGCCGATCGTCGGCACCGCGACATCGGCGACGTACAGGTCGATGAAGGTGTCGTCGGGATCGCCCTCTTCCGGGTGCGCGACCGCGCGGCATTGCCGGATTTTTCGAAGGCCTTGTTGACGTCGGCGACGGTGAGGATCAGCCGGCGGACGGAACCGTCACCGACCAGGCTCTGCCAGTCGCGAATCTCGCTCTTGCCGGGATCGATCACCTTTGAGGCCTGTGGCGCCGCGCTGGCGATCGCGTTGCCCTGACCGCCGAGCCGGCCGCTCCTGATGAGCTTGGTCGCGGAACGGACGATGCTGTCGCCCATCACCAGCACGGTGACCGTCGCACCGCTGACGATATCGACCTGCGGCGCGGGCGCGGCGCCGCGCGCCACGCGGTCCATGTCGGTGCCGATCAACTTGTTGACCGCTTCGAGAATCCGCGCTCACCGGAATGCCCACGAGCACAATGGGTTCCTTGTGCTCGACGAGCTTGAGGCCGGTCATGCACGCCTTTCGGATCGATGCCGATCAAGATCTGGATCGGCTTTCCGGAGTAGCCGGTGGCGTTGGCAAAGTCGGAGTTCAGGTAGACGAAGCCGAGGAGCTGATCATCCTTGTAGGCAGGCGCAATCGCGGGATCGCCCTGCAGCGGCCCGAAGCGATTGGCGCCTGCGACCAGTTCGGCCGGCTCGGCCTTGGCGAGGTAATCGCTCAGCCGGCCTGCGGCGCGCGCCTCTCCAAGCATGGCAATCCAGCCGAAAACGGCCAGGATTCCAACAAGGACAAAGATGTTGACGGATTTATCGCAAGAGAGCATGTTCCAGACTTCAGCAGCAGAACGCCGTTGTTCTGGATCGCGTAAGCTCACGCATCATAGAGCACCGAACACGATCGCTAGTTGCGCTGGATCAAACTGACGCACGTCCGATCGAGCCAAACTTGTATCGTGAGGGAACCCGACATGCGCAAAGAGCCGCTTCTGACCGCCGTGCCGCCGGTTCCGGTGCGAAGCCTTGGCGAGCTCTATGCAATTGCGTTTGATCTGGCGCAAAAGGCGGCGCGGCGATACGGCGCGCTTGCCGATCGCATGACGGATGAGCGCCTGTTGCCGGTGCGCCGCGTGTTCGAGGTCGCTTGCGACACGCGAGCGCGATCGTGTCGACAGCCTGTCCGCGGCCTGCCTTGCCGCCTGCGGCAAGCGTCCCGATGCGTCCGATCTGCGCTGGACACCGATCGATCTCGTTCCTGCGGCGGAAATCGCCGACATCGGGGATTCCAGCCTGGCGACGCCTTACACCGCCTGGGCGCTCGCGGTCCGCCACCGCCAACGCGCCTTCGTGTTCTGGACTTACGTCATCGCCCTTGCCGAAGATCCTTTGGTGCGGCGAGACCGCGGAGCGACTGGCGCGCGAAGCACTGTCCGACGGCAATCTGTTGCGCCGCGAGCGGCGGCTTGCCTGGCGCGCCGAACGGACGATCGGAGCCGGGGACGCAGCGAAGACTGACGAGCGGACCGGCGAACCTGGCTCGGCGGCGCTGCTGGAGAGCCTTCTCCTCAGGGACATGGTGACCTGGTCGCGACGGCTGGACCCCGCCCAGCGCGAACAACTCCTGACCCTCGATCCCGCTCCCCTGCCTCCGCCTTTCCTGACGCCGTCAGACGGAAACGGCAACGATCCGAAGATTGAGGAAATCGAGCAGGTCAAACGCCGTGCGCTGCGCCGCGCGGAGCAATTGTCCAACATCTATCTCGACGATGCCGACCGCGCCGTCGACCAGAGCAGCATGGAATTGGCGCAGAAACTTGCGGCGCAATCCATCATGCGGCTGGCGGGACTGCGTCATCTCGCCTCCCAATCGGGATTACGATGAGCCACAAGGCTGGCGGATGCGGCCCTGCGGTGATCTTGCCGTCCCCGGTGAGGACGCAAATGCGCTGAGCGACAGCGCGCATCTATGCCCGGAGCGCATCACAATCCCAACCGCAA
This sequence comes from uncultured Alphaproteobacteria bacterium, assembly GCA_963738765.1. Lineage (GTDB taxonomy): Bacteria > Pseudomonadota > Alphaproteobacteria > Rhizobiales > Xanthobacteraceae > Bradyrhizobium. The sequence goes on along the minus strand of CAVTYA010000027.1, from coordinate 287,432 downwards.
TTGCTTACGTTGACGCTGAGGTAACACCGCGATCGCTCAAGCATCAGACCATGGCGCGCCACGGCCGATGAAGATGGGCTTTTTAAATCGGGAAAGCCTCGATGATGCTTTGATGGGTCGCCGTCGGGTGGACACATCCGAGCGTGAAGCCGGATTGTGCGAGTATCTCGGAAAATTCGTCTTGACTGCGCTCGACACCGCCGGTGACCGTAAGCATCAGAAGATCCATGAGCTTGCCGTGATGGGGCGTATTGCCGTCGGGTAGCACGGCCTCGACGATGAGCAGGCGGCCCTCGACCGGCACCGCCTCGCGGCACTTACGCAGGATCGCGACCGCGTCGTCGTCGCTCCAATCGTGCAATACATGCGCCATCACATAGGCATCGTGCCCGGATGGAAGATGCTTGAAGAAATCTCCCGCATGAAATGTACAGCGCCCGCCGAGTCCCGCCGCTGCGATGTAGTCGCAGGCATGCTGCTCGGTTTCCGGCAGGTCGAACAGGACCGCATTCATCTGCGGATGCGCTTTCAGAATTTCAGCGAGCAGCGCGCCCTTGCCGCCGCCCACATCCACTATGCTGCGAAAACGTGAGAAATCGTAGGCAGCGACGACCGTGGGGGCGACGGCGCCGTGCATGCCAACCATTGCATCATTAAAGCGGGCGCTGTGAACCGGCTCGTCGGAGAGAAATTCGAACAGGTCCTTGCCGAACGCCGCCTTGACGCCCGACTGACCCGTTCGGAGCGCGTGAAGAAACTGATCCCACGCCTTCCATTGCCACGACCCTGCGATCGTCAGGATCGTGGCGCGAGCGGTCCCCGGCGCGCCGTCGCGCAGGGCATCGCCCAGCGTGGTCGTCGCAAACAGGCCGGGCCGGGTTTCCTCGACGATGCCGCAGCTTGCAAGTGCCCGCATTAACCGGGAGAGCGAGCGAACATGCGTTCCGGTTTGACGAGCGATTTCCTCGACCTCGCGCGGGCCGTTCGCGAGGAGATCGGCGATTCCAAGCTCCGCAGCTGCGTACACCGCGCGCGCCGGCCAAATGGCCACGCCCATCTGGATCAGCTGCACGTGAGGCGGGATGCCGGTCGGTGGGCACGTCTGCGCGTTCGGCACGTCGCTGCCGGTGTCGGAAGCCACAGTCAACGCCATTTCCTTTACCTCGAGATTTCATGCGCTTTGGCGAAGGGCTCGATCAGATCGCCCGATTTCAGTTCGGGCGGGTAGAGGATCACTTGCTTGCCCGGTTGCTTGAACTGCGCAATGTCGTTGCCGCTGATGTGCTGATATTGGATCGTCAGTATCCGGGTTTTCTCCCACTCACCGAGCGACCCGAACTTCACATCCCCGACGATGGTGCGAAAGCGCGCCTGATGCAGGTGCGCGGCGAGTTTTTCCTGGTCGAGGCCGCCGGTGGCGGTCACGGCCGCCTCCAGAAGCTGCATTGCGGCATACGCAAACGGTGCCAGGAAATAGCCGAGCGCGTCTACTCCGGCGCCGGGTGCGCGCTCCTGATAGCGTTGCAGGAAATCGTCGACGCCCGGAAATTTCATCGTCGGTTCGGGAACGTAGTTATCGTTGGTGACGATGCCGTTGAGTGCCGGACCGAATTTCGCTTTCACCGCCGTGAAGGAGAGCCCGATCATCGCGCCCCCGAACAGTTTCGGCCGGTAATCCAGCTCATTCACGCTGCGAACGATACCCGCCGAATTGGCCGGGTAGGATGCCACGAAGACGATGTCGGGCTTTGCCGCCTGGATGGTGCGAACGAGCTGGGTAAAATCCGCTGTGTTCGGCGGGTAACTCTGGTCATAGACGATTTTCAGCCCGGCCTGATCGATATTTGCGCGAGCGCCAGCCAGGACGTTCTGGGAAAACTCGGCGTCGGCCCCGACGATCGCGACCGTCCGGGGCTTTGGGTCCATGCGCATTGCGACATCGAAATATCCGGTCGAAAGGCTGCGCTTCGATTCCGGACCGTTAGCGAGAATCTGGAAGTAGCGATCATATTTCAAGGTGTCGTTCACCCCGGTGCCAAACAGCGCTATGTAGACGCGCTTTCTGTCCATCACGATCGGCATCGCCGGTACGATCTGATTGGTGGCGAACGGCGAGGCGAGCAGATCGACCTTGTCGACGTCGATGAGCTTGGCGTAGAGGCTCGGCACGTTGGCGGGATTGCTCTGGTCGTCATAATAGACCAGTTGCACCGGGCGCCCGATGAGGCCGCCCTTGGCATTGACTTCGTCCCGCCAGATTTCCATGGCGAGCAGGCACTGCTTTCCGCCAGGCGCCAGCGGTCCCGTAAGTGACATGCCGAAGCCGATCCGGATCGGGTCGGCGGCGAATGTGCGGCTGGTGCTCAGCGACATCCCGACGGCCATTGAGGTGGCCGAGATGAGCAGGCTGCGGCGGCTAAATGGCCTTTTGATAAACGGCATGGTTTTTACCCTCGATTGGAAGGAATGTCCTCGTACGGCGTGTTAGCTTCGAGTAAATGCTCTTATGGCTCGACGAGCATCCCATGGTCGGCGACCGGGCGCTTTTGGGAAGGCTGGGCGATGTCTTGGGATTTCCTTTGGCTAACTGCCGGATTCCTCGGGATCACCGCCGGGGTTTGTGGCAGGAAGGGTCAATCTGCTAAGTTGCAGATCATTGTGGGGGCTCATGCTCTATCAATTCGATCGCTTTTGCCTCGATTCCGATCGTCGGGAGCTACGCCGCGACGGGGTACCGATATCCGTCGAGCCGAAGGTTTTTGACCTGGTGGTCTACCTGGTCGATTGCCGCGATCGGGTGATCAGCAAGGATGACCTGATCAACACAGTCTGGCATGGGCGGATCGTGTCGGAATCAGCGCTCGCGACCTGCATCAATGGGGCGCGCGCAGCCCTTGGCGACAGCGGCGAGGAGCAACGCCTCATCAAGACCTTTCCGCGCAAGGGCCTGCGCTTCATCGGTACGGTGCTTCGGGGACCGATCGAGCAGCCAACGCCGGCACAGCTACCGGCCTGCCTTGCGCTACCTGATCGACCCTCGATCGCGGTGCTTCCGTTCCAGAACATGAGCAGTGAGCCCGAGCAGGAATACTTCGCCGATGGGATCGTCAGCGATATCATCACAGGCCTGGCACGCATTAAATGGCTCTTTGTCATCTCGCGCAATTCGAGCTTCATCTACAAACATCGTCCGACCGACGTAAAGCAAATCGGCCGCGAACTCGGCGTGCGTTACCTACTCGAAGGCAGTATCCGCAAGGCGGGATCACGGGTACGCATCGTTGCGCAATTGATCGATGCGGAAAACGGCGCGCATATCTGGGCCGAACGTTACGACCGGCAGCTCGACGATATCTTCGCGTTGCAAGACGAGATATCCGACAAGGTCGTCGGAGCAATCGAGCCCAATCTGCGCAATGCGGAGATTAACCGCGTGCGGCGGCGCCGTCCGGATAGTTTGGAAGCATATGATCTCGTGCTGCGCGCGCAGCCTTTCGCTCACAGCCATCTCGCCGAGGATGCGGCGATAGCAATACCGCTGCTGGCCAGGGCCCTCGAAATTGAACCCGATTATGCGGCTGCCCATGCTCCGCTCGCACTTTGCTATCATAGCCGCTTCAGCCGAGCCGGCTTGAATGAGGCCGATCGCAACTCCGCGATCCATCACGCCCACGCGGCCATCGCCTCCGGACCAGACGACGCGGCGGCCCTCGGTATCGCGGGCTTCGTCATTGCCCTCGACGCTCATGATCGCACGACCGCGCTGAAAGTCTTCGATCAGGCGCTTGCGCTTAGCGGTTCAAACTACTTTGCGCTCAGCTCAAGCGCGCTGGCGTTGTCGTGGATGGGAACGACCGAAGTTGCGATTGATCGTGCCACCCGCGCGTTGCGCCTTAGTCCATTCGATCCGCTGAACTATCTGTCCTATAATGCGCTTGCGATTTCTTATCTGCAGACGGGGCAGTTCGCCGACGCCCACGAGGTTGCGACACGCTCGATTGAGCTCAACCCGCGCTTCAGTGTTTCGCGCGCCTTCCTGGTGGCCGCACTTTCACGGCTTGGCCGGCTCGAGGAGGCAACGGGCGAAGCGCGCCGCTTGCTGGACATTGATTCGGCTTTTTCGATCGGGCGATTTTCGGTGACCGTCGATATCGAGCCGGCCGTTTTTCTGCCGCTCGCCGAAGCGTGGCAGCGAGCTGGCCTTCCCGCGCATTGAGAGACGCGGGTGAACTCGCCGGTGGCGAGTGTCATGTGGCGGTCGCGACCATCGGAACGATCGTCTGGGAAGTTGCGAAGTTTCGGCGACAGTGCACTCAACTCGTTAGCGCGATAAATTGAGAGTGTGAGGACACGCGATCAGGGGATGCAGCTCGGCGGCTTGCATCGGGAGAGCGGCGAGTTTTTGGCGTCGATGGCGTATTCCGAAGTGGCGCGCCACGGCCGATGAAGATGGGCACTATTCGTTCGCAGCATCCTACCTTGCGCTGCGAGAGCCAACACAGCGACGACACGCGATCCCATACTACGCTTGAATGTCACCTGCATGATTTACATCAGGGTCCCAGCCTGTAGTATGAAGTGTCCCCATTTGTTCGACGGGTCGGAACACCACCATCGGGAGGCTCCAATGTCGGGATCGTCGGATCCAGTGAAGGTAATTGAGCCCGGTAAGACATATGTCGGGAAGCAGGGCTTCACTTACGGGGCCGGCGTATCAGCCGAAACGGTCGGTGCAAAGCAGGTCTGCTTGAACGTGCTGCCTATGCCGGCCGGCGCCAAGGCGAAGACTCACTACCATAAAGGCATTGAAACAATCGCTTACCTCTTGGAAGGCGAATGCGCCGTATACTATGGCGACAAGCTGGAACACCGTGTGTCAGTGAGGGCGGGCGATCAAGTTTATATGCCCGAGGACGTCCCCCATGCTCCGTGCAATGAGAGCGGAGTGCCGTGCAAGTGGCTCGTCGTGCATTCTTCCGGTAGCGACCAGGATGGCATTGTTCTTCTGCCGGAACTCGATCTGATCCTCGCTGGAAAGCGATAGACCGCCCCAGTTGCGATGCCGGAAGATTTGGTGGGCTCGTATGGCCGATGGCAGCGAAATCGCACGGCATCGTGCAAAATCGAAGAATGGCGCGCCACGGCCGATGAACATGGGCACTACTCCTTCGCGATTCCCCTATGATGCTGCGGCCCGCGATCCGCTCCAATTGGCAAGTCTGCGATGCTCTGCCATTTAGCACTACGCGTCGTGGATCCCCCGATGTTGCGTTCCGATGTTGCGGGGTGGTCCGCTTACCCCTCAATAGCGGTAATCCCGATCAACCTCCCAGATAGACGCAAAGTGCCAGAGATCAATCACCGGCGAAAAGGAACGTCCGCCTCGACTATGCGACGGCCTTCGTCCATTCATGGCTCTCAGTCAGGCGGGTGCGCCTCACATCTTGACCATCTCGGTGCGATATTTCGGCAGCAGGGTCGCGATCAGTTTTCCCTTCTCGGCCATCTCTTCCGGGCTCGGCTCCGGCGGTGGCGATGTGCGGCCTTTGACGGGGAATCCGACCGCCAGAAAGAATTCATCCTGTCCTGCCGGCGTACACATACAGAGCATGCGAGCCGTTTTGCCGGACAGGTTTTTAAACGCGTGCGGGGCGTTCGCTGGAACGTTGACGGTCGATCCCGCGCGTACGGTGCGCGACTTTCCGCGAAAAGTGAACTCGAGTTCGCCTTCGAGCAGCGAGAACATTTCCTCGAAGTCGTGGCGATGCGGCGGGGGTCCACCGCCGGCGGGCACCAGCATATCGACCAGGCAATAGCGCCCCGCGGTCTGCGCGCCCGACACTAAAGCGGGATGAGTTTAGCTTGAATCGATTTGGGATTCCCAAATCAGTCGGTTTCTGATTCACCATGCTGGCTGGGAGGGAGGCCAGCATGGATGGGCAAGCCTTACTCTCTGGATCTTCGCAAGCGTGTTGTGGCAGCGATTGAGGGCGGTATGTCCCGCAATCAGGCAGCCAAGCAGTTTGGGGTCGCGATCAGCACGGCAATTGGCTGGATGCAGCGGGTCGATGAGACCGGCAGCGTCGCTCCCGGCCAGATGGGCGGTCACAAACCGAAGGCGATTTCGGGCGAGCACGCGGCCTGGCTATCGCAGCGGATCAGAGCCGGCGATTTCACCTTGCGCGGGCTGGTTGCCGAGCTTGCCGGGCGTGGATTGAAGGTCGATTACCGCTCGGTGTGGGAGTTCGTCCATGCCGAGAAGCTCAGCTTCAAAAAAAAGCGTGGCGGCTGGCGAACGCGACCGTCCCGACGTGGCGCGGCGGCGCGCCCAGTGGACAAAGTATCAAGACCGCGTCGAACCTGAGCGGCTGGTCTTCATCGACGAGACCTGGACCAGGACCGATATGGCTCCCTTACGGGGATGGGCGTCACGCGGTCACAGGCTGACCGCCAAGGTGCCACACGGCCGTTGGAAGACCATGACCTTCCTCGCAGCACTGCGACATGACCGGATCGATGCGCCGTGGTTCATCGAGGGGCCGATCGATGGCGAGAGTTTTCGGACCTATGTGGCGAAGGTCCTTCTGCCAACGCTTCGTCCCGGCGACATCGTTGTCATGGACAATCTCGGCAGCCACAAAGGCAAAGCCGTGCGTCAGCTCATTCGCTCGGTCGGCGCCAAGCTCTTCTTTCTGCCCAAATACTCACCCGACCTGAACCCCATCGAACAGGTCTTTGCCAAGCTCAAGCATCTGCTCAGAAGGGCTGCGGCCCGAACCGTCGACGCAGTCTGCGCTGCAATCGCCGAAGCTCTCCAAGCCTTCACGCCCGAAGAGTGCGCCAACTATCTCCAAAACTCAGGTTATCGAACTTAATTTCATCCCGCTTTAGGATCGTGTAGGTGCCGCCGGCCACCGAGATATGCGGCACGCCAGCGCCGTCGGGATCGGCTACTGTCAGGACGCGGCCCGGATCGTCGGCTGGGATCAAGGACGCAGACGGAGAATTTGCAGGAGAGGTATCGGTCATCTCGGACCTCCGTGTCCATGGTTTTGAGGACGATGAGAGTGGCACCCTACCATGACAAGCGGTGTCTTTTTCGAGGCCGGATGTCCGTTCCGGGTTCAATCGCGTCGATTTTGCGATGTCAGCTTTAGCGTCCGCTGTCCACAATACCGGACATTATCACGTCCGATTGGGACCGGTCCGCCTGGCTCCTTCCTGCGTCCGAATTGCTGTCGATCAGAAGGAGCTGCGCATCATGGGGTCGAAAAGCGGGCTTCTGCGCACCCTCGTCGCTGCTTCAAGCGCAAAAACGGCAGGTTTTGGCGTGCCCAGTTCTGTACCAAAGTGGCGCGCCCGAAGAGATTCGAACTCCTGACCCCCAGATTCGTAGTCTGGTGCTCTATCCAGCTGAGCTACGGGCGCGTTTTTCGCGTGGCGTCTTGGGCTTGAAAGCCCGGATGCATCCGAGATCGGTTCGGAAACGTCGCGAAGAGCGCTTTAGCTACCCGCTCCGGCCCCGATTGGCAAGCTCCGGAACGCGGGTTCTGCCCATCGATTTGCTTGGGCAAAACGGCCGTAAGGGACGGTAAACAGCCGCTTTACGCCCGCGCCCGCTCGTGGCGGACGCTGAGAAGTTCCACCGGACGGTCCGGGATCGCGATCCGGAAGGTGGCGCCGATGGTGCCTTCGACCAGATGGATGTCGCCGCCATGGGCGCGGACCAGCTCGGCCGCGATCGCAAGCCCGAGCCCGCTGCCGCCGGGCCGGCCGGAGGTCTGGAACGCCTCGAACAGGTGCCCGCGGGACTTCTCCGGCACGCCGGGGCCGGTATCGGAGACCTCGATAATCGCGACCGTACCTTCGCGCCGGCCGGTGATCCGGATCTGAAGACTGGCGGCGTCGCTCTTGGGCCGGCTCTCCAGCGCCTGCGCCGCGTTGCGCACGAGATTGAGCAGCACCCGGAACAGATGATCCGGATCGGCGTCGATGGTGAGCCCGCGCTCGATCGCGCTGATCCAGGCGAGCGAGGCGTCGGCCGCGAGCCCTGCCGATTCGCGCACTTCGGCCACGACAGGTTCGACCAGGATCACGCGGCGGTCGGGGGCGGCTTCCTGGGCGCGGCCATAAGAAAGCGTCGACTGGCAGAACGCGATGGCGCGCTCCAGCGAGCGCATCAGCTTCGGCGCAAAGCGCTGCACCCGGGGATCAGGCACGCTGGCGAGCTGGTCGGACAATAATTGCGACGACGCCAAGAGGTTGCGCAAATCGTGGTTGATCTTGGATACCGCAAGCCCCAGCGCAGCAAGCCGGCTCTTCTGATGCAGCATCGAGACGAGGTCGCGCTGCATGTCGGACAATTCACGTTCCGCCACGCCGATCTCGTCGCCGCGCTGGCTCGGTACGATGATTCGCGCCGAACTTTCGGGATTTTCGTGGAATCCGACCAGGTTCGCGGTCAGCCGCCGCATCGGCCGCACGAACAGATAATGCATCGCCAGGTAGACCAGCGCCGACGTCAGCATCGCGATCCCCAATGAGACCAGCAGCGTGTTGCGCGAGAACCGGTACATGGCCTGCCGCAGCGGCAGTTCGTCGATCACGACCTCGATGAATTGCGCGCCACCCGGCGCCGGACCCACAACGCGGATCGTCTGATTGCCGGTCTCCAGCATGGTCTCGAAGGAATCGACGATCGCCGACCACACCGTCATCGTCCGCATGTCGACGTCATGGTCGATTGCCGCCGGCAGGTCGGCGCTGGCGAGCAGCCGGCGCTGCTGCCCCATCTTGATGGCGACCGCCCGCGCGCCGACGCTGCTCGAGAATCTGCCGCGACAACGAATCCGGGACCATGCCCAACGGTGCGGCGTCCAGCACCAAAGCCGCGGTATTCGCCGCCGCCAGCCGCTCGTTCAGCCGGTTCATCCGGAAATTCGCGATCGCGGGCACGTAGATCATCAGGCCGGCGATCATGACCAGGGGAATGGTGAGCAGCAGCAACTTGCCGGACAAGCCAAGTCGTCGCGGCGGCCTCGCCCGCGGGCTTTGCGTCACTGGTTGGTGGTCGGTCACTGACACCAATATCTGCCTTCGAAAGCCTTGTTTCCAGAGCACGAACTGTCGCAAAACCGGCGCCATCCGGCTGTTCGCACCCCGGGGTTCAGGATGCGTTCCCGCACCCGAACCGGTCAAATTACGGATCGCTAATGTCTGCCGGTTCCAGCGGCCGAGGTTTCACCCCGCCTCGACCCTAAAAACCCCGCGAAAACAGATATATTCGCGCCAATTGCGACGTTTCAAAGAACCTCGATTGCGGCACCGCGCAACATTGACGGAAAGGGGTCGCTCCCGTATAAGCCGCGCAATTGTCCGCGATGGCCCGGTCTGACCGGGGGCGGCTCATTTGGGGCCGTAAATGGCCCCGTTTTGGGCCGGCCAGCATCACCGGACTTACCTCAATTTACTTAACCAGCGGCACATTGCCCGGTCAGCGGAGAACTACCCGTGAAGCGGACTTATCAACCCAGCAAACTGGTGCGCAAGCGCCGTCACGGCTTCCGCGCTCGTCTCGCCACGACCGGCGGCCGCAAGGTCCTCGCCGCGCGCCGTGCGCGTGGCCGCAAGCGTCTGAGCGCCTGAAGCCGGGCGTCTTCCGGAGATCATTATGGATCGGCTAAGGCAGCGGGCGGACTTCCTCGCCGTTGCCAATGGCGCGCGGGCCAACGGCGCTGCGTTCGTGGTGCAGGCGCGCGCGCGCGACGATGATGGCCCGGTCCGGGTCGGCTTTACCGTCACCAAAAAGAACGGCAACGCCCCCCAGCGCAATCGCATCCGGCGCCGGCTTCGCGAACTGGTGAAGCGGCTCGACGTCATATCAATGCGACCGCACCATGATTATGTGCTAGTCGGCCGTCGTGCCGCGCTCGATCGCGACTTTGCGACCCTGCTTGACGATCTTCGCTCGGCGTTCCGCCGCCTCGACCGGCAGGCGCCGTCCAAAGCGCCTTCGAGCGAAATGGGCGCCGGTTCGCGTGAGGAAAACGCGTCGAAAAAAGACACCGGCCCTAGCCGTCAACCGAATTGAACGACGAGACCTTGAAACGATGACCGACAATCGCAACACCATCCTCGCCGTCATTCTGTCCGGCATCGTGCTGATCGCCTGGCAATATTTCTACAACGTGCCGCAGATGGAAAAGCAGCGCGCGCAAAGCCAGACGCAGGCCGAACTGGCGAAGCCGACGCCGCAGGCGACCCCCGGCAGCACCACGCCGCAGGCAGGCCCCGCGCCTTCGGCCAATGCGCCCGTCAACAACGCGCCGGCCTCGGCGGCGCCGGTCGTCAGCCGCGACACCGCGATTGCAGCCACTCCCGCGCGTCAAGATCGACACCCCGCGCCTGACCGGCAGCATCTCGCTGAAGGGTGCGCGCATTGACGATCTGGCGCTGGTCCAGTTCCGCGAAACCGTTGATCCGGCCTCGCCCGCAATCGTGCTGTATTCGCCCTCGAACACCGCGAGCCCGTATTATGCCGAGTTCGGCTGGGTTCCGGCGGCCGGCTCGACCGTGCGCATTCCCGATCAGACCACGATGTGGGAGCAGGAAGGCTCGGGCAGCCTTTCGCCGACCAGCCCGGTGACGCTGAAATATGACAATGGCGACGGCCTCACCTTCCGCCGTACCATTTCGATCGACGACAGCTATCTCTTCACCATCAAGGATGAAGTCAGCAATGTCGGCACCGCGCCGGTCACGCTGTATCCGTTCGCGCTGATCTCGCGCCACGGCACCCCGCAGGTCTCGGGCTACTACATCCTGCATGAAGGCCTGATCGGCTATCTCGGCGAAAAGGGCCTGCAGGAATACGGCTACAAGAAAATCGACGAGGCCAAGTCGGTCAGCTTCGACGTCACCAATGGCTGGCTCGGCATGACCGACAAATACTGGGCGTCGGCGCTGCTGCCGGAGACCAGCGCCAGACTGCAGGCGCGCTTCTCGTCCAATCTCGTCGGCACCACCCACAACTACCAGACCGATTATCTGCAGGACGCGCAGACGATCGCGATCGGCGGCACCGCTACTGCCAATGCGCGGCTGTTTGCCGGCGCCAAGGAAGCCCGCGTCGTCGGCATCAACTTCCCGCTGGTCGGCCTCGGCGGCTACACCAAGCAGCTCGGGCTCAACCACTTCGATCTCCTGATCGACTGGGGCTATTTCTACTTCATCACCAAGCCGATGTTCCTGGCACTCGACTGGTTCTATCACGTGGTCGGCAATTTCGGCGTCGCCATCCTGCTGGTGACCGTGCTGGTGAAGCTGTTGTTCTTCCCGCTGGCCAACAAATCCTACGCCTCGATGGCGAAGATGAAATCGGTGCAGCCGCAGCTCGCCGCGCTCAAGGAACGCTATCCTGACGACCGCCAGAAGCAGCAGCAGGAGATGATGGAAATCTACAAGAAGGAGAAGATCAACCCGATCGCCGGTTGTCTTCCCGTCGTCGTGCAGATTCCGGTATTCTTCTCGCTCTACAAGGTGCTGTTCGTCACCATCGAAATGCGCCACGCGCCGTTCTTCGGCTGGATCAAGGACCTGTCGGCGCCCGATCCGACCAATCTGTTCACGCTGTTCGGGCTGCTGCATTTCGATCCGACGCAGCTGCCGATCTTCGGGCACTATCTCGCGCTCGGCATCTGGCCGATCATCATGGGCATCACGATGTGGTTCCAGATGAAGCTCAATCCGACGCCGCCGGATCCGACGCAGCAGATGATCTTCACCTGGATGCCGCTGATCTTCACCTTCATGCTGGCCGGCTTCCCGGCGGGTCTGGTGATCTACTGGGCCTGGAACAACACGCTGTCGGTGCTGCAGCAGAGCTTCATCATGCGCCGCAATGGCGTGAAGGTGGAGCTGTTCGACAATCTCCGGTCGACGTTCGGTCTGAAGAAGGCCGAAATCGAAAACCTGACGCTACTTCTCGTCATTGCGAGGAGCGAAGCGACGAAGCAATCCATTCTTCCTTTGCGGGTCCATGGATTGCTTCGCGGAGTTCAGCATCGGGCGCGCATTCGCGCGACCCGGTGGCTCGCAATGACGGCCGGACCGACTTCGCGTCCCAATGGAAACCTTCGCATGACCGCTGAAACCGATGCGAAGCTGATCGAGCAGGGCCGCAAATTGTTTGCCGGCGACTGGCAGTTCATCTGGGCCTCGCCCTCGATCGAAACTCTGCCGCCGGAAGCCGGCCTCGAAGTGGCGTTTGCCGGCCGTTCCAATGTCGGCAAATCCAGCCTGATCAACGCCCTGACCGGCCGCAACGCGCTGGCGCGCACCTCGCACACGCCGGGCCGCACCCAGGAATTGATCTTTTTCCAAGGCCCCGAAAACGCGGACTTCCGGCTTGTCGACATGCCCGGCTATGGCTACGCCTCGGCGCCAAAAGCAAAAGTCGCGTCCTGGACCGCGCTGATCCACAAATTCCTGGCCGGCCGCAGCACGCTGGCGCGGGTCTATGTGCTGATCGACGCCCGCCACGGCATCAAGGACGTCGATCAGGACGTGCTCAAGACGCTCGACAAATCGGCCGTGAGCTATCAGGTCGTGCTGACCAAGGCGGATCAGGTCAAGCCGGCCGAGCTGGAAAATTGCATCGCCGGGACCATTGCGGCGCTGGCAAAGCATCCTGCCGCGTTTCCGGATGTGCTGGTGACCTCCTCACGCTCGGGCGCCGGCATGCCGGAATTGCGCGCCGCGATGGTGCGCCTGCTCGAAGAGCGCCAGTGATGGGCCGGGCCTGTCGCATCCTGATCGTTCTGGCCGGCATCATGGGCGCCGACGGCGTGATTTTGGCCGCGGCCTCCGCGCATCAACCCGATGCAACGCGGCTGGCATCGGCGTCATCGATGCTGCTGTTTCACGCCACGGCCATACTCGGGATCGTTGCACTGGCAGAGCGTGCAATCGTCCATGCCCGGATCGGAATGGCGGCGGCCTTCGGCTTTGTGATCGCCGCCACCCTGTTCGCCGGCGACCTGAGCTTGCGGCAATATGCCGGCCATAGCCTGTTTCCGATGGCCGCGCCAACCGGCGGCACGCTTTTGATTTTGAGCTGGCTGGCCGTAGCCGTGGCCGCGGCCTGGCCCCGTAGCTGAAGGCACGCCGTTTTCTTCCTTCTCCCCTTGTGGGAGAGGGGAAGAAAGCGCCGTCAGCACTTTGCGCACCGCCCGCCAATCAGATAGAACCCCGCCCGACCTCTTCGATAATGAGACCCGCTTCATGACCGACGTGTCGAATATCAGCCCGCTCGATCAGGCCCGCATCCTGTCCGAGGCGCTGCCGCATATGCAGGAATATGATGAAGAGACCATCGTCATCAAATATGGCGGCCATGCCATGGGCGCGGAAGAGACCGCCAAGGCGTTCGCCCGCGACATCGTGCTGCTGGAGCAGACCGCGATCAATCCGGTCGTGGTGCACGGCGGCGGACCGCAGATCGCGACCATGCTGAAGCGGCTCGGCATCCAGTCGGAATTCGCCGCGGGCCTGCGCATCACCGACGCCGCAACCATCGAGATCGTCGAGATGGTGCTGGCCGGTTCGGTCAACAAGCAGTTGGTCGGCTACATCAATGAAGCCGGTGGCAAGGCCGTGGGCCTCAGCGGCAAGGACGGCAACATGGTGTCGGCGTCGAAGGCGACGCGCACCATGGTCGATCCGGATTCGCATATCGAGAAAGTCGTCGATCTCGGCTTCGTCGGCGAGCCCGAAAGGGTCGATTTGACGCTGCTCAACCAGTTGATCGGCCACGACCTGATCCCGGTGCTGGCGCCGCTGGCGACTTCGAAGTCCGGCCAGACCTTCAACGTCAACGCCGACACTTTTGCCGGTGCGGTCGCGGGTGCGCTGAAAGCCAAGCGGCTGCTGCTTCTGACCGACGTTCCCGGCGTGCTCGACAAATCGAAGAAGCTGATTCCGGAACTGTCGGTCAAGGATGCTCGAAAACTGATCGCCGACGGCACCATTTCCGGCGGCATGATCCCGAAGGTCGAGACCTGCATCTATGCACTCGAGCAGGGCGTGCAGGGCGTCGTCATCATCGACGGCAAGACGCAGCACGCCGTGCTGCTCGAATTGTTCACCAATCAAGGCACCGGTACGCTGATCCACAAGTGAGCTGATTCAGAAGTGATTCGCGCGAACCCATCGCCCGCGATGTCCGAGCGCCGTTTCAGCGCAAGAATGCGGCGCTATGCGGCGCGCACTGTCCTGGCGCTGCCGGCCGCGGCGATCTCGCTGTTCTTGTCGTCCGCGCCCGCGCTCGCCGACTTGAAACTCTGCAATCGCATGAGCTATGTGGTCGAGGCCGCGATCGGTATCGACGACAAATCGGCGACGGCGACGCGCGGCTGGTTTCGCATCGATCCTGCCGCCTGCCGCGTCGTGGCGCAGGGCACGCTGACCGCCGACCGCTACTTGCTGAATGCGCGGGCGCTCGGCGTCTACGGCGCGTCGCCGATCCCGCAAAACGGCACCGACACGCTCTGCATCGCGCCGGAGAATTTCGTCATCGCCGCGGCGCGTCAGTGCCGCACCGGACAGACCCCGGCGCCCTTCACCCAGATCACGCCGACACAGGGCGACGACGGCAATCTGGTCGCCTATCTCGCCGAAGACTCCGAATATGACGACGAGCAGGCGCGCCTCGCCGGGATCCAGCGATTGCTGGTCATCGCAGGCTATGATGCCGCCCCGATCGACGGCGTCGACGGCCCGAAGACGCAGGCAGCGCTGGCCGCGTTCCTGAAGAGCCGCGGGCTTTCGGCCGATATCGTGCAGTCGCCGAATTTCTTCGCCACCATGATCGACGCGGTGCAGTCGCCGTCCACGACCGGGCTGACCTGGTGCAACGACACCCCGCACAAGATCATGGCCGCGGTCGCGACCGATGACGGCAAGGCCGTCACCAGCCGCGGCTGGTATCGCATCGATCCCGGCAAATGCCTGCATCCCGACGTCACCGGCCAGCCGAAACAGATCTTCAGCTTTGCGGAAGCCGTCGATGGCGAGAACCGCACCGTCCAGTACAAGGACAAGCCGCTGAACTGGGGCGGCACGAAACAGCTTTGCACGCGCGAGAGCAAGTTCGAGGTCAGCGAACAGGGCGATTGCGGCAGCCGCGGCCTGGCCCCAATCGGCTTTGCCGCCGTCGACATGAGCGGCGGCGGCAAGACGCTGCGCTTTGCGATGCCATGATGAGAGAAAAATTCCGCTCTATCGTCGTCCCTGCGAAAGCAGGGACCCATAATCACCGATCTGGATTTTGGCCAATGACGACTCAGCGATCAAAGGCAACGGGCACCGTGCTCACCAATAAGCTGCACGGCGTATGGGTCCCTGCTTTCGCAGGGACGACAGCGTGAGAGAAGTCATGAAAACACCCCGCGCCTTCACCCACATCGACACCTGGGTGTTCGATCTCGACAACACGCTGTACCCGCATCACGTCAATCTGTGGCAGCAGGTCGACGCCCGGATCGGCGAATATATCGGCGCCTTTTTGAAAGTCTCGCCGCAGGAAGCGCGCCGGATCCAGAAGGATTATTACCTGCGCTACGGCACCTCGATGCGCGGGATGATGACAGAGCATGGCGTGCGGGCCGACGACTACCTCGCTTATGTGCACCAGATCGACCATTCGCCGCTGCAGCCCAATCCGGCGATGGGGGCTGCGATCGAAAGACTGCCCGGGCGCAAGCTGATCCTGACCAACGGCTCGACCGACCATGCCGACGCGGTGCTGGCTCGGCTCGGCATTGGCGCACATTTCGAGGCGGTGTTCGACATCATCGCCGCCGAACTGGAGCCGAAGCCGGCGCCGCAGACCTATGACAAATTCCTGGCGTTGCACGGCGTCGACCCGGCGAAATCGGCAATGTTCGAGGATCTCGCCCGCAACCTCGTGGTGCCGCACCGGCTCGGCATGACCACGGTGCTGGTGGTGCCCGATGGCTCAACAGAAGTGGTACGCGAGGACTGGGAGCTGGAAGGCCGCGACGCTGATTATGTCGATCATGTCACCGATGATCTGACCAGGTTTTTGCAGGGGCTCAGTGCGTCGACGATTTCACACGAGAGTTAAATCTGCCAAGCCAAGCTAGTTGCCGAGCTTGATGCCGGCTTCCTTGATCACCAACCCTTGTCCGTCCAATGGTCTCTGCCGAGATCGAGTTTAGGCGCAAGCAGCGGGGTCTATCCCAGAACAAGTTGGCGGGCCTTGGTTGGCCGGTCCCGGAGGGCAGCTTGCAAATGCCCTTCGGGGCCACGTCCGACATCGGCTGCCGTCGTCAACCGGCTGAGAGACGTGCTGCTCACGGCGGTCGCGCCCGCCATGGGTTTTCCGCGCCCATGAGCGGCGGCAACGGAACACTAGGGTGTCAGGTTTATCGTGTATTGGAAGGGCCTGCTGGGAGGCCAACCAATATCGATCCGCCTCATGCCGACGACAGCGCTGGCAGCAGTCGATCCGATGTTGAGGCAGGAGTCGAAGCGGTCTGGATAAACGTAGACGCGGGGACCGTTGGGATCGTCCCACCGAGCCCCATTGACCGCTTCGGCATAATAAAAGACGTATTGATTAGAGGTCCAACGGGCCGCCTTCGACTCACCAGGGTTAAGAACCCACCAGCCATGCGTCGAAAAATTCCCGTCGCTACCACACGCGTCGGTGTCGTAAACCATGATCGCCGCCGAGATGATCTGACTGTAACTGTTTTGAAATGCGATCAACATGACACGTCTCCTCAAATTTAAAATTGATTCTTTAGAGGTTCATCCCTCGGTTTGGGGTGATCAACTGAAGGAGGTAGGTGTCGTGTTCCGCGCTCGTCAGTGGCCGCGACTGTGCTTGCAGGTGCCGGTGTTGGCGCCTCGTCTTTGGATACGTTGCCGCCAGAAGCTTCTGTTTTGAAAGCTTCCGTTGCTGCGATTTGCATTCTTGAACTGGTCATAACACTAGCTCCTTTCTTGCAGGTGTCGCCTTGATTGGCATTCGATTTGGTTGTCGCCGAGTCGTCATCCACCACGGAGGCCGGACGACGTTCCAAGTGACGTCATAAACTAACACATCTTGATCCGCAGGAGTGTGAAAGATGTCGTACTCACCCGATGAAACGTCCGGTTGTGGCACATCGCGTCATTTCGCCGCGCTTCGGAATTTGGTCGCTATCGGGGCATAGCGGACTCCGGCAAGCTGACCCGGTGGGGCTGGGGGCTCTGCCGGGCCAGTGTCGCGGACTTGCGGCCGAGGACGGGCACTTGCTTTTCGCAAGTGGGACGGCCGGTCATCACAACACCGAGCGCTCCCGCTGTCCCATGCCGGTTGGTCCGGTCGTTGCCGCAGGACGTGGCGGGTGACACCGGTGGACACACCCCGCAAGACGGTCGAAGCCGCCTGGGACAAGGCCGGCCATGACGTGCTGTGTTCTTGACTCTTCCCGGCCAAATCCCGAAAAGCCTCCCAATTCGCCCGATAATCGTCCCGCCCCAAGGAATGCCCGATGTCTCTGTCCACGCTCGAATCCACCGTCAACACCGCGTTCGATGCCCGCGACGGCGTCTCGACCGCGACCAAGGGCGAGGTGCGCGACGCCGTGGATCATGCGCTCGAACTGCTCGACAAGGGCGAGGTGCGCGTCGCCGAGCGCGAGGCCGGCGGCAAGTGGAAGGTCAATCAGTGGCTCAAGAAGGCGGTGCTGCTGTCGTTCCGCCTCAACGACATGAGTTCGATTCCGGGCGGCCCCGGCAAGGCTTCGTGGTGGGACAAGGTGCCTTCAAAATTCGAGGGCTGGGGCGAGAACCGTTTTCGCGACGCCGGCTTTCGCGCGGTGCCCGGCGCCATCGTGCGCCGTTCGGCCTTCATTGCCCGCAACGTGGTGCTGATGCCGTCCTTCGTCAATCTGGGCGCCTATGTCGATGAATCGACCATGATCGACACCTGGTCGACGGTCGGCTCCTGCGCCCAGATCGGCAAGCGCGTGCACATCTCCGGCGGCGTCGGCATCGGCGGCGTGCTGGAGCCGTTGCAGGCCGAGCCGGTGATCGTCGAGGACGATTGCTTCATCGGCGCGCGTTCGGAAGTCGCCGAAGGCGTGATCGTGCGCAAGGGCGCGGTGCTGGCGATGGGCGTGTTTCTGGGCGCGTCGACAAAAATCATCGATCGCGACACCGGCGAGATCTTCATCGGCGAAGTCCCGGAATATGCCGTGGTGGTGCCCGGGACCCTGCCGGCCCGGCCCCTGAAGAACGGCCAGCCCGGCCCCTCCACCGCCTGCGCCGTGATCGTCAAGCGCGTCGACGAGCGGACCCGCGCCAAAACCAGCATCAACGAGCTGCTGCGGGACTGATCGAACCGAATTCTCGCCGAAGCGACCAATCCGGAACGCGAGCCGCACTCGCCATCCGGAGGTTGCGATGGACTACGTGCGGTTGGAATTTATGCCGCACAGTGCTGGCCCATCGGCCGCATCGCATGGTAAGCGAGGAGCATGAATGATGCCGTTTCCATTACCCGCGACCTGATCCGCTGCCCGTCCGTCACGCCCGCCGATGCCGGCGCGCTTGGCGTTCTCGAAACATTGCTGAAAGCCGCCGGCTTCGAGGTGCACCGCGTCATCTTTTCCGAACCCGGCACCGCCGATATCGACAACCTCTATGCCCGCATCGGCAGCGCGGCGCCGCACATCACCTTTGCCGGCCATACCGACGTGGTGCCGCCCGGCGACGAGGCGGCCTGGTCCCATGGCGCCTTCTCCGGCGAGGTCAAAGACGGCTTTCTCTACGGCCGCGGCGCCGTCGACATGAAGGGCGGCATCGCCTGCAGCGTCGCGGCGGTGCTGGACTATCTCGCGGAGAACGGCGGTCAGCCGAAAGGCTCGATTTCGTTTCTGATCACCGGCGATGAAGAAGACATCTCGGTCAACGGCACCATCAAGCTGTTGCAATGGGTCGCGGCGCGCGGCGAAAATTCGACCATTGCGTGCTCGGCGAGCCCTCCAATGTCGAAGTGCTGGGCGATTGCATCAAGATCGGCCGCCGCGGCTCGCAATCGGGCACGCTCTACGTCGACGGCGTGCAGGGCCACGTCGCCTATCCGCATCGCGCGGCCAACCCGGTGCCGGATATCTCGCGATTGATCGTGGCGCTCAGCGATGAGCCGCTCGATCACGGCAGCGCGCAATTTCAGGCCTCGAACCTCGAATTCACCTCGGTCGATGTCGGCAACACCGCGAGCAACGTGATCCCCGGCCAGGCGCGCGCGAAATTCAACATCCGCTTCAACGACCACCACACCCAGGAAACGCTGCGGGCGCTGGTCGAAGAGCGTCTGGCGAAGGCCGCCGGCAACCGCATCCGCGCGCGGATCGTGTGGGAGCCGTCGAACTCCAACGTGTTCGTGACAAAGCCCGGCCCGTTCACCGATCTCGCGGTCGCCGCGATCGAGGAGGTCACCGGCCGCAAGCCGGAACTTTCGACCACCGGCGGCACCTCGGACGCGCGCTTCATCTCGAGCTATTGCCCGGTGATCGAATTCGGCCTGGTCGGCCAGACCATGCACCAGATCGACGAGCGCACGCCGGTGTCGGATCTGGAGAAGCTGACGAAGATCTATCGCGGCGTGCTGGATCGGTATTTCGGGTGATGCCGTCACCTCGACCGCGGGGCGCCAGACACGAAATCGCGGAAACAACCCCATGCAAAGTAAGGATGGCGGTCCTAGTAATCCACGCGCACCAGATAGAGCCCGTCCGGCGGCGCGACCGGACCGCAGGCGGCGCGGTTGCGGGCGGCGAGTGCCGCGGCGAGATCGTCGGCGCTCCAGCGGCCTTCGCCGACCCAGACCAGCGAGCCCACCATCGAGCGCACCTGGCTGTGCAGGAACGAGCGCGCCGAGGTCACGATGTGCAACGGCATCGCCATCCCTGATGACGTCGAGCTGGTCGAGCGTCTTCTCCGGCGACTTGGCCTGGCACTCGGTGTCGCGAAACGTCGTGAAGTCGTGCTTGCCGAGCAGCCGCTGCGCGGCGACGTGCATCGCGTCGGTATCGAGCGGCCGCGGCAGCCGCCAGACGTGCGCCCGATGTCGAGCGCGAGATTGGCGCGGCGATTGGTGATGCGATAGCGGATAATGACGCTTCGCCTGGCCGAAAACCGCGCCTCGAAACGTATCCGGCACGATTTCCGCACTGAGCACGCCGATCGGATGCGGCCGCAGATGCGCGTTCAA
Organism: uncultured Alphaproteobacteria bacterium; assembly: GCA_963738765.1. Taxonomy (GTDB): domain Bacteria; phylum Pseudomonadota; class Alphaproteobacteria; order Rhizobiales; family Xanthobacteraceae; genus Bradyrhizobium. The sequence continues at coordinate 267,145 of CAVTYA010000027.1, read as the reverse complement.
GCCGTCGCGAAAGCGACCCGGCGGCACGAATGCTTGGCGATATCGCAATGCGCGACCTGCGCCAGCGCATGCACGCCGGCATCGGTGCGCCCGGCGCCATGGACGCGAACCTGCTCGCCGCAGATCGCCTTGACCGCGGTCTCCAGCGCGCCCTGCACCGACGGCGCCATTGTCCTGGATCTGCCAGCCGCAGAACGGCGTGCCGTCATATTCGATGATGAGTTTGTAGCGGGGCATCAGGTGAGCCGCGCCGGCGGCTTCAGCGGCGTGCCGCGCAGAAATCTCGCGCCTTCATCGGCGCCTTGCCGGCGCGCTGCAGTTCGAGAATCCGGATCGCGCCCTCGCCGCAGGCAATCGTCAGGCGATCGTCGAGCACGTCGCCGGCGCGCCCGCGCCATTCGCCAGTTCGCAGCGCAGGATCTTGACGCGCGCCGGTTCGCCGTCGATGGCGATCTCGCACCACGCGCCGGGAAACGGCGACAGCCCGTGAATATGGCGCAGGACGCCTGCGGGCCGGCCTGTTCCAGTCGATCCGCGCCTCGGCCTTGTCGATCTTGGCGGCGTAGGTCACGCCGTGCTTGGCTTTGCTTGCTCAGTTGCAGCCTGCCGCGTTCCAGCGCGCCCATCGCGCGCACCATCAGATCGGCGCCGAGCGGCGCCAGCGCGTCGTGCAGATCGGCCGCCGTCATCGTATCGGTGATCGCCAGGCGCTCGGCCATCGCGACGTCGCCGGTGTCGAGGCCGGCATCCATCTTCATCACCATCACGCCGGTCTCGGCATCGCCCGCCATGATGGCGCGGTTGATCGGCGCAGCGCCGCGCCAGCGCGGCAGCAGCGAGGCGTGCAGATTGAAGCAGCCGAGCGGTGGCGCATCGAGAATGGCCTGCGGCAGGATCATGCCATAGGCGACCACGACGGCCGCATCCGCGTCATGCGCGCGAAATTCTTCCAGCGCTTCCGGCGTCTTCAGCGTCGGCCGGCGTCAGCACGGGAATGCCGAGCCGCCGCGCCTCCTGCTCCACCGGGGTCGGCTGCAGCTTCATGCCGCGCCCGGCCGGCTTTGCCGCACGGGTATAGACCGCCGCGATCTCGTGGCCGTGGGCCACAAGCTCCAGCAGCGTCGGCACCGCGAAATCGGGCGTGCCCATGAAGATCAGCGAAGAGGCATTGCGTGGAAATATCCCTTGGACTCGAACATCAAGATCGGGCGCTACCCCCGCGTGAGCGCAATGCGCTCATCGCTGGAGGTGCGGGCACTTCGCGAGCCTCGAAGGATGCCCGGACAAGAAAGAACGTCGCTCGTGCTCGCCGTCGCCCTTACGAGGCTACGGCGCCAGCAGAGCGCCTGCGCACTCAGGTGCGACGGCGCTGCGAGCCCGAGCTTACTCCGCCGCGCGCTTGGCGGCCTTGGTGAACTTCTTCAGCACGCGGTCGCGCTTCAGCTTCGACAGATAATCCACGAACAGCACGCCGTTGAGATGATCGATCTCGTGCTGGATGCAGGTGGCGAACAGGCCGTCGGCGTCTTCCTCGTGCACCTTGCCGTCGAGATCGGTGAAGCGCACGCGCACCTTGCGCCGGCCGCTCGACCTCCTCGTAATATTCCGGGATCGACAGGCAGCCTTCCTCGTAGACCGAGCACTCTTCCGACGACGACAAGATCTCCGGATTGATGAAGACGCGCGGCCGCGGCTTGGTCTCGCCGTCCTCGTCCTTCTTGGCGAGATCCATCGTGATCAGCCGCAGCGGCTGCGCGACCTGGATCGCCGCGAGCCCGATGCCGGGCGCGTCATACATGGTCTCGAACATGTCGTCGGCGAGCTTGCGGATCTCCGCCGTGACCTTCTCGATCGGCTTGGAGACGAGCCGCAACTGCTTGTCCGGCAGGATGATGATTTCTCTGAATGGCCATGGCGGGCGATTTAAGCTGCTGATTTGCCGGGGTCAATGCGCGCGCGCAGCCGCGTTAACGCCGTGCTTAACCATGAATTTTAAGGCGGCGTTAACCACGAAAATTAAGCCGTCATTTACCATAAATGTTCCCTCTTCGTTCGCGTTCGCCGGCCGAATCGGCTACAAGGGCGGCATGAACGAGATTCTTTTCATGATCGGCGACTGGCCGGTTCGCACCGGCGACGGCGCTGATCGGCTTCGGCGCGCTCGCGCTGGTGCTGCTGCTGGTGCATCGCCGTCGTGATCGCGCGCTCGGGCCGCCGCGGCGCCGAACTGGCGATGGCGCAGGCGATCCGCGCCGACGAACTGGAAGAGCGCCTGAGCGAAATGCTGCGCGCGCAGAGCGAGGCCACCGGCCGCGTCGACGCGATGGGACAGGCGCTGGCCGGCCGCCAGGCCGAGATGGCGCGCGCCGTCAACGAGCGGCTGGATTCGGTGACCCATCGCGTCGGCCAGTCGATGGAAGCAGACCACGCGCAACACCATGGACAGCTTGCGCGTGCTGCACGAGCGGCTCGGCATCATCGACAACGCGCACAAGAATCTCACCGACCTGACGTCGCAGGTGACGACGCTGCGCGACGTGCTCGCCAACAAGCAATCGCGCGGCGCGTTCGGCCAGGCGCGGATGGAGGCGATCGTCCAGGACGGCATGCCGAAGGGCTCCTACGAATTCCAGTTCACGCTCTCGACCGGCAAGCGGCCGGACTGCGTGGTGTTCCTGCCCGACCAGCGCCCGCTCTGCATCGACGCGAAGTTTCCGCTGGAGGCGATGACCGCGCTGCACGACGCGCGCACGCGACGAGGAGAAGAAATTCGCCACGCAGCGGCTGCGCAACGACGTGATGAAGCATGTCAGCGACATCGCCGAGAAATATCTGATCGCCGGCGAGACCCAGGACACCGCGCTGATGTTCGTGCCGTCGGAATCGGTCTATGCCGAAATTCACGACGGCTTCGACGACGTGATCCAGAAGGCCTATCGCGCCCGCGTGGTGCTGGTGTCGCCGTCGCTGCTGATGCTGGCGATCCAGGTGATGCAGCAGATCCTGAAGGACGCGCGGATGCGCGACGCCGCCGACCAGATCCGCACCGAAGTGCTCAATCTCGGCGACGATCTCGGACGGCTGCGCGACCGCGTGCTGAAGCTGCAGAAGCATTTTGGCGACGCCAACGAGGACGTCCGGCAGATCCTGATCTCCGCCGACAAGATCGAAAAGCGCGCCGGGCGGATCGAGGAACTGGATTTCAGCAAGACCGAAGCGCCCGCCGAGACTCCCGCGCATCGTCAAGACCGGCGCGCCCGAGCTGTTCCCGCTGCCGCGCAAGCTGCAGGCGGGGGAGTAGGGCAGACGGCCAGTTATCGCCGTCATCGCCCGTGCGTGTGACCGATGGCCGGATGACGGTGTCGATCTGTCGCAGCTCTCCGAATCTTGCTAACACCACCTACATGACCGACACCCGAAGCCAGCACTCCGCATGCCGACCTACGATCATCGCCCGCCCCGCCTCCTGGCGCGACAGCCTTGCGGTCTATCTGCAGCCGCGGGTGCTGATCGTGCTGCTGCTCGGCTTTTCCTCCGGGCTGCCGCTGGCGCTGTCGGGATCGACGCTGCTGGTGTGGATGCGCGAATCCGGCGTCGATCTCGGCACCATCGGCCTGTTCGCGCTGGTCGGCACGCCCTACACGCTGAAATTCCTGTGGGCGCCGCTGGTCGATGCGCTGCATGTGCCGTTGTTCACGCGCGCCTTCGGCCGCCGGCGCGGCTGGCTGGTGTTCTCGCAACTGCTGCTGATCGTGCGCGATCCTGCTGCTGGCGCTGACCGACCCGGCGCGCTCGCCGCTGTTCGTGGCGCTCGGCGCGCTGCTGGTCGCGGCGATGTCGTCGACGCAGGACATCGTGGTCGATGCGTTTCGCGTCGAGAGCCTGCCCGAAAGCGAGCAGGCCGCCGGCATGGCGTCCTATGTCGCGGCCTACCGCATCGGCATGCTGGTCTCGACCGCGGGCGCGCTGTTCATCGTCAGCGGCTTCGAAAGCACCGGCATCGCGCGCGCATCGGCCTGGATGTGGGGCTATGTGGTGATGGCGGCGCTGGTGCTGATCGGCACCGTCACGGCGCTCGCCGCGACCGAGCCGGAGCAATCGGCGCGCGCGGAAGCCGCGACACGCGCACGGAGACCGCGTTCGACGCGCGTGCTGCATGCCGCGATCGGCGCGTTCTCCGAATTCCTGGCCCGCAAGGACGCCTCGCAGCGCTCGCCTTCGTGGTGCTGTTCAAATTCACCGACGCGTTTTCCGGCACCATGACGGCGCCGTTCGTGATCGACCTCGGCTTTTCCCGCAACGACTATGCCGCCATCGTCAAGGGCGTCGGCCTCGCCGCGACCCTGATCGGCGGCTTTGCCGGCGGCTTCGTGGCGCGGCGCTATTCGCTGGCGGCAAGCCTGTGGATCGGCGGCGTGCTGCAGGCGGTCGCCAACCTGTCGTTCTCGTGGCTGGCGCTGGTCGGCGTCAATCAATGGGCGCTGGCGTTCGCGATCACCGCGGAAAATTTCACCAGCGCCATCGGCACCGTGATCTTCGTCGCCTATCTGTCGGCGCTGTGCCGAAACCCGCTGCACACCGCGACCCAATACGCGCTGCTGACCGCGCTCGCCGCGGTCGGGCGCACCTATCTGTCGTCGGGCGCGGGCTATGTGGCGAAGGCGACGGGCTGGCCGCTGTTCTTTGCGATCTGCGTCGTGGTCGCGGTGCCGAGCCTGATCCTGCTGGCCTGGCTGCAGCGGCGCGGGCATTTTGAGGAGCTGGGGCCGGTGAAGGTTTAGCCCGGGTTGTCGTCACCCGCGAAAGCGGGTGACCCAGTATTCCAGAGACATCAATAAGAGACATCAATATTTGAATCGAGAAGCCGCGGCGTACTGGATCGCCCGGTCAAGCCGGGCGACGACAGCACGGATGCTCCCTAATGCGTCGTCACCACGCTCCACTTGGTGACCACGGCCTCGCTCATCTGCCCGGCGTCCTGCGCGCAGGCGACCTCGTCGACCTTGACCGAGATTTCCTTGCCGACGAAACCCTTCAACTGCGCGGCCTGCGCGTCGCTGGTGGTGACGAGCTGGAAGGTCTCCGGGCCGGTTTCCAGATTGCAAAGCCCGTTCGGCGGCGGCAGCCGGCGCGGCTCGCTGGTGAGCTGATAGGTGGCGACGCGCTTGCCCGTCTTGCCGCCGCGCGACCGTCATGGCGTTGAGTTCGCCCGACAGCACGTCGCCGGCATTGATCAACTTGCCCGCCTTTGCGCGCGGGCTCGGCCTGCTGCGCGCCTGCGGCAGGCGCGGCGAACGCCACCGCCATGATTGCCGCCAAAGCCAGGCGTTTGCCGAATCGTCGTTTCGTCATGTCGATCAGTTCCGTCTGTGATGGTTAGAACAGTGTCCGCTGCCGCATCGCTGCCGACAGCGTGCCTTCATCGAGATAATCGAGTTCGCCGCCGACCGGCACGCCGTGGGCGAGCCGCGTCACCTTGACGTTGGCCTCCTGCAGCAGGTCGGTGATGTAATGCGCGGTGGTCTGGCCGTCGACCGTGGCATTCAGCGCCAGGATGATTTCGCTGACCTGCGAATCATGCGCGCGCGCCACCAGCGCGTCGATGGTCAGATCCTGCGGGCCGACGCCGTCGAGCGGCGACAGCGTCGCGCCGAGCACGTGATAGCGGCCGTTGGTCGCATTGGCCCGCTCCAGCGCCCAGAGATCGGCGACGTCGGCGACCACGACGATGATCGCGCCGATCGCGCCGCGGATCGGTGCAGACCGTGCAGGGATTTTGGGTGTCGATATTGCCGCAGGTCTTGCAGACCTGGATCTTGTCGATCGCCACCTGCAGCGCGCCGGCGAGCGGCGTCATCAGCGCCTCGCGCTTCTTGATCAGATGCAGCGCCGCGCGCCGCGCCGAGCGCGGGCCGAGCCCCGGCAGCCGCGCCAGCAGCTGGATCAGGCGTTCGATTTCGGGACCGGCAACCGCAGAAGCCATTTCAGCTGAGACCCAATCCCGGCGGCAGGCCGAGGCCGCCGGTCAGCGCCTGCATCTTTTCCTGCATCGCGGTTTCCGCCTTGCGCCGCGCGTCGTTATGCGCGGTCACCAGCAGGTCCTCGAGGATCTCGCGCTCGTCGGCCTTCATCAGCGACGGATCGATCTTGACGGCCTTCACTTCCATCTTCGCGGTCATGCGCACGGCGACGAGGCCGCCGCCGGAAATGCCCTCGACCTCGACATTGCCGAGTTCTTCCTGCATCGCCTGCATCTTCGATTGCAGCTGCGCCGCCTGCTTCATCATGCCGAGAAAATCAGCCATCTATGCTTCCTTCCAGGATATCGCTCAATCGTCGTCGCTGTCGGAACGCTCGGCCGGGTCTTCACCGCTAGCATCGGATTCCGGCGGCTCGGCGGCAAGCTTGCGCACCTCGACCACCTTGGCGCCGGGAAACCGCGCCAGCACCTCCTGCACGCGCGGATCGGCTTCCGCGGCGCGCTCGCGCTCGTTCTTGCTCGACCTCGTTCTGCGACGCGCAGCGTCGGCTGTCCGGCCTCGTTGGACACGATCACGGTCCAGCGCCGCCCGGTCCATTGCTCGAGCTTGCGCGAGAGATCGTTGACCAGCGTGCGCGCGGCGTTGCGCTCCAGCGCCACCTCGAGCCGGCCGTCCTCGATGCGGACCAGACGGACATCGGCCTCCAGCGCCGCCTTGGTCAGGAGATCGCGCTTCTCGCCGGCGAGCGCCACGAGTTCCGGAAAGCTGGTGATCCGCAGCGCGGGCGCGGACTGCGCCTCCGGCTGCGGCGCGATCATCTGCGGACGCGCGGACTGCCTCGGCGCTGGCGCGCGGCGCAGAAACGATGCGCGCGAGGAGGCGATGATTGCATCGACGATGACGCGGTCGAGGCCGGCGCCGTCGCGCGGCCGATGCGCCGCCGAGATCACCGGCGAGCCGCCGCCATTCTGCTCGAGCATCCGGATCGCTTCATCCGGCGTCGGCATGTCGGCGACATAGGCGATGCGCACCAGCACCATTTCGGCGGCGGCGGCCGGCCGCGTCGCGGTCTGCACCTCGGTGATGCCCTTGAGCAGCATCTGCCACATCCGCGACAGCACCCGCATCGAGAGCTTTGCGGCGAACTCCCGCGCGCGCACGCCGCTCGGTCTCGCCGAAGGCGACATTGTCGGCGGTCGCCGGCACGATCTTCACGCGGGTGACGAAATTGACGAATTCGGCGAGATCGCTCAGCACCACGATCGGATCGGCGCCGGTGTCGTACTGCTCGCGAAATTCCTTGAACGCGCTGGCGATGTCGCCGCGCGCCAGCGAATCGAACAGATCGATCACCCGGGTGCGGTCGGCAAGGCCCAGCATCTGCCGCACCGCATCGGCGCGCACCAGGCCGGCCGCATGCGCGATCGCCTGGTCGAACAGCGACAGCGAATCGCGCACCGAGCCTTCCGCGGCGCGCGCGATGATGCCGAGCGCCTCGGGCTCGACCTCGACGTTTTCCTTGGCCGCGATGCTGGACGAGATGCGCCATCAGCACATCGGCCTCGACCCGGCGCAGGTCGAAGCGCTGGCAGCGCGACAGCACCGTGACCGGCACTTTTCGGATTTCGGTGGTGGCGAACACGAATTTGGCGTGCTCCGGCGGCTCCTCCAGCGTCTTCAGGAACGCGTTGAACGCCGCGGTCGAGAGCATGTGGACTTCGTCGATGATGTAGACCTTGTAGCGCGCGCTGGCCGGCGCATAGCGCACGCTGTCGTTGATCTGGCGCACGTCGTCGACGCCGGTATGCGAGGCGGCGTCCATCTCCAGCACGTCCATGTGCCGGCTTTCCATGATCGCCTGGCAATGCACGCCCAGCGTCGGCATGTGGATGGTCGGCCCCTTCACCGAACCGTCCGGCAATTCGTAATTCAGCGCGCGGGCGAGAATCCGCGCCGTGGTGGTTTTGCCGACGCCGCGCACCCCGGTCAGGATCCAGGCCTGCGGAATCCGTCCGGTCTCGAACGCATTCGAAACGGTGCGGACCATGGCGTCCTGGCCGATCAGATCGTCGAAGCTGGAGGGGCGGTATTTGCGCGCCAGCACCCGATAGGGCTTGCCGGCCCCGGGCCTCGGAAGGCTGACCGCCGAGATCGAAGCCGCCCTGGTCGGCGCTGTCGGGCTCGATTGGAGGGAGCGCCAGCGTCGGTCATCGATCGATCCGCAATTGATTGTCTCTCAAGGCCGGCTTGCGGATAAGGAGCAGAATCAAGCGCAAGCGCGGGGACTGGCCGCTCTTGCGCGATTCGCTCGAAAAACAGGTAGGAGACTGACGAGCGACCCGATCCGGACCTCGTTAGGGCTGCTTCCTTCCGGACCTGACCCGGTTGGCGAGTGGCTCGTCCACCGCCAATCTCCCGGTCCTTATTTGGGGCCAAAAGGGCCGGAAAGCAAGCGGGGCATTGGCTGTCATACCCCGCCACCGGGTCTCGCCTTTCGGCGAGCCCGATGACAGGCTACAGCGGGGTATCCAGTACCCGACGGCCCATCGATCAAATGAGCGGCCGCGGGGTACTGGATCATCCGCTTTCGCGGATGATGACGCCTTGATATGAAGCCGCATTGGTGCCCACAGAAGGCACCCTACAAGCCCGCCGCTGATCGGGTATTTGGGAACCTATATGCCCCTGACGTCTCCGCCTGGTCGCTGCATTCACAGCTCAAAAAGGACACCATCGACATCGGCGACCTGCCGCTGTGCCGGGTGCTGGTCATCAAGGACGCGCATTATCCCTGGCTGCTGCTGGTGCCGCGCCGGGACGACGCGGTCGAAATCATCGACCTCGACGAGGTCGAGCAGGCGCAGCTGATGACCGAAATCTCCCGCGTCGCGCGCGCGCTGAAAGAGATCACCCAATGCGACAAGCTGAACATCGCCGCGCTCGGCAACCTGGTGCCGCAGCTTCACGTCCACGTCATCGCGCGCCGCTCCAGCGACGTCGCCTGGCCGCGCCCGGTCTGGGGCGTGATGCCGCCGCTGGCGCATGACGCCGAGGAAGTGCAGAATTTCATCAGCGCGCTTCGCCGCAAGATCTGGCTTGGTTGAATACATGTCAGCATTCGATTCGTTTCCGCTCGGACAGCCGGCCTTCGTCACCCATGTTCTCGATCGCGCCGCGCATCTGCGCAGCAATGACGAGAAACTGTTCGCGCTGGAAGGCCACCGCGATGCCCGCGCCTATGTGGTCTATCGCGACTCGCTGGTGGTGAAGCAGGAGCCAAGCGGCCCGCGCGCGCTGCTGCGCATCGACGAGGCGCTGAAGTTCGGCGCCAATCCCGGCACGATCTTTCTGGGGCTGCGCGACGGCGCGCCGATATTCGGCATGGGCATTGCGGCCGCGGCGGTGGAAAAGCTGCTGACGGGCGACGACGTCGCCGTGACCGAACTGCGCGGCATGGCGATGCAGGGCGTGGTGCCGTCCGGAACAGCTGTCGGCGATCGCGATGGCGAAATCGATGGTGAGCTGGCATCAGCGCCACGGCTTTTGCGCCAATTGCGGCACCCGCACCGCGATGAAGGAAGGCGGCTGGAAGCGCGAATGCCCGAACTGCAAGGCCGAGCATTTTCCGCGCACCGACCCGGTCGTGATCATGCTGGTGACCTCGGGCGACAAATGCCTGCTCGGCCGGCAGAAGCAGTTTCTGCCCGGGATGTATTCCTGCCTTGCCGGCTTCGTCGAAGCCGCCGAAACCATCGAGGACGCGGTCCGCCGCGAAATCTTCGAGGAATCCGGCATCCGCTGCACCGACGTGAATTACTACATGACGCAGCCCTGGCCCTATCCGTCGTCGCTGATGATCGGATGCACCGCGCGCGCCACCAACGAGGACATCGTCGTCGACCGCACCGAACTCGAGGACGCGCGCTGGTTCGACCGCGCCGAGGCGACCCTGATGATCAAGCGGCAGCATCCCGACGGCCTCGCCGGGCCGCATCCGTTCGCGATCGCGCATCATCTGCTCGGACGCTGGCTGCATGGGGGCAGCGACACCGGCGCATAGCGGGGAACAGTTCCATGGCCCAATCCATTAACTCCGGACATTGGTTCCGGCACAACGCGGAACCGGCATGACGGACTCCGGCATGAACTTCCACGCCAAAGCGCCGAAAATCCCGCCGCGCATTCTCTGCATCGGCATGCCGGTGCGCGACCTGACGTTCCGCGTCCGCGGCGTGCCGGCGCGCGGCTCCAAGGAGAACGCCACCCATTTCGACGAGATCTGCGGCGGCAACGCGCTCAATGCCGCGATCGGCATCGTGCGGCTCGGCGGCCGCGCCTCGATCTGCGGGCCGATGGGCGATGCCCGCGAGACCTCGAGCCGCTTCATCTTCGACAAGCTCGCGCATGAAGGCATCGAGACCAAGCATCTCGTGCACATGCCGGGCCTGGTGACGCCGATCTCGACCATCATGATCGACCCGAGCGGCGAGCGCACCATCGTCACGTTCCGCGATCCGGAACTGTGGAAGGTCCGGCTGCCGCGCCACCGAGACGCTGCTGGACGATTGCGCCGCGATCCTGACCGAGAGCCGCTGCGCGGAATTCTGCACCGACCTGTGCGCCGAGGCGCTCCGGCGCGGCATTCCCGTGATCGTCGACGTCGATCGCGCGATGTCGCTGCGCGAGGGCCTGCTGACCGCGTCCTCGCATCTGGTGTTCTCGAGCGAGCCGCTGCAGGAGACCGCCGGGGTCGCCGACGACGGCGAGGCGCTGAAGAAGATCGCGAAACTGACGCCGTCGTTCCTGGCGGGCACGCGCGGGCCGCAGGGCACGATCTGGCTCGACGAGCACGGCGAGTTGCAGGAGACCCCGGCCTTCCCGGTCCACACCGTGGATACGCTTGGGCGCCGGCGACGTGTTCCACGGCGCCTTTGCGCTCGCCATCACCGAAAAGCAGGAGCTCCGGCAGGCGCTCCGCTTCGCCTCCGCCGCCGCGGCGCTGAAATGCACCCGCTTTGGCGGCGCCTTTGCCGCCCCGCAACGTGCTGAAGTTGAAGCACTTTTGGGCCAAAGCCAGGCGGCGGGTCGCGGCCCAGGCCAGCCAATAGCGGGCTTGCATTAGAAGATTTTTCTATATATGAGGGAGATCAGCCCTTCATATGGAACAAATTCTTCTCATGACCGACCTTGCCGTTCAGCTTCACGAAGCCAACCGCCGCCTCGACGCCATCGACCGCAAGATCCTGACCGTGCTGCAGGACGACGCCTCCCTGTCGGTGGCCGAGATCGGCGACCGGGTCGGGCTGTCGTCGACGCCGTGCTGGAAGCGCATCCAGCGGCTGGAGGCCGACGGCGTGATCCTGCGCCGGGTCGCGCTGGTCGACCAGAACAAGATCGGGCTCGGCATCTCGGTGTTCGTCTCGGTCGAGAGCGCCGACCATTCCGAAGCCTGGCTGAAGAAATTCGCCGACGCCGTCAGCGCCATGCCCGAGGTGATGGAATTCTACCGGATGGCCGGCGACGTCGACTACATGCTGCGCGTCGTGGTCGCCGACATGCAGAGCTATGACGTGTTCTACAAGAAGCTGATCGGCGCGGTGCCGCTGAAGAACGTCACCTCGCGCTTTGCGATGGAGAAGATCAAGTCGGTCACCGCGCTGCCGGTGCCGGCGGCGTAAGCCGCATCCTGCTGGCCATAGCGCGTGCAAGCCCCACGATTTCGCGCGGACCGCATTATCACGGTTCGTTAACTCAACATTTACCGAGCAGTTAGCTTCGTCACGTTATTGTCCCGCGATGGAGCAGGCGAAACAACATCCCAGACATCGCGATGGCCGGCCTGGCTGAACGCGGCTGTGTTGCTGGTCGCGAGCTGGATCGCGATCGCGGCGCTGTCGCTGCAGGTCCGTCCCGGGGCCGAGGTCGTGGCCGTGGCTTTCCCGCCTGGTGGAGCGCCCAGCAGGTCTTCGCGGCTGCGGCGTCCGCCAATGCCGCCATTGTGAGGATGACGGCGATTCCGTCGCTGCTGGTGGTGCGGCCGGATGAGCATGACGGACTGACGCGGTTGCGCGGGGCCGGCGTCTGGCTGGCGATGGACCCGCAGGCGATCGCCGCCTGCTTGACGAGATAGCACGCTTTTTTGAATACCATTTGGGGGACTGGGAATGACCATCGAGAACGATGAGCTGGCCAATTTGCGTGAGACCACCAGCAAGACCTTGCTGGTCGTGCTGTGGCTGCATGTCCCGATTGCCGTTGCGATCGGCGTGATGCGCGGCACCGACTGGATGCTTCCGACGCGCTCATGATGTCCGCGATGGCGCTGGCGGCGACCCTGTCGTGGCGCGCTGCGGGCAATGGACTTGTCGACCCGGCTGGTCTTTGCCGTCGCGCTGATGGGCGGCGTGTCGGTGTTCGCCTATCGAGTTCGCCGGACATCCCTGGCAGATCGACATGCACATGTACTTCTTCGCGGCGCTGGCCTGCCTCGTCGCCTATTGCGACTATCGGCCGATCGTCGCCGGCACGGTCGCCGTCGCGCTGCATCATCTGGTGCTGAATTTCCTGCTGCCGGCGGCGATCTATCCCGGCGGCAGCCGATCTCGGCCGCGTCGTGCTTCACGCCGTCATCCTGCTGATCGAGGCCGGCGTGCTGGTCTGGCTGGCGCTCAAGCTGTCGCAGCTGTTCGAAACGGCGGCGCGAGAAGACCGCCGAGGCCGAGGCGGCAAGCGCCGCCGAAGCGCGCGCCAATGCCGAGCGCAGCGAGGCCGAACGCAAGGCCAAGCAGGAGCGCGACGCGGCGACGCCGCGAGCTCGCCGCCGGCTTCGAGCGCAAGATCGGCGGCATCGTCGAGGCGGTCGCGGTGGCCGCCGGCGAAATGCAGGGCCTGTCGTCGTCGATGAGCGCCAGCAACGCGGAAACCGCGCGCCAGACTGCAGCGGCGGCCGCCGCATCGACGCAGGCCTCGGCCAACGTCGAAACGGTGGCCTCCGCGACCGAAGAACTCACCGCGTCGATCAGCAGCATCGCCCAGCAGGTGACGCGCTCGGCCGAAATCGCCGCCAAGGCGGCCGCGGAAGCGCGCCGCACCAACACCGTGGTCGAAGGGCTTGCCGCCGGCACCCAGAAGATCGGCGAGGTGGTGACGCTGATCCAGAACATCGCCAGCCAGACCAATCTGCTGGCGCTGAACGCCACCATCGAAGCCGCGCGCGCCGGCGAACATGGCAGGGGATTTGCGGTGGTCGCCAGCGAGGTCAAGGCGCTGGCCAACCAGACCGCGAAGGCGACCGAGGAAATCTCCGCGCAGATCCAGAGCATCCAGACCGCCACCGGCGAAGCCGTCAGCGCGATCCAGGCGATCGGCGGCACCATCGCCGAGATCGACGAGATCTCCAACGAGATCGCCGCCGCCGTCGACCAGCAGGGCGCGGCGACGCGCGAGATCGCCGGCAACGTGCAGCAGGCCGCCGACGGCACGCGGGACGTCAACGACAACATCGCCGGCGTCAGCCGCGCGACCGACGAAGCCGGCAAGGCGGCGTCGAGGTTGCTCGACGCCGCGAACGGATTGTCGTCGCAGTCCGATCGGTTGAAATCCGAAGTCGACGGCTTCCTCGGGTCGCTGCACGTGGCGTAGGTTACTGTCATCGCCCGCGAAAGCGGGCGATCCAGTATTCCAGAGCCATTATTGAATGAACCGAGGAGCCGCGGCGTACTGGATCCCCCGCTTTCGCGGGGGATGACGGCTGAGAATGTGACGCGTCCGACCCCGCCTCAAATCTTCTGATTGTATTCGCCGACTTCGGGATGGGTGCGCAGCACCGAATCCATCGCCTCGAACATGTCGCGCATGCGCTGTTCGGAGACCGGGCTCTCGACCACGACCACCAGTTCCGGCTTGTTGGAGGACGCCCGCACCAGGCCCCAGCTGCCGTCCTCGACCGTGACGCGCACGCCGTTGACGGTGACGAGATCGCGGATCGTTTGGCCCGCGACCTTCTCGCCCTTGTTCTGCAGCGCCTCGAAATGCTTCACCACGGCATCGACGACGCCGTATTTGGTCTCGTCCGCGCAATGCGGCGACATGGTCGGCGACGACCAGGTCTTCGGCAGCGCGTCCTTCAGATCCGCCATCGACTTGTCCGGCGCGCGATCGAGCATCTCGCAGATCGCGATCGCCGAGACCAGGCCGTCGTCATAGCCGCGGCCGAACGGCTTGTTGAAGAAGAAGTGGCCGGATTTCTCGAAACCCGCCAGCGCGCCCAGTTCGTTGGTGCGGCGCTTCATGTAGGAATGGCCGGTCTTCCAGTAGGTGGTCTTGGCGCCCTGCTTTTGCAGCACCGGATCGGTGACGAACAGCCCGGTCGATTTCACGTCGACCACGAACTGCGCGTCCTTGGTGATCGCCGACATGTCGCGCGCCAGCATCACGCCGACCTTGTCGGCAAAGATCTCCTCGCCGGTATTGTCGACCACGCCGCAGCGATCGCCGTCGCCGTCGAAGCCGAGGCCGACATCGGCCTTGTGCGCCAGCACCGCGTCGCGGATCGCGTGCAGCATCTCCATGTCTTCGGGGTTCGGATTGTATTTCGGAAAGGTGTAATCGAGCTCGGTGTCGAGCGGGATCACCTCGCAGCCGATCGCTTCCATCACCTGCGGCGCGAACGCGCCGGCGGTGCCGTTGCCGCAGGCGACCACGACCTTCAGCTTGCGCTTCAGCTTCGGGCGCTTGGTGAGATCGGCGATGTAGCGCGCCGGAAAATTCTCGTGGAACTGATAGGAGCCGCCGGCCTTGTTCTTGAAATCGGCGTTGAGCACGATCTCCTTCAGCCGCGTCATCTCGTCGGGACCGAAGGTCAGCGGACGGTTGGCGCCCATCTTGACGCCGGTCCAGCCATTGTCGTTATGCGACGCCGTCACCATCGCGACGCAGGGCACGTCGAGATCGAACTGCGCGAAATAGGCCATCGGCGTCACTGCACAGGCCGATGTCGTGCACCTTGCAGCCCGCCGCCATCAGCCCGGAAATCAGCGCGTATTTGATCGAGGCCGAATAGCCGCGGAAATCGTGGCCGGTGACGATCTCCTGCTTGACGCCGAGTTCCGCGATCAGCGCGCCGAGCCCCATGCCCAGCGCCTGAATGCCCATCAGGTTGATTTCCTTGTCGAACAGCCAGCGCGCGTCGTATTCGCGAAAGCCGGTCGCCTTCACCATCGGCTCGGATTCGAAGGCGTAGGTATTCGGAACCAGCACGGATTTCGGCTTCGGAAACATCAGAAATGGCCTCGTGAGATGGCTGAGAGGGCGACGCCGCAGCCTTAGCGAATGCACGGGCGCAGCGGAAGGCGGGATTGGCGCCTTCTAGCCAATAATTGCGGCAGATTGGTAACGGGGAAGCGTTACTGCTCCAGCACCATCTTGCCGTTGGCATATTCGAAGCGCTTCAGCTTCGACAGGAACGACAGGCCGAGCAGGTTTTCCGACAGCGCCTCATCCGGCAGCACCATGGCATCGACGTCGCGCACCACGAGGCCGCCGAGATCGACCATGGCAAGCCGGGTGCGCGCCGCCTTGATGGTGCCGTTGGCGGTGGTGACGGTCGCGTTGTAGTCGCCGCGCGACGGACGCAAGCCGAACCGCGCCGCGGAGGTCTCGTTCAGCGCCACCACGGAGGCGCCGGTGTCGACCATGAAGTCGATGCGCTGGCCGTCGATCCGGCCGTCGGTCTGGAAATGGCCGCGGGCATCGCGGGGAATGCTGAGGCTGCGGACGCCGGCCTGGGCGACCGTCTGAACAGGATCGGCTTTTTGCGGAGCGGCCTTGGCCGCTGCAGGCATCGGCGTCATCTTGTCCGCGATCTGGGCCATGAAGGTGCCGAGGCCGACCAGGATGGCGGCAAAGATCATTATGTTACGCATGACGCCACACCCGGTTCACACACAGCGGCCGATATCACCATGCCGGCTGGCAACCGGCGACTAACGACGCCGGTGAGGGTCGTCATTTCGGCGAAAAGGATGAGCGAAGTGTTAACGCCGAGCGGGATCACGCTTCTTCGAATCGTCATCCCACCCGGTCTTTTTGCTTGAGCATGATCTCTTCGGAAAACCGGTACCCACTTTTCCGGATCATGCTCACGTCCCGCGCGGCTTGACCCGCCGCGTCGGCATTGCGCTCGCCGGATCTTCCGGCCAGGGATGCCGGGGATAGCGGCCGCGCAGGTCGGAGCGCACCGCGGCATAGCTGCCGCGCCAGAAGCCCGGCAGATCGCGCGTCACCTGCACCGGCCGCTGCGCCGGCGACAGCAGTTCCAGCACCAGCGGCACCGCGCCCTTGGCGATCGAGGGATGGGTGTTGAGCCCGAACAATTCCTGCAGCCGGACCGCGATCGTCGGCCCCTGCTCGGCCTCGTAGTCGATCGGCAAGCAGGGTGCCGGTCGGCGCCTCGAAATGCGTCGGCGCCTCGCGCTCCAGCCGCGCGCGCAATTCCCAGGGCAGCAGCGTCATCAGCGCGTCCGACAAATCGCCGGCGGAAAAATCCTTCAGCGAAATCTTGTCGTAGAGCACCGGCACCAGCCAGCTCTCGCGCCGCGCCGCGAGTGCGGCGTCGGACAGATCCGGCCAGCTTTCGCCCTCGGCCTTGCGCAGGAACATGACGCGGTCGCGCCATTGCTTGAGCGGCTTCGACCACGGCAATTTGTCGAGCCCGGCGGCGATCAGCCCGTCGGCGAAAACGCGCGCGGTCTCCGCCGACGGCGACAGCGCCATCGGCGCTTCCGACAGCGTGATCGCGTGCAGCGTTCGCTTGCGGCGCGCGCGCAGCGCCATCGCGCCGCGATCGAACGAAATCTCATCCGTGATTTCGATCTGATCGGCGAAACGCAGTTCGATCTCGTCCTGCGTGATCGGCGCGGCCAGCAGAATGCGGCCCTGCGCCGCCGTACCTGTCAGTTCGGCGACCGCGATATAGGGCGCGCGCGCCAGCGCGGAGGTCTGCTCGACGGCGGCGCCACGGCCGTTGGCGAGCACGAAGCTGCCATTGC
Organism: uncultured Alphaproteobacteria bacterium; assembly: GCA_963738765.1. Taxonomy (GTDB): domain Bacteria; phylum Pseudomonadota; class Alphaproteobacteria; order Rhizobiales; family Xanthobacteraceae; genus Bradyrhizobium. The sequence goes on along the minus strand of CAVTYA010000027.1, from coordinate 250,116 downwards.
CGCGGTTGCGCGCGACCCGATCCGGAAAGGCCAAGGCCAGCATGACGCCGGTGGAGAGTTCGCGCTTCCCCTGTCGATGCATTCGATGCCGCCACCTGCGACGCCCAGCGCTGCGCCAGGCTGCGGGCGCTGCTCGCGCGTTGCGAGCGGTCGCGGCGGAACTGATCGAGCCGGGCATCGAGATCGACGCTGTCGCCGCCGAGCCCGCGTTCGGTCAGGATCGCGGCGATCTCGGCGGCCTCCTCGCCTGCGCCCAGCCGATGCGAATCCACGATCATGCGCGCCAGCCGCGGCGGCAGCGCCAGCGCGCGCAGGCTTTTGCCTTCCGCGGTGATCCGGCCATCGCCGTCGAGCGCGCCGAGTTCGCCAAGCAGGCTGTTGGCTTCCTTCAGCGCCGGCGCGGGCGGGGAATCGAGAAACGCCAGCGTCGCGGGATCGCTGACGCCCCATTGCGCGAGATCGAGCACCAGCGAGGACAGATCGGCGGAGAGAATTTCAGGCTGCGTATAGGCGGCAAGCGAGGCGGTCTGCGGCTCGTCCCACAGCCGGTAGCAAACGCCGGGCTCGGTGCGGCCGGCGCGGCCGCGGCGCTGATCGACCGCCGCGCGCGAGGCGCGCACCGTCTCCAGCCGCGTCAGCCCGATATCCGGCTCGTAGCGCGGCACCCGCGCCATGCCGGAATCGACGACGATGCGCACGCCCTCGATGGTCAGCGAGGTCTCGGCGATCGAGGTCGCCAGCACCACCTTGCGCTGGCCTTTTGGCGCCGGCGCGATGGCGCGGTCCTGCACGCTGGCATCGAGCGCGCCGAACAGCGGCACGATCTCGATGGAGGCATCGTGCACGCGCTCGCCGAGAAAGTTCTGCGTGCGGCGGATTTCGGCCGCGCCCGGCAGGAATGCCAGCACCGAGCCGGGATCGGCGCGCAGCGCGGTCGCGATCGCATCCGCCATCTGCCGCTCCAGCGGCGCATCCGCTTTGCGGCCGAGATAGCGGGTCTCGACCGGAAAGGCGCGGCCCTCGCTAGCGACCACCGGCGCGTCGCCGAGCAGTTTTGCGACCCGGGCGCCGTCGAGCGTCGCCGACATCACGAGGATGCGGAGGTCCTCGCGCAAGCCGGTCTGCGCGTCCCGCGCCAGCGCCAGCCCTAGATCGGCATCGAGCGAACGCTCGTGGAATTCGTCGAACAGCACCGCGGCGACGCCGTTCAGCTCGGGATCGTCGAGGATCTGCCGCGAGAAGATGCCCTCGGTGACCACCTCGATCCGGGTCGCGCGCGATATTTTCGAGCCGAACCGGACGCGGTAGCCGACGGTCTCGCCGGCGCGTTCGCCCAGCGTCTTCGCCATCCGCTCGGCGCTGGCGCGGGCCGCGATCCGCCGCGGCTCCAGCATGATGATCTTCCTGCCGTTCAGCCAGGGCGCATCGAGCAGCGCCAGCGGCACCCGCGTGGTCTTGCCGGCGCCCGGCGGCGCCACCAGCACGGCGGCGTTGTTAGCCGTCAGCGTGCGCGCGAGTTCGTCGAGCACCGCGTCGATCGGGAGGGGAGTGTCGAAGCTGCGGGGCAATTACGGCTCGCATTGTTGGCGCTCTTCCCCTCTCCCCTTGTGGGAGAGGGTGGCTCGCATCGCAAGATGCGAGACGGGTGAGGGGTCCGTCTCCGCGGATAGAGACCCCTCATCCGGCTTCGCTGCGCGAAGCCACCTTCTCCCATCCTAACTCGGGTTTACCCGAGTTAGGCTTTTTAAATGTCGAAGTCGGATAAATCCGACTTCGATGGGAGAAGGGAAGGAAGATCAATCGCCGCCCGCCCGATGCTTTCATAGGTGAACCCGAGCGCCGCCATCTCCTCGGGGCGATAGATATTGCGCAGATCGACCACCAGCGGCTGTGCCATTTCGCGCTTGACGCGCTCCAGTCGAGCGTGCGGTACTGCACCCACTCGGTCACGACCACCATGGCGTCGGCGCCCTTCACGCAGGCGTAAGGATCGTCGCAATATTCGATGTCGGGCAGTTCCTTGCGCGCCTGCTCCATGCCGACCGGATCGTGCGCGCGGACCCTTGCGCCCATGTCGAGCAGGCCGGTCACCAGCGGGATCGACGGCGCCTCGCGCATGTCGTCGGTGTCGGGCTTGAAGGTCAGGCCGAGCACGGCCACGGTCTTGCCGCGCAGGCTGCCGCCGGCGAGCGTTGGCAACCTTGCGCGCCATCGCGCGCTTGCGGATTGTCGTTGACGCCGAGCACCGCCTCGACGATGCGCAGGTTGACGTCGTGATCCTGCGCGATCTTGACCAGCGCGCGGGTGTCCTTTGGAAAGCAGGAGCCGCCGAAGCCGGGGCCCGGCGTGCAGGAATTTCGAGCCGATGCGGTTGTCGAGGCCGATGCCGCGCGCGACTTCCTGTACGTCGGCGCCGACTTTTTCGGACAGATCGGCGATCTCGTTGATGAAGGTGATCTTGGTCGCGAGGAACGCATTGGCCGCGTACTTGATCAGTTCGGCGGTGCGCCGCGCCGTGAACATCAACGGCGCCTGATTGAGCGACAGCGGCCGGTAGACGTCGCCGAGCACCTTTCGCGCCGCGCTCGTCCGAGGTGCCGACCACGATACGGTCGGGGAATTTGAAGTCGCGGATCGCCGCACCCTCGCGCAGAAATTCCGGATTGGAGGCGATCACGACGTCGGCCGACGGATTGGCTTCGCGGATCAGCCGCTCGACCTCGTCGCCGGTGCCGACCGGCACCGTCGATTTGGTGACGACGACGGTAAATCCCTTCAGCACGGCGGCGATCTCGCGCGCGGCGGCTATAGACATAGGTGAGGTCGGCATGGCCGTCGCCGCGCCGCGACGGCGTGCCGACCGCGATGAACACCGCGTCCGCTTCAGCGACCGGCGCTGTCAGATCGGTGGTGAAATCCAGCCGCTTGGCCTTCACGTTGGACGCCACCAGCGCGTCGAGCCCGGGCTCGAAGATCGGGATTTCGCCGCGGTGAAGCGCGGCGATCTTGCCGGCGTCCTTGTCGACGCAGGTGACCTGGTGGCCGAAATCCGCAAAGCAGGCGCCGGACACCAGCCCCACATAGCCCGTGCCAATCATGGCAATGCGCATGGAATAACCCGCTTCTGATGGTTAACGATCTCTCAATTTCGTGCGCCTCTTAAAACATTTGGCGGCAAAGGGGAAACCGTAAAAGGCGCCGGAAAACGGCATGCAATTTGTAAGATAAAGGAGAAAGAAACCGATCCGGCCGATGATGCGCCGCCGCCACGCCGAAACAGGACAACCATGACCCCAAACGGCACATCCGCCGCGACCGCGCGTTCCGCAATTCCCGCGGGGCGACGCGTCGACTGGGTCGACTATGCCAAGGGTATCTGCATCGTCATGGTGGTGATGATGCATTCGGTGCTGGGCGTCGAAAAGGCGGCCGACCAGACCGGCTTCATGCATCTGGTCGTGATGTTCGCCAAACCGTTCCGGATGCCGGATTTCTTCCTGATTTCCGGACTTTTCCTCTCGGTCGTGATCGACCGCGACTGGCGCATCTATCTCGACCGCAAGGTCGTGCACTTCGCCTATTTCTACGTGCTGTGGGTGACGATCCAGTTCGGCTTCAAGGCGCCGTCTTTGGCCGCCGAGGCCGGCTGGAGCCATGTCGGCTTGCTGTATCTGGAATCCTTCATCGAGCCGTTCGGCACGCTGTGGTTCATCTATCTGCTGCCGATCTTCTTCGTCGTCACAAAACTGACACGCAAAATGCCGCCGCTGGCGATTCTGGCCGTGGCCGCGGCGCTGGAGATGGCGCATGTCGCTGACCGGCTGGACCGTGATCGACGAATTCTGCGCGCGCTTTGTCTATTTCTATTCCGGCTATCTGTTCGCGCCTTACGTCTTCGCGCTGTCCGATCGCGCGCGGGCGCGTCCCGTGCTGGCGCTGGCGGGCCTGGCGCTGTGGGCATTCGTCAACGGCAGCCTGGTCGATTTGGCGTCAGCGAATGGCCGATTGTTTCGCTCGCGCTCGGCCTCGCCGGCGCCAGCGCCATCATCGTGACCGGCACGCTGTTGGCGCGGATGCAGTGGCTGAATTTCCTGCGCTATTGCGGCGAGCATTCCATCGTCATCTATCTCGCGTTCTTTCTGCCGATGGCGGCGACCCGGACCTTGCTGCTGCGCGCGGGCGTCATCCACGATATCGGTACCGTCTCGCTGATCGTCACCATCGTTGGCGTGGCCGGCGTCGCTGGCGATCTGGCGGGTCGCGCTTGGCGCTCCACGCCAACTTCCTGTTCGAACGCCCCGCGGCGTTCTGGATCGCGCCGAAAAAGGCCGCGCCGGTGCTGCAGGCGGCGGAGTAGGCGCGTACCCACAAGGCTAAGGCACCAGATACAGCGAGCCGCTGCTCCGCCCTCCCTCCAGATCGGCGTGAGCCTGAGCCGCGTCGCGAAGACGATAAGGCTTCCCAGCCGCCGGCAAGATACCGTCGCGCAAAGCCGACAACACCCCTTCCGCCGCGGTCCGGTAGTCCTCCGCCCGGTTCATGTAGGCCATCACGCTTGGCCGGGCCAGCATCAGGCTGCGCCGGGGACCTAGATCTTCCACATCAACCGGCGGAATGGCGCCGGCAGACTGACCAATACTTGCGACCACTCCAAACGGCCGCACGCATTGCAGGGTCTTCGCCAGTGTCGCTCCGCCCACGCCATCATAGGCAACATCCACGCCGCGGGCTTCGGTCAGATCAGCCACCGTCCGGACGAAATCGGCGTCGCGTCCGACGATGACATGATGGGCACCGGCATCGCGCGCGGGTGCGGCCTTGATATCGGAACCGACGATCCCGATCACGGTCGCGCCGAGATGCCTTGCCCATCGCGTCATCAATTGCCCGAGACCGCCGGCAGCGCTATGGATCAGGACCGTTGTATCGGGTCCGACGGGATAGACCCGCGTCAGCAGCATGTGCGCGGTGATGCCTTTGACGAAGACCGACGCCGCCGCTTCGTCGGAAATGGACTCCGGCAATTTGACCGCACGCCAAGCCGGCAGATTTCTTTCCGATGTATAGGCGCCGACCGGAGCGCCGGCATAGGCGACCCTGTCGCCGACCCGCGGAGAGGCAACATTCGCGCCGACCGCCGTCACCACGACCGACCGCCTCGACACCGGGGATCGCCGCCGGCGGCAGCGGGTAAAGCCCCATGCGCTGATAAACGTCGATGAAGTTGACGCCAACCGCGGTTTGACGAATTCGGATTTCGTCGCCTTGCGGCGGCGGAAGCTCGATGGTGACACTTTCGAGCTGATCGGCGCCGCCGGGCGCCTTCAATCTGATGACATCGGCCATGGCAATACTCCTCGCTTTGTCAGGATAATCAGTTTCGCCAGGACACTTTGCGGCCGGCGGTGGATATGCGAAATTCCCCAAATGTGAGTTCTAGATGTGAGATTTTGCACAATGGCCGATTGGGAAAACTTGCGTCATTTCGTGATGCTGGCGCGCGAAGGAACGCTCTCCGCCGCAGCAAGGCGGCTCGGGGTCGATCACGCCACCGTCGCCCGCCGCGTCGCCGCGCTCGAGACCGATACCGGGCTGAAGCTGATCGATCGGCGGGCGCGCAGTTATCAACTCACCGACGCCGGCAGGCGCATCGCGGCGACTGCCAGGCCGATGGAAGAAGCGGCCTTCGCTGTGGGGCGCGCGGTGCAGGCGGCCAAACCGGGCCTGCGTGGAGAAGTCTCGATTAGTTCGCCACCGTCGCTCGCCAACGCGCTGATCGCGCCGCAATTGTTTCACTTGCGCCGACAGCACCCTGGCATCCGGATCAAATTGATCGGAGAGAAGCGGGCCGCCTCGCTCAATCGCCGCGAGGCTGACGTCGCGCTGCGCCTGTCCCGGCCGCGGGAGCCGGGATTGATCGCGCGTAAAATCGGCGGCTTTGGCTTTGGGCTCTATGGTGCGGCCACCTACCTGAAAGAAACGCCTCGCCACGCCTTTGCATTCATCGCCTATGACAACAGCATGGACGATGCGCCCCAGCAAAAGTGGTTGCAGACCATCGCGGCCGGGCACGAGATTGTCCTGCGCACCAACGATCTGGAGAATCAGGCTGCCGCAGCACGGACCGGCGTCGGGCTCGCGGTATTGCCGCAATTTCTTGGCGAAGCCGATTTAGGGCTCGCGCGTTGCGATTTCATGCCCACGCCACCTAACCGCGACGTGTGGCTGCTGGTTCACCGCGATCTTCGTCAGGCGCCTCTCGTGCGCGCCGTGATGGAATTCTTGACCGATTGCCTCAAGGCGCGATGAGCGATGGTAGCGGGTCGCGCCATCCTGGCGTCGCTCATCTGGCCGGACGACGAATTTGGGTGTGCGGTTCGCCAAAATTCCGGTGCACCAAGGCTGTCAATCCGCGCAAAAATCCCTAAATTTCGGCCATGCCGAAAACAGCCCCCAAAGCCGCCACCAAACCCGTCACCGCCAAAGCGCCCAGCAAGGGCGACCATGTCTTTCTGGTCGACGGTTCCTCCTACATTTTCCGCGCCTATCACGCGCTGCCGCCGCTGAGCCGGAAATCCGACGGGTTGCAGGTCAATGCCGTGCTGGGTTTCTGCAACATGCTGTGGAAGCTGCTGCGCGACATGCCCGAGGATAACCGGCCGACGCATCTGGCGATCGTGTTTGACAAGTCCGAGGTCACCTTCCGCAACAAGCTCTACCCCGACTACAAGGCGCACCGGCCGCCGGCGCCGGACGACCTGATCCCGCAATTTGCGCTGATCCGGGAAGCGGTACGCGCCTTCGACCTGCCCTGCCTGGAACAGGGAGGTTTTGAGGCCGACGACCTGATCGCGACCTATGCGCGCGAGGCGGGTGAGCGCGGCGCCACCGCGACCATCGTCTCGTCGGACAAGGATTTGATGCAGCTCGTCACCGACAAGGTGGTCATGTACGACACCATGAAGGACCGCCGGATCGGCATTGCCGAGGTGATCGAGAAGTTCGGCGTGCCGCCCGAGAAGGTGGTCGAGGTGCAGGCGCTGGCCGGCGATTCCACCGACAACGTGCCGGGCGTGCCCGGCATCGGCATCAAGACCGCGGCGCAATTGATCGTCGAATATGGCGACCTCGAAACGCTGCTGTTGCGCGCCGGCGAGATCAAGCAGCCGAAGCGGCGCGAGGCGCTGATCGAGAACGCCGAGAAGGCGCGAATTTCACGGCAACTGGTGCTGCTCGACGACAAGGTCAAGCTGGATGTGCCGCTCGACGACCTCGCCGTGCACGAGCCGGATGCGCGCAAGCTGATCGCTTTCCTGAAAGCGATGGAATTTTCCACGCTGACCCGTCGCGTCGCCGATTATTCGCAGATCGATCCGTCGGACGTGGAAGCGGATGCAGGCAACAAGAGCGACGCCAGCGCGAGAGCCGCGTCTTCCGCTGCGCCGGCAAAGGCAACCGCGGCGGGCGCCACCGGCGATCTCTTTGCCAGTCCCGCGACAGCACCTGCGAAGACCGGCGGCAAGGAAGACAAATCAGCCAGCCTCAAGGGCACCCCGATCTCGCTCGCCGTAGCGCGCGAAGAGGCGATCCGGAAAATCCCGGTCGACCGCAAGAAGTATCAGACGATCCGCAGCCTAGATCAGCTCGAGACCTTTATCGCGCGCGTGCACGATATCGGCCATTTCGTCATCGAGGCGATGTCGGATTCGATCGATCCGATGCAGGCGGAAATATCGGGCATCGCGCTGGCGCTGGCGCCGAACGATGCCGCCTACATTCCGCTCGGCCACAAGCAATCCGGCGGCGGCGCCGGCCTGTTCGATGCCGGGCTGGCGCCGGACCAGATCAAGGCCGCCGATGCGCTGGCGGCGCTAAAGCCGCTGCTGGAATCCGCGGGCATCCTCAAGATCGGCTTCAACATCAAGTTCAACGCCGTGATGCTGGCGCAGCACGGCATCACCCTGCGCAACCAGGACGATGCGCAACTGATGTCCTATGCGCTGGACGCCGGCCGCAACGCCCACGGGCTCGAGGCGCTAGCCGAGCGCTGGCTCGGCCACGCCGTCATCGCCTATGGCGATCTCACCGGCAGCGGCAAGAACAAGCTCTCGTTCGACCAGGTCGCGATCGACCGGGCCAGCGAATATTCGGCCGAAAGCGCCGACATGATCCTGAGGCTGTGGCGCGTGCTCAAACCGCGGCTGATCTCCGAGCGCATGACCGCGGTCTATGAGACGCTGGAGCGGCCGCTGGTCTCGGTGCTGGCGCGGATGGAGCGGCGCGGCATCTCGATCGACCGCCAGGTGCTGTCGCGGCTGTCGGGCGATTTCGCCCAGACCGCCGCGCGGGTCGAGGCCGAAATCCAGCAGATGGCCGGCGAGCCGGTCAATGTCGGCAGCCCCAAGCAGATCGGCGACATCCTGTTCGGCAAGATGGGTTTGCCCGGCGGCACCAAGACCAAGACCGGCGCATGGTCGACGACCGCGCAGGTGCTCGACGAACTCGCCGAGCAGGGCCACGACTTCCCGAGGAAAATTTTGGAGTGGCGGCAGGTCTCAAAACTGAAATCGACCTATACCGATGCGCTGCCGAATTACGTTCATCCGCAGACCCACCGCGTCCACACCACCTACGCGCTGGCGGCGACCACCACCGGACGGCTGTCGTCGAACGAGCCGAACCTGCAGAACATCCCGGTTCGTACCGAGGACGGCCGCAAAATCCGCCGCGCCTTTGTCGCCACCCCCGGCCACAAGCTGGTGTCAGCCGATTATTCGCAGATCGAATTGCGGCTGCTGGCTGAAATCGCCGACATCCCCGTGCTGAAGCAGGCGTTCCGCGACGGGCTCGACATTCACGCCATGACGGCCTCCGAAATGTTCGGCGTGCCGATCAAGGACATGCCGAGCGAAGTGCGCCGGCGTGCGAAAGCGATCAATTTCGGCATCATCTATGGCATCTCGGCGTTCGGCCTCGCCAACCAGCTCGGCATCGCCCGTGAGGAAGCCTCCGCCTACATCAAGAAATATTTTGAACGCTTTCCGGGCATCCGTGCCTACATGGATGAGACGCAGGAATCCTGCCGCAGCATACGGCTACGTCACCACGCTGTTCGGCCGGAAAATGTCACTATCCGGACATCAAGGCCTCCAACGCCTCGGTCCGCGCCTTCAACGAACGCGCTTCGATCAACGCGCGACTGCAAGGCTCCGCCGCCGACATCATCCGCCGCGCCATGATCCGGATGGAAGATGCGCTCGCCGAGAAGAAACTCTCGGCGCAGATGCTGCTGCAGGTGCACGACGAACTGATCTTCGAGGTGCCCGACGACGAAGTGGCGGCGACGCTGCCGGTGGTGCAGCACGTGATGCAGGACGCGCCGTTCCCGGCCGTGCTGCTGTCGCTGCCGCTGCAGGTCGATGCCCGGGCCGCGAATAATTGGGACGAGGCGCATTAGTTCTTCCTTACCTCTCCCGCTTGCGGGGGAGGTCGGATCGCTCGGCAGCGCAATTGCGCGCCTGAGCGATCCGGGTGGGGGAAATCTCTCAGCTCAACTCGCTATCCGTTGCTGGGTTGGCACCCCCACCCCACCCTCCCCCGCAAGCGCGGGCGAGGGAGCGCACCACCGGTGCTGTTGAATTGCTCTCCGAGCAATTTACGAAATGACATCGCCGCGTCGCGCGCGCTACAAACACCTGCATCCCCTCCCCGCGAGTCAAAAATGCCCCATCTTTCCGCCTTGCTCGGCTTTCGCCCTGGTCTCGTTCGGCATGGTGCTGACGCCGGGCCCGAACATGATCTATCTGATCTCGCGCTCGATCTCGCAAGGGTCCGCGGCCGGGATGGTGTCGCTCGGCGGCGTGGCGCTCGGCTTTGTGTTCTACATGCTGTGCGCGGCGTTCGGCATCACGGCGCTGTTGTTCGCGGTGCCCTATGCCTATGACACGCTGCGGATCGGCGGCGCGCTGTATCTGCTGTGGCTGGCCTGGCAGGTGCTGAAGCCGAACGGACGCTCGCCGTTTCAGGTGCGGGAACTGGCGGTCGACGGCCCGCGAAAGCTGTTCGCGATGGGGTTTCGTCACCAATCTGCTCAATCCGAAAATCGCGATGCTGTATCTGGCGCTGCTGCCGCAGTTCATCGATCCCACTGATGGCAGCGTGCTGACGCAATCGATCGTGTTCGGATCGATCCAGATCGTCATCAGCGTCAGCGTCAACGCGATGATCGCGCTGACCGCAGGCTCGATCACCGGATTTCTCAGCACCCGTCCGGTGTGGCTGAAGGCCCAGCGCTGGCTGATGGGCACCGTGCTCGCGGGCTTTGCGCTGAAGCTGGCGTTCGAGGCGAAGCGGGCGTGAACTTTTTCCTTCTCCCACAAGGGGAGAAGGAAGAATTGGCGGAAATCTCAATCCAGCTTCGCTTCCATGCCGCGCTTGGTGGCGGGGCGCGCCATCAGCGCGTTGTACCAGCGCTCGACATTGGGGAAATCCGCAAGCTCGACCTTGTGGCGCGGGTGGCGCCATGCCCAGCCGAGGATGGCGAAATCCGCGACCGACAAGGCGTCGGCGACGAATTCGCGGGTCGCAAGCCGCCGGTCCAGCACGCCGTAGAGCCGGCGCGTCTCGGCCATGTAGCGCTTCAGGCCATAGGCGCGGTCCTGCTCGTTCTCCAGCGCGATGAAATGATGCACCTGCCCGGGCATCGGCCCAAAGCCGCCCATCTGCCACATCAGCCATTCATAGACCGGAATGCGCCCGGTCAGCGGCTTGGGCAGGAATTTGCCGGTCTTTTCGCCGAGATAGAGCAGGATCGCGCCGGACTCGAAAATGCTGACAGGTTTGCCCTCGGGGCCAGCGGGATCGACGATCGCGGGAATCTTGTTGTTCGGGCTGATTTTGAGGAATGAAGGCGCCATCTGCTCGCCCTTGGAGATGTTCACCGGGATCACCTTGTAGGGCAGCCCCATTTCCTCCAGCGCGACCGAGATCTTGCGGCCGTTCGGCGTGTTCCAGGTGTGCAGCTCGATCGTCATTCCGGTTTCCCCTCGATTTTGCTTGGCTATCCCGTACCCCGGAACCCGAGAGCCCGACAACCCGTGCTTTCCACGGGGCGTCCCCGCGCCAATGGCGGGCGTGCGAGGCGCTGTTGACGGTGCCAGATCGGCTCTGGAATGTGCCGCCAACCGCCGATAGATTGCGCCCCACCTCAAATCCCGAGAAAAAACCTTGTCCAAATCAGCCTCCCGCGCCCGCCTCGCCGAGATCATCCGCAAGCGCTCGTTCGGGCGCGGCGAGATCACGCTGGCGTCGGGCCGCAAGAGTGATTTCTACTTCAACCTCAAGCCGACCATGCTCGACCCCGAAGGCGCGGCCCTGCTGGCCGAACTGACCTATGAGGCACTGAAGGACGATCAGCTCGATTTCGTCGGCGGGCTGGAAATGGGCGCGGTGCCGCTGGCCGGCGCGATCGCGCAGCTGTCCTGGATCAAAGGTCACCCGATCGCGGCGTTTTTCGTGCGCAAGAAGCCGAAGGAGCATGGCGCGCGGCTGGCGGTGGAGGGCCTCGCCAAGGGCGAGAGCCTGCAAGGCAAACGCATCGTGATCGTCGAAGACGTCACCACCACCGGCGGCTCGGCGCTGAAGGCGGTCGAAGCCGTACGCGACGCGGGCGGCGAAATCGTGCTGGTCTTCACCATGGTGGATCGCGAAGAAGGTGCCACCGACACCTTTGCCGAAGCCGGGCTTGAATTTCGCTCGCTCTACAGGGCTGGTGAGTTTTTGAAGGATTGATTTCGGTCTCGTGTCCCGGACGCGGTGCAGCGTTCTTCACACTGCTCCGCAGAGCCGGGACCCATGCTGACGTTGTCGAGCGGTGGGCCCCGGATCAGCAGCGCACCGCTAACGCGCTGCGCAGCGTCCGGGGAACGGAGTGACCGGACCGGCCGCCCCTTCGCCACCCGCATTTCTTTTCCCCGCTCCGCCCTGCGGTCACCGCTCGTTTACCATCCCGCCCTATGGTGAATCCCGACTGAAGCACGTGTTGTTTCGGTGCGTAGTGTTGCGTTGGGTGGAGTTGGCGTTGCGTACAGAGTTGCCTTTTTTGCGCGTGCGGCGCCGCGTGATGCTTGTTGCCGCCAGTGCCCTTGCAGCGTCGCTGATGCTGGTGCCCGGCAGCGTATCCGCCGAAGGCCTGTTCGATCTGTTTTTCGGCGGCGGCCAGAAGCAGCAGACAGGCGCCGCCGCAGGCGAGCTTCTTCGCCGATCCGTTCGGCCTCAATCAGCAGCAGCAACAATCAGCGCCGGCACAACGCGTCGCCGGCTCCGGGCCCGCCTTCTGCGTGCGCAGCTGCGACGGCAAGTATTTTCCGCTGACCATGCGCGGCAACGCCACGCCGGTTGCGACCTGCCAGGCCTTCTGTCCCGCCAGCGCCACCAAGGTGTTCTACGGCAGCAACATCGACGGCGCCTCCTCGAGCACCGGCGAGCGCTACGCCGACAGCGAGAATGCCTACGCCTATCGCAAGGCACTGCGCGCGGACTGCACATGTAACGGACGAAGCCCGTCAGGCCTGGCGCCGGTCGATCTCACGCTCGACACCTCACTGCGCGCCGGCGACGTGATGGCCACCTCCGACGGCCTGGTCGCCTATACCGGCGTCCGGCTCGGCGCCAACCAGACCGCCGAATTCACGCCGGTCGCGTCCTATCCGGGCCTCACCGCCGAAGTCCGCGCACGGCTCGGCGAAATGAAGGTCGCACCCGTGACCGCCGAAATGGTCGGCGAAACCGTGATGCCCGAAACCAGCCGCGACGTCGCGCTGCCGACGACCTCGGTGCCGAAGACGGCCGTGCCGAAGGCGAAGCGGGCGGACGCGAATTAATCACCGCCCGACGATCACGCCGATCACGTTCGGCGCCGACAGATATTTTTCCTCGATGCTTGCGCGCGCTGCCGCCCGGTTTTCCGGCGTCAGCAGGCCGCGCTTCTCGGCGAGGATCATCCAGCAATAGCCCCACCAGTCCGTCAGCATGCCCTGGTCGTCGACGAGGTCATAACCCTGCTCGGCGGCGAAGATCCGCGCATGCGCCTCGTCGAGCGAATCGAGCCAGGCGTGATCCGCGAGCGAAAACAGATCGTCGCTGAAATCGTCGGTCGTGTAGCCCCACACCGACATGCAGACGGCGTTGAATTCGCGGTCGATGGCATCGTCGTCGACGATCTGGCGGCGCGACGCCTGATGCAGCCGCGACAGCGAGCGCGCAAAGTCGGCGATGCGGGTGAGCGCGAATTGATCGAAGGCGATGGTGGACATGTAGTCCTCGCTAACTCGGATAGACCATAGATATTGTGTCGGCACTGCGCCGAATCACAATGATATATCAAACACTTGCTAAAGTGTTCTTAATTTGTTCCGAGGCGAGCAAACGGTAATTAATTTGCTTGTTCTGGATCGGGGCGAGCGGCGATCACCCACAGTGAGCAAAGCAGCCCCAAAGGCAGCCCAATGCCAAATGCGGTACCTCCGAACGCCAATCCGAAGGAAAACTTATCGCAACCTCCCCCGCCCAAGCATTTCAGGGCAGTCGTTAGAGATAGCGCTGCTGGCAAATTGAGAAGAAGCACAATCGTCCAGTCGATCCACGTTAGCCGAGATCGCCAACAGGTAAGCAAGAAGGACAGAAGAGCGCCGCCGATCAACGCCTCGAAGTTGGAGAAAATAAAGAATCCAGTGAAAGCTCGGCGAACATCGCAATAGATCACCCCTCGACGAGACTTCCTCACATCGCCGACAGCATCTTGTCGCCGCAGTAATTGGCGTAGAACTTTCCCCCGCACTGCCGGCGGATCGCCGCGCATCTTGCCGCGGGGGATGCGTTCGCCGGCAGGCTGAACGAGCAGCTCAATCCGTCGGCGCTGCGGCCAGCCTTGCCGGCGGCAAACGCGGCGCTGGTGGAGATGATGCAGGATACCAAAAGCGTCGCGGCGACGATCTCGATCAACAATCTCATGGCCCGGTCCCTCCCACTGCGCGTGGAAAACGCTATGACTTCCAGCAATTGCTCGGGTTTGGGCCTCACCATACCACCAAAACCGCGCCGCACGGAGGCCCCAAATCGGCCCGGTCCTTGCATAAAATCATACCAGCGTATGTGTACAGCAATCCCTTGGCCAGTTTCGGTTGCGGTGCAAGACGCGTATCATTGAGTGAGTCCCACTGTCAGGATTGCCGCAGTTGCAAGAACAATCTTTCCCAGGAAGCCATCCGGCGCTGAACCAGCCGATCGACGAGCTGGCGCTGGCCGAGATCAAGGGCGCGATCCTCGCCAAGCTGCGGCTGGCGATCGGCAAGGACGCCGGGATGGCGACCAGGCGCGACTGGTACAAGGCGGCAGCGCTGGCGCTGCGCGACCGCATCGTGCACCGCTGGCTGACGGCCGAAAAGCAGAGCTACGACGCCGGCCGCAAGCGCGTCTATTATCTCTCGCTCGAATTCCTGATCGGCCGCCTGTTCACCGATGCGCTGAACAATATGGGCCTGCTGCCGGTGTTCGAGGCGGCGCTCGGCGATCTCGGCGTCGACCTGTCGGACTTGCGCAAATGCGAGCCGGATGCGGCGCTCGGCAATGGCGGCCTCGGCCGGCTCGCGGCCTGCTTCATGGAGAGCATGGCGACGCTGGCGATCCCCGCGATCGGCTACGGCATCCGCTACGATTTCGGCCTGTTCCGCCAGATCATCGCGCAGGGCTGGCAGCACGAATATCCCGACGAATGGCTGGGTTTCGGCAACCCCTGGGAATTCCAGCGGCCGGAGGTGGTCTATCAACATCCATTTCGGCGGCAGTGTCGAGCATGTCGACGACCGCGGCCGCGACCGCGCGATCTGGCATCCGGCGGAAACCGTGCAGGCCGTCGCCTACGACACCCCGATCGTCGGCTGGCGCGGCCAGCACGTCAACGCGCTGCGGCTATGGTCGGCGCGCTCGCCCGATCCGCTCAAGCTCGACGTCTTCAACACCGGCGACTATCTCG
The DNA here is from genome assembly GCA_963738765.1 of uncultured Alphaproteobacteria bacterium. Lineage (GTDB taxonomy): Bacteria > Pseudomonadota > Alphaproteobacteria > Rhizobiales > Xanthobacteraceae > Bradyrhizobium. The sequence goes on along the minus strand of CAVTYA010000027.1, from coordinate 235,085 downwards.
GCGCCATCGCCGAGGAGGCGCGCGCGGAATCGATCTGCAAATTCCTCTATCCGAACGACGAGAGTCCGGCGGGCCGCGAACTGCGGCTGCGCCAGGAATATTTCTTCGTCTCCGCCTCGCTGCAGGACCTGGTCAAGCGGCACCTCGCCTCCGACGGCCAGCTGCGCAGCCTGCCGTCGAAGGTCGCGGTGCAGCTCAACGACACCCATCCGAGCCTCGCCGTCACCGAGCTGATGCGCATCCTGGTCGACCTGCACAATTTCCGCTGGGACGAGGCCTGGAAGATCACGGTGGCGACGCTGTCCTACACCAACCACACGCTGCTGCCGGAGGCGCTGGAGACCTGGCCGGTCGAACTGTTCGAACGGCTGCTGCCGCGCCATCTCGAGATCATCTACCGCATCAACGTCGCGCATCTGGCGCTGGCCGAAGCAGCGCTGTCCCGGCGACATCGATTTCCGCGCCTCGGTGTCGCTGATCGACGAGAAGATCCGGCCGCCGGGTGCGGATGGGACAACTCGCCTTCGTCGGCTCGCACCGCATCAACGGCGTCTCGGCGATGCATTCCGACCTGATGAAGGAGACCGTGTTCCACGATCTCAACCATCTTTATCCCGGCCGCATCACCAACAAGACCAACGGCATCACCTTCCGCCGCTGGCTGATGCTGGCCAATCCGAGGCTGACCGACCTGTTGCGCGAAGTCTGCGGCGAGGCCGTGCTCGACGATTTCTCGCTGTTCGAACTGCTCGAGGCCCGCGCCAGCGACAATGCGTTCCAGCAGCGTTTTCGCGAGGTCAAGCACCACAACAAGCTCGCGCTGGCGCGGCTGATCGGCGAACGCAACAACATCAAGGTCGATCCCTCGGCGCTGTTCGACGTCCAGATCAAGCGCATCCACGAATACAAGCGGCAGCTGCTCAACATCCTCGAAACCGTCGCGCTGTACCAGGCGATCAAGGACGAGCCGCAGCGCGACTGGGTGCCGCGGGTAAAAATCTTCGCCGGCAAGGCGGCGGCGAGCTATCGCTACGCCAAGCTGATCATCAAGCTGATCAACGACGTCGCCGAAATCGTCAACAACGATCCGGATATCGCCGGACGGCTCAAGGTCGTGTTCCTCGCCGACTACAATGTCAGCCTCGCCGAAGTGATCATTCCCGCCGCCGACCTGTCCGAGCAGATTTCGACCGCGGGCATGGAAGCCTCCGGCACCGGCAACATGAAGCTGGCGCTCAACGGCGCGCTGACCATCGGCACGCTCGACGGCGCCAATATCGAAATCCGCGATCATGTCGGCGCCGGAGAACATCGCGATCTTCGGCATGGAGGCGATGCGACGTCGTGGTCCGGCGCAAGCAGGGGCTCGACGCCACCGACGTGATCGGCCGCTCGCCGCGGCTGGCGCGCGCGATCACCGCGATCGAGAGCGGCGAATTCTCGCCCGACGATCCCAGCCGGTTCGCATCGATCGCGCACGCGCTGCGCTATCTCGACCACTACATGGTCAGCGCCGATTTCGATTCCTACTACGACGCCCAGCGCGGCATCGACGCGCGCTGGCAGGTGATGCCGGCATGGACGCGGGCCTCCATCCTCAACGTCGCGCGGATGCCGTGGTTCTCCTCCGACCGCACCATCCGCGAATATGCCGAGGAAATCTGGAACGTGCCGGTGCAGCCGGCCTCGCCGCGGGCGTTGCAGGAGCCGGGCGCGCAGCGCGGGGCGAGCGCTGATAGAATTCCGGCGACGACGGAAATCGATTACCTCTGACGTCATTGAATTCGGCAGATTAGCCGTGATACTGCGCGCAATGACGGAAGGTTTCATGCTCGCCAAAACCCCGCACCTGTTCGACGACGCCACGCGGGTCACCGCCGGCGACAGCCGCTGGCAGGGGCAGACCAGCGACGACTACTGGGCCTTTGTCGGCCCGTTCGGCGGCGTGCACCGCCGCCACCATCCTGCGGGCGCTGATCGACCATCCGCAACGGGCCGGCGATCCGCTGGCGCTCACCGTCAATTTCTGCGCGCCGATCGCGGAAGGCGCGTTCGATCTCGACGTGCGGCTGGTCAAGGCCAACCGCTCGACGCCAGCACTGGTCGGTCGAGATGACGCAGGGCGGCGGCGAGGTCGCGACGCTCGCGACCGCCGTGTTCGCCGAGCGCCGTCCGTCGTGGTCGCACCAGCAGGCGCCATTCCCGCGGCGCCAGCGCCGTTCGAGCAGACGCGTGCCCTATCCCAAAGCGCCGATGCCCTGGGTCGAGCAATACGATTTCCGCTTTGTCGAGGGCGAACCGAGTTTCAGCGGCACGCCGCAGGCCGCGCCGCGCGAGCGCGTTCTCCAAACTATGGATCGGCGACCGCACGCCGCGAAAGATCGACGCGCTGTCGCTGATGTCGATGTCGGATGCGTTCTTCGGCCGCGTCTTTCATGCCCGGCGCGAACTGATGCCGTTCGGCACGGTGTCGCTGACGACCTATTTCCACGCCGACGCCGGACGACACTCGCGGCCGAGGACATCAGCCGCGTGCTCGCGGTCGCCGACGCCAAGATCTTCCACAAGAGCTACGGCGACCAGAACGGCGAATTGTGGTCGCCCGATGGGCGCCTGCTCGCGACCACGACGCAAATCGCGTATTTCAAGGCGTAGCGGAACATACCGGCACCGGTTGTTCGGTCCTTGAAAGCCGCGACCTCATGTCCGAACCCGACGTCAACAGCCCCGCATCGCCCTGCTCGGCGTTCCCATCGAAATCGGCGCGTCGCAAGCGGGCACGCTGATGGGGCCGGACGCGCTGCGGACGGCCGGCATCGGCCGCGTGCTCGAGCAGCTGGGATTTTGCGTCGAGGATCACGGCGATCTTGCCGTGCCGGCGGTATCCGGCGGCCGACGGCCCGCCGCCGGCCAACGCCAAATATCTACGACGAGATCAAGAGCTGGATCCGCGCGCTCAGCGAACGCGCTTTCGAGCTGGCGCGCTCCGGCGCGATCCCGATCTTCATGGGCGGCGATCACAGCCTGTCGATGGGATCGGTGAACGGCGTCGCGCGCCACTGGCAGGCAGAAAGGACCGGCCGCTGTTCGTGCTGTGGGTCGACGCCCATGCCGACTACAACACGCCGGCGACGACCCTGACCGGCAACATGCACGGCATGTCGGCCGCGTTCCTGTGCGGCGAGCCCGGCCTCGACGGCTTGCTCGGCGATCAGCCGCGCGCCTCCATCGCGTCCCGATCAGCTCGATCTGTTCGGCATCCGCTCGATCGATCCGCTGGAGAGCGAACTGGTGCGCGAGCGCCGCGTCGCCATCGCCGACATGCGCGCGATCGACGAGTTCGGCGTCGGCGTGCTGATCCGGCGGGTGATCGAACGGGTCAAGGCGCGCAACGGCGTGCTGCATGTCAGCTTCGACGTCGATTTCCTCGATCCCGCGGTCGCGCCCGGCGTCGGCACCACGGTGCCGGGCGGCGCCACCTATCGCGAGGCGCATCTGATCATGGAGTTGCTGCACGATTCCGGCCTGGTGCGGTCGGTCGACATCGTCGAGCTCAATCCGTTCCTCGACGAGCGCGGCCGCACCGCGCGGGTCGCGGTCGAACTGATCGGCAGCCTGTTCGGCCTGCAGATCACCGACCGGCCGACGCCGAGCAACGCGGTGTTCCCGGACTGGACCTCGGCTAACGAAAAGGGCGGCCTCATCGGCCGCCCTTTGAAATCACGGATGGTTCGCAGCCTCACTCCGCCGCGAGCTTCACTTCGGGTGCGGCGGCGCGGACGTCGGCGTCGACCTGCGCTTCGAACTTGGCAAAGTTCTTCTGGAACATGCCGACCAGCGCGCGCGCGGTCTTGTCGAACTCGGCCTTGTCCTTCCAGGTGTTGACCGGATTGAGGATATCGCTCGGAACGCCCGGCAGCGCGGTCGGCACCGCGAAACCGAAATACTTGTCGGTGCGGAATTCGACATTGCGCAAGCGAGCCGTCGAGCGCCGCGGTCAGCAGCGCGCGCGTCACCTTGATCGGCATGCGGCTGCCGGTGCCGTATTTGCCGCCGGTCCAGCCGGTGTTGACCAGCCAGCAGTCGACATTGTGCTTGGCGATCAGGTCGCGCAGCATGTTGCCGTAGACGGAGGGATCGAGCGGCAGGAACGGCGAACCGAAGCAGGTCGAGAATTCCGGCTGCGGCTCGTTGCCGAGGCCGCGCTCGGTGCCCGCGACCTTGGCGGTGTAGCCGGACAGGAAGTGATACATCGCCTGCGCCGGCGTCAGTTTGGCGATCGGCGGCAACACGCCAAAGGCGTCGGCGGCCAGCATCACCACATTCTTCGGCTGCGGCGCGCGGCCGGTCCTCGAAGCATTCGGGATGAAATCGAGCGGATAGGCCGAGCGGGTGTTCTCGGTCTTGGAGCCGTCGTCGAAATCGACCTCGCGGCTATCCTTGTCGAGCACGCAGTTCTCCAGCACCGCGCCGAAGCGCTTGCTGGCGGCGTAGATCTCGGGCTCGGCTTCCTCCGACAGCTTGATGCACTTGGCGTAGCAGCCGCCTTCGAAATTGAAGACGCCGTCCGGACCCCAGCCGTGCTCGTCGTCGCCGATCAGCGTGCGCTTCGGGTCGGCCGAAAGCGTGGTCTTGCCGGTGCCGGACAGGCCGAAGAAGATCGCGCTGTCGCCGTCGGGCCCGACATTGGCCGAGCAGTGCATCGGCATCACGCCCTTCTCGGGCAGATAGTAGTTCAGCGTGGTGAACACGCTCTTCTTCATCTCGCCGGCATAATAAGACCCGCCGATCAGGACGATCTTGCGGGCGAAATCGATCGCGACGACGTTCTCCGACCTGCAGCCGTGACGTTTCGGATCGGCGCGGAAGCTCGGCAGGTCGATGATGGTGAGCTCGGGCACGAAGCCTTTGAGCTCCGACGCCTCGGGCCGGATCAGGAGCGTGCGGATGAACAGCGAGTGCCAGGCGAGTTCGGTGAAGACGCGGGTCTTGATCCGGAAGGTCGGATCGGCGCCGCCATAGAGATCCTGCGCGAACAGGCTCTTGCCTTCGGCGTGCTTGAGAAAATCCTGATACAGCGTCTCGAACTGCTCTGAGGTGATCGACTGGTTGCCGGCCCACCACATCTTCTTGTCGGTGGTGGCATCGCGAACCGTGAACTTGTCCTTCGGGCTGCGGCCGGTGAAGTCGCCGGTATCCGCGCACAGCGCGCCATCGGCCGACAGCACGGCTTCGCCCGCGGCCAGCGAATACTGATAGAGCTGGGGCGCGCCCAGGTTCCAGTTCACGCCCTTGAGATTTCTTAAGCCGAATTTGTCGGCGCCAAAGGCACCGTTATGCACGCCCGTCTCTTGCACGAAGAATCCTCCTCGAACCCGCGTATCTCGATCGCGCGAATGCCGCTAAACGCGCCTCGGTCGCGGTGAACCTGAATAAGAATATAGCCTTCCGGCTTCGGTCCGGCGACCTAATACTGATGAACGCCGTGCTTGCCAAGCCGATCCCGCGGGTTTTGGTTTATTCAGGCCATGGCTTTGATCTGGATCAAATATTTGCTGCAGCGCGGGGTCTGATCCGTAAGGTGTTTTGGCATTGGTAGCGCTGTCATCGCGCGCGACGATCGGCCGCGCTCACGCCGGAACCTTTCTATCGCGGCGCACCATCCACAGCTTGACGGGCCGCCCCTTCGCCGATGAGGGCGAACGGGCCCCAGAACGCCGGATAGGCGTTTCTGGGCGATGAGGTGTCGTTGAGATAGGCCAGCATGGCCTGTCTCAGCGCCTCGGCGCGGCCAAGTTTCGGATCGGCCTTGAGACGATCGAAGGTCGATGTGGTCAGCCGGGTCGCGGCTTCCGAATCGACCGCCCAGTGCGAAACCAGCAGCGCCCGGGCGCCGGCATAGAAGAACGATCGCGCCAGACCCGACAGCGCTTCGGCGCCGGGCTTGTCGCCGGCGATGGTATTGCACGCGGACAGCACCACCCAATCGGCATTGAGCTTCAACTGCGCGACCTCGCTCGAGGTGAGCAATCCGTCGTCGAGTTCGGTTGGCTGCTTCGGCAGGCTCAACACCAGCGACGGTTCAGCCAGCCCCTTGACGTCGCCGGCAACGAGACCGTGGGTCGCAAAATAGATGATGCCGTAATCGGCGAGCGGCGCCCGCTTGACCGTGGTCTCGCTGGCGTCCGAGCCCAGATGAATATCGCTGGCGGCAACGCCGAGATCCTTTGCGACCGCGTTGAGTTCGTCGGCGGTATCTGGCAGTTGCGGCAAGGCCGCCGCAAGTCTCGCGCGATCGACACCGGCGCCCTGCCAGAAGTCGGTATAGGCCGATGTCACCAGCGCCCGGGACGCCGACTTGCTCGTGCCTGGTTTGCCGGCTGCGCGGTTGTCTCCCGCGCCGTCCTGCGACGGGTTGAACAGGGGATTGCCGAAACCGGTCATCGGTTTTGTGCCTTGATCCCGATGCGCAAAGACGCGCAGCGACTTCAGGCTCGCAACCGAAGGCAATACCGACACCGCCTGCCGCTTCAAGAGCCAGGCAGCATCGCGGTAGCCGTCGAATGTTTCCGGAATCGCGGCTGCAGGTTTTTCGGTTACCAATAGATGGAACGGCAACGCCGTCAGCGCGCCCGCAGGCGCGACCAGAAGACTGCGCTTGTCCTTGACCAGTGCCTCGACCGGACCCAGCAGCGTTACATACAGTTCGTTGGCAAGCGCCAGATCGAACAGTCCGGACTTGCCGGACGCATCGCTGGCGTGACTGATATCGAGGCCGCGGCGGAAGCGTGCAATCGTCTGCGACAGCGCCTCCGCGCCGAGCGGAACGGGCTTCCAGTCGAACCCGTCCTGCGTGATCGCAAAGACATAGCTTTCCTTCTCGGCGACCGAGAACAGCACCATCGCCTCATTGCCGGACAGCAGTGCCTGAATTTCCTTCGCCGTCATCGGCAGCGGGTTCGACAGCGCCGCATAATCGGGGAATTCGGTCGCAAACGTCTTTTGCAGGCCGGCGCGTTCGGTGGAGATAGCGGCAAGGCGTTCCCGGCTGCGCTGCTCGGCCGCACCATCGCGCTTCGATCGCTCCCTGGAAACGGCGGCAATGATCGCCTTGTCCAGGGTCTCCGCTTCGGTGGCGAGATCCTGATCCCTGCGCACCAGCTGCGCCAGGCGATCGGTCCCGGCGGCCAGCCGCACCGCCAGCTTGTTCACGGCGGACGCGGCCGATGACTGGGTGCCGCGCTGGACCACGTCCAGCGCATCGTCGAGCGCCTTCTCGGCCGGAATCAATTGTTGCCGCTGCGCTGATAACAACACCGCGAGCGCGACGCGCGGCTGCGCCCGGCCGGTGGCGATGGTCTGTTCCACGATCGGCAGCGCATCGGCGGTGCGGCCCTCCGCCTGGTAGAGCGAGGCCAGATTGTTGAGCGATGATGCGAGATCGGGATGATCGGCGCCGAGTGCGCCCTGGCGGATCGTCACTGCGCGCTGGTACAGCGGCTCGGCATCGGCGTAGCGGCGCTGCCGCTCGTAGAGATCCGCCAGATTGTTCAGCGAACGCGCGACATCGGGATGATCGCGGCCGAGCACTTTTTCGCGGATCGCGAGCGACCGCTTGATCAGCGGCTCGGCCTCGGCGTAGCGGCCCTCGGCCTTCTCGACCTGGCCGAGATTGTTCAACAACGTCGCGACCGCGGGATGTTCCGGACCGGCCGCCTTCTCGTAGATCGCCAGTGCGCGCCTGAACAGCGGCTCAGAATCGCCGTGGCGCCCCTGCTTCTCATAGAGCGTCGCCAGATTGTTCAGCGACTGCCCGACATCGGGATGGCTTGGCGGCAGCGATTTTTCGCGCAGCGCCAGCGCCCGCTTGAACAGCGGTTCGGCATCGGCATAGCGTTCCTGCCGCTGATACAATGCGGCCAGATTGTTCAGTTCAGGGGCCATCGCGGCTGAGTCGAGGCCGGCCGCCTGCTCCAGGATCGCGATCGACCGCTTCAGCAGCGGTTCGGCCGCGGCATCATTGCCTTGATGGCCGTAAAGATCCGCCAGGTTGTTCAGCGCGCCCGCGACATCGCGGTCGAGCGGACCGCGGGTCTTCTCCAGGATTTCCAGCTGGCGCTGCGCCAGCGTGGTCGCTTCGGCATATTTTCCGGCCCGGCTGAGCTCGGCGATTTTGGCGCTGAGGGCGGCCGTCTCGCCATTTTGCGCCGACGAGGGCGCGCTGAAGCTGACGCTTGCGAATAGCGCGAGCCACAGCACGAAGAGCAATCGATTGCTGGATTTCATCATGCCTGTTTGCGTTGCGTTGGCCGCCGCGGCGCGCGCGGGCATGGGTTAAGTCGCGGAAACTCACCCACCCGTTCAATGCGCTTTCGATGATCCGCTAGGCTTTGGCCCGCGCCTCACCCGCCAGCCGGACCAGCATCTTGCGCAACTCGGTCCCACTGGCGACCCGTTCCGGAAAATCCAGCCGCAACGTCTTGCCGTCCGCGAGCATATCCATCCCGTCGGGGTCGCATCCGGTGCAGGACCAGTCGGCAGCCTCCGCCCCCAGCAGTTTTGTCGCGTACAGGTTCATCGCCTCACGGTGATCCGCGTTCATGTGCTCGATGGCGCCCTGCTCGGCTTCCAGCAGCGCCGCGGCATCGCCGATCACGGTCAGGAACTGCGCCGGCTCAAGGTCGACGATCCGGCCGAAGCCTGCGACCAGATGGGCACCGGACGGCACGATCCGGAAGAACGAAAAATCCTTGAAATCCACAAATGCTTCGGCGGACGGATGGGCGTTGAGATAGCGCCGGCGCAACAAGACTGCGGCATCGCCTGCGGCCTCTTCCGCCCGGCCTGCCAGCATGATCCGGGAACCCTCCAGCGGATCGCCCGCGGCGCGCTCGTCCAGCATCAAGGAAACCCTGGAATCGCCAAGGATGTTTTTGGTGTGCAGCGCCAGCCGCGAGATCAGCAGGATCGGCGAGGCGTCGGCATGGCCGGCGACATTGACCAGCGAGCAATAGGGGTCGCCGCTGCCGGCCATCAGGGTCGCCAGCGCCCCCTGCCGGCTGCGCCGCAGCAGCGAGCGGGCCAGCCGGGAGGGGTCGAAATCAGCGGTCGGTTGCATGGTTTTGTCCAGCCATCTTATTGCAAAAAGGGCCTTTTCTCAGACTTTCAGGGTGCTATATGGGGTAGAACGCATTGACCGCAGAAGCGTTTTTGCGGAACTCGGTCACACTTCAGCCCAGCTTGCATTGCTCGTTGACCGGGTTGGAAGCCCATTTACACGGCGCGTTGCCAGATTGCCCGCCGTTTAAGCCACCTCTTTCGAAAGCAGGCTCATGCCCACAATCGCCCTGGTCGACGACGACCGCAACATTCTCACATCCGTATCGATCGCGCTCGAAGCCGAGGGCTATCGCATCATGACCTACACGGATGGAGCCTCGGCGCTGGACGGTTTCCGCACGAGCCCGCCGGATCTTGCGATCCTCGACATCAAGATGCCGCGCATGGACGGCATGGAAACGCTGCGACGGCTGCGGCAGAAGTCCGATCTGCCGGTGATCTTTCTCACCTCCAAGGATGAAGAGATCGACGAATTGTTCGGCCTCAAGATGGGTGCCGACGATTTCATCCGCAAGCCGTTCTCGCAGCGCCTTCTGGTCGAGCGCGTCAAGGCCGTGCTCCGCCGCGGCCAGCCAAAGGATCCGACGGCCGCGCCGAAGGAGCCGGACGCCCGCGCACTCGACCGCGGCCTGTTGCGAATGGATCCGGAGCGTCACACCTGCACCTGGAAGAACGAGCCGGTGACGCTGACGGTGACGGAATTTTTGATCCTGCAGGCCTTAGCGACCCGGCCCGGTGTGGTGAAAAGCCGCAACGCGCTGATGGACGCCGCCTATGACGACCAGGTCTATGTCGACGACCGCACCATCGACAGCCACATCAAGCGGCTGCGCAAGAAGTTCAAGGTGGTGGACGACGATTTCGAGATGATCGAAACGCTCTATGGCGTCGGCTATCGTTTCAAGGAAGCCTGATCAGCATGATCCGGAAAAGTGGGAACCGGTTTTCCGAAGAGATCATACTCAGGTAAGGCGCGCGGTTTGTTATCTGACGGCACCGCGCGCCTGGGGTAGGATTGCAAGAACAACGCAGATCGCGGGATATACTCGAGAGAACCGGCAGTTTTAGCCATTGCTAGATCGAACGCAGCCTGATGCGGGCCCGAACAACGAGGATGTTTCCCCGTCCTTCGAACGGGATCGTGTTGCCGACGAGAACCCGCCCGAGAAGGGCTGGCGACCGCTCGGCTGGCTGCGCCGCGCCGGCCAGTTCTTCTTCGCGCTGTCGTTCTCCAGCCTCACCCGCCGCATCGTCTCGCTCAACCTCGCCGGCCTCGTCGCGCTGGTGGCGAGCATTCTCTACCTCTCGCAGTTCCGCGCCGGCCTGATCGACGCCCGCGCGCAGAGCCTGCTGGTGCAGGCCGAGATCATCGCCGGCGCGATCGCCGCGTCCGCCACGGTGCAGACCAACACCATCACCATCGATCCCGACCGGCTGCTGGACCTGAAACCCGGCGAGGTCTATCGGGCGCCGGACGATTATTCCGGGCTCAATTTTTCGATCAATCCGGAGCGCGTCGCGCCGGTGCTGCGCACGCTGATTTTGCCGACCGGGACCCGCGCCCGGATCTTCGACGGCGACGGCGGCCTGATCCTCGATAGCCGCAACCTCGAAAACGTGCTGCGCTTTCCGTTGCCGCCGCCATCCTCGGAGAAGCCGGGCATTGCGGAGCGAACCGCGATCGCGGTCCGAACCTGGCTCAATCGCGGCGATCTGCCGCTCTATCGCGAACTCGGGCCGGAGAACGGCACCGGCTATCAGGAGGTCGCGGACGCGCTGAACGGCCGGAAACGCAGCATGGTGCGCGTCAATGCGCGCGGCGAGGTGATCGTATCGGTGGCGGTGCCGGTGATGCGATCGCGCGACATCCGCGGCGTGCTGATGCTCTCGACCCAGGGCGACGAAATCGACCAGATGGTGACCGCCGAACGGCTGGCGATCCTGAAGGTCGGCGGCGTCGCTTCCGCGGTCATGATCGTGCTGTCATTGCTGCTGGCGAGCACGATCGCAGGCCCGGTACGGCGGCTCGCCGACGGCGCCGAGCGGGTTCGCCGCCGGATCCAGACCCGGGTGGAAATTCCCGATTTCACCCGCCGCCGCGACGAGATCGGCCATCTCTCCGGCGCGCTGCGCGGCATGACCAACGCGCTCTACAGCCGGATCGAGGCGATCGAGATGTTCGCCGCCGACGTCGCCCATGAATTGAAGAATCCGCTGACGTCGCTGCGCTCGGCGGTGGAAACGCTTCCCTTGGCGCGCAACGACAACAGCCGCGCGCGGCTGCTCGCGGTGATCGAGCACGACGTCAAGCGGCTCGACCGGCTGATCTCGGATATTTCCGACGCCAGCCGGCTCGATGCCGAACTGCAGCGGCAGGACATGACGCCAGTCGATCTTCGCCGCCTGCTGACCACGCTGGTCTCGGTCGCCAACGAAACGCGGCTCGGCCACGACGACGTCGCGGTCGAGGTGCGCTTCGAGGGCCGGACCCCGACCGACACCTTCTCGGTGCCCGGCCATGATTCGCGGCTTGGGCAGGTGATCTCCAATCTGCTGTCCAATGCGCGGTCGTTCTCCAACGCCAGCGGCAAGGTGCGGATCATTTGCCGCCGGGTGCGATCGGAAATCGAGATCGTGGTCGATGACGACGGACCCGGCATTGGCGAGGACGCGCTGGAGCGCATCTTCGAGCGCTTTTACACCGACCGGCCGCATCAGGGCTTTGGCCAGAATTCGGGGCTCGGGCTGTCGATCTCCAAGCAGATCATCGAAGCCCATGGCGGGCGCATCTGGGCCGAAAATCGCGCAGGCCCCGCCGACGCCGACGGCCAGCCGACCGTGTCCGGCGCGCGTTTCGTGGTCAGGCTGCCGGCGCCATGACAGCAGCGGCCAGCGTGCACGCCTCGGCCGTGCTGGTCGGTGATCGCGCCGTGCTGATCCGCGGCCCCTCGGGGGCCGGCAAGTCCCGCCTGGCGTTCGATCTAATCCTGGCCGGCCGCGCCGGGCAGGTTCCATCGGCCATCCTGGTCGGCGATGACCGTGTCCATCTCGACACAGTCGGCGGACAATTGATGGTCCGGCCGGCGCCCGAATTGGCTGGCCTCATCGAGATTCGGGGGCTCGGCATCCGCCGCTGCGACTTCGCCCGCGAGGCCGTGGTGGCGCTCGTGGTCGATCTTCGCGCCGCCGACGCGGAACGGCTGCCGCCGCCGGAATCACTCCAAACCCGCCTTAATGGTGTTTTGTTACCGCGAATTCCCGTTGCAATCGACTTTGCACCCCTGCCACTGGTTGTCGCGGCGCTAACGACAACTGAAAGTTCATCTTCTGGTAACCATTCGGGCGATTGCTTGAAGGGGTTTGGTAACCATATCAGTCCCACTATCGCGACCGAATAGACCGGCGCAGGCTCCCCCTCTCTGCCACCAGTTTCCGGGAGAATAGCCAAGATGCCCTCTTGCGCGGGGCCTCTGGATGGTCAAAGTGGCGCGTTCGTGCGGTGCACCAAAAAGCGCCCGCGAGGAGTTTCCGATGATTGGTCTAGTGCTTGTGACCCATGGGCGCCTTGCCGACGAGTTCAGGGCAGCGCTCGAACATGTCATGGGTCCGCAAAAACAAATTGAAGCCATCACGATTGGAGCCGAGGACGACTCCGATTTGTGTCGAAGCGACATTATTGAAGCGGTTAACCGCGTCGATAGTGGCGATGGCGTAGCTATCCTCACCGACATGTTTGGGGGAACTCCCTCCAACCTGGCGATTTCCTGCATGAGCCGCCCGAAGGTGGAAGTGCTCGCGGGCATCAATCTTCCCATGCTGGTCAAGCTTGCCAAGGTGCGCGAGGAGCGGTCGCTCCCCGACGCGATTGCCATGGCCCAGGAAGCCGGCCGCAAATACGTCACCATCGCCAGCCGCGTTCTCGCCGGCAAATGAGCGACGAGGCCTCCCCCGAAAATGAAGTCGGGGCGAGCGTGCCCGCGGGCGCCATTTCCCGCGAACTTCTCATCATCAACAAACGCGGCCTGCACGCGCGGGCTTCGGCAAAGTTCGTGCAGATGGTCGAGCGCTTCAACGCCGAGGTCTGGGTGACGCGCGGCAACGAGACCGTCGGCGGCACTTCGATCATGGGATTGATGATGCTGGCCGCGGGACCGGGAACCACAGTCACGGTCTCCGCGATCGGCCCCGAGGCCCAGGCCGCGGTCGACGCCATCGCCGAACTGGTCGCCGGCAAGTTCAACGAAGAAGGCACCTGAGGGCGCTGAAATCGTAGATGGGGTAACGGGCCCCGGTCTGCCCTCCAAGCAGGCCGCGCTTGCTACGGCGCTATTGATGGCGCGCTGCGCGCGGCTTGCTTGGAGGGCGGGCGGTCGTCCCTCACATTGATGGTGTGACGGAGTTGAGGGATGAGCCTCGCTCCAAGCATCGAGGAGAGACGACCATGGACCATTATGCCGGAATTGACGTGTCATTGGAATGCTCGAGTGTGTGCGTTGTGGATGCGAGCGGTAAGATTGTGCGGGAAGCGAAGGTGGCAAGTGATCCCGAGGCGCTGATCGCCTGGTTCGCTTCGCTCGGCTTCGGCCTTGAGCGGATCGGGCTGGAAGCCGGGCCGTTGTCGCAGTGGCTTTTTGCGGCGATGCGGGAAGCGGGGCTGGCGGTCGAACTGCTGGAGACGCGGCATGTACGGAAGGCGTTCGAGGCGATGCCAGTGAAGTCTGACCGCAACGATGCGCGCGGGATTGCGCAACTGATGCGGCTGGGCTGGTTCCGGCCGGTACACTGCAAATCGATCAGTGCGCAAGAGACCCGAACGCTGCTAACGGCGCGGAAGCTGGTGCAATCGAAGCTTCACGATGTCGAGAACAGCCTGCGCGGGATACTGCGTGGCTTTGGGCTGAAGGTTGGCAAGACGACGGAGCGTGAGTTCGCGGGACGGATCGAGGAACTTGTGGTGGGCCATCCGCACCTCCAGGTGATCGCCAATGCGCTGTTGGCGGTTCGTGCGGTGCTGCGGAAGGAGTTTGCAGCTTTCGAGAAGCAGGTGCGCAAGATGGCGCGCTCCGACACGCGGGCACGGCTGCTGATGTCGACGCCGGCGGTCGGCCCGATCGTGGCGCTGACCTATGCCAGCGCGATCGACGACCCGGGCCGGTTCAAATCGTCGAAGCAGGCAGGAGCCCATTACGGGCTAACCCCGAAGAAGCATCAATCCGGTGAGACCGACTACACCGGCCGGATCAGCAAGATCGGCGACAGCTCGGTACGCACCGCGCTCTACGAGGCGGCCCACGTCATGCTGACGAAGCCGCTCAAGGGCTGCTCGCAATTGAAGAGCTGGGCGATGCGGATCGCCAGGCGCGCCGGCATGAGCAAAGCCAAGGTGGCGCTGGCGCGCAGGCTTGCGGTGATCATGCACCGCATGCTTGCCGACGGAACATCGTTCAACGCTGCAGCAACAGTCTAACAGGGAGAGGCGCAACAGTTTTCGGGCGGGTCACGACACCAGGCCTTCTCGAAGCGAAGTCCCTTCGCCGGGACGATGGATCAGGTCAGGCCGTTGCCCACCAGGTAGCTTCGTGAGCACGCGAACGTAGATTGGTCGACCTATCCTCTTCCAACCCCATCAGGTGGCGGCCCTGCGCCGACCCCGTACAGAAGCGAGACCCCGGCGAGCGGATAACGCAAAAGGGATTGACCTTTGGAGGCCCGTTACAGAAGGGTGGGCAAAGGCGCACTTGCGCCGTGCCCACCATCTTGTGTCCGTTGCGCTGAATGGTGGGCACGCTTCGCTTTGCCCACCCTACGAATTCTCAAGTTGCCAAATTCTATTTGGCCGGCGGCACGATGATGACGTTCCAGGCAGTAGCCGCGCCCGCGGTCCCATGGAAAAACCGGCGGGTCGTAATCACGATGCGCTCGCCATTCTCCGCATGCTGCTTCATCCATGCCTCGCATTTTTCCAGCTTCCAGTCGCCGGTTTCGCAGACGCCGATAAAACCGGATCGTTTGGCTTCATCGAGCGAGGTCAGGCCGGACGACCATGGCTCGTCCGGCGTCAGCGCGGCCGGATGATCGGGGCTGTAGAAGGTGATGGGCTGGCCGATATCGTCATAGGCGGCGACCACCGGCAACCGTGAATGAAAGCGCGCGTGCCATTCGGTGGTCAGTTCGCGGGCGAGTTCGGAGCGCGCCCGGAAGCTTGCGCCTTCGTTGCGATGCTGGCTCACTTCATAGGCGACGATTTTTGGCGAGGCGACCAGCACGGCAAGCGTCAGCAGCAGCCAGCACGCCAGCATCCGAAGCAGCGCGATCCGCCGCACGCGCAACCTCGGAATGGCGATGAGCGCCAGCGGCGCCAGGAAGAACAGCGAGATGCCCCAATCGGTCTTGATGTAGATCTGGAAAATCACCGCACCCAGCGGCGGTCCGATCGCAACCACCACCTGGATAATCCAGATATTGAGCGCCTGCGCGGTCTGCACACCGGAATTGTCGCCGCGCGACCAGACCACGAAGCGCTGCCGCCATCGCGTCGGCCATGTCAGCGCGATCGCCGCAAGCACGACCGGCAACGCCAGCAGCCCAAAATTATGGCCGACATACCCCAGTGCAAGATCGTTGATCTCTTTGCGGTCGACGATCGAATAATAGGAATTGCCGGCATAGGTGAGCGGGACGAAATTCACCTGCATCAGCCAGATGAAATGCGGGATCATCGCCACCACCAGCGTCGCGATCGCCACCCACGGCGCCGGCGAGCGCAGGAACTGCAAACGCTGCGGATGGATCAGCGCGGCAAGGCCGATGGCGCCGATCATGGTCAGCACCCAGTATTTGGTCAGCAGCGCCAGCGCGCCGGCAAGCCCGAGCCACAGCCCGGATTTCACGCTGCGCTTCTCGAACGCATCGAGATAGGCGAGCACCACCAGCGGCAGCGTGACGAGTTGCAGCAGGTCCGGATTGTACTTGAAACCCTTGAAGTTGAAGATCGGATACAGCGCCAGCATCACCACGACGAGGAACGCGCGGCGGTGATCGACCACACGCAGCGCGATCAGCCAGCAGATCACGAGGCCGCAGCCGAGCGTTACCATCGCCAGCGCATAGGTCGCCCAGTCGGTGACCGGGAAGATCATGAACCAGACGCCGGCGACCCATCCCGACAGCGGCGGATGCTTGCCGTAACCAAGCAGGAACTTCTGGCCCCAGCCGAACGCTTCGGCGACGTCCATATGGACGTCCTGGCCGGTCTTCAGATTGACCAGGATCACGGTCCACAGCGCGGCATGAACCGCGGCGAAGCCGCTCACCAGCCACAGGGCGCCCTTGGGATCGCTGGCGCGCGCGGCCAGCCACGCCGCCAGCCGCCGGATGGACAGCTTGCGGTTCATGCGTGCGGAGGCGGGCAAAATTGATGCAGTCGACATGGCCCCGTGCGTAGCGCGTTTTTGGTGCCTGTGGAATCAGCTTGGCGTGAACAAAGCCCTTTAAAAACCAGCAATATGGTTGCCGCTGGGGGGCGCGAATGCTATCCCGCGCCCCATGACCACCGCCCCCATTTCCAACATCCGCAACTTCTCCATCGTCGCCCATATCGACCATGGCAAATCGACGCTGGCCGACCGCCTGATCCAGACCACCGGCGGCCTGACCGATCGCGAAATGGCGGGCAAGGAACAGGTGCTCGATTCGATGGATATCGAGCGCGAGCGCGGCATCACCATCAAGGCGCAGACCGTCCGGCTGAACTACCACGCCAAGGACGGCAAGGATTACATCTTCAACCTGATGGACACGCCGGGCCATGTCGACTTCGCCTACGAAGTCTCGCGATCGCTGGCGGCCTGCGAAGGCTCGCTGCTGGTGGTCGACGCCAGCCAGGGCGTCGAAGCGCAGACGCTCGCCAATGTCTACCACGCGCTCGACGCCGGTCATGAGATCGTGCCGGTCCTCAACAAGATCGATCTTCCCGCGGCCGAGCCCGACAAGGTCAAGCAGCAGATCGAGGATGTGATCGGCATCGAGCGCCGCCGACGCGGTGATGATCTCGGCCAAGACCGGCATCGGCATTCCCGACGTGCTGGAAGCGATCGTGACGCGGCTGCCGCCGCCGAAGGGCGACCGCGACGCGACGCTGAAGGCGCTGCTGGTCGACAGCTGGTATGACGTCTATCTCGGCGTCGTCGTGCTCATTCGCGTGGTCGACGGCACCATGAAGAAGGGCAGCCGCATCCGCATGATGGGCACCAACGCCGCCTATGACGTCGAGCGCGTCGGCTTCTTCACGCCGAAGATGACGCAGGTCGACGAACTCGGCCCCGGCGAGATCGGCTTCATCACCGCCGCGATCAAGGAAGTGGCGGATACCCGCGTCGGCGACACCATCACCGACGACCGCAAGCCGATCACCGACATGCTGCCGGGCTTCAAGCCGGCGATCCCGGTGGTGTTCTGCGGCCTGTTCCCGGTCGACGCCGACGATTTCGAGACGCTGCGCGCGGCGATGGGCAAGCTGCGGCTGAACGATGCGAGCTTCTCGTTCGAGATGGAAACCTCCGCGGCGCTGGGCTTCGGCTTCCGCTGCGGCTTCCTCGGGCTGTTGCATCTGGAAATCATCCAGGAGCGTCTGCAGCGCGAGTTCGATCTCAACCTGATCGCGACCGCGCCGAGCGTGATCTACAAGATGCACCTGACCGACGGCCAGGAGATCGAGATCCATAATCCCGTCGACATGCCCGACGTGGTCAAGATCGCCGAGATCCAGGAGCCGTGGATCGAAGCCACGATCCTGACCCCCGACGAATATCTCGGCAGCGTTCTGAAGCTCTGCCAGGACCGCCGCGGTTCGCAGAAGGAACTGACCTACGTCGGCTCCCGCGCGATGGTGAAATACGATCTGCCGCTCAACGAAGTGGTGTTCGATTTCTACGACCGGCTGAAATCGGTCTCGAAGGGCTATGCCTCGTTCGACTATCATCTGACCGACTACAAGCCGGCGGATCTCGTCAAGATGCAGATCCTCGTCAACAACGAGCCGGTGGACGCGCTTGTCCATGCTGGTGCATCGCACCCGCGCCGAGGGCCGCGGCCGCGCCATGGTCGAGCGGATGAAGGAACTGATCCCGCCGCACATGTTCCAGATCCCGATCCAGGCCGCGATCGGCGGCAAGGTGATCGCGCGCGAAACCGTGCGCGCGCTGCGCAAGGACGTCACCGCCAAATGCTACGGCGGCGACATCACGCGCAAACGCAAACTTCTGGAGAAGCAGAAGGAAGGCAAGAAGAAGATGCGGCAGTTCGGCAAGGTCGACATCCCGCAGGAAGCGTTCATTGCCGCGCTGAAGGTGGATAGCTGAGGGCCGAGGGCATCGATCGGCCGATCACCGCCGATCACTCCAGCGGCCCTGACGATTGAAATCTCGAGCGTAACATGTTACGCTCCGTCCATGTCCACCACCCCGAAAAAGTCCAAACCCCGTACCCCGCAGCAACGCATGGCGTCGCGCCGCGACCGGCTGCGTGCGCAGGGTCTGCGTCCGGTGCAGCATTGGGTGCCGGATTTGCGCGATCCGAAGGTGCTCGCTGAGATCCGCCGCGAGGCAAAGCTAATGGCGCAGCATCCGGAAAACGATGCGATTGACGATTGGCTCGACGCAATCCGCGACCCGAAAGACTGGTCTTGAAACGCGGAGACGTCGTCCTGGTCGTCCTACAGGGCGAATTGGGCAAACCCCGCCCCGGCGTCGTTGTCCAGGCCGATGAATTGGATGCTTCGTCTTCCACAATTGTCTGTCCGATGTCGTCACACATCGATGCCGCCAATCGGATGCGGCCCGTCGTCGCTCCGACCGTTCAGAACGGTTTGCTCGTTCGCACGCAGATCATGACCGACAAGCTCAACACGCTTCGCCACGATCGGGTCAAACGGGTCATAGGAACGCTCGATTCAGACACCTGCGAAAGGCTGGATAGCGCACTCCTTCTGGTACTCGGCCTGGCGCGCTGAAAACGCTGAGGTCCGGCATTCGCTTGCTGCCATACGCCCCCGTCTTGATCGCCAGCACCGGATAGGCCACCATCGCGCCCGCGCCAAAACAGAAAATTCAACAATGCGAGGCAGCGCATGAACAAGCCCCTGGGTTTCGATCTCGTCGAGCGCGCGCGGGCGCTGGCGCCGTTGATCGCGCGCGACGCCGACGAGATCGAGCGGACGCGGCGCCTGACGCCGGCGGTGACGCAGGCCCTGATCGAGAACGAGCTTTATCGCGCGCTGCTGCCGCAAGAGCCTCGGCGGCACCGAGGCGCCGCTCGAAGCCTTCATGCAGATGCAGGAGGAAATCGCCAAGGCCGACGCCTCGACCGCGTGGTGCCTCGGCCAGTGCAGCGTCTGCGCCATGACCGCGGCCTATCTCGATCCCGATGCCGCCAACGAGATCTTCAACGTCGCGCCCGGCATCCTCGCCTGGGGCGCGATCGCCCATGAGGTGCAGGCCGTGCCCGGCGGCTACAGGGCCTCGGCGCGCTGGGACTTTGCCTCCGGTTCCCGGCAGGCGAGCTGGCTGGGGGCCCATGTCCGGGTGGTCGAGGCCGACGGCACGACACGGAAGAAGGCGGATGGTTTGCCGGAAATCCGCACCATCCTGTTTCCGGTGGCCAGCGCCACGATGTACGACGTCTGGGACGTGATCGGCCTGAAGGGCACCGGCACCGATTCCTATTCGGTCGAGAACCTGTTCATTCCGGATAAATTCGCAGCGCTGCGCGACACGCCTACGGCATTGCGCGAAAAAGGGCCGCTCTACAAGCTCACCACCAATATGGTGTTCAGCATGGGTTTTGCCGCGACCTCGGTTGGGCTCGCGCGCGCGGTGCTGGATTCCGTCATCGAGCTGTCGCGCGGCAAGACCCCGCAAGGCCTCAAGGCGATGCGCGAAAACAACGCCGTGCAGGGCAAGATCGGACGCACCGAAGCCAGCCTGCGCGCCGCGCGCGCCTATCTCTACGCCACCGCCGCCGAAGTCTGGCGCGACCTGGCGCGCGGCGAGCCCCTCACCGAGCAGCATCGCATTGCGCTGCGCATCGCCGCGACCTGGACCATCCATCAATCGGCAACCGTGGTCGATACCGCCTATCACATGGCTGGCGCCACCGCGGTGTTCGCCGCCAACAAGTTCGAACGCCGTTTTCGCGACATGCACACCATCGCCCAGCAGATCCAAGCGCGCGATACGCACTACGAGGATGCCGGCAAGGCGATACTTTCGGCTAATCTCGGCACCCCGCCAACGATGCGGTGAGGCATCCATACAGCGGTAAACTGCATCCGGGCCATGCGCGCCCCGCAGTACTACGGCGCCCTTGTTGTTAAGCAATTTCTGGGACGTTTGCGGAATGTTCGCACCGCGGAGTTCCGTATTTCCCATGTTCAAGATTCGATCAATCGCCGCCCGCCTGATTCTCGCCATTTCGCTGACGGTTGCGGCAGCCTGCGCCATCCTCGGCGGCTTTTCGATCACCCAGCAACGCTCGCTGACGCGGCTCGCGCTCGACCAGCAGCTGAAGCTGCAATATGACAGCGTCATCGCCGCGGTCGACTATGAAGGGCGCGCGGCTCTCGCGGTATCTTCCGTCATCGCAGCCCTGCCGCCGGTCGGCGACGCCATCGCCAAAGGCGACCGCGACGCCCTGGCGACGCTGCTTGGCGACGCCAACAAGGCGCTGATTGCGCAGGGCATCCCGTTGATCACGTTCCAGGTGCCGCCGGCGACCTCGTTCTACCGCGTTCACGCACCGAAGATTTTTGGCGACGACGTCTCCGGCCGCCGCAGCACCGTGGTCGAGGCGATCAAGACCGGCAAGCAGATCGTCGGCGTGGAACCAGGGCGGGAAGCGCTCGGCATCTTCGGCCTGACGCCGATCATGCGTGACGGCAAAAGTGTCGCGAATGTCGATGTTGGTGCTGCCTTCGGCAAGGAATTCGTCGACCGAGCCAAGAAGCGCTTCGGCATCGACCTTGCCGTGCACTCGTACGACGGCAAGGCGTTCAAAAAGCTCTCGTCGACCTTTGGCGACAGCGTGGTCGCCACCCAGGACGAACTCAAAGGCGTGATGGAAGGCGCGACGTTGCGCCGCGATGCCGTGCTCGATGGCCATTCCGCCGCACTCTATCTCGGGCAGATCAGGAATTACGCCGGCCAGCCGGTCGCGGTGCTGGAGATCATCAAGGACACCACCGCGTATGAGGCGGCCGCGGCGGCCTCGCAGCGCAATCTGATCCTCGGCACGGTTGCGATCCTGTTGGGCGCTATCCTGCTGGCCTTCCTGCTCGGGCGCGGCCTGTCGCGTCCGTTGACGGCGATCACCGCGGTGATGAACCGCCTGTCGAGCGGCGACACCACGGTCACCATTCCCGGCAGCGAGCGCCGCGACGAACTCGGCACCATGGCGGTCGCGGTCGACGTGTTCCGCCGCAACATGCTGGAGGCAGGTTCGCTGCGCGAGGCGCAGGAGGCCGACAAGCAGCAGGCCGAGCTGGAGAAGAAGGCCCTGCAGCGCCGGATGGCCGACCGTTTCGAGGCCGACGTCAAGGGCGTGGTCAACGCCGTCGCCCTGGCAACGAAGGATATGCAGCGCGTGGCCGGCGAGATCACCGCCAGCGTCAACGGTACCTCGCAACGCGCGGCCGCCGCGGCCGCCGCCTCCGAAGAGGCCTCGGCCAGTGTCAGCACGGTTGCCGCCGCCACCGAGGAACTGGCTTCGTCGGTCTCCGAGATCGGCCGTCAGGTTACCCATTCCAGCAGCGTCGCGGACGACGCCGTAACCAAGGCCGGACAAACCACCGAAATGGTCGGGAGCCTGGCTGCCGCCGCCGACAAGATCGGCGATGTGCTGCGCCTGATCGGCGCGATCGCGAGCCAGACCAATCTGCTGGCGCTCAATGCGACCATCGAGGCCGCGCGCGCCGGCGATGCCGGCCGGGGTTTTGCCGTGGTCGCCTCCGAGGTCAAGGAACTCGCCAGCCAGACCGCGAAGGCAACCGAGGAAATCGCCGGACAGGTCGCCGCGATCCAGGACGCCACCGGCCAGTGCGTGACGGCAATCGGCGGCATCAGCGACACCATCCGGGAGATCAGCGGTATCGCCACCACCATCGCGGCCGCCGTGGAACAACAGGGTTCGGCGACGCGCGAGATCGCGCGAAGCGTGCAGCAGGCGGCCGCCGGCACCGGCGAAGTCTCGGTCAATGTCGCCGGCGCCAGCCAGTCCGCCGACCAGTCGCGGGCACTGGCCGACAACGTCCGCGCCGCGACCGGCGAACTCAGCCAGCAGGCCAACGCGCTGTTCGAGAGCGTCGATAGTTTTCTGGCCGGCCTGCGCAACGCCGCATAAGTGAGGAACGTTCGGCTTTCACCGGGCGGGCGGCTGACCTAGTCTGCGGTACCACTTTCATCCGAAGCGGCGACGATCTGCGATGAAAAAGCCAGTGAAGAAGAGCGCTGCAAAGACACCGCGCGCGAAAACTCCGGATCCCGCGGTCGAAGCCGTGTTCGGCGCCTATCCCAAACCGGTCAGGGCCAAGCTGCTGGCGCTGCGCCGGCTGATCTTCGATATCGCGAAAGCGACAAAGGGCGTCGGCACGCTCCAGGAAACCCTGAAATGGGGACAGCCGAGTTACCTCACGCCCGAAACCAGGAGCGGCAGCACGATCCGGATCGACCAGGTGAAGCCGGTGGCCGGCCAGGTCGCGGTCTATTTCCATTGCCAGACCAATCTGGTCGAGACGTTTCGCGAGCTGTATCCGGAGCTGAGCTTTGGCGGCAACCGCAGCATCCTGCTCAACGCCGCGGAAAAGCTGCCGGAGGCCGCGCTGCGCCACTGTGTAGCACTGGCACTGACCTACCATCTGAACAATCGGAAGACCCGGCGCGACCGCTGATAGGCCGTCCGCGGCTCGATCGATGTCCATGCCCCCGACAACGACAATATCGCATCGCTGCGCAATGACCCGATGTCCCAGAAGGAGACGGGCGCACCGTAAAAGGAAGGATCGAGCGGAAACGCGGCCGATGGTCGCAGCGTTGCCGTTGTGGCGGGAACTGTGCAAGGCTCTGGCCGTGAAGTCACCCTGGGAGACGAGTGGAGGCGACACTGGGCACCGCCGCAAAAGGGATCGGGTCGCTCGCAAGCGTGGCGGGCGTTATTTTGACCGGCGCAGTGGCACTGGGCTTTTTTTTCGCCGCGCGGCTCAGCCTTGCATTGCTGGAGCCGACCGATGGTGTTGCCTTGTTCTGGCCTGCTGCGGGCGTGGCTTCAGGGATTTTGATCGCCCTTGGTTCCGCGGCCCGGTGGCCGGTCGTCGTCGGCGTGGCTGCGGCAACGATCGCGGCCAATCTGCTGGGCGACCGCAATATCTGGAGCTCGACGTTCTTTGCTGCTTCGAACGCGAGTGAGGCCGTCATCATCGCAGGCATGGTCCATCGCTTTTGCGGCTTGCCACTTGAGTTGAACGAACTACGAAAGGTGCTGGCGCTATTCGCTGCGACTGTCGCAGGCGCGAGCCTCTCCGGCATTGCCGGTACGGCAGGTTTTGTACTGTTTCAAGGCACGACCGCGTCACCGCTGGCGACCTGGCTTCACTGGTTCTCATCCGACGCGATCGGAAACATTGCGGTGGCGCCGCTCGCGATCGGGCTGGCGTCGCTGGCGCGCAACTTCCCGCCGCGGCGCGAAATCGCGGAAGGCGCTTTGGCGCTTGCCGTGGTGTCCCTCGTATGTGCGTTGCTGGTTTTCTTGCCCAACGAGCCCTGGACCGCGGAGCTGGCGATTGGCGCGCTCTGCCCGCTTCTGCTCTGGATCGCATCGCGGCTTCGCCCGGCGTTCACCGCGATTGCCACATTCATCTGTGCGATCACGATCGTCTGGACGACAATCTTCGCCATCGGCATTTTCGGGGATTTGCAGCTGTCGATCGAACAGCGTGTGCTGCAGGCCCAGGCGACCATCCTGGCGATCTCGCTGGGCGCCCTGGTCCTTGCGGCCTTGTTCAACGAGCGGAGGCTTCACGAAGGCGCCATTCTGGAAAGGGAGGCCCGGTTGCAGGCGGCGCTGCGCGCCGGCAGCGTTGTGGCCTTCGATTGGGACGTGCCTGGCGACGAAATACGGTTCAGCCAAAATGCAACCGATATCCTCGGTCTGGACGCGCAACAGGTTCTCACCGGGACTGAATGGCTGAAACAGATCCATCCCGAAGATCAGCCGCTTGTAGCATCGTGCCTCGACGGCGCCCGTCCGGAGCGGTCCTCGATTGCGATCTCATTCCGCTACCGGCGGCCGGATCGCGGTGAAGTCTGGCTGGAACAGATTGCGATCGTTCAGTTCGGGGCAGCCGGAAAGCCTGTGCACATCAGTGGGCTCACGACCGATGTTACCGCACGCAAGCGCTTTAACGAGGAGCTGTCGCTCGCGTGGAAATCGGCAGAAATGGCCGATCGCGCCAAATCGAGCTTTCTGGCCGCCGCAAGCCATGACCTGCGACAGCCATTGCAAACCCTGAAACTTCTGCAGGCGGCGCTCGAGCTACACCATCCAGCCGGTGACACCCGCAATCTTGTCTCCGGAATCGGGCAATCCCTGGACACCATGACCAGCATCCTGTCGAGCCTGCTCGACGTGAACCGGCTGGAATCCGGCAACCTGCATCCATCGGTAAGCGAGTTTTCGGTGGGCGAAATCTTCGAGTCGCTGGCCGGCGACTTCGCCGCGCCGGTACTGGAAAGAGGACTCCAGCTCTGCATCGTCCGTTCCGAACTCACCATCCGCAGTGACCGGCGCATGCTCGCGGAGATGATCCGCAACCTGCTGTCGAATGCGATCCGATACACGGACAAGGGAAGAATTCTGTTGGGCTGCCGGCGGGCCGGCGACAACGTTCGCATTGAAGTCTGGGACAGTGGCGTCGGCATCACCGAAGACGAGCTCCCGCACATCTTCCATGAATACTATCAGGGGACCGACGGCGCCGAGCGCGGCGGATTCGGTCTGGGCCTTGCGATCGTGAAGCGGCTCGGGGAAATCCTGCAGCACAACATCGAGGTACGCTCAATTCCCGGAAAGGGTACCCGGTTTTTCATCGAGGTTCCGCGCGGTCGATCGTGCGTCAAGGCGCCGGCTGCAGCGACGACGGTGCATCCTCGCGATGACGCCTTCCTCGGCAACGTCCTCGCGATCGAGGACGAGGCGTCCGTGCGGATGGCACTCAGGAGATTGTTGAAGGAAAAAGGGGTTGACGCCACGATCGTTGCAACGACGACGGAAGCCTTGACCCTGGTCAGGGACCAGGGCCTCAGTCCTGATGTGCTGCTGTGTGACTATAATCTTCGTGGCTCACCGGATGGCATGGAGACCGTCAATCGCCTGCGGGCCGTCCTTGGGCGAAACGTACCGGCCATCGTGATGACCGGCGACATCAGGTCGCAAACGGTGATCGCGATTTCCTCGCAAGGTGTCTCCGTCCTGATCAAACCCTTTTTGGCCGAAGAACTTCTCAAAGCCTTGAGAGACCAGACGTCGCGGGCAAGCATGTGACCGCGTAAGCCGGCTGTGAGCCGACATGACGCGATGTGCCAGACCCGCACCGTACATCAAGCCGGGCGACGACGAGTCGAGAGAGCATTCTGCGCATTCGCGACCCGTTGGGTCGCATTGCCGTTCTCAATCTCGACGACCTTACGCCACCAGCGCCGCTTCGTCTTCCGCGCCGTGCTGCGCCTTCAGCAGCTTGACGATCTCGGCATTGGGCCGCGCGTGGCTGAACAGGATAGCCCTGTCCCTCGTGGCAACCCTCGTCGCGCAGGCAGCTCAACTCGGCTTCGGTCTCGACGCCTTCGGCCGTGATCGTGACGCCGAGGCCCTATGCCGAGGCTGATGATCGAACGCACGATCGCCTGCGCATCGCGGTTGGCGCCGAGGTCGCGCACGAACGACTGGTCGATCTTGATCTTGTCGAACGGAAAGCTGCGCAGATAGCTCAGGCTGGAATAGCCGGTGCCGAAATCGTCCATCGAGATGCGAACGCCGAGCGAGCGCAGCGCGTGCAGCGTGGCCAGCACCTGACTGCTCTTTTCCAGCAGCAGCGTCTCGGTGATCTCGAGTTCCAGCCGCGTGGCGGGCAGGCCGGATTGCTTCAGCGCGTCCATCACCACCGACAGCAGATTGCCGACGCGAAACTGCAGCGGCGACAAATTGACCGCGACGCGGACGTCGTCGGGCCATTGCGCCGCATCCATGCAGGCGCGGCGCAGCATCAGCCCGCCGAGCGCATTGATCAGGCCGGTCTCCTCGGCGACCGGAATGAACTCGGCCGGCGAAATCATGCCGCGTTCGGGATGCGGCCAGCGCACCAGCGCCTCGACAGCCGGTGATCCGTCCGGTCGCAAGATCGACCAGCGGCTGATAGTACGGCCGCAGCACGTCGTTCTGGATCGCGTCGCGCAGATCGATCTCGATCTTGCGGCGGGTCTGGGCGCGCGCATCCATTTCGGCCTCGAAGAAGGAGAAGGTGCCGCGCAAATCGTTCTTGGCGCGGGACAGCGCCATGTCGGCGTTCTTCAGCAGTTTTTCGGACTCGTCGCCGTCGCCGGGCGACATCGCGATGCCGATGCTGGCGCCGATCGACGACGGAATGGCCGTCCAGCAGATAGGGATCGCCGATCGCCTCCAGCAGGCGCCGCGCCAGCAGCACCGCGTCCTCGGGGCGCGCCACGCCGCTCTGGACGATCGCGAATTCGTCGGAGTTGAGGCGGGCCAGCGTATCTTCCTCGCGCAACGTCGAGCGCAACCGCTTGGCGACGCCGCGCAACAGCTTGTCGCCGATGCCGTGGCCGAGCGTATCGTTGACCGCCTTGAAATTGTCGAGGCCGAGCACGAGCACCGCGACCTTCTCGGCGGCTGCGGCGCGTGTGCAGCAGGATGTCGTCCATCTGCTGGCGCAGCAGATTGCGGTTCGGCAGCCCGGTCAGGCCGTCATGCTGGGCCATGAAGGCCAGCCGCGCCTCGGCGCGCTTGCGCTCGGTGATGTCCATCAGCGCCAGCAACATGGCCGGCTGATCGCCATAGATGAGCTGGCGCGAATAGATCGCCAGATCGATCAGCGCGCCGTCGGCCCGGACATGCTTCCAGGTTCGCGCCGCCTGCTCGTCGCTGGAGCGGTCTCCGGCCCACGGCAGTTCGGCTGTCGAAGGCCTGCAAGTTGCGGATCGTCAGCTTCTCGAATTCGGCGCGGCTGTAGCCGTAATGCTCGACCGCGGCGTCGTTGACGCCGAGGATGCGTTCGCCGTCCAGCGCGCAGACGATCATCGGCACCGGATTGCTGTCGAACAGCAGCCGGAACGAGGCCTCGCGCTGCTTCAGCTCGGTGATATCGACGCGCAGGCCGATGACGCCGCCGTCCTCGGTCAGCCGCTCCTCGATCAGGATGACGCGGCCGTCGGCCAGGGTCTGCTCGTGGCGCTCGCCGGGCTGGTAGAGCTTGGTCAGCCGCTCGGCGATCCATTCTTCCTCGCGGCCGATCGCTTCCGGATAGTCGCCGCGCGCGACGCCGATGCGGATGGTGTCCTGCAGCCGCGCGCCGGCTCGAACAGGTCCGAGCTGCGGTTGTAGATCTCCGAATATTTCTTGTTCCAGAGAATGTAGCGGCCTTCGGCGTCGAGGAACACGATGCCCTGCGGCAGGATGTCGATCGCCTCGCGCAGCCGCTCGTGCGATTTGCGCGCCTCGGCGATCGCGGCCTCGGCCTCGGCGCGCTTGCGCACGATCTCGCCGATCTCGCGGGACATGCGCCGGCCGCAGCCGGAAAGCTTCGGACTGGGTTTTGCCGGCCGGCCGGGGATGCGGGCGATCGCCCTGTGCTTCGATTTCCTGGTTGTCTTTGGCCGGATCTTCGGCATTGCCACGCCCCACTCGCATTCTGCGTGTCATGTTCTCCGATAAGTGTCTGAAAAAATGGTATCTCTTGCGGATTCGGCCGATCTCGCGCCGGGGTTTCGGCTGCCAGTTAAAGCGGCGAACTCTCGTCATGCGTGTAGTTTCACGCGTAGGCTATCGGCGCCTTCCGCAAATACACGGGGAAACATCGCAAGCGGCTCGCATCCGGTATGCACACGCGGCGATATGCACAATGAATGCGCGAAATCCGGCTTCGCGCATCAAAATCCGCCAATGATTTGCAGGGTTATCGAACGGTTAAAACCAGCTTGCGGCCACCCTACTTTAGTTGATTTCGATGCGCGTATTGCGAGGTCCGTTGCGCTGGACCAGTGCGAACAGCGCCGCCGCATGCGAGGGATGCAGCCGGACGCAGCCGTGCGAGGCGGGACCGCCGAGCCGCGCGAGGTCGTTGGTGCCGTGAATGGCGAAGCCGTGATAGAAGAAGATCGCGTGCGGCATCGGCGCGTTATAATATTTGCGCGAGAAATAATGCCGCGCCATCGATTGCGGATGAAACACGCCGCTCGGCGTGCCGTAGCCGCTGCGGCCGGTCGAGACCGGCCAGTTGTAGCGCGCCGCGCCGTCGACGCTGACCGACATGCGCTGGGACGATTTGTCGATCTGCACCACGACATCGGCGCGCGCTGGCGACAGTGCCAAGACCGACACGACGATCGCAGCCGCCATCGCGAGCCGCCTGCCCCAAACCCGTTTCATGGTTACGCCCTGCCGCCGCAATTTTTCACGGACCGCATGATGTCGTTTTCGCATAAGCTTTGTAAAGACCGGGACGCGCGTCGGAGAGCCGGCTATGCCGGTTAATCTTAACTTCGCGGCAGGCCGCGACAGGCTGTGGGAGATCAAGCAATTGCGATTGCCCCGCTTGTCCAGGCCCGCCGATTCCATGCTACGCTGGCGCCGTCAGAGTGACCCCCATGATGCCCCGCCTGGTTCTGATCCTGCTGAGCCTATCGGTCATGTTGTTCGGCGCCGGCGCGGCGTCGGCGCAGGACAAGGGCAGCGTCAATCCAAAGCCGCTGCCGCCGCTCGCCAATCCCAATGATCCCAAGGTCGGCGCCAAGGAGTTGTTCGCGCGCAAGGTGTTGCCGGCGGCGATGCCGACGCGGTCGATCGGCTCCTACGTCCACGGCTGCATCGCCGGCGGCGAGCAGATGCCGCTCAACGGCGACACCTGGCAGGTGATGCGACTGTCGCGCAATCGCAATTGGGGTCATCCCGACATGATCGCGCTGTTGAAGCGGCTGTCGGTCAAGGCGCACAAGGATGCCGGCTGGCCCGGAATACTGGTCGGCGACATCGGCCAGCCGCGCGGCGGCCCGGCGCTGACCGGCCATGCCAGCCATCAGATCGGGCTCGATGCCGACATCTGGCTGACGCCGATGCCGGACCACATGTTGTCGCGCGAAGAGCGCGAGGAAATGTCGGCGGTCATGATGGTGCGCGACGACCGGCTCGACGTCGATCCGAAGGTGTTCACGCCGGGCCACGTTCTGGTGCTCCGCGACGCCGCGCAGGAGCCCAGCGTTCAGCGCATCTTCGTCAACGCCGCGATCAAGAAGGCGCTGTGCCGCGAGGCCAAGGGCGACCGCAGCTGGCTTTCCAAGATCCGGCCGTGGTGGGGCCACGACTATCACTTCCACATCCGCATGAGATGCCCGGAGGGCAACAAGGAATGTCAGAGCCAGCCGTCTCAGTCGGGGGGCGAAGGCTGCAAGCCCGGCGACCTCGCCTACTGGTTCAAGGATTCGATGATCCATCCGAAGCCATCGCCGACGCCACCGAAACCGCGACCGCCGATGACCATGGCCGCACTCCCGGCCGCCTGCAAGGCGGTGCTGCAACGCGCCGGATGCCAAGCAATGATTCTTCGTCAGCCGGCTATTCCTGCGGCGCCGAAATGCGCTACTATTGCCCGACGCCACGCCGTAAGCGCGCGTCTCGACAGGGGCGTTGGTCCCACCTTCAAATTTCAGTCAAAAGCCACAACTGCGCGGCATGTTCGCGCTTGGGCCATGCATTTTATAGGGATTCGTCATGCGCATCAGTGCACGCAACCAGATCACGGGCACCGTCGTCGAAGTCAAGAAGGGCGCGACCACCTCGCATGTCCGCGTCGATATCGGCGGCGGCCAGATCGTGACCTCCTCCATCACCAACGAAGCCGTCGATGAACTCGGCATCAAGGCGGGCGGCAAAGCCACTGTCGTGATCAAGGCCTCCGACGTCATGATTGCAGTGGATTGATCGTGCGCAAATTTGTCGTTGTCGCGTTGCTGCTGCTTGGCGCCGCCCCTGCGTGGG
The DNA here is from genome assembly GCA_963738765.1 of uncultured Alphaproteobacteria bacterium. Taxonomy (GTDB): domain Bacteria; phylum Pseudomonadota; class Alphaproteobacteria; order Rhizobiales; family Xanthobacteraceae; genus Bradyrhizobium. The sequence continues at coordinate 204,656 of CAVTYA010000027.1, read as the reverse complement.
CGGCGGAAGAACCGAGCGGCTGCGACAAGTTCAGATGGCCGATCGAGCGAGGGCGGATCACCGCTGGCCGCTCGGTGAGCGGCGCGCGCTGGTCGGCACGCCAGGCTGCCGACACCGCCCGAGCGGGCGCCCAAGGACGGCACTTTTGCCGGCTTCACCAGCATCAAGACCGCACCCAAGGCGGGCCTCTATACGATCAGCCTTTCCGCCGGCGGCTGGGTCGATGTGGTGCAGGACGGCCATTTCGTGAAGCCGAAGGGTTTCAGCGGCGCCACCGATTGCGACGGCATCCGCAAGACCATGAAATACGAGCTTTCGGCGAGCCCGTTCGTGCTGCAGGTCAGCGGCACCAGGGAAAACTCGGTCTCGATTGCGATCCTGCCGACGGAGTAGAAGGTAGACAAACGGTCGCCTTTACCCGGTCGGCCAGCCTGATATTGTCGGCCAATAGCGATATCCCGATCGACCGTAAGTCCTTTGGGTTCACCGGAACAGCGCTTCCGCCTGTCGCATTCCTGACCCAACCAACGCCTGATTTGCGCGCGCGACAGCGCCCGCAAGCACGCACGGAGCGCTTCCCATGCATCGTCTTGCCGGAATTTTTGTTGCCTTCATCATTCTGCTCGCAGCGAGCCATTCGCCCGCCGCCGCGGAGGACAAGACGCTCACGGTGTTCGCCGCCGCCTCGATGAAGAACGCGCTCGACGACATCGACGCCGCCTATACCGCCAGGACCGGCGTCAAGATCATCGCGAGCTATGCCGCCAGCTCGGCGCTGGCCAAACAGATCGAACAGGGCGCGCCGGCCGACGTGTTCGTGTCCGCCGACACCGACTGGATGGACTACGCCACGTCGAAGAAGAACATCAACGAGCCGACCCGGGTCAATCTGCTCGGCAACAGCATCGTGCTGATCGCGCCGAAGGATTCCAAGATCGACAACGTGACGATCGCGCCAAGGCTTCGACCTCGCCAAACTCGCCGGCGACGGCAAGATCGCGACCGGCGACGTCAAGGCGGTGCCGGTCGGCAAATATGCCAAGGCGGCGCTGGAGAAGCTCGGCGCCTGGCAGGCGGCCGAGCCGAAATTCGCGATGGCCGAAAGCGTGCGCGCCGCGCTGACGCTGGTGGCGCGCGGTGAAGCAGTCCTCGGCATCGTCTATTCCACCGACGCCAAGGTCGAACCCGGCGTCAAGATCGTCGGCACCTTCCCGGCCGATTCGCATCCGGCGATCATCTATCCGGTAGCGGCGACGACGACCGCGAAGCCGGAAACATCGGACTATCTCGCGTTCCTGCGCTCGTCGGCAGCAAAGGCCATTCTGGAAAAATACGGCTTCAAGTTCCTGGTCAGCCCGACGACCTGATGTTCGATATCTCGCCGACCGAATGGACCGCGATCCTGCTGTCGCTGCGGGTCGCCATCATCGCAACGCTGGTGGCGACGCCGTTCGGAATCGCGCTGGCGTGGCTGCTGGCGCGGCGCGACTTCTGGGGCAAATCCGTCCTCGATGCGGCTATCCATCTGCCGCTGGTGCTGCCGCCGGTCGTTACCGGCTATCTGCTGCTGCTGACGTTCGGCCGCCGCGGCCTGGTCGGCGCCTGGCTCGCCGACCATCTCGGCATCGTGTTCGCGTTTCGCTGGACTGGCGCTGCACTCGCATGCGGCGTGATGTCGTTTCCGCTCCTGGTGCGGCCGATGCGGCTGTCGATCGAGGCGATCGACCGCCGGCTCGAACAGGCGGCAAGCACGCTCGGCGCCGCGCCCTGGCAGGTGTTTGTATCAGTGACATTGCCGCTGGCGCTGCCGGGCGTACTGGCCGGCATGGTGCTCGGCTTTGCCAAGGCGATCGGCGAGTTCGGCGCCACCATTACCTTCGTCTCCAACATTCCCGGCGAAACCCAGACCATTTCATCCGCGATCTATTCGCTGATCCAGACGCCTGACGGCGACACCGCCGCTGGGCGGCTGGTGCTGATTTCCATCGTGATCGCGATGGGCGCCTTGATCGCCTCCGAATGGTTCGCGCGGCGCGCCACCAAACGCCTGCACGGGAACTGACCATGCTGCGCGTCGACGTCACAAAACAGCTCGGCGAGTTCTCGATCGAAGCCTCCTTCACCAGCGAAGGCCGCGTCACCGGCCTGTTCGGCGCTTCCGGCGCCGGCAAGACCTCGCTGATCAACATGATCGCCGGATTGCTGAGGCCCGATCGCGGCGTCATCTCGATCGACGGCGAGACGCTCGACGACATCGCCGCGCGCGTGCACGTGCCGCCGCACCGGCGCCGCATCGGCTATGTGTTCCAGGATGCGCGGCTGTTTCCGCATCTCGATGTCCGGCAGAATCTCGACTATGGCCGGCGCATGAACCGGCTGCCGGACGATCCGGCCCAGCACAAGCGCGTCACCGAACTGCTCGATATCGCCGGCCTGCTGGACCGCCGCCCCGGAAAACTCTCCGGCGGCGAACGTCAGCGCGTGGCGCTTGGCCGCGCGCTGTTGTCGAAGCCGCGGTTGCTGCTGCTGGACGAGCCGCTGGGCTCGTTGGACGAAAGCCGCAAGGTCGAGATCCTGCCCTATCTGGTGCGGCTGCGCGACGAGGCCCATGTGCCGATGGTCTATGTCAGCCACGACGCGGCCGAGATGCGCCAGCTCGCGACCCAGATCGTGATGGTGCGCAACGGACGCGTCAGCGCGTTCGGCGGCGTGAAGGTGTTGTCGGGTGGACCTTTGCCGACCTGAGGCCGGCGCGGCGCAGCTGCCGCCTGGGATCATCATCGCCAACAAATCCAGTATTTATCGGCACTTGCTGAATACGCGTTCATAAAATTCCTTCGAACTATTTTCGTGTCGCGCACGTCTCATGGCGGTATCGGGCAATCATGTCCTGCACAGGAGAATACAAATGTTTCGCAAAATTTCCTTCGCGGCCATCGCCGCACTCGCCTTGACCGCTGCCGCTGTCGCGCCTGCTTCGGCTGGTGGTGGCCATGGCGGCGGACACGGCGTGCACGGTGGCGGGCATGGATTCGGCGGTCACTGGGGCGGCGGTTATCGTCATGGCCGCTACTATGGGTCGGCGTTCTATGTCGGCGGCAGCTGCTACAAGACGGTCTTCACCGAATTTGGCCCGCGCCGCGTCAACGTCTGCAACGGCGTGTACTAAGCGCGAACAAATGTCAGACGATGAAAGGCCTCGGCCCATGGCTGGGGCCTTTCGCTTGATTTGCATTATTGACCGCCGGCGAAGGCCTTGACGAGCCGGTACAGATATTCACCGCCTTCAAAAAACGATTTGACGGGGATGCGCTCGTCGCGGCCATGCGCGCGGAATTCGGCGATGTCGCCTGCCAACCCGGAATGGCCGTAGGTCGGTATGCCCGCGTTGCGCAGGTAGCTGCCGTCGGTGGCACCGGCGCTCATGACCGGCACCACCACCGCGCCGGGCCAGAATTCAGCCGACAGCTTTGTGATCGGACCGATGATGTCGTTGCTGAGCGCAGAAGGTTCGCTGAGCGTCGGCGGATCAATCTGCGTCACCACGATCTGGTCGTCCGCCAGCACCTGTTGGAGCGTGGCCTTGACTCCGTCGATCGGCTCGCCGGGCATGACCCGGCAATTGACCTTGGCGGTCGCCACCGGCGGCAACGCATTGATCGCGACGCCACCTTCCAGCAACGTCGCGACGCATGTCGTTCGCAATTGCGCATTGAAGCCCGGATTGGCGGAAAGACGCACCACCGGCAACGAACTGGGATCGGTCTGTCCCGACAATACCGCGCGCAGATCGCCGGCCACCTGGCCGCCCGCCATCTCGGCGGTACGTTCGAAATAGGCCCGGGTCGTCTCGTTCAGCTTCACCGGAAAGTCGAATGTCGAAAGCCGGGTCAATCCCGCAGCCAGCCGGTAGATCGCATTGTCCTTGACCGGAGCGGCACTGTGTCCGCCCTTGTTCTTGACCGTCAGCGCGTAGCTGACCGAGACTTTTTCACTGGTCTGCACCGAGGTGCGGATCGGCTTGCCGTCCTTCAGCCCGACGCCGCCGCCTTCATTGAGCGCGAATTCGGCATCGATCAGGTTGCGGTGATTTTTCAGCAGCCATTGAATGCCGAGCCCATCCTTGTCCAAAATCTCTTCGTCGGTCTCCAGCGCCACGATGATGTCGCGGTCAGGCTTGTAACCTTCCTGCCGGTAACGGATGAGATTGGCGATGTAGGACGCCGCCATGTATTTGTCGTCGCCGCTGCCGCGTGCATAAAAATAGCCGTCCTGCTCGATCAGCTTGAACGGGTCGGTCGACCAGTCCTCGCGGCTGGCCGGGACCACATCGATATGTGCCAGCAGCAGGATCGGCTTGCGCGCGCCGCTGCCGCGAAGGCGCGCGACGAGGTTGCCCTTGTGCGGCGCCGGCGAGAACGCGTGAACGTCGGCATCGGGAAATCCCGCGGCGCGCAGCCGTGCGGCCATGGCTTCGGCCGCCTTCGCGGTATCGCCGGTCGCGGTCACCGTGTTGATCTCGATCAGCTCCTTGTAGATGTCGAAGGCGCGCTGCTGGTTGGGGTTCAGACCTTCGGTCGCCGCCTGTGCGGGCGCTGCCAAGGCTGCCGACAACAGGGCCGCAGCCGACAGCACGACGAGGCGACGCGGCCGCCACCCAACATTCGAACTGGAAATCCAACGCATCTCATCCACCCTTCAATTCGATTGGCCCAAAGCTATTTTGAGTCTTTCGCCGCGACGACTTCGATCTCGACCAGAAATCCGGGATTGGCCAGCGCGGCGACGCCGACAACAGAGCGCGCCGGCAGATTTGGCTGCGCGCCGCCGAAAAACTGGGTGTATCCCTCCATGAACGCCTTGAAGTCCATCGGAGCGCGCGAATCGTGGACCAAAAACACCTGCATCTTGATGACATCGCCCATCCCGAGCCCCTGCCCTTCAAGGATCGCCTTGATCTTGTTGAGCGCGCCGACGGTCTGGGTCCTGGTGTCGCCATAGGCCTGCGGGCTGGCCGGATCGGCGTCCTTGTTGATCATCGGCGGCACCTGACCGCTGACGTAGTAAGTGACGGCATCGCCCGATACCCGCACCGCCTGGGCGATCGGAAACGTCGAATTGGGAATCGGATAGCGCACGATCTCGGCGTGAACAGCGCTTGAGCCGAGCAGCAACGCGGCCAGCGCGAGCATTCCATATTTCATTGTCGTCTCCCCCTGATGGCGATCATTTCTCCGGCCTGGCCAGCTTGACGTCTTCGGCGCTGACCGCGTCGCGGTACTCGTTACCGAAGTGCGTCCGGACATAATTGACGACGGCGGCGACCTGGGCATCGTTCATCATCGCGCCGACCGGCGGCATCGCCCGCTGGCCCCGGACCACGATATGGACGGGAAAACTTGCCGTCGCGAGATTGCTGTCTTTGGCGAGCGAGGGATACGTGCCCGCGCCGACCGCGCCTTTGCCGTCGGGCATATGGCAGCCCCGGCAGGCGCTCGCGAACAGTTCCTCGCCGGTCGTTTCGGTAAATCTGAACCCCGTGCTCAGCGCCGGGGACCGCGAACGGGATTCTTCGTCGGCGTGCGCCGTTGCCAGTGACATCATGGTCAGGCCCAGCACAGCGGCCGGAAATCGGCTGCGTGGCCTCGTCGAGTACGCTCTCACTGCTGTGATCCGGATCGGCGACATCACATCAGGTCCTGACCACACGTTCGTGCAGCCGCGTGATGGCGTCGAGCGACGACAGGATCGCGCCCTCCTGCCACGCCGGAATGTAGGAGGCGTGTTCGCCGGCGAGCACGATCCTGCCGTCGATCTGGCACAGATTGTCGTAGTGCTCCGCCCGCGTCTTCTCGGTCCAGCTTGCCGGCACAGCCCAAAGTGAAAGGCACCCGATGCCAGGCCACCGCGATCGCCGTTCTCGAACTCGGCGCGGTATTGCGGATGAATGCGGGCGCCGAATTCGACCGCGCGCGCGACCCGCTCCGCCGGCGCCATCGAGGTGAATTCGTAGGCATTGGCGCCCTCGAACACATAGGCGCCGAGCAGCACGCCACGGCCGCTTTGGTTGAAGCCGCTGCTGGGATAGGCGATCTGCCGGATCGGCAAGTCGGTATAGGTGATGCCGCCGTAGATCGCCTCGTCCTCTTCCCAGAACCGGCGCTTGAACTGCAGGCCGATCTTGACCGACGACGCATAGGGTACCGCGTCGATCGCCGCCTTCATGCGCGGCGCCGACGTCGATCTGGAATCTGGCTCAGGATCGACAGCGGAATGGTGCAGACGCACCAGTCGGCCTTGGCCTGTTGCGGCGTCGCCGGCGTTTTCGAATTCGACATAGGTGACGGTGACGCCGCCATCGTCCTGCTGAATGCGGGTGACCTTGGCATCGTAGTGAATGAGGTCGCCGACTTCGCGGGCGAACGCCTTGCCGATCATGTCCATGCCGCCGACCGGCTGGAACATGGTGGTCTGGAATTGATGCAAGCGCAAAGCTCTGCAGATAGCGCCAGAGCCGGGACTGCAGGATCTCCGACAGTTTGATCGGCTCGCCTGCGATCGGCGCGGCGCCGAATCCACCGCCGGGGGCCTTGGCATAGCCGCGGTAATCCGCCGAGATCAGATTGGCCTTGTAGGCATAGTTCTTGTCCAGCGCGCCCCACGACCGCAACGCCTGCAGCAGGATTTCCTTGTCTTCCACCGACACCGCTTCGTCGAGCTTGCTCTGCTGCGTGACCTTCGCGAGCAATTCCGAGACGTGGCCCTGAAAATCGGTCTTGATGTCGCGGATGCGCTGCGGCTTGCCGTCGAACGCACTGGAGGCGTGCAGCAGCGCGTTGTGATTGAGCTGCATGAAGGGTTCGAGCGTGACGCCGAGCCGCTTGCAATAATCGAGCAAAGCGCGGTGATGATAGGGAATCCGCCACGGCCCCGGATTGAGATAGAGGCCGTCCTCGAAGTCGCAGGTCTGCGTCGCGCCGCCGAGCTCGGTAAAACTGTCGCCGCCGCGCAGCGTCCAGTTGCGGCCGCCGGGACGGCTGTTGAACTCCAGCATCTGGACCTTGTAGCCGGCCGCGCGCAATTCCAGCGCCGCCGTCATGCCGGCAAGCCCCGCGCCGAGGATCAAGACCGAGGCGCCTTTGGTATCGCCTTCCAGCTTGATCGGCCCGTTATAGGTGGACTCGGACGCAAAGCCGAGGCTGGTCATGGCCTGATACATCGCGGCGCTGCCGGCGACCGATCCGACCAGCGCCAGCAGATCGCGCCGGCTCAGACCTGTCTCACCCTCGTTCTGCATGGCCGGTCCGGTCTCGCCATTATCGACTTACGCCGCGCTCGTCGCGCGGTCCCAATAGATAGGCGCTGGTTTTGGCCCACGCAAACATTTGAACGCCTCTTGTATTCACGAGTTCGCGTTCCAAACTTCGCTCAGACCACATCGCGCGCGCGCAAATCCGCGATCGCCTGGGCGTCGTAGCCGAGCGAGGCCAGCACCTCGTCGGTGTGGGCGCTGAGTGCCGGCGCCATGGGATCGAGCCGGCCGCCGCCATGGGCGAGCTGAAAGCCGCTGCCGGCAAAGCGCAGCCGGCCATAGGGCGTATCGATCTCCTGAACCGCGTCGCGCGCCGCGATCTGCGGGTGATCGATCACTTCCTCGATCTTCCAGATGCTGGCGCAGGGCGCGCCGGCCGCGTCGAGGATTTTTTCCCACTCGCGCGGATCTTTTTGCGACAGCGCCTCCTCGATGATGGCGCGCAGCGCCGGCTCGTTTTCCTGCCGCGCGAACCAGTCGACGAAGCGCGGGTCTTCCAGCACCTCGGCGCGGCCGAGCGCGGTCATCAGCGCGCGATATTGCTTCTCGCTGTTCACGGCCAGCAGCAGATAGCCCTCCCCCGCCTTGAACAGATTGGCGGTCGGCCGGCGGCTGACGGCCTGATTGCCGGAGAGTTGCTGACGGTGGCCGGCGACGGAGTAATCCGCCACCTGTCCCGACAGGAACGCCAGCGTCGCCTCGAGCATGGAGACGTCGACCAGTTGCCCCTTGCCGGTATGGGTGCGCTGGAACAGCGCGCTCGACACGCCGAACGCGGCGGTGGCGCCGGACAGCACGTCGCAGACCGCAAAGCCGGCGCGGGTCGGCCCGGTCTCTTCGTGGCCGGTGATCGCCATGATGCCCGACAACGCCTGGATCTTGCCGTCATAGCCGGCGCCGATTGCGCTCCGGGCCGGTCTGCCCAAACCCAGAGATCGCGCAATAGATCAGTCTTGGATTGATCTCCGACAGTGCTGTGTAGCCGATGCCGAGCTTGTCCATCACGCCGGGACGGAAATTCTCCATCACCACGTCGGCCTGAGCGGCGAGCTGTTTTGACGATCGTGATCGCGTCCGGCTTCGAGAGGTCGAGCGTCAGGCTGCGCTTGTTGCCGTTGATCGCCTGCCAGCCGGGGGCGAGACCGCGTTCGGCCCATTCGCGGCTCAGCGGCGTGCGCCGCATGTCCTCGCCTTCGCGCCGCTCCACCTTGATGACATCGGCGCCGAGCAGCGCAAGCTGGTAGCTGGCATAGGGGCCGGCCAGCACCTGCGTGAAGTCGAGAATCTTCACGCCTTCGAACGGTCGGGTCACGTAAGCGTCCTCCTGCGGGCGTCATTGCGAGCGAAGCGAAGCAATCCATTCTTTCTTTGCGTGGAGAGATGGATTGCTTCGCTTCGCTCGCAATGACGAATGTTCCTGTTCTTCACCTCTCCCTTTGGGAGAGGTGAAGCTCACGCCGCCCGGTTGCCGCGCGCGATCTCTTTCTGCTTGTCGAATTCGGCGCGGCGGCGCGCCAGTTCTTCCGGGCTCATCTGCGCGACGTTGTTGTAGTCGAGCTTCCAGGAGGCGTCCGCGCTCCAGCGCAGCGGCGACTGCATCGTGGTGCGGGCGCCGGGGGCGGTCTCCAACAGACGCAGCGCCAATTCGAGCGTCAGCGCCTGCGAGTCCACATCGTGCGGCTTGCCGGCGGAATTGCCGAGCGGGAAATCGGAGAACAGGAAGCGCGGCACCGCGGCGTGCTCGACGATATCCTTGGCGCATCCCATCACCACGGTGGCAATGCCGTTGGCTTCGAGATGGCGGGCGACCAAGGCCGACGTCTGGTGGCAGACCGGGCAGTTCGGCACCAGCACGGCGACATCGACCTTGTCGGCGAGGCAGCGCGCCAGGATTTCCGGCGCATCGGTATCGATGGTGACGCGGTGGCTGCGATTGGTCGGCGCGCCGAAGAAGCGCGGCGCGACCTCGCCGATCCGCCCCGCGGCTGTTGCTTTGAGGAGCTGCGGCAGCGGAAACCAGGTGCCGTTGTCGGTCGCCGACGTGTGCTTGCGGTCATAGCCGATATGCGAGATGCGCAGATCGTGCTGCTTCGAGGTGTCGCCGTCATAGACCTTGTAGAATTTGGCGCCGCCATTGTACGCCGCGCCGGGGCCCTGATCGCCCTTGGCCGGATCGTACGGCGCGGCGGTCGTGACGATGGTGACGCGCGATTGCGCCAGCGGCTTCTTCAGCGGCTGGAACGGCGCATCGATATAATGCGCCCAGCGATAGGGCGTGGTGTAGCCGATCGCGGTGTAATAATCGCGGGTCCGCTGCATATAGGGGACCGGGGAATCGTAGTCGGGCGCAAAGCCGAGCTGGTCGTCGAGCGAGCCGGACATCGTTGTTGTTCTCCTGCGTTTCCACCGCGAGGCCGTTAACCGGCCTGCGGCCAGATTAGAGAGAGTCCGCAGGTTCCTCAACAGCGGAAATAGCAACTCACCCCTCCGCGACCAAGGGCCAGAGGCAGCCTCAAACGCCAAAATCGTCATTGCGAGCGAAGCGAAGCAATCCACTCTTTCTTCGCGCGGAACGATGGATTGCTTCGCTTCGCTCGCAATGACGGCCCTGTGGCGGACATACGTCCGCCCTCTCGCGGCGCTGTTCGCCCAAGGTTTGCATCGACATAGCCCCCAAAAATACAGAGGGCGCAGGGAAGACCGGGTGCGCGCTGCACCCGCGGTCTCGTGTGCAAACATGCACAAAAACACGCACACGAGCATACAGGTTCAGCGGAGAGCATCCGGCCTTCCCTGCGCAATGGTTTTACGGCTTATAGCGCGCTCTTCCCGGCGACCGGCTTTGTTGCCACCGTCGCCCCGCGGATATCTCCACGAAGCTTGACACCAGCATCGGGGTGTCAGAACCACACGACTTCACCGTCCGCATCGGCCGCGCTCGTCAGTCGCAGCTTCCGCGTCCACCGCATCCCACCGCGCGTTTCGTGACGATCGCGACCCGCCCCTCTTCTCGGGTGAGACGGGCGGAGAAATGCCACTGAGTTGCCCTATCAGGGCAAGCGGAATATTTTTGTCGAGAGGGCTGGACAGACTTTTGGTGATTTGCCCGTCGTGTCGTTAAGGTCACACTCAACCAATGCTCGGGACGAAGAAATGTAGGATGGGTAGAGCGACGCGAAACCCATCAATAGCTCGAGGAGGCTGATGGGTATCGCTTCGCTCTACCCATCCTACGAACTGAATTTAAAGATACCTCGCGGAAGCAGTGGAACTGAAACGGTGCAGAGCCCGTTCAGAATGAACTCCGCTCCTGATCCGATCAGACCCCGGAGAGGAAGAGCAGATAGACCGAGATTGGCCCAACAACGTCAGAACGGAGGCTAGCCATGCCGGAAGCTGTCGAAATGAAGGATCACGTTTACAAGATCCTGGAGCTCGTGGGATCTTCCGAAAAAAGCATCGAGGATGCTGTCCAGAACGCGATCACCCGCGCATCAAAGACGGTTCGCGAGATGAAATGGTTCGAAGTCGTGCAAACGAGGGGCCATATCGAAAATGGGTCTGTTCGCCATTATCAGGTCGCGTTGCGGGTAGGGTTCACACTCGAGGGGTAATTCTCAGCTCGAAGGACGCTTCACCTCTCCGGCTTGCGGGGGAGGTCGCTGCGCTCGAAGAGCGCAGCGGGTGGAGGAATTCTCTCCACGCGGGCAGTGTAACTCGCGGCGGCACCCCCACCCATAGCCGATGCTTCGCATCGGCGTTCTAGATTGAGGACGGCGGCCGTAGGCCGCCTATGCCTCCCCCGCAAGCGGGAGAGGGAGCGCACCTTTGTCGCCGAAGCAGCTCAGACTTAGTCTGGCAGGATTCTAGACCCCCGCCACCGACGACCAGATCTCCGCCAACTTGCGCTTGAACCTCTGCATGCGGGTCAAGGGCGCAGCCGCTTCCTCGTCTTCCGGCAATCTCAGGCCGACCACATTGACCCTGCCGCCGCCGAGGCTGCGCGCGACCAGCACGATGGAATCGAGCGCGAGCTCGGCGCCTTCCTTGGGCGCGTGGTCGAGGTGGATGTCGAAATAATCAGACAGCGTCAGTTTTGACTGTTCTTCATCCACCGCGACGCCGTAGATCTCGGCGAGTTCGCCGAGCGTGTGCTCGCCGGAGACGACGAAATCGCCGAGCAGATGCGGATCGGGCGCCGAACTCGGCGCCATGTCGACGAAGAAACGATCCAGCGCCTCGGCCTTTTCGGGCGGCGCCAGCAGATAGAGGTAATCGCCGGGCGCGACCGGATCGGCTTCGGTCGGGGTGAGGATGTGCTGCTCGCGGATCACCAGCGTCGGCTTCGACCAGGACGGGATCAGCCCGCGGCGGAAATACAGGCTTTTGGCGCGCACGGGATAGCCGACCAGTTGCTGCTCGAGCTGGCCCGGCAGATCCAGTTCAACGCGCCGCGGGCCGCGTTCGGCGCGCGGCAGCGCCACGTGCAGGCGCCGCGCGGCCGGCGCGAGGGTCCAGCCCTGCAGCAGCAGCGAGATGAAGACGACGACGAAGGCGACGTCGAAATAGAGATAGGCTTTCGACAGGCCGACCAGCATCGGGATCGAGGCGAGAAAGATCGCGACCGCACCGCGCAGGCCGGTCCAGGCGATGAAAACCTTTTCGCGCCAGTTGAACTTGAACGGCATCAGACACAGAAACACCGCGACTGGCCGCGCCACCAGCATCAGCACGAAGGCGACGATCACGGCCGGACCGATGCTGCCGAGCAGCCGGTGCGGCGAGACCAATAGCCCGAGCAGCACGAACATCACGATCTGCGCCAGCCAGGTCGCGGCGTCGAGGAACGTCACCACCGAATTATGCGCGCGGGTCGGCCGGTTGCCGATGAAGATGCCGGCAAGATAGACCGCGAGAAAACCCGAGCCGTGCGCCATCTGGGCGCCGCCGAAAATCACCAGCGCGGCGGTGGTCACGAACGGCGCGTGCAGGCCCTGCGGCAGCGCCATGCGGTTGAGCGCCAGCACCACGAGGCGCCCGCCGATCGCGCCGAAGATGGCGCCGAGCACGGCCTCGCGGCCGAATTCCATCGCGATATGGATGAACGAACTTTCGCCGCGCGAGATGAATTCGACCAGCATCAAGGTGAGGAAGATCGCAAAGGGATCGTTGGTGCCGGATTCCGCCTCCAGCGTCGCGCCGACGCGCGGGCGCAGGCGCAGGCCTTGCGTGTGCACCAGCAGAAACACCGCCGCAGCGTCGGTGGACGCCACCACAGCGCCGACCAGCAGCGCCTCGGTCCAGTTCAGGTCGAGCGCAACTTTGGCAACCGGTGCGGTGATCAGCGCGGTCAGGAGCACGCCCGCGGTGGCCAGCGTCATTGACGGCGCCAGCACCGTGCGGATGCTCTGGAAGCGCGTTTTCAAGCCGCCGTCGAACAGGATCAGCGCCAGCGCCACGGAGCCTACCAGATAGGTGGTGCGGACATCGTCGAACTGCAGCTGGCCGGGCCCGGAATCGCCCGCCAGCATGCCGATCAGCAGGAAGACCAGCAGCAACGGCGCGCCGAAGCGCAGCGCAAGCAGACTGGAGAGGATCCCGGCCATCACCAGAACCGCGCCCAGGAGAATGGCTATGCTGACCGCGTCGAGGGAAGCCATGAAGTCTTCTTTAAATCAGAGCAAATACTTGCAATTGCATCCTTATCGTCGCCACAGTTGGACGCCAACCCATTTCTGGCGATAGCGGCAATGTGCCCGGTTTATCGGCCTAACTCGCCTGCCGGGCAGGCCGTATCAATGGCGTCCGCAGCCCGATTATGGGAATCTGCCGGACATTCGAATCAACTTTGCGGGCCAGCATCGCGAATCAATATTGACTGCGGGCGAACCGGCCCCGAAACGAGAATTGCCTATGGATTTTGAGCTGAAGGACATCGTCGAACTCCTGCACTCCGCGGCGCATTCGATCGGCGCGGAGGTCACTTCGCCCTGGTTCTATCTGCAGTTCGGGCTGATGATGGCCGCGGTCGGTATTGCCTATCTGGTGGACACCGCCATTCGCTCACGCGTCGACATGAACAAGCTCGCGATGCGCTGGCCGCTGCCGCTGCGGCACTTTGCCCGCGTGATGGTGTCCAGCGCCTCCACCGCGGCTTTCGCGATCTCCGTGATCGCGGCGCGGGTCATCATGTTCCATTCGACCTGGCCGAGCCGCAGCTACATGCTGATGGTGGCCGCGAAGCTGGCGCTGGCCTGGCTGCTGATCCGGCTGGTGACCTCGGTGATCCGCAACGCCTTCATCGTCAGGCTGGTGTCGGTGCTGGCGTGGGTGGTCGCGGCGCTGAGCATTGTCGATCAGCTCGGTTTTGCGCTGGACGCGCTGGACTCGGATTCCGTTGCGGTCGTGCTCGGCGGCTTGCGGCTGACGCCGCTGCTGTTGATCAAGGCCGGCGCGCTGCTGATCCTGGCGCTGTGGCTGACCAACATCGCCTCCAATTTCGCTGAAAGCCAGATCAACCGCTCCAGCGACCTGACGCCGTCGATCCAGGTGCTGCTGGTGAAGATGGTCCGCATGGGGCTGATGGTGGTGGCGGTCGCGATCGCGCTCGGCGCGGTCGGCATCAACCTCTCGGCGCTGGCGGTGTTCACGGGTGCTGCCGGCGTCGGCATCGGTCTTGGCCTGCAGAAGATCGTTGCCAATTTCATCAGCGGGCTGATCCTGCTGGTCGACAAGTCCGTAAAACCCGGCGACCTCGTCACCATCGGCGACAGCTCGGGGCGGATCAGCGCGATGAAGACGCGCTATATTTCGGTCGCCGCCGGCGACGGCCGCGAGTTCCTGATCCCGAACGAGGATCTGGTGACGCAGAAGGTCGTCAACTGGACCTACACCGACAAGAACACGCTGGTGAAGGTCACCTTCGGCACCAATTACGACGCCGATCCGCGGCTGGTCTGCAAGCTCGCCATCGAGATTGCCGCGGCCGCGCCCCGCGCCATCAAGAGCAAGCCGCCGAACTGCATCCTGACCGAGTTCACCGAGGCCGGGATGAAATTCTCCCTGACCTTCTGGATCGCCGATCCCGACGGCATGGACAACGTCAAGAGCGACGTGATGCTGGCGCTGTGGGACGCCTTCAAGCGCGAGGGCATCCAGGTGCCCTACCCGGTGCGCGAAATCCGCGTCCGCGGCGGCGCGCTGCCGGTCGAAACCATGGTCGAAGTTCGCTGACCAGCTGACCGGCGCAACCTTGGCTTGCACTGGCCGCCCCGATCATTAAATTAGGCAGCAAATCAGCAATTCCTGCCCTCTTTTCCGCCGAAACATGACCTGCCCATGAGCTATATCGAAGCCACAGATACCTCCTTGCGCAAGACCGGCCAGATCAAGCTGCATGGACCGAGCGCCTTCGCCGGCATGCGCAAGGCGGGCGCGCTGGTGGCCAAATGCCTCGACGAGCTCACCGACATCGTCAAGGCGGGCATGCCGACCTCGCGGATCGACGATTTCGTGCGCGAATTCGCCTTCAGCCATGGCGCCTATCCGGCGACGCTGATGTATCGCGGCTATCGCTATTCGACCTGCACCTCGATCAATCACGTGGTCTGCCACGGCATGCCCGGCGACCGCGCGCTGAAGGAAGGCGACATCGTCAATATCGACGTCACCTTCATCGTCGACGGCTGGTACGGCGATTCCAGCCGGATGTATGCGATCGGCCCGATCGCGCGCAAGGCCGAGCGGCTGATCGAGGTCACCTATGAGGCGATGATGCGCGGCATCGCCGCGGTCAAGCCCGGCGCCACCACCGGCGACATCGGCCATGCCATCCAGAGCTTTGTCGAGCCGCAGGGCATGAGCGTGGTGCGCGATTTCTGCGGCCATGGCCTCGGGCGCATGTTCCACGACGAGCCGAACATCATCCATATCGGCCGGCCCGGCGAAGGCGTCGCGCTCAAGCCCGGCATGTTCTTCACCATCGAGCCGATGATCAATCTCGGCAAGCCGCATGTGAAAATCCTGTCCGACGGCTGGACCGCGGTGACGCGCGACCGCTCGCTGTCGGCGCAGTTCGAGCATTCGGTCGGCGTGACCGCAACCGGCGTCGAGATCTTCACGCTGTCGCAGCGCCACGGCGAGAAGCCGCTCGCCGCAACCTGATTGGGCCGGGGCGCAGTTACCCCGCCGTCGCTCTATCCCGCGATTGCAAAAGCTGGCCGACAGGGCATGATCGCCTGACGTTTTGCCGACACTGGCCGTTATCCGCTGACCGGAAGCGCAGATGGATCGCATCGACGCGATGAAGGTCTTCGTGTCGGCTGTCGACGAGGGCAGCCTCGCCGGGGCGGGCCGGACGCCTCGGCAAATCGCCGGCGGCGGTGAGCCGCGCCATCGCCTTCCTCGAAGCGCATGTCGGCGCCGAACTGCTTCACCGCACCACCCGCTCGCTCAAGCTGAGCGAGGCCGGCGAGCGCTATGCCGCCGCCTGCCGCCGCGTCCTGGTCGATCTCGAGGAGGCCGACATCGTTGCGGCCGGCGATCGCTCGGCGCCGCGCGGCACGCTGACGCTGACCGCACCGGTCATCACCGGCGAGGACTCGTGCGGCCGATCCTCGACGCCTTCATGGACGAGCATCCGACGGTGACGGTACAGCCTGTATCTGCTCGACCGGCCGGTCAATCTGATCGACGAAGGCATCGACGTCGCGCTGCGCATCGCGCATCTGGCCGACTCGAGTTCGTCGCGATCCGCCTCGGCGAGGTGCGCCGCGTCATCGCGGCGTCACCGACCTATCTGGCGCGGACATCCGGTGATCACGCGAACCGGCCGATCTCGCCAAGCACCAGATCATCGCGATGACGCACTTCGGCCATGGACTCCTGGAGCTTCCCGCCGCCGCAGGGCTCGTCGGTGCCAAGGACCGTGCCGTTCGCGCCGCGGCTGGTCGTCAACACGGTCCGTGCGGCGGTCGCGTCGGCGGTCGGAAGGCCACGGCGTCACGCGCCTGTTTTCCTATCACGTCGCCGAGCGAGATCGCGCGAGGGCGGCTGCAGATCCTGCTCGGCAAGGACGAATACCCGCCGCTGCCCGTGCATCTGCTGGCGCCGCACGGGCGCTTCGTCGGTGCCCAAGGTGCGCGCCTTTGTCGATTTCGCCGTGCCGCGCCTGAAGCGCTACTTCGCGCGGCTCTCGAGCGAAGCCAGCCGCAACGCCGCGGCCATTCGATCGCGCACGCGGAAGAGTGTCTGCCGAATAGCGGGCATTCGCTCGCGCCACCGGACGAGCCTAGTTGATTTCCGTCGGAGCAGCAAACCCGCCGCTTCATCGAGATCACGGAGGCCCATCATGGGTGCAGAACAGAAAGTCGTCATTATCACCGGCGCATCGCAAGGCATCGGCGCGGCCTCGTCAAGGCCTATCGCGATCGCAATTTTCGCGTCGTCGCCAATTCGCGCTCGATCACGCCGTCGGCGGATCCGGATATTCTGGCCGTCGCCGGCGACATCGCCGATCCGCAAGACCGCGCGAGCGGATCGTCTCGCAGGCGATCGAGCGCTTCGGCCGCATCGACACGCTGGTCAACAATGCCGGCATCTTCATCGCAAAGCCGTTCACCGACTATACCGACGAAGATTATCGCGTCGATCCTTGCGCATCAACCTCGGCGGCTTCTTCCACATCACGCAGCGCGTCGCCGCCGAAATGCTGAAGCGGGGCTCCGGCCACATCGTGCAGATCACGACCAGCCTGGTCGATCATGCCAACAGCAACGTGCCGTCGGTGCTGGCGTCGCTGACCAAGGGCGGCTTGAACGCCGCGACCAAATCGCTGGCGATCGAATACGCGAAGAAGGGCATCCGCGTGAACGCGGTTGCGCCCGGCGTCATCAAGACGCCGATGCATGCGCCCGAGACCCACGAGTTCCTCGCCAATCTGCATCCGGTCGGACGGATGGGCGAGATGCCAGGACATCGTCGACGCCGTGCTGTTCCTGGAGAGCGCGGGCTTCGTGACCGGCGAAATCCTGCACGTCGATGGCGGCCAGAGCGCCGGCCACTGATCGCGGCTCGCGCAAAAGATCGCGCGGCCATCGCCGTCAGCGATGGCTGCGATCTGAACTGATCATTTTTCATCAGGCCGCAACGGACTTAACCCATGTCCATGTCGAGCACGAACGCAAGTCATCTCGTAACCTCCCGTCACCGCAAGGAGGGCGGGCCGGTGTGGCTGTCCGCCGCGGCAGGCCTTTGCGCCTCGCTAGTCGGGCTCGGGCTGGCGCGGTTTGCCTACACGCCGCTGATCCCGGCATTGATCGCCGCAAAATGGTTCAGCCCGGCGGCTGCGGTCTATCTCGGGGCAGCCAATCTGGCCGGCTATCTCGCCGGCGCGCTGGTCGCGCGCGAACTCGGCTCCCGGCTCGGCGCGGTTCGCGCGCTGCGCGCCATGATGGTCCTGGCTTCACTGTGCTGCTTTGCCTGCTCGGTGCCGTTCTCGTTCATCTGGTTCTTTGGCTGGCGATTCCTCGCCGGGATGACCGGCGGCGTGATCATGGTTCTCGCGGCGTCAACCATTCTGCCGCATGTCGCGCCGAACAAGCGCGGCCTGGTCGGCGGCGTGATCTTTGCCGGGGTCGGCCTCGGCGTGGCCGCGTCCGGCACCCTGGTTCCGCTGCTGCTGCAGCAAGGCCTCAAGCAGAGCTGGTACGGTCTTGGACTGTTGTCGGCGCTTCTGACGCTGGCGAGCTGGAAGGCATGGCCCGCCGAGGCGCCGGCGACCGAAGCTGCGCCCGGCGCACATCTTCCGTCGCGCGGCCGGAGCGTGACCATCGTCCGGGTGCTGAGCGCCGAATACGGCCTCAACGCGCTGGCGCTGGTGCCGCACATGGTGTTCCTCGTCGACTTCGTCGCACGCGGGCTCGGCCAGGGCATATCGGCCGGTTCGCATTACTGGGTGCTCTACGGCATCGGCGCCACCGTCGGCCCGCTGCTATCAGGGCATCTCGCCGACCGCGCGGGATTTGGCCCGGCGCTCCGGGTTGCGTTCCTGATCGAGGCAATCGCGATCCTGCTGCCGGCGCTGAGCTCGGCGCCGGCGGCCATGATCGTCTCCAGCGTCGCCGTCGGCGGCTTTACGCCGGGGATCGTGCCGCTGGTGCTCGGCCGCATTCACGAGCTGCTGCCGCACTCCAGCGCCAGTCAGCGCGCCGCCTGGGCGCAGGCGACGACCACTTTTGCCCTGTTTCAGGCGGCGGGGGCCTACGGACTTTCATACCTGTTCGCGCGGACCGGCGGGGACTACACCGTCCTGTTCGTGATCGGCGCCGCCGCCGTCGCCGCTTCGCTGGCCATCGACCTCGTCACGGCGCTGACCGTCGGCCGCGAGCCGGCCCGCCAATGACCACCGCGCAATTTGCGATTGCAAAAACTGACCGGCACGGCATGCTTGGTGCCGATGCCCGCCAGGACCAGTAAACCCAAAACCGAGCCCGACGAGACGCCGCATTATCACGGCCATCGCGAGCGGCTGCGCGAACGCTTTTACTCGGCCGGGCCGGATGCCCTGAGCGATTATGAACTGCTTGAAATGGCGCTGTTTCCCGCCATCCCGCGGCGCGACACCAAGCCGCTGGCGAAAGAGCTGCTCAAAAAGTTCGGCTCGTTCGCCGAGGTGATCCACGCCCCGGAGGCGCGGCTGCGCGAGGTCGAGGGGATCAAGCGACGCCTCGGTCAACCAGCTCAAACTGATCGCGGCCGCCGCACACCGGATTGCAAAAGGCGAAATCAAGCGCAGCGTTGCGCTGTCGTCGTGGACCGACGTGATCGGCTATTGCCGGACCAGCATGGCGTTCGCCGACAAGGAGCAATTTCGGCTGCTGTTTCTCGACAAGCGCAACCAGCTGATTGCGGACGAGGTGCAGCAGACCGGCACCGTCGACCACACCCCGGTCTATCCGCGCGAAGTGATCAAGCGCGCGCTGGAATTATCCGCAACCGCGCTGATCCTGGTGCACAACCATCCCTCCGGCGACCCGACGCCGTCACAAGCCGATATCCAGATGACCAAGGCGATCATCGACATCGCCGGCCCGCTCGGGATTTCCGTGCATGATCACATCATCGTCGGCAAGAACGGGCATGCGAGTTTGAAGGGGCTGCGGTTGATATAGACCGCACCCCGTGCCGCCAGACATCCCGGCGTGCGGATTTGGCTACAGCATCAGGTCATGATGACTGGCCGACAACGCGTTGTGGACGAAATCGAAAATCTGCTCGAACGTGTGCTGCGCATTGTTCTCCAGGGTGACGTCGTGACCGGCATTCTTGACGATGAGTTGCTGGAAGTCGGACGAACTCGGATAGAACGCGCGCTCCGCCGCAAGGGTTGACGGATCGGTCTGAAACAGCAAATCGTGATCGCCGACGACCTCGAGCACCGGGGCCGAGATTGACTCGGAGCGGGCGGGATCGAGAGCGAACCCGAAGTTCAGTTCTGCAGCGGTCCCGGTGCCGATATGCTGGGCATCCCAGGCAAGGACCTTGGACGAGGTGTTGCCGACATCATAGAACAAATTCCTGTTCTCGAGGGTCAGGTATCCAGCGGGCTGACCGGCAGCCGGTTGAAAACTGGTTACGAGCTCCCCGGCGCCGGCCGGGTTGACCTCATGCCGGAAGCCCGTGAGCACGAGCGCATCGGAATCGCCGTAGTCGCCGGCCTCGGTCTGCACGATGGCCGAACCCAGGGAATGGCCGACGAGAACGATCTTGGAGAACCCATAGCTGCTCAGCTCCCCGCTCTTGAGGGACTGAATGATCTGATGCAGCTCGTCGGCCTGATCCTGTATGGTCGTCAGATCAGCCGGCGGTTTGTCGCTCGACCCCAGGCCCAACCGGTCCAGATTCAACGTCGCGTATCCGGCACGATTGGCCGCATCGACGAACGAGTACTGACCGCCATCGACGGGTGAATCCCAATAGGTGTGGTCGTAGGTCGAGCCGGACACCACGATCATCAGCGTCCGCCCGTCGGTCGGTCCCGGCGAATCCAGCACCGCATGCATGTTGAAGTCGCCGGACGTCGTCGTGGGGGCAACCTGAAGATTGAGATCCTTGTGAACGGCGGAGTGATCTTCATGACCGTCGCGATCCCCTTGCTGACCACCGAAGGCCCATCCGGGACCATTGTCATTCCATTGGAAATCATCGTCATTTGTTTGGCCATGAGGGCCAAAGGAAAATTGCCTTGAACTCGTCATGCGGTCATTCCTTTCGACCTGGCTGGATCAAACTCATCGTTTCGCTGCATCCGGCACGAGAACAACGCGCCACTCATCATGGTCCCGTGCAGCAGCATGGTGGGCTCGTCCCCCTGTTGCGATCCGGCGTGCAAACACCTGTGTCAGGCACGGAAGCGCACGAAGCTTTTCCGTGATTGACGGGTCGCAGCCTATGTTTCATGCTGATTGGGTCTATCCCTGTTTACTGGGATGCCCGGCAGATTGACGGAATTTGACGCTGATGGCCGTTTCACTCTCTGCACGAGAAGTCACGCTGCTGAAGCGGGTGAGCGAAGGCCTGCTGCAGCCGTTGCCTTCCGATTGGCTGTCGACCAGGCCAGATCTGGCAACGGACTTGCTGCGCCTGCTGTCGATGGATTTCGTCGGGACGACCAACTGGAATCCACGCACCGGCCGCGACGAGAACGCCGCGTGCTCGGGGCGCGGAGCGGACATGGCGCGCGCCTATGTCGATGAATTCCAGCGCTGCGATCCGATCTCGCCACGCTTGCGCCCGCGCCGTGGCCCGACGCCGATCTATTCGGTCGTCAATCGCGCAGAGTTCGAGCGCACCCGGTATTACAGTGAATTTCTGCGAGTCTACCAAACCACCGACGGCATCGATCTCCATCTCTACGACGGCGACACCAATGTCGGCGACCTTCGCTTCTGGCGCGCGCCCTGCTGTGTCCCGATCGGATCTCGCGAGGTCGCGCTGCTGACGCTGCTACAGCCGGTGCTTCTGCGCGCGGCGAAGGACCTGCACGGCCGGGCCAACACGGCCGCCGGCCAGCGATTTCCGCAACTCACGGCCAGGGAGAACCAGATCGTGGCCCTGGTCGCCGACGGTTTGAAGGACCGCACCATCGCCCAGAATCTGGGGATCGGGTATTGGACCGTTCGTTCTCATCTCGACCATATTTTTCGGAAGCTCGAGATACCGGGTCGGGCGGCCCTCATCGCGCGCGTTCATCGCGAACGTCTCGGCTAATTCGAGCCCGCAGGGCGCGCTGTCGATCGAGACGTCGTTGTCGGTCGAGCCCGATCGGGCTGGCAAGCCCGCGCATCCGCCTTAAAGCCCTGCCAATGCCGAGCCAGCGATGCCACGCCAAAGCACACGGGCTGTGAAGCAGATCACAGCGCGCGGCGCTGGCCTGGGATAAAAGCAACTTCAGATTGCTTATGACCGACTCCTATTGAAGTCGCCTTTTCATCCCGACCTATCGCGACATGAAACCATGCCGTCCGAGGTGCAATAGACCTGGCGGCGGTCAGCCCCCGGCACCACAGGAGGATCAAATGGCCTACCAATTCCCCGCCGCAGGACACAAATACCTCGTCGAGTTCACCGCGGACGACGGCAGCGGAAAATTCAAGGTGCAGCTCGATTTTCATTCCGCGGTTTTACTCACCTACACCGGCGTAAATCCCGACGGCACGCTCGACGGTCAACCCGAGACCGTCGACATCACCGTCGAACCGATCCGGGACCAGCTCTTCCTGGTGACCTGGAAGGAACAACTCGGAACCACCGTGGTGCATCTGGAGGACTACAAGAACAACACCATCATCACCAACATCACCGATCCCAATACAACCGATCCGACCAAGCCGGCGTTCTCGAAATTTCACGGCACGATGACGCAGACATCGTAGCGTCCGCCGCGGCGGTTCCGTTTTACGCATCTTCAAATCCATGACCTTTGACCCAAGGGAAATCCGACAATGTCTGAAATTCTGGTCAGCACTGATTTTGGGCGCGGGGGGCCGGTGATCGGCCAATTCAGCACGGGGTTCGTCGTCGTGTGGGCCAACACCGGCAACCAGGACCTCAACGCCGCGAGGTTCGACGCCTCCGGCACCAAACAGGACGAATTCGTCGTCAACACCACAAAGGGGATCTTCGGCTTGCCCGCCATCGCAAGGGCAGGCCAAGGCTTTGTCGTCACCTGGATCACGTCGTCCCCTCCTGCGAAAATGTTGCTGCAGAGATTCGACGACAGTGGAAGAAAAGCGGGCCCTGAAATCGTCGTCAGTGCGAACAGCGTCGTCACCGATCTCGAACGCATCCGGGCGCCGGTGGTTGCCTGTTTGGAGAACGGTAACTTCGTCATCAGTTGGGTGGAGGCGCTGCCCACCATTCAGGTTCATGCGGCGATTTTCAACGGTTTCGATGGCGGCAGGAAGGGCGACGAATTCACGGTCAACACGTCGGCCGGAATCCATTTCGCCCCCGCCATCGCGGCATTTGGCGGCGTCGGCTCGGATGACATCGCCTTCGTGGTCTCGTGGACAGGCGGCGACAACGGGATCCTGCTCAACCGCTTTCAGCTGTTCGATGAGACGGGCAAGAAATTGGGACCGGAGGTGATGCCGAACCATCCCATCGGCGCAATAGCGCCTGCCGTCATCGCCAACAACGATCCACGGGAATTCATCGGCGTTTTGGGCGGGATCAACGGCGATCAGGAGCAGGTTCTCGCCTCGCGGCTGTATGTCCGGAATGGCACTTCTCTGCTCACCCTCATCACGCATGTCGGCGACAATACCGTCAATTTCGATCCGCGAGTGACCGCGATATCGGAAGCCCACGCCGTGGTGACGTGGACCCAAAAGCCGGTGCCGACGCAAGGCGTTTTCGGCAACAATGTCATGGCGGCCCTTCTCGAAGTCGTGCCCGGGCCGCAGGATATCCTGCAACTTCTCCCCGGCATGACCCCGGTCAACACCAACGCCCGCGCCGGCCAAAACCAGATATCCGCCGTGCCGGTGGTGGACGATGCCGGACACCTTCACATCGCCTTCACCTGGGTGGACGCGAAGATCGACGGCTCGCAGTCGGCGATCAAGGCACGGGTGCTTTCGGGTACGCTGACCTGAACGGCGACAGGCATCCTTGCCGCGCCGGTTCCGATTCCGGCCTCGATATAATAGTTCGACTGCTATCGAAGCATTCCTGTCGAGAAAATCGCCATGATGATTTTCATCCGCCGGTCGGAATCGAACCGGTGCCGGATGTTCACAGGAGAAAAACATGGCAGCGTCGAATCAAAACCTGGTCGTGACCGCGTTCTGGGAAGCCAATCCAGGCGAGGAAAATGCGATCGCAAACCTTCTGAAGGATTTTCTGCCGCAGGCGCAGCAGGAACCGGGTGTGAAGGAATTTCAGATCCACCGGAACATCGCAAAACCGCAGGAATTCTTCTTCTACGAGGTGTTCGCGGGAGAAGCCGCCTTCGCCGATCATCAGCAAACCGCGCACTTCAAGAACATCATCGTCGGGCAGGCGGTTCCCAAACTGGCCAAGCGCGAACGGTCCCAGTTCCGCTTCATCTGATTTCGAAACCCGCGAGGCGGAGTCCCAATTCCGATCGAGTCAGAATCGGGACTCCGGCCCGTTGGTCTGCCGCATTTTCTTTGCATGAACCCGTCTCGTTAACTTGACTTATGATTGTATCGCTGACACTCTCAACCTTAGGCTATTTGCAACCTCAGGGTCATTTTCAACGTCAATCTAATTTTCGGCCGGAGCGTTCTGCGCGCAATCGCGTCAGACGCAGCCCACAACAAATCACGTCACATCCGACACATTTCATATCCGACACATGGGAGCACACCGATGGCGAATCCGCTTACACTCTACGTCCCGATCAAGCAGGATCCGATCACGCAGGCCGAAGCCAAGTTCGCCTATGACAATTTCGTGTCCAGCGTCAAACCGGGTCTCGACGCCTCGCACATCCTTCATTACGCACGCCTCGCGCTGATCCCCAATCCGGGCGGGACGGGGATTCTGGCGCTCTGCCTGATTACGACGTTCGACGGGCCGATGAACCCCTATCTGAAATATTTCTGGAACAACGGCGCGCTGCAGAAGGTGTTTTCCGGTTTGGCCGGGCTCGCACTCACCCCGCCAAATCCGCCGGTCACCGACCTGACCGGCTTCGAGAACTTCATCAACGGCAACAATCTCAATACGCCAAGCGATCTCTACGCCTCCTATCCGCAAACCGTCCGGCAGATCCAGGGTGCGTTCCCGCACACGGCATAGCTGATATCGCGGGTCCCGCCCGCGACCGTATCCTGCATCGCGCGTCGGCCGGCATGACCGGCCGATGACGGACACCGGAGGCGACTTCGCATGACCAACAACCCGATGCCGCCGCCGCCCGATCCGCGCAATGTGCAAGGCATGGTCCTGCGCGGCTACACCCATCCCTATTCGTGCCACATGGTGTTCACGTTCGCGGGCAAGCCGGGCGCCGCCGGATTGATCCGCGCGCTGCTGCCCTATGTGCAATCCGCAGCGGATTGGGGCGACGCCAAGCCGGCGCAGATGCTCAACATCTCGCTCACCTATAACGGCATCCTGACATTCGAGCCGGCACTTGCGGACCAGTTCCCGAGCGAGTTTCAGCAAGGACCGTGGTCTCAGGGGTCACAGGGATCGCTGGGGGATACCGGCCCGAGTGATCCGAGCCTGTGGTGGAACGGCTATGCCAAGGACACCATCCATTGCATCGTCCACATCTACGGCATGACTGCGGAAGCACTTGCTGGCCTGGTCGCGACCGTGTCGCAGGCCGCAGAGGCCAACGGCGTGAAAGAATTCTTGCCGCTGCAGTCGGGCAGCGGCCGGCTGGAAGAATATGCGCCGCTGCACGACTTCATCCACTTCGGCTATCACGACGGCATCGATAATCCGGCGCTCGGCTGGCCGGCCAATCCCGGCGCCACCGACCCCGGCGACGCCAACAATTTTCTGATCGGCTATCCCGGATCGGCATTCTCGCCGGGACCGGAAAGCGGGGCTGCGGGCATATTCGCCAAGGACGGATGCTACAACGCGTTCCGCATCCTCTATCAGGACGTCAAAGCCTTCGATCAGTTTCTCGCCGACAATGCGCCGCAAATTGTCGCGGCGATCGGCGGCTCGCTGGACCAAGCCAGGGAATGGCTGGCCGCCAAGCTGGTCGGCCGCTGGCGCAACGGCTCGCCGCTGATCCTGTCACCCGATGCGCCGGATCCGAAAACCAGCGACGCTACCGATTTCGGCTATTCGGGCGACACCGCGGGTTTGAAATGTCCGTTCTCGGCGCATTCCCGCGTCGCGAACCCGCGTGACGAGCCGACATTCCCCGGCACCGACACACCGGTGCCGCGCCTGTTACGCCGCGGCATGCCCTATGGCGCGCCGCCGGTGCCGCCGGATTACGACGGCGAGCGCGGCCTGATCGGCCTGTTCCTGTGCGGCGCGCTGGCCGGTCAGTTCGAACAGCTCTATTCTTGGATCAACGTCAATAATTTCAGCGACGTGTTTTTACCCAATCTGGATACGCAGGATGCCCTGATCGCCAACCGCATCCCGCCGCCCGCCGCCGACCCGTCATTCACGATTCCGCTTCCGAACGGTAACCCGATCAAAATTCCGACCCTGCCGCAGTTCATCGTGACGCGCGGCACGGCCTATGGCTTGCTGCCGAGCATGACGACGCTGCAGTGCCTTGCCAAGCCGACGAGTTAGCAACGCGTCACGACGATAACGCCGCCGCGCCGGCCTCGGCGGCGCGGCGCTTCAGCAGCTCCCGTTCGCGCTGGTTGCCGGCCAGCGCCGCGGCGGCTTCGAACGCGGCGCGCGCCTCCTCGTAGCGGCCGAGCTTGTGCAGCAGGTCGCCGCGAACGCTCGGCAGCAGATGATAGGCTTTCAGCGCGGGCTCGTCCGCCAGCGCGTCCACGATCGCCAGCGCCGGCCTGCGGGCCCTCGGCCATGCCGACCGCGACCGCGCGGTTGAGTTCGATGACCGGCGAGCGCACCAGCGCCGCCAGCTCGGCATAGAGTCCGGCGATGCGCGGCCAGTCGGTGTCATCCGGCCGTGCCGGCCTCGGCGTGGCAGGCGACGATGGCGGCCTGCAGCGCGTAGAAGCCGCCGGCGCCGCCGAGCTCGCGCGCCCGCGCCAGCGCCAGCATGCCGCGGCGGATCTGGAGCTGGTCCCACAGCGCGCGGTTCTGGTCCAGCAGCAGGATCGGATCGCCGGCCGCGTCGGTGCGCGCCGCGATGCGCGAGGCGTTCAGCTCCATCAGCGCCAGCAGGCCGTGCGCTTCCGGCTCGTGCGGCGCGATCGAGGTCAGCACGCGGCCCATGCGCAGCGCCTCGTTGCAGAGCTGCGGCCGCAGCCAATCGTCGCCGCGCGCCGCGGTGTAGCCCTCGTTGAAGATGAGATAGACGACCTCCAGCACCGAGGCGAGCCGCTCCGACGAGCTCCTCGCCGCGCGGGGTCTCGTAGGCGAGGCCGGATTCCGACAGCGTCCGCTTGGCGCGCACGATGCGCTGGGCGATCGTCGGCTTCCGGCAGCAGGAAGGCGCGCGCGATCTCCTCGGTGGTCAGGCCGCAGATCATGCGCAGCGCCAGCGCCGCGCGGGCCTCGCGCGACAGCAGCGGATGGCAGGCGGTGAAGATCAGCCGCAGCAGCTCGTCGCCGATATCGTCGTCCAGCGCGGCAGTCCAGATCGGGCATCGCCTGCTGCTCCTGCTCCAGGTCGCGCGCGACCATCTCGTGCTTGCGCGCGAGCATCTGGCCGCGGCGCAGATGATCGAGCGCCCGGCGCTTGGCGGTCGCCATCAGCCAGGCGCCGGGCTTTTCCGGCACGCCGGTCGCGGGCCAGTGCTCGAGCGCCGCCAGCAGCGCGTCCTGGGTCAGATCCTCGGCCAGCGGCACGTCGCGCAGCATCCGCGCCAGGCTCGTGATCAGCCGCGGCTGCTCGATGCGCCAGACGGCGAGGATCGGTGCGATGGATGTCGGCGGCCGTCATCGCCGCCGACGTCGATCGCGGGAGTGTCGTCTCAGGGGCGGCGGCATCTGACCGCGCATCGGCCTCACTGGCGGTCATGCCGGCATCCGGCGAAGCGCGCGAACCTCGCAGGTGCCTTCCCAGCCCGGCATGTGATCGTTGTGCAGCTGCATGAACTCGACCGCCAGCGCCACGGCCTCTTCCTTGTCGCGCAGCTCGAAGATGGCGTAGCCGCCGATCACTTCCTTGGCCTCGACGAACGGGCCGTCGACGACGCTGAGCTTGCCGTCCGTGATGCGCACCTGCGCGCCGGTGGCGAGCGGCATCAGCCCGCCGTTGTCGAGCATGCGGCCGGCCTTGATCTCGCGGTCGGCGAGCTTGTGCATGGCCTCCATCAGTGCCGGCGTCGGGCTTCGCTGGCGGCTGGGGCGAGGTGACGATGTACATGAAGCGCATCGAAAAACTCCTGTTGAGGCGAGCCGCGGCACCGATCGCCGCAAAACTGTCTCGCTATTGGGATCGACGAACGAGCCGGGGCGGATCGACATGCGTTTCGGAGAAATTTCGCGCCTGTGTCCGGGAAAATGGCCCGGATCGGCCTGCTGAACCGTCGGAGGCTACTGCCGCGGACATGATCAGCGGATCGGCGCTGTCGGGCACCCGCCGCCATTGCGCGTTGTCGTCGGCCTCGAACTGCCAGATCTCGCCCTTGGCCGACATCAGCAGCATCTGGCCGTGATCGAGCCGCCATTGCGTCGGCGCGAACGCCGCGACGGCCGGATCGCATTTCGGCTTCAGGAAGACCTGGAAATTGTCGCTGGCCGGCTTCGGTGTTGGTCAGCGTCAGGCCGCAGATCGCCTGGCCGTTGCCGCGCACCATCGCCCAGTCGCCGATCATCTGGTCCATCGATTTGGCCAGCGAGCGGGCGGCGGCGAGATTCTGCAGGATGTAGACGCCCTCGCCGGTCCGCAGGCCCTCGAAGATGCCGCTCTCGACTTCGGTGAAGTCGATCACCGGCTGCGCCGGCGGCATCCTGCAGCCGCACGATATCGCCGAGGCCCTTGATGTTCCAGGCGGTGATATCCTTGGTGAACGGCAGCGCCGCCGCGCAGCCGGGCTCGAGCTCGAGCTTGAGGCCCTGCGGCGTCGTATCGCCTTTCAGCGTGACGACGCAGGTCTTGCTGCGCTCGGTGGTGGCGAGCTCCCACTGGCCGATCATGTCCTTCTTCAGGGTCGAGGCATCCTGCGACCGCGCCGGCGATCCGCCGGCGATCGACAGCGCCAACAGCGCTGCGCACACGATGCCCGGGCGACTGACCAGACATCAGCGACCCTTTGACCGGGGTTTCCGCGACCGGCGTCAGCGGCGCCTTGCCGGCGAACCAGGTTTTCAGATTGTCGACCACGAGCTGATCCATCGCGTTGCGCGTCACCACCGAAGCCGAGCCGATATGCGGCAGCAGCACGACATTCTGCATCGCCTTCAATTCATCCGGCACGTTCGGCTCGTTGGCGAACACGTCGAGCCCCGCGGCCAGGATGGTCCCCGACTTCAGCGCCGCGATCAGCGCCGGCTCGTCGACCACCGAGCCGCGCGCCACGTTGATGAGCACGCCGCGCGGCCCGAGCGCCTTCAGCACGTCGGCATTGATCATCTTCGCGGTCGCGGCGCCGCCGGGCACGATCACGATCAGCGTGTCGACCGCCTTCGCCATCTCGATCAGGTCGGGATAGTGCTTGTAGGACACGCCCGTCGGCGGGCTTGCGCGAGTGATAGACGACCGGCACGAGCGAGGCATCGAGCCGGCGCCCGATCGCCTGGCCGATCCGGCCCATGCCGACGATGCCGACCTTGCGGTCGCGCAGCGAGCCGACGCTCAAGCGGATAGTTCTGCGTCTGCCAGAGGCCGGAGCGCAGATAGCGGTCGGCCTTGACGAATTCGCGCAAGGTCGAGATCAGCAGTCCCATCGCGACGTCGGCGACCTCCTCGGTCAGCACGTCGGGCGTATTGGTGACGACGATATTGTGCTCGCGCGCATAGGCGCAGTCGACGTGATCGTAGCCGACGCCGAAGCTCGAGACGATCTCGAGCTTCGGAAAATGCGCCAGCGCCTTCCGGTCGGCGGGCACCGTATGATAGGTCACCGCGATGCCGCGGATCTTCGCCAGCACATCCGGCGTCAATCGCTCGAGGTCGGCCCGGGTCTCCGCCATGTGCAGGACGAACTGGTCGGAAAAGCCGTTTTCGACGATCGGCTTGATCGGCCCGTAGATCAGCAAATCGATCTTTTCGGACGAAATATTTCCGGCAGTCATCAGTTTTCCTTTCCAAGCGCACTCTCGTGCCAGCGCCGCAGTACCAGATGCGAAATTAGCGCCAGCAGCCCATAAATGACAATCCCGGCGAGCGGAGAGCAACAGCAACGCCGCGAACATTCGGGGAATGTTGAGCCGATAGCCGGATTCGGCGATTCGATAGGCCAGACCGGAACCGGCGCCGGCGGTGCCCGCCGCGATTTCGGCGACCACCGCGCCGATCAGCGACAGGCCGCCGGCGATCCGCAAGCCGCCGAGGATGAACGGCAGCGCGGCCGGCAATTTCAGATAGCGCAGCGTCTGCAGCCGCGACGCGCCATAGAGCTGAAACAGTCCGGCCAGATTGCGGTCGACCGAATTCAGCCCGAGCGTGGTGTTGGACAGCACCGGAAAGAAGGCGACGATCCAGGCGCAGACGATGACCGCGGTCTGCTGCGGCAGATAGATCAGCAGCAGCGGCGCGATCGCGATGACCGGCGTGACCTGCAGGATCACCGCATAGGGAAACAGCGAATATTCCAGCCATTTCGATTGATTGAACAACAGCGCCAGCGCGACGCCGCCGACCGCCGCGGCGACGAAACCTTCGAGCGTGGTCAGCAAGGTGACGCCGAGCGATTGCGACAGCACCGGCCAGTCGCTGATCAGCGTCTGAAACACCGCCACCGGCCCCGGCAGCACATAAGGGCTGGATATCGTTGATGCGCACCACGAGTTCCCAGGCCGCGATGCCCGCCGCGAGCACGACGACGGGAAGCAGGATGCGGCAGAATTTTTGCGGCGAACTCATGCGCCTGACAGCCCTGCATAGGACGGCGCCAGCGCCTTCGAGACCTCGCGGCAATAGCCGGCATAGTCGGCCGAGGTCCGGAAATCCTCGACGCGCGGCTCCGGCGGTTCGATGCGAAATTCGGCGCCGATGCGGCCGGGCCGCGGCGTCATCACGATCACGCGCTGCGACAGATAGACCGACTCGAACACCGAATGGGTGACGAAGATGACGGTCTTGCGCAGGCTGCGCCACAGCGCCAGCAGATCGTTGTTGAGCCGGAAGCGCGTGATCTCGTCGAGCGCCGCGAACGGCTCGTCCATCAGCAGGATATCCGGATCGGTGACCAGCGCGCGCGCCAGCGACACCCGCATCTTCATGCCGCCGGACAATTCGCGCGGATAGGCGTCGGCGAATTCGGCGAGCCCGACCTGCGCCAGCGCCTCGCTGACGCGCGCATCCGCCTCAGTCGCCGGCGCATGCGCAAGTTTCAGCGGCAACCGCACATTGTCGCGCACGCTGGTCCACGGCATCAGGGTCGGCTCCTGAAACACGAAGCCGATCGCATGCCGGCGCGGGCTTCGCCGGTGCGATGCGACACGCTGACCGCGCCTGAGGTCGGCGCAGCCAGTCCCGCGATCAGCCGCAGCGCGGTCGACTTGCCGCAGCCGGAGGGCCCGAGCAGCGAGACGAACTCGCCCCTGCGCACGTCGAGATCGAGCGGCCCCAGCGCCATCACGCCGTTGTCATAGATCTTGGTGACGCCGCGCAGGCTCACGGCGCGACCCGCTGCAGCAGCGTCCAGTTCCGGCGAGGTGGATTCGGCCATCGGGCTTCAGTTCTTCGGCCGCAGATCGAGGCCGACGCCCTTGTTGACGAAGCGCAGCGTGTAGGCCTTGCGGTAATCGATGTCGCGGCGAACCACGCCGGCCCGCACCATCTTGTCGAAGAAGCTCGCCATCCGCGCGTCGGTCATGGCGCCGATGCCGTCCTTCAGGGTGTCGCCGGAATCGACGATGCCGTATTCCTTCATCTTGGCGACCGAATAGGCCAGCAGTTCGTCGGTCATGTCCGGATTGAGCTTCTTGATCATCGCATTGCCGGCTGAGTTGTCGCCGTAGAGATAATTGTACCAGCCGATGATCGAGGCATCGACGAAGCGCTGCACCAGGTCCGGCTTCTTGTCGATGATGTCGCGGCGGGTCTCGATCAGGGTCGAATAGGTGTTGAAGCCGTAATCGGCCAGCAGGATCACCTCGGGCTTGAAGCCCGCGGCCTTTTCGACCGCGAACGGCTCGGAGGTGACATAGCCCTGCATCGCGCTCTGCTTGTTCGCGATGAACGGCTGCGGGTTGAAGGTGTAGGGCTTGACCTTGCTCTCGCTGAAGCCATATTCGGATTTCAGCCACTGGAAATAGCTGGTCATGCCCTTCCTTGGACACGAACAGCGTCAGCGGCTTGAGATCCTCGAGCTTGGTGACCTTCAATTCGGGATGGGTCAGCAAGACCTGCGGATCCTTCTGGAAGATGGCGGCGACCGTCACCACCGGCACGTTGTTGGCGACCGCATCGAACGACTGCAGCGTGTTCGCGCTCATGAAGAAATCGAGCTTGCCGGCGATCAGCAGCATGCGGTTGTTGTCGTTCGGGCCGCCCGGCACGATGGTGACGTCGAGCCCGTAGCTCTTGTAGGTGCCGTCGGCGACCGCCTGGAAGAAGCCGCCATGCTCGGCTTCGGCGACCCAGTTGGTTCCGAACGAGACCTTGTCCAGGGTCTGGGCGCGCGCCGGCGCAAGCGCTGCGACGGCAACAAGAACGGCTGCGGTTAACGCTCGCGGCAAAAAAGCCGGGTTCATGGTTGGACTCCGTCGATCGTTCTGGCCCATGATAGGTGGTTGTGGGCGTGAATCACGCCCAGGGCGTGGCTCACGTCCCGGAAGGACTGACAAACTACCTCGCAAATCCATCCAAAGAAACGCCTCGCTCGATGACCTCATCTGTTCCGCCCCGCGACTGGACCGACATCCACTGGCCCGATATCGCCGCACGCCGAGCCCGCGCGCTGGATCGCGGTGCTGCCGCTGGCGGCCACCGAGCAGCACGGTCCGCATTTGCCGCTCGGCACCGACGTCATGATCGCGCGAGGCCTATCTGGCGCGGGTGCGCGAACTGTCTGCCGGCACATTCCGGTGACATTCCTGCCGCTGCAGCCGGTCGGCATTTCCACCGAGCACATCGACTATCCCGGCACGCTGACGCTGCCGACCGAAATGGCGCTGAAGAGCTGGATGGCGCTCGGCGAAAGCGTCGCGCGCGCCGGCATCCGCAAGCTCGTGATGGTCACGAGCCACGGCGGCAACAGCGCCGCGATGACGCTGGTCGCGCAGGATCTGCGCGCGCAACACGGGCTTCTCGTCGTCACCACGAGCTGGTCGCGTTTTGGCGCGCCGGAGGGATTGTTCTCGGCCGAAGAATTGCGCCACGGCATTCATGGCGGCGCGGTCGAAACCTCGATCATGCTGGCGCGCTATCCGGAGCAGTGCGGAAAGCGGCGATCGCGGATTTCCGCCCCGCGAGCATCGCGATGGAAAAGGATTATCGCTGGCTGTCGGCACATCGGCCGGCGCCGTTCGCGTGGCAGGCGCAGGATCTTCACGAAAGCGGCGCCGCCGGCGACGCGACACAGGCCACCGCCGGAGAAGGGCGAGCAACTGCTCGATCACGGCGCGCGGGCGTTCTGCGAATTGCTCGCCGACGTCGATAAATTCGACGTGATGAAACTTTCAGACGGCCCGAATAGGTTCATCTAAGTAGCTGTATTACTTAGTAAATATCCGACATCCCGACATCATCGAACGTGAATTCGAACCGGAATCCAGGAGCCTCCGTCCAACTGGGCATGCGGACCACGATGGCCGCCCCCAACCGGATGGAGTTTCTCATGTCGATCAAGACCAGGATTGCTGCTGTCGCGCTCGCCGCCCTTGCCGTCACCGGCACGATCGCGTCCACCACCCAGGCCCAGGCCAAGCCGATCGGCTGGGGCTGGGGCGTCGGCGCCGGGCTCGTCGGCGCCGCGATTGTCGGCAGCGCCATCGCCGCCAGCAACGACGGCTATTACTACGAAGGTGGCTATCGCCGCTGCGTCTGGGTTCGCCAGTTCGACGCTTACGGCAACTTCGTCGGCCGCGTGCGCAACTGCGGTTACTGATCGACTGATTTGTTTTGCTTGATGCGTTTTCTTCCCGCGACCGCGCCCTGTCCCGCTTGAAAACGCTCTGATCGTGGATTCTGCGTCCGGCACGGGCGCCTCATCCACCCCGTGCTGCACACGACCCGTCCGGTTGTCCCCCCGGACGGGTCAACCTTTTTTGGGACGATTCCATTGATCCCGACGACGGCATCCGAGCTTGACTTAGCATAGGGGGGTACCCTATCAAGCCCGGCATGACACATACGGTGCGCGAGAAGAAGAAGCTGTTGGCCCGGGTGGGCCGCATTCGCGGCCAGCTCGAAGCGATCGAGCGGGCGCTGACCGGCGAGGCGGAATGCGAGCGCATCATGCATATGATTGCAGGCGTTCGCGGCAGCATCGCCGGCCTGATGGCCGAAGTGGTCGAGGACCACATCCGCACCCATCTCGTCGACCCCGAGAAAAATCCCGGCGCGCTTAACGCCGACGCGGCGGATCAACTCATCGAAGTGGTCCACACCTACCTGAAGTGAGAACGCCCATGATCGACCATAACAACGGCGCGGCGGCAGCCTTTCATAGCCATGTCTTCCTCGGCGAGGGACACGAGACCAGCGAGCGCAGGACCTGGGCTGTCATCTGGCTCTGCGGGATGATGATGGTCGCGGAAATCATCGGCGGCCTGCTGTTCGGTTCCATCGCACTGGTGGCGGATGGAATGCACATGAGCACGCATGCCGGCGCGCTGCTGCTGGCCGCGCTCGCCTATACGTACGCCCGCAAGCACGCCAACAATCCCGCCTTTACCTTCGGCACCGGGAAACTCGGCGATCTCGCCGGATTCACCAGCGCGATCGTGCTGGCCATGATCGCGCTGTTGATCGGTTACGAATCCATCAGCCGTATTTTCGATCCGGTCCCGATTCATTTCAGGGAGGCGATCCCGATCGCGTGCCTTGGCCTCGCGGTAAATATCGCGAGCGCATGGCTGCTGAGCGGCGGGCATCACGACCATGGACATAGCCATGGACATAGCCACGGGCACGGACACGCCCATGAACACCATGACGAGTCGCATCAAATCGCCACCGCCGCGGGCGTCGTTGTCCTCGACGTTTTTGAAGACGGCGTACCACCGCGCTTCCGTCTGCACGGCATCACCGGCTCCGCCCTGGCGGCGCAGGCGTGGTCGATCGAAACCGCGCGTCCCGATGGCACACGACAGCTTTTCGCGATGGTGGACAGAGGCGGCTTCCTGGAATCGCACGACGAGATTCCCGAACCGCACGCATTCACCGCAACGGTACGGACCGGCGAGATGAATTATCCCGTCGTTTTCGAAGAGCACGAACATGCGCATGGATCGACGGCCCGTGACAACAACATGCGCGCCGCCGTGATCCATGTGATCGCCGACGCCGCGGTATCGGTGCTGGTGATCGTCGGCCTGTTGCTCGCGCGCGCTTTCGGCTGGCTCTGGATGGACCCGCTGGCAGGCATCATCGGCGCCTGCGTCATTGCCAGCTGGTCTTACGGCCTGATCCGCGACACCGGCGCGATCCTGCTCGATATGAATCCCGACAGGGCCATGGCCGACAAGCTGCGTGAGGAAATCGAGACCGGAGGTGACACGCTCGTCGACCTGCATCTTTGGCGCCTCGGACCAGGACATCTCGGCGCGATCATTTCGGTCGTCACCACTGGGCAACGGGACGCCGACCATTATCGCAGCCGGCTCGCGCGCTTCAAATCGCTGTCGCATCTCACCGTCGAGGTCGCGCGCAAGCCCTGACGACCGCGGCAACGGGGCCTTCCTTCGATCTGAACCGTTCGTGCGGTCGCCGCTGCAATTTGGCGCCCGGCTCAAACCTTTTTGGCCTTTCGATCGGCCGGGCTTGGGCTGTTGCGCAATTGTCATAAGGGAATGCCATCCAACAGGGGGCTTCCTCACCCTTCTTGCTATTGCGAATTACTTGCAATAAGGATCGGGAATGAATTGTGCTTTTTCCCGATCTGGTTCTGACCGGGGAAATCGTGAATATCCGACCGGGGGCGGCGGGATTGATGACTTCATTTCCAGAGTGGCGGCGAGCGATCAAATCTGCAGTGATGCAGCGTGAAACTGCCCGAAGTTTCGCGCTGGAAGTAGCCGCATCGATGAAACGCGACCGTCGATATCAAGGACATGTCTTTGCCGGCGCAGCCCTCGGCGCGCTCGCGCTCGGCAGTCCTGCGCTCGCGGCCGATATGGCGCTCAAGGTGCCCGCATATGCCGCGGTCTACAACTGGACCGGCTTCTATCTCGGCGGCCATGTCGGTTATGGCGACGGCAGCCTGGGTCCCGGCGCCAATCCGCTTCCGGAGCAAGGCGGGTTCTTCCCGCACACCATCACGGGCGGGATCGGCGGCTATCAAGCCGGTTACAACAGGCAGTTTTCCAACCGCGTGGTGCTCGGCATCGAAGCCGACGCAACCTTTACCGCACCGCTCGACACGCCGCGGCTGACGCCGGCGCCTTTCAACGCGACGATCGACTACACCGGCACCCTGCGCGGCCGCGTCGGCTATGCGTTCGGAACGTGGATGCCATATCTCACCGGTGGCTTTGCCTGGGGGCACAGCCACATCCGGATCGATGACGGCAGGGCAAGCACGGGCGCCTCTCCCGGACAGTACCATACCGGCTGGACCGTCGGCGCCGGCGCCGAATTTGCCGTCGGCGGCAACTGGAGCGCCAAGCTCGAATACGATTACATCGATCTCGCGCGCCGGATGTACGACCTCAGCGACTTTGCGTTGCCGGGCGTCAACGTCGATCCCCGCATCCATCTGCTCAAGTTCGGCCTCAACTATCATTTTGGCGACACGCCATGGACGCCCAGTGTTTCCGCCAACGGCCAAGCCGCATTGCCGCAATCGAACGACTGGAATGTGCACGCGCAGACGACATTCCTGCCGCAAGGCTATGCCTCCTTCCGCGCGCCCTATACCGGCACCAACTCGCTTCCGGGACCGGGGCACATCCAGGAGACCTGGACCACGACCGCCTTCCTCGGCACGCGGCTCTGGGAAGGCGGCGAGTTCTATTTCAACCCGGAGATCGCACAGGGTTTTGGCCTCAACGGCACGCTGGGGCTGGCCGGCTTTCCGAACGGAGAGGCGCAAAAGGCCGGCGCGGCGTTTCCGAAAATCCGGCCGCAGCGCTATTACTTCAAGCAGACGTTTGGCCTTGGTGGCGAACAGGAAGACGTTGCGGACGCGGCCAACCAGCTGCCGGGCAAGCGCGACATCGACCGCATTACCTTGATGGTCGGGCGCTTTGCCATCGGCGATTTTTTCGACGGCAATTCCTATGCGAAGGATCCGCGCGCCGACTTCATGAACTGGGCGATGTGGTCGTCGGTGGCCTACGACTTCCCCGCCGATCTGCCGGGTTATACGCGTGGCGGCGTGGTCGAACTCAATCGCAAGGACTGGGCGGTGCGCGCCGGCCTGTTCGAGGTACCCGAAGCACCGAACGGCGACGTCCTCAGTTTCAAGACCGGCGGCGCCCTGGTCGAATTCGAAGGCCGCTATTCAATCTTCGATCAACCCGGCAAATTGCGGCTGGGCGCGTTCGGAACTCGCGGCAACACCGGCAATTATCGCCAGGCGCTGGCGATCGAGGGGATGGATCCCGCACTCGATATCAACACCGTCATGACGAGCATCCGTCACGACAATCTGAAATACGGTTTCTACGCCAATGTCGAGCAGCAGATCGCCAAGGACGTCGGCCTGTTTGCGCGCGCCAGCTGGAATGACGGCCAGAACGAAATCCTGTCCTTTACCGACGTCGATCGCAGCCTTTCCGGCGGTCTGGCGGTCAAGGGCAGCTATTGGGGACGCCCGAGCGACACGATCGGCATCGGCGGCGCCATCAACGGACTTTCCGCCGCGAACCGCGATTTCCTGGCGGCCGGCGGCCTCGGCCTCCTGATCGGCGACGGCGCGCTCAATTATCGCAACGAACGTATCCTCGAGACCTACTACGCCTATGCGATCGACACGCACTTCACATTCACCGCGGACTATCAGTTGATCACCAACCCCGCCTACAACGCCGACCGCGGCCCGGTCTCGCTTTTCTCGGGCCGGCTGCATGGCGAGTTCTGAGACTTTTACCGATCGACCCGGGTACGGGTCGATCGCCCGGGCACTGGCGGTCTTTCTTACAATCCTGAGTTTGCCGACCGTTGCGCATGCCGGGGAATGCCCGGGCGCCGCATCGGAGATCGCTACCGACCGGCCCGACGTAACAAACTCCAGCCTCGTCGTGCCCGCCGGCAGCCTGCAGATCGAAAACGGAATCAACACGACCGGACGAGGATCCGAGAGGACCTTCGACGGCAGCAACAGCCGGCTGAGACTGGGCGTCGCGCCATGTCTGGAGTTTCTGGTCGACGTCCCAAGCTATTTCGGGCGCCTGAAGGGCGATGCGGACAGCGGCTTCGGCAATGTGGCGCCTGCCGTCAAATGGCAGTTCAGTTCGCTTCCGGAAGCATGGAATTTGTCGGTGACCGCGGGCGCGGGCTTGCCTACCGGCTCTGCCAAAATCACCGGGCCCGGGCTGCAGCCCTATTTGCAATTCCCATGGTCGTATGAACTTGGCGGCGGCTGGGGCACCAGCGGCATGCTGACGACCTTCTTCTTTCCCTCCGACCTTGCCAACAGGCAGACCACGGAGGCGACCTTCGTGCTCGAAAAGAAGGTCACTGACCGCGCGTCGCTGTTCGTCGAATATGTCGGAGACTATCCGTCCCGCGGCAGCAGCGTTCAGCTGTTCAATACCGGCGGCGGATATCTGCTGACCAGGACCCAGCAGATCGATTTCCACATCGCGTTCGGTCTCAACCGGAATTCTCCCGACTACATCGTCGGCGTCGGATATTCGTTCCGGTTCGACGATTTGTTTCATGCGTCAGCGCACTGATTATCGTCCCTGCGAAAGCAGGGACCCCTAGCGTGAGCGCAATTGCGCTCATCGCGGCGCCGCGGCCTGTCGATTAGGCGATCGGGCAGACGCCTTCCTTCAACAACCGACATTTGTGGTTATGGGTTCCTGCTTTCGCAGGAACGACACAAACCTCACCCCGCCGGCGAGAACGAATCCGCCCGCGCCATCGCCCAGGCCTCGCGGAAACGCGGATCGCTGGTGCCGTCGATCAATTCGCCCGGACGAAGCGACGGATAGAGTTTTGCGAACGAGCAGACCTCGGTGGTCGAAGTCCGCTGCGAGAAATGGATCGGCCGGATCTCCTGCGGATGTTCGAGGCCTGCTGCGGCGATCAACTCGGCCAGCGCATGCAGGGTGGCGTGGTGATAATTGTAGACCCGCTCGATCTTGTGCGGCACCACCAGCGCGCGGTTGCGCGGCTGGATCCTGCGTGGTCACGCCGGTCGGGCAGCGATCGGTATGGCAGCTCAGCGACTGGATGCAGCCCAGCGAAAACATGAAGCCGCGCGCCGAATTGCACCAGTCCGCGCCGATCGCCATCGCGCGCGCCATGTCGAAGGCGGTCGCGATCTTTCCGGAGGCGCCGATCTTGATGCGGTCGCGCGCATTGATGCCGATCAGCGCGTTGTGGACGAAATTGACGCCCTCGCGCATCGGCATGCCCAGATGGTCCATGAATTCCAGCGGCGCCGCGCCGGTGCCGCCTTCATTGCCGTCGACCACGATGAAATCGGGATAAATTCCGGTCTGCAGCATCGCCTTGCAGATCGCCAGAAACTCCCAGGGATGGCCGATGCACAGCTTGAATCCGGCGGGCTTGCCGCCGGACAGCCGGCGCATCTCGCCGATGAAGGCCATCATCTCCAGCGGCGTCGAAAACGCCCGGTGCATAGGCCGGCGAGATGCAGTCCTCGCCCATCGCAACGCCCCTGATCTTGGAGATCTCCTCCGAGACCTTGGCCGCCGGCAGCACGCCGCCATGTCCGGGCTTGGCGCCCTGGCTGATCTTGAGTTCGACCATCTTGATCTGGTCGTCGCCGGCGACACGCGCGAATTCCTCCGGGTTGAAGGTGCCGTCGCGGTTGCGGCAGCCGAAATAGCCGGAGCCGACCTCCCAGATGATGTCGCCGCCGTTCTCGCGATGATAGGGGCTGACGCCGCCCTCGCCGGTGTCATGGGCGAAGCCGCCCTTCTTGGCGCCCGCATTCAGCGCGCGCACCGCATTGGGACTGAGCGCGCCGAAGCTCATCGCCGAGATGTTGAAGACCGACGCCGAATACGGCTTGGTGCAGTCCGGACCGCCGATGGTGATGCGGAATTTCTCGTCGGCATGCGCCTTCGGCGCCACCGAATGGTGCATCCATTCATAGCCCTCGCGATAGACGTCCTCCTGGGTGCCGAACGGCCGCTTGTCGAGCACCATCTTGGCGCGCTGATAGACCACGGCGCGGGTGTCGCGGGAAAACGGCATGCCGTCCTTCTCGCTCTCGAAGAAGTACTGCCGCATTTCCGGCCGGATCTCTTCGAGCAGGAAGCGCAGATGCGCCGAGATCGGATAATTGCGCAAAACCGCGTGGCTCTTCTGCGTCAGATCGCGAATGCCGAGCAGCGTCAGCGCGCCGAAGATAATGATCGGGATCAGTGACCACATCCAAGATCTTGTGATTGTGGTCCAGAATCCCGATGCCGAGAAGCAGCGCGGTGACGACGCAGCAGATCGTCAGAACGATGAAGCGTGGCGAGAACGGAAGCAGCAGCGTTTCCATGGGATCCCTCGGCCGAATTGTATTATGTGTCGCCCGCAGCTTAGTCCAACCAGCGGAACATGCACCATACGATATACGGTATACCGTCCGGCGGTCACGGATGTGACAGCGACTCGTCGAAGAATCTATCGAATCCGGCGGCGGGGATCGGTTCGACCGGAACGCCTTTTGCAGTGCAGCGTAACCGCCGAACCTCGCGCCGCTCCAAGCTCTTGCCGCTCAATGGCTGTGCGGCCGCATTTCGTCGGGGATCCTGCCCTGCTCCAGGCCGTCTTGCGCCAGCCATGCATCGGTGGTCGCGATCGCGCGCTCGATATGATCGGCGGTTCGCGAGAAATCGTAAGGCGATCCGACCAGCGGACAGAGCGGCGGCACCACGAAATATTCGATTGCTGGGTCGAGGCTTTCCAGTTCGCTGACCAGTTGCCGCGCGATCAGCAGCGTCAGCGCATGCAGCGCATTGGCGACCGCGCCGACCGGCGGCGCCTGGGTCGCGCAGGCATAGCCCGGTCGGCAGAATGATCAGGCGCTTCGCGCCCTTTGCGACCGCGACCTTGATCGGCGTGTTGGTAGAGATCGCGCCGTCGGCGAGGTAGCAATCCTTGTAATGGACCGGCGCAAAAGCGCCGGGAATCGCGGTCGAGGCGACGATCGCCTGCGCGGTCGAGCCTTCCGACAACACCACGCTGTCGCCGGAGATGATATCGGTGGTGACGATATGCACCGGCAGCCTGGCGTCCTGCAGGTTGCGATAGGGGATGTGATCGTCGATCAGCTTCGGATGCCGTCATGCGGGATCAGGAAATCGCGGCGCCAGAAAAAGCTCAGCACCGTCCGCCAGGTGATCGGGAAAACGTCCTGCCGCTGTCAGTCCGCGCCAGATGGTGTCCAGCTGCAGCACGCCCTTCAGCGTGGGATCGCCGGCATAGAACGCGCCGTTGAGGGCGCCGACGCTGGAGCCGACCACCATATCGGCGGTAATTCCGTGCGCGGCGAGCGAGTGCATCATGCCGACCTGGATGGCGCCGAAGCTGCCTCCGCCGGCGAATACAAACGCCGTTTTCGCCGGGCCAATCTGGTCGAGATACCGACAAACCTGCTCGCTCCCGTGAGGTCGCCGCGTCGGCAACGGCCGCGCGACGTTCGGGGACGGTTATAGCAGCGGGGGAGCGGGAGGTGCTAGCGGTGCAAACGCCGCTACCTCCCTCAACGTCGTCCCGGCCTTCGCGCCGGGACGACGACATGAGGCGGGCTTCGAGCGATCAGCGCTCGACGAACGCCTTCTCGATCACGAAATGGCCGGGCTCGCTGTGGCTGCCTTCGAGAAAGCCGCGCGTCTCGAACATCTGGCGCAGTTCTTCCAGCATGCCCGGGCTGCCGCACATCATGATGCGGTCGGTCTCGATATCGAGCGGCGGCTGGTCGATGTCGTTGAACAATTGCTCCGAGGTGATCAGGTCGGTGATGCGGCCGCGGTTGCGGAACGGCTCGCGGGTGACGGTCGGATAATACAGCAGCTTCTCGCGACAACAGCGGCCCGAACAATTCGTCGTCGCGCAATTTCGCCACCAGCTCTTCGCCATAGGCCAGTTCGGAGACCTGCCGGCAGCCGTGAACCAGCACGATGGTTTCGAACCGCTCGTAGACGTCGGGATCCTTGATCAGGCTCGCGAACGGCGCGAGACCCGTGCCGGTCGACAGCAGCAGCAGGCGCTTGCCCGGAATCAGATTGTCGGCGATCAGCGTGCCCGTCGCCTTGCGGCCGACCAGGATGGTGTCGCCCTCCTTGATCTTCTGCAGCTTCGAGGTCAGCGGCCCGTCGGCGACCTTGATCGAGAAGAATTCCAGCTCTTCCTCGTGATTGGCGCTCGCCATGCTGTAGGCGCGCAGCAGCGGACGGCCATCGACCTCGAGGCCGATCATCGCGAACTGTCCGTTCTGGAATCGAAAGCCGGAATTGCGGGTGGCGGTGAAGCTGAAAAGCGTATCGGTCCAGTGCCGGACGGAAAGAACTTTCTCTCGATGGAACGCGCTCATGTGTTTTGGTTTTTCCGATTGCCGTAATGTAGAACGATTCGAGTTGTTCGGGGTCTCGAAAGCGCAAAAACCCCTGCAAATATCGGAGATTTCGCGTGTCAACTGCGCCAATGATCAGAGATAGTCAAGATGCCTTGGCGCGCAATTGAGGGCTCGAAAATGGCAGTCGATTTATTTCGCGAAAAAGGTTCGGCGCGAAATTCATCGCAAGACCGCTCATCGCGCAATTAACTTGCTGAAATCACCGCCGATCGGGCAGTTAATTGCCGCGCGCGGAAATCGTTAGACAGATCACGGAATGCAGATCCCGATATGCATGCGAAGCCTGAGGGAATTTCGATCGGGAAAGCCGGGCTTTTATCCGGACCAGTCGATCTATGCGGAATTTGCCTGCGCCGAATTCGGCCTGGCGTTTCGCGACATCGACGGCGGCACCGGGCTTCGTCTTCAGCGTCGCCTCGCGGACCAAAACCATTCATTTCGGCGCCGGGCGATGCTCGTGGTATCCGCAAAACAACGCCACCGCCTCGACGCTGGCATCGGACAAATATTTCACCAGCCAGATTCTCGAGCAGCGCCGGCGTCGCGACGCTCGGCGGCGAATATTTCTTCCTGCACGAGCGGCATCGTGCCCATCGCCCGCCGGGCCATGAGCGCGACGACGCGCTGGCGTATTTCAGGACGCTTGGGCGCGATCGGCCTTCGTCAAACCGCTGACGGGATCGCGCGGCGATTTCGCGCAAATCGTTGCAGGCGAAGCCGCGCTGGCTCGATATCTCGACGAGGTCGCACGATATTACGACTGCGATACTGATCCAGCCGATCGTCTCGGGCATCGAATACCGGATCTTTCTGCTCGACGACGAGGTGCTCTATGCCGCGCGCAAATATCCGCCCTTCGTGCTGGGTGACGGCGTCGCGCAGCGATCCGC
Organism: uncultured Alphaproteobacteria bacterium; assembly: GCA_963738765.1. Classification (GTDB taxonomy): domain Bacteria; phylum Pseudomonadota; class Alphaproteobacteria; order Rhizobiales; family Xanthobacteraceae; genus Bradyrhizobium. Next base: position 161,265 of record CAVTYA010000027.1, on the reverse strand, counting down.
GATCTGCTGGCCGCCCATAATGAGGCCTTGCGATCCCGTGGCCTTTCGCCGGCAGCCATGGCGGATCACGACGCCTCGCTCGACGCCGTGCTGGCGAAGGGCGAGCGCTGGGACATTCCCGGGCGGATGAATCTGAGCGCGGGCGGAACGATGGTGCTCGAAGCCCCGCGCTCCGAAGGCGCGGTCGCACTGGCGAAGCAGGCCGTCCGCGCGCTCGGGCTTCGCGTCGCCGCCGTCGACCTGTTTACCGATATCGGCGGCGATGCAGGGGCATGAGGGATCATCGAGGTCAATTCCAATCCGTCGATCCGGCTGCTGGAAGAATCCGACCGCAGCGACCTGATCCTGAAAATCTGGCGTCACACGTTTTCGGCGATGGGATTGCTTTAGTGTTTGACCTTCCGAAATACGGCGACGGCGTTTGCCTGGCGCGGATGGCGGAGCTGCTCGACGCGCTCGCGGTCGATCGCGCGAGGCTGCAGCGCATTTCGGTGGTGGTGACCGGCTCGAACGGCAAGGGCAGCACCGCGGCGTTCTGCGCCGGTATCGGCCGCGCCTATGGCCTGCGAACCGGATCTGTTCACCTCGCCGCATCTGTTTCGTTTCAACGAACGGTTTCAGGTCGACGGCGTGCCGATCGGCGATGACGACTCTGGCGCGGCTGAGATCGCGGATCGAAGCCGCGATTGCCGGGATTTCGCAGCGGCGCGGCGAACAGTTCGGCGCCTTCGAAGCGATGTTCGCGCTGGCCTGCCTGTACTTTCAGGAAAGCAGCTGCGATTTCGCGGTGTTCGAGGCCGGCATCGGCGGCCGCTACGATCCGGTGCGGCTGGTCGGCGCGCTGCGTGACCTGCGTGACCTCGGTCGACTTCGAACATGTCGAACTGCTCGGCCATTCGCTGGAATTGATCGCTTCCGACAAGAGCGACGCCTGCGCCGCCGGCGGCACCATCGTCTATGGCGAAAACTGCCGAAACCTGCGGCCGCATCTTGCTCGAATATAATCGCATCGCGCGGCGTCGCCTCGCTGTTCGTCCGCGACGAGATCGGGATCGGCGGCGAGATCTGTCTCGGCATCGGGGCAGCAGTTCGACTTCGGCTTCGGCGACATGCGATTTCGCGTCGCTCGAAATGAGTCTTGCTCGGGCGCATTCCAGTTCAACAATGCCGCCATCGCGATCGCGCTGTTCCTGCTCTGGCTGCAGCACGTACGGCCAGCGGCACGTATCCGGCCGGATCGAAGCCGCCGTGCGATCGGGCCTGCGCGACGTGCGCTGGCCCGGCCGCCTCGAGATCATCGGCCAGAACCCGCTCACCGTGATCGACGTCGGCCACACCCCCGACGGCATCCGGCAATCGCTGGCGAGCCTGCAGGCGATCCATGGCGCCGACGACTGGATTCTCGTGATCGGCGTCTCCCGCGACAAGAAGGCCGACGAGATCGTCGGCGCGCTGGCGCCGTCCTTCGACACGATCGTCTGCACCGCGGCGCACCACAAGGGCGCTGATGCAAAGGATATTGCGACGCGGCGCGGCTCGCCAATCCGCAGGCGGCGATTCACGTCGCGGCGACCATCGAGGACGCCGTGCGCCTGAGCCAGCGAATTGGCGGCGTCGCAACATCGAAAAATATACGTGGCGGGCGGATTATTCCTGGCGATCGAATACGCCACCGTTGCCAGAGGCGGACGGGCGAACGAGTTGAATTTCTTCTGACTGCCGTCATCGCCGGGCTTGTCCCGGCCATCCACGTCTTTGGGCCCGTGATGTCAAGAAAAACGTGGATGCCCGGGACATCTAGCGCGAAGACGCACTTCGCGCGTTTGCCCGAGCACGACGATAGAGTGGTGATACGCCTAGTTGCTCGTCCCCTGGGTATCGTCGAGCACCTTGAAGGCCTCCTCGAGCTGCGGCGAGATCGCGACGTTGAGCCGTTCGCCGGTCGGCAGGCGCGAGACGAACCATTTGTTGTAGAGCGGGATCAGGTCGTGGTTCGAGCCGAGCTTGCGGAAGGTGCGCTCGACCACCGCGGTCAGTTGCGGCTCGCCCTTGCGGAACATGATGCCGTAGGGATCGTAGGACAGATATTCGCCGGTGACCTTGAACTTGTCCTGCGACTTGTGCCGCGCGATCAGGCCGTAGAGCAGGATGTCGTCGGTTGCGAACGCATCGGCCTTGCCGTCCACCAGCATCTGATAGGACTGCTCGTGATCGGGCGACGGTGACGATGTTCAGGCCGAGCGAGAACTTCTTGTCGACATTGTGCATCGCCTGCTCGTTGGTGGTGCCTTTGGTCACCACCACGGTCTTGCCCTTGAGATCCGCCGGTGCCGAGATGGTCGAGGCCTTCGGCACCATCAGCTTGGTGCCGGCCACGAACATCAGCGGCGAGAACGCCACCTGCTTGGCGCGCTCGGCATTGGCCGTGGTCGATCCGCATTCGAGATCGATCTTGTTCTGCGTCACCGCCGGAATGCGGTCATCGGAGGTGACCTTGACGTATTCGATCTTCAGATTGGGATCGTCGACCTCGACGCCGATCTCGTCGACGATGGCCTCGCACAGTTCGAGGCTGTAGCCGATCGGCCGGTTGGCCTGATCGAGGAACGAAAACGGCGGCGAACTCTCGCGATAGCCGAGCCGCACGACATGGGTATTTTTGATCTTGGCAAGCGTGGGGCTAAGCCCCTCGCCGCCGGTCGTCTGCGCGATCGCGGCCGTTGCCAGCAGACACGCTGCCAGCAACAGGCCGCCCGCCGATATCGGCCTCCCCGGAGATCGATGCATGCATCCCTCCCGTCAATGGCCGGCCGGCACGGCATCGCCTGGGACCGCGTCCGCCGGCACCACGTCGTCGGGCCCGAGCTCATGCTCGGCCTTCAGTTCGCCCTCCCACTTCGCCACCACCGCGGTCGCCAGCGAGTTGCCGATCACGTTGGTGGCGCTGCGTCCCATGTCGAGGAAGGTGTCGATGCCCATGATCATCAACAGCCCGGCCTCGGGAATGCCGAACTGGCCGAGCGTCGAGGCGATCACGACCAGCGAGGCGCGCGGCACGCCGGCGACGCCCTTCGAGGTGATCATCAAGGTCGCCAGCATCGCGAACTGGGTCGCCGAGCGACATCTCGATATGGTAGGTCTGCGCGATGAAGATGCTCGCAAAGGTGCAGTACATCATCGTGCCGTCGAGGTTGAACGAATAGCCGAGCGGCAGCACGAAGGCCGAAATCCGCGACGAGGCGCCGAACCGGTTGAGGCCCTCCAGCGTCTTCGGATAGGCGGCTTCCGAAGACGCGGTCGAGAACGCGATCATCAACGGCTCGCGGATCAGCCGCAGCAGATGGCTGTATCTCGGCCCGATGACGATGAAGCCGACCATGACCAGGATGCCCCACAGGATCATCAGCGAGACATAGAAGCCGCCCATGAACACGATCAGCTTCCACAGCACGCAGAAGGCCGTTCTTCGCCACCGTTGCCATGATCGCCGCCCACACCGCGACCGGCGCGAACAGCATCACATAGCTGGTGACCTTCAGCATGATGTGGGCGAGATCGTCGATCAGGCTCATGATCGGCTTCGAGCGCTCCGGCATCGCGCCCAGCGCCACCGCGAAGAACACCGCGAACACCACGATCTGCAGGATTTCGTTCTGCGCCATCGCATCCGCGATCGAGGTCGGGATCAGATGGGTCAGGAATTTCTCGATCGAGAACGCCGACACCGGCAGGCCCGTCGACTGCGCCTTGTCGGGCAGCGTGCCCGGGAAGTTGGCGCCGGGCTGCAGCAGATTGACCATCACGAGGCCGAGCAGCAGCGAGACAAAGGAGGCGCTGACGAACCAGCCCATGGTCTTGGCGAAGATCCGGCCGAGCTTGGCGCCGCAGCCCATATGGGCGATGCCGCCGACCAGCGTGGCGAACACCAGCGGCGCGATGATCATCTTGATCAGGCGCAGGAACAGCATCGCGATCAGGTTTACGTCCGCGGCGATCTCCACCCGGCTGTCGGGCAGATAGTTGAAAACCAACGTGCCCATCACGATGCCAAGCGCCATCGCGATCAGAATGTATTGCGTAAACCTGTTGGACATTTCTTACCCCCGTAAGTTCCGGCAACCCGGAGTTTGGCAGATTTGGAGGCGGACGCAACAAGCTTGCGACGATTTAGACGCTTGCCGAAATGTTCCCGTTGTGGAATGCGCGCGCCGCCGACTAGCGTTCAATGCAGCGCACAATGTGTGCAATTGATCGTCTGATACGCGGTCATTGCATCGAGAAACGTCAGCGAACTTCGAGGAGGGAGAAACGCCATGAACGACACCGTCAATCGCCAGGTTCTGCTGGTGGAAAAGCCGACCGGCAAACTCGGACCCGAGCATTTCAAGATGTCCAAGGGGACTATCCCCGAGCCGAAGGACGGCGAGGTGCTGGTGCGGACGCGCTACATCTCGCTCGACGCCGCCAACCGGGCCTGGATGCACGGCGCCACCTACCGCGCAGCGGTCGAGGCCAACACCGTGATGGCCGGCGGCGGCATCGCCGAAGTGGTGTCGTCGAAAGCGCCCGGCCTCGCGGCGGGCGATCATCGTGTTCGGCGATACCGGCTGGCAGGACTACGCCGCCGTGCCGGCAAAGCACCTGAGCAAGATGCCGAAGCTGGAGCCGATGACGCATCTGCTCAGCGTCTACGGCATCGCCGGCCTCACCGCCTATTTCGGCCTGCTCGCATGTCGGCAAGCCGAAAGCCGGCGAGACCGTCGTGGTCTCGGCCGCCGCCGGCTCGGTCGGCTCGATCGTCGGCCAGATCGCCAAGATCAAGGGCTGCCACGTCGTCGGCATCGCCGGCGGCAAGGACAAGTGCCACTGGCTGACCTCCGAACTCGGCTTCGACGCCGCGGTCGACTACAAGGACGGCGCCACCTTCAAGGCGCTGCGGGCCGCGGCGCCGAAGGGCATCGACGTCTATTTCGACAATGTCGGCGGCGACATCCTCGAAGCCTGCCTGGCGCAGATGAACAATCGCGGCCGCATCGCCTGCTGCGGCGCGATCTCGCAATATGACGGCGTGCCGTCGGCGCACGGCCCGCGCGGCGTGCCCGGCCTGATCGTGGTGAAGCGGCTCGTCATGCAGGGCTTCATCGTGATGGACTTCATGGACCAGCGCGACGAGGCGCTGACCGACCTGCAGTCCTGGGTCGCCTCCGGCAAGCTGAAAGTGCAGGAGGACGTGATCGACGGGCTGGAGAACACGCCGAAGGCGCTGATCGGACTGCTCGCCGGCGAGAACCGCGGCAAGCGGATGGTGAAGGTGTAAGGCCGTCACGACCCCTGACGGGACATTTCGCACGACCAAACGTGAACACAGGCAGGATATTGCGTCGCACCGCGCCCTGACGCTGGTAATTCAGCGTCGGCGCAAGCATAGTTGAGCCGTCACCATTCCGGATAGATGCATTGGCGTCGATGACGTGAACCCGCCGCTACCGACGCCCCGCATTTGCGGAAATATGGTTCGGACGACCGGAGTTGCGCCATGTCTCCCAAGGTTTCCAACGAAGCAAGGCCCGCACACACATTCGATTCCGCCGAAATGGGCGCCATCGCTCATCTCTACCGCGGCGAGGTCTATCGTTCGACGATCTGGCGAACGCGACTCGACAACACGACCAATTGGGCGATCGTCACAATGGGCATCGCGCTGTCGACGACCTTTTCCAGCCCGCAAGCTTCACCCCTGCCGCTTCTGCTGGTAGGGCTGCTCGTTGCGGTATTTCTCGGTATGGAGGCGCGACGTTATCGCTATTTCAATGTCTGGCGCGCCCGGGCGCGTTGGCTGGAGACGAATTTCTACGCGCCAATCTTCACCGGTGAAGCGCGCGACCAGAACTGGCAGACGATACTTGCGCGCGACTACACTGCGCCGCGCCATCACATTTCGTTTGTCCGCGCTGCGGGTCGGCGGTTACGTCACAACTACGTCTGGATCCTCGCCGTCCAGGTGGTTGCCTATTACGGCAAAATCGCCATCCATCCAACGCCTGCGGCGACGTTGGCAGAATTTTCCGACCGCGCCGCCGTCGGCCCGATTCCGGGCTGGGTCGTTCTGATCGTCGGCGTCATCTACAATTTCGGCTGGCTGGCGTTCGCGCTCGGCACGATGTGGCTCGACCGGCGCAAACACGGGACGGGTGCCGCCGTGGCGATGGGTTAGTGACAGCGAGCACCGGCCTGCTGCGCAGTGCCGCCCGCGAAGATGCTTGTCAGTGGGCGGCGCTGGTGGCGAAAGCTGCGATCGTCGAGAACGACGAATGCAGCTCATGGGATGCCAGATTGCCGGCAACCAGGACCAGCGTAGCGGCGAGCACCAACCGCAGCGCCGCTTCCGGCACCCGGTGCGCACAATAGCTGCCAAGTACGATGCCGGGCAACGAGCCAACCAGCAGCACGCCCATCAGGCGCCAGTCGATCGCGCCGGTCGCCCAATGTCCCAACCCGGCGACCAGCGTCAACGGCACCGCGTGCGCGATGTCGGAGCCGACGATGCGCGTCATTGGCAGCTGAGGGTAAAGCAGCAGAAGCGCGGTGACGCCCACCGCACCGGCTCCGACCGAAGAAATCGAGACCAGCACGCCAAGCGCAGCGCCCACCAGTACCGTCGCGCGGGCCGTGGTGCCAGGGTCGAGCTGCTGCAAACGCCCACGATAGCGTTCCATGATTGCTTTGCGGAATACCAGGGATGCCGCGGTAAGGAAGAGCGCAAAACAGAGCACCAGGTTGACCAGGCTGCGCGAGGATTCGGCGTTGAGATCGAGCTGCCAGAGAACAACGAGCGTCAGGATGCTTGCCGGGATGCTGCCGCTGGCGAGCCGGATGACCGCGGGCCAGTGGATGCTCCTCGCCCAACCGTGCGCCACGCTGCCACCCGTCTTGGTGGCCGCGGCGTAGAGCAGATCGGTGCCGACCGCCGTCGCCGGATGGACGCCGAACAGCAGAATCAGCAACGGGGTCATCAGTGAGCCACCACCCACGCCCGTCATGCCAACCAGGACGCCGACGCCAAATCCCGAACCAACGTAGAGCGGATCGATCATGGGTATTTACACATCCTCGGCCTCTGTTCGGCGACGTTTGCCGTCGGCACGCATTTTCGTCAGTCAACCGTCTGCGTACCAGGTCGCCGCAATGCAGTGCTGAAATGCTCGAAAGAAGGCAGGTAGACAGACTTTTCTGTCGTTGCAATCGTCCGCACGAAAAAGAGAAGGATCTAAGCGCCTATCGTGAATCGACGATGATTTTTATCTATTCGGAACCCGCGTGGTGAAACCGACGCGATTGATCGATTTCAAGATCGCTGCCTTGTGACGACAGTCGGCTTGCCATTTCCGGTCATGGCCGGACGCGTCTACTAATGCGGCGCGGTCGGCGCCTGCGGAATCGCTGGCGCGCCGGCCTTCGCTGCCTTCCGCGCCGCCAGCCAGTTCTCGAACCGCTGCACCACGACAAAGAACGTCGGCACGAACAGCACGGCGAGACAGGTCGACGCCAGCATGCCCGAGAACACGGTGATGCCGATCGACTTGCGGGCGCTGGCGCCGGCGCCGGTCGCGAGCACCAGCGGCACCACGCCGAGGATGAAGGCAAACGACGTCATCAGGATCGGCCGGAACCGGGCCCGTGCCGCCTCGACCGCGGATTCCAGCAACGGCTTGCCGTCGCGCACGTGAAGCTCGAGCGCGACTTCGACGATCAGAATGGCGTTCTTGGCCGACAACGCGATCAGGAGGATGATGCCGATCTGGGTATAGAGATTGTTCTCGATCCTCAGCGCCGTGAGCACCGACATCGGACCGAGCAGTGACAGCGGCACGGCCAGGATCACCGAGATCGGCGCGTACCAGCTTTCATATTGTCCGGCCAGCACCAGGTAGACCAGCAGCAGGGCAAGGCCGAACGCCCAGTAGATCTGGCCGCCGACGACCTTCTCCTGGTACGACATCGCCGTCCATTCATAGCCCGCTCCCGGCGGCAGGGTTTTGGCGGCGATCTCCTCCATCAGCGTCATCGACTGGCCGGAACTGTAGCCCGTGGCCGGCAGGCCGATGATGGTCGCGGACGGATAGAGATTGTACAGGCTGATCAGCGAAGGGCCGACCGACGGCGTGATCTTCGCCACCGTGCCGAGCGGGATCATGTCGCCGTTGCTGTTGCGCACCATCAGGTTCTCGATATCGCGCGGCGTCAGCCGAAACTGCGCGTCGGCCTGGGCGTAGACCTGGAAGGTGCGGCCGAACTTGTTGAACTGGTTGACGTAGGTCGAGCCCAGATAGGACGACAGCGTCGAGAAGATCTGGTCGGTGGTGACATGCAGGGTCTGGGTCTTGATCCGGTCGACATCGACGTCGAACTGCGGCACCATCGAGCGGAACGACGAACTGACGCGCTGCAGCGCGCTTTGGGTCTGCGCGTTGGCGACGATGGCGCCGGTGATGGCCTGCAACTTGCCGAAATCGGAATTGCCGTCGCGCAACTGGACCTGCATGGCAAAGCCGGCGGCATTGCCGATGCCCTGGATCGGCGGCGGCGGGATCACCAGGATCCGCGCTTCCGGGATGACCGACAGCTTCTCGTTCAGTCCGACGAACAGCGACCGCAGGTCCTGGCCCGGGCCGCGCTCGCTCCACTCCTTCAGGATCAGATAGGCGACGCCGGCATTGGCGAGGCTGGAGCTGTTGTCGAGCGCCGATATGCCGGCGATGCTGATCACCTGCTCGACGCCCGGCGTCTTGCCGGCGATGTCGCTGACCTGATCGAGCACGCGCTGGGTGCGGTCGAGCGCGGCGCCATCGGGCAATTGCACCGCCACCAGCAGATAGCCCTGGTCCTCGATCGGAATGAAGCCGGTCGGCACCCGCGACAGGCCGTAGCCGGCGATGCCGATCAGGATCAGTGCCGATATCACCGACAGATTGCTGTGCGCCACCATGCGGCCCATCAGCCGGCCATAGCCGCGCTCGAGGCGGTCATAGACCGCGTTGAAGCCGCGATAGAAGAAGTTGCGCTGTTCCGGCGGCACCGGCCGGCGCAGCCACAACGCGCACTGCGTCGGCTTCAGCGTCGCGGCGTTGACGGCGCTGAGCAGCGCGGTCGCGGCGATCACCAGCGCGAATTGCGAGTACATCCGCCCGGTCAGTCCCGGCAGGAAGGCCGACGGCAGGAACACCGAGATCAGCACCAGCGTGATGCCGATGATCGGCGCGAACAGCGCATCCATCGCGCTGATCGCGGCGTCATGGCCGGACATGCCCTTTTCGATATTATGGGCGGCGCCTTCGACCACCACGATGGCGTCGTCGACCACGATGCCGATCGCGAGCACGATCGCAAACAGGGTCGAGATGTTGACGGTGAAGCCGAGCGCCGCCATCGCCGCGAAGGCGCCGATGATGGTCACCGGCACCGTGGTCGCCGGCACCAGCATCGCGCGCCAGTCCTGCAGGAAGACCAGGATCACGACCAGAACGAGCAGACCGGCCTCGATCAGCGTCTTGTAGACTTCGTTGATCGAGGCCGAGACGAATTTGGTGGTGTCGAACGGCGTGTCGTATTTGATGTCCTGCGGAAACTGCTTGGCGAGCGCTGCCATCTTCTTCTGGACCGCCGCCTCGACCTCGAGCGCGTTGGCGCCGGGCGACTGGAACACGCCGATGCCGGTGGCCGGCTTGTTGTTGAGCGAGAATATCTGGCTGTAGGTCTGGGCGCCGAGTTCGACCCGGCCGACGTCGCGCACCCGGGTGACGTCGCCATTGTTGCCGGTCTTGACGATGATGTCCTCGAACTGGCTGGTGTCGTCGAGCCGGCCGTTGACGTTCAGCGTGTACTGGAACGCCTGTCCCGCCGGCGTCGGCGGCATGCCGACCTGGCCCGCGGTGACCTGCTGGCTCTGCTGCTGGATCGCGGAAATGACGTCCTGCGGCATCAGCCCGCGCACCTGCAGCTTGTTCGGATCGAGCCAGACCCGCATCGAATACTGGCCGGCGCCGAACACCGTGACGTTGCCGACGCCCGGGCAGCCGCGACAGCTCGTCCCTGATATTGATGGTGGCGTAGTTGCGACAGGAACAGGCTGTCATAGGTCGCGTTCGGCGACGTCAGCGTCACGAACAGCAGGATCGCGGTCGATTTCTTCTGCACGGTGACGCCCTGGTTCTGCACCGCCTGCGGCAATTGCGACAGCGCGCTCGACACCCGGTTCTGCACCAGCACCTGCGCGAAATTGAGATCGGTGCCGATCTTGAAGGTCACCGTCAGCGAATAGGTGCCGTCGGCGCCGCTGTAGGACTGCATATAGAGCATGTCCTCGACGCCGTTGACCTGCTGCTCGATCGGCAGCGCCACGGTATCGATCACGGTCTTGGCGCTGGCGCCGGGATAGCGCGTCGTGACCTGCACCGTCGGCGGCACGACGTCGGGATATTGCGCGACCGCAAGCCGGAACAGGCAGACGCCGCCGATCAGGATCATCAGGATCGCGATGACGTTGGAAAGCACCGGCCGCTCGATGAAGAATTTCGAAATCATGGCCGGTCCTATTTGGCCGGTGCCGGCGACGCTTCGATCTTCTGCAGCTGCGGATCGACCTTCTGGCCGGGGATCGCGCGCAACAGGCCGGCGATGACGACCCGGTCATCGGCCTTGAGGCCGCTTTCGATGACGCGCAGATCGCCGTCGAGCGGTCCGGTCTGGACCTTGCGCTGCTCGACGACATTGTCGCCGTTCACGACCAGCACATAGCGTCCGGCCTGATCGCTGCCGAGCGCGACGTCGGGCACCAGCAGCGCGTTCTCCTGCTGGTCGAAGGGAACGCGGACCCGGACGAAATAGCCGGGCAGCAGCACGCGATCGGGATTGGGCAGCACGCCGCGCACCGCCAGCGTTCCGGTCGACTGGTTGACCGTCGGCGCGGCGTAATCGAGCTTGCCCTTGTGCGGATAGCCGCTCTCGGTCTGCAATCCGACCTCGACCGGCAGCGTCTTGAGGTCGTTCGACGTCATGCCGCGCCGCCGGGCTTCTTCCCGGATCCGCAGCACGTCCTGTTCGTTGACGTTGAAATTCACGTAGATCGGATCGAGCGCCACGATGGTCGCCAAGCTGCGTCGGCGACGCCGCGCCGACCAGTTCGCCGACCGAGACCAGATGGGCGCTGACGATGCCGTCGAACGGCGCGACGACATTGGTATAGCCGTAATTGACCGCCGCGATCTTGGTGTTGGCCTGGGCCTGCTGCAGATTGGCCTGGGCGTTGTCGCGCGCGGAGGTGGAGGTATCGAGCGTCGCCTGCGAGACCGCCTGCCGCTGCACCAGGTCGGACTGACGCTTGAAGTCGGCCTCGGCCTGCTTCAGCGACGCCTGCGCGCCGGCCTCGGCGGCCTGGGCCTGCTCGAGCTTCAGCTTGTAGGTTTCGGGCTCGATCGTGAACAGCGTGGTGCCCTCCTTCACGAAGGTGCCGTCCTGGTAATTGATCGATTGCAGCACGCCCTGCACGCGCGCGACCAGATCGACATTCTTGATCGGCGCGGTGTTGCCGGTGGCCTCGAGATAACGCGTGATGGCGCGCTGAACCGGCAATGCCGACATCGACCTTCGGCGGCGGCGGCGGCACAAAACTATTTTGTTCGCAGGCACTTAAGCCGACGAAGGCAAATATGACGAAGGCAATACGCGGCGCCGCGACGGTTCGCAGCCGCACAATATTATTCACCTGATTGTTCAGCGTGGAATATGCCGGCTCGCGCGCATGCCTCATTTCCGTGCCTCGATTATTTCTGCTTGAGAAAAAGGCTTTTTGTTCGACGAACGCTTCTGCGATCCATGAATAGCAACAATCCGCTTGCAGTGGAACCCGAAAGCTGAAAATGATGCGGCCTGCGAAAAGTTATTTCGCCGGCATCGTTCAAAATTTCAATTCGGTTGAAGCGGCTCTCAGCGACAACAATAAGGATTTATTCAAATGATCAACACGTTGAGACGTGCGGCGACGCTTTGGGTGCCGCTGGCGGCTGCGATATTCGCAACCGCGGCACCGGCATTTGCGCAGGCGCCGACCGAAGCGCAGCGCGACGCGATCCAATCCGCAATGCCGCTCCGATTACATTGCGCATTGCTCCAGCATCCCGCCGGGCGGTGAAGCATCGCTGCAATGCCTGCAGAAGAACATGTCGAGCCTGCTCCGCGAGCTGCCAGAGCGCGGTGCAGGCCGTGGCCGCGCCGGCGGAGCCGAAGGCCGAGGTCGCGCTCCGGCGGCTGACACCGCCAAACCAGCCGCTGAGACCGCCAAACCGGCCGCCGAGCACCGCAGCGCCGAAGGCCGCGGCGAGCGCGACGGCGAAAAAGCCGAGCAGCGCGCAGATTTCCGCGATCCGCAGCGCCTGCCGCTCCGATTATCCAAAGGTCTGCGCGGGCGTGCCGACCGGCGGCGCGCCGGCCCTGCAATGCCTGGAAAAGAACAAGGCAAAACTCTCGGCCGCTTGCGCGCAGCGCGGTCGCTGCCGGCGGCGGTGGCGGCGCAGCGCCGGCAGCGGCGGCAACCGCGGCGCCTGCAGCCGCCGGCACCGGCGGCGCCCGCCGCGCATCGTGCTGCGGCCGATGCGACCGCGCGAGGAACTGTTCGTCCTGCGGTCGGCATGCGGCGGCGATGTCCGCTCGCTGTGCGGCGGCGTTGCGCCCGGCGGCGGCCGTATCGTGCAATGCCTGGCGACGCAGGCGGCCTCGATTTCGCCCGCCTGCAAGGACGTCCTGGCGCAGTTCGCCGCGCAATAGACCGCGTCCGCCGCCGGCGATCCTTGCATCGCAGATCGCCGGCGACCCGATTGCCACGCGAGATCTGACCAACTGCGACCTGCAAAAGGAAAAACAAATGCTGCGCATTATCCTGACTGCCACCGCCTTGCTGTACGTTTCCCAAACCGCCTTCGCGCAGGAACTGACCGCCGCACAACGCGACGCCTGCATGGGCGACTACCAAAAATACTGCAAAAGCGTCACGCCGGGCGGCGGACGGATCATCGCCTGCCTCGCCAAGGAAAGCGACAAGCTGACGCCGGAATGCAAGAAGGTGCTGACGGCCGCGGAGAAAAAGTAGCGCGGCCCCGGGCTGTCCGCCGGTACGTCGCTGCTGCTGACCTAAGCTGCCCCTTTCCCGTATTTTTACGCTGGCGTCCCGGCCGCACAGCGATTAGTGTGGCCCTAATTGTAAGTATACTGTCAATTGGGAGGAAGACTGTGCGCATCGCCGTGATCGGCGGAGGCCCCGGCGGGCTCTACTTCGCCTATCTCTGGAAAAAGCGTCACCCGGACGCCGACATCGATCTGTTCGAACAGAACGCCGCCGGCGCGACCTGGGGCTTTGGCGTGGTGTTCTCCGAACAGGCGCTCGAATTCCTGCGCGCCGACGACCCCGAGACGGTCGACGCGATCACGCCGCGGATGGAGAGCTGGAAGAACATCACGCTCAATCTGCGCGGCGAAAGCGTCGAGATCGACGGCGTCGGCTTCTCCTCGATCGGCCGGCTCGAACTGCTGACCATCCTGCAGCAACGCGTCCGCGACGTCGGCGTCACCCCGCGATACGACACCCTGATTCAGTCGATCGATGAACTCAGCGGTTACGACCTGATCGTCGCGGCCGACGGCCTGAACTCGCTGGTGCGCCGCAGCTTCGAAAAAGAATTCGGCGCGTCGGTGTCCCACTCGACCAACAAATTCGCCTGGTACGGCACCACCAAGCGCTTCGAGACGCTGTCGCAGACGTTCGTCGAGACCGAACTCGGCACCTTCAACGCCCACCACTATCGCTATGCGCCCGGCATGAGCACGTTCCTGGTCGAATGCGACGCGGCGACGTGGCAGGGCTACGGCTTCGCCGACAAGACCATCGAGCAATCGAAAGCGATCTGCGAACAGGTGTTCGCCGCCACGCTCGACGGACACCCACTGGTGTCGAACAAATCGGTGTGGCGCAATTTCCCCTGGATCTGGAACGAGCACTGGTCGTCCGGGAACATGGTGCTGATCGGCGACGCCCTGCATTCGGCGCATTTCTCGATCGGCTCGGGCACGCGGCTCGCCATCGAGGATGCGATCGCGCTGACCAAGGCGCTGGAGGCCGAGATGGACATTCCGGCCGCGCTTGCGCTTTACCAGAGCCGAGCGCAAGCCGATCGTGAAAAAGCTGGTGACGGCGGCGCGCACCAGCGCCGACTGGTACGAGCATTTCCCCGAACACATGAAGCTCGATCTGATGGATTTTGCCTATAGCTACATCACCCGCTCCGGGCGGATCGACGATGCGCGCCTGCGCGCGATGTCGCCGGCGTTCATGGCGCGTTACGAGGCAGCGAAGCAAAACGGGAGCCGGCCATGACGCACGAAATCGCCGATCAGGTGCCGTGGACAATCCCGGCGCGCGCGAAATCGGCTTTACGATCCCCGACCGCTACAACGCCAGCCGCATCCTGTTCGACAACCTTGCCCGCGGCCGTGGCGACCGGCTGGCGCTGACCGGTCCGGCCGGCACCCGCAGCTATGCAAAGCTCTGCGCCGAGGCCGCGCAATGGGGACACGGCTTCATATCGCTGGGCCTGAAGCGCGGCGACCGCGTGCTGATGTTCCTCGACGACACGCCGGCCTATCCGGCGGCGTTCTTCGGCGCGGTGCGCGCCGGCTTCGTGCCGCTGTTGATCAACACGCTGACGCCGCCGGACCTGCTGCAGTTCTATCTCTCCGATTCGGGCGCTGCGGTCGCCGTCGCCGACGCCGAATTCTGCTCGCGCTTCGATGCCGTGGCCTGCAAGGACACGCCGCTGCACACGCTGATCGTGGTCAACGGCGCGCCGGCGAACACGCCGTGCCCAGCGCCATCGCCGCGGATTCATGGTTGCAGGATTTCCCGACCGACCTTGCGGAAGCCGACACCGACCGCAACGAGATGGCGTTCTGGATGTATTCGTCCGGCTCGACCGGGCGGCCCAAGGGCATCGTCCATCTGCAGCACGACATGGCCTACAGCGAGGCGGCGTTCGCGCGCAACGTGCTGAAGCTCGAGCCCGACGACATCTGCTTCTCGGTGCCAAAAATCTTCTTCGCCTACGGCTTTGGCAATTCCATCACCTTCCCGTTCTCGGTCGGCGCGACCACGCTGCTGCTGCCGGGCCAGCCAAAGCCGGCGGCGATCTTCGAGGCGATCGAGCGTTTTCGTCCCACCGTCTTCTTCGGATTGCCGACGCTCTATACGTCGCTGACCAAGGCCGACGGCGCGCAGCTGGCGGATTTCTCGTCGCTGCGGATGGCGCTGTCGGCCGCCGAGGTGCTTTCCGCCGACGTCTTCAACGGCTGGAAGACGCTGACCGGCCTCGAGATCGTCGAGGGGCTGGGCTCGACCGAAGTGCTGCACATCTACCTCTCCAACCGGCCGGAGAAGAAAAAGCTCGGCGCTGCCGGCCTTCGCGTCCCCGGCTATGAAATCGCGCTGCGGGACAAGGACGGCCGCGACGTCGGCGACAACGAGGAAGGCATTTTGTGGGTGCGCGGCGATTCCAACACGCCGCTGTACTGGAACCGGCCGGACAAATCGGCCGAGACCATCCGCGAGGAGGGCTGGATCTACACCGGCGACCGCTTTGTCCGCGACGGCGACGGTTTCTATTTCTTCCGCGGCCGCGCCGACGATCTGATCAAGATCTCCGGCCAATGGGTCTATCCGCTCGAAGTCGAGCTTTGCCTCGCCGAGCATCCCGATGTCCGCGAATGCGCGGTGTTCGCCGCCGAGCTGCCGGACCGGCGCATGACGCTGAAGGCGGTCGTGGTGATGAACAGCGGCGCGTTCGAGGCCGGCGACGCGACCAAGCGATTGCAGGATTTCGTCAAGGCAAAACTGCTGCCGTACAAATATCCGCGCGAGGTGAGGTTCATCGACGAATTGCCGAAGACCGGCACGGGCAAGATCGACCGGCAGGCGCTGATGAAGATGTAGGGTGCAACAAACTCAGTGTCGTCCCGGGCTTGACCCGGGACCCATACGCCGCGGCCTCTCGTGCAAGAAACGCTGCCTGACGACTATCGCGCAACATCGTCAGCTGTGATTATGAGTCCCGGCTCAAGGCCGGGACGACAGAGAGTATCTACCCCGCCAGCCCCGTCCCGCCATACAGCCACGCCAGATCGCCGTAATAATCCTCCGACGTCTTCGCGCGCATGATGGCGTTGCGGAGGCGGGCGTGTTCGCCGGCGGGATGATAGATGTGCTCGCCGATGGCGCGGGACATGCAGCTGCACGCGCGCGGTGCGCGGAAAGCGCTGCGCGCGATAGCGCTCCAGCGCGGTCGGCGTGATCGTCGGGATGTGCGACCAGCATGTGCGACAGGCACACCGCGTCCTCCATGCGCCAGGCAGGCGCCTTGCGCGAAATATTGCAGCATCGGATGCGCGGCGTCGCCGAGCAGCGCGACGCGGCCGTCGATCCAGCGCTCGGCCGGATCGCGGTCGCACAGCACCCAGAGCCGCCAGTTCTTGCCGTGGCGGATGATCTCTTGCGCGCGCTCATGCACGTGGGCAAAACCCTGCATCACCTCGTCGTCGGACACCGGCTTGCCCGCGACCGGCTCCGGCGCGTCGTTGTGATAGGTGACGACGAGGTTGAACACCTTCCAGCCCGACAGCGGATAATGCACGATGTGGCATTTCGGGCCGGCCCACAGCGTCGCCGCGTTCCAGCGCAGATCCTCCGGCATCTGCTCGGTCGGGATCACCGAGCGATAGGTGGTGTGGCCGGAGACCCGCGGCGGGCCGTCGGCCGACGACCTGCTTGCGGATATTCGACCACAGCCCGTCGGCGCCGATCAGAAGCGACCCGGTGATGCGCTCGCCGAGCGCAAGCCGCGCCGTCACCGACGCGCCGTCCTGGTCGTAGCCGGTGACCTCGCTGCTGACGCGCAGCTCGATCAGATCGTGGGCCTGGCAGGCCTGCAGGAACACGCCGTGCAGATCGCCGCGATGCACCACCGCATAGGGATTGCCGAAGCGCGCGCGAAACGCCTCGCGCAGATCGACATGGGTGATCTCTTCGGCGGTCAGCGCGTCCATCAGCCGGAGCTGGTCGATATAGACCGCCATGCCGCGCGCGGCTTCGCCGACGCCGAGATAGTCGAAGGCGTGGAACGCGTTGGGCCCAAGCTGGATGCCGGCGCCGATCTCGCCGAGCGCGGCCGCCTTTTCCAGCAGGATCGAGCGGATGCCCTTTTGCGCGAGCCCGAGCGCCGCGGCGAGGCCGCCGATGCCGCCGCCCGCGATCAGGACCGGCCGTGTGCCGCGGCGCCCATCAGCCCGACTTCCCGAGATGTTCGAGCGCGTCTTCGGCGCGCAGCGGCACCCGCGAGGCCTCGTTGTTGAGATCGACCAGTTGCGTCAGCAGCGCCAGCAGCGTCTTGCGGTCGGCCGGCTTCAGCGGCTGCAGCATCCGCGCCTGCGCGCGATCGACCGACGGCATGATATCGCGCAGCAGCGCGGCGCCCGATTTGGTCAGATAGAGCAGCTTGACCCGCTTGTCCTCGCGCGAGCGGCTTGCGCTCGATATAGCGTCTTGGCCTCCAGCCGCTCGATCACGCTGCCGAGCGTCGAGCGGTCGAACGCGATCACCGCCGACAGCCGCGTCGCGTCGATGCCGGGATGGGTGTGGATCGCGACCAGCGCGGCATATTGCACCGGCGTCAGATCGAAGCGCCTTGCACTCCTCGACGAAGATCGCGACCGCGATCTGCTGCATCCGCCGGAACAGATAGCCCGGCGCGGTGTAGACCGCGTCCATCGTGATCGGCGGCGGGCTTACTCGGCATCGGGCTGCCGGTCCGGTGCGGCGTCGGCGAACGCCTTCATTGCTTTCGCGGCGGCTTCGGCCTTCGAGCAGGCGCGGAAAGGCGGCGACGTCGACGCCGAAGCGCCGCGCATTGGCGAGCTGCGGCACCAGGCAGAGATCGGCGATGGTCGGCGCGGCGCCGAAGCAGAACGGACCGGCTTCGTCCGCGATCAGGGTTTCGCAGGCCGCAAGGCCCTCGCGGTTGGCCCAGGCCGCCCACTCCGTCACCTGCTCTTCGGGCAGGCCGAGCTGGCGCAGCCGCGCCAGCACTTTCAGATTCTGCACCGGGTGGGTGTCGCAGGCGAGCGCCATGCGCGAAGGCGCGGACCTTGGCGCGGCGCAGCGGATCCTTCGGCAGCAGCGGCGGCTCGGGATGGGTTTCGTCCAGCCATTCGATGATGGCGAGCGACTGGGTGAGGATCGCGCCGGCATCGTCCTCCAGCGTCGGCACCAGCCCCTGCGGATTGATCGCGAGATAGGCGGGCGCGCATTGCTCGCCCTTGCGCAGATGATGCGGCAAGGTGCTCGGCGCTCAGACCCTTCAGGTTCAACGCGATCCTGACCCGGTAGGACGCGCTGCTGCGGAAATAGCCGTGCAGCTTCATCGGAACCTCCCTGAATCTTCTGGTTTGTTGCAGGTTGCGCATTGACGCTAGCCATATTGTAAGTATGCTGTCAATCAATCGAACCAACAAGAACAACGGGAGGCTCGCCATGGAAGCCGTGCAGAAGACGCCGGAACGCGAGGCGTTCTACAAGAAGATCGACGGCGAAAATCTCTCCGCGCTGTGGAACGTGATGGGCGATCTGATCACGCCGGAGCCGAAGAGCGCCTGCCGGCCGCATCTGTGGAAATTCGACGCCATCCGCGACTACATGACCGAAGCCGGCAAGCTGATCACCGCCAAGGAAGCCGAGCGGCGGGTGCTGGTGCTGGAAAATCCCGGCCTGCGCGGCCAGTCGAAGATCACCACCTCGCTGTTCGCCGGCGTGCAGATGGTGATCCCCGGCGACGTCGCGCCGGCGCACCGGCACAGCCAGTCGGCGCTGCGTTTCGTGCTCGAAGGCAAGGGCGCCTATCACCGCGGTCGACGGCGAGCGCACCGCGATGGAGCCCGGCGATTTCGTGATCACGCCGTCGATGACCTGGCACGACCACTCCAACGAAACCTCCGAGCCGATGTTCTGGCTCGACGGGCTCGACATTCCGATGGTGCAGTTCTTCGATGCGTCGTTCGCGGAAGGATCGAAGGAGGACCAGCAGAAGATCACCCGTCCCGCCGGCGACAGCTTTGCGCGCTACGGCCACAATCTGCTGCCGGTCGACGACAAGCGCACCTCGAAGACCTCGCCGATCTTCAACTATCCCTACACCTACACCCGCGAGGCGCTGGAGCAGGCCAAGACGCGCGACGAGTGGGACGCCTGCCACGGGCTGAAGCTGAAATTCTCCAATCCCGAGACCGGCGATTTCGCGATGCCGACCATCGGCACCTTCATCCAGCTGCTGCCGAAGGGCTTCAAGACCGCGCGCTATCGCTCGACCGACGCCACCGTGTTCGCGGCGATCGAAGGCAAGGGCCGCACGCGGATCGGCGACCAGACCTTCGAATGGGGCCCGCGCGACCTGTTCGTGGTGCCGAGCTGGCAATGGGTCACCCACGAGGCCGACGAGGATTCCGTGCTGTTCAGCTTCTCCGATCGTCCGGTGCAGCAGAAGCTCGATCTGTTCCGCGAAGACCGCGGCAACGCGTGAGGTTTCGTCGTCCCGGCCTTGAGCCGGGACCCATAGCCACCGGCGCTTGTTTGGCGAAGGACGTCAGCACATCGTCTCACTCGATAGATCACGCGGTGTGGGTCCCGGCTCAAGGCCTGGACGACGGGGTTCACCGCCAGTGCAACAGCCGCGTCTCCAGCCAATTGATCACCCTCCCGACCGCCAGCCCGAACAGCGACAGGATCACGACGCCGGCGAGCAGCTGATCGGTCTGCATCAGGTTGCCGGCCTGCAGCACGAAGGCGCCGATGCCGTATTCGGCGCCGATCATTTCGGCGCTCACCACCAGCAGCAGCGCGACCGACGCGGTGATGCGGAAGCCCGCCAGGATCGAGGGCAGCGCGCCGGGCCAGATCACCCGGCGCACGATGGCATGGAACGGCACGTTGAAACTCTGCGCCATCCGGATCAGGTTGCGCGGCACCGCATCGACGCCGCTATAGACCGAGATCGCGGTGGAGAAGAACACGCCGAGCGCGATGGTGGCGATCTTCGGCTCCTCGCCGATCCCGAGCCAGAGGATCAACAGCGGCAGCAGCGCGATCTTCGGAATCGGAAACAGCGCCGAGATGAAGGTGATGCCGACGCCGCGCGCCAGGCTCGAGAGCCCGATCGCGAAGCCGACGATGACGCCGGCGACGGTGCCGAGCATCCAGCCGGTTCCGATCCGCATGATCGACCACGACAGATGCTGCCAGAGCGCGCCCGACATCGCGAGCCTGTAGATCGCGACCGCGATCGCCGACGGCGCCGGCAGGAACAGCGGATTGACCCAGCCGGCGCTGCCGGCCAGTTGCCAGAGCGCGATCACCAGCGCCAGCGCGATCCAGCCGGAATAGCGGCCCGCGGCCGGCGCAAAGCCCGCGCCGCGAAACGCGACCGGCCGCGGCCTGGCCGCAGAATCGTCCGCTTGCGGATCCCGTGAGGCGCGGTCAAGCATGCTGGACCTCGCGCTCGGCGTCGATCGCCTCCTCGCGGATCAGCGACCACAGATCGTTCTGCAGCGCCAGCAGCTTGCCGCGGGCGTCGATCGCGCCGCGCTCGTCGCGCGTCATCGGAATGGTGACGACCTCGCGGACGCGGCCGGGCCGCCGCGACAGCACCACGATGCGGTCGGCGAGCCGGACGGCTTCTTCCAGATTATGCGTGACATAGACCGCGCCCATCGCGCCATCGGCGAGCAGGCGGATGAAATCCTCCATCAGCAATTCGCGGGTCTGCGAATCCAGCGCCGACAGCGGCTCGTCCATCAGCAGGATCGCCGGCCGCACCGCGAGCGCGCGGGCAATGCCGACGCGCTGGCGCATGCCGCCGGACAATTGCTTTGGATAGGTGCCGCGAAAATCGGACAGGCCGGTGCGGCGCAGCGCGTCGTCGACGACGGCGCGGCGCTCGGTGGCGCTGAGCCCGGTATGCAGCAGCGGAAATTCGACATTTTGCTTCGACCGTGCACCAGGGCAGCAGCGCAAAATCCTGGAACACGAAGGTCAGCGGGTTGAGGCTGTCGGCCGGCGGCGCGCCACGCAGCTCGGCCTGCCCTGCGCTCGGCCGCAACAGGCCGCCGAGGATCGACAACAGCGTGCTCTTGCCGCAGCCGGAGGGCCCGACGATCGCCACCACCTCGCCCGAGCGCACCGTGAACGACACATTGTCGAGCACGTCGAGCGCGCCGAAGCGGTGGCTGATATGGTCGGCGATCAGGTCCATCTGTATTCTTTCGAGCCTTGCACCGTACTCCCTCTCCCGCTTGCGAGGGAGGGCTGGGGTGGGGGTCTCTCCACACGACCCGCTTGCCGAGTTGATAGACCTTCCCCCACCCGCCGCGCTCTTGCGAGCGCGTCGACCTCCCCCGCAAGCGGGAGAGGTAAGTCCAGCCCTAATCCGGCTTCACATAATCCTTCGCGATGATCGCATCGGCCGAAAATCCCTTGTCGACAAAACCCTGCTGCTGCAGCCAGTCGATCTGGTTGTCGACATTCTTGACGTCGAGCTTGCCGTCGGGATCGATATAGGCGCAGTTGCCGACCACCTGCTCGACCGGCAGATTGGTGTACTTGGCGATGATCTCCAGCAGCGGCTTTGTCTGTTCGTTGATCCGGGCCTTGCCGTCTTTAACGGACGCCAGAATCACGTCGTGATATTCGCGGTCGGCGCGAACCAGCGCGCCCAGCAGTTTTGTCACCAGCGCCTTGTTGGTCAGCGTCTTCGGCGAGGCGAACACCGCGCCGAGCTGCCACGGCGTCTCGTCGCCGACCCAGCCCAAAAGTTTGGCGCCGTCGGAATCCATCAGCTTGCGCGCGGTCGAGACCGGCAGCAGCGCGGCATCGACGGTTTCGCCCTTCAGGGCGGCGGCGGCGTTCGACAGCGATTGCAGCGGCAGCACTTTGACGTCGGACGAGCTTGAAACCGTATTTGTCGGCGAGCAGGCCGAGCGAATAGTGAAAGCTGGAGCCGACCTGCGTCACCGCGATGCGTTTGCCCGCGAGATCCTTTGGCGTCTTCAGGCCGGCGGCGTAGGCGTTGTTGCTGGCGAAATAGCCGATCAGGGGATAGCCGGCCTTTTCGCGGCTCATGCCGCCGATCACCTTCAGCGTGCCCTTGCCGGCGAGGTTATAGAGTCCCGCCGTAAACGCGGTGATGCCGAAATCGACATCGCCCGAAGTCGTCGCCACCGCGATCGGCTGCGCCGCATCGAAGAATTTCAATTCGATGTCGAGCCCGGCCTCGCGAAAATAGCCCTTGTCCTGCGCGATGAACACCGGCGCCGACGACGACAGCCGGAGCACGCCGACTCTTGGCCTTTTGCAAATCATCGGCCCGCGCAATCGCGCCCGCCGCCAGCATCAGCAGGCTCACCCATGCAAGCCGCGCAAATCCCCTCATCCAGCTTCCTCCGTCTCTATTCCTACAGTCCGGCGGGCACGCTCTGGTCCCGCCCGATAAAGGCGCCCTGTTGTTTCAACGCTTGTTGCAACTTTTCTGGCGCAATGTCGCGCGGAATCGTATTGCCTGACAGTGCCAGCGCCGCCGCGCATGCCCACCGCCTCCCCCATCGCAAAGCAGGCGCCGGAGACGCGCGCTGCCGACTGGCCGTCATGGGTCATCGAGGCGCAGCGCCCGGCCATCAGGAGGTTGTCCAGGCCCTCCGGCACCAGCATGCGATACGGCAATTCATTAAAACCGCGCGATTCCGGGATCGGCGGGAACTTGAAGATCACATCGCCGGCGACATGCTGCTCCATCGGCCAGCCATTGACGCCGATGGAATCCTCGAACGAGGCGCAGCCGAGCACATCCTCGCCACTGAGCATATAGCCGCCGATCACGCGCCTTGTTTCGCGGATGCCGAGCTGCGGCGGCAGGTCGACGATGTAGGACTTTTCAAACCCCGGCACCGTGCGCAGGAATTCGAACGCCTGGATCGCCTGCCGGCGGCCGTCGATTTCGCCCCGCGTCAGATCGTCGGGTTCGAGCCCGCTGATCGCGGAGCCGTCCTGGCGCGCGAGCTGGGTAAAATTCACCCGCCATTCGATGCCGTGGCGTTGCGGCCGCACGATCGCGGTCTTGCGCGGAAAACGATGCGTGCCGGCGGCTTCGGCCTGCTCCATCAAAGCGGGGATGGTGCGCCAGGCATCGCCGGCCTTTTCGGGATCGATGCCGTTGAGGCGGAACATCATCGACGGGTACAGCATGCTGCCGTCGTTATCGCCGACCTCGAACGGCGCACCGGCCCAGGCCGCGAGATCGCCGTCGCCGGAGCAATCGATGAAGATGCCGGCGCGCACCGCCTGGCGGCCGGCCTTGGTCTCGACCATCAGCGCGTTGATGCTGCTGTCGTCGTGCATCACCACGCCGGCGCCGAGCGCATGGAAGAGAATGTCGACCTTGTGGGCGGCAAGCAGATCGTCGGCGGCGATCTTGTAGGCCGCGGTGTCGTAGGCCTGCGCAAAGATCTTGCCGAGGATCAGATGCGGCGCGTTGAGCCCGCCGAGACGGTCGATACGCCCAAGCAGGTCGGAGGCGATGCCCTGCACCACCCGATGCATCTCGCCATGCACATTGGCATGCAGCCCGCAGAAATTGGTCACCCCCGCCGCGGTGCCCATGCCGCCGAGAAAACCGTAACGCTCGATCAGCAGCGTGCGCCGGCCCGCGCGGGCAGCCGCCACCGCTGCGGCAATGCCGGCTGGTCCGCCGCCGAGGACGGCGACTTCATATTCGCCATAGATCGGAATTTGGCGTGCGGGTTCTTCGATCGCCTTGGCCGGCACTGAAACGCTCCACCCCTTATGAATTTTATGGACCGACTATGAATTCACACTCATTGGACTACAATCCATCAAATTGCGCTATCAGCTTTCTCGAACCGAGAAAGGTCCATGGACGTACTTGTCAATCTTCAGGCCTTTCTGGCTACAGCCGACGCCGCCGGCTTTTCGGCCGCCGGCCGCAAACTCAATGTCTCGACCTCTGTGGTGGCCAAACGCGTCACCCAGCTCGAAGCCCGGCTTGGCATCGCGCTATTCCACCGTTCGACCCGTCAATTGCGGTTGACCGCGGCGGGCCAGGAATATGTCCACCGGGCGCGCAGCGTGGTTGCGGATGTCGGCGATCTCCTGTCACGCATGGGCGAAAAAGGCCGCGATCTGTCCGATCACCTCCGCATCAAGGCGCCGACGTCGCTGACCATCGCCCGGCTCGCCGATGTGTTCAGCGCATTCCAGACCCGGAATCCGAAGCTCAAACTCGAGATCGTGTTGATCGACCGGCCGGTCGATCCGGTGACGGAAGGGTTCGATATCGCGATCGGCGCATTCCCGCATTCGTTCGGCGGCGTCGTCGACGAACCCTTGTGTCAACTGAAGCGCTTGTTGTGCGCGTCGCCGGCCTATCTCAAGGCACATGGCATTCCGCAACACCCGCGCGAACTGGTCGATCATTGTTGCCTGAGCTTTCTCCCCACCGGACCGGACTGGATCTTCGACGGGCCGCGCGGCCGCATCACGGTTCAGGTCCGCCCGCTCTTGAGTTCGAACGAGGGCCACGTGCTCGTCAAGAGCGCGATCGCCGGTAACGGCATCGCCTTCATCTCGCACTATCTCGCGGAAGAAGCGCTACGCCTGGGAATGTTGCAGGTCGTGCTGCCGGATTTCCCGATCCCCGAACTGTGGGTCAAGGCAACGATTCCCGAGCGGCGGGTCAAAGCCGCAGCGGTTCAGGCGCTGTTACGTGAATTGCGGAGTTCGCTGTCGCCGATCCTGTGACGGGGTTGCTCCCGTCTTACGAAACTGGGAAAACAATGCGGCACAGGGATCGACGACATTGAAGATTTTGCTATCCGCTTTGCTTGGCCTGTTGGTCGGCGCGGCTCCTGCCCGCGCGGAGGTGGAGCAATGCCGGTTCATCCAGGCCAAGGCCGAGCGGGAAGCCTGCTACACGCGTCAGGAAGCGGCGCTCGCCGCCAGGCGCAAGCCCGAGCCCACCGCGGACTCAAAGGCGATGGAATCCCTGCAGGAGATGCGGCGGGACGACGACGCGGTTTACAAGAGCTTGCGCAGTATCTGCCGGGGTTGCTGAACGGCGCGAAAATTATGCCTTGCCCGCGCTCCAGTTCGCCGCGCGTTTTTCGGCGAACGAGGCCAGGCCTTCCGAAGCCTCCTTCGTTTGACGCCGGTCCGAATGCATTTTCACCAGGCGCGCATAGGCGTCGTCATCCACGCCCATTCCGCCGAACGAGCTCTCCATCGCCAGTTGCTTGGTTTCGGCCAGCGCCTGCGGGCCGTTGGCCAGCAATTGTTCGACGACTCTTGCGCCAGCGGATTCCAGATCGGCCAGCGGCACCACCTCGTGCACGAGGCCGATGCGGCGCGCGTCCTCTGCGCCGAAACGTTCGCCGGTCAGCGCGTAGCGGCGGACCTGGCGGACGCCGATCGCGTCGCATAATTGCGGGATGATGATCGCGGCCGTCAGGCCCCAGCGCACTTCGGTGATCGAGAACAGCGCATTGTCGGCCGCGATCACCACGTCGCAGGCGGAGATGATTCCAGTGCCGCCGCCGAAACAGCCGCCCTGCACCAGCGCTACCGTCGGGATCGGCAGCGTATTGAGCCGCTGCACGGCTTCGAACGTGGCCCTTGAGACCGCCTCGTTCTCTTCAGGCGATTTCGGCCGCACGCCGTTGATCCATTTCAGGTCGGCGCCGGCCTGAAAATGCTTGCCATTGCCCTTCAGCACGACGACGCGAAGGTTTGGCTTGCTGCCGAGATCGTCCATGGCCTGCAGCACGCCGCCGATCAGGCCGGCGTCATAGGCATTGTTGACCTCCGGGCGGTTCAGCGTGACCGTCGCGACGCCGCGTTCGTCGAGGTTCCACAGCACTGGATTGGCGGACATGGGCGATCCTCCTTGTTATTTGCGTTTCTCAGGTCAGGCAACGTGCCGGGACCGCGGGCGTTGATCTATCACCTTCACTTTCCGTCCCGCCAGTGGCACTGATCGCATGACCGGTTGCGCTCCAGCGCAAGCTTGTGGAAACTGCCGCCTCAGCCGTCCTCCTCCCAAAAGGAAATGTCAGCTCTCATGCGGATCTGTGTTTTCGGCGCCGGCGCCGTCGGCAGCCATTTTGCGGTTCGGCTGGCGCGGGCCGGGCATGAAGTATCCTGCGTGATGCGCGGACCGCATCTTGACGCGGTGAAGGCGCGCGGCCTGACGCTTCGGGTCGGCGACGCCGAATTCACGGCACAAGTGACGGCATCCGACGATCCCGCCGACCTTGGTCCGCAGGACGTTGTCATCAGTACCTTGAAGGCGACCGGGGTCGCCGCACTCGCAACCGGCCTGAAGCCGCTGCTGAACGACGATACGGCGGTCGTCTTTGCCCAGAACGGCATTCCCTGGTGGTACGATCTCGGCCTGCCGGCAAATCACCCTGATGTTCCCGACCTCGGCTTTCTCGATCCCGGCGGACGGCTGCGCGCCGCCGTTCCCAAAGCGCGGATTATCGGCGGCGTGATCTTTTCGTCGAATGAGGTGATCAAACCCGGCGTCGTCGCCAATCTGTCTCCCGACAGGAATCGGCTGTTGATCGGCGAATGCGACGATCGAGCCTCGGAGCGGATCGCGCGGCTGCGCGCCGCGCTGACCGCTGCTTCGATCGAATCGCCCGAGGTCGCGCAACTCAGGGAGACGATCTGGTCAAAGCTCCTGACCAACATGTCGATGTCGGTGCTGTGCCTGTTGACCGGGCAAACCGCGCGCGGCGTGCGGGACGATGCGGCGTTGCGCGAAATCATCCCGCGCCTGCTGGACGAAGCCAACAGCATCGCCCAGCGCTATATTCCCGAGGTCAAGCGCGTCACCCGAAGCGGGCCCGCGCCCGACCACAAGCCGTCGATCCTGCAGGATTACGAACTCGGCCGCGCCGTGGAGATCGACGTGCTGGTCCGCGCGCCTGCCGCGTTCGCCCGGGCCGCAGGACTCGATACGCCGATGATCGACCTGATGGCGGCGCTGGCGATCCGCCAGGCGCGGGACAAGGGGCTCTACCAGGGCTGAGAGGCGCGGCCGGTCAGATCGCCTGCAATCCCAGCCGATCAAACAGTTTTCGGTCGGCTCCGTTTTCCGGATTGGCCGTCGTCAGCAAGGTGTCGCCGACGAAGATCGAGTTCGCACCCGCAAAAAAGCATAGCGCCTGCATCTCGTCGCTCATCGCCGAGCGCCCTGCCGACAAACGGACATAGGATGCCGGCATCATGATGCGCGCCAGCGCAACGATCCGGACAAACTCGATCGGCGCAATCGGAGCAGCTTTCGCGAGCGGCGTGCCCGGAATCGGAATCAGCATGTTGATAGGGACACTTTCCGGCGGCTCTGCGAGGTTGGCGAGCGTAACCAGCATGTCGACGCGGTCGGCTTCTTCCTCGCCCATGCCAAGGATGCCGCCGCAGCACACTTTCATGCCGGATTGCCGGACGTTCTCCAGCGTATCGAGGCGGTCGGAGAATGTGCGCGTCGACGTCACCTGCGGATAATAGCGCGCCGATGTATCGATATTGTGGTTGTAGTAGTCGAGACCGGCGGCGCTGAGGCGGTCCGACTGGTCACGGTCCAGCATGCCCAGCGTCATGCAGGTCTCGAGGCCGAGCGCCTTCACCCGACCTACCATTTCGACAATGGCATCTATATCTCGCGGCTTCGGATTGCGCCATGCCGCGCCCATGCAGTAGCGCGTCGCGCCGCCGTCCTTGGCCTTGCGCGCCTCGGCGACGACCTTTTCGACCTCCATCAGCTTTCCGGCCGCAAGCCCGGTCGAATGATGCGCGGACTGGCTGCAATAGCCGCAATCCTCGGGGCAGCCGCCGGTCTTGATGTTGAGCAGCTTGCTGAGCTGCACGCGATTGGGATCGAAATGCTGCCGATGAACCGATTGCGCCTTGAAAAGGAGGTCGTTGAACGGCATCCGGTAAAGCGACCAGGCTGCCTCAATTGTCCAGTTCGGCAAGGCCGCCGGCGCGTCCATCGAAGTCGTGGTGTCTCTTAGCTCAAGCATTCCCAATTCTCCGAAGTTTTCGTTTCCGGCGGGACCATTGCACGACGCCGACAAGGAAAACCAGTGCAGGCCGGCCATGATTTGAAAAGTTGATCGGGCAAGCAAACGGACATTGACCGCGCCTCGGCCGTCGTATCACTCTGCGGTCGCGCGCTGCCAAAAAACGTGAACGGGAACCGAACATGCAAATCAAGAACAAGGTCTGTGTCGTCACGGGCGCGGCGAGCGGAATTGGTGAGGCGGTCGCGCGCGCCTACGCCGAAGCCGGCGCGCGCGGCGTCGTGGTCGCCGACCTCAAGACCTCGCGCGACCGGCTGGCGGCGGTCGCAGGCGGTATCGACGGACTGGCCGTCACCGCCGACGTCGGCCTCGAAGACGACGTCAAGGCGCTGATCGCAGCGGCCGAGGACAAATATGGGCCGGTCGACGTGTTCTTTTCCAATGCCGGCCTGTCGCGCAAGGGACAGGAGAGCGCATCCGACGCCGACTGGGACGTCAGTTGGCGGGTCCATGTCATGAGCCATGTGTTCGCAGCGCGCGCGCTGGTGCCGGGGATGCTGGCGCGAGGCTCGGGCTATTTGCTGAACACCGCGTCCGCGGCCGGTTTGCTGGCGTCGCTCAATTCGATGCCGTATGGGGTGACCAAGAACGCCGCGGTGGCGCTGGCCGAGCATCTCGCCATTCAATATGGCGACCGCGGCATCCGCGTTTCCGTACTGTGCCCGCAATCGGTGCAGACGGGAATGACCACGCCCGGCCCAAGCGCCGCGCGGGTCGACGGCGTGATGCAGCCGCCTGAAGTCGCGCGGATCGTGATCGCGGCGATGGAAGCCGAACGTTTTCTGATCCTGTCGCATGAACAGGTCGCCGAATACATGCAGCGAAAAGCTTCCAGCCGGGACCGCTGGCTGACCGGGATGCGGCGGCTGCGCGACAAGATCTACGGCGATCAGCGCGCCGGGTGACTAGCGAATGATGCTATCGACCCACGCCGCGAACGCGTCCAACACTTCGTTCATCACCTCGGAGTCGTTGCGCCCCGAGCGCGCCAGCACGTGGAAGGAATGATCGGCCTCCTTCACCAGATGTAACGTCGCCAGCGACCCCAGGCTTTTGACGACCGGTTCGAGCAGGTTCAATTCTGCGAGCGCATCGCGCGTCCCCTGCAGGAACAGCATCGGGATTTTGACGTCGGAAAGATGCCTGGCCCGGTCGCTGGAAGGTTTTCCCGCCGGATGCAGCGGAAAGGCGAGGAAGGCCAGTCCGCGCACGCCCGCCAGCGGAGCTTTCGCCTGGGCCTGCGACGTCATCCGTCCGCCAAATGATTTTCCGCCCGCGATCAGCGGCAGCCCGGCGCAGCATCGCGCGGCCTCGGCCACGGCGGCGCGCACGGCACCGTGGGCGATCGTCGGCGGATCCGGCCGCTTGCCGGCTTTTTCCATGTAGGGAAATTGATAGCGCAGGGTCGCGATCCCTCGTTCGCCGAGGCCCAAGGCAATCGCTTCCATCGACGCATGGGTCATGCCGGCGCCGGCGCCATGCGCGAAAACGTAACACGCGCGCGCCTGCGGCGGCCGGACCAGGAGCGCGGAGACCGAAGCCGCAGGGCTGATCTCGATTCGGAGCGGTTGTGCGGCGGCGGCTTTCAAATCGGCGATCCCGAGGTATGCTGACGCTTGATTCTACATTTCAGGTCCGGCGCGCGCAAACGCGTCTGCCGGATTGGAAGCCGCACGATTTCGCTCCGGCAAAATTGGCTTAATATGTGAATTTGGATTTATGGACAGGCATCTGATGCCACTATAAGATGGCATTATATTTCATCGCACGCCAAAGCTGAGTACCTTCCTGGTGGTTTTCGATCATAGACGGACATTGCGCGCGACGGGAGCGCAGTTGGAAAAGGGGCGGGCCATGCGCGGCAAGAGGATTGCAAAAGTCGTCATCGCGGCGTTGATCGTCGGCGGCGTCTACGCCTACTACAAGGACACCATCTCGCAACTCTGGGACGGTCTTCACGTCAAGATCGCCGAGTATCCGCAGCCGAAGAAAACCGTCTGGCTCGACCAGGGTATCAGCAAGGACAGGCTGAGCTGGTTCTATCACGCCGACCAGGGGACGCGGACGTTTGGCATTCCCTATGAATGGTTCATGGCGCTGGAGCAGCCGGTCATTTCGCTGACGGCAGCAGGCCTGCTCAGCGACCCCGCCTATCTCGATCGCTACGGCTTCATTCCGGATGACATCATACCGGGCAACAAGAACGCGCTTCCGATCGGCTTCGCGCACGGTGGCCCGATGCTGGACCCGACCGGCCGGCCGTGGCGAAACCCAACCAACAAGCAGGATATGACCGCCATCGGCCTGACCTGCGCGGCCTGTCATACTGGACGATTCACCTACAAGGAAACCGCCGTCATCGTCGATGGCGGACCTGCGCTCACCGATGTCTTCAAGTTCCAGCAGGGCGTAGGCGTGGCGCTGTTCTTCACGAAAATTTTGCCTGGCCGCTTCAGCCGGTTCGCCGATCGCATCCTGGGACCGGACTCGACGGTCGACGAGCGTGAAACGCTGAAATACCAGCTTGGCCAGGTCCTGAACCAGTACAAGGCAAGCAAGGATCTCGAGCAACTCGTTGCTACCCAGAGCATCGAGGAAGGTTACGGGCGGCTGGACGCGCTCAACCGGATCGGCAATCAGGTATTTTCAGTCGACCTGAACAACCCGACCAATTATGCGGGCTCCTCCGCGCCGGTGCATTATCCCAGGATCTGGAACACGCCCTGGTTCGATTGGGTCCAGTATAACGGCTCGATCATGCGGCCGATGGTGCGCAACGCCGGCGAATCCCTCGGCGTCTCGGCGGAATTGAACCTCACCGATCCGTCGAAGGGCTTTTTCAAATCGAGCGTCAAGGTGAAGGTGCTCCACGAGATGGAGCAGATGATCGCCGGCGACCCGCCCAGCGCAGAGAGCGGATTTTCGGGCCTGAAATCGCCGAAGTGGCCCGCCGATATCCTGCCGCCGATCAAGCGGGAACTCGCAGCGCGAGGCGCCGAACTTTACAAGGCCCATTGCCAGGAATGCCACCGGCCACCGGTTTCGAACGTGAAGGAATTCTTCGATTTCAACAACAAGGAGTGGTGGACGACGAACGAGAATAATAAGCCGATCCTCAAGGTCGAGAACGTCAAGATCTCGCATATCGGGACCGATCCCGCGCAGGCCGAAGACATGGCGAAACGAACCGTCGCTACGCCCCCAAGTCTCGGAATCAAGAACACCGGATTTGCCTTCGCGCTGGGCGAAGTGGTCGAAAAGACCGTCGACTACGCGTACAACCAGGCCGACCCACCCCTGAGCGACGCTGAACGTAACGACTATAATGGATACATGCCCGACCACCTCAGGGGTAAGCTTGCCTACAAGGTTCGCCCGCTCAACGGTGTTTGGGCGACGCCGCCCTACCTCCACAACGGCTCTGTGCCGACGGTCGAGGCGCTGCTTGGGCCGCCCGAAGACAGACCGAAGAAATTCTATCTCGGCAACCGTGAGTACGATCCCGACAGACTGGGTTACAAGACCACCCCGCTCGCCAACGGCTTCGAATTCGACACCTCCATTCGTGGAAACTGGAATAAGGGCCACGAGTTCAGGAAGGAATATGACAAGGACAAGCCCGTCACCGGCCTGATCGGGCCAGCGCTGTCGCCCGAGGATCGCAGGGCGATCATCGAGTATCTCAAAACGCTTTGAGATTTCCTCAGGTGTCCGCGGCTCAAACCGCCGGCAGGCTGATCGGCACGCTCTGGGCGTGGTGGAACAGATTGTCGGGGTCGTATTCCTGTTTCACGGCGACGAGGCGGCCGAGATTGGCGCCCCAATAGGCGGTCGCGTAATCCGGCAGGTCGAGATCGCAATAATTGACATAGGACGCGCCCGGCAGATGCGGCCGCATCGCGGCGTAGACCTTTGCGACCTGCGCCACATGGACCGGCGTATCGGCCGCGCGGGTCCAGCTCGAATAATACTGGATGCAATATTGCGTGCCGGCGCGGCGCGGAAACGCGGTGGCGTCGGCTGCGACATCCGCGATCTTGCCGCCATAGGAATCGCAGAGCAGGACCACACCGCCGACCGGAACCGGCGCCACCGCCGCCATCATGTCGCTGATGCCGGTCGCGTCGAGCGGGGTCAGCACGTAATCGGACTTGGCCTTCATGTAGACGAACTCGTAGCCGAGCGGCCCGGCAAAATGCAGCACGGCATTGAGGAAGCTCAGCGACTGCACCGTCAGCGGCCGTGACGCCGTCGCCAACGACGTCAGTGCCTGCAGCTGAGTGCGCAACTCGGTTTCGGTGCCGACGGACTGGCCGATGCAGCGCATGGTGATCAGTCCGCCGCCCGCAGGGCCGACCTTCATGATCGAGGTGATCGTGCCCGGCGCGTTCGGCGCCCAGGCCTGCCAGGCCGCGAACATCCGCGCCGCATGCGCTTGCGACAGGTTCCAGGAGACGCCGAACACCAGCGCCGTCTGCAGCGGAAAGGCGCGGATCACAAATTGCGTGGCGACACCAAAACTGCCGCCGCCACCGCCGCGGCAGGCCCAATACAAATCGGGCTCCGAGGTGGCGTTCGCCTGCAGCGTCCGAGCCTGGCTATCGATGACGGTGACTTGCTGCAGGCTGTCGCAGGTCAGGCCATGCGACCGCGCCAGCAGCCCATGGCCGCCGCCGGTCAGGTGCCCGGAGATGCCGACGGTCGGACAACTTCCGGCCTGCAGTGCCAGCCCCTGCGCGGCCAGCGCCTGATAGAGGTGATACAGCGAAACGCCCGAGCCTGCGGTGACCAGACCCGCGGTCTCGTCGACCAAAATCGTGCTGAGGCCACGGACATCGATCACGACATCGACCGATTGTGAAAAGCCTTCGTAGGAGTGGCCGCCGCAGCGAACCGCGAATTTCAGATTGTTGCTGCGGACCCAGTCGACCATCACCGCAACGGCGTGTTCGGTCTTGCACACCGCGCGCAGCTGTGGGCTGAGCTGGGTGCGGCTGTTGGCGGCCGGCAGATAGGCGGCATATTGCGGATCCGACGGTTTCAGGAAGAGCACGTCGCTGGCGGGAAGATTCGGCAGCGGCGGCAGCGGCGCGCTGGTAGCGAGCGATGGCTGAGCGGCCGGTTCGGCGCTAACCGATGGCGGCGTCTGCGAGGGATCGAATTCATCGACGCGAAGCGGATGTTCCATGGCATTCCCTCCTGCGATATGAACGACGTCGAAACAGCCATCACCAATATTACGGCAGCTCTGCGGGCAAGTCGTGCGGATCCACCGTGGCTGCGATCAACGCCGGTCCGTTGAAGGCCTTGGCGGCGGCCAATGCGGCATCGAGCGCGGCAGCGGTGTTCACAGCCTGCGCAAATTGCACGCCAAGCGCACTCGCGAATTTCACAAAGTCCCATTGATTGAGGACGGCGTAGGAAAGCGGTTGGTTGGCCGGATTGCTGAAGAACGATGGATCGACCAGAAACTGTTCGTAACCATAGATGCCGTTGGCGATCACGACGATGACGGGGTCGCAGCCATACTGCACCATGGTCGACAGGGTTTGCGCCGTCATGTGAAAGCCACCGTCGCCGCAGACCACCAATGGACGGCGGTTCGAGCCGAGCGACGCGCCGACGGCGGCTGCGATCGAATGCCCGATCGAGGCCCACACTGCGCTGCACAGAAAACCATCGCGTCCCATTACCGGGAGGTTAGCCGCCGAATAGACCCCAAGGAACGTATCGGGGATGACGATCCAGGAATCGTCCAGCGCGGCGGCAATGCGTTCGAACACCTGGCGATAGGTCAGCGGCCCCGCGGCCGGCCCCGGCGGCACGGGCAATGCGCCGATCGGCACCGGCGCGGGCGGAGTTTTCGCGGCTTCCGTGATAAGGGCGGCGACCAGCGTCCCTAGCTCCGCACGCTGCTTGGCGGCGGCCTTGATCCTCACCTTGCCGTCATAGACCTGGACCATGCGGCCAAACGAGTTCTGCACCAGATTGGCAAAGCTGTTGGGAAAGACGCATCCCAGCGTCAGCAGCAGGTCGGACTGCTCGACCGCATTCTTCACATCGGCTTCCGAATGCGGCGGGTCATAGACGCCGACCCAGCCGTCGCCCTGCTCCGCCAGCGTGGCCTTGGACTGCAGCGCGGTCGCCCAGCGCACGCCCAGTTTGGCGATCAGATCAGTTACCGCCCCCGCAAGGCCGTAGCGCTGAATTTCAGTCCCGATCAGGATCAGCGGCGATTGCGCGGCGCGGATCAGCGCGACAATGGTGGCGGCAAGCGCATGCTCGGTCCCCGCCGGTGCGGTGGTGATGGACAATGGTCCGCCCGGCATCGGGCAGGCCGCATCCCAGATGCTCATGTCGATCTCGATATAGACCGGCCGCTTGCTCCTGATCGCTATCGAAATCGCATCGTCCACGATCGCGGGCACGTCACTGGCCTTGCCCGCGCGCACTGCTTTGGCGGTGACCAGTTTGTAGGCGGCAAGATCGGTCGCATCCTGGCCGATGGAGTGGGAGAACACGACGTCGTACTGGTGCAGATTGGCGATATTGAGCGCCGTCGGCCCGCCATTGACCACGACCACGGGACTGCGTTCGAGATAGGCGCCGGCGATCGCATTGATCATGCTCAGCGTTCCGACACCGTAGGCAACCGACACCGCGCCAAGTCCCTTGCTGCGCGCATAACCGTCAGCGGCATAGCCGGCTTCCAGATCGCTTGCCGCGACGATGGATTTGATGCCGTGGTTGGGTGCGGCATCGAACAAGGGCGCGCAATAAGCGGCCGGCACGCCGAACAACCGGTCGACATGTTGTTCGCTCAATCGTTTCAAAATGTAATCGGCAACGGTGAAAGCCACGCCTCTGCCCCCGGCAATCGATGAAAAATCGCGCGTCTTGAAATCTCAGGCCACCGGGATATCCGGATTGACGATCGGGGCATGGTCCGGATGGTGGATATGGATATCGGGAAGCGGCTTGACCGACGCTTTGCCGAATTGCGATGCGATGTGATCGACCAGACCCTGACACACCGCGGGATCGGGCGTTTCATTGTTGACGCCGACCTCGAACGTTCCGCCGATCACGACGTGATCGCCGCGCGGAAACATGTAGCCGTTCTGGCCATAGAGATATTGCAACGCCGGCTGCGGCGGCAGCAGCGCCAATTGTCCTTTGATCGGCTGCATTTTGGTGTCGCTGAACAGCGTCATCGAGCCGAGGCCGGTGCAATTGATCAGGATGTTCTCCGGCACCGACGCCAGGATGTCGGACTTGCCGGTAAATTTCTTGTTCACAAAAACGGCGCCGCCCGCCCGCAAGTCCGCCTCCAGCTTGGCGAGAAAGACGGGCGGCTCGATCAGCAGGGTCTGGTAGACGAAGCCGGGCTGGGTATGACCCTCGAACGGCAGCCGCGCCAGCGATTTTCGCGGTGGGATCAGGCCCGGCGCCAGCTGGATCACGACATCCAGATTGTGCGACGGCGTGGCCGTATAGTTGGGCCGTTCGGAGACGCCAAAACCCTGACCGATGCTGGCCTTGAAGGTCGTGTACGCAGTCTTGATGATGTCGGTCAGTTCGCGCTCTTTGCCGCTGTATTCCACCACCGACACCGCCCATTGGCCGCCCGCTTTGGACGATGTGGTCTCCAGCGGCTTGCGATCCGAATAGATCGTGACCGTCAGGCCCAGATCGAGCATCCGGGTGGCCGCGGTCAGGCCCATCACGCCGGCGCCCAGCACCGCCACCTTGGTATCCTGGGTGCCGACCAGAAAATTCTTGACGATGTCGCGCACCTTGGCCGCGCAGCCCCAGCTCAAGGTGATGCCGGCGCCGCCATGCCCGTAATTGTGGACGATGAATTTGCTGCCGATGGTTTCGGCTTCCAGCCGATAGGAGCCGTTGCGGTACGGCCGCACGCCGGCGATGCAGGCGCCGGGCAAACTGGGGTCGTAGGTGAAATCGGGCGTCGGCAGATTGGGCATGGTTGCCATATCGATTCCTCGCAAAAATTCGGAGCGCGCGAAAAGCGCAAAATAGCTCTAACTTAAAGTTGCCCAAAAATAATTTGACGCTCATGCTTGTACGCCTCTTTTGGCGACATGAAAAGCGTTCACGCGCGGTACCCGGCGCCATGCGACAAATGAGTGCAGAGATCGGAACTTGCGACTTGCGGTTCACGCAGCCGTGACGCAATTGACCGCCGGCGTGCTTTGGGCTGATGTAACGGGCCTGATTGCCGCGACCGAGGCGTCACGGCACCGCAAAAAAAATCTCTGGCAGGAAACTTTCCATGGCTCCAAGCCCCCTGAATGCGCAGGAACGCCGGCCCGAAGTCGGCGCGGTTTTCGATGCCGTCATCGTCGGCGCAGGCTTTGCCGGCCTGTACATGCTGCACCGCCTTCGCGGCTTGGGCTTTACGGCGCGGGTCTATGAGGCCGGCGGTGGCGTCGGCGGCACCTGGTACTGGAACCGCTATCCGGGCGCCCGCTGCGACGTCGAGAGCATGCAATATTCCTTCTCGTTCTCGGAGGAACTCGACCAGCAGTGGGACTGGTCGGAAAAATACGCGCCGCAGCCCGAGATCCTGGCCTATGCCAACCATGTCACCGACCGCTTCGACCTGCGCCAGCACATCCGCTTCGACACCCGCGTTACCTCAGCACGTTTCGACGAGGCCGCAAAATGCTGGCACATCGAAACCGACTGCGGTGACAAGGTCTCTGCCAAATTCTGCATCATGGCGGTCGGCTGCCTGTCGGCGACCAACCATCCGCCGTTCAGGGGGCGCGAGGATTTTCGCGGACCGGTCTATCACACCGGCGAATGGCCGCACGAGGGCGTCGACTTTACCGGGCTGCGCGTCGGCATCATCGGCACCGGCTCCTCGGCGATCCAGTCGATCCCGATCATCGCGCAGCAGGCCCGCAAGCTAACCGTGTTCCAGCGCACCGCCACCTACTCCGTCCCGGCATGGAACGCAAAACTGACGCCGGAATATCGCAGCAGCATCAAGGCCGACTATCCGGCGCTGCGCGCCAAGGCGCGGGCCCGGCCGACCGGATTCTATTTCCCCTTCAACATGCAGCCCGCTTTGGAAGCGACGGAAGCGGAGCGGGAGCGGCAATATGAGGAAGCGTGGGAACGCGGCGGTCTGCCGTTCCTCGGCGCCTTCGGCGACCTGCTGTTCGAGAAGGCCGCCAACGACACCATCGCCGAGTTCGCGCGGCGCAAGATTCGCAGCATCGTCAGGGATCCGGCGACCGCGGAGTTGCTGTGCCCGGACAACGTGTTCGGCTGCAAACGCCTGTGCGTCGATACCGGCTATTTCGAAACCTACAATCTCCCGCACGTAAAACTGGTCGACGTGTCGAAGGCGCCGATCGAGCGTTTCACGGCGGATGGCATCGAAGTGAACGGCGTCGAATACAGGCTGGACGCGATCGTCAGCGCCACCGGCTTTGCGGCGATGACCGGCTCGTTCGACAAGATCCACATCACCGGCCGCAACGGCACAACCCTGGCCGAGAAGTGGCGCGCCGGCCCCCGCGCCTATCTCGGGCTGGCGACCGCGGGCTTTCCCAATCTGTTCACGATCACCGGACCCGGCAGTCCGTCGGTGCTGGCGAGCATGATCCAGGCGATCGAGCAGCATGTCGACTGGATGGCGGACTGCATGGCGCACATGCGCGACATCGGGGCTTCGACCATCGAAGCGATCCCCGGTTCTGAGGATGAATGGGTTGACCATGTCAACGAGGTGTCGAAAGTCTCGCTGCGGTCGACCTGCAGTTCCTGGTATGTCGGCGCCAACATCCCGGGACGCCCGCGCGTCTTCATGCC
This sequence comes from uncultured Alphaproteobacteria bacterium, assembly GCA_963738765.1. Taxonomy (GTDB): domain Bacteria; phylum Pseudomonadota; class Alphaproteobacteria; order Rhizobiales; family Xanthobacteraceae; genus Bradyrhizobium. The sequence goes on along the minus strand of CAVTYA010000027.1, from coordinate 123,129 downwards.
CTATATCGGCGGCTTTCCGGTCTATGTGCAAAAGTGCAACGAGGTCATGACCAACGGCTTTGAAGGCTTTGTCATGGAAGGCGCCAACGTCGGCAACGAGACGCCGCGGGTGCGGTTGACCGAAAGATGGCGCGTGCCGCTGGATATCGAAGTGATTTCACCGGCAGCCGTCGCCGCCAGGCGCGTGCCCGTGGTCTGAGGCCCTCAATCGAATTGTGGTTCCGCCTCGACGAAGCCTTCTTCGAACTGCTCCGGTGGCGCGCGCGTCAGCCACAGCACGCCAAACGCCGATGCGACCAGCGCCACCGCAACAAAACCCATGATGTTCGATTGACCCCGGGTGAACAGCGCGCTGCCTATTCCGGAGCCGATGGCCTGGCCGAGATAGAGAGCGGTGTTGTTGATGGCGACCGACGCCGTCGCGAGCCGGGGCGCCACCGCGATCAGCCTGACCTGCTGCATGGCGCTGACGGCGGCAAAGCCGAGTCCCAGATCGCGGCGCCCGCCGCCATCAGGGGATACAGGCCGGTACCGGCCGCCCACAGAGCGGCGCCGGCGACGATGCATACCATGAAGACGGCTGACGTCTTGAACGCGCCCCATCCCTTGACCAGCTGAGCTGCAGCGACAGTGCCGACCAGCGTCATCACGCCGAACAGCATGAACACGATTGCGATCCGGTGCGGCGTCGCGCCGGTGAATTGCGTCAACAACGGTCCGACGAACGCGATGACGACGAGTTGGCCTGCGGCCAGCAGGCAGGTGATCAACAACAGCAGCAGCAATTGCCGGCTGCGGCAGACCGCCCGCCAGGTCGCAAAGATGATCGGCGCGCCCTTGAGCCCGCTCGGCATCGCGACCAGAAGCGCAACAAAGCCTGCCGCCGCCAACATGCCGATCAGGCCGTAGGTCGCGCGCCAGCCGATCTCCGGCGCCGTCACCGAAGCCAGCGGCAATCCGACGGCGATCGCAAGTGCCCAGCCGAGCAGGACGGAAGCGATCACCGAGGCGCGCTGTTCATCGGAGACCAGCAGCGCCGCGGTGCCGGCCGCGAGCGGCGTAAAGGCGCCGGCCAAGGCGAGCATCGCCAGCCTTATCACCAGCAGGCTCGCATAATCGGGGGCGAACGCGGAAGCGAAATGCCCAAGCGCGAGCCACAGCAAAATCGCGCTCAACAGCAGGCGCCGGTCAAAGCGGCTGGTGAGCCAGGCCACCAGGGGTGGCGACAGGCAAACGACGATGGCGCCGAGGCTGATCAACAGCCCAACAGTCCCCACCGGGACATCGAGACCGGAAGCAAGTTCAGCCAACATTCCCGTCGGCAAAAGGATGCTGAGACCGACGATGAAATTGCCCAGCGCCAGGGCGCCAACGGTGAATTGCCTACTGAACACTCGTATCGCCCCAACCAAACCAACCTGCAACGGTACGAGTCCCGCCGACGCACATAGGCGAACGACAGCGCTTGCTGCTCGCCGTCACCGGCAACTCCAAGCGGTCACTTTTAAACAACGCTCGCAAAGATAGCAAACCTGTCTTCGGCGTCAACTCCAGACATGTCAATCATCTTGCTTCGGCGGCGCGAAGTTGCAGGTCAGCGTACGACGATCTCGCTCTCGCCGGCTATCAGAAAATGAGCTGCTGGCGACCAGCCGCAATCGCGGTTTCAGCGTCTCTTGCAGTTCGGCCTTGAGCTGATGGACGCGAGGATCGTCCGAACGGGCCGCGCAAAGCGCATATTGATGAACCGATCGCGCCAGCGCGCGCCGCTCTTCCCCGCTCCTGGTCACCTGCGGGCTGGACAGTCGCAAAACGATCCCTCCGAGCTGCACCAGCAGCTCATCAAGCGCAGAATCGATCCTGGCAAATTCACGCATCGCACGCCCCCTTTCGGGAAAGAGCAATGGACGGCCGAACCAGCTATTCTCCGTACTCGGTCGCGACGATCAAACGTCAGCGGCCTGCTAGCCTATCAGCTGCACACTCCGTCTTTCTTGAGGGAATCGGTCGCAATTTAAGAAACGGCAATTTCGGAAAATTCAGCCGGGTTCCCCGCGTTCAGGTTTCGCGGCAGCCCCGCTCCGCGCCGGCGCAATAGACGCGCTACTCAACGCACCGGGCAGATGAACGGATAGTTCTTGTTGTCGATAATCGGGACGATCCCGAAAAAATCATTCAGCACCGACTCGGCCGTGCAGAACGCGCCCTCCACCCAGGCCTGATCGTTCGAATAGGCTTCACCGACGATGAAGATGTCGGCGTCGGCGCCCGCGATCAATTGCGAGGGCTTGCGGATCTTCTGCTGAACGTCGCAGATATTGTAGTGCGCGGCATAGGCGTGGTAGCCGGCGCCGAACGGCGGCAACGACCAGTCCATGTAACGCGTTTCCAGCGGTTCGGGCACGAAGCTGAAATCCGATTGCGGGCCGAAATGAATCGCCGCCAGTTGCTGGCGCAGCATTTTCACCATGACCGGCGGCGCCTTGCGCGGGCCTTCCAGCGGCTGGGTATCTTCCGAAACCGGGATTTTCCGGTTGGTGTCCGGTCCGAGTTCCAGCTCTTTCCAGAAATCGGTGTACATCTCGTCGTCGTAGCTGGCGAGCAGCCCATAGACCGGCGCCGTGGCCGGACCGCGCGCGTTGTTGCCGAAATAGACCACCTGACGGATCGGGGTATCGGTCACGCTCGGCCCGATGGTGTTGCGGCTGGCTGCCGCGAGCAATTGCTCTTCCTGCTTCACCGTCAGACGCTCCTGGATCACGTGCTCCACGGTCTGGATAAAATTCGCCGCCGACGCGAAAGGGACTTCGAGAATGGTCGGGTTTCCCGCCGCATCCTTGGCGTTCTTCATCGCGGCAATATAGGGCGCGGGAAAGCCTGCCGTCGCCAATTGGTCGAGCAGGTTCTGCGTGACTTCATAGCTCTCGATCGGCGCCGGATATTGCAACGCGGGATTCGTCGTATCGGTCCACCACTGATCCCGAAAGAACATGCCGACCTTGTAGGAGGGCTGCAGGATCGCCGACTCCAGATAGAGCTGCACCTTCGGATGATTGAGCACATCGAGACCGTCATGGTCTTCGTAGCGGGTGGCCTGCGCCACCAGATCGATGGCGTAGCGCGGCATCGCCAGCCACGCCGCGTCGGTGGTTTTGGTCGCCGATTTCTTGTTCGGGTTCTCGCGGGTGGCGATCGAATAACGGATCGCATTGCCGATCTTCAGGATCGAGTGCAGCCGCGTATCGGGGTGGTATTCGAATCTCACGCCCTTGTCTTTTGCCAGTATCACGATCGTCTCGAACAGGGCCGTGAAGATGCTCGAGTAGCCCGTCGTCAGCGTCTTGTATTCGGTGCCGGGCGTGAATTCATTGTTGGCCTGCAGCGCCACCGCGGAATTCCAGTTGATGACGTTGGAAGTGTAGCCGTTGCCGTCCGCCGTGTAGCCATAGCCTTCCGAGCCCAACTGGTCGAACATCAGGTTCCAGTAGCCGATGTCCTTGAACAATTCGCCGCGCCGGAACACCGACGACTCCGGCAGGTCGACGGCAATACTGCCGTTTTGGTAGAACTCGCACCACGCGGCCCGGGTCTGCGGCAGCGTTTTCTGCGTCCCGGCCAGACTCTCCACCGTGTTGAAGCCGGTGTCGGGCGAATCGTCGGCGCCGTAATGATCGACGTAATAGGGCGCGGGACTGGCCGAGGTGATGGCGTTGAGATACATGTTCTTGGTGCGCAAATAGAACAGCGGGTTGGTCGATTCGTTGAAGGGCACCGAGAATTTGTCGAGACCCATCTGCTTGATTACGGTGGTGACCACCCGGTGTCCGCCGGCCTCGCCGCCATTGTCCCCGTCCCAGTCCGAATAGCGCATGCCGCCGAGTTCGAGATAGGAAGCGTTCTCGTCGTCCTTGTAGTGCCAGGTGCAGACGCGCGCGCCGGGGGCGCGCGTGCCGGAAAATTCCTTCGAAAAATCGTACTTGCCCCAGTCGTAGAGCTCGAGCACGTCGCCCTTGCCGAGCTGCTTCGCCTTGTCCTTCTCGCCGGCTGCCGTGCCATCCAGCAATCGCCACGCGGTATAAAGCCCGGACGCGCCGGCGCCGAAGATCGAATAGGTTTTCGCCATGGTTTCACTCCGCTCCGGTTCTATTCCACGCCAAGCCGGAGCATCTGCCTGGGCAGGTCCTTTTCGGGGATGACGACCTCAACCAGCGACGGCAGGTCGGTCGGTTTCTTGAGTTCCTGCAGCACCGCGTTCAATTCGCTGATCGTCGTCACGCGATAACCCTTGGCGCCGAACGCCTTGGCCAGCGCGAGATAGTCCCATTTGGGCAGGATATCGAAGGTATCGAATTTATGTTCGGGACCGGGTTCGAACGCGGTGATGTCGACATAGACCTGCTCGATGGCATAGACCGCGTTGCTCATCACGAACAGGACGGCGTTGAGCTTGTTCCTGGCCAGCGTCGACAGCGACTGGCAGACCATCATGAAGCCGCCGTCTCCGGCGACGGTCCAGGCCCGCTTGCGGCTGCCGAACTGCGCGCCCGAGGCGGCGCCGGTCTCGAAGCCGATACACTGCCACGCCGCCGATCCGATAAAACTTCCCTGCGACAGGCCGTAGGCGTTGGTCGCCACATACAGCGCCGAACTGACGCCATAGGTCATCACGATCTGATCCAGCATCTTGTTGTCGTGCAAAAACTTCATCGAGTGCTGGAAAAAGCGGTTGTAGGTGATGGTCTCGGGCTTGTCGTTCCAATGCGGATCCGAATTGGAAGCCCACGGCTCCGGATAGGCGGGCGGCGGCGGCGCCACGACCGAAAGCGGATAGCCTCTTGCCGTCTTGAAGCGCGCCAGCAGGGCTTCCATGAAATCCTTCATGGTGACGCCTTCAAAGATGAAGTAGCCCGCCCGTACCTGTTCGGTGGTGGCCAGCACCATGTCGGCATATTTGTTTTCGATGAACCACAGATAATCGTCGGTGATGATGGTGCCCAAGGTCAGGAAGCAATCGGCTTGCAGGACGAGGTCGCTCACGCTGTCGATCGAGGCGGCGTCGGAATAGGTGCCGATGAACTTGGAGCCCTTCTCATCCAGCACCGTCTTGCCGAGCGTGGTGGTGGTGTAGAGGAACCCGCTGGCGTCGATGATTTGTTGCAACAGATCCGACAGGCCGTGACGAAGCACCTCGACGCCGGCAAAAATCATCGGATGTTTCGCGGCGGATATTTGCGCCCAGGCCGCGGTGACCGCATTTTCGAGCGCCAGCGGTTCGCTCTTGAACACCAGCGGCCGCAGCACCTCGTCCGGCGGCCTTGGACAGGGCTCGCCCCAGACTTCCTTGTAACATTCGATATAGACCGGCCGCTTGTAGGTGATCGCGGCGATCAGCAAATTGTCGATCTTCTCGGCCGCCCCGACCGAGGTCGAGAGCGTTTCCGCCGCCACGGTAACTTGCCTGTACACCTCCTGATCGGCCGGCAGATTGCCGGTCGAATGGTGATAGAGCACGTCGTACATCTTGGTGATCTGCCTGGCGTCCGCGCCGGGCGTCGCGCTGATCACCACCACCGGGCTGAATTCAACGTAAGCCCCGGCAATCGCATTGAGCGCGCTGAAGGTAGAGACGCCATATTGCAGCGACACGGCGGCGAGCCCCCGCGTGCGCCCGTAGGCGTCGGCGGCGTAGGCCGCATCGAGTTCGTTGATGGCGCCGATGGCATTGACGCCGGGGAAATGCTCCAGCGCCTGGGTGAAATGCTTGACGTAGTCGCCGGGGATTTGAAAGACCTCGGTGACGTCCAGCTGTTTCAATCGGGTGAGGAGATAGTCTGCGACCGTAAATGGCTGTTGTGTCATCTCGCTCCCCGCCGCGTCCGCGCCGATACGCCGGCCGCATGTCCGCGCAACCTCCTCATCCTGCTAGATGTTTCCTCTCAATACAACCAAAAATTGTTGTCGGCATATGTGAGCGAATTCACAATTCCGTTTTGCACGGAAGCGGACGCCACGGGCGAATCACGCCGGCGACCTTGTTTTGCCTTGTTGGTGCGACGTACAGTATCGCGACCGACCATCAACGGCGCAGCGAGATGCGATGAGAACGGCATTTGCCTTGGCGGGCCTCGGCGGCTTCAACGCCCACGGCGCGGGATTTCTGGCGGCCGCCAAAGCCTGGGATATCCGGCCGGAGTTGGTCACCGCGACCAGCGGACAGATTCTCGTGCTCGCGGACTGGCTCCGGGGCACCGATGATCTCAAGGCAAGCCTGATCTCGCCGAGCCGCGACGGCAATCCGATCGCCCAACTGCAGACGATATTGTTCGGCTATCCCGGCGTATTCAAACCGGCCTACTCGCAGGCGTTTGCCCGGTTCGCTTCATGGCCGGACTTCAAGCAGAATCCGATCGATATTTTTGCCGACCGTTTCCTGCCGGCACAGCAATATGTGCCGGACCGGCCAGAAAAGTACTTTCGAACCGTCGCCGATACATTCAACGAAAGCGCGATCGGCGTTATTTTCAACAGCTACGACCTGGCGAAGGGAACCGGCGTTCTCTACGGCAATGACGCCGCGCGAAAAGCGATGCCGATAGAAAAGGCCCTCCGGAACCGGCACGCCGCCGAGGCGAAGGGGAATCCGGGCGAACATGACCTGCGGTATGTATCCAGCGAATCTTCAGAGGCCGAAATTCAGCCGATCGATGAGGACGCCGTCAAATCCGCCTTGTGGCTGTCGCTCTACGGGTTTCAGAAAATGCCCGGCGGCAGGATGGACGGCGCCTATCACCGATCCTGCATCGTCTCGGAACTTCACAGCTTCGACCGCGTCTTTGTCGCGCGGCCGCTTGCGGATGCCTGGATCGGCAGAGCCCCGAGTAATTGGTTCGAGGTCCAGGACTGGCAGTGCGAGATGTGGTTTTCAGTCGGATACAAGGCCGAGGTCGACGCGCTCAGGCGCATCAACGACCTGATCGAAGGCGGCATCATCACCGACCCAAAATTCAAGAAGGTCGAACTCGTCGAAATCGAGCCGAAAACGCCGGCGGGATATTTCAACTACTTCGTCGAGCGCAACAAGGTGTACGACGATGCCTACCGCCTGTCGGAACAGAGATTCACCAACCTCGGTTTGCGCAAGCCGGTGAAATCGGCCGGACTGAAGCCGGCGCCGGGCTTCGACTAGAATCCGCGCATCGGACTCAACGTCCCCGGAATACCGGCTTGCGGCGTTCGTTGAACGCCAGCACGCCTTCGCGGCGGTCTTCGGTGGGGACCAGGCGGTTGTAGGCCTCGATCTCGAACGCCAGACCGTCCGACAACGACATCTGCATGCCGCGATGAATGGCCTGCTTGGCCTGGCGCACCGCGAGCGGCCCGTTGGCGGCAATGCGCCGGGCTATGCCGAGCGTGGCCTCCAGAAGGTCTGCCGGTTCGACGACGCGATTGACCAGTCCCCATGCTTCGGCCTCCTGGGCGGTAAAGGGAAGACCGGAAAGGATCAGCTCCTTTGCCCGGCGCTCGCCGACCGCCCGGGCCAAATTCTGGGTGCCACCTGTTCCCGGCATGATTCCGAGCGTCACTTCGGTCAACGCAAAGCGCGCATGGGGGGCGGCGTAGATGAAATCGGAAGCCGCGGCGATCTCGCAGCCGCCGCCATAGGCCGCACCGTTGACGGCAGCGAGCACGGGCAGCGGGCATCCCATGATCGCCCGCGCCATCCGTTCGAAGATCGCGTGCTGCGCCTGCCAGCTCGCGTCGGTCATGCCGTTGCGCTCCTTGAGATCGCCGCCGGCGCAAAACGCCTTTTCGCCGCTGCCCGTGATGATCACGGCGCGCAGGCCCTGCAGATCGATCGAAAACCCTTCGAACAATTCCATGAGATCGAGCCCCATCCGCGTATTCAGCGCGTTGGATGCTTCGGGCCGGTTGAGCGTGACGAGAAGGATTTGATCGTCGTAGCTGCTAACGGCGATGGTCTCGAACTCGGATCGCATCCAATGCTCCTCTTCCAGCAAACCCTGTATCAAGCATCATATTCCGCTGCTGGCCAGCTGGAGGCAACCAGCCAAGCGAGTCGTTTAATCAACTTGGTAAGCGCCGCTTGGCGACGTCCGCTTTGCGCCAGGAGCGAGCGACCTCTCCTCTTATTCGATAATATTTTCGATACGGATGGGCAGGCTGCGAACTCGTTTGCCGGTCGCGTGGTAAACTGCGTTCGCGATGGCAGCCTGGATGCCCGCCGTGCCCAGCATGCCGATTCCTTTGACACCGCCCGGCAAATGCGGATCCTCTTCTTCAATCATCGCGATATCGAACTCCGGAATGTCGGCATGGACCGGGATCAGGTAGTCGGCGAAGCTGTCGCCGACAATGTGGCCTGACGCGCGATCCGTCGCCGTTCTCTCATGCAGCGCCATGCCGATGCCGCCGATCAAGCCGCCGACATACTGGCTCTTCGCCAGCAGCGGATTGAGGATGTGGCCCGCGGCAAAAGCGCCGCATACCCGGCGCACCCTGATCTCGCCGAGCTGTGCATCGACACCCACTTCGACGAACACCGCGCCGTAGCCCATGCTGCTCGCGGCCAACGACTGGTGCTGTGTCGCCGCGCTTTCGCCCTCCGCTTCCAGGCCCTCAGCCGCCCCGCGCGCCAGCACATCCGTCAACAACTCGCCGACATTGCCGGTCCGGCTTCGGATCATTCCGTCCTGAAATTCCAGGTCCTCGACCCGTTGGCCGGACAAGCGGCGACCGCTCGTCGGTCACGGCCATGTTCGCCAGCGTCGCGCGGAGTCTGGCCATCGCCATTTCAGTCGCGGGCGCGAGGCTCGCGGTCACCTGCGAGCCGCCGGAAAACGGGCCCTCCGGCAGCAACGTATCGCCGAGCTCGACCGTCACCTGCGAAAGGGGAACGCCGAGAGCAGAAGCCGCCATCTGGCCGAGCGCCGTGTAGGTGCCCGAGCCCATGTCCTGTGTGCCGCATTGAACGCACAACGAGGCGTCCGCCGCCAGCTTGACGCGGACCCTGCAGGCCTGACGGATCGCCGGATAAAGCGTGCTTGCCATGCCCCAACCGATCCGCCAGCGTCCGTCGGTGGCGACGCCCTGTGCCGGCCGCTGCGACCAGCCGAACCGTTCGGCGCCGACGCGATAGCATTCGAGCAGGCTGTTGCTGCTCCACGGGCGTCCCGCTTCCTGATCATGATCGGCAAAATTGCGCACGCGGAGTTCGACCGGATCGATCGCCCAGCCGTTCGGCCGCTTCATCGAAGGCGGATTCGAGCGCAAACGTTCCCGGCGCCGTGCCTGGCGCGCGCATCGGGACGGGTTGCGGCTCATTGGTGCGGACGAGACGGTGCGTCGTCGTGACATTGGGGCAGGCATACAGAAAGCGCGAATAGACTGCGGTGGAGTCGGAGTAATCGGCGTGGGTCGAGGTTTGCGCGAGCGCGTGATGTTCGATGCCGGTGAGACGGCCGTCGGCGCTGAACCCCAGCCCCAGATCCTGCACCGTCTCCTGGCGCCGCCCGACCAGGGTGAACATCTGCGCGCGCGTCAGTTCCAGCCGCACCGGACGGCCGGTTTTCCGGGAGGCCAGCATCGCCCAGAACATCCACGGCCACCAGAGCTGCCCCTTGCAGCCGAAGCCGCCGCCGAGGAAACGCGAGATGACCCGGATGTCCGATGCCGGCATCCGAAAGGCGTGCGCGATCATGGCGCGGGTGCCGAAGATGGCCTGGGTCGAGGTGTGCACGACGGCCTTGCCGTCCTCCCACCAGCAGACCACGGCGTGCGGTTCCATGGGGTGATGATTGTTGACGGCGGTGTCGTATCGATTTCGGACGACGAGATCGGCATCAGCCAGTGCCCTGGCCGCGTCGCCACGACGCGTCTCGGCCGGAAAGCGTCCGACCATGGCCGGTGCAAATGACTTGTCGAGTGCCTGGGCCAGCGCCGTCACCGCCGGACGCGCGTTGTGTGGTGACCCGGATCGCGCGTGCCGCTTCTCTCGCCGCCTGCAGGGTGTTTGCTGCGACGAGTGCGACAGGCTGGCCCGCGAAATGAATGGCGCGCTCGCGGATCAGGGCTGTTGCGGGAGACGGCTGCAGCACCTCTGCATCCGCATGGGAGACCATCGCCGCGAAGCCTGGCAGGTCTGATCGCCTGCGTTGCGTCGATCGGACAGCACATCGCCGCAACTGATCGACGCCTCCACGAGGGCGGCGTGCAACATGCCGGCCGCGGGAACCTCGGCCTCATAGACGGCGCTGCCGGTGACCTTCAGCGCGGCCTCGTAGCGCAAGACGGAATGGATGCTCATGGCTGGCCTCCGAGGGTTTGCAAGGCGCGGATCACGGCATTGCGCAGCAACGCGATCTTGAATCCGTTGTGGGCGAGCGGTCGGGCGTGCTCGACGGCCATATCGCCGGCGGCGGCGATGGTTTGGGCGTCCAGTGCACGGCCGACCAATGCCGCTTCGCTCCGGGTCGAGCCGCCACGGCAACGGTGCGACGCCGCCGGCGGCCAATCCCGCCTCGACGATCCTGCCGTTCTCGATCGTGCAACGCCGCCGCCACCGATACGACGGCGAATTCGAACGACGCACGATCGCGAATCTTGAGATAGGTCGAGCGAGCCGGCAAAGCGGGATGCGTTCGGGACGTGAATGCCGGTGACGAGCTCGCCTGCTGCCAGGTTCGTCTCGCGCTCCGGTGTCTCCGCGGGCAGCCGGTAGAGATCGCGCAATGCGAAAGCGCCGCTCGCCCTCCGCTCCGAACACCTCGACCTCGGCGTCCAGCGCCGTCAGCGCAACGGCCAGATCCGAGGCGTGCGTCGCGACGCAGGACGCGCTTGCACCGAACAAGGCAGCCTGGCGATTCTCGCCGGAAAGCGCGCCACATCCGCTGCCGGGCGTTCGCTTGTTGCAGGCAAGCTCCTCGTTGCGAAAATACGGGCAACGGGTTCGCTGCAGCAGATTGCCGCCGACCGTCGCCATATTGCGTATCTGTCCGCTGGCGCTGGCCAGGATCGCCTCTGCGATCAGCGGATGATATCGCGTCACATCGGGATGGGTGGCCACATCGCTCAGCCGGGCAAGCGCGCCCAACGAGAGCCGTCCGTCGACAAATTCCACATCATCCAGCGGCAGGCGCGAGATGTCGACGACCGCCTGCGGGCGCCATCGCGCCGGACTTCCAGAGCTGGAGCAAGTCGGTTCCGCCGGCCAGGAACGCGGTGCCCGGTCTCGACGCCTGGATGAGGGCGTCGTGCACGTTCGCCGCGCGGCTGTATTGAAACGAAGGTCCGCTCATAGTCCCGCCACCTCGGCGATCGCCGCCACGATATTCGGATGGGCGCCGCATCGGCAGAGGTTGCCGCTCATGCCCTCGCGGATCGCTTCGAGATCCGCCGGGCTTTTCGTCGAGCAACGCCAGGCCGGACATGAATTTGCCCGGGCGTGCAGTAGCCGCACTGCAGCGCATCGTGTCGGATGAAAGCGGCTTGCAGCGGATGTAACTTGTCCAGCGTACCGATGCCTTCGATCGTGGTGATCGACCGGCCGTCATAGGAAGCCGCGAGCGCGAGACACGACTTTGATCCGGCGCCCGTCCGCCAGGACGGTGCATGCTCCACATGCTCCCATGTCACAGCCCTTTCTTGGTGCCGGTCATGCCAAGCTTGTCCCGGAGAACATCCAGCAGCGTGTCACAGGCTGGAGCCGAGAATTCGTGATCCCGACCGTTTATCTTGAGCGAAACACGGATGGACGAACCAGATGACATGGAGTTTCCTTGAAATTGTCTTGCTGGAGTTGAGCGAGCTCATCGTCCCGGCTGCGAGAAGTCTGACTGGGAAAGCCAGGGCAGGAGCCAGTCGATGCCTCCGCAACATTCCCCTATAATCGCAGATTGCGCGCGCCGCGGAAGGACTAGTACTATCCTAGGACTGTGAGTACCTGCTCTCAGGAGACCAGGCCATGTCAGATCCCAGCCGAAGCGAGTTCGGTGATTTTCTTCGTTCGCGGCGCGCCAAACTCAATCCGAAGTCGGTTGGCCTTCCCGACGGGCGAAGACGTCGGGCTCCCGGCTTGCGGCGCGAGGAAGTCGCCGAACTGGCCGGGATCGGCGTCGATTGGTACATTCGGCTGGAACAAGGACGGGCCGTCAGTCCTTCGGTCACCACGATTGATGCACTGGCGCGAGCGTTGCGCCTCAGCAAAGTAGAGCATGCGCATTTGCGCGCGCTGGCATCGGGGGCCAATCGGCGCGCCTTCACCCGGGAAACCGTTCCCGCAGCCCTTCGAAGCCTTGTCGAGTCCCTCAATCAACCGGCTTACATCACGGGCCGACGGTGGGATGTCCTTGCCTGGAACAAGGTTGCCGCCGACATTTTCGCCTTCGATCGTCTTGCCGGAAGAAGATCGCAACATTCTCGTCTGCATCCTGCTCAATCCGGCAGACGCGCCGGCTGTTTGGATCAAGCTGGGCCGAGGAGGCCAAGCGTGTCGTCGCCCAGTTCCGTGCGACACACGATCTCTGGGCCGGCGATCCGGCATTTATCGAGTTGCTGACCCGCCTTCGAAACGGCAGCCCGGAGTTTGCAGAATGGTGGGAAGCCCACGATATCCGCGGCGGCGCGGGCGGCGTCAAGCGCTTGCGACATCCAAAGAAGGGTATGCTGCGTTTTGCGCACGCAAGTTTCCAGGCCAATGACGATCCTGACCTGAAGCTCATCATATATTCACCGGCCTGAACCGTTTCGCGGCCAACCACGACAAGCTTTTCGCCGATCCATGGCGGTCACGAGCTCAGACGTCCTGTATGAAGGTCCACTTCGCGCCGGAAGCGAACGTTCCCACGCTCACTTGCACTCAGGCCCGCAATTGCCGATACCGCGCGCAATCCCTATGCTGCCGCCGTTTCCTTTGTGAGGACCCGCATGATCACGCCGCTCGATCCCGTCATCGCCCAAATCATTCCGCTGCTGCCGCTGCGCGATCCCGACACCATGACGCCGCAGAGCGCGCGCGATGCGTTGCGCGCGCTCGCCGCGGCGCGCGCAGCGGTGCCGCCGCCGCTGGTGTCGAGCGCCAGCGATATTCAAGTGCAGGGCGCGGCCGGTCCGCTTGCCGCGCGGGTCTATCGGAACGGGAGCGGAAAATCGCCGACGATCGTGTTCTTCCACGGCGGCGGCTGGGTCGCCGGCGATCTCGAAACCCATGACCGGCAGGCCCGCCTGCTCGCGATCGAGACCGGCGCCGTCGTGATCTCGGTCGACTACCGGCGGCCGCCGGAGACGCGCTTTCCCGGCGCCTTCGAGGATGCCTTTGCCGCCGTCAAGGACATCATCGAGCGCATCGCCGAGTTCGGCGGCGACGCCGCGCACGTCGGCGTCGCCGGCGACAGTGCCGGCGGCAATCTGGCGGCGGCGACCGCGATCGCCTGCCGCGACGCCGGCATCAGGCTCTCGGCTCAATTGCTGGTCTACCCCGTCACCGATATCGCCGGAAATTACGCCGACCCAAACGAGAACGCGCGCTTTCCCTCACGCGCGGAAAACGCCGAAGGCTATTTTCTGTCACGCGCGGTGATGGAATGGTTTTGCGGCCATTATCTCGCTGACGCGGGCCAGGGCACCGACTGGCGCGTCTCGCCCTTGCGCGCAAAAAATCTTGCGGGTCTCGCGCCCGCGATCGTCTGCACCGCGTGGTTCGATCCGCTGCGCGACGAGGGCAAGGCCTACGCCGACGCGCTGGCCGCCGCCGGCGTTCCGACCAGATATTATGAAGGCGCCGGCCTGATCCACGGCTATTTCGGCCTCGGCGAAGCCTCCGAAACCGCCCGGCGCGAAGCGCAGCGCGCCCGTGCCGATTTCAAGGCGTTGCTTGAGGGCGGGGTGTAGCAGCGGCTCGAGGAAACTGGCGATCCCGGCATGACTCGAACATGCGACCTACGGTTTAGGAAACCGTCGCTCTATCCGGCTGAGCTACGGGACCGCGAACCCGCAAAAAGTTGGCGGGTATCGCCACTCCATATCAGAGCGCAGGGCTGATCGCCAGCCTCTGCACGATACACTGCGCGTCTGAATTTCGTCAGTAATTCCAATGACACCCGGCTGTGTTCCATCGGTCACATCGGCGAAATATGCGCACAACGCATGCGGGAAAAACATTCGGTTCCGGGGTGACAAGCCCGGCCAAAATGGCGACAATCCGCCAAATTCACGTCGCCAAATCCGCATCTGCGGATTCGAGCACGTGATTCGTTGCTCACGACCCCACTGAAGGAAATTTCGTCCCGTGATCGCCTCACGACCATCTGCGTTTGTTGTTGCCGCGCTCGCCGGATGCGCCGTGCTGACGCCGCTGCGCGCGCAGGCGCAGTGGTGGCGCAGCGCGCCGGTCGATTTCGAGGAATGCGCCGACAAGGCAGAGAAGGCCGCAACCAAGCAAGACAAGACAGCGGCGCTCGCCGAATGCAACGCGAAATTCGCCGGCCGCCGCAAGCCGGGCGGCGGCTACACCTACTACGATTTCATGCAGGACCGCACCTTCGATATCGCCGGTCCCAATCCGACGCCGGAAGAGCAGAAGAAGATCGACGAGCAATACACCGCCTATCTGGAGAGCCAGCGGCGCAGCAGCATCACCGCGGCGTTCGCGGCCAAGCAACAGCAAGTGCAGCAAGCGCCGCAAGGCGTGCAGCAGGCGTCGCTGCGCAGCGAGACCGAAAAAATACCGGTGCCGGTGGCGAGCCCGGTCAAGCAGGCCGCACGCATCAAGGCAGCCAATTGCGCCAAGAGCTCATTTTCCTGCGAGTGGCCGCGGCTCTCGGAGGGAATCGACGGTTTGAAGAAGCTGTTCAGCGCGTCGCCGAGCAAGGGCAAGCGGGGCTGACGCCGCTTGTCGTCCCGGCCTGGAGCATGATCCGGAAAAGTGGGTGCCGGTTTTCCGAAAAGATCATGCTCAAACAAAGAGCCAGAGCGGGATGACGATTCGAAGAAAAGTCATCTCGCTCTAATGCGCGTGGGTATGCTTGCTGCGGTGGCGCACCACCGGTCCGACGACGGGGGCTGCCGGCTGATAGACCGGCGCCGCTGCAGCAGCAGCACGTTGCTCCTGCAACCGCGCGTCATACCCCGGCGATGGCGTCACCGTCGGCGGCGCAGCATGCGCCGGGATCACACAAACCCCGCCGGCAAGGGCGGCAACAGCCAGAAGCGCTGCGATTGTTCGTTTCATATCATTTCTCCCGTTCGCCGCATCGATTAGTCGCGCCAGATCGTTGCCATTTCAAGGCATGACATCCATTCAGCCCCTGATCTGTTCCGGCGTCAGGCCCGGCGAGCCCTTGCCATCGCTCTCGGCTTGCCGGATCAGCGCCACGATGCGGCGCGACAGCGGCGCCTGCAGCCCGCGCCGGTCGGCGATCTCGGTGATGACGCCCTGCAGATAATCGATCTCGGTGCGGCGGCCGCGCTGCAGATCCTCCCACATCGACGAGCGCGCCTCGGGATCGATCTTCATCGTCCGCCCCAGCAACGCCTCGAAGATCGCATCCGGCAACCGCAGCAGCGGCGGCATCCAGTCTGCCGGGATCGGCGTCGGCGACACCGGCTTGATGCCTTCCGCCCTGATCGCCGCCAGGCCTTCCGCCATCTGGTCGGCGAACAGCCGCCGCCACGCCGCGCTGCGCCAGTTGCCGGCGCAGCGGCAGATCGGCCAGCGCGTTGAGCGCGTTGTTGAGATTGACCAGCAGCTTGCCCCATTGCACGCCGTCGATGTTGTCGGTCGGCCGCATGTTCAGGCCCGGCACCGAAAGCTTCGCCGCGGTGTCGGCGTCGTCCGCTTCGATGACGATGTCGCCCGAGGTGGCGCGATGAAATCGCCCCTCGCCGAGCGCGATCACATTGAACGGCACCATGCCGCCGAGCACGCGCCGCCCCGGCAACCGGTCGCGCAGCACGGCGACATTGCCGACGCCGTTCTGCAGGCTGACGATGACGGCATCGGGCGGCGCGATGCTGCGCAATCAGATCGGCGATCTCGGCGGTATCGGCGCTCTTGACCGTGACCAGCACCACGCCGGCATCGCTGAAAATCGACGGATCGTCCGACAGCGTCGAGCCGGTCCGGCGGCGATCGTTTGATCGAAGCCCTCGAAGCTCGTCAGCCGCAGGCCGTCGGCCTTCGATTTCCCCGATCACGCGCGGCCGCGCCAGCAGCGCGACGCGGCGGCCGGCGGCCGCCAGCATGCCGCCGACGAAGCAGCCGATGCTGCCGGCGCCCGCCATGCCGATCGGTCGGTCCGATATTCATCTGCCGTTCAACCTCATGTGCGCATCGATAGCAGAGTTGCGCCGTCAGCCTATCGAGGGCGCCGATCGACGCTGCCCATCGAACGCGCAAGGCTTGGCGGCTGCCTTGTAACCGTCATGGGCGCGGTTCTATGTTTTCCGGCGGGGCTGATACGCGGCAGGAGATGACAATGGGTTTACTCGACGTACTCAACGGCATGCAGAATGGCCCGCGCGGTCCGAGCACTCCGAGCGCGCAATCCGGCAGCGGCGGCGGGATGTCGCCGATGACCATGGCGATCCTCGGGCTGCTGGCCTGGAAGGCCGTCAAGCATCTCACGGCCGGTCAGCCGGGTGCGGCGGCGGCGCCAACGCCCGCCCCCAACCCGGCAACGTGACGGCCGGCCTGCCCGGCGGTGGAATGGGCGGTAGCGGTGGTCTTGGCGACCTTCTCAAGGGCGGATTGGGCGGCCTGCTCGCGGGCGGCGCGGCCGGCAGCGTGATCAGCGGCGGGCTCGGCGATCTCCTCAAGCAGTTGCAGCAGAACGGCCACGGCGACACCGCCAATTCCTGGGTCGGCAACGGTCCCAACAAGCAGATTTCGCCGGGCGATCTCGCCAGCGCGCTGGGCGCCGACCAGATCCAGTCGCTGTCGGCGCAAAGCGGCTTGTCGCGCGACGAATTGCTGAACGGCCTCAGCCAGTATCTGCCCGACGCGGTCAATCATCTGACGCCGGACGGACGGCTGCCGAACGAAAACGAAGTATCGGGCCGGCTTTGACGATTCACGCCGCGGTGTCGTTGGCGTCGCGGCAGCATTATTATTGCGGCATTGGAAAAGGACGACAGCCATGAGCGGCATTATCTGGATCATCATCGTCGGCTTCGTTGCAGGAATCATCGCGCGACTGCTGTCGCCGGGACCGAACAATCCGAGCGGCTTCATCCTGACCACCGTGCTCGGCATCGTCGGCGCGTTTCTGGCGACCTTCATCGGCCAGGCGATCGGCCATTACGGTCCCGACCAGGGCGCCGGCTTCATCACCGCCACCATCGGCGCGCTGGTCGTGCTGTTCATCTGGAACCGGCTGGTGGCCAGCGGCGTGATTCCGGATATGAATAAGTAAGAGCGGCAGACTGTCGTCCCGGCGAACGCCGGGACCCATACGCCGTGGCGGAGCGATTGGGCACTTGGGCAGACGCCTTGTGAACAATTAGCGCCGTGGGTATGGGTCCCGGCTCGGAGGCCGGGACGACGATGCAGAGTCGCTCACCCTCACAGCACCAGATGCATGCCGGCATCCATGCGCACGATTTCGCCGGTCATGTTGCTCGATGCCGGCGACGCCAGGAAACACACCAGCTGCGCGATGTCGTCGGCGGATGACGCCACCTTGAGCGGCACCTTCGCCACCACGGAATCGCGCACCGCTTTCGCGCCGGCCTCGCCGCGGCCCTTGGTGAACCAGGGCGTATCGATATAGCCGGGGCAGACCGTGTTGACGCGGATCAACGGCGCCAGCGCGCGCGACAGCGACAACGTGATGGTGTTGAGCGCGCCCTTGCTCGCGGCATAGGCGACCGAGGAGCCGCCGCCGGTGATGCCGGCGACCGACGACACGTTGACCACCGCGGACGGCCGCCCCGAGGCCTTGGCGCCGGCTTCGAGCAGCGCGCGCGCGGCACGGATCATCTGGTACGGCCCGATGGTGTTGACGCCATAGATGCGCTGAAAATCCTCCGCCGACAGACCGTCGAGATTGTCGTGCGGCACGTGCTTGGTGGTGCCGGCATTGTTGACCAGCACGTCGAGACGTCCCCACGGCGCCGCGGCGGCGGCGATCTTCCTGCAATCCTCATCGCGGGAGACGTCGCCCTGCACCACGACGACATCGGCGCCGGCGGTGCGGCAGAGGTCGGCGGTCGCTTCGGCTTCCTTCTTGCTGTTGGAATAGTTGACGACGATGCGCGCGCCGCCCTTGGCCAGGATGGCCGCGGTCGCGGCTCCAAGACCCGATGCCGAGCCCGTTACGATCGCGCACAAACCATCCTTCGACATCCGCATTTCCTCTTGTTGTTTTGAGCTGAATTTCGCTCGCGGTGGCATACCATATCGCGCGGTGAAGTCGCTGCAAATCCGCGCAGCTTCCGCTGGGCGGAATTTGGTCATCGCCTGACGAGCCTCATGCCGCTCCCGCAAGCGGCCCTGCGGGCAGCGCTTGTCACAGCTATGGCTTTTCCGCATCATTGAGCGCAAGAAAAGACTGCATCCAGGGTCCGGCGGAACAACCGGGCCAGACGCGTGCCAGATCAATATCGGGGAACGCTGTGGCGGAGAGTGAGAACATCGTTGCCGAGACCGCGGAGAAAATCTTCGCCGATCTCGCCGACGCCCAAACCATCAACCACGACAAGAAAGGCGCGTGGAAAGCGCCGCTCTGGCAGGCGCTGACCGAAGCCGGCCTGCCGCTGTCATGGGTGCCGGAGGATTGCGGCGGTTCCGGCGCGAGCCTCGCCGAAGGTTTCAGCGTGCTGAGCGCGGCCGGGCGTTTCGCGGTCGCGGTGCCGCTGGCCGAAACCATGCTGGCGGGCTGGCTGCTGGCGCAGGCCAAAATCGCGTCGCCCGACGGCGCGATGACGCTGATACCGGCAAGCCCGAGAGATCGCATCACGCTCAATGCCGACGGCACCCTGTCGGGCCGCGCCCGCGGCGTGCCGTTTGCCAAGGCGGCCAAGCATATCGCGGTGCTGGCGCACGGCCAAAGCAGCGTCTCGATCGCGCTGGTCGATGCTGCAAAATGCCGGATCGAGGCCGGGCTCAATCTCGGCGGCGACGACAGCGACACCGTGACGTTGGACAAGGTTCAGCCGGTCGCGATCAAGCCGGCGCCGAAAGGGTTTGACCAGACCCCGCTGATGCTGATGGGCGGCGTCGCGCGCACCCTGCAGATCGCGGGCGCGCTGGAATCGATGCTGGAAATCAGCGTTCGCTATTCCAACGAGCGCGTCGCCTTCGAGAAGAAGATCTCGAAATTCCAGGCGGTGCAGCACAATCTGGCTCGGCTGGCCGGCGAGTCCGCTGCAGCGCTCGCCGCCGCGACTTCGGCCGCCGACGCCATCGCTAGCAGCACCGCGTTCAACGACGAGGTGTTCCTCGAAGCCGCCGCCGCAAAAATCCGCTGCGCGGAGGCGGCCGAAAAGGGCGGCGCGATCGCCCATCAGGTGCACGGCGCGATCGGCTTCACCATCGAGCACATCCTGCATCGCTATTCGCTGCGCGCGCTGGCGTGGCGCGACGATTTCGGCTCCGAAAGCTACTGGGCGGTCGAACTCGGCAAGCTCGTCGCCGCCCGCGGCGCCGACGAATTGTGGCCGCTGGTGGCCTCGCGCTGAGATTCACGAAGTTTAGAAGTCGAGACCCATCATGACCGCAGCCCTCCGTTTCGATCCGATCCGCCTGCCGCCCGAATGCGAAAAACTGCGCAAGGAAGTGCGCGCCTTCCTCGCCGAGGAAATCGCCGCCGGCACGTTCGATCCGCACAAGCCGCAACCGCGAAGACACCGACGTGCCGGAATTCTCCCGAAGGGTCGGCGAGCGCGGCTGGCTCGGCATGACCTGGCCGAAGAAATATGGCGGCCACGAGCGCTCGTTCCTCGAGCGCTATGTGGTGACCGAGGAAATGCGCGTCGCCAACGCGCCGACGCGGCGCTTCTTCGTCGCCGACCGGCAGAGCGGCCCGGTGCTGCTGAAATACGCGCCCGAACACATCAAGATGGACATCCTGCCGCGCATCTGCCGCGGCGAGGTCTGCTTCTCGATCGGCATGAGCGAGCCGAATTCCGGCTCCGACCTGTTCGCCGCCAAGACCAAGGCGACCAAGACCGACGGCGGCTATCTGATCAACGGCACCAAGATCTGGACCTCGTCGGCGCAGATCGCCGACTACATGATCGCGATCTTCCGCACCTCGCCGTCGACCAAGGAAAACCGCCGCCACGGCCTGACGCAGTTCCTGGTCGACATGAAGACGCCGGGCATCAAGGTCAACCCGATCGGCCAGATCACCGGCCAGTCCGAGTTCAACGAGGTGGTGTTCACCGACGCTTTCGTGCCCGACGATCACGTGCTCGGCGAAATCGACGGCGCCTGGAAGCAGGCGACCTCGGAACTCGCCTATGAGCGCTCGGGCCCGGAACGCTTTCTGGAAACCTATTACGTGCTGACCGAACTGGTGCGCGCGGTCGGCAAGAACCCGGACACCCGCAGCGCCGAAGGCATCGGCCGCCTGGTCGCGCAACTGCACACCATGCGGCGGATGTCGGTGTCGGTCGCCGGCATGCTGCACGCCGGCAAGGAGCCGGTGGTGGAAGCCTCCATCGTCAAGGACATCGGCACGGTCTGGGAACAGCAATTGCCGCACCGGGTGCGCGATCTCGCCGCCTTCGTCGATGCCGACGCGACCAACCACGAGACCCTGGAAAAGCAGCTGTCGTTCGCGATCAAGATCGCGCCGAAACTCACCATCCAGGGCGGCACCACCGAAGTGCTGCGCGGCATCATCGCGCGCGGGCTTGGTCTGCGCTAATTCAACGAGGAAATCTCATGACCAAATACACTGATATCGGCGTCGAGAAGCACGGCCACGTCGGCCTGATCGAAATCCGAAAACCGCCGCTGAACTTCTTCGACGTCTCGCTGATCAACCAGATCGCGGACGCGCTGGAGGAATTCGACAACGATATCGAAATCCGCGCCTCGGTGCTCGCCGCCCAGGGCAAGGCGTTCTGCGCCGGCGCCAATTTCGGCGATCCGGCGCGCCAGGAGCAGGAAGAGGAGGCAAAGACCGATCCGGCGTCGAACCTGCCGATCAACCATCTCTACGTCCAGGCGGTGCGCATCTTCCGCAACAAGAAGCCGATCGTCGCGGCCGTGCATGGCGCCGCCATCGGCGGCGGACTGGGCCTTGCGGTCTCGGCGGATTTCCGCGTCACCTGCCCCGAGGCGCGCTTTGCCGCCAATTTCACCAAGCTCGGTTTTCATCCGGGCTTCGGGCTGACCGCGACGCTTCCCGAACTGGTCGGCAAGAACAACGCCGAACTGATTTTCTACACCAGCCGCCGCGTCACCGGCGAAGAGGCCACCCGGATGGGCCTTGCCAATGTCTGCGTGCCGCAGGACCAGGTCCGCGCCGAAGCGATGAAGCTCGCGGAGGAAATCGCCGAATGCTCGCCGCTCGGCCTGATCTCGACCCGCGCCACCATGCGCGCCGGCCTCGCCGACCGCGTGCTGGCCGCCACCAACCACGAACTGGTCGAGCAGAACAAGCTGCGCGCGACCGAGGACTTCAAGGAAGGCGTCAAGGCCACCGCCGAACGCCGCGTCGCGAATTTCAGGGGAAGGTGAGGATCGGCGCGATTCTCTTTCAACACGTCGTCCCGGCCTTGAGCCGGGACCCATACGCCGTATCCTCTCGGTGAGAGTATCGGCGTTAAACACCTTCCGAAACAATCACGGCCGCGGAGTATGGGTCCCGGCTTTCGCCGGGACGACAACTACGATTTCCCCACCACCAGCGCGTCGACGATCGTGACGCCCTGCCCGACGGATGCACCAGCACCGGATTGAGCTCGATTTCGGCAATCTCGTTCGCGCAGCTGCGCCGCCAGCAGCGAAATCTGCGCGATCAATTGCGCCAGCGCCGCGACATCGGCCTTCGCCGCCCCGCGGAATCCGTTGAGCAGGGGCGCGGCCTTGAGCTCGCCGAGCATCGCGGCAGCTTCGTCCGCGCTCACCGGCGCCGGCCGATAGATCACGTCCCTGAACAATTCGGTGGTGATGCCGCCGAGGCCGACCATGACCATCGGACCGAAGGTCGCGTCCAGCAGCGTGCCGACGATGATCTCGACGCCCTTTTTCGCCATCGGGCCGACCAGCACGCCCTGGATCGCGGCATCGGGGCGATGCTGGCGCGCGTTGTCGAGCAGCGCCTCGATAGGCGAGAAACGCCTCGCCCTTGGTCGTGATGTTGACGCGCACGCCGCCGACTTCGCTCTTGTGCGGGATATCGCGCGACTGGATCTTCATCACCAGCGGAAAGCCGATGCGGGCGATCGCGGCATCCAGCGCGCTCCGCTCCGTCACCAGCACTTCGTCCGGCAGGGCGATGCCGGCGTCGCGCAGCAGCGCCTTGCTGTCGGATTCGGACAGCGTGGCGGATTTCAGATGCGCGGAGAGATCGCGCGGCGGCAGCGCCGCAACATCGGCCGGCGGCGCCAGCTTGAATTTCGCGCGCTCCACCATCTGCCGCATGGCGACGCCGGCATGGGTCAATCCCGACAGCACGACGACGCCGGATTTCGCCAGTTCGCTGCGCGCGAAATGCGACGGCAGCGTGTAGGAATAGAACACGATCGGCTTGTTCTGGGCGTCGATCACCGGCTTCAGCTCGGCCTGCTTGAACGGCATCCGCGTCTCGCTCGACAGCGACAGCACCACCAGAATGGCGTCGACCTCGTCGGAGGCATCGAGCAGATCGATGCTCTTCTGCAGGCCGCCGCTGTGCACGCCCTGCGCGGTGACATCGATCGGATTGCGCGCCGCGCCATAGGACGGCAGCAGCGTCTTGATTTCGGCTCTGGATCGACGCCGACAGTTCCGGCACCTGCAGGCCCTGCATCGAGACCGTGTCCGCGCCCCAGATGCCGGCGCCGCCGGACACCGTGAGCACGGCGACGCGGTCGCCCTTCGGCAGCGGATTGGTGGTCAGGACCGCGGCGATGGTGACGGCCTCGTCGAGATCGTTGGAGACGATGAAGCCGTATTTGGCGAACACCGCGTCATAGGCCGCCGACCAGCCGGCCATGCTGGCGGTATGCGAGGCGGCGGCGCGCTCGCCGGCGCCGGAGCGGCCGACCTTGGTCACGATGACGGGCTTGCCGATTTCCGCGGCGCGGCGGGCGGCGGCGAGAAACTTGTCGACGTCGCGAATGCCCTCGATGAACAGCAGGATCACGTCGGTCGAGGCATCCTGCACCATGTAGTCGAGGAATTCGCCGGCGCCGAGATCGCATTCGTTGCCGGCGCTGACGACATAGCTGATCGCGATGCCGAGCGCCTTGGCGCGATGATTGATCGCAAAGCCGATGCCGCCGCTTTGCGCGACGATGCCGATCCGCCGCCTGGTCGCGACCAGCGGCGTGCGCGCCGGCTTGACGTCGACGGTCGGGCTGAAGGTCGCGGCGACGTGCTGCACCTCGCTGTAGAAACCCTTCGGCATTGGGGCCGGAAATCCGCATGCCGGTTCGCTTCGCCAGCGCCGACGATGGCGTCCTGCATCGCGGCGCTGTCGCCGCCCTCCTCGGCAAATCCCGACGAGATGATCACCGCGTTCCTGACGCCGGCGGCGGCGCATTGCTCGAGCGCGCCGAGCACCGCGCGCGCCGGAATGATGACGATGGCGAGATCGATCGGCTGGCCGACATCGGAGATCGACGGATAGCATTTCAGCCCGTCGATATCGCCGTAGTTGGGATTGATCGGATAGAGCTTGCCCGGGATAGCCGTTCTTGCGCAGCATCGACAGCAGCCGGCCCGGAATCTTCTCCAGATCGCGCGATGCGCCGATCAGGGCGATGCTGTCGGGCGCGAAGAAGCTGTCGAGCGGATGCGGCATTGCGGGATGGTCCTTTGATTCTTGTCTGGCGCAGCATGTCCCTGGACGCGGTCCAGTCATCTTCGTCATCCTGCAGAGCCGCACAGCGGCCGTCCGAAGGCGACAGCCCGGTCAGCGCATCGCTTCGAGGCTCGCTACGCTCGCACCGCAGGATGACGGAGAGCGTGAGCGGCCGCTCACGCCGCGAGCGGAAACGTTACGCCGCCGAGCAGGAACGAATCGCCCGACACCTGCAGCCCTTCGCCTTGGCGGCATCGCGCACCTGCGCGATGTCCGCGACCCTGAACGTCAGTCCGCTCATGATCTCGCTTGCGCCCTTGACGAAGCGGAAGCTGCAATTGGGAAGCTTCAGCTCCGGCTCGCCGCTGTCGTTCTTGCTCGACGGGAACCCCGATGATCTTGCCCCAGTGCTCGGCGAGCGCCTGCGGCTCCGGGCTTTGCATCTCGACCCCGATCAGCGCCTGCGTCACATCCTTGCGGATCGATTTCTGCCAGTCCGGGCCGGCCGGCGGATAGGGCCCCAGAATATCGTCGCTGCCATCGGTGTGGTTGAACTCGATGAAGGCGGCGCGGCAATCGCGCGGATGCAGCTGCACGCCGTGATAGGGCGCGTGAGTCGATCACGTTGGCGATGCGCACGCCGATTGCCTTGGCGTGCCTGCCGCGCTCGTCGGGATCGTCGCAGCAGAAGATCGCCATGTAGCCGCCGCGGCCGCCGGTCTTGTCGATAAAGCGGCCCGCCGCGGTGCCGGGCTGGAACGGCGCCACCACTTCCAGCAGAATGGTATCGACCGGCAGCAGCGCGTTCTCCAGGCCGTATTTGGCGACGTTGCCGTCGCGGTAGCAGACGTTGAGGCCCATGATGGCGGCGATATCGCGAGATCACGGGCTCGAGATGCGGCGCCACCAGGCAGATCTGCCGCAGCCGCAGATAGCCGACCATTTCACGCCCTCAGGTCGGCCATCTCAATGGCCCTGAGAACACGGGCTTGCGCTTCTCGACGAACGCCTTGGCGGCTTCCTTGTGGTCGGCGGTCTCGCCGGAGCGCGAATGATGGATCGCCTCGGCGTCGAAGCAGGCTTCCAGCGACAGTGCTCGGCGTTGTTGATGTTGCGCTTGATGTAGCCGAGCGTGATCGACGGGCCCTGCGCCAGCGACATCGCCAGCTCATGCGCCGCGGCTTCGACCTCGGCGTCGGGCACGACCTTTGTCACCATGCCGAGCGCGAGCGCCTCCTGCGCCGACAGCACCGGCGACATCAGATAAAGTTCGCGCGCCTTGGCGCTGCCGAGCAGCTGGGTGAGGAAATAGGTGCCGCCGTAGTCGCCGGACAAACCGACCTTGGCGAAGGCGGTGGTGATCTTGCACGAGGCGCTGGCGACGCGCAGATCGCAGGACAGCGCGATCGACAGCCCGGCGCCGGCCGCCGCGCCGTCGACCTGCGCCACCACCGGCTTCGGCATCTGGTGCAGGATGCGCGAGACTTCCATGCCGCGGCGCAGATTGGCCATCTTGGCTTCGAACGGCAGCGGCGCGCGTCCCTCCGCCATCGACTTGACGTCGCCGCCGACGCAGAACGTGCCGCCGGCGCCCTTGAGCAGCACGGCGCGCACCTCGTGATCCTCCGCCGCGCGCCGCGCCGCCTCGACCAGCCCGCGCGTCATGTCCGGATTGAGCGCGTTGCGCCGGTCGGGACGGTTCATGGTGATGGTGAGCAGGCCCTGGTCGAGGTTCTGGAGGACCATGTCGTTTCGTTCATGGGATGTTGCCTTCGTTGTTGTTGTTAGTTGTGATTCGACCTCGAAATTCTCATCGTCATTGCGAGGAGCGTAGCGACGAAGCAATCCAGTCTTTCTTCGGGTGGTGAGATCGGATTGCTTCGCTTCGCTCGCAATGACGCTGCGAGGCGTCTCTACTTCTTCACCAGCGGGCAGCGCGACACTTCCAGCGACTGGAACGCCTCGTTGCCGGGAACGGTCGCGAGCAGCTTGTAGTCGTCCCAGCGGCCCTTGGATTCCGACGGCTTCTTGACCTCGAACAGATACATGTCGTGCACCATGCGGCCGTCCTCGCGGATCCGGCCGTTCTTGGCGAACATGTCGTTGATCGGCGTCTCCTTCATGATCTTCATGACGGCGGCGGAATCGGTGGTGCCGGCGGCCTTCACCGCCTTCAGATAATGCGTCACCGAGGAATAGACGCCGGCCTGCGCCGAGGTCGGCACCCGCTTCATCCGCTCCATGAAGCGCTTGGAAAACGCGCGGGTGTCGTCATTGAGGTCCCAGTAGAAGGCCTCGGCGAGCAGCAGGCCCTGCGCGGTCTCGAGCCCGATCGCTGTCGATATCGGTGACGAAGGCGAGCAGCGGCGACAGCTTTCTGGCCGCCCTTCATGATGCCGAATTCGGCGGCCTGCTTGATCGCGTTGATGGTGTCGCCGCCGGCATTGGCGAGCCCGATCACCTTGGCTTTCGAGGCCTGCGCCTGCAGCAGGAACGACGAGAAATCCGACGTGTTGAGCGGATGGCGGACGCTGCCCAGCACCTTGCCGCCGGACTTCAGCACCACATTGGTGGTGTCCTTTTCCAGATCCTGGCCGAAGGCGTAATCCGCGGTCAGGAAGAACCAGCTGTCGAGGCCCGGATTTGACCGCCGCAAGCCCGGTCACATTGGCCTGCGCGAAGGTGTCGAACACATAATGCACGGTGTAGGGCCCGCAGGCCTCGTTGGTGAGCCGGATCGAGCCGGGCCCGTTGAAGATCACGATCTTGTTGCGCGCTTTCGCGATCTCGCCGGCCGCCAGCGCGGTCGCGGACGCCGCGACGTCGCAGATCATCTCGACGCCCTGGTTGTCGATCATGTCGCGGGCGATGTTGGCGGCGAGATCGGCCTTGTTGAGATGATCGGCCGCGACGATCTCGATCTTGCGGCCCAGCACCTCGCCGCCGAAATCCTCCGCCGCCATCTTCGCCGCGGTCTCGCTGCCGGCGCCGGTGATGTCGGCATAGAGGCTCGACATGTCGAGGATGCCGCCGAGCTTGAGCGGCGGCTTGCCTTGCGCCAGCGCCGCGGTGGCCGACATCGCCAGCGCGCAGACGAAAACGCCGGTGAGAATTCGCTTCATAAAGGCCTCCCTGTCGGCCGCATTGCCTGCGACTTCAATTTCTGTTGGCGCGATCATGCCGCATGGCATCCATAGCGGCAAGGCGCGAACCGGACGCGGCGACCACACAGTCAGCTTCAATTCGTGCATTTTCCGCAAAGCGGAATGGTGCGGACCGGATCGAAATATGATATATTCGTGTTATGCCGAAAGCGAAACGATCAGGTACGAAGGCCAAAAAAAAAGGCGGCTTTGTCGTTGGCCGCGCCAGCTTCGGCAAGATCAGCGCCGTTGAGGGCATCCGGCTGACGCCGACCATGCAAGAGCGCGCGGCCGACGCGGAACGCAAGGGACTGTCGGCCGAGGAATATCGCCAGACAATTGCACGCGCTTATCGCAAGCCCTGAGCGCCCACGGCATGTATGACGCGATCGATGATCCCTACACCTACCAAAATTCAACGGTTCTCATAAACAAACTCGATCTGCGCGACCAGGCCGAACTGGACGCTTACGAGGCCGAAATCTCCAACGCACGATCAGAGGAGCCCCTACCCGAGGGCCAGCTTGATTTTGGGCATTATTGCGCCGTCCATCATCACCTGTTTCAGGATGTCTACGCTTGGGCGGGCAAACCCCGCACGGTGCGCATATCGAAGCAGGGGAATCCATTCTGCTTCCCCGAGCATATCGAGGCTCAGGCCGCGAAGCTGTTCGGCGAGTTGAAGGCCGACGGCCATTTGGAAGACCTAGAGGCTGATGAATTCTCGACTCAGGCCACGCATTTTTTATCCGAGTTAAACGCCATTCATGCATTTCGCGAAGGCAACGGCCGTACCCAGCTCACCTTCTTTGCCATGCTGGCCGACAACGCGGGCCATCCGCTCGATCTCGAAAAGCTTGATCCGGACGTGATGCTCAACGCCATGATCGTGAGCTTCGAGGGTAAAGAAAAAGAGCTGGCCCGCGTGATCAAGGAACTTCTCACCCAGGGCTTTCTGAGAATGTTGTCGTCCACTTCACCAAACACGGCAGTGGACGCATCCACCTACCCCAACAACCCCTTGCCCGGCACATGGTTGAGTTCGAGCCGGATTCCATCAGGGTCTTCGAACAGCAGCGAGTAATAGCCCGGCGCCCATTGATCCTCGCGCGGAGCGCGGATGATCGTGGTGCCGATACCACAGAGGAAAGCGTGCAGTTCGTCGATATCGCCGCGTTCGCGGGCGCGGAAACACACATGATGCAAACCGACGCGCTTTTGCTCGAAGGCTGCGCCCGCATGCTCCGGCGACGGCGCGCTGATGCCAACCGCCGTGCGGCCGCCGACGCAATAATAGGTCGTCTCGGTATCGATCACCGGCGTCAACCCGAGAAACGGCAGCAGCTTGCGATAGAATTCGCGGGAGCGTTCGAAATTCGATGCGGTCAGAAAAATATGCGCGATGCCGTTGATCTCCATGGCCTCCCCCTTGGCGGCAATTTCGGATAACAACCTGATGCCGTCGAGCGGCAGCATACAGGAACGGGCCAGACATTGAGCCACGTTATCAGCCCTACGGCACAGCGTTGCCGACGACGCGCGGTGGCGCTCGTTGCCCACGGCCTCGCGCTGCTGGGCGCGATCGGCCCGGCGATGTCGGCGACGTGCGCCTTCGAGCCGCAAGGCGAGGGCCGCGTTGCCGCCGTGATCGATGTCCGCACCTTTCGCCTCGAGGATGGCCGCGAGGTTCGTCTCGCCGGCATCGAGCCGGCCGACCCGGACAGGGCAAAGGGCGCCGCGGCGCTGTCGCCGATCGTGGCGGGACACGACGTGACGCTGCACGGCGCCGACGACACGCCGGACCGCTACGGCCGGCAGCCGGCTTTTGCGTTTCTCGCGGGTTCCGAGACCCCGGTACAAATCGAGCTTTTGAGCCGCGGCGAGGCGCTGGTGGCGGCCAACGTGGCCGACAAGGATTGCGCCGCGGCGCTCGCCGCCGCCGAGGCCGAGGCGCGCGGGGCCAAAAAGGGAACCTGGGCTGACCCTGCGGCCATAAAAAACGCCGAAAGTCCGGGCGATATTTTGGCCGGGATTGGGCGCTTTATGGTTGTCGAGGGCAAGGTTTTGTCGGTACGTCAGGCAGGCGCAACGACCTACCTGAATTTTGGACGGAACTGGACACGGGACTTTGCTGTGACTATTTCAAGGCGCATGATGCCGGCGTTCGAGGCGGTGGGACTTACGCTTAAGTCCCTCGAGAATCGACGGATTCGTGTCCGCGGCTTTGTCGAGGCGCGGGGTGGGCCACGGATCGAGGTGCTCCGGGTGGGGCAAGTTGAAGTGCTCGGCGGGAACTAGACCAAAAAATTACGAGTTGCTGACGTGACTGAGTGTGCAGGATGGCCCAAGCAAAGCACAGGCCGCCGCCTTTTGGCTGCGACCTCCTTGCTGTGCCTGGCTTTTGCGCTGTCCGCCTGCGGCGACATGGGCCGGTTTCAGACCGCCTCCTCGACCCCTTCGATGTCGCCGGCGAAGCCGAACCGCACGGTGGCGCAGACGCCGGCGAGCGAGCGCGAGCATGAGCGCATCCTCTCCTCCTATGGCGGCGCCTATGACGATCCGAAGCTGGAGGCTTTGATCACCAAGACCGTCGACCGCCTGGTCGCGGCCTCCGATCGTCCCGACCAGGCCTACAAGGTGACCATCCTCAATTCGGGCGCGGTGAACGCCTTCGCGCTGCCGACCGGCCAGCTCTATGTGACGCGCGGCCTGATCGCGCTGGCGAGCGACACTTCCGAATTGTCCTCGGTGCTGAGCCACGAGATGGCGCATGTGCTGGCCAAGCACGCCTCGATCCGCGAAGACCAGGCGCGGCAGGCCGCGGTCGTGACCCGCGTCGTCACCGACATGAGCAACGATCCGGATCTGACCGCGCTGGCGCTCGCGAAAACCAAACTGACGATGGCGAGCTTCTCGCGCCAGCAGGAGTTCGAGGCCGACGGCATCGGCGTCGGCATTTCGGCGCGCGCGCATTTCGATCCCTATGGCGCCTCGCGCTTCCTGACCTCGATGGAGCGCAACGCGGCGCTGAAAGCCGGCAAGACCTCGCTCGACCCGCGCGCGCAGGATTTTCTGTCCTCGCATCCGGCAACGCCGGAGCGGGTGGCGAACGCGCAGGCCAACGCGCGCCAATACACCTCGCCCGAAGGCGGCGAGCGCGACCGCGAGACTTATCTGGCCGCGATCGACAACATCGTCTATGGCGAAGACCCCTGCGAAGGTTTTGTCCGTGGCCGCAGATTCCTGCATCCCAAACTCGGCTTCACCTTCGCAGCCCCCGATACGTTCACGCTTGACAACACCGCGCAGGCCGTGATCGGCGTGCGCGAGGGCGGGACGCAGGCGATGCGCTTCGACGTGGTGCGCGTGCCGGCGGAACAGACGCTCGCCGATTATCTCAACTCGGGCTGGATGGAAGGCGTCGACAAGGCATCGACCGAGGATCTGACCATCAACGGTTTCCCGGCGGCGTCCGCCACCGCGCATGGCGACGCCTGGCAGTTCAAGGTCTATGCGCTGCGCTTCGGCAGCGACGTCTACCGGTTCATCTTCGCCGCCAAGCAGAAGACCACCGAGAGCGAGCGCAACGCGCGCGAAACCGTCAACTCGTTCCGCCGCCTGACGCTCGACGAAATCCAGGCCGCGCGTCCGCTGCGCATCAAGGTCATCACCGTGCAACCCGGCGACACCGTGGAATCGCTCTCCCACCGCATGGCCGGCGTCGATCGCCCGGCCGATCGCTTCCGCATCCTCAACGGCCTCGACGCCCACGCCCAGGTCAAGCCGCGCGACCGCGTGAAGATCGTGGTGGATTGATTTCCCCGTCGTCCCGGCCTTGAGCCGGGACCCATAGCCACCGCTTTTCATTGTTGCGCGAAGCTGAGGCCACAGCGCGGCGTAACCACAAAGCACTGTGGTTATGGGTCCCCGCTCCCGTGCGCAATTGCGCACCAAGCGGGGACGACGTGTTGATAGAGACGGCCAGTCAACGAACCGCTCCGCCTTCCCACCAGCACATTGGACCCCGCCGGACCGGCTATTCCAGGTAGAATCGCCGTTGCGGAAAACGGCCTCATATGCGACGCTCTGTAGCATTGCCAAGAGGCCCAACATCGCAAGGTAGCAACATGGACGACAGCCTGCCCGAACTGGGTGACCTCGAGCGCGAGGTAATGCAACTGGTTTGGGCCAACGCGCCGGTGACGGCCGAGGCAGTGCGCGAAAAGCTTTCTCGTCCGCTCAAGGAATCGACCGTCCGGACCGTGCTGCGGCGGCTGGAAGACAAGGGCTACACCACGCACACGGTCGACGGGCGAACCTATGTCTATCACGCGGCCGAGCCGCGCGGACGGGTTGCGGCCAAAGCCGTGCAGCGCATCGTCGACTGGTTCTGCAACGGCTCCGTCGAAGAGGTTCTGGTCGGCATGGTGGATACCGCCATGCTCGACCAGCGGCAACTGCGCCTGCTGGCCGATCAGGTTGCGAAGGCCAAAGAGAGGGCGACGGCGAAGGGAGGAAAGAAATGATACTGGCGATTCTGGCAGAGTCGGCGCTTCGCTGCCTCATTCTCGGAAGCGTCGTGTGGATCGGTTTGAATCTTCTTCGGGTGCGAAATCCGCACGTGCATATGACATCCTGGGTCATGGTGCTGGTGGCGTCGCTGGCGATGCCGCTGCTGATGCACTGGACCACTGTGAGCGTCACGCTGGACGCCTTGCCGGTGGCGATGCCGGGAACCCTGTCGTCCGCCAACAATCCAGTGACGGATGCTTTGACAGGTCCGTTGCTGGAGCCGCTGCGTTCGCCGCAGCCCTCGGACCCCGGCATGCCCACAGCGACCCGCGCCGCGAGCTACGCGGCGGTGAACTGGCTCGCCGTCGCCACCGCCATCTATGCATTTGTCGCCGGCCTGTTGTTGCTGAGATTGGCGGTCGGCATCTATCTGACGTGGCGCCTGGTGCGCGCCGCACGGCCGATGAGCGAACCCTGGACCGCCGACTGGAGCGTGCGCGTCAGCAACGTCATCGCCGGCCCCGTCACGTTCGGATCGACCATCCTGCTGCCGCCGCAATGCAACGAGTGGGACGTGGTGAAGCGCCGGGCGGTGCTCGCCCATGAGGGCGCCCATGTCACCAACCGGGATTTCTATGTCCTGCTGCTGGCCTCGCTCAATCGCGCGGTGTTCTGGTTCAATCCGTTCGCGTGGTGGCACCTGATCCGGCTGGCGGAACTGGCCGAAATCATCAGCGACGCAACGGCGCTCGAAGTTCTGGATGACAGGCTGTCCTACGCGGAAATTCTCCTCGACCTCGTGCAGCATGGCCGGCCGGCGCCGGCGGGGCTGGAAATGGCGAGGGCATGTACGGTACGCACCCGCGTCGAGCGCATTCTCGCGGCAACCGCGGAGCCTGCAAAGCTGGGCTGGCGGAAGCGGATCTGGACGTTGGCGGCCATCCTGCCGGTGATCGTCGTTTCGGCCGGCAGCATCACCTACACCACGCGACCGCTATCGCCGGCGGCCATCGACCGCGCCGAAGATATGCCGGCGCGCCTGCCGCACCACCTCTCGTTCTATTCGCTGGATCGGACATCGATCTTCGCGCTTTTCCGGGAGGGCGACGATCTCTATGGGCAGCTCAGCGGGCAACGAAAACTCCGATTGGCCGCGGCTGATGATGGCACCTATGCCTACCCGGTGACGGCGGGCCGGATCACCCTGGCCGTCAGCGGTGACCAACATCCGTCCGAACTGACGTTGAGCCGGAACGGCCGCGACACGCGCGCCGCGCGGATCGCCGAACTGTCGCCGCAGGGCATCGAGGCCGATGCACGGCAGCTCGATTCATATGCCGGCTGGTATCAGTTGTCGCCGGGCCGGATCCTCACCGTCACCCGCGATGGTGATCGGCTGTTTGTCCGGGAAACCGGACAACCGAAATTCGAGGTCAGTGCGCGCGGCGTCGATGCCTTTGCCGGCGGGCACGACGACCTCGTCATTTTCCTGCGCGATGACCAGGCAAAGGTGACGCAATTGTTGCTTCAGGACCCGTTGTCGGGTGCACGGCTCGCGCCGCGGGTCGGCGTCACCAGGGCAAATGCGATCGAAGCGGACTTTGCGCGGCGAATTGCCGAAGTGCCGGATCGATTCAGGGAGCAGGCCCCGCTGCCGGGCAGCAAGGAGGCGATCCTGCGGGGGATCGAGGATCTGCGCCGCGGTGCCCCGAACTATGACCAGATGAGCACATCGTTGGCCGCGAAAATCCGTCGCCAGGCATCTGAAATGCAGGCCATCTTCAACGCGCTCGGCGCGGTGGAGTCGATCTTCTTTCGTGGCGTTGGGCCCGGTGGCTACGACTTCTATGGCGTGAAGTTCGCCAATGGCTTTGCGGAGTTTCGACTGCTGCTCGGAGCCGACGGCAAGGCCGAAGATGTCCTGTTCCGGGCCGACGGCAACGATGCGCCCGGCGGAATAGCCGCCTGTTCCCAAGAACCGGATTTGAAATCCAGGGCCGACACCGCGCCGGTTCACGTGGTGCTTTACAACGCCACCGGCGCGGACATTGAACTGTACCAACTGGACGCCGAGGGAAAACGGGCGGCCCACCGCAGCATCGGCGAGAACATGTCGTCGCAGGTCCTGACCACCGTCGACAGCCCCTGGGTCGTCACCGACGCTGCCGGGAAATGTCTGGAGATCGTGCGGCCCGGGCAGCAGACGCGTTTTCACAGTGTCGAGGGGACCGCGGTGGATCCGGAGCACCCGGCGTTGCGGCGCACCGCGCCGCTCGCGGGCAGTGAAGAGACGCTGCGCCAGTACATCGATGGCATCAAACGCGGCGAACCGGACTACGATCGCATGACCGCCGAAGTGGCGGCGTTCACGCGTGCGCAGCTTCCGTTCAACCAGGCCATTCTGACCCGGCTTGGCGCGCTGCGCGCGATGTCGTTTCGGGGCGTAACCAACATGGGCAACGACATCTACATGGCGCATTTCGCCAACGGCTCGGCGGAATGGCGGATCGGCTTGCTCAAGGACGGCACCATCGGACGAATTGCGCTGGGCCCGCAGTAGAGTTGCGCGCCCACAGATTCAGAGTGGTCGGCGGATGTCCGCCGGTATGCGAACTCCATCTCCGGACATGCGCGGCAACATCGGAAAGATGTTGCCCCTATTCAATGACCCGATCAGCCATCAATAGAACCTGCTCCGGAATTGTCAGACCGAGCGCTCGCGCGGTGCGGAGGTTAATGACGAACTCGAATGTCGTCGGCTGTTCGACCGGGAGTTCTTCTGGCCTTGCACCCTTCAAGATGCGATCCGCGTATTCGACTGCCTTTGTGAAGAAAGCGCGTATGTCGGGACCGTAGCTCATTAGGCCATCGTAAGATGTAACGTAGGTGCTAACCTGGAAGATCGTGGCTAATCCCGCGCGTAACGCAATTGGAGGCAACGCGGGTCGCGGTGGATCGGCGAGAACGTACACCGCCTGGCAACCCGCAGCCTTCATTTCCGAAAATGCGCGCTCCAGGTCTTCAGGATTCGGAGCAACGAAGCGGCTTGCAGATATCCCGACCGCCTTGGCGGCGCGTTCAGCTACGTCGGCGAAAGCTGGATGCGTCGGATTGTTTGATATCAGAACACCGATCTTCTTCGCATTCGGGAAGGCTTGCCGAATAATGTCGAGTGTCTTTGTCGTCGCATCACCGAACATATTCGCAACGCCGGTAATGTTTCCGCCCGGATGCGCGAAGCTTTTGACAAACCCTGAACCGATAGGGTCACTTGCTGGAGCCATTACGATCGGAATTGTCGCAGTCGCCTTTTGTGCAGCGGCGACTGCTGGTGTCGCTTCCGCAACAATTAAGTCGGGCTTCAGCGCAATCAATTCATCGAGCAGCGCTGGCAGCGTGTCGTATCGGCCGTTCGCTTCCCTGACATCGACAATCAGATTTCTGCCCTCTTCGTATCCCCTGGACTTGAATGTCTCGCGGATGACATCGAGGATAAACTGGCCCCTGCCCGACGTCACAACAGCCACGCGCCACACCTTCGCAGATTCAGCGTGGGCCAGATTTACAATGGAGAGCGAACCAATGAGCAGTGCTCGGCGCGTGAGCGGATGACGCAAGGCATTCTCCTTACTCTGACGGCTCCAGCATAACGGTGCGATGGTTAGAGGCTACATGCAAAGGGACGGGTGCCTTCCCGCCCGTCCCGGGCTAGGCATAAAAGCATGGGAGCCGAGCTCCCGCCATAGCAGTTTCGATGTCCGCTCTGGGTCCAATCGCGTCGGCTTGCCGCTTTACAGCGCATTGCGCCAGCGAATTGTCGCGACCGTTGGGACAATTGAGAGCAGGCCGCCGCCGCCGACGGTGACGATCTTCGCCCAGAAGAATACGTTGACCTCGTAATCGGCACAGCCCTAGGCCGCGACCGCGGTCCCTTCCTCGGCGCCCCATTTATCGCGGAACCGCGTCGACGCATCGCGGGCGATAGGCGGGCCATGGCCAAACCCGGCAGCATCGAATGAAAGACTGGCAAGTCTGCGCTGGCTTGCACGACCGTTGTTCAAAATCTCGAAGCCGACGGGATCACCGAGGCCCATCACGTTGGTGCACACATCACCCGCGAACGGCATGCGTCCCGGAAGCCACAGCAGAGCTATCTGTCCCCCGCAATGCCCGGGAACATGGATCACTTCGATGCCGCCGGCGATGGGCAGTATTTCTCCATCGGTCAAAGGCTGGTCGATGGCAACCGGCTCCAATCGCTCGTCGGGATGGAAGAACAGCTTGCATATCACTGTCCCGAACAGACCAGGTGCTCCCCTCATGGGCCGAAAAGGACCTCCACTCTCAGCCATCGGGATATCGAGCGCGTGCATGTAGGTCCTCGCACCGGTTTCCCGCACGATCGCAGCGGCGCTGCCGATATGATCAGGGTGGCCATGAGTGAAAATCAGGTGCCTGAGCTGGCTTGGCGAATGGCCAAGCCCGCGGATCGAAGACGGCTGCCTCCTTGCCCGGGCAGGGCCGATGGCGCGTTCCAGTTTTGAGAACACAAAGCTGTGAGCGCAGTGATCGTATTGGCGTCGGCGGGCGAGCAGCATGCTTCAGACCTGCCCTGCCGGCGCCACCACCATCACTCCCATCACTCAATCGGTACTTGCATCGACAAACCCCAAATGCTACGATCTGTAGCACTACGATAGGTAACAAGTTTCGAGGCCCTGCGCCGGTGCGTCGCAGCCTCGCATCTGTCAGGGCGTTGCCATGAGCACTTCCGCAAAGGCCGAGGCCGCGCTGGCCCTCCATCGGTTCGGGATGGGGCCACGGCCGGGATCGATTGCGGCGATCCAGACTGACCCGCGCGGCGCGTTGATCGCCGAACTCGATCGCGCATCGCCAGGCGAAATCGCGATGCCCGGCCTGTCGAGTGCCAAGGCCTTCCGCGCGGTCAACGACGCCCTTGCGAAGCGGCAAGCCAAGGCGACCCTCGCCAAGAAGGAGCAGGACGCGAAGCGGCAGCAGATGGCGCAAGCGCCTTCGATGCAAGCGCCTTCGATGACGGAAGGGTCCACGCAAGAGGGCGGCGAGATGGCGCAAAAGATCGCCGCCGACGCCGTCCCCGATCCCGGACGGCAGATCTATCTCGAAGAGGCGCGGATCCGCACCGAGGCCGCGTTCGGCGCCGAGATCGGATTTTTCGAGCGGCTGGTGTGGTTCTGGTCCAACCATTTCTGCGTTTCGGCCGACAAGATCAGGAGCATGTCCGGCGCCTATGAACGCGAGGCCATTCGCCCTCACATGCTGGGCCGATTCGTCGATCTGTTGCTGGCGGCCGAGGGCCATCCGGCCATGCTGTTCTATCTCGACCAGACCATTTCGATGGGCGCGAACTCGATCGCCGGCATCAACCGCACCCGCGGGCTGAATGAAAATCTCGCGCGGGAGATTCTGGAACTGCATACGCTTGGTGTGCGCAGCGGCTACACCCAGGAGGACGTCATCGCCTTTGCCAATGTGCTGACCGGATGGACGCTGGTGCCGCCGGGCGACAATCCAGAGCATGGCGGCGAATTCATCTTCAATCCGCGCTTGCATGAACCCGGCGCGCAGAAAGTGCTGGGAAAATCCTACGACGACGAAACGGTGGAGCAGGGACGTGCCGTGCTGCGCGATCTCGCCGCGCAACCCGCGACCGCCACACATGTCGCGACCAAACTCGCCCGCCATTTCGTTGCCGATACACCTCCGCCTGCGCTGGTGGAGCGGATGACGAAGGCGTTCGCCGATACCGAGGGCAACCTCAAGGAGGTCGCCAAGGCGATGGTAAAGTCCGACGAAGCCTGGACGCAGCCGGTCTCCAAGCTGAAGCGCCCGACGGAGTGGGTCGTCGGCATGGTGCGCGCAACCGGGATCACGAAAACCAACCCCACGCGGTTCACCGATGGGCAGGCGCTGCTCGGCGAGCCGCTGTGGCGTCCGCCATCGCCGAAAGGATTTCCGGACGACGAAGCGTCCTGGATTGACGGTGTCGGACGGCGGCTCGACGTCGCCAACAATTTTGCGGAGCGCGTGGCCGACCGGACTGATCCGCGGGAAGTCATCGAGAACGTGTTCGGATCGCAGGTCACATCAGAGGTGACGCAGGCGGTGGACCGCGCCGAGAGCCGGCCACAGGCGCTGGCGCTGCTGTTCATGTCATCCGAGTTCCAGAGGAGGTGAAGATGGGTTTTCGCCACCATTTGCCCAGCCGTCGCGAGGCGCTGCTCGGCGCAGGCAGCCTGTTCGCATGGAGCCAGATGCCGAGGCTGGCGCGGGCCGAGGGCCGCGATCCGCGCCTGCTCGTGATCGTGCTCAGAGGCGCGCTCGATGGCCTCGGTGCGGTCGCGCCCGTCGGCGACCCCGACTGGATCGGCCTGCGCGGCGACCGCGCGCTGGTGCTCGGCGGCAAGACCCCGGCGCTGCCGCTCGACAGCTTCTTCGCGCTCAATCCGGCGATGCCGAACCTGCACCGGCTGTTCAAGGCGCAGCAGGCGACCATCGTGCACGCCACGGCAACGCCCTATCGCGAGCGCTCGCATTTCGATGGCCAGGACGTGCTCGAGAGCGGGATCGCGCGGCCGGGCGCCGTCGATACCGGCTGGCTCAACCGTGCGCTGGTCGAGCTGGCGTCCGTCGGCCAGGTCGATTTGCACGGCAGCCGGGCGCTCGGCGTCGGCGCGGTCACGCCTCTGGTGGTGCGCGGCAAGGCCCCTGTCATGTCCTGGGTCCCGCAAAAACTGCTCGCAGCCAGCGACGACACGCAGGCGCGGCTGCTGGACCTCTATCAGCACACCGACCCGAAGCTTGCAGTCGCGCTTCAGTCGCGGATGCGCCTTGCCTCCCTTGGAAGCAAGGGCGGAATGGACGCGCCGGCGCCCGGCGAGCTTCCGGCGTATGGCATTGCGCGCTTGCGCGCCTATGTCGCGGAAACCGCCGGCACCGCCGCGCGCTTCCTCGCCAAGCCGGACGGCCCGCGCGTCGGCGCTGCGAGCTTTGTCGGGTGGGACACCCACATCAACGAGGGCGCGGCCGTCGGTCAGCTCGCCAATCTCTTGGGCGCGCTCGACGTCGCGCTGGCCGCGATCGAGACCAACATGGGCGATGCCTGGCGCGAGACCGTGGTCGCCGTCGTCACCGAGTTCGGCCGCACCGCGCGCATCAACGGCACCGATGGCACCGACCATGGCACCGGCACCGTTGCCCTTCTCGTCGGCGGCGCGCTCAAGGGCGGGCGTGTGATCGCCGACTGGCCGGGACTTAAGCAGGCCCAGCTCTATGAAGATCGCGACCTCAAACCGACCACCGACCTGCGCGCCGTGCTCAAGGGCCTGCTGAGGGACCACTTGAGAGTCGATGAGCGCGCGCTCGCCAGCACCGTATTCCCCGACAGTACCGACATCGCGCCGACATCAGGTCTGGTCGGCTAACCAAGGAGGTCTGACATGAAGAAACTTCCGGTTATCCTGTTGCTCGCCATTTCAGGCCTCGCCTTGTCGTCCGACTTCACGACCGCTTCAGCCAACAAAATGAACGGCAGGTGCTGCGCGTCGTCCGATGGCGGGCGCTCCTTTCGATACCGGATGGCAATGCGCAGGGCTGCCATTCCCCACACCTGCAGCGCCTATGCCGCCTCGTGCATTCGCTATTCCACCGTGAAGCCGGACAGGTTCCCGATGTGCACGGCCGCGAAAGCGCAATGCCTGCAGTCCGGCGTTTATGTCGGCCCTTACAGCGGCTGGCAATTCGCCGGCATGCAACGGATGTAGCGACATTTCGCAGGTAACCCGACATGTCGCTTCTCACCGGCCACGAACTCGAATTTCTCGCCAGCCTGAATACGCGCTGGAGGAGGCTCTATTGCAACGAACTCGCTCGTCTCCTGACTATGGATGACAATCAATGCGACGGCCGACACGAACCCCCTTCCATCATTCGGATCTCGGCGGCCCATTCTCGGCGTTCGCGGCGGGATTCCGCGAATGCGATCAAGACGTGAGGGACGAGGCGGATTCAAGTCACCCCCTCTTCACCCCGGTCCGCCATCAGCGCTCGTCGGTGTTGTCGATGCTGATCGATGCGCTACGGCATCGGCGCTTGCACCCACTCTCGTCGTCCCGGCCAAGCGAGAGTAGCGAGCGCTGAGCCGGGATCCATAACCACGAATGCTTGCGATGCGAAAGCTGTGGCCACAGCGGATGCCAACAATTCGCACTCGCCGCGCGCGGCGGATACGGCATCGCCCTGCCCCGTTGTTCGAGGTGCTGGACGATCTGCGCCTTCTTCTAGAATTGCGTCTCGAGAACCGGGGCCGGTTCGTTCTGCGGGGGTACGCGCTCCGACGACGGTGCGTGCTGCGTCAAGTCCATAGCCTGAGGCATTGGCCGGCAATCGTCGCGATCGGGGTAGATCCGGAACCACGCGACATAGAGCGCCGGCAGGAACAAGAGTGTCAGCAGCGTGCCAACGATGATGCCGCCCATCATCGCGTAGGCCATCGGACCCCAGAAAATCTCGCGCGAGATCGGAATCAGAACGAGACTTATGGCTGCCTTTATGCATGAAAGCTCGTGCGCTAGTAGCCTGGAATCTGCGGCGGATCCGCGTCAAACGCGAGGTCTCCCAAGAGCGTCTCGCTTATGACGCCGGAGTCGACCGCTCTTACGTCGGCGGGCTGGAACGGCAGGCGGAGAATCCTACAGTCGACCTTTTGGACCGATTGGCAAAAACGCTTGAAGTCCCGCTCTCGGAGTTTTTCGCGCAACCGGCTAAAGGCGCCCCTGCTCCAAAGCCTTTGCCTCAGGGTCGGAAGGCCTCACGCCCGAAACAAGCTAAGCCATAATGTTTCTCACTATCGATAGTCGCATGACCGACGGTAAGAAGATCGCGGCACAGGTGACCGCTTTGCGCGAGAAGCGGCCATTCGCTCCGAGCCCGCGTACGGGCCCCTGCCATCGCCCGTCAGGATCCGCCACCCGGCTCTCTCCGGATCAAGCGGTCGTCGAAGTTCGGGACCTGCTCGTCTCGATCGGAGACAGCTGCCCCGATTGCCCGCCTGAGTAGGCAACAGGACCATGTCGAAGGACCATTCGGTCCACTCCGCATGCGATGCTCACAATTGCTGAGGCGACTCGTAGCAAACAGCAGCAAAATCCTCTCTAAATCCCGGTAGTCGCGTCCTAGTTGTTTCGTTGCGCGGTCCAATATCCCGAGCAGCGCCCACCTCCTGCGTGGCCGCTCCAAGTCCCACGGCCGGCGTCTCGCGTCAGCCTCCCCGACCCTGCTGCGTATTTGTCGTGAACCGTCACCGACGCGCGAACTGCGCCTGATCTTCCGACATACCCGCTAAACTTCACCAGATTGGGATGCGTCACAACGCCGTCGTGTATGTTCACTGAGAAATTGTAGGTCGGATCGCAGCTTCCGCGTTGCGTAACGAAGACGAGATTCCATGGACCATCGTAAGAGGTTCGGGCTTCGGCAGCCGTCGCCAGCATAAGGCAGGCACAGCCAATGACATTCACGATCAGTCGGTTGTTCATGATCTTCTCTCCAGAGGAACTGGTTGATGTTCAGTAGGCAGTCGTAGATTTTGGGTATTGTTGTCTTCTCTTGGTTTATCGCAGCTGTTCGTCGACCATCTTCTTTCACTGTGCATTTCAAGAGCCAGCGCGCATTTCGGCGGCCTTACTCGGCCGTCCAGCCGCCGTCGATTGAGAGGTTGGCGCCGGTGATCTGCGCTGCGTCTTGGCTGCACAGGAACAGCGCCAGCGAAGCTACCTGCTCGACCGTGACGAATTCCTTCGTCGGCTGGGCTGCGAGCAGGACGTCGTTGATCACCTGATCCCTATCAATGTTGCGCGCTTTCATCGTGTTCGGGATCTGCTTCTCTACCAGCGGCGTCCAGACGTAGCCGGGGCTGATGCAGTTGCATGTGATCTTCGACCTGGCGAGCTCCAGCGCCACCGTCTTCGTGAGTCCCACGATGCCATGCTTCGCGGCGACGTAAGCCGACTTGAAGGGAGACGCGACCAGCGAATGTGCCGAGGCTGTGGTGATGATACGGCCCCAGCCTCGCTGCTTCATGCCAGGAGTAACGGCACGGATCGCATGGAATGCGGACGAGAGGTTGATTGCGATGACTGCGTCCCACTTTTCGATCGGAAAATCCTCGATTGGCGAGACATGCTGGATCCCGGCATTGTTGACGAGCACGTCCACGCGGCCAAACGACCTCTCGGCAAACGAGATCATGTTGGCGATTTCCATTGGCTCGACCATATTCGCGGGCGAGTAGATAGCCTTCACCCCGAAATCGTTCTCCATTGCAGTCCGCGTTTTTTCGACATCGGCCGGTGCCCCAATCCCGTTGAGCACGATGTTGGCGCCAGCACCCGCGAATGCCCGCGCATACGCCAGACCGATGCCGCTCGTCGAGCCGGTCACAACTGCGACTTTACCTTTCAGAATATCCATTTCGCCTTTCCTTGTTGATCTGTAACGGTCTTGCGGCTCGACGCCGAGCTGCTTCCGGGCTCGCGCAGCCGATCGCGGCGTCCATCATGTGACCAGACTTCTCTCGTGGCTCCGGACCGGGCGTCGAACCGGCTGTTGCAGATAGTCGTGAACCACCTTGCCCAGCCCGAGCGTCAGGTCTGCGCGGATGTGGATCGCAGACACGATCTCGAG
Organism: uncultured Alphaproteobacteria bacterium; assembly: GCA_963738765.1. Lineage (GTDB taxonomy): Bacteria > Pseudomonadota > Alphaproteobacteria > Rhizobiales > Xanthobacteraceae > Bradyrhizobium. The sequence continues at coordinate 80,780 of CAVTYA010000027.1, read as the reverse complement.
AACCGGCAACTCGGCCACGGGAGCCAGAGCGTGAGGCGTCAAGGAGAGAGCCGCGGGTCCGGTCCACGCCCCTTTCAAGACAATTTGCTCAAGATGATATTCGACAAGCTCACAGATCCGCGGATTGCCGTCGACGTGCGGAATGATCTTGAGAAGGAAGTTCGGCTCCTCAAGAGCGGCCTTGACTTGCGCCAGGTCAGCTTCGTGGTGCTTGTATCCCATCGTGCCGGTTGCTACCCGCAACGGACCGTAATCCAGAGTGCCGACGAGCGTATCGATCTCGGTCCGCAACGTCGGCTGGCCGAGCTTCTTCGGAAAGCCCCAGAGTTCCCGTCCGCCGGCGATCGGTCCCTCATCGTTCAGGAACATGCTGTGAGTGTAGCCGCCCCTGCGACCGCGGAACGACACCGGGATGACCTGGCCGCTCTCGGTATAGTCGCCAAAACCGTTAGAATCCGGCATGCGGATGAATTCGTACTTGACCAGCGCTTCGCGTTCATCGAGTTCGAGCGGAGCCGGAACGACCGATCGCAGCTTCGCCGGATCGGTGCGATAGGTGATGATCAGGTATTCGCGGTTGACGAAGCGATACGGTCCCGGCGGATAGGCCGGATTGGTTAGCGGCATCGCGAATGCTCGCCTCACCACTTCATTCTCGTGCATCTGAATTCCCCTGTGACTGGAATGACCGGCTTGGCCTACTCGCGGCCATCCTGCTCAAGATCGAACGTGGAGACGCCGTCCGCACTGCTCGGGCGGGCCAGCACCTCGGGATGACGAAGGGTGCGTAACGCATCGTGATAACCGGCGCGCCAATGATCCTGCATCGAAAGGCGCGAAAACTCGTAGTCCTTTGAGTGGCCTTCGTAGTCCCGAGCGCGATAGATCAGATGGACGAGACTGTGCACGTTGTGAGAGGCAGCCGTCCTGAGCAGCCGGACGTCCTCATGCTCGCGCAGATCTTCGGGCAGCTTGCTCAAGAGTGCCGCCAGGTCTCGCTGCAACCGGTGCAGGCTCTTGAACTGGTCCGTGCTCGCTCGCGTGCGGCTCGAGTATTGAATCTCCTTTTGACGCGTAACGACGTCGGCGATATTGCCGAGGAATCTCGCCGCGCGCACTCCAGAGATCGACCTGGAACACAAGCGTGTCCTGACGGGCTCCGCACTCGATGACCCACTGCAGCGGCGTGTTGGATACGAGGCCGCCGTCCCAATAATGTTCGCCATCGATTTCGACCGACGGAAAGCCCGGCGGCAGCGCCCCACTCGCCAGGACGTGCTCGGGCCGAATCGTATGCGTGGCAGTGTCGAAATAGACCAGATTGCCTGTCCTCACGTTGACGGCACCTGCGCTGAACCTCGTCATACCGGCGTTGATATCGATCGAAATCGACCAGGCGCTCCAGTGTCGTCTTCAACGCGCTAGTGTCGTAGATGCTGGTGGCGGCAAGCGTACCGCCCGCTTGCAGCCACGGCGCCAGTGGCCGCGCAGAAAAGAATCCGCTTGCGCCAAAGACCGCTGCAAAGTTCGCATTCACCTGATTGAGGAAATTGCGCGTGTGATCGCTGTTCATCAAATCGGTGAACGGCGTGCCCGACGATTGCCACGGGCGTCCAACGTCACTTGCGTCCAGAACTCGCGAAGCCGGTCAACTCGGGAATTGGGAGGATTGCCCGCGATAATTGCAGCGTTGATCGCTCCGATCGAAATGCCGGCAATCCAATCGGGATGGATGTTGGCTTCGGCCAAGGCCTCGTAGACGCCTCCCTGGTAAGCCCCCAGGGCGCCGCCGCCCTGTAAGAGCAAGCGCTATGCAATCGAACGGCAGACGCCGATCGGCGGTCGTGAGATGTGGTCGAGGCTGAAAGTTCATGGTTCCGTACTCTTGGTTTGCGATTGCCCAAGTCCGCGTTCTGTCCGGTACGGACGCCGCAGGCTTCAACAGCCTATTTAATAAACTATACCGTATAGTTTGATATTTGCCGGTCAAGTGGCGCGTTAAAGCCCTGGACCGATTGGCCGCCCATTCTCGTTATTGGATTTTGGTCGGCCTCCCACTCGGAATGGAATGCGGAGGCCCGAAGCTGTTGCGTGCTGTTCCCGACCAGCTCGACACGCTGACGCAACACCAAAGTCTGCTTCGACGTCACGCAACTGCGGAGAACGAACCGGTCTCCGTCACGCGCACCAGCGAAGCCAACGCGCTTACGATATCCATCGCAGTGTTCGCAGGAGAGATCCGCCCCGCCGGCTAGTTGCAAACCAGAACGCGTGGCGACTGTAGACGTAGTAGCAGTCGCTATCGGAATAATTGCCATCGCCCGAGCTCCCATAGCATAGCCGGCATAGGCTCCGGCGGCATAGGCTGCGCGATAACCGTATCGCCGCCCGCCGTAGCCATGGCGAGCCTCCTGAACGGCCGGAGCTCACCGACGCAGAGCGAGCCGGACCGGCGACCGCGGGTCCGTCACGACCGCCGGCGCCGAAGCCGCCCGTAGATCGCCGCGAGGACCAGCGCCGCGCCCAGCCGAGGAGCCGGACCGCCGAGGCCGGCATGGGGCGCGCCGCCAAGCCCCATGGGAGGAGGACCTGCGAATGCCGGAGGACCTCCGGCTGCGATCGGAGGAGGACCACCGGCCCCATCGGAGGAGGACCGGGGAATTGCGCAAACACCGCAGTCGGCGCCATCGAAATCGTTGCGAGCGTCACGCTGACGGACAGCGTCAAGAGTGTCTTCCTGGACATCATAGTCTCCGTTTCAGATTTGCGTCTCAAGGACTGGCACCGGCGCGGCCGGCGCGAGAGTCGGGTTCGACGAATGGATGTCGTGCGCCGGGTCAACGGCCTCATGCGTTGGCCGGCGATCGTCGTGAACGGGGTGGATCCGGAACCACGCCACATAGAGCGCCGGCAGGAACAGCAGCGTCAGCAGCGTGCCGACGATGATGCCGCCCATCATCGCGTAGGCCATCGGGCCCCAGAAAATCTCGCGCGCGATCGGAATCAGCGCGAGACTTGCGGCGGCCGCGGTCAGCAGGATCGGCCGCATGCGATGCTCGGTCGCTTCCACCACGGCGTCCCAGGCCGGGCGCCCCTCCTTCCTCAGATCCTCGATCTGCACGATCAGGATCACCGAGTTTCGGACCAGGATGCCGATCAGCGCCAACACGCCGAGGATGGCGACGAACCCGAGCGGCGCGCCGCTCGGCAGCAGGGCCATGACGACGCCGATCACGGCAAGCGGCGCGACCGCAAACACCAGGAACAGGCGATGGAAGCTCTGCAGCTGGATCATCAGGATCGTCGCCATGACGAAGAGCATCAGCGGAACGACGGCCACGATCGGCGCCTGGCTCTTGGCGCTCTCCTCCACGGAGCCGCCGATCGTCACCGAATATCCGGCCGGCAGCTCCTTGACGAACTCCGCCACCTTCGGCGCCAGCTGATCCACGACGGTCTTCGGCTGGACGTTGTCGACGATGCCCGCCTTCAGCGTGATCGTGGGAATCCGCGCGCGCCGCCAGATCGTCGGCTGCTCGATCTCGTAGCGCAGATTGGCCACCGCCCCGAGCGGCACCGACTGCCCGCCGAGCCCGGTCAACTGCAGATCGCGCAGCGTATCGATCGACGCGCGCTCGGCCGCGGTGGCGCGTCCCGTGACATTGACGAGATAGATGCTGTCGCGAACCTGGGTGATCGGCGTGCCCTCGAGCACCGAGTTCAGGGTCGTGGCGATGTCTTCCGACGTCACGCCGAGCTGACGCGCCTTGTCCTGGAGAACGTCGACCTTGACGACGCGCGCAGGCTCCATCCAGTCGAACACCACGTTGCCGAGATCGGGGTTGCTCCGGACGATGCCGGCGAGCTTCTGCGAGAGATCCCTGACCTTCGCGATGTCTGGTCCGCTCATGCGGTATTGCACGGGACGTCCGACCGGCGGACCGACCTCGAGCAACTTGACGTAGGTGTCGGTGCCCGGGAAACGTCTTCCTCAGATATTCCTCGAACTGCGCCTTGACGTGGTCGCGCGCCTTGATGCCGCCCTTGGTCACGACCACCTGCTGGCCAAACCACGTATTGGCCGTCTGCACGTCGAATGACAGCACGAACCGCGGCGCGCCGATGCCGACATAAGTCGACCAATTCGCACGGAGCCATTGCCCTGCAGCTGTTCGCGCTCGAAGCGCGCCATCTGCGCATTGGTGTCGGCAATCGAGGCGTTCTGCGGCAGATTCCAGTCGATCACCAGCTCGCTACGGTCCGACGAGGGAAAGAACTGCTGCTGCACGAACTTCATGCCGAACAACGCCACGAAGAAGGCTGCAACCGTCACGCCGACGGTGATCCAGCGGTGATGCATGCAGACGAGCAGCAGGCGGGCGAACATCTGCGCCACCCGACCCTTCTCCTCATGGTGGCCCTTCATCTTTGGCGGGCAGAATGGTGACGCCGAGCAGCGGCGTGAACAGCACCGCGACGATCCACGACACGATCAGGGAGACCGCAATCACCACGAACAGGGTGAAGGTGAATTCGCCGGCATTGCTGCTGTTCAGCCCGATCGGGATGAAGCCGGCGACGGTGACCAGCGTGCCCGTCAGCATGGGAAAGGCGGTCGACGTATAGACGTGGGTCGCCGCCTTTTCCAGGGGATCGCCGACCTCCAGCCGGGCCACCATCATTTCGACGGCAATCATGGCGTCATCGACCAGCAGGCCCAGCGCGATGATCAACGCGCCAAGCGAAATGCGCTGCAAGCGAAATGCCGGCATAGGCCATCACCACGAAGGTAATGGCGAGAACCAGCGGGATCGCAATCGCGACGACAAGCCCGGCGCGCATGCCCAAGCTGAGAAAGCTGATGGCGAGAACGATGACCACGGCCTCAAACAGCGCTTCGGTGAAGCCCGACACGGCATGCTCGACAACGACCGGCTGATCGGCGACCAGATGAACGCCAACGCCGATCGGCAGGTCGGCAATGATCTTCGACATCTGCTCCTTCAGCGCCTCGCCGAAGTGAAGCAGGTTTGCGCCGGACTTCATGCCGATGGCAAGCGCGATCGCGGGCTGGCCGTTGTACCGGAACAACGTCTTGGCCGGATCGGCATAACCGCGCGTGATGGTTGCAACGTCAGTCAGCGGAAAGAAGCGGTCGTTGATGCGGAGATTGACCGCCTTCAGGCTTGCCTCCGACGTGAACTGGCCGTTCACCCGCACGCTGATCCGCTCGGGCCCCTCCTGGAACACGCCGGACGGCGCGACCGCGTTTTGTCCCTGCAGGGAGGCCATGATCGAGTGGACGTCGAGGCCAAGGGCCGCGATCTTTCGGGTGGAGAATTCGAGGTAGATCACCTCGTCCTGCGCGCCCAGAATGTCGACCTTGCCCACATCCGGCACGGTCAAGACCTTGGCGCGGATGTCCTCGACCTCGTCGCGCAGCTGACGCTGGGTCAAGCCGTCGCTGGTGAAGGCATAGATGTTGCCGAACACGTCGCCGAAGCGATCGTTGAAGCCCGGCCCGATCACCCCTTGCGGAAAATCACCCTTGATATCCGCGATCATGTTGCGGACCCGGACCCAGGTCGGCTTGACGTCGGCCGCCTTTGTCGTGTCGCGCAGATAGACGAACACCGTGGTCTGGCCCGCGACCGTGACGCTCTTGGTGTAGTCGAGCGATTCCAGCTCCTCGAGCTTCTTCTCGATCCTGTCGGTGACCTGGCGCGTCATCTCTTCGGGCGAAGCGCCCGGCCACTGCGCCTGGATCACCATGGTCTTGATGGTGAAGTCGGGATCTTCCTGACGCCCAAGCTGAAGGTAGGCAAAGAGGCCTGCCGCCATGAAGGCGATCATGAAATACCAGACGAGCGAACGATGGCCGAGCGCCCAGTCGGAAAGGTTGAACGACTTCATGGCTTCTGATCCTGTTCGATCCGGACTTGCTGTCCTTGCTTGAGGCTGTGGATTCCGGCGGTCACGATGCGCGCGCCGGGGGCAAGCCCGCCGGTGACGCGGGCACCTGCGGGGTCCTCGGTGAGATCGACCTTGTGCAGCGACACGGTGCTCGCAGGCTGATCGACGACCCAGACGAAATTGGCGCCATCCTTGGCGAGCACCGCTGAGGCGGGCACGCGCAAGATCGGAGCTTTGCTCTTTGCCGAGCTTCGCCGTGACGGTCGCGCCGAGGCGGAAGCTTTCAGGCGGATTGCTCAGGGCGATGCGGACCCGCCGCAAGCGTGTCACCGGATCAGCCTGCGGTGCGATCTCGCGAATTTTGCCTTCGACCTGAACCGCGGGGAGCAGCTGCAAGCTCGACCGTAAATGGCAGGCCGATTTCCAGCGGCACGCGGGAAATCCTCCCCGATATCGACCACCGCCTCCCGGATGTCGGGCCTCGCGACCGTCACGACATTTTGACCAGGGGAGACCACCTGTCCGACCTCTGCGCCCACCGCGGTGACGACGCCGGCGAAATCAGCCTTGAGCTGCGCATAGCCGTGTTGCTCGATAGCCTTGGTCAGGTTCGCCTGTGCGTGCGCCACCGACGCGTCGGCACCGGCGCGCGCCTGCTCGGCATTGTCCAATGTCTGCTTTGTCGTTGCGTCGCTGGTGATGAGGGTTCGCTGCCGCTCCTCCGTCGCCCTCGCAGTCGCCAGCTGGGCCTCGGCCTTCGTGAGCTCGGCCTTGGCCGAGCGCACCGCAAGCTCAAGAGCGGTGGAATCGATGATGCCGACGATTTGTCCTTCGCTGACGAGGTCGCCAACGTAGACGGGACGGCCGGTCAGACGTCCCAGGACGCGGAACGCGAGGTTGGTCTTGTACCGCGGCTCAACAACGCCCACGGCGACCGTGCCGTCCGAGCGGCTCGGCTCAAGAACCATCGACAGCACGGGCCGCACGGGCTCGGGCGCTTTCGCCTCCTGCTGGCATCCAGCCAGCGCCAGCGCTGACACAAACGCGCCGGTTGCAATCATGGCGCGCCTCTTCATGACCGGTCTCCCTCATAGGTCACCGCCTGGCCAACGCTCAGCAGCTTGCCGCCATCGATCACGACGCGCTCGCCAGGCTCGAGGCCCGCCTTGATCAGCACTTCACGAGCTTCGTAACCGTCGATCGTCACCGGCTTGAGAGCAGCAGTTTTGGTCGCCGGATCGACTGTCCAGACCGCAGGCTTCGATCCCGCCGCCACCAACGCAGTCCAGGGCAATGCGATCTGCTGCCGGGCCTTCGCTTTGACGGTTCCTGCGACGGCGCTGCCAAGTGTCATGGCTGCCGGAGGATCCTGGATCGCCACCTTCACGCGGATCGTCGAGCTCTTCGCATCAATCGCCGGCGAGACTTCCCGGACATACCCGTTCGCCGTCACGCCTGCGTCGGAGACGAGCGTCAGCGATACGCGGCTGCCATCGAGATCGCCGAAGAAGATGGATTCGTACACGTCGAAGACGGCGTCCCGTTCCCCGTCCTGCGCCAGCGTGAACACGGGTTGCGCGGCCTGCACGACCTGACCGACTTCCAGATTTCGCGCGGTGACCACGCCCGCCGCCTCGGCGCGCAATGCGGTATAGCCAAGCGCATCTTTCGATGTTCCGAGCTGCGCCTTTGCCGCTTCAAGCACACCTTCTGCGGTTCGCAATCCTTCCTGCGCCTGGTCGTAGACCGTGCGCGTGGTGAAGCCGCTTGCGATCAGCGCCTTCTGTCGCTCGAAGGTGGCCTTCGCCACGCGCAGCTGAGATTCTGCGGCTATTACCGCCGCGGTCGCGGCATCGACATCGGCCTGCTGCTCGGCCGGATCGAGCAGAGCCAGCACCTCGCCGGCCTTGACGTGGGCGCCGACATCGACATAGCGCGCGAGCACGCGGCCGCTGACGCGAAACGAGAGGTCGGCGCGGAAGCGGGCCTGGACTTCGCCGGTCAGGGTGACCGAGGCTTGTCGGTCGCGCGGCTGCACGATCTCCGTGCGCACGAACGCCGCGCGCGTGGTTGGAGCAGCGGCGTGATCGTTGCAGCCGCTCAACACGATTGCGACAAGCGCGACCGTCAGCCCGCCGAGCCCCCTCAGCATGCGTCTGCTGTTTGTTTGTTCGAATTCAGTGTGGTTTGGAAATTGTGTTTCATTGTACGTCCATGCGGTGGCGGGGTGACAGCAACTCGCCCAACGCATCCGGGGCGGGGCACGCGGAGACCAATTCGCCTCGGTGAGCCGGTGGCACATCTGGATCCGGTCCAGTTGCAAAGGGGCGGCTGCCCTGCCCCCGGGAGCCCGCTCCTGCGCAAAGCGCCAAGGCGTCGGATGCCCTGGCTCTCGGCCGGCGAGGCGACCGCATGCGACGCGTCGCCATCACCCAGTTCGCCTGCCGCTCACGCTCCGTCAGCGGAAACGACAGAACGACGGACGTGAACTCGTTGCCGAAGCCGTGCTCGACCCGGCCGCCGAGACCCTTGGCAAGATCATTGCTGATCCGGAGTCTGCGCCCCGCGGCGCCCCGGGCCGACCGCGACCCATTGTCCACGATGACGCAATTCACCAACGGGCCGATTCGTGTCAGCCTGATCCTGATTTCTCCGGTCCGCGCGTCGAAACACGCATGTTTCGCGGCATCGGTTACGAGCTCGTGGACGATCAATCCGAGCCGCCAGCATCGCTCCGATTGGAGCGGAAGAGATTCGGTGGCGAGTGCCAGTCCGATATTCATTCGATCCAGCAACGAGCGGCGCATGGCGCTCCCCAGTCTGCGAATGTATGTCTCGGCATCGATCAGTGCCTCGCCCTCGGGCATTGCGAGTGCCCGCTGCACATCGGCATACCCATGTAGCAGTTCGACCACGTCGCTTAAGGCGCGCTTGGCCTCCGCCCCTTCGGCCCGGACGGCGGCAGCCGAGATCAGGTTGATCGCCGAGGCGAGCCCATTGTTGATCCGGTGATTCAATTCGCGCAGCAGAATGCCCTGCTCCAGAATTGGCGTATCCGGGCTGAACACAGTCACGACGATCTCCTCAGGTTGTCCGGATGACCGGCGGCCGAACGCGCATCGTGGCGGCCGGTCGGTCACCTGGAGGGGCTGTCGCAGACCCGGCAAGCAAAGCCGTCGGCGGCAGATCTGAACTAAACTATACCGTATATTTTCTTTTTCTTGCATTTCTCTGCCGAGCATGTCAAGTGGGATCTAGGCGCACACAAACTCGTGATTAGGAGATCGTGATGACGAAAAACAAAAGCCCGAAACGCGGCAGACCGCCCAAGGACCTTGCCGGCGACGTCCAGGCGCGGATTCTCGATGCAGCCCAGCAGCTCTTTCTCGAGAAGGGTTTTCGGAGTGCCAGCATCGACGATATCTCCGAGTTGGCCCCTGCGAGCAAACCGACCATCTATGCCCATTTCCCCGGCAAGGAGGCGCTGTTCGTGGCTGTGGTGGCCCGGACCATCAGCGGATTGACAGATTTCGAAGGGTTCACGCCGGCAGGCCGCACCATCCAGGAAAAGCTCACCAATCTCGGCATCGAGATCGTGGAGAGATTCGTCGAGGACACGTTGGACCTCACGCGCGCCACGATCGCCGAGGCGCGGCGATTTCCCGAGTTGAGCCGAAATGTTCACGACGCGGCGCGCGACCGCGCGGCTGGGGCAGTTTCGCAGCTCTTGAACGAGGCAACGCAGAGGGTCGCGCGCTCACCAAAAGGACCTTTCAGCGCAAAGCGGAGCGTTGCCACCGCGCAGATGTTCATGGATCTCATTCTGCTTCCGATGCTTATGAGATCTCTGATGGGTGAGGAGCTGAAGGATCTCAGAAAAGAGCTGCCGACGTTCTTGCACGAACGGGTCAATTTCTTTCTTGCGGCTTGCGAGGCAGACTGGAGGCCGTGAACGCAGCGCGAACCCCGACCGCTATCCTCTGCGCCACGGATTTGGGACGCAAGTCGGCGGCCAGGTCAATCGACCGAGCCCATCGGGCGTGATGCAGCGCGCCCGCGCAGAAATCCATCATCTCGTCGAACGTTGGCCGAACGGTAGCCGCGTTGATCCGCGACGGATTGAGATATCCGTCCATTGCTTCAAGCAGGCAACAGGTCATCGCCATCGGACTTCCCGGTCGCAGCTCGCCGCTCGCCTGTCCGGCCAGCAATGATCGTGCGCACAAGTCCCCGGATCCGGTCTGCGTAAGACAGCGCGACCGCCCAGTTCTCGCGTACCGCCGCAGCGACCAGTTCGTGTAGCTTGCTGTCGTTCTCGCAGCCGATGTTCGTGCAGCTGCGAGATCGTTCTCAAGGTCGCCGTTAGACGGTGCAGAGCCGAGCCGCCGCGCGAGCCGCAAGCGTTGCGGCCGTGAGCACCTCTTCGAACAAATCCGCCACGACCGCCTCTTCGATCGCCTGCTTTGAAGCGAAGAAACGGTAGACGTTGGCGGGCGACATCGACGCTCCGCGAGCGATATCGGCGACGGTGGTCTTCTTGAAACCGATTTCGCGGTACAATCGGATCGCTGCTTGCACGATCCGCTGACGAATGCACGACGATCCGGCCTGGGGTATCCGTTCCTGCATCGCTTGGGACCTCAGCGAGACGGGATCGACTGCAATTCGCGTCGGCAGGCTTCGCCGAAGTCACGCAAGGGATCCATTTCCTCCATGAACTCAGGCAAATCGACAAATTTGCGGCTTGGTGACACGTAGGTTTCGATGATCAGGCGACCTGCCCGCTCCGCGGCTTGAACCACGTCATCGCTGGACAGAATCCTCATTCGCCCGACGAGCGCATACAGATTGACCAGTTGCGGAATCTCGGATTTGTCGCTGACGAGCGCGTCGGCGTAGAGTCGGGAGGCTTCCTCGATGAAGCTTCGATAGAGCCGCTCGCGCTTGGAAATCGACCGGGCATAGTGACGCTCGCGAAGCCTGCGGCGCCGACTCACCCATCCAGTCACGATCGTGGAGATCGCTCCGAAGGCCGAGCCTCCGAACGCGGCGAAAGCAGGAGCATACATCGTGTTCATGCGATCATTCCTCATCTCTTGCGCCGCGGTACCGGCGCGATCCTATGGTCCTGACCGAAGCAGTTTCCGCTGCGTGCTCGAATACGGCTCTGCAAGCATCGCTCAGGTCTGACTTTCTTTGCCTGAGACAGGCCTCCACATTCGTGGCGTCAGGGATGTAGCTCAGGCACAGCCGGAAAGCGTCAGGCGCGCATGCGGCCCTCTGCTCGGGAGTGCCGCGGTTCTCCTGCGCAAAGGCAAACGCATTGCTGAACAACGCCGCCACGATGACGACGAACGCAAGCCTGTAGTTGAACATATCGGATCCTTTCTTCGGTTGAGGCCTCTGCGTTCGAACGGGAAACGCAGCGTCACGCTCCGAAGTCCCCCGCCCTCGAACAGCCTGAACACGCGCTTGTGAGTCTTCGCCCTTGACACATCCCGCGGTTCGGGTGTATATGAACTATACGGTTTAGTTTATTTAGGAGATCGAAGAATGTCAACTCTGTTTTTGTCGCTCGCAAGGGAAAATCCGTTGCCGGGGCTTGCGGTCGCATCTCTGAACCTGATCGTGGCTCTGTCCCTCGTGGGCCTGAGCCTGCTGCTGGGCGTCACGATATCGTTGCTTGCCTGGCTGCACGCGCTCGTCGATCGAGAGGCGGTGCCGATCCGGCATCGAGCCGAGCGGAGGGCCGATTCGCATGACGACAGCCCTGCTCCTCGCTCGCGATTGCATCATCTATTGGGTCAACGTCTGGCTCGCGCCCGTTGAATGCGCCTTCGACATGATCGAATCGGAACTCGTGCGCAGAGGCGTCCAGCTTTACTCCACCGAATAGCGCACAGTGCGCGCCACGAACTATGGTTCATGCAATTGGCGGGACAAGCGCTGGCACACGCCAATAAGGCCACCGGTCAGTTTTTCACGGAGAGCAACTGGATTCAGCTCATGTCGAAGAAGCGATTGTTAGCGATTATCGTTTTGTCCGCCACGCTTGCTGCTACGGGCGCGATAGCCGATGTCACCCGTACACCTTTAGACGCTGCAAATAGAGGCGTGGCCGCGCAAGGCGATGCCGAGGAGGCAGTGATTCGTCGCCTCCTCGAGCAATTTCGCAGCATAAAAATACCACTCAATCAGGCGGTAGCGATCGCCGAGCATTTACATGACGGTTCGAGGACCGCGGACGTTAGCTTTGATACATCCGGTCCGCCCGTTTATCGAGTGCGGACGGTGAGGAATGAGCGAGTCTATGAAAATGTCATAGATGCGAACACCGGAAGCGTCACAGAAAAGGAACTTTCGTCATCGCTGAAGGAGCTCGACCGAGAGGATCTGGGCAACATCATCGCGCTGAAGTCAGTCAGGCAGGAACTATCGGATGCCGTACGCATCGCCGAAAAAACTGCAGCAGGAAGCGCTCTTGCCGGAGGTCTGATGAAGCAGGAAGGCAAACTCAACTTCGTGGTCGTCATCGCCAGTGGTGATCGCCTGAAGGAGGTCATGCTCGAACCGCCCAGAACCGGTAAGCAAGGCGCAACTCCCCGCTAGGCGGGTGAGGGAATCGAACCCTCGTATTCAGGTTGGAAGGCTCCAGCCACAGCAAACCACAACAACTCGCACTTGTGGTTATGGGTCCCCGCCCCTGCAATTGCACACCAGGCGGGGACGACGAGTGGATGGATTTCGCTCGATCCCAAACAAAAAGCCCGGTCTTGCGACCGGGCTTTTGATTTCAATCCGTCGAACCCTTTCAGGCGGCTTCGTCGGCCACGGCCGCGTCGTCACCGTCGGCTTCGTGTCGGCTTCGTCGGCTTCACCCTCGGCGCTGCCTTCGGTTTCGGTCTTGGCGCCGCGGCGCGGGCTCTTGGCGAGCTGGCTTTCGATTTCCTTGACCGCTTCGGTCTCGGTCGAATGCTGCACGACCGCGATTTCGCGCGACAGGCGATCGAGCGCTGCTTCGTAAAGCTGGCGTTCGCTGTAGGACTGTTCGGGCTGCGACTCCGAGCGATAGAGATCGCGCACCACTTCGGCGATCGCAACGATATCGCCGGAATTGATCTTGGCTTCGTATTCCTGCGCCCGGCGCGACCACATCGTGCGCTTGACGCGGGCACGGCCCTTCAGGGTCTCCAGCGCCTTCTTGACCAGCGACGGATCCGACAGCTTGCGCATGCCGACATTGGCGACCTTGGCGGTCGGCACGCGGAGCGTCATCTTGTCCTTCATGAAATTGATCACGAACAGCTCGAGCCTGGCGCCCGCGATCTCCTGCTCCTCGATCGCCAGGATCTGGCCGACACCGTGAGCGGGATAAACCACGAATTCATTGGTCTTGAAGCCCTGACGCTGGGTCAGAACCTTCTTCGGCTCTTCGACCCGGGGAGCGGCAGCCACCGGCTTGGCGGCGGGCTTCGGAGCGGCGACGGCAGCCTTCGGCGCGGGCGCCGCGGCTTTGGGGGCGGGGGCAGCGGCTTTCGGCAAAATCTTGGGAGCGACCTTCGAAGCAGTAGTCTTCGAACCCGTCGCTTTCGCGGCAGTTTTGGCAGTCTTGTCAGGCATTGCGCTTCTTTTGTTTTTCGAGGACTTTGTAGCCGCAGCCCTCTTGGCGTCCTTCACGGACGCCTTGGCACGGCCTTTGGTTGCGCTGCGGCTGACCGCGGCGACTTTCTTCGAACTCTTGGAAACACTCTTTTTACGCGTTTTCTGTGACACAGCCTGCGCGCGGAAACTGCCACGCCCCTGTTCGAGTTTTACGGGAACCCAAGGGGACCACAAATACGCATGGCCGGGGTTCGGCTTGTAATGTGCCTAATATAGCACATTTTCCGCAAAAATCAATGATTTACGCCCGATTCCGGACCCATACAGGGACCTTTCGGTCATAAGACCGTCAACAGGGTTAAATCAGCAGGCTTTACTTGGCCCGAAACGGGCAGAGCCGGTCCTTGCGGCCGCGCCGGCGAATCAGTCGCCGGTACCGGGTTCCTTGGAAAAATATTTCTCGAACTTGCCTTCCATGCCCTCGAAATCCTTCGCGTCGGCCGGGGATTCCTTCTTCTGGGTGATGTTGGGCCAGGCCTTGGCGTATTCGGTATTGACCTCGAGCCACTTCTCCAGGCCCGGCTCGGTGTCCGGCTTGATGGCATCCGCCGGGCATTCGGGTTCGCAGACGCCGCAGTCGATGCATTCGTCGGGATGGATGACCAGCATGTTCTCGCCCTCGTAGAAGCAATCGACGGGGCAGACTTCAACGCAGTCGGTATATTTGCATTTGATGCAGGCTTCAGTGACGACGTAAGTCATCCAAAACTCCGAAAGGGATCAATTTCTTGGGGTTTGCGTAGCGCAGCTAGTGCGCTGCCGCAAGGGAAGCCGGGCGCCGAAAAGCGCGTTTAAAGCGCGTTTCTTGGCCCCCAGATAGTCATTCCCGGCGGCCCTGCAAATCCTCAAAGAGCACGCGCGCGGCGGTGGCGTCACCGCGCCGCTCGGAGAAGCCGACCACCTTCAGGATGCGCACGCTGTTGTCGAGCCCGACCGTCAGCACGTCGCCGATTTTCACCGCATGGCCAGGGGCTTTTTCGCGCACGCCGTTGATGCGGACGTGACCGGCCTCGACCAGCGCGGCCGCCGAGGTGCGCGCCTTCACCACCCGCGCATGCCACAACCATTTATCGAGACGCTGGCGCTCCAAACAGACCTGCTTCGATACGACTAGTCTTTGCGATTCCCCGCGAGCTGTTCCTTCAGCGCCGCAAGCTTTGCGAATGGCGAATTCGGATCGATCGGACGGTCGCGCTCGCGCGGGGCGGCGCTGGTGGCGTATTGGCGATGCGACGGGCCTGAGTCGCGGCCACCCTTGCCGCCCTTGTCGCGGCTACCGAAATCACGGCCCTTGTCGCGGCCGCCGCGGTCGCGGTCCTTGTTGCGATCGCCGCCGAATTTGCCCTTGTTCCGATCGTCGCGATTATGGTCGCGATTATTGTCGCGGCCCTTGCCTTCAAAGCGCTCGCGGGAGGGGCGGCCGTTTTCGGGACGCGGTTCGACCGCCGGTGCTGCACCCTCGGCGGCCGGCGCTGCGGCAACGGCCTCGGCCGGCGCGCCTTCGCGCGGCTTTCGGAAATCGCGGTGACGGTCGCGTCGTCCGTGGCGGTGACGTTCGGGCTTTGCAGCCTCGCCACCCTCACCTGGCGCAGCGGCGGCTGCCGGCTGCGCGCCCTCCTGCGGGCGATCCTGGCGGCCCTGATGCCGCGGGCGGTTGCGATCGTGACGCTGTGGGCGGCGCTCTTCGGAACGGCCGCCGGGACGCCAGACTTCGATCAGCTCGGGCACAACAGGCGTTTCCGGTGCGGCTTCAGCGGCAGCGGCTTCGGCCGGTGCGGCATCAGCGGCGGCAGCGGTCTCGGTCGATTTCAGAAACGGCCGTCGCTTCGACAACCAGCTCTTGCTGCGGCGCTTCCACCGCAGGTGTTTCGGCCGGCGCAACAGGCTCGGCCGCCGCTTCGACGGGTTCCGGCGTAGCTTCAATCGCGGCGGGGGCCTCTTCGGCGGCGGGCGCGAGCGACACTTCGGGCAGCAAGGCTGCCGACGGCGTGGGGTCGCCGGAAACCGGCATATCAACCGCCGCTTCCTCACCTGCTGTTTCGACCGGCGTCTCTACCGTGGCCTCAACGGGCGTCTCCGCGCCAGCCTCAACCACAACAGCCTCCGCGGCAGGCGCTTCCACCACCGGCTTCGGCGGCAGCGGCGGGCGCTTGTCCATGCGGTAGCCGAGCGCGCGCAGCACCGAGGCAAAGTCTTCGCCGGCCGAACCGGTCAGCGAGGTCATGGCCTGGGTCACCACAAAGCCGCGGCCATCGAACGCGCCGGTGGGCTTTTCGCCGGGCGAACTCTCGCGCCAGGCCAAAGCAGGTCGAATGAGATCGGCGAGCCGCTCCAGGATATCGACGCGCACCGCGCGTTCGCCGCACTGGCGATAGCCGAGCACGCGATAGGCGTCGCGCGGCAACGCCTTGTCGACCGGGAACGAGGTGCGGCCGCTACTTGCGAGATGCTGCGCATTGGACAGCATCGCCATGTCGACATTGTCCTGCTTCTCGGCCCACAGCAATGACGCGAGCGAGCGCGCCGCGGGTTTCAGCAGCCCGGGGAAATAGATGTGATAGGCGCCGAACCGCACGCCGTATTTGCGCAACGTCGCGCGCGAGGCCTGGTCGAGATCCTTCATCTCGGCCGCGATCTTTGCCCGCTCCAGCACGCCGAGCGCCTCGATCAACTGGAACGCGATTCCGCGCCCGATGCCGGTGATGTCCTCGGCCTTGGATAGACCGAACAGCGGCCCCAGCAATTTTTCGATATGCGTCTTCAGCCACAGATCGAGCCGCGTCTGCACGGCTTCGCGCGGCGCGCCGTTCAGGCGCTCATCGGAAATGATGCGCAGCCGCGGATGCAGCGCGTCGTCGGCCGCGACCAGCTTTGCGACTGCATCGCCGGTCCAGCGGATGGTGCCGTCCGACGTCAGCACGAACTGATCGTCGGGGGCTGCGGCCAGTTTTTCGGCGCGCGCATCGATCTCGCCGGCGAGCGCTTTGAGCGCGGTCGCCTGCAACGCCTTCGCGTCGGAGCCTGCTTCGGCTGCATCAGGTGCAAAGGTGAATCCATCGAGCCGGCCGATCACATGGCCCTCAACTGTCACTTCGCCGGTCTTGCCAATTTCCGTATTCAAAACGCTGTTCTCCCGCAGGCGGCGCATCAATACACTGGTACGGCGGTCAACGAAACGCTCCGTGAGCCGTTCGTGCAGTGCATCGGACAATTTATTTTCGACCTCGCGCGCGATCCCCTGCCAGTGATCGGGGTCGGACAGCCAGTCCGGCCGGTTGGCGACGAAGGTCCAGGTGCGGATTTGCGCGATCCGGCCCGATAACGTGTCGATATCGCCGGTGACGCGGTCGGCCTGCTCGACCTGGGCGGCGAACCATGCATCTGGAATCCGGCCCCTTTTCATCAAAAATCCGAAAAGAGTAGTCACGAGCTCGGCATGGGCGGCGGGCGCCAGACGCCGATAATCCGGGATCTGGCAGGCGTCCCACAGCCGCTCCACGGCCGCAGGCCCGTGGGCCATGTCGCGCACATCGCCGTCGCGGGCCGCATGATCGAGCACGCGCAGATCCTCCGCAATCGGCGCCCGCGTCAGTGCCTCATGGTTGGGCGTCAGCGCCAGCGAGACCTGCAAGCTCCCGAGCGAGGAGAAATCCAGCTTCGAGTTCCGCCATTGCAGCATTTTCACACTGTCGAAGGTGTGGTTCTGCAGCGCATTGACGAGTTCCGGCTCGAACGGCGCGCAGCGCCCGGTGGTGCCGAATGTGCCGTTACGGGTCGCGCGGCCGGCGCGGCCGGCGATCTGCGCGAATTCGGACGGATTCAAGCGGCGGAACTGATAGCCGTCATATTTGCGGTCGGACGCGAACGCGACGTGATCGACGTCGAGATTGAGCCCCATGCCGACGGCGTCGGTGGCGACGAGATAATCGACGTCGCCGTTCTGGAACATCGCGACTTGAGCATTTCTCGTGCGCGGGCTCAGCGAGCCCAGCACCACGGCCGCGCCGCCGTGCTGCCGGCGGATCAGTTCCGCGATCGCATAGACTTCATCGGCCGAGAACGCGACGATCGCGGTACGGCGCGGCTGGCGCGTGATCTTGCGGTCGCCGGCGAATTCGAGCTGCGACAATCTCGGCCGCGTGACGATGGAGGCGCCCGGCAGCAGCCGCTCGATGATGGGGCGCATCGTCGCCGCGCCGAGCAGCAGCGTCTCGTCGCGGCCGCGGCGATGCAGGATGCGGTCGGTGAAGACATGCCCGCGTTCGAGATCGGCCGCGATCTGGATCTCGTCGACGGCGAGGAACGAGACGTCGAGATCCCTCGGCATCGCCTCCACGGTGGAGACCCAGTAGCGCGGATTTTTCGGCTTGATCTTCTCTTCGCCTGTTATCAGCGCGACGGATTCAGCGCCGGCGCGGTCGACGATCTTGTTGTAGACCTCGCGCGCGAGCAGCCGCAGCGGCAGCCCGATCACGCCCGAGGAATGCGCCAGCATCCGCTCGATCGCCAGATGGGTCTTGCCGGTATTGGTCGGCCCCAGCACAGCGGTGACGCCGGCGCCGGGGGCCCGTTCATTAGCCCGTTCGTGACCGAACGTAGACGAGTAGGAGAAAGCCATATTTTTCAGGTGTTTCTGACGTCGCGCGGTTTCTTGATGTGTCTCACAATGCGACGCTTGCAGGTCGCGGCTTAAGCTCTGGAACGAGTCCGGAACGAATCGCGCCCGAATCGCTGACTCCTCCCGTGACCTGCTTCGTTCACCGCAACATCTCGCGTTGGCGCCAATGATGCGGCACTAGATCAAGTTTCCCGGTGGTTCACAAGCGGCGGTTTTCGGGTGGAATCGTTAAAGTTTTGGCGATGCCGAAGTCGAATCAGAAGCGATCAAGAAGTCAAGCGAGGAGTCGGGTCCACTTCACTGTCCCATGTCGGTGCCACTTCCCCTCTCCCCCCACCCAACTCGGGTTTACCCGAGTTGGGCATTATAACTATCGAAGTCGGATAAATCCGACTTCGATTGGGAGAGGGTGGCACGGACGCGCGGAAGCGCGTTCGTGACGGGTGAGGGGTTCTCTCCGCGAACACCGAATGCGCGGTGAGAGACCCCTCATCCGGCGCTTCGCGCCACCTTCTCCCACAAGGGGAGAAGGGAAGAGAACCTACTGCGTTTTCGCCACCCGCGGCGGCGCGGCTGTTGTGACAAAACTCGTGGCTTCCAGCATCGCGGGGCCGAACGGGGTCGGGATCGTCATCCGGAACGGGACCAGCACGCGGGTGCCGGCGATCGGCACGAAGGCGATCTCGATACCGCGCTGGGCGGCGAGATATTTGATCACCGGGCGATCGGGGATATAGCCCGCGACCGGCGTGAAATAGATCGAGCAGACGATCGCCGGGCCATGATAGCCGCGCTCGGCTTTGACCGTTTCCATCCGCTTGAAATCGAGTTTCAGATCGTAGCGCAGCCGGCCGTCGAAGATGCCGGCGCCGGTGCGGCACGAATCCGGGCTCATCAAATCGGCGGTGCCGGGCACCCGCAGCATCGAGCCGGTCATCGGATCGTAGACGTTCTTGCGATGCGCATCGGTGACGACGATACGATCGGGGTCGACCGGCGGCTCCGGCTCGATCGAGAATTCCTTGATATTGCCGTTGACCAGCGCCAGCCGGATGGTCTCGGACTTTTTCGACGTCGTGGTGGTCGCGGTATAGGCCGAAGCGACCAGCGCGCCGTTGACGATCTTGCCCTGGGAGGCGCCGGTGCCGCTTCCGCCGGAAAACGCCTTCAGCAGCCCCGAGGTGCCACCCTGGGCGGCGGCGGAAAACGCGTCGTCGCCGATTTCGACGGTCCATGAGCCCTTGCCGACCGGAATCCCCGACAGCGACGCCTCGTAGTGGGCATCCAGCCGCCCCTGCGCCAACGCCGGTGCGGCCTGCGACAGGAAGGCGCCGGCGTACAGACAAAACAACACCCATCGGGGCGAATTGGCGCGGCATGTCACTGACTGGCGGTCCTGGTGGCGGTCGGTTCTTTGGCGTGATCGGTTGCTCATTTAAGCAGAAATATCTCGCAAACAACGCGCGTTAGGCGAAATGCGTACCCTCAAAAGCCCGTGCGGCCGGCGTGATCGGGCCTTAACGGGAGGGTCTTGGAAACGCGGAACACCGATGTCGGCGGCGAATGCGCCCTTTATATGATGGCCTAAGCCGCTGGAACCGCTTATGAACCGGACTATTCCGGGCCTTAAAGGCCCGCAAAAACGGGCCTTAAAACCTTGACGGTCCGGGCATCTGCCCCTATACGTCCGCGGTTCCTGGAAATGGACATGATTTTGGACCCCCCGCGTGGCCGCCTTGAGCGTTGCCTAGAGCCGGGGATGGCAGAGGATTTGTTGAGATGTCACGGCGCTGCGAACTGACGGCCAAGGGCCCGCTGGTGGGTCACAAGGTGAGCCACTCGAACATCAAGACCAAGCGCCGGTTCCTGCCGAACCTGTGCAACGTCACCTTCATCTCGGACGCGCTCGGCCGCAACGTGCGCCTGCGCGTCTCGACCAACGCGATCAAGACCGTCGACCACAATGGCGGCCTCGACAGCTTCCTGCTGAAAGCCAAGGCGGAAAACCTGTCGCCCCGCGCCCTCGACCTGAAGCGCGCGATCCAGAAGAAGAAGGCCGCGACTGCTGCGCCGGTGGCGCAGGCGAGCTGAGGGTTCGGTTGGTTAGACTGGCCTCGTAGCTGGTGAGAATTTTGAGCGGCTGGGTCGAAAGACCCGGCCGTTTTTGTTTGGAGGCGATACATGCGCGATAGAACTACGTCGCCACTCGGCCCACAACCGGAGCCGCTTCGCGCAGCGCGGTGATATGCAGGAACAACGATTCTGGGCTGACATGCGGATGATTGTCCGGCAACAAATCGAGCGCCATCGCAGAAATCTTTTGCAGCAATTCGTCGAGGGTCGGAGCGTCGGCGGCGGCCGGTACATCGTCACAATGCCCGCACCAGAGCGATGCTTGCTGATCCCAAGCGGCGGAAATCGTGAAAATGACAGGTCTGGACATCGCCGCTCCATGGCTTGCCGCACGGCGTCTTAAAGCCGGGACGTAATTATTTGACACACTGTTCTTCAATCAATGCCACCGCGATTTGATCCCGCAGAACCGTGGCCTGAATTATGGCTCGTTCCGATTCGGCTTTCTGGTAAATCGCTAAAGACAGCATCTGCTGACTTGTGCGCATTTTGCAGCACCAAGCAGTCATGCGTGCGCCGTCCTAATATTTTCGGACGATTGTCGAGAGGTATTGAAATCATGGCCACTCTCTCAAAATATCCGCCCAATTTATTTTTAGTTCGACATATCGATTCCGTTCGTAAATTCCTTGTTTTCCCCACGCGAAAGCGGTCTGCGGATCGGTGTGATAATCGGACTGGTGATCTTGCTCTGTAGCGAGCACGTTTATTTCAGAAGTAGCCCAATACGAGCTATCCACATCTGTAAAAAGATCGCTGTACTCCCCTCCGGTGTGAGGATTGTTCTCCGGCAGTTGCTTCCTACCTCTTACTTTCAAACGCTTGTCATAAGCCGCTTGCCTCAAGGCTAAACGCGTTGCTGGCCAGAACTTCGCAGCGTTGGTATCGCCGGTTCTCTCACGAATACACTGTATGGCCATGAAAATTGGTCGGTAGTCGTCCGAGTTCTCGAGAGGGAATAGCTGAAATATCTGCTGGCGCGAAAATTTGACGCCAATCCATGCCATCGGACCAGGTTCGCGTCGCGTCCTTCCTCTGAACCTGGCCGCCGTGCGCGGTAGTGCGCTCCGATCAAACTCAATCTCGACAGTATCCCACGTGTCATCCGGGATCGGCTTTTCAGGCGTTGTGGCAAAACCCGGTAGATTCTGCTCACCCCAAGCTTGAAGATGTGAGTTCCTAAGGGCCTTGTGAATCGCCGTGCTAAGTCGCACTTCCCGCCAATCGTACACTAGTTGTGTTGGATCGGTGGTTCTGTCTTGCTCTTTCCGCCATTTGCTAAATTCAAGTATTTGAAAAAATGCCTCCCGCGCATCAATGTCGGCCGTTGGCTGTATGGCCGTTGTTTGCACAGCCGCGGTAGGGGCTTCATCGAGCCTGGATTTGTTGGATCGCCGCAGCGCGATCCAAAGCATGAAGAAGCCCAATGGTAGCAAAATGAAGGGCAACCAAGATGGGGGGCTGAGAATTTTCTCTAACACTGGACCCGCACCCTCGACGTCGTGAGCCCTATGATAGATGAATTCGCTATGCTCTCCCCACTCCAGCACTTTTTTGAGATAAGGCCAGAACGGTGAGGTTGTAAGCACCCCGCCAATGATCCCCGCAACCCTTTTCCACACCGGCATTCCGCTATTCCTCCCGCGGCGGGGGAGAGTATCCCGATTCCCAGGGCTCGCAGAAGGATATCCCATGCAGATAGCTCCGGGATAATACCGTCCTGTCCCCAGAGGCGCGCTCGCGATCGTCACGGACGTGGGGCGGGATGCGGTGGACGCTTGCAGCGTCAGGCGCGGAATTGGGCGGCAGGGCAGGCATCCCCCGCGGCCTCAACGAAGCTCTTCCCCACGCCGATGAAGCGGGCGGCGAGGTCGTGCGTTCCTTGACTCCCCCGGCACCGACGTCAAGTCAGCTTGGGATATCCTCCGTCACCTCGACGTTGTCCGTCAGATTGACCGCGGTCTCCAGATCCGTGATGCAGGGCGCTTGCCAGCCGCCGGATTGGGATACGTCCCAGTAATGGGTATGGCTCAACAACATATCGCTTCCCTGGACCTGCACGTCTTCGATGAACCGGCCGAACAAGTCTCCAAGCGGGCCACCGACGGCATCCCCCCAAAACAGTTGCTTGAGCGGAAAGAAAATATTGGTCCATCTGGTGAACGCAAAAACCGCGCCGTGATGGAATTCGGCCTTGTCGGCATCGCGCTGGAAGACCAATCGGCTTTTGCCTTGTGGTGGACATGTCGGAAACTCGCGTTCGTTCACGCGCCGGGTAAAATCTGCATCGAGTTCGCCCCGCGTGTCGCCATTGCACATCAAATACTTCGCATGCGTGAGCGGGCTGCCCAATGTCACGAAATCCGTGACAAGCCATTTGGCGACGCGCCGCTTGCGTTTTCCGTCATTCAGGACGGAAGGGTATCTGGCGATGGCGTCGACCAATGACCGGGACAGATCGCGGAATCGATCGCGATTTTCCTGCAATGCAACGGGCGTCAGCGACGCATCAAGCGGAACTTCATCGAGCTGTTTGATCGTGTCTGCGAAATCCCTCGGGTTCGGCAGATCGTTGCAGATCCGACTGAAGTACGTTCGCAGCATGTCATACGCGATCACGCTGCCTAAACTGTGCGCGACGACGATGATCCGGTCGTATTGTCCGGAGTCATGAAGCGAAGCCAGCGTGGAGACAGCCTGTTTGCGAATTTCGCGACGCACCGCGACATTGCCCGGCGAGTTTCTGAAATAACGCGCCGCATCGCCGAGATAGGATTGCAGAAACACGGCATTTAGACCGAAATAGAGCACGACGGTCCAGCAGGCGATCGTCGTGCTCCAATGCTCGGTCATGCTCCACGCGATCCAACCGTGGCTCCAGATCACATCGAAGGGCTGCCAGGCCGGCGTGAAGAAGGGAATCCAGTGGTTCTTTATGATATCCGCGATGATGTCGGATCGATCCCAATTGACTTGGTAACGCGCATTCTGGACCACCATCAATGAAATGTTGATGATCACGTAAACGACGGACCAGACCAACAAACCTCTCTTGCCCATCGCCACGAGTATGATCAAGGCGGCGATCAGCGGCGGGAAGAACATGTCAGTGTAGTGATTGAAGCTACCGTAGTTCAGGCCAAAATGTAGGAATGCGATCAGGAGCGCGGACGAAAGCAACGCCAACGCCGCAATTCTCCACGCCCGTTGAATTGTAGCAGCCAGCGCGGCGTAGGTTATGGCGGTGCATATGACAAACAGCGGTGCGAGCAAGAGCGCCGACACCTCGTCGAGCACCTCCGAAAACCGCTGGATCCCATGAAGAAGCATCAGCGTCACCGATGCGACAGCGGTCGCCAGGAAAGCTGCGATCCCCCACCAGATCGCGTTCATCCCCTTCCGCAACAGCGGACCTTTTCGGACCAGTTCGAACAGCCAGAGCAACACCGCGACCGCGCGGGTCTCGCTCATCAGGTGGGCCCAATAGAGTTCGTGAAAATCGACATCGCGGGGTCCTTCGGTCGTATCGACCCCGTTCGCCGTGAGGACCGACAAGTCGACATCGACGCCGCTCTTCTCCGGGTGAACCCAGATGCGGGTGTCCTTCTTCAGAATCGCTGCCGCAACACCGCGCACCGTCTCGAGCGCGCGCTGGCTTCCGATGCCGTGGACCGCCAGGACGGCGGTTCTTTTTGGGGACGTCGAATGAGATCCAGATTCCGCGAAATCCATTTTTCCAAATCCTTGCGCAGACGAGTTGCCAAATGACTTGCTTGAAATTCAATGCCGGCCAGCCATCACGAGAAATCGGCAGCCGGTAGAATGTTGCCGGGTATAATATTGCCCGGCTTGGCAGCGCTAACAAATGATGACGGTTGGTACCCAACCGGCGAACGCTGCAACTATTGTACTGGTAGTCTTATTGATTTGCAATCTATACGTGCCCTGATGTGGGACGGGGTGCCGACGATTTCAGCCCGACGAGGCTGGGCAAGAACTCGGTTTTTTTGAGAGTTGATGTACGATTCGGCTCATGACGAATCGCCCATTCAAGTCCGGCGAGAGCCGTGAGCAAGCCAGTCTCCTTCCTGCTCGGGTTGAGGACTATGTTGGAGCAGACAATCCGGTCCGGGCGATCGAGAGCTTTGTTTACGCTCTCGACCTTGGGAAGCTCGGCTTCCGCCATGCGGATCGCGGCGCAGAAGCAATGGGGCAGCCGCCGTACGATCCGGCCGATCTGCTGAAGCTCTATCTTTACGGCTACATCAATCAGGTCCGGTCGTCGCGGCGGCTGGAACGGGAAGCCTGCCGCAATCTGGAGCTGATCTGGCTGTTGAAGAACCTGCGGCCGGGCTATCGGACGATCGCCAACTTCCGCAAGGAGAACTGGCAGGCGCTGAAGGCTGTGAACCGCAGCTTCGTGCTGCTGGTCCGCGAGCTTGGCCTTGTCGGCGGAGCCGTTGTCGCCATCGACGGTTCGTTCTTCCATGGCGATGCGAGCAAGGCGAGTATCTTCACGCGCAAGAGGCTCGCCGAACAGCTCGCAAGGCTGGACCTGGAGATCGATGCTTATGGCAAATCTCTTGAAGACAATGATGCGGCGGAGGCCAAGCAGCCAAGAAACGACGATCCCGGCGAAGGTGGCAACGGAGATGGCGCCGATATTGGTGCCAAAGTAGCGGTCCTGATGGCGAAGCGCTCGCGCGCACAAGCCGACCTCGACCGGCTGGAGGCGAGCGGTGAGACGCAGCTGTCCCTGACCGATCCGGACGCCCGGCTTCTGGTCAAGAGCGGTCAGGGTGTTGCGGGTTACAATGTGCAGGCCGTCGTCGACGGCAAGCACAAACTCATCATCGCCAGCGAGGTGGTGAACGATAGCAGCGACGTCAACCAGCTCCATGCGATGGCAAAAGCTGCCAAGGAGGCCCTTGGAGCGGAGGCACTGCAGGTGCTGGCCGACGAAGGCTATTACAGCAGCACCGAACTGAAGGCGTGCGAGGACGACGGCATCACGGCCTATGTGCCGCCTTCTGAGGGCAACGGGCTGCTCGAGAAGGCGGGCCGCTTCAGCCGCAAGAAGTTCAGCTATGACGGCGCGGCCGATGCCTACACTTGTCCGGCAGGCCAGCTGTTGCGTCCGATGGAGGGGCGCTGGACCAACACAAGTGGCCGCGTCGAGATTCGCTATACGAGCGGTACGAAGGTCTGCCGGGCGTGTCCGTTAAGAACCAACTGCCTCTCCCCGAAGGCATCCCAACGCGTCATCCATCGCTGGGAGCACGAGGATGTTCTCGAACGTCACCGGGCGCGGATGGAAGGCGCAAGCGAGCTGATGCGCCGTCGTTCCGCCATCGTCGAACATCCTTTCGGCACGCTTAAATGCCGCGCCGGCTATCGCCACTTCCTCGTTCGCGGCTTCGACAAGGTGCGCGGTGAATGGAGCCTGATGGCGCTTTGCTATAACTTTACCCGCGCGCTCAATATCCTCGGCTTCGAGGGCTTCACCGCCTGCATGGCAAAGCTATTCCGAGCGCTCTTACGCGCGTTCAGCGCCGCTTCAAGCCGCATCCAGCCCGTTCTGGAAGCCTTCTGGACAAATATCCCGCTCTGGCTCCCGATCAAACGCTTCTACCCCAGCCCCGTCGTTTGACCGAACAACTTGCCCAGCCTCGACGGGCAAATCACTTCCCGCCTCCCGCGACATGCGAGTCAATATCCTCCCGCGAAAATATTCCTCTTCGCGCCGACCCCAAATCACCGGTAGAACTCCCGCCGTCCCGCTCCTCCAGAGGGGCGCTCGCGATCGTCACGGACGTGGGGCGGGATGCGGTGGACGCTCTCGGCGTCAGGCGCGGAATTGGGCGGCAGGGCGGGTCAACTCCGTGAGCGGCACAAGGAAACGCTGACGAACGGCGCTGAGGCGGACGGCGAAGGCGTGTGGTTCTGGCACCCGTTGCTGGTGCCAAGTCCGCGGAGGTGGTGCGGCCCGACCGGGTTTTGCAAAACCTTCAATCCGCGGATGACGGTGGCAAGAGGAATTCGTCGCCGGGGAGAGCGCGTTATAAGCCGTAAAACCATTGCGCAGGGAATGCCGGGGTGTCTCCGCTGAACCTGTATGCTCGTGTGCGTTTCCTTTGTGCACTTTGCACACGAGACCGCGGGTGCAGCGCGCCCCCGGCATTTCCCTGCGCCCTCTGATTTTCGGATGGCGCGAAGTTGTTGGAAAACCTCGCGCGGATCGGGCGGCGGGATCGTGACAGCATGCCTACTCGGCATATCAGAATTGAATCAGGAATCTCACCACGTCGTCCCGGCCTTGAGCCGGGACCCATACGCCGCGGCGGGCATTTTTGGAAAAGGTATCTAACGCCAGCACCCTCACCGATAAGCCGCGGCGTATGGGTCCCGGCTCAAGGCCGGGACGACGAAGCTATCTCCCCCTTGCCCGTCCACCCGGAAGCTATCATCCTGTGGTTGAAAGCGACGCCAGACGCGGGAGCTGCGGGATGACGGAAACGACTGAGACGGCGAAGCGGAATATCATCATCTGCTGCGACGGCACCGGCAACGAGATCTCCGAAAACATTTCCAATGTGCTGAAGCTCTATCGCTGCCTGCGCAAGACCGACAAGACCGAGCCGCGGCAGATCGTGTTCTACGATCCCGGCGTCGGCACGCTGGCGCGGCCGGATCCGTGGCACAAGCTGCGGCAGGATTTCAGCGCCATTCTCGGGCCTCGCCACCGGCTATGGCCTCGATGACAAGGTGCTGCAGTCCTATCAGTTCCTGGTCCACAATTACCGCGAAGGCGACCAGATCTATCTGTTCGGCTTTTCCCGCGGCGCCTACACCGTGCGCGTGCTGGCGGGGCTGATCCACAAAGTGGGGCTGATCTCGCCGGAGCAGGCCAACCTCGCCGGCTCGGGCCTGATCGCCTACAAGCAGTTTTCCAGCGACAACCCGGACGATAACGCGCCCGCCGAACCCGCCGCCGACGCCGACGGGCCGCTGCCCACGAACAAGGACGACCAGGCGGCGCAGTTCGCGCGCATCCTGTCGACGCGGTGGCCGACCATCCGCTTCGTCGGCGTCTGGGACACGGTGGCGAGCGTGATCGTGCCGCGGCCCGACCGGTTTTACATGACCGAGCCTCGAGGAGCTGGCGTTCACGCTGCAAAATCCGAGCGTGCAGACCTTTCGGCAGGCGATCTCGATCGACGAGCGCCGCTGCATGTTCCGCCTCAAGAAATGGGACCAGCCGCAGACCTTCATGCACAACCGCTTCAGCCTGACCAACAATGCCGAGCCGCAGGATATTCTGCAGGTGCTGGTTCGCCGGCGTGCATTCCGACATCGGCGGCGGCTATCCGGAGAAGCAGAGCGGGCTGTCGAAATATCCGCTGATCTGGATGATCGACGAGGCGGTGAAATGCGGGCTCGAGGTCAACCCGCGCACCGTCAACCAGCTCGCCTGGGGCAAGCAGCGCAAGAACAGCCCGTTCAACTACGTCGCACCCGACTTCACCGATCAGCTGCACGATTCGCTGACCGGCGCGTGGTGGATCCTCGAATTCATTCCGAAGCTGGCGAAATACAAGGAATGGCCGGCGCGGAAGGTGGAATTCGGGTTCTACATCCCGGACGGCGAGCCGCGCCCGATCCCGGACGGCGCATTCGTGCATCAGTCCGTGATCGACCGGATGAACGATCCGGCGCTGAACTACAAGCCGGTGAATTTCCCGGCCAACCCCCAGGTGATCCCAATGCCGGCGGGGCCGACGGAGGGGCATGCGGAGCCAGTGAAGGATGAGGCTTGAGGGTTGACTGCGATGAATGCGAGTTTTGTAGGGTGGGCAAAGGCGCGCTTGCGCCGTGCCCACCATCTCCATCCGGATCGTGCTCAAGGGCGGTGGGCACGCTGCGCTTTGCCCACCCTACGCTTTCGGCGCTACGCCTTCGCCAGTCTCCCCGCCTCGATCGCCGCGATCTGCAATGCGATGTAGCGGCTGTAGATGCGGGCTTGCGAGAAGGCGCCGCCGGTGAACCAGAGGCCGGGCTGCGGCGTGCGGGTCCACATGTTGCGCAGCTCCTGCGTCGTCGCGTCAAAACCCCAGACGCGGCCGACGCGCTCGTAGCAACATCCGCGCCGAACAGTTGCGCCAGCAGATGATCGGGGCCCTTGTAGCCGGTGGCGAGCACGAACAGTTCGGCGCCGACGCGCGCGCCGTCCTTCAGCCGCAGGCCATCGGCCTCGATGGCGGCGATATCCGCGGCCTGCACGAGGCGGATCTTGCCGTCGGCGATCAGCTCGGAAGCGCCGACATTGAAATAATAGCCGCCGCCGCGGGTGCGGAATTTCAGCGGCCAGCCGGTGCCGTCCTCGCCGAATTCGAGCCGGAATCCGGCTCGTTCCAGCCGCGTCAGCAGCGGCGCGTCGAGCCGCTTCACCTCGTCGGTGATGAGCTTGTGCGCCACCTTCATCACCGGCAGCGGCACGTCGGAATTGAGGAGGTCGCGGACCTCGACCGGCGGGCCGTCGCCGAGATAGGTCTTGTCGTAGAGCTGCGCCGGCTCGACATTGACCACCATGGTCGGGCTGCGCTGCACCATGGTCACGTCGGCGCCCGCGGCCTGCAGCTCCTGGCAGATGTCGTGCGCGCGGTGCCGGTGCCGAACACGATCACCGAGCGGCCGGTCCATTGCTTGCCGGCCGCGAAGGCGGCTGGAGTGCAGCACCTGGCCCCTGAAATTCTCGATGCCGTCGATCTTGGGAATGTTCGGCGTGCCGCTGACGCTGGTGGCGAGCACGATATGCTTTGGCCGAGCGTCCGCGCCGCGCCCTCGCGGATCAGCCGCGCGGACCAGCGCTGCGTCGCGTCGTCGTACTCGGCGCCCTCGAAACTCGTCTCGGTCCAGAAGTCGACCTCCATGATGTCGACATAGCTCTCCAGCCAGTTGGCGATCTTGTCCTTCGGGATGTAGTCCGGAAACGTCGCCGGGAACGGCAGATAGCGCAGATGATTGACCGGCGTCTTGTTGTGCAGCTTGAGGCCGCGATAGCGCAGCCGCCAATTGTCGCCGACCCGCGCCATGCGGTCGACGATCAGCGCATCGAGGCCGATCCGCTTCAGCTCGACCGCCGCGGAAATGCCGGCATGGCCGCCGCCGACGATCAGCACGTCGGGGTCGCGGCCGTCGTATGTCGCCGAGGCCTGCCGCTGCTCCGACCAATCGGGCGCGGCGAAATCGCGCGCGTGGGATTCGCGCGGCGGCGATCGCGCGGGCGTCGCAGAATTTGTCGAAATCGAGCGTGGTGGAAATCGTCCACGCCGCGACGCGCCCGTCCGCGTCCGGCAACAGGCGGATAGCGCCGATCCCGGGGCCGTTATTGGTATCGAACGCAAAAATCGGCCTCGATCACCTCGCGGCCGGCGACAACGGCCCGGCGCGGCGTCAGCGCTGCGGCGTCGATACGGAATCCGGTGGCGCCGGCCGCCGCGACACGTTGAAGCAGTCGCGTCGACCAGCGTTTGCCGGCCGCTGAACGTCGCAAAATCCCAGGAGATGCCGAACAGATTGCGCCAGTGGCTGTCGGTCACGAACAGATCCGAAAGCGCGCGCTCGGAGCCACCCCGCAGCGCCGCACCAAAGGCTGCGATCCACGTCTCCGTAGTTTCCCGGAGGATGTCCTCCGCCGGCGGGCTCCGTCGGTCCAGCATGGTCGCACCTTCCCAGTCAGCGCACGTTTGTTAGCCGTATCTGACAATAGGCCGCCTCAGGGCACAACCGCGCCGGCGGCGACGCAGGGCGGCATGCGTGCGGCGCGGCCCAATGCTTCAGGCTTCAAGGGGCCAGGCTTTACCGAACATTCAGCTATTTCACCAGATGATCGCGCGCCTGCCAGAATTGGCTTCTAAAACGCTCAGGACGAGCGATGTTGGACCGATCGATCGCCGACGAAGTCGAAGCCGCCATCCAGGCCGGCTCGGCCGAAAAACACCTCGAAACCTTCAAGCGCGTGACGGACCTGTTTCTGCTGTCCGCCGACGGCTGCAATGGCGAACAGATCGAGCTGTTCGGCGACGTGCTGGAACGCCTGATCCGGACCATCGAGATCCGGGCGCTCACCGATGTCAGCGCGCGGATTGCGCTGGCCGAAATGAGCACGCAGCTGGCCTCGGTGCCGAAGGCGCCGCCGGACGTGATCCGGCATCTGGCGCGGCATGACGAGATTTCCGTCGCAGGGCCGGTGCTGACCGAATCGGCGCGGCTCAGCGACGAGGACCTGGTCGAACTGCGCAGGCTCCAAGGGCGAGCAGCATCTGCTGGCGATTTCCGGCCGCTGGTGGCTGAAGGAAGTGGTCACCGACGCGCTGCTGGCGCGGCATTATCCGAGCGTCAGCCGCAGACTCGTCAACAATCCCGGCGCGCGGGTCTCCGCAAATGGATTCGCCATCGTGCTGGCGCAGGCCGAAGCCGATCCGGAGCTTGCGGTCGACACGGGTATACGGGTCGATCTGCCGCTGGAGCTGCGCAATCAATTGCTGCGCAGCGCCACCGAGGCGGTGCGGGCGCGATTGCTGTCGCGCGCGCCGCCGCATCTGTTCGAGGAAATCCGCAGCGCCATCGCCGCGGCCTCGGCCGGCGCCGGCCGCCAGATGGCAAAAGTGCGCGACTTCCAGGCGGCGCGGCATTTTGTCGATCAGCTCAACAAACACGGCCAGCTCAACGAAACGGCGTTGCTGGATTTTGCGCGCAAACGAAAATACGAGGAGACGGTGGCGGCGCTCGCCGTGCTGTCGCAATCGACCGTCGACGTCATCCGTCCGCTGATGCAGAGCCTGCGCGACGACGGCATCCTGATTCCGTGCCGGGTCGCGGGCCTCGGCTGGGACACGGTCGCAGCCGTACTGGAAAGCCGGTTTGCGTCCGGCGCGATGGGACCGCATGAACTGACAAAAGCCAAGGGCGCGTTCGCCAAGCTGACCTGGAGAACGCGCGCCGGCTGCTGCGATTCTGGCAGGTGCGCTCGACGCCGGCGGCGCCGGGGATCAATTGAGGTGCGAGACGGCGGCTTGAGCCGACCGCCTCGCGATCAGCGTTACGCCGCGCGGCCGAGCTCGGCGTTGAGATGCTTCAGCCGCGGCATCACCTCGTGCTTCAACAGCCGCAGCGAATTGTGCCAGGCTTCCGGCTTGTGCTTGTAGTCGAAGCCGAACACCAAGAGCGTGCCGAAGCCGCCGACCTCGCGATAGATCTTTTCGATCTTCTCGGCGACCGTCGACGGGCGAGCCGACGATCCAGTTGTGCCGGGCGCAATAGTCGACCGTGACATCGCTGTCCGGCACATCGGGCGTGTGCTTGAGATAGTCCTTGAAGCCGAAATGACCGAGCAGCGGCAGGAAATATTCGCCCATCATCCGGCCCATCATGTCGCCGGCTCGACAACTTCCAGGCCTCCTCGTCGGTATCGGCGACGAACACCTCGCGCACCAGCCGCCAGTCCTGCCGGCTCGGCTTGCGGCCGGTCTTGGCGGCGCCGATCTCGACCGATTCCCAGTGGCTGCCGACATAGGCCGGGTTGAGGTTGAGGCTCATCGGAATGAAGCCGCGCTCGCCCGCGAGCTTCAGCGTGTCCGAGTTCTTGGAGAGGCCGGCGACGCCGATCGGCGGATGCGGCGCCTGCAACGGCTTGATGTGGGGCTTGAGGAAATCGAACATCGTGTCCGGCTTGGTCACCGTCCAGAACTTGCCGGTGTAGGTCCACGGCGCAGTCCTCGGTCCACATCTTCAGGATGATCTCCAGCGCCTCGCGGGTCATGTCGCGGTTCTGGCCGGACATGCCGTCGACGTTGAACATCGCCCAGTCGCTCGGCAGGCCCGAAGCGGCGACGCCGAAATTCAGCCGGCCGCCGGAGAGATGATCGAGCATCGCGACGCGGTTGGCGAGTTCGGCGGGATGATGATAGGGCAGCAGGAAGCCGCCGGGGCCGAGACGGATATTCTTGGTCTGCAAGAACGCCTGCGCCAGCAGCAGATCCGGCGACGGATGCGGTTCCCAGGGCGCGGTGTGATGCTCGCCGATCCAGGCTTCCTGATAGCCGAGTTCGTCGAGCCAGCGCAGCACCTGCAGATCCCAGTCGTGCCCCTCTTTCAATCCGCACTCCGGCGGATGCGAGGGCATCGTGAAATATCCGATTTCCATGGGGTTTCCTCTCGCTGTTTTATTTTAAACACGCGTCTGCTGCGCGTGCGCGAGAACATAGCACCCCTTGCGTGTGGCCGAGATATGACAAAAGCGCCGGGCAGAAGTTCGCGTGCGACGTGAGGCCGCTACCTTGTCCCGAACGTGGTCGCGCCGAACAGCGCCTTCTGCGTCGAGGGTTGCGAGCGCCAGTATTGCGGCGGCGCTTCGACCTGGCCGCCGAGTTCGGCGGCGGCGTGCCAGCCCCAGCGCGGGTCGTAGAGCATGCCGCGCGCCAGCGCGACCATGTCGGCCTTGCCGGAGGCGACGATGTCCTCGGCCTGCTTCGCCTCGGTGATCAGGCCGACCGCGATGGTGGTGACGCCGGTCGCCTCCTTGATGGCCTGCGCGAACGGCACCTGATAGCCGGGGCCGAGCGGGATTTTCTGCAGCGGCGATACGCCGCCGGAGGACGCGTCGATCCAGTCGACGCCGCGCTTCTTCAGCTCGCTTGGCGAATTCGATGGTCTGCGCGAGATCCCAGCCGCCCTCGACCCAATCGGTCGAGGAGACCCGCACGCCGACCGGTTTTGTCTGCGGGAAACGCCGCGCGCACCGCGTCGAACACTTCGAGCGGATAGCGCATGCGGTTCTCGCAGCGAGCCGCCATATTGATCGGTGCGCTTGTTGGAGATCGGCGACAGGAACTGATGCAGCAGATAGCCGTGCGCGCAATGCAGCTCGAGCGCGTCGATGCCGAGCCGCTCGGCGCGCTTCGCCGCTCGGCACGAAGGCATCGCGGATGCGCGCCAGCCCGGCCGCATCGAGCGCCAGCGGCGGCGGCCTCGCCCTCCTTGTGCGGCACGGCGGAAGGACCCTCCGGCCTGCCAGCCGCCTTCCGCGAGCGGGATCAACTGGCCGCCGTCCCACGGCGTGTGGCTCGACGCCTTGCGGCCGGCATGGGCGAGCTGCATCGCGACCGCGATCTTCGAATGCTTGCGCACCGAGGCCAGGATCGGCTTCAGCGCGGCCTCGGTGGCGTCGTTCCACAGGCCGAGACAGCCCGGCGTGATGCGGCCGATCGCCTCCACCGCGGTCGCCTCGATGCAGAACATCGCGGCGCCCGACAGCGCCAGCGTGTTGATGTGGGTGAAATGCCAGTCATTGGCCTCGCCGTCGACGGCGGAATACTGGCACATCGGCGCCACCATGATGCGGTTGGGCAGCGCTCAGGCCGCGCAGCTTGATCGGGGAAAACAGGGCGCTCATGGGGGATTTCCGGACCGGAGGAGGAACGGGGCGCACCTCTGTGTAACGAGAGCGCTCCCCGCTGCCTCAACCCACGCGCTGCTGCAACCCTCCCCCTACGGCTATGATGCCCGGCGGCCTTGATCAACGCCGTCTCCCGAACAAATTCGACGCTCACTCCACCAGCGTGAACTGCAGCAGCAGACGTGCGCTGGATCAGCGAAAAATTGTCGTCGGAGACCATCGTCAGCACGGTGTCGCCCTCCGGCGTGACATGGGCGTCGATGCCTTCCATGTTGTCGATCTCCTCGCCGAGATCGGCGTCGAAGATCGAGGGGCCATCGACCACCGCGCCGGGCGCAACCGAGGCGAGCGCGATGCGCCGGATGCGGATGCCGACGCCGGCGAGCCAGGAAAACTTCCGCTCCAGCACCAGCAGATCGCCCGACGGCAGCAGCACCGCGTCGCTGACGTCGAAATTGTCGGTGCGGCGAACGCTGAACTGGCCGGGCGTCGGGCCGCCGACCAGGAACGCGATCAGGTTGCCGTTGGCATCGAGGCCGCGTTCGGAGATCGCGATCAGCGTGCCCGCCAGCGGCAGGCCCTTCGGCACCACACCAGCGCCTCGAGCCCCTTGTTGTACGGCAGCTTCCTCACCGCCGGCGGCATCGGCACGACCTCGCCGCGCGCGCGCGTAAAACCCTTGGCAGAAATCGAAGCGCAGCACCTGGTTGACGCGCTCGAGGCCGATATAGACGAACGAGCCATCGAGCGCGATCGATTCGGAATCGAACCAGCCGCGCGCGGTGATCGGCCTGCCGTCGGGGCCGAGCATCGGCGCGGCCTCGACGTCGTCGAGCCCGGTCATCTCGCGGCCCTTGTAGACGATGCGGCCGGTGAACCAGCTGCCCTTGTCGCTGATGGCAATGAAGCGCTCGCCCTTGGCGTCGAGCCGCATGCCCGACAGCCCGCCGAAACCGCGAAACGAGCGAGGTCAGAATCAGCCCGCTGCGATATTCCAGCGAGCCGAAGCGCACATGCGAGCGATCGCGGGTGTCGAACGACGGCAACGGCCGGGCGTTGACCTCGATCGAGACCGGCGCGGTGACGGAGAATTCGTCCGGGCTGACCGGCTTCGGCGGCGGCTGGTGGCGCTCTGTGCCCGCGCGATGCCGGGCATCGTCGTCGCCG
Source organism: uncultured Alphaproteobacteria bacterium (assembly GCA_963738765.1). Taxonomy (GTDB): domain Bacteria; phylum Pseudomonadota; class Alphaproteobacteria; order Rhizobiales; family Xanthobacteraceae; genus Bradyrhizobium. The sequence continues at coordinate 45,831 of CAVTYA010000027.1, read as the reverse complement.
AAAGCCCCGCCGCCGTGAAGTTCAGGAAGCGGCGGCGGGCATTGACAGACTGGCGGCGCAGTGCCATCTCGTCACGGAAGTGCAAGGTCGGCGCGGCGCGAGCCGAATGCAGCTGCGTCGCGGGCCGGCGGCGGCGCGCCCTGGGTCTCGCTGAACAGTTCGGCGAGCTTTTCGGTGATGGCGCCGCCGAGTTCCTCGGCATCGACGATGGTGACCGCGCGGCGATAATAGCGCGTGACGTCGTGACCGATGCCGATCGCGATCAGTTCGACCGGCGAGCGGGTCTCGATCTCCTCGATGATGTGGCGCAGATGGCGCTCGAGATAATTGCCGGGGTTGACCGACAGCGTGGAATCGTCGACCGGCGCGCCGTCGGAAATCATCATCAGGATCTTGCGCTGCTCGGAGCGGCCGAGCAGGCGCTTGTGCGCCCAGTCCAGCGCCTCGCCGTCGATGTTTTCCTTCAGCAGGCCCTCGCGCATCATCAGGCCGAGATTCTTGCGCGCGCGCCGCCACGGCGCGTCGGCGGATTTGTAGATGATGTGGCGGAGATCGTTGAGCCGGCCGGGATTGGCCGGCTTGCCGGCGGCCAGCCACGCCTCGCGCGACTGCCCGCCCTTCCAGGCGCGGGTGGTGAAGCCGAGAATCTCGACCTTGACGCCGCAGCGCTCCAGCGTGCGCGCCAGGATGTCGGCGCAGGTCGCCGCCACCGTGATCGGGCGGCCGCGCATCGAGCCGGAATTGTCGAGCAGCAGCGTCACCACGGTGTCGCGGAAGGTCGCTTCCTTCTCGTGCATGAACGACAGCGGATGATAGGGATCGGTGACCACGCGCGACAGCCGCGCCGGATCGAGAATGCCTTCCTCGAGATCGAACTCCCAGGCGCGGTTCTGCTGCGCCATCAGGCGGCGCTGCAGCCGGTTGGCAAGCCGCGCGACGATGCCCTGCAGATGCGCGAGCTGCTTGTCGAGATAGGAGCGCAGCCGTTCCAGCTCGTCATGGTCGCAGAGGTCTTCGGCCGCGATCACCTCGTCGAATTTCGGCGCGAAGGCGTGATATTCCGGCCCGCGCGGCTCGTTGGCGCCGCGCGAATTCGGCCGCGTCGCCTCGCCCGGCGTCTCGTCGTCGCCGAGTTCGCCGTCGTCGAAGGTGTCGCTGACGTGGAGGCCTGCGCGCTTTCCATCGCGCTTTCCGACATCTCGTCGGTGGTCGCCTGCGCCTGGTCGGCGCTCATCTCCTGCGCGGCGTCGGAATTCGGGCGAGCCTTCGGCGCCGGACTGATCGTTCTCGCCGTCGCGATTGTCGTCCTGGTTCTCGTCCTCGTCGGCGTCGGCGTTGCGGTCGTCGCCGAGATCGAGCGCCGTCAGCAGATCATGCACCGCATCGCCGAACTTGGCCTGGTCCTCGGTGACGCGGTCAAGCCGGTCGAGCCGCGCACCGATCTTGTCTTCCAGCACCGGACGCCAGAGGTCGACCATCTTCCGGGCGGCCGCAGGCGGCGCGAGCCCGGTCAGGCGTTCGCGCACCAGCATCGCCAGCGCGTCCGACAGCGGCGCGTCGGCGCGATCGGTGATCTCGTCGAACTTGCCGCGATGGAAATGATCGTCGAGCATCGCGGTGAGATTTTTCGCCACGCCCGCCATCCGCCGCGAGCCGATCGCCTCGACGCGGGCCTGCTCGACCGCCTCGAACACGCCGCGCGCCTGCGGATTTCCCGGCATCAGCTTGCGGTGCACCTTGGGATCGTGACAGGCGAGCTTCAGCGCGATCGAATCGGCGTGGCCGCGCACGATCGCGGCATCGCGCCTGGTCATCTTGCGCGCCGGCTCCGGCAGCCGCGCCTTGCCCGGCGCCAGCCCCGGCCGCTCGGCGGCGAACGTCACTTCGAGCTCCGGCGTCTTCGCGATCGCGCGCAGGCACGACGTCACCGCGCGCTTGAACGGCTCGGTCGGCGCTTCCTTCGATCCGGTGCGGAATTTGCTGTTCGACGTCGTCATGACCACCTCACCGCCGTCGTCCCTGCGAAAGCAGGGACCCATAATCACCAGCGGTCGTTATTTTTCGATCTCTAGCACCATCACTCCACCGAACCGCCGCGGCGTATGGGTCCCGGCTCCCGTGCGCAATTGCGCACCAGGCCGGGACGACATTTCAGGACAGCGCCACGTTGACCGAAGTCTCCGCCAGCTCCGCATTGAAGCAGCGCTGATAGAATTCAGCCACCAGCGGCCGTTCCAGTTCGTCGCACTTGTTGAGGAAGGTGACGCGGAAGGCAAAGCCGATGTCGCCGAAGATGTCGGCGTTCTCCGCCCAGGTGATCACCGTGCGCGGGCTCATCACCGTCGACAGGTCGCCGTTGGCGAACGCGTTGCGGGTGAGATCGGCGAGCCGCACCATCTTGTTGACGATGTCGCGGCCTTCCGTGGTGCGATAGTGATGCGCCTTCGCCAGCACGATCTCGACTTCCTCGTCATGCGCCAGATAGTTCAGCGTGGTGACGATCGACCAGCGGTCCATCTGGCCCTGGTTGATCTGCTGGGTGCCGTGATAGAGGCCGGAGGTATCGCCGAGGCCGACCGTGTTGGCGGTCGAGAACAGGCGGAACGCCGGATGCGGCTTGATCACCTTGTTCTGGTCCAGCAGCGTCAGGCGGCCGGAGACTTCCAGCACGCGCTGGATCACGAACATCACGTCGGGACGGCCGGCGTCGTATTCGTCGAACACCAGCGCGATGTTGTGCTGCAGCGCCCAGGGCAGAATGCCGTCGCGGAATTCGGTGACCTGCTTGCCGTCCTGCACGACGATCGAGTCCTTGCCGACCAGATCGATACGGCTGATGTGGCTGTCGAGATTGACGCGCACGCAGGGCCAGTTCAGCCGTGCCGCGACCTGCTCGATATGGGTCGACTTGCCGGTGCCGTGATAGCCGGTGACCATGACGCGGCGGTTGTGCGCGAAGCCGGCGAGAATGGCGAGCGTGGTGGCGCGATCGAAGCGATAATCCGAATCGACGTCCGGCACATGCGGATCGACTTCGGAATAGGCCGGCACCTCGAGGTCGCTGTCGATACCGAACACCTGCCGGACCGACACCTTCATGTCGGGCAAACCGGCGGGCTCCTAGCTTTGGTCATGGCGGCGGTCGTCATCAATCCTCCGAGGTCTCGGGCGTTCCCGAAACCAGATTTGCGGAATGGCTGCGGATGGGTGCTGCGGACAAACCTAGCAGAGAGCAACGGCCGGCAGAAGCCCGCGCCTCAATCAAAGTTCCGTTGCCTTATCATTGAGATAGGCGCTGAACGCGGTTTTTGGAAGGCTGCCCTGCGAATCACGCCGCACTTTTTGTCGCGCGGCGGGGCCCGCGTGCCGGAACCCGGCCGGCCGGATGGCACTTTCAACCCCCGTCCCGAGTTGTTAGGTCTGGACCTCAAGCCAGTCGACCCTACCGAAACAGGAACTTTGTGACTTCATTCCTCGATCCGCTGATTGCGTTCGTCTCGGCCCATGCGTGGCTGGCCTATCTCACGCTGTTCCTCGCCGCCCTGCTGGAGGCCGTTCCGGTGGTCGGCTCGCTGGTTCCGGGCTCGACCATCATCCTGGCCCTGAGCGCGCTGGTGCCCGGCGGCGAGTTGAAGCTCGGGCCGGTGCTGGCGGCGGCGATCGCTGGCGCCCTGCTCGGCGACGGATCGGCGTTCTGGATCGGCCATCGCTCGCAGCGCGAGATCCTCAGCGCCTGGCCGCTGACGAATTATCCGCGCGTGGTCGCGCAGAGCGAGGCGTTCTTCAATCGCTGGGGCGCGTTGGCGGTGTTCTTTGCGCGCTTCGTGCCGCCGATCCGCGCCTTCGTGCCGATCACCGCCGGCGCGCTCGGCATGCCGCCGTTGCGCTTCTACGCCGTCAACATCCCCGCGATCCTGGTCTGGGCGCCGGCGCATGTGCTGCCGGGCGTGCTGGCGGTCTCGGCGCTGCACGAATATGCCGGCCTGCCGCATCATGAACATGTCGGCAAGCATCTACTGGATGCTGGCGGTGATCGGCGGCGCGCTGATCGTCGCGCTGGCGGTCTGGACCATCCGCCGCCGTCATGGCGGCGGCCTGATCGAGCCGACGGCGACAAGCCCGCCGAGTAGCCTCAACCTTCCGTTCGACGCCGTACCGCGCCCCGGCGCCGGACCGACATAGCGCGCGCGCGGGCGGATCAGCCCGCCGTGCTGCAATTGTTCGCTGGCATGCGCGATCCAGCCGACGGTGCGCGCCATCGCAAACAGCACCAGTTCGTTGCCGGGCGGCAGCCCAGCGCTGTGCACCAGCACCGCGAGCGCATAGTCGATGTTGACGAACTCGCCGGTCGCCTCCGCGATCCGCTCCGGGATTTCCCGGGTGAATTTTCGCGCGGCGCCGGCGCGCGCCAGCGCGTCCAGCAAGGCGCTGCGCGCGCGGATCGCCGCGCTTGTAGACGCCGTGGCCGAAGCCCGCAAAGCGCTCGCCGAGCGCGACGCGCTCCCGGATCACGGGCGCGACATCGCGATCGACCAGCGTCTTGACGAGCTGCGCCGCCAGCACGCCGGCGCCGCCATGTTTCGGGCCTTTCAGCGCCACCAGGCCGGCGATCACGGCATCATACAGGTTCAAGCCGGTCGATGCCGCGCACCGCACGGTAAAGGTCGAGGCGTTCAGTTCATGATCGGCCAGCAGCACCAGCGCGCGGCGGATCAGATCGGCGGCGTGCTTGTTGTCGGGCGCCCAGGCCTGGCGATCTGCAGATGCAGCGGCTGCGGCGATGGCTGCCGTATTCAGCATGGTCGCGACCACCAGACGCAGGATGCGGCCGCCGACCATGGCGCGGCCGTCGGCGGCGCGGGTAAAGGCGCGCGGATCGGCGCTGGCCGCCAGCGCCAGCACGGCGATGGTGCGATCGATCGGCGCGGCACGGCGCGCGGCTTCGGCGACGGCGCGCATCTCGTCGGAGATCATGCGGGCAATTGTCGTCTGCGAACGGATCGACGCCGGTGACATCCCACAGCAGCGTCGCGGCATGTTCGAGCGTGTCGCTTTCCGCGAGATCGACGCAGTTGACGCCGCGATAGATCGGGCCGTCCTCGGTGATGGTCGCGATCGGCCGAATCCATCACCGGCAGATCGGCATCGAAACTCCGCAGGCCGCGCGGTTCCGGCGACGGCGCGCGCCGTTCCTTCAGGCGTGCGGACGTCCTCGGCCCGGTAGCGATGGCTGCGCGAATCCGACGACGGCTCCGAGCGGATCAGGCCGCGGCTGACATAGGCGTAGAGCGTCGCCGGCGAGATCGCGAGTTCGGCGGAGGCCTCGCGGGCGGAGAGATAGAGCGCCTGCGGATTTTTTCATATTGATTTACATAATCAAGATTGATCAATCTGTCGAGAGTGGTCGACCTTTGCGAGACAGCACAAAGGAGACCGTCCATGAACATGCAGCTTTCCAAGAACCCCGATCGGGCTGGACGGCATTCCCGCCGCCGAAACCGTGCTCAGCCATGTCGACGGCGAGCGCGGCGAACTGATCATCGCCGGCGAGCGCGTCGGCGACCTCGCGCGCAAAACCGGCTTCGAGGGCGTCACCGCGCGGCTGTGGAGCGGCGGCACCGGCCAGCCGGTCGGCGAGGCCGCGGTGCGCGCCGCGCTGGGCGCGGCCCGCGAGCGCGCCTTCGCCCGGCTGCCGGACCTGCTCGGCATTACCCGCGGCCTGTCGATCGTCGACGGCTTCCGGGCCGCGATCGCCGGGCTGCGCGCCGAAAACGGACTGGCGCATGAGGCCACCATCGTCGGCGCGTTTCCGGTGATCGCCGGCGCGCTGGTGCAGCGCGCGAAGGGCAACGACCCGGTCGCGCCCGATCCGACGCTCAGCCATGCCGCCGATACGCTGTCGATGATGCTCGGCCGCAAGCCCGACGCGCGCGAGGTGGCGGCGCTCGACGCCTATTTCGTCACGGTGTGCGATCACGGCATGAACGCATCGACCTTCACGACGCGCGTCATCGCCTCGACGCAGGCCGATCTGTTCGCGGCCGTCACCGCGGGCTATTGCGCGCTGACCGGACCGCTGCATGGCGGCGCGCCGGAGCCGGTGCTGGAAATGCTCGATGCCATCGGCATCGCGCGAGCGTATCAAGCCGTGGGTCGACGGCGCGCTGGCGCGCGGCGAGCGGCTGATGGGTTTTGGCCACCGCGTCTATCGCGTCCGCGATCCGCGCGCCGACGTGCTGAAGGACGCGATCGAGCGGCTCGCCGGTCAACGGCACCGATCTTCCCTTCGCGGGCGAGGTCGAGGCCTATATCCGCGCGGCGTTGCGGCGGAAAAATCCGGACCGTCCGCTCGACACCAATGTGGAATTCTTCACCGCGATCCTGCTCGACGCGCTGAAGATCCCGCGGCAGGCGTTTACGCCGATCTTCGCGGTGGCGCGCGCCGCGGGATGGACCGCGCATGCCCGCGAGCAGCAGCGCGGCGGCCGGCTGATCCGGCCGAGTTCGGCCTATATCGGCCCGATGCCGGATTGATGTAGGGTTGAAATGCGCGTGGTGAGCAACGCGGCCAACATCCCGCTGTCGTCCCTGCGAGAGCAGGGACCCATATCCGCGGCCCATCATTAGTGCGATCGTCGACGGCTTCCGTAAACATCGGCGCCGTGGTTATGGGCCCCTGCGTTCGCAGGGCGACGTCAGCTCGCGCCGCGCACCACGGTCTTGAGATAATTATAGGCCTTGATGATCTCGATCAGGCGATCCTCGGTGGAGCGGTCGCCGCCATTGGCGTCGGGATGGTGCTGCTTGACCAGCGCCTTGTACTTCGCCTTGACGATTTCCAGCGTCGCGTCGGGGCCGAGTCCCATCACCTGCAGCGCCTTGCGCTCGGCGTTGAATCATCTTGCGGGTCTCGGGCTTGGCCTCGCCGGCCGCACCGCCCGGACCCGGCCGCCAGCGGCCGCGGCCGTTGAGCTCGCTGAACATGCTGAACGGATCGGACGGCGCCGTCCAGATCGGCCTCGGCGCCGCCCTTGCCCTTCTTGGCGCTGGTATTGGCGCCCATCTTCCAGGTCGGACGATGACCGGTCAGCGCATCCTTCTGGTAGCGCGCGACCGCGTCGGCATTCATGCCCTGGAAGAAATTGTAGGACTGGTTGTATTCGCGGACATGGTTGAGGCAGAAGTGCCAGTACTCTTGTCGAGTTGTCGCGGCCCTTCGGCGCGCGGTGCGGACCCTTGTTCTGGCAGTCCGGCCACTCGCACGTCGCGGATTCTTCGCGCGCCTGCGCCTGCTGCTTCGCGCTCAGCTTGTTGGGCTTGATGCGAATGGAGTCGAAGAATTTGGATGAATCAATCGGCATGGCTGACTTTGACTACGCAATGCCCGAGGCTTCAAGTCTTGACATTGCGAATACCTCAACTCTGGATGCGCCATTGACGAAAAGCGGCTTGGGAGCGTATTGCCGCCGCCATGAGCACCAGGGACGCTATCATAAACAAGTTGCGTGAAGCTTTCGCGCCGGAAAGCCTCGACGTCACGGACGAATCACATCTGCATGAGGGCCATGCCGGCCACAGGCCGGGCGGCGAGACGCATTTCAGGGTTTATATCGTGTCTCCGGCCTTCGAAGGGAAGAGCCGGATCGAACGCCACCGCATGATTAATGCAACGCTGGCGGCGGAACTCGCAGGCTCCGTGCACGCGCTGGCGATCAAGGCGCAGACGCCGGGAGAAACCGCAGGCCGGTAATTTCCCTGTGTGAGCCAAATGTGAGCGTTCTGCCTCGCAGGAATTGGCACGGAGGATCGGCAGAGGCGGTGGAGCCGCTCTCGCCGATGTGAGATAATCGTCCAGCCGGACCGGCCAATCCTGGTGCCGTCGCCGATGGATGGGGTAGTCCGATGCAAAATTGGGCACGCTTCTGGTTGACCGCCGTCTTCATGCTGATCGCCGCGTGTCCCGTCCGGACTTCCGCGCAGGGCATGCCGAGCCCCTTCGTGCAGGAAGTGCTGGTCAAGAGCATCTTGGTGACGCTCAGCGACGCCGTTGCATCAGACAATTTCACCGTGCTGAACGCCAAGATATCAAAGCCGTTCCGCGATCAGTTTCCGCCGGACAAACTGCGGGCGATCTTCAAGGAGCTGATCGACAAGCACGCGGTGTTCGATGCGGTGGTGGCAAGCCCGATCATTTCCGACGAGGACGCCAAAATCGACGAAAAGGGCGTGTTGCGGCTCAAAGGCCATTTCGAGACGACGCCCAAACAGGTGAAATACCAGCTCGGGTTCATTCCGGCTGACGGCACCTGGAAGCTCAGCGGCGTCAGCATCGATATCGAATGATCGTCGTCGGGCGCCGGACGACACTTATGCCGCCTATATGACGTGACCGCGGCGTTGGTCTGGGAATCCTACGCCGGCCTTTTCATATTGGTCGCAGGAAATGGCTCGCGATGCGCGGGCATCGGCAAAATTCCTGTTATTTTGGTGCGGTCATGGACAATCAGTCGCAACGAAGGAGCGAGAGCCCCTACTCCATGCTGGGCTGCATCCTGCTGCTTTTGGGGACCGGAATAGCCGTCAAGACCGGCGCCGCCCTGCATTTGTGCCAGCTGGGTTCATGCCACCTGCCTCTCGGCTGGTGACCGGAACCGGCGCCTAGAACGCCGTTCCCGCCCGCTTCGGCTTCTTCTCTTCGGTCTCGGCCTCGCGCGGCACCGCGACGATCCGCAACGCGGTGATGCGGTTGCGCTCGCGGCGCAGCACACGGAAGCGGAAACCGTGGAAGGTAAAACTCTGGCCGCGCTCGGGGATCGAACGCGCCTCGTGAATCACCAGGCCTGCGATGGTGGTCGCTTCCTCGTCGGGCAGATGCCAATCCATCGCGCGGTTGAGATCGCGGATCGGCACCGAGCCGTCGACCACGACCGAGCCGTCGGGCTGGGCGCGGACGCCGGCCACCACGACGTCGTGCTCGTCGGAGATATCGCCGACGATCTCTTCCAGAATATCCTCCAGCGTCACCATGCCCTCGACTTCGCCGTACTCGTCGACGACGAGCGCGAAATGGGTCTTGCGGCGGCGGAACGCCTTCAATTGTTCGGACACCGAGCGCATCTCCGGCACGAACCATGGCGGCAGCGCGATGGTCGAGACGTCGATCTTGGCGGTGTCGCCTTCGGACGCGCGGATCGCGCGCAGCAAATCCTTGGCGTGCAGCACGCCGATGATGTTTTCCGGCTTGTCGCGCCACAGCGGAATGCGAGTGTATTCGGTCGCCAGCACCTCGCGCACCAGATCTTCCGCCGGCATGTCGGCATTGATCATCACCATTTCGGTGCGGTGGACCATCACGTCGGACACCTGCAGCTCGCGCAGGTCCAGCAGGCCACCGAACATGTCGCGGTCCTGCTTTTCGACATTGCCTTCGTGATGCAGAAGATCGACGGCACCGCGCAGCCGCTCGGTCGGCGACAGCAGCGGCTGGTTGTGACCGATCTTGACGCCGAGCATCCGCATCAGCAGCCGGACGATCGCTTCGACAATGGCAAGCAACGGGCCCAGCAGATACAACATCAGCCGCATCGGGCGCGCGACCAGGAGCGACACCCGGTCCGGTGCATTGATGGCGATGGTCTTGGGCAGCACCTCGGCAAAGATCACGACCAGCGCCGTCATCATCCCGGTGGCATAGAGCACGCCGACCTCACCGAACCAGGCGGTAAAAATGCCGGTCGCCAGCGCCGAGGCGCCGATATTGGCGATGTTGTTGCCGAGCAGGAGCGCGCCGATCAATCGCTCGCGCATGCCGATCAGGCTGGAAACCACGCCGGCGTCGCGATTGCCGTTCTTCGACAGCCGCAGCATGCTGGCGCGCGAGGCGCCGGTCAGCGCGGTCTCGCTCGCCGCGAAGAACGCGGAGACAAAGAGACAGGCGACGACGATGGAGAGTGCGATCCAATCCAACTTGTTCATCCGGAGAGTATTTAAGCCTTCGCCAGTTTGCTTTGAAGAAAATCGCGCACCAGCGCGGGCTCGACATCGTTGGCAATCACCGCGCGGCCGACGGCCTCCAGCAGAATGAAGGTCAGCTTGCCGCGCTTGACCTTCTTGTCCTGCGCCATCAACGTCATCAGCGCGTCGGCGTCGGCGAGGCCCTCCTGGGTAAAGCCTGCGATATCCTGCAAATGGGTCGGCAGCCCCACCGCAGCAAGGTGGCGCTCGACCCGTGCGGCGTCTGCTTCCGAAATCATGCCGAGCTGCGCGGAAAATTCCGCCGCCAGCACCATGCCGACCGAGACACCTTCGCCATGGAACAGCCGATCGGAAAAGCCGGTTGCGGCCTCCAGGGCGTGGCCGAAGGTATGGCCGAGATTGAGCAGCGCCCGCTCGCCGGTCTCGCGCTCGTCGCGCGATACGATCGCGGCCTTGGCCCGGCAAGAGGTCGCAATCGCGTGTTCCCGCGCCGCACTGCCGGAGAAAATGTCGGTGGCATTGGCTTCCAGCCAGGTGAAGAACGCTTCGTCGCCGAGCACGCCGTATTTGGCGACTTCGGCATAACCGGCGCGGAACTGGCGCGGCGACAAAGTGTCGAGCACGGAGGTGTCGGCGATCACCAGAACCGGCTGGTGGAAGGCGCCGAGCAGGTTTTTCCCCTGCGGCGAATTGATCCCGGTCTTGCCGCCGACGGAGGAATCGACCTGCGCCAGCAATGAGGTCGGCACCTGCACGAAATCGACGCCGCGACGCAGGATCGCGGCCGCAAAGCCCGCGAGATCGCCGACCACGCCGCCGCCGAGCGCGATCACCAGATCGTTGCGCTCGATTTTGGCCGCGATCAACGCTTCCGAGACCTTGGTCAGTCCGGCATAGGTCTTCGAGCCCTCGCCTTCCTCGACGATGACATGCGATGTCGCGATGCCTGCCGCGGCCAGCGAGCTTTCGGTCTTCTCCAGCCAATGTTTTGCAACGGTGCGGTCGGTCACAATGGCGGTGCGCACGCCCGGCCGCAGCGCCGCGACGCGCCGGCCGAGCGTTTGCAGCACATCGCGGCCGATGATGATGTCATAGGCGCGGTCGCCGAGCGCGACGTCGACCGTGATCGGATCCGAATGCTTCAGTGGCGCAGTCATGGCGTAACGCTCATTCCGTCGGTTGTCGGCTGGGCCGGCGGCGTCGCGTCGCCGCAGAGCCGGGCGCGCAAGGCCTCGATACATTCATCGACGATCCGTTCGTGTGGCACGTCGCGCGACCAGATCGTCAGGTCGGCGCTCTGATAGACCGGCTCGCGCTGTTCGAGCAGACGGCTAACGGTCGCAGCCGGATCCTCGGTCTGCAACAGCGGGCGGTCGGCGCGGCGCTTGACCCGGCGCATGATGATGTCGGCGTCGGCCTTGAGCCAGATCGAGACCGCCTTGTCGCGGATGCGGTTGCGGGTTTCCTCGCGCATGAAGGCGCCACCGCCGGTGGCGAGCACCGCCGGTCCGTTGTCGAGCAGCCGCGCGATCACCCGCGCCTCGCCATCCCGGAAATGCGGCTCGCCATGGGTTTCGAAAATATCGGGGATCGACATCCCGGCCGCCGCCTCGATCTCGATATCGGCATCGAGGAACGGCAGGCGCAGCCGTCCCGCCAGCCGGCGTCCGATGGTCGACTTGCCGGCCCCCATCATGCCAACCAGCACGATCGAACGCCGTCCCAGGGCCGCCGTGATTTCGGCGTCCTGGGGTGCGCTGGTGGGTGCCTGTGAGGCCAAATCGGACATCAAAACTCTGTCATCGGCGAATTTTCCGCGTTTCACGCCACCTATACTACCCCGGCCGATACCGTTGCCAGAGACTCTTGCAACGCCGGGGGGAACATGTAGGTAGTCGGGCCCTGCTTCCCCGATGATTTCAATGGTTAATTTGCCACCTGAGGCTCCCTGATGCCCAGCCTGTTCCGCTTCCTGACGGTCGTGGCCGTGATCGCCGGAATCATCTACGGCGTCATTTTCGCGCTGGCGAATTTCGTGAACCCGAAGCCGCGGGAAATGACCGTCACCATCACGGCAGACAAGTTCCTCAAGAAATAGGGGCTATGATCTTGGAATGCGTTCCAAGCCCTCAGATGCCAAACTGACCAGCCTGTTCCTCGACATGCTCGCTGCCGAACAGGGCGCGGGCGTCAATACGCTCGACGCCTACCGCCGCGACCTCACGGACTTTTCCGAGTTCCTCACCCACGCCGGCCAAAACTTTGCCGGCGCCGAGACCCAGGCGCTGCGGGACTACCTCGCCGATCTCGATTCGCGCGGCTTCAAATCCTCCAGCGTGGCCCGCCGGCTGTCGGCGATGCGGCATTTGTTCCGCTTCCTGCTGAACGAACGGGTCCGCAGCGACGATCCGGCGGCGATCCTGTCCGGCCCGAAACGCGGCCGCGGCCTGCCAAAGGTGCTGTCGATCTCGGACGTCGACCGCATGCTGACCCGCGCCCAGGAGTTGACGCGCACGGACGTATCGCCTGCGCAACGGCTGCGCGCGCTGCGGCTGTATTGCCTGCTCGAGGTGCTCTACGCCACCGGCCTGCGTGTTTCCGAACTGGTCTCGCTGCCGCTGTCGGCGGCGCGCCGCGATGCGCGGATGATCGTGGTGCGTGGCAAGGGCAACAAGGAACGGCTGGTGCCGCTCAACGAAGCCTCGCGCCAGGCGATGGCCGACTATCTGGCTGCGATGGAGGTGATGAAGCCTGAGAAGAAGAAAAATGCAGCCTCATCGAAATGGCTGTTTCCCTCGTTCGGCGAGAGCGGACATTTGACGCGGCAGCATTTTGCGCGCGACCTCAAAGAGCTCGCGGCCGCCTCGGGCCTGGCGCCGCGGCTGGTCTCACCGCACGTGCTGCGGCACGCCTTTGCCAGCCACCTCCTGCATAACGGCGCCGACCTGCGCATCGTGCAGACGCTGCTTGGCCACACCGATATCTCGACCACGCAGATCTATACCCATGTGGTCGAGGAGCGGCTTAAGAGCCTGGTGCGCGACCTGCATCCGCTGGCCGAGAAGTAAGTTCGAAAACGCCGTGGTGCCTTGACTTCGGCGGCTTCTCCCCCGAAAGAGCCGTCACCGGCCCGCAACCGTCGGCGCGCATTCTCGCCGAATGCATGCTAAATCATTGAAGATACGAACGTTCTCTGCCCCCTACCGAAACCGCTTCGCCCGCAAGCATGTTCCTCCCTATATTGAGTTGATGCCGGATCAGATGCGCAGCTATCTCGACTTCGAAAAACCCGTCGCCGAGCTCGAGGCGAAGGTCGACGAATTACGCGCGCTGGCCGCGACCGGCAGCGACATCGGCGACGAGATTTCGCGGATCGAGGACAAGGCGTCGCAAGCGCTGACCGACCTCTATGCCAATCTCACGCCATGGCAGAAGACGCTGGTGGCGCGCCATCCGCAGCGTCCGCACTTCACCGATTTCGTCAACGCGCTGATCCCCGAATTCACGCCGATGGCGGGCGACCGCAAATTCGGCGAGGACGAAGCGCTGATGGGCGGCTTCGGCCGCTTTCGCGGCGAGAGCATCTGCGTGGTCGGCCAGGAAAAGGGCGCTACCACCGAGAGCCGCATCAAGCATAATTTCGGCATGGCCCGCCCCGAAGGCTACCGGAAAGCGGTTCGCCTGATGGAGATGGCGGATCGCTTTGGTATTCCCGTGCTGTCGATCGTCGATTCGGCCGGCGCCTATCCCGGCATCGGCGCCGAGGAACGCGGCCAGGCGGAAGCGATCGCCCGCTCCACCGACGCCTGCCTGTCGCTGGGCGTGCCCAATGTCGCGATCATCACCGGCGAAGGCATGTCGGGCGGCGCGATTGCGATCACCACGGCGAACCGCGTGCTGATGTTCGAGCACGCGATCTACAGCGTGATCTCGCCGGAGGCGGCGTCCTCGATCCTGTGGCGGGACGGCACCAAGGCCCAAGAAGCCGCGACCAGCATGAAGATCACGGCGCAGGACATGCTGCGCTTCGGCGTCATCGACCAGATCCTGAAAGAGCCCGCCGGCGGCGCCCATCGCGACCCCCAGGCCATGATCGCGGCGACCGGCGACGCCATTGCGCAAGCGCTGAACGATTTGCGCAATCTCGATGGCGACGGCATCCGCCGGCAGCGGCGGCAGAAATTCCTCGATATCGGCCGCAAGCTCGGCTGATTTCAGTCGGTTTTTTTCTTGGCGTCAGAGCCGGCGCGGAGCGCCGAAGTGAACGCGGCGTCGAACACGCCGCGGTACTGCATCGCATTGAGGTTGGAAATGTGGGCGGTATCGCGAAAATTCGCCTGCCCGTTCCGGACCAGATAGCAATCACCCTGCGCGCAGATCACGGACGACGGATCCACCGTCACCAGCCGCGGATTGTCGCGGTGCTTTTGCACGAATTGCACCATCGCGTCCCTGAGCGCGCTCATCATTAGCGCGGGATCGGCCTTGACCTTCCATTCATCGATCGCCTTGCCGGCCCGGACCTGATTTTCGATCCATCGCTGCGGGAGGTCGAAGTCGAAATGCAGTAGCGGCATGATCAGGATGACGGTCTTGCCCGCGGCAAGCAGTTTTTCAACCAGGGCCGAGACCTCCAGCGCATCGGCCCAGTTGCTCGCCAGCACGACGATGCCAGGCCCAGTCCGGCCCAGCACGAAGTCCAGCGTGCTGCGATTGAATTCCCGGCACGCCGGCTGATCCGCCGAATGGCTTGCGGGATCGTCGATGAAGGCCCTGCACCCGTTCTGCGTCGCGATCAGTCCATGGATCCCACTGGCGAGCGCCGCCGCAGAAATCGGATCGAGATACTGGTTGGCATATGAATCCCCCCACAGGATCGCGGAAGGCCTCCCCACCGCCTCCGCGCTGCCGAAACTGCAATAGGTCTCGATCGCCTTCTTGCTGGAATTCGAGTCCCTGAAGCACTCGTCACGTGGCGTGCTGGTCCTTCGCGCCAGCTCGGCCGGCTGCATGTACTCCGGCAGCCGGTTTGGGAAACCGCGGTTCAGGAAAGCCAGCGCTACGAAGCCGAGCGAGAGCGCCAACGCTCCGGCGGAACTCACCAGCAGCCGGCGCGGCGTCCAGAAATCCCGCCGCAATCTGACCGGTTGCTCGACAAAGCGATAGGAGATTGCGCCGAGCGCAAGCGACGCCAGCACCATCAATATCTTTTGCGTGGGACCTACGCCGTAACCGCGCAGCGACAACCAGCTCAGGGCGAAGACCCAGATCGGCCAGTGCCACAAATAGATCGAGTAGGACCAATCGCCGATGCGCTGGATCGGCGAGAGCGCCAGCACGCCGCCGGCGCCACTGCCCTGTCGCGCCCCGACGATCATCGCCGCGCCGAGAATCGGCAGGATCGTGAGTGCGCCCGGCCAGCGCGATTCCGGGAACGGGGAGAGGATGCAGCCGGCGACCAGCGCCCAACCCAGGACGCCGACAACAGGCAATTCCACCCACGCGGTTTTCGAAGGACTCTCGGATCGGCGCCACATTTCTGCGATGGCGATCAATCCGCCGGCCAACGGCTCCCAGGCCCTGGCCGGCAGGGAGAAAAAGGACGATCCCGTGGCGTCGTTCTGGCTCTCCCACAAGCACCACGCCAGCGACAGGGCGGCTGCGACCTGAAACGCCGTCATCACCGCGCCAAGCTTTGGCCTGGAGGTGGAAGCCAGACGCCAGACCAGCCATACGGCCAAGGGCATCCAGAAATAGAACTGCCCCTCCAGCGACAGCGACCATGTATGCAGCAGCGGCTTGGTCTGGGCCGCCATGGCGAAGTAGCCATTGTCGCTGTTGAAGGCAAAATTCGACTGGAAGACCAGCGCCGACAACGCCTGCAGCAGGTGCTTCAAATATTCGTTCGGCAAGGTCACGAACCAGCCGACGACGATCGACGAGACGATCATCACCGCCAGTGCCGGGTAGATCCGGCGCATCCGCATCACGCAGAACGTCATGAACGAAAACCGGCCTAGCGTCAGGTCATTCAGCACCTTGCCCGTCATCAGATAGCCGGTGATCACCAGGAAGATATCGACGCCGACGAATCCCCCGGCGAACCCTGGTATCTGCAGGTGATAGCCGACGACCGCGATCACCGAAAACGCCCGCAGCGCGTTGATATCCAGCCGGAAGGCGTCTCGATTCGTCGGCGTGCCTGTCGCCTTCACTGCAGCTACCGCCTTCTCCATCGCCTTCTCACGCGCAATCTGCGCCTCCATCCGCGGGCCGGGGCGACGGAGGTTCGTCAATCCGGGCGGCAGATGGGGCCGATTTCCTCGAAAATTGCCGGTTTTTCGCCAAATCAGGCGATTCGGCCGCAATTAGGCCCAGACCCCAGTCTTTAACCTCTATTGACTATGCCTGTCATGTGACCGGCCTTGGGGTCCCGTCCGGGTTGCGAGCCGGAAGGCCAAAGGCTAATATTTTAAACAATGGCTTCAGGGCATGGACGCTATGTTGGGGTGCGTAAAATGCCCGGTGGGTGTGGAGCTTAGCCTTTGATTTATCGCACGCTGGTTCGCGCGCTCGTCACGTCGGCCGCCCTTGCGGCCGGTGTGTTGCTGGCCGGCTGCAACAGCGACGAAGTCTCGCTCGCCACCAACGCCAAGGCCAACCAGCCGGTCCCGCCCAAGCTGATCCAGGCGATGGTCGAAAAGGACATGGACCTGAATTCGCCGATCCTGGTCCGGCTGTTCAAGGAAGAAGCAGAACTCGAGGTCTGGAAGCAGGATCGCTCCGGCCGCTTTGCGCTGCTCAAGACCTATCCGATCTGCCGCTGGTCGGGCGATCTCGGCCCCAAGGTGCGTGAAGGCGACCGTCAGGCGCCGGAAGGTTTCTACGCGATCTCGCCGGCGCAGATGAACCCGCAATCGGCCTATTATCTCTCGTTCAATACCGGCTATCCCAACGCATTCGACCGCTCGCTCGGGCGCAGCGGTTCGCAGCTGATGGTGCATGGCGATTGCTCGTCGCGCGGCTGCTACGCGATGACCGACGAGCAGATCGCGGAAATCTATTCGCTCGGCCGCGAATCCTTCTTCGGCGGCCAGCGCGCGTTCCAGCTGCAGGCCTATCCGTTCAAGATGACGCCGATCAACATGGCGAAACATCGCAACAACCCGAACATGCCGTTCTGGAAAATGATCAAGGAAGGCTGGGATCATTTCGAGATCACGCGGCAGGAGCCGAAGGTTGATTTCTGCGAGAAGAAATACGTGTTCGATGCCATCAGGGCGCCGAACGCGACCCGCGATCCGGTGTTCGAAGCTTCCGCCAAGTGCCCGGCCTACGCCATTCCGGATGAACTCGCCGACGCCGTGCGCCAGAAGGAGCAGGACGAACAGGCCGAAACCGCCAAGCTGATCGCCAGGGGCACCCCGGTCGCCCGGATCAACACCGGCATCGACGGCGGCATGAACAAGATATTCGCCGCCCGCGTGCCCGACGGCAACACCGGATTGTCGGAAGGCGGCGACAGCCAGAGTCTGGCGAGCCTGACCTTCACCCGTGCGCCCGGCACCATTCCCGCAACCGTCAATCCGCCGCACGCGCCGTCCGACAATCTCCTGATGGGCGCGCCCGAACAGCCGAAGATCGCAGCGGCGCCGGCCGCCGGACCGACGCGGGTCGCCAATGCGGCGCCGCAATCCGAAGGCTTCTTCTCCAGCCTCGCCCGCAAGGTCGGCATCGGTGGCACCGCCGATGCGACCCCAACCGCCAGCACGACGCCGCCACCGCCGCCCGCGAAGCCGAAAGTGATCGAAGCCAGGCGGTCTGAGCCGCGTCAGGCCGCAGCACCCAAGGCCGAGACCAGACAGGCTGCCGCCAAGCCCGCGCTGAAACCGTCGGTCTCCGAGACCGCCGCTGCGGCGCCCGCACCCGCACCCGCCCAGGTCGCCGGCTCCGCGCCGATCGTGTCGTCGAATTCGTTCGACAGCCGCTTCGGGGCCGTGAAGTAGTCGCGCGGTTCGCGCTTCCAGCCTCAACCGTCATTGCGAGCCACCGGGTCGCGCGAATGCGCGCCCGATGACAGGCTCCGCGAAGCAATCCATATCTCCGCTTGCTGAGGCATGGATTGCTTCGTCGCTGTCGCTCCTCGCAATGACGGGTGAAACTTCTGATTCAAGTTTCAAACAGCAGTAGGGATGCGGGTCCGCCATCTCGCGGCATGAATGCCCGAGGCTTGAGTAGTGAGACTTGCGTCACTTGCCGCCCTCCTGAAAACAGAGGGCGCAGGGAAGACCGGGTGCGCGCTGCACCCGCGGTCTCGTGTGCAAATTGCACATAGAAAATGCGCACACGAGCATACAGGTTCAGCGGAGAGCATCCGACCTTCCCTGCGCAATGGTTTTACGGCTTATAACGTGCTCTCCCCGGCGACCGGCTTTGTTGCCACCGTCGCTGACGGATATCTCCGCCAACTTGACGCCAGCATCGGGGCGTCAGAACCACACGCCTTCGCCGTCCGCATCAGCCGCGCTCGTCAGTCGCAGCATCCACGTCCACCGCATCCCACCGCGCGTTTCGTGACGATCGCGAGCGCCCCTCTTGTCGGGTGAGACGCGCGGAGAAAGGCCACTGATTTGCCCGACGGGGCAAGAGGAATATTTTTCCTGACAGGACTGGACAGCAATTTTTGATTTGCCCGTCGCGTTGTTTGTCGCGGCCAGATCGCAAGTTTGCGCTTGCGTGCGGGGCGAAGCAGTGGCCGTTGGCGACACCGAGCCGCTTCGTTTCGTGCACCGTCAGAGTAGGCCGCACCTGCCTTGGCCGTACTTGTACTTCTTGCCGCTGCCGCACCGGCGAAAACAGAAACCAGCGGCGACTCGTACTTATTGGGGCAGTCCGGCGAGGCGAAGGCCGTCGAGAAATCGCTGCCCCTGCCATTGTCCACCGTAATTCGCCCAGGCATTAATCCGGAATGACGGCTCAATTTCCAGCAGGGCTTCCGCAGCTTCCTTGGCTTCCCCGCTGTGGCCGAGATAAGCCAATGACGCGGCAAGACAGCGATGGGCCGAGGTAAAGCGCGGATTGAGCGCAAGCGCTCTCCTCGCCTTCACAACTGCTTCTTCGTCTCGCCCCAGGATAATGAGCGTACTCGCTACGCCGGTTAAGGTATCGTAGAGCCTCGGATCAACAGGGCTCAGACGCACTGCGCGCTCGAAACTGACAAGAGCCTCTTCGGCCTTTCTCATGTAGCGATAGGTCCAGCCCCGCTCCGACCAGGCACGTGCCGAATTTGGGTTTAGTGCGACGGCGCGATCTACCATCTCCTTGGCCGTGTTATAGTCGTTTGAGAAAGCGCCTACGCCACGGCCGAACATCGCGAGCGTGTCTGAGTCCGCATCATCGATCGCCAACGCCCGCCTGCCGAGACGCATCGCATTTTCATAGTCGGACTTCACGTCCTTGGACCATCCTTGGGCTGGCCTCAGTCCGTGCATGTCCGCCGCCAGCCGAACTGCTGCGCTGTAGCGGGGATCTATTTCGAGCGCGCGCGAGCACAGTTGAAGGGCGTCGGTGAACCCGTCGTCGGTCATCGCGTAATATCCAGGCAGCGCACGAAGATAAAAATCGTACGCAGTAAGGTTGTCCGGCCGCGGCCGGGCCGCACGTTCGACTTCGGCGCGTGTGATATTCGGCTCGATGATGGCGGCAACCGATTCCGTTATCTCGTCCTGAAGAGCAAAAATATCATTCAATTCACGGTCGAGCTTGTCCGCCCAAATGTGGGCGCCTGTCGACGTATCCACCAATTGCGCGGTGATGCGCACCCGGGCGCCCACTTTCCGGACGCTGCCTTCCAGGACGTATCTTACTCCGAGTTCGCGCCCGACCTGCTTGATATCGACCGCCTTGCCTTTGTAGGTGAAGCTGGAATTCCGGGCGATCACAAACAACGATTTGAAACGCGACAGCGCCGTAATGATATCTTCCACGACGCCGTCGGCGAAGTATTCCTGCTCGGCGTCGCCGGACATGTTCTGGAAGGGAAGGACAGCGATCGAGGGCTTGTCGGGGAGCGCAAGCGTTGGGGTGCTGGCCTGGCCCGGTTGGCCTGTCGCGAGGCCCTGACGACCGCAATCGACGCGCCACGCGCGCATGGGCTCGGCAATATTCTTGAGGTTCTGCGGCCCCAGATCATCGCAGGCGATCGCGACCTTTCCCCGAACCTGCCGGTAGGCGTCATCGGAGATGCAAACGCCGCCCGGCTCTGCGATACCCTCAAGCCGGGCCGCGATGTTGACGCCGTCGCCAAAGATATCGTTGTCGTCGATGATGATGTCACCGACATGGATGCCGATCCGGAATTGAAGTCTGACGTGTTCCGGTACGTCGGCGTTTTGCCCCGCCATGGCGCGCTGGACTTCGACCGAGCAGCGGGCGGCATCGACGGCGCTGGCAAATTCCACCAGCAGGCCGTCACCGGTGGTCTTGACGATGCGGCCACGATGGAAAGCTATCGCCGGGTCAACCAGACCTTTTCTGGCTGCCTTGAGGCGCGCCAGCGTACCTTCCTCGTCGGCGCCCATCAGGCGGCTATATCCGGCGACATCCGCTGCCAGAACCGCCGCCAGACGCCTTTCCGCCCGTTCTTCCGTCAAGGCATGCCTCTATCAGGTTGCACAAATGCGGATTCCGGGGATCAAAGCATATCGGACGGCTGCCGTGCTAGGGGCGACTTCTACCGTGGCTCCTGCAAGCGTCGCGACCGATGCCCTAACTGAAACTATCCGATCCGGCAGGAGTTACATGATGGCGTCTTTTGCTACCGCATAATAAGACGGGGTCGATGGCACCGACGAAAATGAAAATCCTTGCCGTCGATGTCGGCGGGAGTCATGTGAAGATACTTGCCACGGGACAGAAGCAAAAACGGGAGATCATTTCCGGGCCCGGAATGACGGCGCTACAGATGGTATCCCGTGTGAAGAAGCTTGCGAAGGGATGGGCATATGACGCCGTATCCGTTGGTTTTCCCGGCCCCGTTCTCCACAATGGTCCCGTCGCCGAGCCTCACAATCTAGGACCTGGCTGGATGGGGTTCGATTTTGCGTCGGCGTTCGGCTTGCCGGTGAAGATCATCAACGATGCAGCCATGCAGGCGCTGGGCAGTTACGAAGGCGGGAAAATGTTGTTTCTTGGACTGGGGACGGGCCTCGGTTCGGCAATGATCGTCGACGGCATTATCGAACCCATGGAATTGGGTCACCTGCCCTACAAGAAAGCGACCTATGAAGACTATGTGGGCAATTCGGGCCTCGATCGCCTGGGCAAAAAACGATGGCGCAGGCTGGTCAAGGACGTCATCGACCGTTTCGCCGCAGCGCTGGAGCCCGACGACATCGTGATCGGCGGCGGCAACGTCCTTCACCTGAAAAAGCTGCCAAACGGATGCCGGGCAACCAACAACGCTCACGCCTTCATCGGCGGTTTCCGGATGTGGGATAACCCGCCGGTCCGTTTGTCTCGTGAGAAGCGCCCCGTACGAAAGTGACCATCAGACTTCGCCGTTCGCCTCAGATGCAAAGGCTGAGTACCTTGATGTGGCACCCGCTGGATTTGGGTCGGCCTGAAGGCTTGGCCTCACGTTGCACGGCAACAAGGGGCTCCCTGTCTCTCTTGCCTTTCGATTTCGGTTCGTAATCGCCGGCGATCACCATGGCCCAATAGGTGCGCTTGCCGTTTGCATCCCTGGCGCTCGCAATCCCGACGCGGGATGCATTGTGCAACAGCAGGTTCTTGCGGTGCCCGGAAGAATTCGATCCACTGGCCGAGCGTCTTCTCGAAACTCTCGTAGCCGTAGGCAATATTCTCGGCGGCGCGCCCCGCACGCGCCGGCGCGACCCGCCTGTCGAAGGGACCGAGCACGTCATGACTGAGATCATCCTTCGCCGCCATCGCTCGCGCCTGGTCCAGCGCAATGCGGTCGAGCGTTGCATCGCGAATGACGCGGACTTCCCCATGCTTGAGGCGGAAGCCGGAGATCAGTTCGGCCGGCGATTCAGCGGCCGTCGCAGGCGTGGCCAGCAGCAAAATGCCTGCGATCAGTCGACCGATTGCCCGACGTTTCATCGTCCCCCAGGTGTCCATTGTTCGCTAAAGCCAGCGCTATGTCTGCCCGCTTATCCGTCGATAATGTGGACGCTTCGAGGCACGCAATCTGCAATCCGGTAATCTGCAATCCGAGCATCATTTTGCTGCGGACGGGGCTCCATTGATGCGAGCCAAATAGCCCTGCGCGGCAGCATTTCCCTGGTCGGCGGCCAGCTGGTACAGCCGCACGGCTTCACGCTCGTCTTTCGGCAACCCTCCGAACCCTCGCTCATAGGCGAAGCCAAGGTATATTTGTCCCACAGCGCTACCTTGATCTGCCGAGAGCTTGAACAGACGCACGGCTTCGCGTGCATCCTTCAGTCCGCCCAGCCCGCTCAGATAGGCAAACCCGAGACTTGCCTGTCCTCCTGCATGGCCCTGATCGGCAGCAAGTTTGAAGAGACGCACAGCTTCAGCTTCATCTTTGGGCAGCCCACCGCGCCCCGCCCGATAGAGGCGACCGAGATTCTCCTGGGCTGCGGGGTAGCCCTGATCCGCTGCGAGCTTGAATAGCCGGGCGGCTTCAATATCGTCTTTCGGACCACCACGACCTTGTAGAAGGAGATAGCCAAGACCGTTTTGGCCCATGGCATTTCCGAGGTCTGCCGCGACTTTGAACAGCCGGACCGCTTCGGCGTCATCCTTGGCAACGCCTTCTCCATTTACATAAAGTAACGCGAGACCGGCTGCGGCCTGGGCATTGCCATGTTGATACGCCTCGAAATATTGAATCCGCGCCGCATCAAAATTTTTCGCCGCTTCGTAGGCCCGGCCGAGCTGCATCGTAATCCGGGCATCGTCCGGAGCAGCCGTTGCTGCCTCCTTGCAGGCACTGATTGCCGTTTCCGGGACGATTTTTGCATAATTTACACCGGGAACTCCGGCCGGTCGCGTGTTGTCAAACGGATGAGCGGCAGCTTGATCGCAAGCCGCCAAAAGCTCGGTGAGTGGCTGCTCGCCGGCGGCCGCAGAACAGCCAAACCCAACCACCAATGCCATGGCGGAAAGTGCCAGTCTCATCGCGATTCCTCTTCCAATGGCGCGAGGAGAGACGATCTTGAAAAGTTCATTCGGCGAATGAGTTCTCGATCGCATTCATGATCTTAGTAGAGCGCAAACCTAACAAGGTTCAAGTCGCGCTCCCGAGGGGGGCTCCGTCGTTTGCCGGCTTACCTGGAACCGGTAGAGCACGCGAATATCCCGCCGAATTCAGAAAGCCGCCAGTGAGCCCACAATGAACTAGATCGGGACATGCGCGACTAATCGCGTGACCGGATCAAAGGAGCCAGACAATGAAGGGCAGCACATATTGGATCGGCCTGCTCGTTGCGTGCAGCATCGGCGTCTGCACCGGCGCGGCCGCCGCGCCGCCGGCGGCTCCGCCCGCGGATTACAAGATCGAAGAGAAGTACACCCAGAAATCGCCGGACGGCTCGGTAGCGATCGAGCAATATCTGAACAAGGATACCGAGGATTGGAAATTGCAGTTCTGGGTACGCCGGCAGGGCGCACTCACGCTGCTCGATCCGGAGCTGGCCGACTATGCCGCGGATTTTATCTTCACCAGCGATCTGAAATGGATCGTTCGCGTGCAAAAGATCGGCTCGGGCACCTCCACGCTCCATCTGTACCGCCTCACGCCGCAGGGCTATTCGCGCGCAAGCAAGAGGCCGCTCGGCGACCTGGCGTGGGACTATATGAAGACCAGGCCCGACTGGCGAAAGCTCGTGAAGGCGCCGGAGTATCACGACTCGGCGTTTCTGCTGAAAGGGCTCGAGGACAACTATCGCAGCCACGGCGTCGATTGGCCGGCGAACCGCTATGTTCTGATCGCCCTGTCGGCGGATGCCGACGTCAAGGGGCGCAAACCGATGCAGACCGGCGTGGTGAACGGCTGGCGCTGCAGATATGACCTGCAGACCGGCAAGTTCGACGTGCCGGCACTTTTTTCAGATGGCAATGCGAAGGCCCTCGTGCCCCGGTGAGTAGGCTGTTGATCGTCACAACATCCGATTGGGAGCGATACACGCCAGAGCCTTTTCCGTTTCGATTGAATCGAAACGGGGCTCCGGATTCTTGATTTGACGCGTTTTCTTGACGCGAACCGGTTTCCACTTCGCTTGAAAACGCTCTAGGGACGCCGAGGCCCTGCCCGGGCGGTCAGGTTCGCTGTTGGCAATAGCGGGAGTCTGCTTACCACGCGTAACGCACCACGCCCTTGCCGGCGTAGCTCGAGGTGACGCCGGAGAACTCGCCTTCGAATGTCGCGGCGACGGACCAGTTGTTGAGCCATTTCAACTCGGCAGAGGCTGTGGTTAGCGCCGAGTTGGCCGCCTGCGCAGCACCATTGACCGTGAAGGACGCGCCGGGCAACGCCTGGAAGGTCGCGCCGATCGAGCGGTCCGGATTGAAGTCGTGCGCCCAGGCCAGGCGAGCGCGCAAGGTCAGGATCGAATCCTGCATCGCATAGGATCGGTCGGTGCGAATGCCGAGTTCGCTGCGGGTGTCGGTGACGCCTTTCGACCGATAGGACAGGGCAAAGGTGCTGGCGCCCGACACCATGCTTTCAGCATACGCCGGAAGGTCGAAGGTCGTGAACTGTCCGGCCGCGTAAGGCGTAATGCCAAGACCGCCGGTCCATGGCGCGACAAAGCGGTACCCGCTCTCGACGCGGCCCGAGAAGGCATTCGCGTTGAACTCCGCATGCAGATGATCGATGCCGGCAACGGTCACAACCCGATCGGTGCTGATGTCCTGCCAGCCATAGGCCAACGCCGCCGTGACATAAGCGGGCCCAACCGTTTGCCGCACATAAGCGCCCGCCTGGAACAGGTCGGAACGTCCCGAGCCGCCATTGGCGACGCTGAAATTGGTACCGCCGCCGGCGAGCGCAAAGCCGGCCAGCGTGAATGGCGAGAACAGGTAATCCGCGCCGACCGCCGAGCCGTAAATCCGGCTTGTCTCGCGGCCTGATCCGATCACCGCATTGCCGCCGGTGGTCTGCGAGCCGCCAAAACCCGCGGCCCATGTGCTCCAGCGCGCCTCGAAGGGGGCGGGCGGCGTCCGGCCGAGCATGGCATAGGCATCGGAGCGTCTGATCGCTGCCTGATTGTCATCCTCGGCAAAGCCCGTTGCGCCCGTCGACGACGAAACGCCGCTGCCGTGGCCGCCGATGAAAGGATCGGTCATCACGCCCATGAACTGCGTCATCGCGTCAAACGTCGTCTCTAGCGAGCCGACAGCGGTCTCGCCGGAGATCTGGCTCAGCCCGGTCGGCGTCAGCGTACCGAACACCAGGGGAATGCCGCCCGTGCTGTTGAAGAAGTTGATCAGCGCGTTGCCGACGGCATTTTGGTTATCCGACAGCCCGCGACCGAAGTTCGGGGACGCGGGTCCCGGCGGCGGAGTAAAGTTCAATGCCAGATCAAGATAGGCATTGTTGCCGTCGTAGCTCAGGCTCGTCTTGAAGTTGGATGGCAGGTTCGTGTTGACAAGAGAACCGAACGTTCCGCTGACGCCGCCTGCCGCGGTCAGGATCGTGTATTTTTTCTCAACATAAGCGCCGTTCGCATAGAAGGCGCTGACCGTGGCGCCGCCGAGCGTTGCGCTGCCGGTAACGCTGGCGAATGACGACGTGGCGGGAGCGAGAAACAGCACATATTGCGCTCCCGACTGGAACGCGAGGTTGCCGTTTACGTTCATCGACGTCTGCGGTGTGCCGGAGCCAGGCGCGAACGTTCCGCCGGAATTGATCTGCGTGCTGCCGACCGTACCGGTGCCCATCAGCATGCCGCCGCTCACGGTCAGGCTCGTGGCCGCCGATAAATCGCCCAAGACATTGAGCGTGCCGCCCGCAAGGGTCCACGCATTGTTCTGGCCATAGGCACCGCTTGCGGTCCAGGTACCGCCGACGACATTGAACGTCGAGAAGCCGCGATATTGCTGGACGGATCCGATCGAGCCGAGATTGAAGGAGCCGGTACCGTTTCCGCCGAGTTGGAAGGTATCGGTCCCGGTGCCGACAACATTGCCGATGATGGAATAGCCCGCCGCGAGCGTGAGGCTGTTGCCGCCGCCGGTGAACAAGATGGCGTCGGCGCGCGTCAATCCGTCGCCGCCAAGACCTCCCGAAATCGCTCCGCTGTTGATGATCGCGAGGTTGGCGCCGGTGACGCCAACTCCTCCTGCGCCACTTGAACCTGCGGCACCGGTAACGCCCGTGGCACCATTGTTGCCCGACAGACCGGTAACGCCAGCAACGCCAGGGTTACCGGCTGTGCCGGGTGCGCCGTTCGGGCCGTTCGCGCCGCCTCCGAGTCCGGCGCCGCCCGAACCGCCCAAGCTGCCGGCGCCGACCAATCCAGCAGAACCGCCCGCGCCACCCGTGCCGCCCGAGCCACCACTTCCGCCCGCGCCGCCGCCGCCGCCCGCTCCGCCATTCCCACCGGCAATGCCGCCTTGATTGTTCAACGTGCCACCGCTGCTGAAAGAAAGACCCACGCCGCCATTGCCGGCCGCGCCGCCGGTGCCGCCCGCGCCGCCGTTGCCACCAACCCCGCCAGCGCCGCCTGGGCCGCCGTTTCCAGCGGATCCGCCATTGCCGCCAGCCTGGCCGGGTGAACCGCTGTCGCCCGGATTGACAGCAGGAGCGCCGGCCAGCCCGTCGATGCCGCTGCCGCCATTGCCTCCGTTCGCGCCATGGCCACCCGCGTTACCCGCGCCGCCCGTGGCGCCGGCGCCGCCCGTGCCGCCCGTGCCGCCCACTCCGCCGGTGATGCTGCCGGCGTTTGTAATCGCGGCGCTGGTCGTGATCTGCATGCCGGTGCCGCCATTTGCACCCGAGCCGCCACTACCGCCATTGCCGCCGGGGCCACCCTGGCCACCCGCGCCGCCAGCGCCACCGTCCATGCCGGAGCTGCCGGATTGACCTGGCGCGGCACCGGTCGAGCCGTTCACACCGTTGACGCCGTCGCTGCCGCTGCCGGCAGTTGCGCCGTCGCCACCCGCGCCGCCCGCTCCACCCGTGCCGCCCGCACCGCCGATAACCGTCTGTGCATTTGTGAATGCAGCGCCGCTGTTGATCTGCACGCCGGCGGCGCCCGCGCCACCATTTCCGCCTGCCGCGCCGAAGCCGCCTGAACCGCCGTTCTGGCCCGAGAGGCCGGTGGCGCCAGGGGTGATCGCCGGCGGTGCATCCAAGCCATTAACGGCATTTCCGCCGTTGCCGCCCACGCCGCCGACGCCACCATCAGGGTTGCCGGCACCGCCAGCGCCACCCGGCAGGCCGGAGCTACCATTGCCGCCTGGACCAAAGCCATTGGGACCAGCAACGCCCGGAGCGCCCGCCGCGCCGGCGGCGAACACGGTCGAAGCCGAAAGCGACACCATCAAGAGCGAAAGCGGCGCGACTGCCGCGACTAGGGCTGTGGTTGCAAGCAATGCCGCGCGCGCGCTCGTTCGCGTTGCGCCGCGCGGCGACACCGCAAATGCGCTGGTAACGGTATTCATGATTGAAGCCGTACTCCCGACGCCTTTGCCACGTCCGGCGTGTGCCAACGAAGCCCGCGTGCCACGCCCAAGCTCTAACGCAGCCGCAATGATTTGTATCGAGAGTCCGCTTTGGGAAGAAAAAAATTCGGGAGACCATTTAAAGCTTGTGAAACCGCTCACTTCGCGGTTCGCGGCCGAGTCGATTCAACGCGCCGGAACGTAGATGGGTAGAGCGCAGCGAAACCCATTAGCTTGAGCAAGCCCACGCAGACGGTGGGTTTCGCTGCGCTCTACCCACCAGGCGATCAGCGCCTCGGGATCACTCGCCACCTTCGCTTCCCGCACAATCTTACCGCTCGCATCCACAACGCACACACTCGAGCATTCCAATGACACGTCGATTCCGGCATAATGGTCCATGGTCGTCTCTCCTCGATGCTTGGAGCGAGGCTCATCCCTCGACTCCGTCACACCATCAATGTGAGGGACGACCGCCCGCCCTCCAAGCAAGCCGCGCGCAGCGCGCCATCAATAGCGCCGTAGCAAGCGCGGTTTGCTTGGAGGGCAGACCGGGGCCCGCTACCCCATCTACGGATTCTTCGCTTCGCTGCGCGTCAGCTCACGCGTACTTGCCGTGGCAGTGCTTGTACTTCTTGCCGCTGCCGCAGGGGCAATCCTCGTTGCGGCCGACCTTGCCCCAGCTTGACGGGTTCTTCGGATCGCGATCGGCAGCGGCGGTTGCCGGCACCAGCGAGGCGTTGGCGAACGCCATCTCGTCTTCGCCGGTATCCGGATTGAGCTTGTGGGCTTCCATCGGCGGCAACGCCGGCTGCTGCTCTTCCGGCGGCACGATCTCGACGCGCATCAATTGCGCCGTCACCGCCTCGCGCAGATGCGTGGTCATCGCCTCATAAAGGCCGAAGGCTTCCGACTTGTATTCCTGCAGCGGATCGCGCTGGCCGTAGCCGCGCAGCCCGATCACCTGGCGCAGATGGTCGAGCATGATCAGATGCTCGCGCCAGAGATGATCCAGCGTCTGCAGCAAAATGGTCTTCTCGACGTAGCGCATCACGTCGGGGCCCCACTGCGCGACCTTGGCCGCCATGTGCTCGTCGACATGGTTCTCGATGCGCGTCAGCAGTTCCTCGTCGGCGATGCCCTCTTCCTTGGCCCAGGCGTCGACCGGCAGATCGACGTCGAGCACGCGCCGCAGTTCTTCCTTGAGGCCCGCGACGTCCCACTGCTCGGCATAGGCGTGTTCCGGCACATGCTTGGCGACGATATCGTCGATGAAGTCATGACGCATGTCGGTGACCATTTCGGCCACGCTGTCGCTCTTCATCAGCTCGACGCGCTGGTCGAAGATCACCTTGCGCTGGTCGTTCTGGACGTTGTCGAATTTGAGCAGGTTCTTGCGGATGTCGAAGTTGCGGGCCTCGACCTTCTGCTGGGCCTTTTCCAGCGCCTTGTTGATCCAGGGATGGATGATGGCCTCGCCCTCTTTCAGGCCGAGCCGCGTCAGCATGGAATCGAGCCGGTCGGAGCCGAAGATCCGCATCAGATCGTCTTCCAGCGACAGGAAGAATTTTGAGCGTCCGGGGTCGCCCTGGCGGCCGGAGCGGCCGCGCAGCTGGTTGTCGATGCGCCGCGATTCGTGGCGTTCGGAGCCGATGATGTAGAGCCCGCCCGGCTTGTTCACGGTTTTCGCCGGCCTCGCACCCTTCGCGGGCTCGATCTCGACGATGTCTTCGGCTTTCAGCACGATGTCGCGGAAGCGCTCGATATCGGCCTTGATGCGCTCGATCTTGGCGGCCTTCTCGGCCTCGTCGGTAATCCCGACAGTCTCCTGCTGGATCCGCATGTCGAGCGAACCGCCGAGCTTGATGTCGGTGCCGCGGCCGGCCATGTTGGTCGCGATCGTGATCGCGCCGGGCACGCCGGCCTCGGCGACGATATAGGCTTCCTGTTCGTGGAAGCGCGCGTTCAGCACCGCGAACAGCTTTGCCGGCTTGCCCGCGCGCGCCGCGGCATAGAGCTTCTCCATGCCGTGTTCGCTGCCGAAATCGATCTGCTTGTAGCCGTTCTTCTTCAGGTAATCGGCCAGCACTTCGGATTTTTCAATCGAGGCCGTACCCACCAGCACCGGCTGCAGCCGGGCGTTGGCGCGCTCGACCTCGGCCAGGATCGCCGCATATTTCTCGTTCTGGGTACGATAGACCTCGTCGTCCTCGTCGAGACGCGCGACCTGGACGTTGGTCGGGATTTCGACGACCTCGAGCTTGTAGATGTCGAACAATTCGTCGGCTTCGGTCAGCGCCGTGCCGGTCATGCCGGAGAGCTTTTCGTACATCCGGAAATAGTTCTGGAAGGTGATCGAGGCCAGCGTCTGGTTTTCCGGCTGGACCTGAACGTGCTCCTTGGCTTCCAGCGCCTGGTGCAGGCCCTCGGAATAGCGGCGGCCCTGCATCATGCGGCCGGTGAACTCGTCGATGATGATGACCTCGTCGTCGCGGACGATGTAGTCCTTGTCGCGGGTGAACAAGGAATGCGCGCGCAGCGCCTGGTTGATGTGATGGACGACCGAGACGTTCTCGACGTCGTACAGCGAGTCGCCCTTGAGCTGGCCGGCCTCGCGCAGCAGGGTCTCGATCTTCTCCATGCCGGCTTCGGTCAGCGTCACCGTGCGCTGCTTCTCGTCGACGTCGTAATCGGTCTTGCCGAGTTTGGGCAGGAAGGTGTCGATGGTGTTGTAGAATTCCGAGCGGTCGTCGAGCGGGCCGGAGATGATCAGCGGCGTGCGCGCCTCGTCGATCAGGATCGAGTCGACTTCGTCGACGATGGCGTAGAAATGGCTGCGCTGGACCATGTCCTCGAGCCGGTACTTCATGTTGTCGCGCAGATAGTCGAAGCCGTATTCGTTGTTGGTGCCGTAGGTGATGTCGCAGGCATAGGCGTTCTTGCGCTCGCCGTCGTCGAGCCCGTGCACGATGACGCCGGTGGTCATGCCGAGGAAGCCGTAGATCTGGCCCATCCATTCGGAGTCGCGCTTGGCGAGGTAGTCGTTGACGGTGACGACGTGGACGCCCTTGCCGGCCAGCGCGTTGAGATAGACCGCAAGCGTTGCCACCAGCGTCTTGCCTTCGCCGGTCTTCATCTCGGCGATGTCGCCTTCATGCAGCACCATGCCGCCGATCAGCTGGACGTCGAAATGGCGCTGGCCGAGGGTGCGCTTGGCCGCCTCGCGCACGGTGGCGAAGGCCGGAACCAGGATGTCGTCGAGCGTCTTGCCGTCGGAGAGCTCCTTCCGAAATTCGGCGGTGCGGGCCTTCAGCGCCTCGTCCGAGAGGGCTGTGAGTTCGGGCTCGAGCGCGTTGATGGCGCTGACGCGGGACTGATATCCCTTCACCCGCCGGTCGTTGGCGGAGCCGAAAAACTTGCGGGCGAGCGCGCCGATCATACCGAATTCCTGTCTTTAGCGGTTCTGCGATGCAGCCGTGACGTGGTCCAGCGGATTACCTATCAACTCACCGTGACGCATCGCGGCAAAAGCCCCAAACCGAGGGGTCATCCGCCTAATGAGTGGGAATTAAGCAATCCAAGGTTCAACGGCCAAAAACGCAGCAAAACAAGCGCTATCGCCGTTGACACGATGGGGCAGAGATATGGCTGGGCCAGAGGCTTGTCAACGTGGCTGAGGCCACCGATTTGGGGCGCTGGCCTGTCCGGGAATTCATCATTTTGACAGACTTTTCGCGTTGCCAATGCCCGATGGTTGGGCGAGTGTCCCGCCGCCTTTAGCCTCCCCATCTTCAAGACAAGGATTTTGCATGACCTCCCCGTTCCCGGAAACGAAAACCGGCCTGCGCTTCGGCTTGGCCTCCCTGGCCGTGACGGCTGCCTGGCGGCAGTTTTGGCCTTGCTCCGGTCTTGGGCCTGCCGGCACGCGCCGAGGACAATCCCGTGCTCGCCAAGGTTAACGGCGCCGAGATCCGCCAGAGCGACGTGGCGCTGGCCGAAGAGGAACTCGGCCCCAGCCTGGCGCAGATGGACCCGGCGACCAAGAAGGACAACGTGCTGTCGTTCCTGATCGACCTGAAGATCGTCGCCAAGGCGGCCGAGGACAAGAAGGTCGAGAATTCCGAGGATTTCAAGAAGCGCCTGGCGTTCACGCGCAACCGGCTTCTGATGGACAGCCTGCTGGCGAGCGAAGGCAAGGCGGCGACCACCGACGAGGCCATGAAGAAGGTCTATGAGGACGCCTCCAAGCAGATCACCGGCGAACAGGAAGTGCACGCCCGGCACATCCTGGTCGAGACCGAGGACGAGGCCAAGGCGGTCAAGGCCGAACTGGACAAGGGCGCGCGATTTCGCCGAACTCGCCAAGAAGAAGTCCAAGGATCCCGGCGCTTCCGATGGCGGCGATCTCGGCTTCTTCACCAAGGAGCAGATGGTGCCGGAATTCTCCGCGGTCGCGTTCGCGCTCGAGCCCGGCAAGATCTCCGATCCCGTCAAGTCGCAGTTCGGCTGGCACATCATCAAGGTCGAGGAAAAGCGCAACCGCAAGGCGCCGGACTTCGAGCAGGTCAAGGCCCAGATCGAAACCTATGTGACGCGCAAGGCGCAGGCCGACTACGTCGCCAAGCTGCGCGAAACCGCCAAGGTCGAGCGCATGGACAAGCCGGAAGAGACGGCCAAGTCCGATGCCAAGCCCGATGCCAAGCCGGACGCGGCCAAGGACCCGGCAGCCAAGCCCGCCGACTCCAAGATGGCGCCGGCGAAGAAGTAAATCGACTTCGCCACCTAAGTTCAGTAGTTTAGACGTTCATGCCCGGGCCAGATAATGGCCCGGGCATCCACGTCTTAAGGCCTTCATTGACAGGTGATGAAGACGTGGATGGCCGGAATAAGTCCGGTCATGACGACTGAATTTTTTCGTTGATACGAGGCGCCCATCCATGTCCACCGCCGTTTCCCCCCTCGCCCCGACCGATGTCCCCGAGATGCCCGTGATCGCGGGCGTCAAGCTTGCGACCGCTGCGGCCGGCATCCGCTACAAGGGCCGCACCGACGTGCTGCTGGCGGTGATGGACAAGGGCACGACGGTTGCCGGCGTCTTCACCAAGTCGAAATGCCCGTCCGCCCCGGTGGAATGGTGCCGCGCCAAACTGGCCAAGGGCGCAGGCGCGCGCGCTGGTGGTGAATTCCGGCAACGCCAATGCCTTCACCGGCAAGACCGGCAAGCACTCGACCGCGCTGACGGCGCAGATCGCCGCCAAGGCGGTCGGCTGCAGCGCCAACGAGGTGTTTCTCGCCTCCACCGGCGTGATCGGCGAGCCGCTCGACGCCACCAAATTCGACGGCGTGCTGGCGACGCTGGCCGAAAGCGCCGTGCCCGGCGACTGGATGAACGCGGCCAGGGCCATCATGACCACCGACACCTTTCCGAAAGTCGCGACCGCGACCGTCAAGCTCGGCAAGGCCAAGGTCACCATCAACGGCATGGCCAAGGGCGCCGGCATGATCATGCCTGATATGGCGACCATGCTGTCGTTCGTGTTCACCGACGCGCCGATGTCCTCCGGCGTGCTGCAGTCGCTGCTCAAGAGCGGCGTCGAGGACACCTTCAACGCCGCTGACCATCGACGGCGACACCTCGACGTCGGACACGCTGCTCGCCTTCGCCACGGGTGCCGCCGCCGCCCACGGCGCGCCAAAGATCAGCCGCGCCAGCGACCCCCGGCTGAAGGCCTTCACCAAGGCGTTTCAGCGCAGTGCTCGCCGACCTCTCCGAACAGGTCGCCCGCGACGGCGAAGGCGCGCGCAAGCTGGTCGAGATCATCGTCGAGGGCGCGACGACCAAGGCCTCGGCGCGCAAGATCGCGATGTCGGTGGCGAATTCGCCGCTGGTGAAGACCGCGATCGCCGGCGAGGACGCCAATTGGGGCCGCGTGGTGATGGCGGTCGGCAAGGCCGGCGAGCCCGCCAATCGCGACAAGCTGTCGATCTCGTTCAACGGCATCCGCGTCGCCAAGAGCGGCGCGCGCGATCCGTCCTACAACGAGGCGGAAGTCTCGCAAGTGATGAAGAATCCGAAGATCCAGATCAAGATCGCGCTTGGGCTCGGCAAGGGCCGCGACCGCGTGCTGACCTGCGACCTCACCAAGGAATATGTCGCGATCAACGGCGACTACCGCTCTTGAGCGACATCAAAGCTCACCCTCGTCGTCGCCTGCGCGCTGGTCGACGCCGACAAGCGCGTGCTGATCGCGCAGCGCCCGGCAGGCAAGGCGCTGGCCGGCCTGTGGGAATTTCCCGGCGGCAAGGTCGAGCCCGGCGAACGGCCGGAGCAGACGCTGATCCGCGAACTGCACGAGGAAATCGGCATCACCGTCAGCGAGCCGTGCCTGGCGCCGCTGACCTTCGCCAGCCACGCCTATGACAACTTTCATCTGCTGATGCCGCTCTACATCTGCCGGCGCTGGGAGGGCCAGGTGATCGCGCGCGAAGGCCAGCAACTGGCCTGGGTCCGCGCCAACAAACTGCGCGACTACCCGATGCCGCCGGCGGACATTCCGCTGATCCCGCATCTGATCGATTTGTTGATGTGACCGTCTCGCCCTCCCCTGGAGGGGCAGGGTCGGCGCGCATCGAGCGTAGCGAAATGCGAGACGGCGTGGGGTGACTGTCCTCAGCTCGGACACGTTCGATGATCGACCGTCACCAGCCCGCGCTCTTCCGGACGACGCTACGCGTCGCCGGGTCGCGTCGACACTCCCCTCCAGGGAGGGTCAGCCTTTCACCGCCGCCTCCAGACTCGCCTTCGCCGAACCCGGCCGCAGCGGCTTTGGCTGGCTTTCATGCGGCGCCCAGCCGGACAGCCAGATCACGTCGAAGGTGGCGCGGATGCGGCCGTCGGGATCGGCAAAGCGCTCGCGCGTAAATCTGCGCCATCCGCAACATGGTGGCGCGGCGGGTCGGCGTCCGCCGCCGCTCGATCAGGACATTGGTCGCGCCCATCCGCCGCAGATCTGCCATCAGCGCGAACGCGTTGTCGTAGCGCACCACGACGCGATCGACATCGGTGACCGGCAGCGCAAAGCCCGCGCGCTGCAACAGCGCGCCGACATCGCGCAGATCGGCGAAACGGCGCGACGCGCGGCGACACCCCGCCTTCGCATTCGGCCTCGGCCGCGGCAAAGGACTGGCGCAACTCGGTCAGCGTATCGCCGCCGATCATCGCCGCCAGCAACAGCCCGTCCGGCCTCAGCGCGCGGCGGATCTGCGCCAGCACGCCCGGCAGGTCGTTGACGAACTGGAAGGCCAGCGCGGAGACCACGAGATCGAGCGATTCCGGCTGCAGCGGCAGCGTCTCGGAGGCGTCCAGTCCGATATGACCGATCGACGTGAAGCGGCCGCGCAACGATTCCTGCAGCGCCGCGCCCGGCGTCCAGACATCGGCGACGTCGGAAAAATCCCGCATCACCGCCTGCAAGCCGCTCCGCCATGTCCTCGACGACGCGGTCGAGCAGGAAGGTCGCCGGTCGCCACGCTGCGCACGTGCCTGCCGCGCGCGCAGCAAGGCGCGGTCGAACAGGATGGGCGCGGCGTTGGGGTTTGCAGCCATGCCGGTTGGTACGCCGATCCCGTAACATCTGGCAATCCGCCGCTTGAGCATCGCGCATCCCGGCGTTAGCCTCCGCCCATGGACGCCGAGGCATCACCACCCCGCTCCATCTGCCGGCCATTTGCGCGGCGCGCTGGACGCCGTCCGTGGCGTGTGGGCGCATACCGCGCGGCTCGCGCTCGACATCGCGCTGCCGACGCTGTGCGTGTCCTGCCGCGAGCCGGTCGACGGCGAAGGCGTCTGCGCCGACTGCTGGGCAAAGCTGTCGTTCATCGCGCCGCCGTACTGCCCGCGGCTCGGCATTCCCTTTGTCTACGATCCCGGCCCGGAATTGCTGTCGATGGAAGCGATCGCCAATCCGCCGGCCTATGCGCGCGCCCGCGCCGCGGTGCGCTATGACGACGTCGCGCGCACGCTGGTGCATGCGCTGAAATACCAGGACCGCACCGATCTGGCGCCCGCGATGGGCCGCTGGATGGCGCGCGCCGGACAGGAACTGCTCGCCGAAGCCGACATGCTGGTCCCGGTTCCGCTGCACTGGCGGCGCGGCTGGAGCCGCCGCTACAACCAGTCCGGCGCGCTGGCGCGCGTCATTGCGCAGGCAAAGCGGCGTCAAACTGGCCGCCGAAGCGCTGCGGCGGGTCCGCGCCACCGAGCAGCAGATCGGCCTGTCGCGGTCGCAGCGCGCCAGCAACGTGCAGGGCGCCTTCAAGGTCGCTGCCGACCGCAACGCCGACATTGCCGGGCCGCCGCGTGATCCTGGTCGACGACGTCCTGACCTCGGGCGCCACCGTCGACGCCTGCGCGCGGGCGTTGTTGCGCGCCAAGGCCGCCGCAGGTCGACGTGCTGGTGTTCGCGCGGGTTGTGGACACCCACAAAGCTCCCATATAATTCGGCAATCCTTCAACAACAGAGCGCGACATGACCGCTGCCATTGAAATCTATACCCGTCCGGGCTGCGGCTATTGCACCGCCGCCAAATCGCTGCTGACGCGCAAGAAGGCCGCGTTCACCGAATTCGATGTCGCGACCGACCCGACGCTTCGCCAGCAGATGTATGATCGCGCCGGCGCCGGCTCGACCTTTCCGCAGATCTTCATCGGCGACACCCATGTCGGCGGCTGCGACGAGCTCTACGCGCTGGACCGCGAGGGCAAGCTCGATGCGATGCTGGCGGGCGAAAAGGCCTAGCTCATGAGCGCTGACAACACGCTTTACCGCCGCCATGGTGCAGATGCGCACCGGGCTGTTGCCCGAGCCGAGCCTCGAGCAGGGCACCAAACTGATCCGCGAGGCGGCGGCGCAAGGCGCCGACTATGTGCTCACCCCCGAAGTGAGCAACATGATGCAGCTGAACCGCAAGGCGCTGTTCGAGCATCTGGCGGCGAGGAGGACGACCTGTCGCTGAAAGCCTATCGCGCGCTGGCGGCCGAACTGAAGATCCATCTGCATATCGGCTCGCTGGCGCTGCGCTTCTCGCCGGAGAAGGCGGTCAACCGCTCGTTCCTGATCGGACCCGACGGCAACGTGCTCGCCAGCTACGACAAGATCCACATGTTCGACATCGATCTGCCCGGCGGCGAGAGCTATCGCGAATCCGCCAACTACCAGCCCGGCGAAACCGCCGTGATCTCCGACCTGCCGTGGGGCCGCATCGGGCTGACGATCTGCTACGACGTGCGCTTTCCGGCGCTCTACCGCGCGCTCGCCGAAGCCGGCGCGTCGTTCCTCACGGTGCCGTCCGCCTTCACCCGCAAGACCGGCGAGGCGCATTGGCACACGCTGCTGCGCGCCCGCGCCATCGAGAACGGCTGCTTCGTGTTCGCCGCGGCGCAGGCCGGCATGCACGAGAACAAGCGCGAGACCTATGGCCACTCGCTGATCGTCGACCCCTGGGGCGAGGTGCTGGCCGAAGGCGGCGTCGAGCCCGGCGTCTTCCTGGCGAAGATCGATCCCGCCAAGGTCGAGACCGCGCGCAAAACCGTGCCGTCGCTGCAGCACGGCCGGCGCTTCGGCGTCGCCGATCCCAAGGCCGGCCCGGAACATCTGCATCTGGTGCGGGGATCGGCATGATCCGGTACGCCTGCGCTGCGAGCGCGGCCATGCGTTCGAAAGCTGGTTCCAGAGCTCGTCGGCCTATGATTCCCAGGAGAAGCGCAAGCTGGTGAACTGCCCGGCCTGCGGCTCGGCCAAGGTCGAGAAGGCCATCATGGCCCCGCAGATCGTGAGCAAGAAGGGCCGCGACAGCGCGCGCCCGCGCCGGCTGCGCCCGCGGATGCTGCCGCGACGGAAGTGGCCGCGCCGGGATCGACGCCGCTGATGATGGCGCAGGAGCGCGAGCTGCGCGCCAAGCTCAAGGAATTGCGCGACCATATCGTCAAGAACGCCGACAATGTCGGCGAGCGCTTTCCCAACGAAGCGCGCAAGATGCACTACGGCGACATCGAGCACCGCCCGATCTACGGCGAGGCCTCGCCGGACGAAGCGCGCGCGCTGATCGACGAAGGCGTCGAGGTGTCGCCGCTGCCGGTGCTGCCGGACGACCGGAACTGACGTGCTGCGTCATTGCGAGCGAAGCGAAGCAATCCATCTATCCGCACAAAAAGTATGGATTGCTTCGTCGCTTCGCTCCTCGCAATGACGGCCTTTGCTATGTTGAAGACCTCCTGATGAGCCCCGACACGCTTCCTTCCTGGCTGGTCTGGGCCCTGCTGTCCGCCGTGTTCGCCGCGCTGACCGCGATCTTCGCCAAGATCGGCGTCGAGGACATCAATTCCGATCTCGCGACCTTGATCCGCACCATCGTCGTGCTGATCAGCCTGGCGCTGATCCTGTTCGCGACCGGTCAGTTCACTCAGTCCGGCCCGATCTCGACCAAGAGCTGGATCTTCCTGGTGCTGTCCGGGCTCGGCACCGGCGCGTCGTGGCTCTGCTATTTCCGCGCGCTGAAGCTTGGGCCGGCGACGCTGGTGGCGCCGATCGACAAACTGAGCGTCGTGCTGGTGGCGCTGTTCGGCGTGGTCTTTCTCGGCGAACGGCCCTCGCTGAACGGCTGGCTCGGCATCGCCCTGATCGCCGCCGGCGCGGTGCTGATCGCCGTTCAAGCGCTGAGCACCGCCACCAACAGCGCCACGCCGATCACGATCAGCGCGATGCCGGACAAGTTCGCGCGCCGACAGCGGCTGCTTGAACGAATAATACGCCACGCCCTGCGCGAACAGCACCTCGACCAGCGCCAGCGTGCGCACATTGGCGGCCGCCGTCAGCGCGAACGCCAGGAACCAGAACTGCGAGGCGAACGCGCCCATGAAGCCCGCCAACATCGACGGCTTCCACAGTCCGAGGATTTTCTTGAGCACATCGGGCGCGCGCAACAGCAGATAGATCGTCAGCACCAGCGTCTGCACGAACAGCCCGAACACCAGCGTGTAGGACGCCGCGGTCACGAACGAGACGCCGGGCACCATGATGATCGCGCCGCGAAAGCCGACCGCCGACAGCGCGAACGCCGCGGCGGCGACAAGGCCGAGCATCGTCGGCTTCAAATCCGCAAAACCCTTCTCGCCGCCCGGCCGCAGCGCGGTGATGACCACGCCGACGGTCGCGATCAGGATCGCGATCACCTTCAGCAGCGTCAGATGATCGCCGAGAAAGACGAAGCCGAAGATCGCGGTCTGGATCGCCTCGGTCTTCAGATACGCCGTCGTCACCACGAACGAGCGGTCGTTCATCGCGAGCAGCATCAGGCCGGTGGCGACGATCTGGCTGAGCGCGCCGAGCAGCAGCCACGGCCAGAACGCCGCCGTCGGCCACGGCACATGGTCGCCGGTCGCGGCAACCACGACCGCGAAGAACAGAATCGAGAACGGAAAGCCGAACAGGAAGCGGATATTGGTCGCGCCCCAGGTGCCGAGCGGCCCGGTCAGCGACCGCTGCATCGCATTGCGCGCGACCTGGCCGAGCGCAGCGATGATGGTGAAGGGAATCCAGAGCGAGGCGATGCGTGAACATGTGGGGGGATTAGTTGCCGGCGGAAATGGCGGCCACCGTGACGGGCGAGCCGTCCCGGTCAACTGTCAGGATTGCATGCGACACCAACCCCAACGTCGTCCCTGCGAACGCAGGGACCCATACGCCGCGGACTCTCGCGGGAGGCACGTCGGCAATCGCCTTGTACTATCGCGACATCGGTGGCTATGGGTCCCTGCGTTCGCAGGGACGACGATAGACCCTACACCCCCTCCGCCACCACCATGTAGTTCACGTCCATGTCGGACGAGATGCTCCATCTGTCGGCGAACGGGCTGTAGACCACGCCGGCCTGCTCGGTGATGGCGAGCTTGTTGTTCGACAGATGCTGCGCGAGTTCGTCGGGGGTGACGAACTTGTCCCATTGATGGGTGCCGCGCGGCAGCCAGCGCAGCACGTATTCGGCGCCGACGATCGCCAGCGCAAAGCTCTTCCAGTTGCGGTTGAGCGTCGAGATCACCATCATGCCGCCCGGCTTGAGCATCGCCGCGCAGCGGTTGAGGAACACGCCGACATCGGTGACGTGCTCGACCACCTCCATCGCCAGCACGATGTCGAAGCGCTCGCGCACGTCCATCTCTTCGACCGTGGTGCAGCGATAGTCGATCGACAGATGGCCCTTGTCGGCATGCAGCTTGGCCGCGGCGATGTTG
The DNA here is from genome assembly GCA_963738765.1 of uncultured Alphaproteobacteria bacterium. Taxonomy (GTDB): domain Bacteria; phylum Pseudomonadota; class Alphaproteobacteria; order Rhizobiales; family Xanthobacteraceae; genus Bradyrhizobium. The sequence goes on along the minus strand of CAVTYA010000027.1, from coordinate 5,915 downwards.
GTGGCGGACGGATCGATGCCGATCACCTGGGCGCCGAGCCGCGTGAACGGTTCGCACAACAGGCCGGCGCCGCAGCCGATATCGAGCATGCGCAGGCCGGAGAGGCAGTTCAGGCTTTTGACGTTGCGCTCGAACTTGCGGCAGGCGGCGTCGCGGATATAGGTCAGCCGCAGCGGATTGATCTTGTGCAGCGGCGCCATCTTGCCGCTGGGATCCCACCACTCGTCCGACAGTTTCGAGAACTTTGCGATCTCGGCGGGATCGACCGTGCTGCCGGAGGCGCTGGCACGGCTGGCGGAAGAATTCTGTTGCATGGCCATGGGTTGCGCGCGCCCCTATCGCGCGGTGATGTAGTTGCGGAACTCCAGCGGCGAGGCAATGGTCTTGATCGTCTCCGCGCCTTCGCCGACGCCGCGCATGGTCACGTCGCCGTAATCGAGGATGCGGCCGAGGATGCTCTGGTTGACGTCGACGCTCTCGACCTTGTCGAGGCTCATCTCGAAGGTGCGCCGCTTGATGAAGCCGGTCTTGTGGACGACGCGCAGATTGGTGACGTCGGTCTCGGTGGTCCAGCGATGGAACCAGGCCTTGGCGTCCAGTACAGCGCGGCGATCGCCGACCACGGCCGAGGCCGACAGGCAGAACAGCACGACGCCCTCGGTGGTCGTCGAGCGGGACAGGATCAGCAGCACCAGCGCCACGACCCAGGCCGCGATCGCCGGCAAATAGAACATCCAGTGCGCGTTGGTCGAATACAGCACCTTCTCGCCGGGCTGCAGGATATCGTCGATATAACGCCCCATACGTCTGCCCTGAATTAACCTGCTACCACAGTAATTTGCGCCATTTCCGGGTGAAAAACGAGCCCGGTGCTTGCCCCCGACCGCGCCGCTATGTATACGCGCTTTCGGCCCGGGCGCTCCAGTTTCCGCGCGGGTCACCTTACTTATCCTCGCAGGGAATGCACGCGTCGTCATGGGCCGCCTCGTGATGAAATTCGGCGGTACGTCCGTCGCCAATATCGACCGAATCCGCAACGTCGCGCGCCACGTCAAGCGCGAGGTCGACGCCGGCCATGACGTCGCCGTGGTGGTGTCGGCGATGTCCGGCAAGACCAATGAGCTGGTGGAATGGTGCCGCGACGCCTCGCCGATGCATGACGCGCGCGAATATGACGCCGTGGTCGCCTCCGGCGAACAGGTCACCTCCGGGCTGCTGGCGATCGCGCTGCAGGCCATCGGCATCCAGGCCCGCTCCTGGCAGGGCTGGCAAATCCCGATCAAGACCACCGACGCCCACGCCTCGGCGCGGATTCTGGAGATCGACGGCGCCGAGATGATCAACCGTTTCAGGGATCGCAAGGAGGTCGCCGTCATCGCCGGCTTCCAGGGCATCAATCCCGCAGACCGGCCGGATCACCACGCTCGGGCGCGGCGGCTCCGACACCTCGGCGGTGGCGATCGCCGCCGCCATCCATGCCGACCGCTGCGACATCTATACCGACGTCGACGGCGTCTATACGACCGATCCGCGCGTGGTTCCGAAGGCGCGACGGCTCGACAAGATCGCGTTCGAGGACATGCTGGAACTGGCGTCGCAGGGCGCCAAGGTGCTGCAGGTGCGTTCGGTGGAACTCGGCATGGTGCACAACATGCCGATTTTCGTCCGCTCCAGCTTCGACAAGCCCGAAGATATCGACCCGCACGCCAACCAGCCGCCGGGCACGCTGATCTGCAGCGAGGAGGAAATCATGGAAAGCCACGTCGTCACCGGCATCGCCTTTTCCAAGGACGAAGCCCAGATTTCCGTGCGCCAGATCGAGGACAAGCCGGGCGTCGCCGCTTCGATCTTCGGACCGCTCGCGGAAGCCAACATCAATGTCGACATGATCGTGCAGAACGTCTCCGAGGACGGCAAGACCACCGACCTTACCTTCACGGTGCCGGCTTCCGACTATAACCGCGCCCGCGACACCATCACGGCGTCCAAGAGCAAGATCGGCTATGCCCGGCTCGACAGCGCCACCGATGTCGCCAAGGTTTCGGTGATCGGCAGCGGCATGCGCAGCCATGCCGGCGTCGCAGCACAGGCGTTCAAGGCGCTGGCCGCGCGCAATATCAACATCCGCGCCATCACCACCTCCGAGATCAAGTTTTCGGTGCTGATCGACGCCGCCTATACCGAACTGGCGGTGCGCACGCTGCACACGCTCTACGGGCTCGACCAGGCGTGATTTTGGGGAGGTTGAGCCGCATTTTCCGGACTTCCAATCCATTTTCGGCGATCGAAACAGCAAAATTTTCCCTTGCTCGCTGGCGCGAGATCTAGTCGCCAAATCGCTCACGCTGTGGCGAATCATTCGCTTCGCGGGCGCAGCATTGACTGACAGAGACGTTATTACGTCTGGCAGGCGTTTTGCTTGGCAAAGCAAGCCTCGATTGGCTATACGGCCTGATAGGTGAGCAGCCGCAAACTGTGCCACAGTTTTGGCGATCCCGATTCGGCCGGGAGCAAGCTTGCGGCGGCGCCGAATGACTAAAATTGTTGTTTTTCTTGAGTTTCACGCCAGCTACCGGCCACCCGGCAGGCTGGCTTTTCGGGGGAGGATATCGGCACATGCGGAGCGCGTCGGGAGGCCCCCGCGTCTTGTTGAGACGGCTCCGCGAAACCATGGCGGAGCAGGTCTCGGCCCAGGAGCGGCTGGACAAGATCGTGGTGCTGATCGCGGCCAATATGGTGGCCGAGGTCTGCTCGACCTATGTGCTGCGCGTCGATAACACGCTCGAACTCTACGCCACCGAAGGTCTGAACCGCGACGCCGTGCACAGAACGGTCCTGAGCGCGCATGAAGGCCTGGTCGGCCTCGTCGCCAGCGAGGCGACGCCGCTCAATCTGAACGACGCGCAAAGCCATCCGGCGTTCTCGTTCCGCCCGGAGACCGGCGAAGAAATCTACCATTCGTTCCTCGGCGTGCCGATCCTGCGCGCCGGCAACACGCTCGGCGTGCTGGTGGTGCAGAACCGCGCCAAGCGCACCTACGTCGAGGAAGAGGTCGAGGCGCTGCAGACCACCGCGATGGTGCTGGCGGAGATGATCGCCTCCGGCGAACTGGCAGCACTGGCGCAGCCCGGCGCCGAGCCCGCGGCGCGGCACTCGCTGCACAAGACCGGCGCGATCCTGTCCGACGGCATCGCGCTCGGCCATGTGGTGCTGCACGAGCCGCGCGTCGTCATCACCAATTACATCGCCGAAGACCTGCCGAAGGAAATCAAGCGGCTGGATGCGGCGCTGACCAAACTGCGCGCCGATCTCGACCGCATGCTGGAGCGCGGCGACGTCGCCGAGGGCGGCGAGCACCGCGACGTGCTGGAAGCCTACCGCATGTTCGCCAACGATCACGGCTGGTCGCACAAGCTGCATGAGGCGGTCGCCACCGGCCTGACCGCGGAAGCCGCCGTCGAACGCGTGCAGTCCGACACCCGCGCGCGCATGCTGCGCTCGACCGATCCCTATTTGCGCGACCGGCTGCATGACCTCGAGGATCTCGGCCATCGGCTGATGCGGCAACTGGTCGGCCAGGATCACGCGCCGTCGCGCGAGCAGCTTCCCGAAAACGCCATTCTGATCGCGCGGGCGATGGGCCCCGCGGCGCTGCTCGACTATGACCGCAAGCGGCTGCGCGGCCTGGTGCTGGAGGAAGGCACCGCCAACTCCCACGTCTCGATCGTGGCGCGCGCGCTCGGCATTCCCGCCGTCGGCGAAATACCCAACGCGCCCGGGATCGCCGACCCCGGCGACGCCATCATCGTCGACGGCACCTCGGGCTCGATCTACATCCGCCCCTCGGCCGAGATCGAATCGGCCTATGCCGAGCGGGTGCGGTTTCGCGCCCGGCGTCAGGCGCAATATGCGGCGCTGCGCGACAAGCCCTGCGTGACCAAGGACGGCCAGCCGGTCGAGCTGATGATCAATGCCGGCCTCGTGATCGACCTGCCGCATATCGACGATACCGGCAGCGCCGGCATCGGCCTGTTCCGCACCGAACTGCAATTCATGGTGGGCCAGAGCCTGCCGCGCACCAGCGACCAGCTCGCGCTGTATCGCACCGTGCTGGATGCCGCAGGCACCAAGCCGGTCACGTTCCGGACGCTCGACATCGGCGGCGACAAGGCGCTGCCCTATATGGAGACCGTGATCGAGGAAAATCCAGCACTCGGCTGGCGCGCGATCCGGCTCGGGCTGGATCGGCCGGGACTGTTGCGCGGCCAGATTCGCGCGCTGCTGCGCGCCGGCGGCGGCCGCGCGCTGAAAATCATGTTTCCGATGATTTCCGAAGTCGCCGAATTCGATCAGGCCAAGGCCATTGTCGAGCGCGAACTGACCTACCTGCGCCAGCATGGCCACGCGCTGCCGGAACGCATCGATGTCGGCACCATGGTCGAGGTGCCGGCACTGCTCTATCAGATGGACGAACTCCTGAAGAAAGTCGATTTCGTCTCGGTCGGATCGAACGATCTGTTCCAGTTCCTGTTCGCGGTCGATCGCGGCAACGCAAAAGTTTCCGAACGGTTCGACACCATGTCGGCGCCGATCCTGCGCGTGCTGCGCGACATCGTGGTCAAGGCCAATGCCGCGAAAAAAGCGGCTTCCCTGTGCGGCGAGATGGCGTCAAAACCGCTCGGCGCGCTGGCGCTGATCGCGCTGGGTTATCGCTCGCTGTCGCTGTCCGCCACCGGGCACGGCCCGGTCAAGGCGCTGATCCTCGATCTCGACGCCAAGAAGGCCGAAGCGATGATCATGCCGCTATTGGACGCGCCGTCCGGCAGCGTGTCGATCCGTGAGAAGCTGACCGCATTCGCGGAAGCCGAGGGGCTGTCGTTGTAGCGAGGTCCGGTCCCGACAACGCCACCGCCCTCTTTCGCCATTGAGAACGCCACCATGTTACCCGAAGCCAAACTCGATATCCTGCTCGCCCATCACGCCTCCCTCGAGGCGGAGCTGCTTGGCCAGCTCAATTCCGAGAAATACGTCGCGATCACGCGCGAGCTTGCCGAACTCAATCCGCTGATCGACGCGGTCAAGGCCTATCGCGCCGTGCGCGCCGAGATCGCCGATACCGAAAGCCTGATCGCGGATCCCGCCGTCGATGCCGAGATGCGCGGCATGGCGGAGGCCGAGCTTGCGACGCTGGCCGCGCGCAGCACCGAGCTCGCCCAGCAGATCCGCGTCGCGCTATTGCCCAAGGACGCCATGGACGACCGCAACGTGGTGCTGGAAATTCGCGCCGGTACCGGCGGTGACGAGGCATCCCTGTTCGCCGGCGACCTGTTCCGGATGTATGAGCGGTTCGCCGCCTTGCAGGGCTGGAAGGTCGAGGTGATCTCCGCCAGCGAGGGCACCATGGGCGGCTACAAGGAAATCGTCGCCGAGGTGCAGGGCCGCGGCGCGTTCGCCAAACTGAAATTCGAATCCGGCGTGCACCGGGTGCAGCGCGTGCCGGACACCGAAACGCAGGGCCGCATTCATACCTCGGCGGCAACGGTAGCTGTCTTGCCCGAGGTCGAGGATGTCGACGTCGACATCAAGAACGACGACCTGCGAATCGAGACCATGCGCGCGCAAGGCGCCGGCGGGCAACACGTCAACAAGACCGAAATCGGCGATCCGCATCACCCACATCCCGACCGGCATCGTCGTCATGATGCAGGACAGCCGCTCGCAGCACAAAAACCGCGCGTCGGCGATGAACATCCTGCGCTCGCGCATCTATGACGCCGAGCAGCAGCGCATCGACGCGGCGCGCTCGGCAGATCGCCGCGAGAAAGTCGGCTCCGGCGACCGCTCGGAGCGCATCCGAACCTATAATTTCCCGCAAGGGCGCGTCACCGACCACCGCATCAATCTGACGCTCTATA